>NZ_AAMN01000009.1 GCF_000152705.1 Janibacter sp. HTCC2649 | reverse complement strand
GTGCCCGAGATGTTGGGCGAGCAGATCGCCACGAAACGACTCCAGAAACACACCGCGGTCATCAGGGAACTGTCGCGGTGTCACGACGAACGCCCCCTCAATGGCCAGAGGTTGGACCTGCATCAGGGAAGCTCCTTGCCCTGCGCCAAGCAGGTGTGAATGTAGCCGCCGTATCCGCTCTTGACGAGAGCGTCGCCGAGCGCCGAAAAGTGGTCGTCATCGATCCAGCCCGCGCGCCACGCGATCTCCTCGACGCATCCGATCTTCATCCCCTGCCGGGCCTCGATGAGGTGGACGAACTGGCTCGCATCCATCAGGCCCTCGAACGTGCCGGTATCGAACCAGGCCGTTCCTCGCGGAAGCACCGTCACCGATAGGTCGCCACGTTGGAGATAGGCGTCGTTGACAGCCGTGATCTCAAGCTCGCCGCGTTGGCTGGGACTGAGGGATCTGGCGATCTCGACGACATCATTCCCATAGAAATACAGGCCCGGGACTGCGTAACTCGATTTGGGCTCGGTGGGCTTCTCCTCAATGGAGATCACCTTGTGATCGGCGTCGAACTCCACCACGCCGTACGCCGCCGGATCGCGGACGTGATGGGCGAAGATGTGACCGCCCTCGATGTCGCTGAGATCCCGGAGCGAGCGACCCAGACCCGTGCCATAAAAAATGTTGTCGCCCAGCACCAGGGCCACGGAGTCCGCACCAATGAAATCGGCACCGATGATGAAGGCTTGGGCCAGACCATCGGGACTGGGCTGCACGGCATACGAGATGTCGATTCCCCACTCGTGGCCGTCCACGAGAAGTCGCTCGAACTGTTCTCGGTCCTGCGGGGTCGTGATGATGAGGATCTCTCGGATCCCGGCCATCATGAGCGTGGCCAAGGGGTAATAGATCATGGGCTTGTCGTAAACCGGCATGAGCTGCTTGCTGATGGCACGCGTGATCGGATGCAGCCTCGTCCCCGAGCCCCCAGCCAGGATGATCCCCTTCATGGCCGCAACCCTACGAGTGCGGCGAACTCGTAGGGCCGTGTTCGGGAACTGGGTAGCCTGACGATGTGCGCATACTCGTCACGGGCGGGGCCGGATTCATCGGCTCCAACTTCGTCCACCTCACCCTCGCCACCCGACCGGGTTGTGAGGTGACAGTGCTCGACGCGCTGACGTATGCCGGTCACCGCGCTTCGCTGGACGGGCTCGGCGACCGAGTTCGTCTGGTCGAAGGCGACATCACCGACCTGACGCTCGTCGACCGGCTGGTGTCCGAGCACGACCTCGTGGTGCACTTCGCGGCGGAGTCTCACAACGACAATTCGCTGGCGGATCCGTGGCCGTTCGTGCACACCAACGTCATTGGCACCTTCACCCTCGTCGAGGCCGTCCGACGCCACGCCGTGCACTACCACCACGTCTCAACCGACGAGGTATACGGCGATCTCGAACTCGACGATCCCGGGCGTTTCACGGAGGCCACGGCATACAACCCCTCCAGCCCCTACTCAGCCACCAAGGGCGCAAGCGACCTGCTCGTGCGGGCCTGGGTCCGCTCCTTCGGGCTGCAGGCAACGATCTCCAACTGCTCCAACAACTACGGACCACGTCAGCACGTCGAGAAGTTCATACCCAGACAGATCACCAACATCCTCGACGGAGTGCGTCCCAAGCTCTACGGCGACGGACTCAACGTCCGCGACTGGATTCACGTCGACGACCACAACCGCGCCGTCTGGGCAATCATCGACCGCGGCCAGATCGGCGAGACCTATCTCATCGGCGCAGATGGCGAGGTCGACAACGGGACGGTCGTGCGCGACATCCTCGGACTCATGGGTGAGGACGCCGACGCGTTCGACCACGTCACGGACCGTCCAGGTCACGACCGGCGCTACGCCATCGATTCCTCCCGGTTGCGAACGGAGCTCGGCTGGACCCCCGAGTACCCGAGCTTTCGAGAAGGGCTCGCCGCAACGATTGACTGGTATCGCGACAACGAGGAGTGGTGGCGACCGATGAAGGATGCAACCGAACGCAAATATGCCGCAACGCAATCCGTCGTTCCCCGCTGATGGCGCGATGGCTCGTCACGGGCGCGGGCGGCATGCTCGCCCATGATCTGCTCCCCCGACTCACCGACGCTGGTCATGACGTCACACCGCTGACCCGCACGGACCTCGACATCACCGATGCGTCGGCGTGCCGAGCAGCCGTCGAGGGCCACGATGTCGTCGCCAATCTTGCGGCGTGGACCGCAGTCGACGATGCCGAGTCTCACGAAGGAGCGGCATTCGCCGTCAACGCCCTCGGGGCCGCCAACGTTGCCGCCGCGTGTGAGCGCTCCTCCGCGCGCCTCGTGCACGTGTCGACGGACTACGTCTTCTCTGGGGACACCAGCACCCCGTATGCCGTGAACGCACCGGTCGCTCCCCGCTCCGCCTATGGCCGCACCAAGGCTGCCGGAGAGTGGGCCGTGCTCGCGCATTGCCCCACCGCCCTCGTGGTGCGCACGGCGTGGCTCTATGGCGCTGGCGGGCCGAACTTCGTCGCGACCATCAGCAGACTCGCGACCGAGCGAGACACGATCGCGGTCGTGGACGACCAGCACGGACAACCGACATGGACCGCCGACCTTGCCGAGGCGATCCCTCGGCTCGTGGAGGCCGATGCGCAGGGCGGGGTCTGGCATGGAACTGGGAGCGGACAGACCACGTGGTTCGACTTCGCCCGCGCGATCTTCGAAGAACTTGGCCTGGACCCGGAGCGGGTCACCCCCACCACGACGGCGTCGTTTCCGCGCCCGGCCCCTCGCCCGACGTTCTCCGTCCTCGACGACGCCAAGTGGCGCACACACGGTCTCGATCCATTGCCCCACTGGCGCGACGGACTCAACCGAGCGGCCCCGTCGGTCTTGCGGACGTCCTGACCCGACAGGCCTGCTCGCCATGTGGCATGCATGGGGGGGCAACAATCCCTCCTCCGGCACGAGCTGACCCGAGTCTCGCGGTGCTGCGTCGTGTCAGCCTGGCGCAACCATCCACAGTTGGCCGTGCGGGCATCCACTCGGGATGGTCGCATCGCCCCTCGTGACGGCCTCCCCACCGCCAAGTTCGATGGGGTCGCCCGACACGAACTCCCCACCGCGGAACACCAAGGTGTCTCCAGCCATGGTGGTGCTGCCGCGCGGGAAGACGGGTGTCCACGTCTCGGCGCCGTTGTGGACAGTGACACAGGCAGTCGTGATCTCCACGGTTCCCGTGAGCAGGGCATCCATCCCGGAGTCTCCCGCTGGGTAGACAGCCACGTTGGAGGGATTCGGCAACTTCACGAACTGCATCACGCCAACAACCACGACGGCGGCAAGGACGCAGGCGCCCAGGGCGAGCCAGCGCGTTCTGGTCTGCCGTGCTGTGCGGGCGTAGGACTCCATGGACGACAGTATGCCGCCCGCCCGAGTGGGCGAACGGCATACCGAAAAGCGTTGCGGCACAGGGCCGCTCAGGCTCAGAGGTTGATCATGTGGCCGACGATGCCGTGGACCGACTCCTTGACGGCCTCGGACAGGGTCGGGTGCGCGAAGACGTTGCGGGCAACCTCGTCGGCGCGTGACGACACAGAGACGTTGGTCTGGATGATGTCGGGCCGGTGCCCGAGATGTTGGGCGAGCAGATCGCCACGAAACGACTCCAGAAACACACCGCGGTCATCAGGGAACTGTCGCGGTGTCACGACGAACGCCCCCTCAATGGCCAGAGGTTGGACCTGCATCAGGGAAGCTCCTTGCCCTGCGCCAAGCAGGTGTGAATGTAGCCGCCGTATCCGCTCTTGACGAGAGCGTCGCCGAGCGCCGAAAAGTGGTCGTCATCGATCCAGCCCGCGCGCCACGCGATCTCCTCGACGCATCCGATCTTCATCCCCTGCCGGGCCTCGATGAGGTGGACGAACTGGCTCGCATCCATCAGGCCCTCGAACGTGCCGGTATCGAACCAGGCCGTTCCTCGCGGAAGCACCGTCACCGATAGGTCGCCACGTTGGAGATAGGCGTCGTTGACAGCCGTGATCTCAAGCTCGCCGCGTTGGCTGGGACTGAGGGATCTGGCGATCTCGACGACATCATTCCCATAGAAATACAGGCCCGGGACTGCGTAACTCGATTTGGGCTCGGTGGGCTTCTCCTCAATGGAGATCACCTTGTGATCGGCGTCGAACTCCACCACGCCGTACGCCGCCGGATCGCGGACGTGATGGGCGAAGATGTGACCGCCCTCGATGTCGCTGAGATCCCGGAGCGAGCGACCCAGACCCGTGCCATAAAAAATGTTGTCGCCCAGCACCAGGGCCACGGAGTCCGCACCAATGAAATCGGCACCGATGATGAAGGCTTGGGCCAGACCATCGGGACTGGGCTGCACGGCATACGAGATGTCGATTCCCCACTCGTGGCCGTCCACGAGAAGTCGCTCGAACTGTTCTCGGTCCTGCGGGGTCGTGATGATGAGGATCTCTCGGATCCCGGCCATCATGAGCGTGGCCAAGGGGTAATAGATCATGGGCTTGTCGTAAACCGGCATGAGCTGCTTGCTGATGGCACGCGTGATCGGATGCAGCCTCGTCCCCGAGCCCCCAGCCAGGATGATCCCCTTCATGGCCGCAACCCTACGAGTGCGGCGAACTCGTAGGGCCGTGTTCGGGAACTGGGTAGCCTGACGATGTGCGCATACTCGTCACGGGCGGGGCCGGATTCATCGGCTCCAACTTCGTCCACCTCACCCTCGCCACCCGACCGGGTTGTGAGGTGACAGTGCTCGACGCGCTGACGTATGCCGGTCACCGCGCTTCGCTGGACGGGCTCGGCGACCGAGTTCGTCTGGTCGAAGGCGACATCACCGACCTGACGCTCGTCGACCGGCTGGTGTCCGAGCACGACCTCGTGGTGCACTTCGCGGCGGAGTCTCACAACGACAATTCGCTGGCGGATCCGTGGCCGTTCGTGCACACCAACGTCATTGGCACCTTCACCCTCGTCGAGGCCGTCCGACGCCACGCCGTGCACTACCACCACGTCTCAACCGACGAGGTATACGGCGATCTCGAACTCGACGATCCCGGGCGTTTCACGGAGGCCACGGCATACAACCCCTCCAGCCCCTACTCAGCCACCAAGGGCGCAAGCGACCTGCTCGTGCGGGCCTGGGTCCGCTCCTTCGGGCTGCAGGCAACGATCTCCAACTGCTCCAACAACTACGGACCACGTCAGCACGTCGAGAAGTTCATACCCAGACAGATCACCAACATCCTCGACGGAGTGCGTCCCAAGCTCTACGGCGACGGACTCAACGTCCGCGACTGGATTCACGTCGACGACCACAACCGCGCCGTCTGGGCAATCATCGACCGCGGCCAGATCGGCGAGACCTATCTCATCGGCGCAGATGGCGAGGTCGACAACGGGACGGTCGTGCGCGACATCCTCGGACTCATGGGTGAGGACGCCGACGCGTTCGACCACGTCACGGACCGTCCAGGTCACGACCGGCGCTACGCCATCGATTCCTCCCGGTTGCGAACGGAGCTCGGCTGGACCCCCGAGTACCCGAGCTTTCGAGAAGGGCTCGCCGCAACGATTGACTGGTATCGCGACAACGAGGAGTGGTGGCGACCGATGAAGGATGCAACCGAACGCAAATATGCCGCAACGCAATCCGTCGTTCCCCGCTGATGGCGCGATGGCTCGTCACGGGCGCGGGCGGCATGCTCGCCCATGATCTGCTCCCCCGACTCACCGACGCTGGTCATGACGTCACACCGCTGACCCGCACGGACCTCGACATCACCGATGCGTCGGCGTGCCGAGCAGCCGTCGAGGGCCACGATGTCGTCGCCAATCTTGCGGCGTGGACCGCAGTCGACGATGCCGAGTCTCACGAAGGAGCGGCATTCGCCGTCAACGCCCTCGGGGCCGCCAACGTTGCCGCCGCGTGTGAGCGCTCCTCCGCGCGCCTCGTGCACGTGTCGACGGACTACGTCTTCTCTGGGGACACCAGCACCCCGTATGCCGTGAACGCACCGGTCGCTCCCCGCTCCGCCTATGGCCGCACCAAGGCTGCCGGAGAGTGGGCCGTGCTCGCGCATTGCCCCACCGCCCTCGTGGTGCGCACGGCGTGGCTCTATGGCGCTGGCGGGCCGAACTTCGTCGCGACCATCAGCAGACTCGCGACCGAGCGAGACACGATCGCGGTCGTGGACGACCAGCACGGACAACCGACATGGACCGCCGACCTTGCCGAGGCGATCCCTCGGCTCGTGGAGGCCGATGCGCAGGGCGGGGTCTGGCATGGAACTGGGAGCGGACAGACCACGTGGTTCGACTTCGCCCGCGCGATCTTCGAAGAACTTGGCCTGGACCCGGAGCGGGTCACCCCCACCACGACGGCGTCGTTTCCGCGCCCGGCCCCTCGCCCGACGTTCTCCGTCCTCGACGACGCCAAGTGGCGCACACACGGTCTCGATCCATTGCCCCACTGGCGCGACGGACTCAACCGAGCGGCCCCGTCGGTCTTGCGGACGTCCTGACCCGACAGGCCTGCTCGCCATGTGGCATGCATGGGGGGGCAACAATCCCTCCTCCGGCACGAGCTGACCCGAGTCTCGCGGTGCTGCGTCGTGTCAGCCTGGCGCAACCATCCACAGTTGGCCGTGCGGGCATCCACTCGGGATGGTCGCATCGCCCCTCGTGACGGCCTCCCCACCGCCAAGTTCGATGGGGTCGCCCGACACGAACTCCCCACCGCGGAACACCAAGGTGTCTCCAGCCATGGTGGTGCTGCCGCGCGGGAAGACGGGTGTCCACGTCTCGGCGCCGTTGTGGACAGTGACACAGGCAGTCGTGATCTCCACGGTTCCCGTGAGCAGGGCATCCATCCCGGAGTCTCCCGCTGGGTAGACAGCCACGTTGGAGGGATTCGGCAACTTCACGAACTGCATCACGCCAACAACCACGACGGCGGCAAGGACGCAGGCGCCCAGGGCGAGCCAGCGCGTTCTGGTCTGCCGTGCTGTGCGGGCGTAGGACTCCATGGACGACAGTATGCCGCCCGCCCGAGTGGGCGAACGGCATACCGAAAAGCGTTGCGGCACAGGGCCGCTCAGGCTCAGAGGTTGATCATGTGGCCGACGATGCCGTGGACCGACTCCTTG
>NZ_AAMN01000010.1 GCF_000152705.1 Janibacter sp. HTCC2649 | reverse complement strand
CTGCCTGGCTGGTCGCTGGCTTCCTCGCGATCCAGTCATGGCAGTTCTACTCGACCCTGGCGTGGCTCTCCCCCACCTATGTCGGCCATGGCTGGGACGCCCGGGATGCCGGGCTGCTGCTCTCTGTCTTCACCGGTGCGCAGTTCGTCTCGGGCCTCGTCGGTCCCGCGATCACCGACCGCGTGGGCGACTGGCGGATCCCGCTCGTGGGCGCCGGGCTGTGTGGACTCGCCGGCCAGACGGGCGTCTGGGCTGCTCCCGAGGCTGCGCCGTGGGTGTGGGCCCTGTTGCTGGGCGCCGCTCAGGGTGCGTCCTTCGCCATCGGTCTGGTCCTGCTCGTCCGGTATGCCGTGTCGCCGGCTGCCGCTGCCCGCTTCACGGCGATGGCGTTCCTCGTCTCCTACACCGTCGCCTCGATGGGGCCGACGACGATGGGCGCGGTGCGAGACCTCACCGGCGGCTACTCCGCGATCTGGTTGGTCCTGGCGCTGCTCATGCTTGCCCAGCTCGCCGCCACCCTGACCCTCAAACCCAGCCGAGCCCCCGTCCGCTGACCCCGCCCCGCCGACTTCGTGCCCCGCACGGACATCATCCGGCGGCTTCGTGCCCCGCACGGACAAGATCTGGCGCCTTCGTGCCCCGCACGGACAACATCTGGCGTCTTCGTGCCCCGCACGGACAAGCGGAGCGCAGCGACGTCTGTCTGTGCGGGGCACGAAGAGGATTGCCGGTGGCACCGCCGCATCTCCATCGGCCCGCCGACCTGCGTGGGTCTGAGCCAGAGTCCAGCGTCTTCGTGCTCCGCACGGACATCATCCGGCGTCTTCGTGCCCCGCACGGACAAGCGGAGCGCAGCGACGTCTGTCTGTGCGGGGCACGAAGAGGATTGCCGGTGGCACCGCCGCATCTCCATCGGCCCGCCGACCTGCATGGGTCTGAGCCAGAGCCCAGCGTCTTCGTGCTCCGCACGGACAAGCGGAGCGCAGCGACGTCTGTCCGTGCGGAGCACGAAGAGGGTTTCGCACGGACAAGCGGAGCGCAGCGACGTCTGTCCGTGCGGGGAACGAAGAGGGTTTCGATCAGGGGTGGGTGCGGGACTCGGCCACGAGGTCGGCGAGGCGCTGGGCCTCGGAGCGGGCCGAGGCGCCATCGGCGCGCTGGATCGCCATCACCGCAACGGACTCGGTGTCCTTGAGGTGCAGGGTCGCCCACGGGTCGCCCTCGTCGAAGGTCACGTCCGCGACCTCGTCCCACGCGATGTCCCGGCGGCCGACGAGGTTCTGGATCGTGAGCCCCTCGTCGCCCGGCACGGCCCTGACGCTGGCCCAGCGCCACAGCACGCCAGCAATGGCGACGCCGAGAACACCCATCATGAGCCGGTCGGCGATGACCCAGTCGCCCCCCGCGTCCGGACCCGCCACGAGCAGGGCGAGGACGGTGAAGAGCACCACCGACAGGACCCCCATGACGATCGCCATGGTCCGGCCACGACGTGACCGGAACGGCGCCCTCGAGACCTCGTCGGTCACAGGCGGCACGCCGCGATGTCAGTGACGAGGAT
>NZ_AAMN01000011.1 GCF_000152705.1 Janibacter sp. HTCC2649 | reverse complement strand
CAGGGTTGCGGTGGTGGCTGTGGCTTCCAGCGCTATTGGCTTGGCCCGTGGCAATCCTCTCGATCTTTCGCTGGCGGTTTCGCCGAGCTGAACGGCGCGGCGGCGCGGAACTACCGCACCTCTAGGGCCAGGCAATTTCCGGATCTGCCCCAGATCGGCCGGTCCGCTCGTGGGGGAAGATTCCCCCATGCCTTGGAAGCCTCAGTTCCCTCCTGTGTCGCCACACCCGGCGCAAGACTTCGACTTCCGTGTGGCGGAAGTGCTCGCCATCGGCGAAGGGCGCGTCGGACACGTGCTGGTGTTCGCTGAGCCCTATGCGCAGCAGACTGGTCATTTGTGGTGGAAGAACATGTCCCATCCGAAAATGACGCTAGAAGTCTGGTCGTACATCGACGGCGAGTTCGACGATACGTTCTTGTCCGACATCGGGGACGCTGTCGAACGCTTGCAGCGCGGCGAGTGGCCTGTGTGGCCGATCCAGGATGACGACGCTCGGACCTACCTGTTGGTGTGGCTGGGCATTGAGGAGTCACGCCGAGTGTCAATAGAAGCGTTCGGTCTGGACCTCGATCAGGAACGGCGCCGGCGCAAGCGCGCCGAATGAGGACTACCGGACATGCCGCGTGCAGGACGGCTACGCTCGTCCGACTTTGCCGCGTGGAGGACGGCTACGCTCGTCCGACTTTGCCGCGTGGAGGACGGCTACGCTCGTCCGACTTTGCCGCGTGGAGGACGGCTACGCTCGTCCGACTTTGCCGCGTGGAGGACGGCTACGCTCGTCCGACTTTGCCGCGTGGAGGACGGCTACGCTCGTCCGACTTTGCCGCGGTCCGCGCTTGCTTTCCTTGACGGCGGCGACGGGTTCACCGCCTCTGTTCGAATGGGCGCACCTCGCCGAGCATGGCCCCATGCTTGCCGTGGACGATCACTCGAGGTGACCGTCGCTTGGTCGAAGCGAGGATGACCTGGCCGTGCCAAGGCACCAAGACCGTACGGTTGTCGAGCATGAGCGATTCCATGTCGGCGCTGATCCGTGGGACGACGTAATGAATCCAGCGACGGCTCCACGGCCACCGGTCCGCTCCCCCTTGGCCGTCATGGACCCCGCCGCTGCCATCGATCGCGATGAGCTCGGGATCGATTCCGGTATCCGCGGTCTCGGACCTGCTCGGCGGCGGCGGTGCTTCTGCCACCCGATTGCCGGGCCATTGTCGCCTGTTCGGCTGCGTCCCGTCTGAGACGTGGGTCCTGAGCAAGCATGGAGCGCGCTGGCACACGCCGGGCAAACAAAAGTGATTGTTCAGGGTCGGAAGGCTGAGCAGACGTACGACGCCGGCGAGTCGCCTCCCCGGTACTCGC
>NZ_AAMN01000012.1 GCF_000152705.1 Janibacter sp. HTCC2649 | reverse complement strand
CTGACGAACTGGTAGGGCTCGAAGAATCGTGTGGACGTGTAGGTGTAGCGACCGACGTTGCTCAGGGAGTTGACCGCCCACCTGCACTCATCCGGACCGTGCCCAGGGTCGCCCGCGCGTGAAGATCGGTTCCGAGGTGAGGGGGCGTGACTCCTGGATAGAGGGAGTCGAACGCCGCGTCGATCGCGAGCCATCCGGGGGCCCAGTCATCCTGCCGGTCGGCGTGAGCGAGGTACTCGTCCTTGGTCATCACCCTCCGATCATGGCAGTCGGCCCGGACGGTGTGGGCGCTCGCTGCGCTCAGACGCCGAGGGACTGGGCGAGGGCGCGCAGGCCACGCTCGAGGCCGGCGCGCTCGGTGGGGGAGAGGGCCTCGAGGAGGCGCGCTTCGTTGGCCATGTGGGCGGTGAACGCCTTGTCGATGAGCTTCTTGCCCGCGGGGGTGAGCGCCACGAGGCGGGAGCGACCGTCGGTGCCGCTCGGTCGGCGCTCCACGTAGCCCTGTCGGCCACGGAGACCGGTCGACCCCGACGTTGGTCCACGGCGCCGGTGGTGACGACCGTCGTCGCTCCGAGACGGTCGGACGGTGTGAGGCGAACTCGCCGCCCTGGCGTCGCAGCGTGGCGAGCACGTCGAACTCGCCCTCGCCGAGTCCGAACTTCGCGTAGACGGTGACGAGTTCGGTCGTGAGGGCGTTGGCGACGCGGTGCATCCGCCCGATGACGAGGAACGGGGTTGGGTCGATGTCGGGGCGTTCGGCACGCCACTGGTCGACGATCTGGTCGGCGCGGTCGGGCTGCTTCTCGGGCATGGACTGGAATATACCTTCCGCGGAAAGTATTATCCCTTCCATGGAAACTATGTCGGGCAAGAAACTGGGTGGGTTGGCTCTCGTCGCCGTCACCGCGATCGCTCCGATCGTCTGGGGTTCCACGTATGCCGTGACGCACCTCTTCCTCCCGGCCGACCGTCCGCTCTTCGCCGGCGCCATGCGCGTCCTGCCCGTCGGGCTCCTCATGCTGGCGTGGCACCGACGCCTGCCTCGCGGGTCGTGGTGGTGGCGCTCGCTCGTCCTCGGCAGCCTGACGATGGGCCTCTTC
>NZ_AAMN01000013.1 GCF_000152705.1 Janibacter sp. HTCC2649 | reverse complement strand
ATCAAGAAGACGCACGAGGCCCACGTCGACGGCACCGAGGACGACTCCGCTCCGACGATCACCCTCGTGCGCAACCCCGACATCCTCGCCGAGCTGGTGCAGAACCGCGGGGGTTCTGCGACCCCGGTCATCGTGGGCTTCGCCGCCGAGACCGGCGACGAGAACGGATCGGTCCTCGACCACGCGCGCTCCAAGCTCGAGCGCAAGGGGTGCGACGTCCTCGTCGTCAACGAGGTGGGCGAGGGCAAGACCTTCGGCTCCGACGACAACACCGTGACGGTCCTGCGACGCGGCAGCGAAGAGTCGGTCGAGGTCGGCCCGGCCACCAAGGCTGCCGTGTCCGACGCCGTCTGGGACGTCGTCGCCACCCTCCTCTGACAGAAGAGCAAGACCTCACCAGGTCGAGGTAGTACGAAACGCCGTGGGCGCAAGCTCCCCACGGCGTTTCGTACTACCTCGACTGGGTCAGCGGGTCTTCGCGTTCACCTTCGGCTTGGACTCAGGCTCGGTCTGGACCTCAGCCTCGGCGGGAGTCTCGGTCTGGACCTCAGCCTCGGCGGGAGTCTCGGCCTGGACCTCAGCCTCGGCGGTGGCCGGGGCCTTGGGTGCGGCCTCGGGGGCTGCGGCCTGGGCGTGGTCGGCCTGACCGATGGACGACGCACCGCCGAGGGTGCCGAGCATGTTGCGGACGTTGCTCAGCTGGGCGGTGATGCTGTCGCGGCGAGCAGTGGCGGCCGCGAGCTCACGCTCGGAGTCACGCCTGATCCGCTCGGCCTGCTCCTTGGCCGTCGTGACCATGGCGGACGCCTCGGCCTTGGCCTGGTCGAGGATCGAGACGGCCTCGGCCGCGCGGGACCTGTGCTCCTCCTCGGACTCCTTGGCGAGCTGGTCGGTGCGCTCCTGGAGCTCGCGCAGACGATCCTCGTGGCTGCTCTGGGCGAGCGTGAACTCGCTCGTGGCGCGGTCGCGACGCTCCTGCAGGGTGCTCTCGAAGTCGGCGGCAGCCGCGGCAGCACGGGCGCGCTGGTTCTCGAAGTA
>NZ_AAMN01000014.1 GCF_000152705.1 Janibacter sp. HTCC2649 | reverse complement strand
CGACGACCTCGCGAACACGCCGCTGAAGTCGACGACCACGGTGGCCATGGACTTCGGTCGCATCACCCTCGGCGACGACCTGGTCCTCTATCTGTTCGGCACTCCGGGGCAGCGTCGGTTCTGGTTCATGTGGGACGACCTGGTGCGTGGCGCGATCGGCGCCGTCATCCTGGTGGACACCCAGCGGCTCGACGAGGCGTTCGCCGCCGTCGACTATTTCGAGGCCAAGGGGTTGCCGTTCATCGTCGCCGTCAACGAGTTCGACGGTGCGCAGCGCTTCCACGTCGAGGACGTGCGTGAGGCGCTGGCGCTGCCTCCCAGCATCCCCGTACTCGCCATCGACGCGCGCGATCGTGAGTCGGCGAAGGCTGCGTTGGTCCGAGTGACCGAGTACGCACTCGACCAGATCATCGGCGGCCGAGAGTCCGCACCCGCCTCGCACTACTGAGGCCCCAAACCACTTCGTGCCCCGCACGGACACACCCACATCCACTTCGTGCCCCGCACGGACACACCCACATCCACTTCGTGCCCCGCACGGACACACAGCTCCGATGTCCGTGCGGGGCACGAAGACGCCCGACCCCCTCCACACCCAGACCGATGACCGTGCGGGGCACGAAGACGCCTGACCCCCGCCACACCCAGACCGATGTCCGTGCGGGGCACGAAGACGCCCAACCCCCTCCACACCCAGACCGAGGTCCGTGCGGGGCACGAAGACGCCCAACCTCCCCCATACCCAGACCGAGGTCCGTGCGGGGCAGCAAGCCGGTTGAGGGTCCGTAGGCCTCAGGAGCGGACGATGACGAACACGGCGCGGTCGTCGGCCTCGCCGGAGCGAGCGGACGAGACGACGGCGTCGGCGACGGAGTCACCACGTCGGATCATCGCCTCGGAGGCTGCACCGAGCATGCGGTCGGTGCCCTCGGACAGGTCGTGACCGCGCGACTCGATGATGCCGTCGGAGTAGATCATCAGCGCGTCGCCCATGGACAACGTGCCGTGGGTGCGGGCGAAGGTGACTCC
>NZ_CH672413.1:4128803-4221782 GCF_000152705.1 Janibacter sp. HTCC2649 | reverse complement strand
CCCACACCTAGTTCCCAACGTTTACGGCATGGACTACCAGGGTATCTAATCCTGTTCGCTCCCCATGCTTTCGCTTCTCAGCGTCAGTAGTGGCCCAGAGACCTGCCTTCGCCATCGGTGTTCCTCCTGATATCTGCGCATTTCACCGCTACACCAGGAATTCCAGTCTCCCCTACCACACTCTAGTCTGCCCGTACCCACCGCAAGTCCGGGGTTGAGCCCCGGATTTTCACGGCAGACGCGACAAACCGCCTACAAGCTCTTTACGCCCAATAATTCCGGACAACGCTCGCACCCTACGTATTACCGCGGCTGCTGGCACGTAGTTAGCCGGTGCTTCTTCTGCAGGTACCGTCACTTGCGCTTCTTCCCTGCTGAAAGAGGTTTACAACCCGAAGGCCGTCATCCCTCACGCGGCGTCGCTGCATCAGGCTTTCGCCCATTGTGCAATATTCCCCACTGCTGCCTCCCGTAGGAGTCTGGGCCGTGTCTCAGTCCCAGTGTGGCCGATCGCCCTCTCAGGCCGGCTACCCGTCATCGCCTTGGTGAGCCATTACCTCACCAACAAGCTGATAGGCCGCGAGTCCATCCCAGACCGAAAAACTTTCCACACCATAACCATGCGGTTTAGTGTCATATCCGGTATTAGACGCCGTTTCCAGCGCTTATTCCAGAGTCAGGGGCAGGTTACTCACGTGTTACTCACCCGTTCGCCACTGCTCACCCGAAGCAAGCTTCGAGATCACCGTTCGACTTGCATGTGTTAAGCACGCCGCCAGCGTTCGTCCTGAGCCAGGATCAAACTCTCCGTTGATGTTCACAAACCCGACCCCCGAAAGAGTCGGATAAAACTGAACCCAATAAAGGGTTGTCTACCCGGCTGAGTCTGAACAACCAGCAATTAAGCTGAATGATCATTGTCAACCAAAGGATAATCGAATCAAGAACAACCACCACATGCCCACAAAGGACACATCGCAGCCACCCTCGAGACGAGGTTAATTGGCATCGATTTTTGACACGCTGTTGAGTTCTCAAGGATCGCACGCACACCATCACCCAACCCATCAGGGCCAGACTCAAGGGCAACTCTCCAAACTTACCCGCGGCCACACTTGGGAGTCAAATCCGGTGAGCCGTTCATCGAACGGCCGGATCTGATCACGCTTGGATCTTCGCGGGGTGTTCATCCTAGCAGCCTCTCGGCCGCTTCCCAAACTCGCTGTTTCCGGCGACCTGAGCTGGATGAAGCTTCCCAACCGTGACCCCCGAGGGCGTCACGCTGCTCACGACGTTTCCGCCGCTGTCGAACTGTTGGGGTCTGCCCCGGGACCGGCCTACGTCGTGCTTGGCACTGGGCCTCACACCGTGGTGTCCGTTCCTCCCTGTCGGGCTGACATCGAGAACATTAGATGACGTTCTCCCCCAACGCCAAATCGGGTTCCCGCTTCGACGTGTTGTGAGCCGCTGTGCCACGAAAACCGTTGCGGGACACCGGTTCTGGTTCAGTGGTGGTACTGGTGGACGACGGCGTGCCCCTTGCCGCGGGCGATGAGCCATCGGTTGACGGGCACGGTCACGGCAAAGGCCACCACGAGGGCGAAGGCCAGGGACGCCCAGAACAGCCAGGAAGCAAGGCCCGCGTCCATCGCTCCCGGGACGAGGAGCACGATCGCGTTGTCGATGATCTCCATGACCGTGATCGAGACCGTGTCGGCAGCAAAGGCGACTCCCAGAGCCGCAGCCAACGGCAGACCGGCTCGCAGGACCGGCGTGATCGTCAGGGCGTAGCCGAACACGAAGGCGAGCACGACAGCCAGCACGATGGTCGCGAGATTCGACAGTCCGAGAGCTGTTCCGATCGCCAGCCCCAGGACCTCCCCGATGGCGCAACCCGTGAGGCAGTGCAGGGTCGCGCTGATCGCCTGCGACCACAGCCCGGGACTGCTCGGGCCGTGCGCTGGGTCAACGGAGTGTTCGTCGTGTGCTGTCATGACCCGTTGAACTATACCCCTTGGGGGTATATTCCTGCCGACGCGGGAGAAAAGTCCCGTTGAACCATCGCCGATGGCAACTATTTGCCCTAGCGTGGCCAGCGGTGCCGCGACTCACCGTGAGAGCCAGCACCGTCCAACCGAGCGAGGGGAACAGCGATGGTCACATCGAGGCACAGTCAGGTGGGCACGACCACCGAACCGAGAGCCGGCCGCCACAGGCGCCGAGCCATGGTCGGGGTCCTGGGCATCCTCGGGTTGCTCGCTGCCCTGTTCTTCGGAGGCGCCGGAGCCCAGGCGGACACCCCCGACAAGGAGACGACCCTGACCGTCGCGGTGTCCCAGGAGGTCGACTCCCTGAGCCCCTTCCTCGCGGTGCGTCGGATCACCACTGCCCTGGGCCGACTCATGTACGACTTCCTCACCAACTACGACCCGAAGACGGGCAAGAGCGTCCCGGGGCTGGCGGAGTCGTGGGACACGTCCGCCGACGGGCTCACCTGGACCTACAAGATCCGTGAGACCAACTGGACCGACGGGAAGCCGGTCACCGCCGAGGACGCGCGCTGGACGTTCGACACGATGATGAAGGACGAAGCTGCCGCCACGGCGAACGGGAACTTCGTGGAGAACTTCGAGAGCGTCGCAGCTCCCGACGCGCGAACCCTCGTGATCAAGCTCAAGGCACCGCAGGCCACGATGCTCGCGCTCGACGTGCCGATCCTCCCCAAGCACGAGTGGGAGAACGCCGGCGACTTCTCCAAGTTCAACAACGACAAGAAGTTCCCCATCGTCGGGGACGGCCCCTGGATCCTCAGCAAGTACGAGGTCAACAACGCGATCACCCTCGTCCCGAACAAGAAGTTCTGGCGAGGCGCTCCCAAGTTCGACAAGCTCGTCTTCCGGCACATCGATGACCCCGACGCGCAGGTCGAGGCACTCAAGGCCGGTGAGGTCTCCTTCGTCGCAGGTCTGACGTCGGCCCAGGCCACGTCCCTGGGGTCCGTCGACAACATCACGGTCAACAAGGCCAAGGGCAAGCGCTTCCAGGCCATCACGATCAACCCGGGAGCCAGGCTCCAGGACGGCACCGAGTTCGGTGACGGCAACAAGGCCCTCAAGGACCCAATCGTCCGCGAGGCCCTGGTGCGCACCATCGACCGCGCCGCCATCTACAAGACGGCCTACGGCGGTTTCGGTGAGGCCAATGGTGGCGAGATCCCGTCCCGCTACAAGGACTACCACTGGGAGCCCACTGCCGCCGAGGCCATCAACTTCGACATCGCCAAGGCCAACCAGCTGCTCGACGGCGCCGGCTACGCGAAGGGAGCGGACGGCATACGCGCCAAGGGCGGCCAGAAGCTGTCCTTCCGATTCAACGTGCACAACGACACGCCTCAGTACGTCCAGGCCGCCGAGATGATGCGCGAGTGGGCCAAGGAAGCGGGCATGGAGCTCAAGGTCGAGCCCGTCTCCGAGGTCGGTGCCCTGCTCGATGCCGGGACCTACGACATCCTCACCACTGGCTGGAGCGTCAACCCCGACCCCGACTACATCCTCGGCATCAACAAGTGCTCCGGACTGCCGGCCAAGATGGGCGGGCCGTACCTGTCGGACGCCTACTACTGCAACCCCGAGTACGACAAGCTCTACGACCAGCAGCTCGCCGAGCTCGACACCGGCAAGCGGGCCGCGATCGTCAAGCAGATGCAGCAGGTCCTCTACAAGGACAACGTCTTCGTGGTCTGGGGCTACGCCGACCAGCTCGAGGCCTTCCGCAGCGACGTCATCGAGAAGATGACGCCCCAGCCGGACCCGGGCGGCAACTACGACAGCCAGGACGGCTACTGGAGCTGGTGGTCGGCGCTCCCGGCCGGCGCCAAGTCAACCGCTGACTCCAGCGGCGGCGGCAACGGTCTGGCCCTGGGCCTTGGCGCAGGCGCGCTCGTCGTCCTCGCGGGTGGGTTCTTCCTCCTCCGGCGACGCGGTGGCGCCGCTGCGGACGAGCGGGAATAGCCCCGTATGGCGGAAATTGTCCCGAGCGGTCTGGCCCCGCACCTCGAGGATGAGGTGCGGGACCAGCCTGCCGGTGCGCCCGGTGACCACGGCGACAGGGACCGTGACAGCGTGCGCCGCACCGCGGCATACATCGGAGAAAGGCTTCTCGGAGCGGCGGTCTCGCTGCTCGCGGTGATCTTCACCAGCTTCTTCCTCTTCCGGATCGTGCCGGGTGACCCCGTGCGCGTCATGACCCACGGTCGGCCCGTGACCATCGAGCAGAAGGTGGCGCTCGCGCGCGAGTTCGGGCTCGACAAGCCGCTGCTCGAGCAGTTCGTGAGCTACCTGCTGGGGGTGCTGCGCTTCGACTTCGGTGAGTCGTTCCAGTACAACCGGCCCGTGCTGAGCATGGTCGGCGAACGGCTCGGCCCGACCGTGCTGCTCGTCGGCGCCAGCCTCCTCGTGTCCACCCTGCTCGGCTTCTGGCTGGGTGTGCAGGGGGCGTGGAAGCACGGCAGCACCGCAGACCGGGTCAACACCGGCGTCGCGCTCACCCTGTGGTCGGTGCCGAGCTTCTGGCTGGGCCTCATCCTCATCGTGGTCTTCGGCTCCGGGCTCGGGTGGTTCCCGACGGCGGGGATGAGGACTCCCGGGGTGGAGGGGTCTGCGGCCGTCCTCGACGTCGCGCACCACATGGTGCTACCCCTCGTCACGCTCGTCGCCGTGGTCTACGCGCAGTACCTCATGGTCATGCGGTCCTCGCTCCTCGACGAGATGGGGTCGGACTACCTCGTGACCGCTCGCGCCAAGGGCCTGCGTGACAGGGAGGTCAAGCGTCGTCATGCCGTGCCGAACGCCCTGCTCCCGACCATGACGCTCGTCTTTATCAATGTCGGCTTCGTGCTCTTCGGGGCCGTGCTCGTCGAGACGGTCTTCTCATGGCCTGGCCTCGGCAAGCTGTTCTACGAAGGGCTCAGCGTGCCGGACCTCCCGCTGGTGCAGGGCCTGTTCGTCATCTTCTCCGCGACGGTGATCCTCATGAACCTCATCTCCGACCTGCTCTACCCCGTCATCGACCCGCGGGTGCGGCCGTGAGCGCGGGCGTGAGCTCGGGTGCCACGACGGCCAGCCCGCGCCAGCTCGCGTGGGCGCGCCGGCGCCGGGCGGTGGCCACCTTCTGGAGGGAGTACCGCCGCAACCGCGCCGGGCTCTTCGGGCTGGCGGTGCTGGCGCTCTTCGTCCTGTCCGCGCTGCTGGTCCCCCTGCTGGTCGGAGAGGACGCGCTCAGCGTCACCCGTCCCCCGGGCGAACCACTCCAGCCGCCGAGCGGTGAGTTCCTCCTCGGCACGGACCGGTCAGGTCGCTCCGTGCTGGACCTCGTGCTGTGGGGGTCCCGCGTCTCGCTGACCGTGGGCTTCGCCGCGACGTTCATCTCCATCGCGCTGGGCGGTCTCATCGGCATCCTCGCCGGCCACTTCCACGGCTGGCCGTCGGCGGTGCTGCTGCGGATCACCGACTGGTTCCTCGTCATGCCCACCCTCGTGCTGGCCGTGGCCCTGGCTGCGGTCCTCGGTCGCAGCATGTCGACGATCATCATCGCCATCGGCGTCACCTCGTGGCCGACGACAGCGCGGCTCGTCCGGGCACAGACACTCGCCGTGGAGGCGCGTCCCTACATCGAGCGGGCCCGCGCTCTGGGCGGTGGCCACTGGCACGTCATGTCCAGGCACGTCCTGCCCAACGTCATGCCGATCGTCCTGGCGCAGACCACCCTGATGGTCGCCGGTGCGATCCTCACCGAGTCCACCGTCGCCTTCCTCGGGCTGGGCGACCCGACGATCCCGTCGTGGGGCAGCACCATCCAGGCCGCCCGTGACGTCGGCGCCGTGAGCTCCGGCATGTGGTGGTACATCCTCCCGCCCGGCATCGCCATTGCCCTCGTGGCGCTGGCCTTCACCCTGTGCGGGCGCGCGATCGAAGGCGTGCTCAACCCCCGACTGAGGACTGGCAAATGAGTCAACCCCTGCTCTCGCTCGAGGGACTGAGCGTCACCTACCGCACCCAGGGCGGTGACGTGGCAGCCGTGCGCGGCGTCGACCTCGAGCTGGCCCGCGGCGAGAAGCTCGGCGTCGCCGGTGAGTCGGGATCAGGCAAGTCCACGCTCGCGCTGGCCCTCCTGCGCCTGCTGCCGCCCACGGCGACCGTCACCGGCCGTGTCCTCCTCGACGGCGAGGACCTCCTCGGGATGAATTGGGGACGGCTGCGCGCCGTGCGCTGGGCCGGCGCCTCGATCGTCTTCCAGGGAGCGATGCACTCGCTCAACCCGGTCCACACGATCGGCGACCAGATCGCCGAGCCGATCCTGCTCCACGAGAAGGTCGGCGAGGCCGAGGCCACCCGCCGCGTGGCGCAACTGCTCGACGAAGTGGGTATGCCGCCCGCTCGCGCACGTGCCTATCCGCACGAGCTCTCGGGTGGGCAACGCCAGCGGGTGATGATCGCCATGGCGCTCGCCTGTCGGCCCGAGCTGATCATCGCCGACGAGCCCACGACTGCCCTCGACGTGATGATCCAGGCCCAGATCCTCGGGCTGATCGACGACCTCGTCGCCCGGTCGGGCATCAGCCTGCTGATGATCAGCCACGACCTGTCGGTCCTCTCCGACGTCTGCGACCGGTTGGCCATCATGTATGCCGGCCGGGTCGTCGAGGTGGGCCCCGCGGACGAAGTGCACAAGCGTGCGAAGCACCCCTACAGCGCAGCGCTGGCGGCGGCGTTCCCGACCGTCGGCGACCCCGCCTCGCGGCTGCAGCCCCGCGGCCTCGCCGGTGACCCGCCCGACCCGGAGTCGCTCCCGACCGGGTGCTCGTTCCATCCGCGCTGTGCGTTGCGTCGTGACGCGTGCGACGTCATCGACCCGCAGCTGTGGCCTGCGGGCGAGAACGGCCAGAAGCACGATGCGGCCTGCGTTCTCGTCCTCCCGGACGAAGGTGCGTCGCTCGCCCGGGGCGAGCCCCACGGCATACACGAAGAAGACAAGGTGGCCCGATGACCAGCGATCGTGAGCCGCTCCTGTCGGCCAGGGATCTCCACGTCGAGTTCCCCGGCCGTCGGGGTGGGCGACCGGCCCGTGCCGTCGACGGCGTGAACCTCGACGTCCACGAGGGCGAGATCGTCGCCCTCGTCGGCGAGTCCGGGTGCGGCAAGACAACGCTGGCCCGCACCCTTCTCGGACTGCAGCAACCCACCTCCGGCGAGGTGGCCTATCGCGGCACTCCGCTGAACTACTCAGGCAAGGCGCTCAAGGCCTACCGGCGCGAGGCGCAGCTCGTGCTGCAGGACCCGAGCGGCTCGCTCAACCCTCGCCACACCGTCTACGAAGCCGTGGCCGAAGGTCTGCGGATCCACGGCGAGGCGGTCAACGAACCCGAGCGGGTCGCCGATGCGCTCTCGCGCGCCGGGCTGCGACCGCCCGAGCGGTTCTTCCTGCGCTACCCGCACGAGCTGTCGGGCGGGCAGCGGCAGCGCGTCGTCATCGCCGGTGCCCTGGTGCTCGATCCCGCGGTGATCATCGCCGATGAGCCGGTGGCCTCGCTCGACGCGTCGGTGCGGGGCGAGATCCTGTCGCTGCTTCTCGGACTGCGTGACGACCTGGGGCTGGCAGCGCTCGTCGTGACGCACGACCTTGGCCTCGCGTGGAACATCGCCGACCGCGTGGCGGTCATGTATCTCGGCCGCATCGTCGAGACCGGCCCGGTCGAGAAGATCCTCACCGCGCCGGAGCATCCCTACACGCAGGCGCTGTTGTCGGTGCTGCCCGAGGGCGGGGCCCCAGTCGTCCTCACGGGCGAGCCACCGGACCCGACGCGCATCCCCGGAGGCTGCCGGTTCCACGTCCGCTGCCAGGTGCTCGCGTCGGGCGAGGCCGGGGCCATGGGCCTGTCCACACAGTGTCGTGGCCAGGACGTCGCCGTGCTCGCGGGCGGGACCAGCTCACAGGTCGCCTGCCACGTCGCCCTCCAGCGCCGCGAGCAGGAGTCCGCAGTGCGGTCAGGCGAGGGCGGGGTCGTCCAGCACTAGCGTGCCCGCGTCGGCGTCAAGCGTGACCGTGACGCCGAGCGGCACGGTGAGGGTGCTCGGGCAGTGACCGAAGCCCAGGTCCCAGAGGATCGGCACGCCCAGCGCGCTGAGGCGGTCGTGCACCAGCTCCTCGACGGGTTCGCAGCCCTGCCAAGAACCGACCGCCACCCCGGCGACCCCATCGAGCCACCCGGAGCGCAGCAGGTGGGTCAGGTAGCCGTCGATGCGATAGGCCTTCTCGTCGACGTCCTCGAGCAGGAGGACTGCCCCGGCGGCCGACGGGAGTCCCGTCGGGGTGCCGAGTTCGGCTGCGAGCAGGCTGAGGCAGCCCCCGACGGTCACACCCCGGGCCTGACCGGGGACCAGCGCACGCGCGGTATCGGAGCTCAGGGTCTGCGTCTCCTCCGGTTCGAAGAGCGTGAGGCGCAGGTGCTCGGCACTGCGCTCGTCGTTGACGAACACCTCGGTCGCGACCATCGGAGCGTGCAGGCTGACGAGGCCAAGGTGGGTGGCGATCGCCGAGTGCAGAGCGGTGATGTCGCTGTAGCCGGCCAGCACCTTGGGCCCAGCGGCGCGCATCGCGTCCCAGTCGAGGTGCTCGAGCAGGCGCTGCACGCCGTAGCCGCCGCGGGCACACAGGACAGCGGCCACCGATGGGTCGCACCAGGCTTCCTGGAGGTCCCTTGCCCGCGCCTCGTCGTCTCCGGCCAGGTAGCCAAACCGGTCGGAGCGCGCGCCTGCGCTCGGCGCCACCTCCACCTCGAGTCCCCAGTCCCGCAGCATCGCGACACCGGTCGCGATCCGGTCCTTGGGCGACGAGCCACTCGGCGAGACGACGACGACCCGGTCACCGGCCACGAGGCGCGGAGGACGCGTCAGCTCTCGAACGGGCGTCGCGGATGTCGGGGCTGTCGGGCGGACGGTCGCGCCACTCGGTGTCACCGGGTCTCCTCCTGAAGGTCTGTCGCAAGTATCCCAGCGGTCCTGCGCTCGCTGCATGTCGACAGGCCAGGGCGGAGTCATTCGCGGCGCAGGCGGAGTTTTCACCTTTCGCCCGTGGGCTCCTGTCGCCCTGGGTATCCCCTGGTGCTGGGTGCCCTGATCACCGGGTTGGCTGGCGACCCGTTCGAGCTGGGTGGCTGGCGCGTGCCGCTCGGCTGGCTGGTGGTGGTGGCCTTCGTCCTGACCTCGCCAGCTCTGACGCCGCCGGCCGGGAAGCGTGCTCAGAGGCGGTCGCGCAGCCAGGCGAAGTCGGCCTGGTGCTCCTCGGCGCCACCGGGTGTCTCGCACACGACCGGCGCGCCCGCCGACCGGACGACGCCCGCCAACAGATCGGCGTCGATCTGACCCGCACCGAAGTTGGCGTGCCGGTCGGCCCCTGAGTCGAAGGCGTCACGGCTGTCGTTGCAGTGGACGAGGTCGATGCGACCGGTGATCGCGAGGATGTCGTCGACGACGGTGTCGAGCTTGTTGCCGCCGGCATGGGCGTGGCACGTGTCGAGGCAGAAGCCGACCTGGTCGGCCTGCGAGGCGGAGCCGATGGCGTCCCACACCTTGGCAATCCGCTCGAGATAGCGGGCCATAGCGTTGTCACCGCCCGCGGTGTTCTCGAGGAGCAGCGGCAGCTTGAGGTCGGTTGCCTCAATCGCCTTGCGCCAGTTGTCGAAGCCGACCTCCGGGTCATCGGTCTTGCCGACGTGACCGCCGTGGACGATCAAACCCTTGGCTCCGATCTCGGCGGCGGCGTCGACGTGCTGCTGGAGGAGCTTGCGGGACGGGATGCGGATCCGGTTGTTCGTCGTCGCGACATTGATGATGTAGGGCGCGTGGACGTACAACGCGATCCCAGCCGCCTCGGCGTCCGCGCGCAGACCGGCTGCTCCCCCGGCATACCGGATCTCTGGTCCCTTGTATCCCTGAGGGTCACCGAGGAAGAACTGGACCAACGTCGTGCCGCGGGCAGCGGCTTCGGCGAGGGGGTCGGTCTGGTCGACGTGGGCACCGATGGTGAGACTCATTCCACCAGTCTAGGAACGACCGGTGTCAGTGCCCGACCACGACCGACGGCCGCACCCTGAGCGGCGCGAACTCGAGCGTGCCGTCATCGACGCGCCGCGCCGACATCAGTCGCAGGTCGTGGAAGTAGTTCTGCTTGACCGTCCACGGCTTCGTCGTGCCCTGCTTCGGCAAGAGGTGCCTTGAGCGCTGGACGTAGCCCGACGACAGCTCGAACGGCGGCTCCCCGTCCTCGATCGTCTCGTCGAGCCGCGGAGTCGCGGTGGCGGCCCCCGTCTGCGTCATACGTGCAAGCACGGCGCTCACGAAGCGCGACGTCAGGTCGGCGCGCAACGTCCACGAGTTGTTGGTGTAGCCCAGGCACACCGCGAGGTTGGGCACTCCCCCGAACATCGCGCCCTTGTAGAAGTAGCGCTCGTTGGGCGCAAACGTCGTGCCGTCCATGGTGAAGGTGATGCCACCAGCCACCTCGATCCTCAGCCCCGTCGCCGTGATGATCGCGTCTGCCTCGAGCTCCTCGCCGCTGGTGAGCCGGATGCCGTTGCGGGTGAACTCCTGCACCGTGTCCGTGACGACGGAAGCGGCACCCCGGCGAATGGCCGTGAAGAAGTCCCCGTCGGGGACGATGCACATGCGCTGGTCCCACGGACCGTAGGTGGGGGTGAAGTGCTCCCGCACGACCTCGCTCCCGACGAACTTCGCGTTGAGCCGGGCGAGGCCCTTGCGGACGGCGCCGGGGAAGCGCTGGCTGACCTCGTAGAGGCCGACGTTCTGCACGACGTTCTTGGCGCGGATCGCCCGATGGGCGGCGCGCGCTGGCAGCACCCGACGCAACCCGTCGCCGATGGAGTCCTTGCCCGACCGGGGCAGAACGTAGGAGGGGCTGCGTTGGAGCATCGTCACGTGGGCCGCGCCCTCGTCCGCGAGCGCCGGCACGAGCGTCACGGCCGTGGCACCGGAGCCGATGACGACGATGCGCTTGCCGCGGGGCTCGAACTTCTCGGGCCAGAACTGCGGGTGGATGATCGGCCCGTCGAACGCCGCGCGCCCGGGGAAGTCGACGACGTGCCCCGTGTCGTAGGAGAAGTAGCCGGTGCAGATGTAGAGGAACGACGCCGTGTGCTCGATGAGCCCGTCGACGGTTTCCGCCTTCACGGTCCAGCGAGCCGTCCCGGAGGACCATCCCGCCGCGATGACCCGCTGTCCGTAGTGGATCCGCTCCTCGACGCCGAACTCACGGGCGGTGTCGCGGATGTAGTCCCGGATCGACTCCCCCGAAGCGAGCAGGTCCGTGCCGGTCCACGGGCGGAACGGATAACTGAACGTGTGGACGTCCGAGTCGGACCGGATCCCGGGGTACCGAAAGAGATCCCAGGTCCCACCACTGGAATCGCGCGACTCCAGGACAGCGAACGAGCGGTCCGGATTGAGCTGGGTGAGCCGACAGGCTGCGCCCACACCCGAGAGACCGGCTCCGACGACGAGGACGTCGACATGGAGGCTCTTCACGTCAGCCTTCTCCCCTGTGGGCACGAAACAGAGCCACCATGAGACCACGGATGAGCGTGTCCTTGCACCGTGGCAGCATGAGGCCTCCATCACGACCCCCGCCAACTTCAGGACTTCTGCGTGGCCCTCTTTGCCCTCATCGCCGTGTCAGTCGTCGGTCTGCTCACCTTCTGGTTGCACCGTCGCCTGGTCGTCGCGCCGGGTTGGCAGACGCGGTGGAGGTATGCCGTGACGGCCGTTCTCGTGGCCCTGACGGCCCTCGCCGTGGTCGCCCTGGCAGGCGGGCTCCGATGGGGCACGGCCGATGACACGCGACCCGTGGCCTGGCTGGGGCTGACCTGGCTCGTGGTCGCGTTGTACCTCGCTCTTGGCCTGGCCGCGGCGCAGCTCCTCGCGCTCATCACGTGGCTCGTCACCGCTCGCGAGCAGCGCAGCACGGTCCTTCGGCGGGTCAACCGAGCCACAGCGGTCCTGGTGACGACAGCGGCACTGGGCACAACGGCATACGGCGTCGTGGCGGCAGCCGACCCCACGATCACGAGGACGACGCACACGTCGGCGTCCCTGCCGCAGTCCTTCGACGGCACGACGGTCGCGCTCGTCACCGACCTTCACGCCGGCATCGTCCACGGCTCCGACTTCACCCAGAAGGTCGTCGACCGCGTCAACGCGGCCAGGCCCGACATCGTCGTCCTCAGCGGAGACCTCGTCGACGCGCCCTATGACCGGCACCGCAGCGAGATCGCTCCACTGGCCGGCCTCGACGCCCCGCTCGGCGTCTTTGCCGTCACCGGCAACCACGAGATCTACACCGGTTCGACGGCGGAGTGGGTGGCCGAGTGGAAGCGCCTCGGCATCACGGTTCTCACCAACACCTCCGAGGTCGTCACCCGCGACGGTGAGACCATCTCGATCGCCGGCGTGCACGACTACGAGGGCACCGGCGAGTTCGCTCCCGACCCGCAGCGGGCACTCACGGGCACTGCCGATGCGTTCACGCTCTATGTGGCACACCAACCCCGACTGGCTCAGAACTCGCAGAACCTCGGCGTCGACCTGCAGCTGTCCGGACACACCCACGGCGGTCAGGTCTGGCCCTTCGAGTTGTTCGTCCCGCTCCAACAGCCCATGGTTGAGGGGTTCGCCGTGATCGACGGCGTCCCCGTCATCACGAGTCGCGGTGCCGGCACGTGGGGGCCGCCGGTGCGTGTCGCCGCAGCACCCGAGATCCCGCTCATCACCCTGAGGAAGGCCTGACATGTCCGACCCGACCGCACTGGGAGCACCCAGGTACCGGTCCGTCGCCCATCCCGCCAAGCCACTGGTCGTCGTCGGTGCGATCGTTGCCGCCGTCGGTGTCCTCGTCGGACTCCTCGTCGCCGCGATGGGCGGTTGGTCCATCGCCCTCGGGCTCGCGATCATCGTCGTTCTCGTCGGCCTCGGCTGGCTCGTCGCCAAGGGTCCGGTCACGGTCACCGTCACGGATCGCGCGGTCACGGTGGGCTATCCCGTCCTGTCGCGCACGATCTCGATGGCGGACATCACCGATGTGGGGGCGGGCGACCACGTCAACGGCTTCGGCCACGGCTGGGGCGTGCGTTGGGAGGGCCGTGGCAAGTGGGCCTACCGCGTCGGCGGATCCATGGCGACCCTCGTGCACCGGCGCGGTCGCCTCGGTGTGTCGGTCGATGACGCCCATGAGTTCGTCGAGGCCGTCGTGGCAGCTCGCCAGGACATCGCGTGAGCGAGATCGTCGTCGGTGACGACGGGCTGTCGCGTCCGGTGTGGGCGTCGGTCGACCCGATGCTGCGCGACTACTACGACACGGAGTGGGGTATGCCGGTGCGAGACGAGCGCGGCGTCTTCGAGCGCCTCTCGCTCGAGGCCTTCCAGTCGGGGCTGTCGTGGGCGACGATCCTGCGCAAGCGCCCAGCCTTCCGCGAGGCCTTTGCCGACTTCTCCCCCGAGGCCGTGGCCGAGTTCGGCGATGACGACCACGAGCGGCTCATGGCTGACGCCGGCATCGTCCGCAACCGGGCCAAGATCCTCGCAACGATCCAGAACGCCCGGGCCACGCTGGAACTGCGCGACGACCCCGACGGTGACCTCGCGGCATACGTGTGGTCCTTCCAGCCCACGGACACCCCGCGGCCGAAGACGTACGCCGACGTGCCGACCACCTCGCCTGAGTCGCTCGCCCTGTCGAAGGGCTTGAAGCGCAAGGGTTTTGCGTTTGTCGGGCCGACGACGATGTATGCCCTCATGGAGGCGCTCGGCATCGTCGACACGCACCTGCTCGACTCGCACCGCCGCGGCACGTCGGGCGTCTGGCCAGCCTGAGTCACCGATCGGGCGGGCCGGCGGCAGATTCGGCCTAGCCTGCTGTGCATGGGTCCGATGATTCGTGCCGCCAGCCTGCGTGGCTTTGCGCCGTTGGTGCGCGAACTGGGCGGTGACCCCGACGCGCTGTACGCGCGGT
Source organism: Janibacter sp. HTCC2649 (assembly GCF_000152705.1). Lineage (GTDB taxonomy): Bacteria > Actinomycetota > Actinomycetes > Actinomycetales > Dermatophilaceae > Knoellia. The sequence goes on along the minus strand of NZ_CH672413.1, from coordinate 4,207,706 downwards.
TCGGCATCGATGTCGGCGCCCTGGCCCACGATGACGCCCTCGTGTCGATCACGGACCACGACCGGATGCTCGACGTCACGGCACGCGAACTCGACTGTCCTGACCTCGGGCTGCGACTCGCCACCTCGCAGGACATCACCATCCTCGGGCCCATGGCGGTGGCCATCGAGGCCTCCTCCACGGTGGCCGAGGCTGTCGAGTGCGCGTCGAGCTTCATCTTCGTCCACTCCCCTGCCCTCAGCATCGGCGTGGAGCCCGACCCCCGCGGCGTGCGTGGCGTGGTGGCCCTGACGTATCGCAAGGACCCGCGCCAGTCGCCCTACTCACCCCAGGGCATCGAGCTCGGGCTGGCGCTCTTCCACCAGGTCGCCGCCTTCCTCATCGGCGAGCGCTATGGCCTGCGCTCCGTCGAGATCCCGCACGCACCCCTGTCCCCCGTGAGCCGCTATGTCGAGGCGTTCGGGGCCGAGGTCAAGTTCGGCGGTGAGACGCCCGCGCTGCGAGTCCACCGCTCGACGATGGACGCCACGTTCGAGAGCGCCAATGCGGCGATCCACGCAATGGCCCTCAAGCACCTCCGCAGCCACGAGAATCCCACCCGCACGGTGGCGGCTCGCGTCCGGCTGGCCCTGGCCGAGGTGCTCGGCAACAGCGACCCCTCGCTGGACACGGCCGCTCGCCTCCTGCAGGTCCAGCCCCGAACCCTGCAGCGCCACCTCGCGCAGGAGAACACCACCTTCGAACTGGTGCTCGACCAGGTGCGTCATGAGGCCGCCCGCCGCTACCTCACGATGACGGACCTGCCGATGAGCCAGATCGCCGCACTCGTCGGTTTTGCCGAGCAGTCGACCCTCAGCCGCGCGGTCCGGCGCTGGGAGGGCCAGAGCCCGCGCGAGGTCCGGCACGCGGCCGGGTTGTCGTCCTGAGTCAAGTTCTTCGTTGATCCAGAGAGCAGTCTGGGGGTCCTCGGCGGCGCCGAGGCACCCTTTCTGCACGCTGCACGACATACGAGCACTGGAGTGAACGATGACCGACCTGGACACGACCGCCTCGAGCACGACCGCCTCGAGCACGACCGACCTCGCCAGCATCGGCGCTCGCAGCATCCCCGAGTTCGACGGGGTGCACGACGTCTGGCCCCGCGGCGCTCGGCTGCAGGCGGTCCGCGACGCGGCCACGGCATACAAGAAGCGTTTTGCCTCTCAGGGCCAGGTGCACGCGGTGAGGTCGGTCGACATCGCGGCAGCGCCCTACCCCGTGTCGTTCGCTTTCAACGGCGCCGTGACCGTGCCCCACCTGCCCCTGATCTCGATGATCAACCGGATGATCGTCGTCCAGTACGACGACTGGGACGGCAGGGCCCGCACCCTCGTGTTCGAGCCGACGGTGCCGGCCGGCTCGGCCGAGGCGCCATTCTATGCGAACCTCCAGGCCCTGGCCGACGGCATCCCCGGCGCCAACAAGGTGCTCGAGGCCGTGATGCTCAAGTACTACAACGAGCCCAAGGACGTCCTCGACAAGCTCGGCCTCAGCGCCGACGACATCGACTTCTGCACCTTCGACCACCTCCACGTCCAGGACCCGCGGATGATCCTCGGCTCGACCGACGTCATCCCCGGCGAGTCGGCGCCGCGCGAGCCGATCTTCGGGAAGGCGCGGATGCTCGTCCACGAACGCGAGCTCGCCACCCTCCAGTCGCTCCACCCGATGCAGTGGGCGTGGTACGTCGAGGACGGCCTCAGCGGTGTCGACCTGGCGATGTTCGCGACCTTCACCGGGGACATCGAGCTCGGCCCCGGCCTGACCCTGCTGTGGACCCCCGGCCACACCGACGGCAACCACTCCCTGTGCATCAACACCCCCGACGGCGTGTGGGTCTCGTCCGAGAACGGCATCTCGCTCGACAACTGGCAGCCCGAGCTCTCGAAGATCCCCGGCGTGCGCAAGTATCACGAGATCTACGGCCGCGAGATCTGCCCGAACTCCAACACGCTCGAGGACTCGCTCGACCAGTACGACTCGATGATCAAGGAGAAGATCATGGCGGACCCGAGCAAGAAGGACCCCCGCTGGCTGCAGATCCTCCCCTCGACCGAGCTCGCGCCGTGGAAGAGGTTCTGGCCGGTCCTGCCCACCCACGTCCACGGCGGCATCTCGTACGGCACGATCACGGCGGGTCGTCGATGAGCACCGGTGCGCGCCGCGGCGCCGTCGTCACGGGCTCGGGCCGGGGGCTCGGCAAGGAGATCGCCCGACTGCTCGTCACCCGCGGCTACGACGTGCTCGTCACCGACCTCGACGAGGCGGCTGCCAGGGCGAGCGCGGACGAGATCGGCGCGGCCGGCTGGCGGGTCGTCGACGTGCGCGACGAGAAGCAGGTCCTCGCGGCCCGAGACGCCGCACTCGCCCGCGCCGGTCGCATCGACGTGTGGGTCAACAACGCCGGCGTCCTCATCACTGGTCCCGCCTGGGAGCAGTCGGAGGAGCAACGACGGCTGATGGTCGAGGTCAACGCCATCGGCATGATGAACGGCATCCTGGCCGCCATCGCCGCGATGCGTGACTCCGGCGAGGGCGTCGGTCACGTCGTCAACATCGTCTCGCTCGCCGGCCTGACGGCCGTCCCGGGAGAAGCGGTGTATGCCGCGTCGAAGCACGCCGCGATCGGCTTCAGCCTCAGCACGCTCACCGACCTGCGGCTGGCCGGCATCGACGGGATCGACATCTCGTGCATCTGCCCCGACGGCATCTGGACGCCGATGCTCCACGACAAGCTGGAGGACCCGCAGTCGGCGCTGTCGTTCTCCGGCAAGTTGCTCCAGACGTCGGAGGTCATTGCCGCCGTGGCCCACGTCCTCGATCACCCGAAGCCGGTGACGACGCTGCCCAAGTGGCGCGGTGGTCTCGTGCGTTTCGGTGACACCTTCCCGCGGGTGGCGCTCAGGCTGGCCCCGCAGGTCTTCGAGCAGGGCCGCAAGGCGCAGCGCAAGTTCCTCGCGAAGGGCGTTCCCGACGACAAGCCCTGACCCCACGAGTCGGGCAGCCCGGGCACGGGGCGCGGCAAACGACCTCTGGTCACGCCCTGCTGAGCGTGCGCGGTTCGAGGGACCACGCCTTTGCCGCGCACGGTGCCCACTTGGCGCTCAGGTGCCCGAGGGGAAGCGCACGTCCTCGAAGGGCACGCCGAACATACGACGTGTCACCTCGAGTTGCAGCGCGAACCAAGCCAGCGCCGCACCGACCCCGCACGCCACCGTGAGCCACGTGGTTTCCTGAGCCGCGGCGCCGACGAGGGCGCCGAGCGTCCCCGCCACGAGGGTGTTGATGACGATGACGAAGAACGTGGTGCTGCCGACGATGTGCACGAGCATCGGTCGCCGGTTGCCGAGGGTGTAGGTCGCCATGAGCCCCGCTTGGTCGTCCTTGGTCGACGCCGTCAGATAGGGCTCGATCTCCGGAGCAAGTTCGACATAGGCCGCCCTCAGTCGGTTCATGGCCCGGATGAGCTGCGCATCCTCCTGGCTGGCAAGCCCCACCCGGAGAGCGGTGAGGCTGCCCACGACAAGAGAGGCTGCGGCAAAGCCGATCCCCAGGCCCAGGAGAGATCGGTCAAAGCCGACACCTTGGGCCACGAGGGCGAGCACGACGAGGAATGCCGACATCACAGTGAGCAGGATCGAGATCCGGCTCATGATCTCGCTCCACGTCATCGAGCGGGTCCCGAGCAGGCTCCAGTGTTCGGTGGCGAGCATCGTCGCCAACTCCGGCCGAGGCGGTGGGCTCGAGCTCGCCTCCCCGGCGGTCACCGGGTCGTCTGCACCCATGGGTCGAGTGTCCTCCCGACGAGCCGGAACACGACATGGAATGGAAGAAGGGCCGGACACGATGTGTCCGGCCCCTTCTCTTCGGTGGAGCATAGGAGATTCGAACTCCTGACCTCTTCCATGCCATGGAAGCGCGCTACCAACTGCGCCAATGCCCCGAGTTGCCCCGGTGGGACGTCCCCCGAAGGCGACTGCGGAAGTTTACGACGCGGTCTGCTCCGCAACCAAATCGGGGTCAGGCAACCCCGGAATCACGGGCCGGAGCGGTTGCCGCCGAGTGGTTCCAGGTCTGGATCCGCCACCCCGCGCGGCCTTCGGTGAGTTCGACCCAGTGGCAGTTGCCGAGGCCACCGAGGGCGATCCACGACGTGCGTTGGTCGATGCCGACGAGGTCGGCCGCGAGAGCACGACCCGCGACGCCGTGCGTGGCGATGACGGCACACTCCCCCGACTCGAGGGTCTCGAGCAGGGCGTCGACACCGGCGCGGCACCGCAGGGCGACGTCGGCGACCGACTCACCGTGGCCGCCGCGCTTGAAGTCCTCGCCACGCAGTAGCTTGTCCATGTCCTCGGGGTAGCCCTCACGGACCTCGTCGCCCGTGAGGCCCTGCCAGGCACCCGCATGTATCTCACGGAAGCGTTCGTCGGTGCAGAAGGGTATGCCGTCCACGCGCGCGACCGTCTCGCCCGTCACTGCCGCTCGGGACAGGTCGGAGGCGACGACGCGCACCGGCTTGAAGGCCACGAGTGCCTCAGCGGCCGCCGCGGCCTGGGCCAGTCCGCGTTCGGACAGGGGCGAGTCGAGCTGCCCCTGCCAGACGCCGGCGGCGTTGTGGCTGGTCTCGCCGTGTCGGAGCACGATGAGGCGTCGGGGGGCACCGACGTTCATCAGGCTGGTGTTGGCGCCAGCCACCGTCAGGCCTGCTGCTCCGTGCCCACCGCGCCGAGGTCGACCTCGGGGCAGTCCTTCCAGAGACGCTCGAGCTCATAGAACTCGCGCTCGTCGTCGTGCTGGACGTGGACGACGATGTCGCCGAAGTCGATGAGGACCCACCGGCCGTCACGCTGACCCTCGCGGCGCACGGGCTTGGAACCCATGGCCCGCAGGGAGTCCTCGACCTCGTCGACGATGGCGCCGACCTGTCGCTCGGACTCTGCGGAGGCGATGACGAAGATGTCGGTGATCGCGAGCTGCTCGCTCACGTCGATGCCGACGATGGTGGTGGCGAGCTTCTCCGACGCTGCGTGGGCGGCGGCGCGAGCAAGCTCGAGGGAACGGTCAGTGGCGGGCACGAGACTCCTTGGGTGCTGCGGACGGTGCGTCGGTCGACGCATCCTGCGCCGCGGCATACAGATGGTGTTTGTTGATGTACTGGACGACGCCGTCCGGCACGAGGTACCAGACCGGTTCGCCGTCGGCGACCCGCTCCCGGCAGTCGGTGGAGCTGATGGCCATGGCCGGCACCTCTTGAAGGGTGACACGGTCTTGCCGAAGTCCGGACTCGGACAGCTCGTAGCCGGGGCGCGTGACCCCGATGAAGTGCGCAAGGTCCCAGAGCTCGTCGATGTCCTTCCACGACAGGATCTGGGCGAGGGCATCGGCGCCGGTGATGAAGAACAGCTCGTCATCGGGGTGCTGCGCGCGCAGGTCGCGCAGGGTGTCGATCGTGTAGGTCGGGCCCTCGCGGTCGACGTCGACGCGGCTCACCTGGAAGCGCGGGTTCGACGCGGTCGCGATGACCGTCATGAGGTAGCGGTGCTCGGGTTCACTGACCGTGCGCTCGGCCTTTTGCCACGGCTGTCCCGTCGGCACGAAGATGACCTCGTCGAGACCGAAGTGCGACTGCACCTCCGAGGCAGCCACGAGGTGGCCGTGGTGGATGGGATCGAACGTCCCACCCATCACGCCCAGGCGGCGTCGGGGTGCGCTCAGTGGTGACCCTCGTCGTGCATCGTTCCGCCGTGCGCGTGCGCGAGGTCGGTCGAGTGGTGGTCGTTGCGCTCGCTGTCGGGCGTGTGCTTCTGCGCGTTGCCGCGGAAGGCCCACGTCAGGGCGAGCAGCAGCGCAAAGGCCGCCAGTGCGGTGACCGCGAAGGCCCATGCGGGCGCAGGAAGGGCGTGGTGGGCGGCTTCCTCGGCGAGGACACGAGCGGCGTGCGATGTCATGGGTGGCAGCCTACCGTCCTCGTTGTCCACCGGTGTCGTCCACAGGGCTGTGCATGGGAGCGTGGCGAAGGCCCTCAGCCTGTGGACGACACGCGCGGGCGACGCCGCTGGGCGAGAAACTCGCTGATCCGCTTGCACCACAAGGGGTTTCAGCGATAAACAAGGACCCACGAACAACCACCCTGGCCCTCGGGCACGGGTGGAAGTCGGGTCGAAGGAGAACGGCTGTGCCACTGGCCCCGGGTGAAACCGGGACTGGGTGGGGGGTGACCCACACCGCGAGCGACATCGCGGGGCACACCGCGGCCGACGGCCAGAGTCGAAGTTCGCCCCGGTCCAGCCGGGACGACGCCACTGTCGTGTGGCCCCCTCGGCGGGTCCGCCCGTCGGGAACGACCGGCTCACATGAATAAGGGCTAGCCCCGGCGCTGAAGGCCCCCGATCTCATACATCGGGGGCCTTCGGTGCGTCCTGGCGGAGTCTGGGCGGCGGTCCGGACATGGCGGAAGCACCCGCCCCTTACGCTGAACCCCATGCCCGCGCCTGCTCCAGCCATCACCGTGAGCATCGTCATCCCGATGTTCAACGAGGAGGCCGTCCTCCCGCTGCTCGTGGACCGCCTCCGCCCGCTCGCCGACGGGATGGGCGCCACCTATGAAGTGGTGGCCGTCGATGACGGGAGCAGCGATGCCACCCCTGTGCTCCTCGAGCGACTGCGACGCGAGTGGCCGCAGCTGCGGATCGTCCGGCTGCGCGCCAATTCCGGCCACCAGGCCGCGATCTCGGCGGGGTTGCAGCGCGCCCGCGGCGACTACGTCGTCACGCTCGACGCCGACCTCCAGGACCCGCCCGAGGTCATCCCCGAGATGTTGCGGGTCGCTCGAGAGGATGCGGTCGACGTCGTCTACGGCGTGCGCGAGGACCGGTCCACCGACACGGCCTTCAAGCGCGGCTCGGCGCGACTGTTCTACAAGACCATCCGCCGGCTCGCGAGCATCGATGCCCCTGTGGATGCGGGCGACTACCGCCTCATGTCGCGCGCCACGGTTGAGGCCGTGAACTCGCTGCCCGAGCACAACCGCGTCCTGCGCTTCGTCGTGCCAGCCCTGGGCTTTCCCTCGGCCGCTGTGGGTTACACCCGTGAGGTGCGAGCCGCCGGGACCTCGAAGTACCCGCTCGCCAAGATGATCCGCCTCTCGGTCGACTCGGTGACCGGCTTCTCGCTGGCGCCCCTGCGCTTCGCGACCTGGCTCGGACTCCTCGGCGGGGTCGCCGCCTTCGGCGTTCTTGTGTATGCCGTGTTCGCTCGCGTCCTCGGCCACGCCCTGCCCGGTTGGACCTCGACCGTCGTCATCGTGGCTGCGGTCGGCGCCGTGCAGCTGCTGGCACTGGGCATCCTCGGCGAGTACGTCGGCCGGATGTATGCCGCGATGCAGGCTCGACCGACCTACTTCATCGCCCACGACTCGCTGGAGTCGGCCGTTGGTTCGGCCGAGTCTCCTTCGCGTGACGGAGCTGACCAGCCCCACGCCTGAAGTCGTGACCGGGGCGCAACCCTGTTTCGAAGACAAGCAGGAAGGGCCACTGGGAGACTGCGGGCATGTCCCGACGGACCGTGGTGATCGCGGCAGTCATCGCACTGCTCGCGATGGTTGGCGCCAGCGTCGCCGGACTGGTCGTGATGTTGCGCGGGAGCAATGAGTCGTCAGCATCGCCCGGCCCGGACATCACGGCCCGAACGCCGAGCGGTGCCTTGACCTTCACGATCCCGGCGACCTGGCGCACCCTCGCCTGCCCCACCAACTCGGACTCGAGCGAATGCCTGCGCGTCGCGGCCTCCGGAATGCCCGATGACCAGGCCGCAACGGTGTCCGTGGTCCCGCGCAACCCCGTCGAGGGCACTCCGCTGGACCTGATCGCGCAGACTGCTGTCGGAATTTCGGGGGTCTCCCGGATCGTCGTCGACGGACTACCGGCCGGACGGGTCGATCCACCGTCGCCGGGTGACGCTCGGCCCGGCAAGCCAGCTGGCACCATCGTCGTCGTGGGTCGGGCCCGGCACGAGAACGAGACCTTCTTTTCTGTCGCGTGCCCGGTTGCAGCCGACCCGGCGCGCGGCCAGCAGGTCTGCGACCAAGTCCTCCACACGCTCCACGTCACGCGCTGATCGAGTCGCTTTGCGTGCGCAGCGTCGGCCCCGCCCTTGATGAGGACGGGGCCGACGACGTCAGCAGCAGTGGTTGGAGCTCAGCTGCCAAGGTGGGTCAGGGTACGGAAGTGCTCGATCAGGGCGAGTGACCCGGGCTGGGTTTTGCCGACCGATTCGGTGAACAGGAACGTCGGCGTCGTCACCTGGTACGGCGCGGTCACCTGGAACGTCACCGGATCAACTCCCGGCGTCGGGGTGGCGCACTGGGTGTCGACGGTGCCCGGATAGTCGAAGAGTCCGGCCTTGGTGAAGTTGGACAGGTGCGTCACCGTGCCCGGGCAGGCGGTCATCGTGCCGTCGGGCTTGATGTCGGCGAGCACCGAGCGGTAGTCGCCCTGGCTGTCGATGACGCCGCCAAGCAGCTTCGCGGAACCGTCGGCCTGGTGCGAGACCGCCCACTCCCAGCCGGCGTACTGCTGGTCACTGAGGTTGAAGTTGCCCCAGTTGTGGTCGTGGTAGCCGCGCCAGCCGTCGACGCTGATGGGCTTGAGGGAGCCGACCGGCCAGATCCAACCGGTGACGTTGGACGTCGCGGCGGGGACGGTCCAGTAGAGCGACTGGTTGTCATACGTGGCCGGGCCCCAGGTGACGCCGGGCTTGAGGTTGTTGAGCCAGAGGTCCGCGGTGACGCCGTTGGCCGACCACTTGAGGTTGTAGGCCTTCTTCGTCGCGTCGTACTTGAGGCAGCCTGCGAGGGCGCAGACCGAGGGCTGGTTCGTCGTCACGGGCGGAGTCGTTGCCGACGTGAGGTGCGACTTGTTGCCGTTCTTGTCGTACCAGAAGGTGTTGACCAGGGGCAGCGGTGCAGAGAAGAGCTGCGCGATGAAGACCTCGCCCGTCGCGGGGTTGGTCACGTGGACGTACCACCACTCGGTCTGACTTCCCGCGTGCGGACCGTTGTCGGCAGGGGTCGCCAGCTTCGTCGGGATGTCGCCCCCTGCCGTGGGCAGCGTGTAGTCCGCCGGACTCGTGAGAATGCTGGCCGAGCCGGCCGTCGCGGGTCCCGCCAAGACCATCACGACAAGGGCGAACAGGGCGGTGAGCAGGGTCGTCAGCAGACGACCGCGGGTGAGCTTCATCGAGTGTGACCTCCGGTGAAGGGGTGCAGTCGCCGTTGACCGCGCCCAGTGCGCCCACCTTCTTGGGTTAATTGACAGTTGTCAACCGCACGGGAGGTCGCCTACCGGGAAGTGCCTCAGCGGATCTGGCCGTCGCCCTCAACGATCCACTTCGTCGTCGTGAGCTCGGGCAGCGCCATCGGGCCACGGGCATGCAGCTTCTGGGTGGAGATGCCGATCTCGGCACCGAACCCGAACTCGCCGCCGTCGGTGAACCGCGTCGACGCGTTGACCATGACCGCAGCCGCGTCGATCTCGGTGGTGAATCGCCGTGCCGCCGCGCGGTCCTCGGTGACGATCGCCTCGGTGTGCCCGCTCGAGTGCGCGCGGATGTGGGCGAGCGCGGCGTCGAGGTCGGCGACGACCGCAACGCCCATCTCGAGCGCGAGGTACTCGGTGTCCCAGTCCTCCTCCGTCGCCGGAACGTGGGGTATGCCGGCCGCCTCCGCAGCGCTCCCGGCCGCCGGATCCGTGTGGAGCACCACTCCGGCGCCCGACAGCTCGGCGAGGACCTTGGGCAGGAACTCCTCGACCAGCGACGCGTGGACGAGGAGCTTCTCTGCGGCATTGCAGACGCTCGGGCGGTGGGTCTTGGCGTTGATCGTGATCGCGAGCGCCTTGTCGAGGTCCGCGGCCGCATCGACGTAGACGTGGCAGTTGCCGACCCCTGTCTCGATCACGGGCACGGTCGACTCAGTGACGACGGTCTGGATGAGCCCCGCTCCCCCACGCGGAATGATGAGGTCGACCTGGCCGCGGGCCGTGAGGAGCGCTCGCACGGCGTCGCGACCTCCGTCGAGAAGACCGATGGCGTCGGCCGGCAGGCCCTGCACCTCGAGCGCATCACGCATGACCGCGACGAGAGCCTTGTTGGTCGACTCCGCCGCCGACCCACCGCGCAGGATTACGGCGTTGCCCGACTTGAGCCCGAGGCCGGCGGCGTCGACGGTGACGTTGGGGCGGGCCTCGTAGATCATGCCGATGACGCCCATGGGCACGCGGACCTGACGGATCTGAAGACCGTTGGCGGGGGTCGATCCACGCACGATCTCGCCGACCGGGTCGGGCAGGGCGGCGATGTCACGTACGGCCTCGGCCACGGCCGCCACCCGCTCGGGCGTCAGCGTCAGTCGGTCGATGAGCCCGTCGACCATGCCACCCGCCCGGCCTCGGTCGACATCCTCGGCGTTGGCCGCGACGATCTGCTCGGTCGCGGCGTCGAGGGCATCGGCCAGGGCTCGCAGGGCTTCGTCCTTGTCGGCGCGGCTGAGCAGGGCAAGCCTGCGCGAGGCCTCGCGGGCCTTGCTGGCGAGGTCGGCGACCCGGGCGATGTCGGCGGGGGCGAGCGCGGAGGCAGTGGGTGCTGAGGCTTGAGCCATACCCCACAGCGTAAATCGCGGCAGCGGGCGGCATACACGCATCTCAGGGACGTGAACGCGAGGTGGGAGGATGGCGCAGTGACGACGATCCTCTCCATCCAGTCCTCGGTCGCCTATGGCCACGTCGGCAACAGTGCCGCCGTCTTCCCGCTGCAGCGTCTCGGTGTCGAGGTGTGGCCGGTCAACACGGTGCACTTCAGCAACCACACCGGCTACGGCGCGTGGCGCGGCCCGCTGCTCGCGGCCGACGACGTGCGCGAGGTCATCACCGGCATCCAGGAGCGGGAGGCCATGCCGGCGATCGACGCGGTGCTGTCGGGCTACCAGGGTGGCGAGGAGATCGGTGACGTCATCCTCGACGCCGTCGCCCGGGTCAAGGCGGCCAACCCCCAGGCCATCTATGCGTGCGACCCGGTCATGGGCAACGCGAAGTCGGGCTGCTTCGTCCACCCGGCGATCCCGGTGCTGCTGCGTGAGCGAGTCGTGCCGCAGGCCGACCTCATCACCCCCAACCAGTTCGAGCTCGGCTACCTCACCGAGACCGAGCCCGAGTCACTGGAGGACACGTTCGCGTCCGTGGAGAGGGCGCGCGAGATGGGACCGTCAACGGTCTTGGTGACGTCGGTGCTGCGTCCCGACCGTCCCGAGGGCACGATCGAGATGCTCGCCGTCCACGGTGACGGCGCCTGGATCGTCCAGACGCCCCAGCTCCCGATGAAGGCGAACGGGTCAGGCGACGTGACCGCGGCCCTGTTCACCGCCCACCTGCTCGAGAGCGGGGACGCCGGAGTGGCCCTGGGTCGCACGGTGTCGAGCGTCTTCGACCTGCTGCAGCTCACCCTCGACTCCGGGCAGCGCGAGCTCCAGCTCGTGCAGGCGCAGGAGACGATCGCCCACCCGCGGATGCAGTTCGAGGTCCAGCAGCTCCGCTGACCTGCTCGGATACCGCACCGTAGGTGGGGTGATCACCCCGCCTACGGTGCGGTAGGTCCCGACTCAGAGGGTGACGTAGTCCCGGGACAGGCCGCTCGGCGGGAACGCCAGACGCGCCACCTGGCCCGGCGGGTCGGTCCAGCCGGGCCCACCCTCCTGCACCCACGCGACGAGCGCATCCACCGTCGCGTCATCAAGGACGCCACGAACCCACACGGGCCGACCACCTGCACGCCGGCCGGACGGTGACGGCACCACGACGACGACGTTCGACTGGTCGCACGCCAGCAAGCAGTTGCTCACCGACACCTGCGCCGCACCCGGCGCGCCGTCCTCGAGGCGGGCCAGAAGTCCGTCGTGGTCGACGCCCGGGTGCTTGCGCTCCGTGCCGCAACAGCAGTCGCGGCAGACGCGGATCGTGCAGGTCGTGTCGTTGCGCCGGCTCACGCGTCCACGGGTGAGGAGCCGGCAGCGGCGAGTTCACGCTCGTCCGCTCGGCCTGCCTCACGCTCGGCGACAGCTGCCCGCTCCATGAGCAGTCCGAAGACCGTCCCGAGCGTCACCCACATCGCAGCGAGCTGCGCGAGGGAGGCGACCCGGAAGTCCCAGAGGACAGCGGCCGGGACGTCGTCGGGCACCGCGTCGGGACTTCCCGGCAGCAGCGTGACGACGGCGACGACAGCCACCACCGTGGCGAGCACGTCGAGTGACCACCGGGTGGAGTCCGCGAGCCCACGCCGAGCGAGCGCTCTGTCGAGCACCGGCACAGCGAGGGCGATCGCGACCCCGAGGAGCAGGGACAGCACATAGAGCCAGGTGCGCTGGGTGACCGTCGCCGGGTCGCCGACAGCCGGTGGGTTCGCCGGGATGACGATCGCCGGCAGGAGGGTGATCGCTCCGAAGCCGATGGCTGCAAGGCCGATCGAACGCCAGAAGTCACTGCTGCCGGCGAGGTGGTGACGAGCCTTGGCATAGACGACCGCGAAGATCACACCGAAGGCGATCCCGACGAGGAGCGAGGTGACTGCGCCACCCACGACCTGCTGCGCCCGGGAGACGAGTTCGTCCCCGTGAGCCGGCAGGACGGACGGGATGGTGAACAGGGCCGAGTGGCCGGCGTGGCCACCGGAATCCCCGGATGCACCGCGTTGGTCCTCGATGACGAGGGCCTTGCGGATGACGGGCTCGACGAAGAGCCAGATGACGAATGCTGCGGCCAGACCGGCGGCAGCACCCGCGGCCACGCCTCGGCGCAGCACGGATCCAAAACTGATCACGCGACGTTCTCTTGGGAGATCAGCCGTGGATCAGTGGCACGGCACGCCGAGAGCGTGACGCGCATCGTGAGTGAGCTCGTGCAGCATCTGCGCGTTCGACGCACTGAGCAAAGCGCCGTTCTCCTGCGCGACGAAGTAGAGCGCGAACACCGCGAAGGCGAGCAGCGCCCACGCCCACAGGGGGACGCGGATGCTCGCGAGCGACGGTGCGGGGCGTGCGGGGACAGCAACAACTGAGGAATTGGTCATTTTGGGACCCTTTCGTTCCATGCCTCGTGGACTGATCTGCGCCGCAGCCGGTCTCCTGGCTTCCAGATCACCACGACTCCTCGGCCTTCCCAACAGCGCGGCGTGAACCTGCAACTGTCAGTGGCGAACGACGAAGAGCCACTCCCTGGTCACAGTGGCGAGGACCACGTCGGAATCACACCGACTTCCCGTGCACTGCGGCGTTTGCATCCTGCCACACGGGTCGCCGCTGGCGTCGACCGTGTCTCAGTGCGTGTCCTTGTCGGTCCGTTTCGATCCGTGCGGGCGAGAACCCGTCTGGGAGAACGCAGCTCAGAGCATCACGAGGTCGTCGCGGTGGATGACCTCGCGTTCGTAGGCCGCACCGAGATCACGGGCCAGGTCATGCGTGCTGCGTCCGAGCATGTTCGGGAGCTCGCCCGACGAGTAGTTCACGAGACCGCGCGCGATGGCCCGGCCGTCGGGTGCGCACACGTCGACCGGGTCTCCCCCGGTGAAGGTGCCCTGCACCTCGACGATGCCGGCGGGCAGCAGCGAGGTGCGTCGCTTGGTGAGCGCGGTGACCGCACCCTCGTCGACGATGAGCCGACCACGGGGGGTCGTGGCGTGGGCGATCCAGAGCTGGCGTGAGGCCCGTGAGCGCGCCTGCGGCGCAAAGACGGTGCCGACGTCGTCACCTGCCAGCGCGTGTCCCGCGTCCGCGAGACGCGACAGGATGGTGGGTATGCCGGCCGCTCCAGCGATGCCGGCCGACTCCACCTTCGTGGCCATGCCACCGCTGCCGACCGAGCTGCCCGTGCCGCCGATCTCGACGCCGGCAAGGTCCTCGCCGGACAGGACCGCAGAGATCCGCTGGGACCCTGCCCGTGAGGGCGGACCGTCGTAGAGCGCGTCGACGTCGGTGAGGAGCACGAGGGCGTCCGCACCGACGAGGTGGGACACGAGGGCGGCGAGCCGGTCGTTGTCACCGAAGCGGATCTCGTGCGTGGCGACGGTGTCGTTCTCGTTGACGACGGGGACGATGCCCAAGGAGAGCAGACGGGTCAGGGTGCGCCGGGCATTCGTGTAGTGCGTGCGCCGAGTGACGTCGTCGGCGGTGAGCAGCACCTGGCCCACGGTGAGGTGGTGTTGGGCAAAGGCGCGGGCGTATGCCGCGACCAGGGCTCCCTGCCCCACGCTGGCGGCCGCCTGCTGCGTCGCGAGGTCGCGCGGACGTGCGGTCAGGCCGAGAGGGCCGAGCCCGGCCGCGATGGCCCCGGACGAGACGAGGACGACCTCTCCCCCGCGCTCACGCACGGCTGCGAGATGGCCGACGAGCGCCACGAGGCGCGCTTCGTCGATGGCACCTCCGCCAGGTCCTGTGAGGGAGGAAGAGCCGACCTTGACGACGACGCGGTGCGCGTTGCCGATGGCGGCGCGCAGGACCGCCTCAGTGCCCACGACCTGCGCTCACTCGTCGTCGTCGTCGCGCGCAGTGGCCCAGTGGCCAGCCTTGCGCTCGGCGGCGAGCGTCTCGCGGGCCGCCGTCTGGGCGTCCTTGCGACCGTGGAACTCCTGGCGCTTCTCGCCGCGGCTCTTGCGCTCGTTCTCGCCGAGACGAAGGTCGGTGCCGCGGGGACCGGTGAGGAGCTCGGCGCCGGCAGCCATCGTGGGCTCCCAGTCGAAGACGACGGAGTTGTCCTCGGGCCCGATGACGACCGTCGAGCCGGCCACGGCTCCGGCCTTGTAGAGCTGCTCCTCGACACCGAGACGGCTGAGCCGGTCGGCGAGGTAGCCCACGGCCTCGTCGTTGGAGAAGTCGGTCTGGTGGATCCAGCGGGTCGGGCGATCGCCCTGGACCCGGAAGACCTCACCGTCAGGCGTGTTCTCCTTGCGGACCGTGAAGCCGGTGTCGTCGACGGCCTTGGGGCGCACGATGGCGCGGGGCCGCTCGACCACCAGCGCCTCCATCTCCTTGCGGGCCTCGGTGACGTGGTTCGCGAGCGAGAAGGTCAGCTCCTTGAGCCCGGTGTGGGCGACGGCGCTGACGATGTGCACCTCGAGCCCGCGGGCCTCGAGGTCGGGCTTGACCATCTCGGCCAGGTCGCGGGCATCGGGGACATCGGCCTTGTTGAGGACGACGATGCGGGTGCGCTCGGACAACGGACGACCGCCGAGGCTGTCGTCGGGGACATAGGCCGCGAGCTCGGCCTCGATGACGTCGAGGTCGCTCATCGGGTCGCGGTTGGACTCCAGGGTCGCGCAGTCGACGACGTGCACGAGGACCGAGCAGCGCTCGACGTGGCGGAGGAACTCCAGGCCGAGACCCTTGCCCTCGCTCGCGCCGGGGATGAGACCGGGGACGTCGGCGATCGTGTAGCGCATGCTGCCCGCGGTGACGACACCGAGGTTGGGGATGAGCGTCGTGAACGGGTAGTCGGCGATCTTGGGCTTGGCCGCACTCACGACCGACACGAGCGAGGACTTGCCGGCGCTCGGGAAGCCGATGAGGGCGACGTCGGCGAGGGACTTGAGCTCGAGGACGATCTCGAGGGTTTCGCCGGGCTCACCGAGAAGGGCGAAGCCCGGAGCCACGCGGCGTGCGGACGCGAGCTGCTTGTTGCCCAGTCCCCCACGACCACCCGCAGCAACGACGAACTCGGCGTCGTGCCCCACGAGGTCGGCGAGGATGTCGCCGGCTGCGTTCTTGACGACCGTGCCCTCCGGCACGGGCAGGACGAGGTCGCCTCCGTCGCCACCGTTGCGCTCGTCGCCGCCACCGGGCTTGCCGTTGGGGGCGCGACGGTGCGGGGTGTGGTGGTAGTCGAGCAGGGTCGTCGACTGCGGGTCGACCCGCAGGACGACCGAGCCACCCTTGCCGCCGTTGCCACCGTCGGGTCCGCCGAGGGGCTTGAACTTCTCGCGCTTGACCGAGGCCACGCCGTGCCCACCGTCACCGGCCGCGACGTTCAGGACGACGCGGTCCACGAAGTTGACGGCCATGGGTGAATCCTGCTTCCGAGAGAAAAGGGTTGAACGCTGCGATCAGGGGGCGCCGAGAATGTGTCGACCTTGCAAAGTCTTGGGTGAGTGCCCCAGTCTACGGGCGGTCGCGGCGCACACTGTCATCCATGGTGACGACCCCTCGGGCCCCAGTTCGAACCCGTCTTGGCGCCGTGCTCCTCGCGGCCGCCTGCGCTGCGCTCGTCTGGGGTCTGTTCGGGTCGGCCATCTCGCCCGACCCGGTGGACGACCTGGAGGGCGGCGGCGGGTTCGCGGCCACGTTCACCGTCTTCGCCCCGTTCGTGCTGTTGAGCCTGGCGTGCGCGGTCGTCGTCCTGGTCGCCCTGGCTTCGGGGCGCGGGCGGATCGCGGTTCTCGTGGCCTCCCTGGTGATGCTGGCGTTCGCCATCTACGTCTGGAAGGTCGACTACCTCACGACCTACCTCGTCGACCTGAAGTCGCGAGCCCTCGTCGCTGCCGCCGTCGCGGGGCTGGCTGCCGTGGTGGCGGTCTTTCCGCCTGCGCAGGTCGAGACGCCGACCTCCGTCTCCTGAAACGACACCAGCCCGACAAGCAAAGGCGCCCGTAGGCAGCGTGCTCAGTGCACGGCATACAGGCGCCTGTTGCTGTGGAATCACTCCGCGGCGACGGTCTCCGGGGTGGGAACGATGTTGATGACCTTGCGACGGCGCTTCGTGCCGAACTCCACGTTGCCCGCGACGAGCGCGAACAGCGTGTCGTCGCCGCCACGGCCAACGCCCTCACCGGGGTGGAAGTGCGTGCCGCGCTGACGGACGATGATCTCGCCCGCGTTGACGAGCTGGCCGCCAAAGCGCTTGACGCCGAGTCGCTGGGAGTTGGAGTCGCGACCGTTACGGGTCGAGGCTGCACCCTTCTTGTGTGCCATGTTTCTCTACCTTCGTGAGTCTGTGTGGACGGACGCTCAGGCGTCGATCGAGGTGATCTTGATCTGGGTCAGGTGCTGACGGTGACCCTGACGCTTGCGGTAGCCGGTCTTGTTCTTGTACTTCATGATCACGATCTTGGGACCCTTGGCCGCCTTGACGACCTCGGCCTTCACGGAAACCTTGGCCAGCTTCGAGGCGTCGGAGGTGACGGTCGAGCCGTCCACGACGAGAAGCGGGGTCAGGTCGATGCTGTCGCCGGCACGGCCGACCTTGTCGATCAGCAGGACGTCTCCGACGGAGACCTTTTCCTGCCGACCACCTGCGCGAACAATCGCGTACACAGTGGAGCTCACTTTCGAATCAGGATGCACTCGCTCTGGATGACCGGCTGATAGCTACCCCGTGACGGTGAGTCTTCGTGAGAACACTCATGACGCAGGACATCGGCTCGGTGGGCGCACCGACGGACAAGATTAGCGGTCGTTCTCGCCCTGCTCCAAATCCGCCGTCTTCGGCGGACCTGCGGGGGCGACGACCCGACCACGCTTGCGGCGCGGACGGACGACGGGCTGGTCGATCGGGGCGGGTTCGGCCACGATCGGGCGGACCGCTTCGGTGTCGTCGGCGGAGTCGGGTCGACCGACCTCGGCGATGACGGTGGCGGGCGCAACCTGGGTGGGCTCGGCGGGCTCGGCGGGCTCGGCGGGCTCGGTGTGGCTGGGCTCGCTGGGCTCGCTGACCTCGGAGGACTCGACCACCGGGGTGTGCGTGGGCTGCGTCGACTCGTCGTCCGCAGGACCGGCGAGGTCCGCGACGTCGTCATCCGTGGACTCACCGGACAGCGACTTGATCGCTGCAGCGTGGGCTGCTGCGGCGATCTGAGCAGCCGTGGGGCCACTGCGGACCGGCGGAGCGTCCTCGACAGTGGCGTCCTTGGGCGCGGACGCCTGACCGGAGTCGGCCTTGCCGCGACGGTTGCGGCCGCGGCTGGAGGCGCTGCCGCTCTTGTCGCCGCCCTGGCCACCGACAGCACCGTTGGAGTGACCGTGCTCGTTCGAGGTGCCGGTGCGGTCGACGGGCTCGCTCTGCACGATGATCCCGCGACCCGCGCAGTGCTCGCACTGCTCGGAGAAGACCTCGATGAGGCCAGAACCGACCCGCTTGCGCGTCATCTGGACGAGACCGAGCGAGGTGACCTCGGCGACCTGGTGCTTGGTTCGGTCACGCCCGAGGCACTCGAGGAGTCGACGGACCACGAGGTCGCGGTTGGACTCGAGGACCATGTCGATGAAGTCGATGACGATGATGCCGCCGATGTCACGCAGCCGGAGCTGGCGGACGATCTCCTCAGCAGCCTCGATGTTGTTCTTGGTGACCGTCTCTTCGAGGTTTCCGCCGGAGCCGACGAACTTGCCAGTGTTGACGTCGACAACCGTCATGGCCTCGGTGCGGTCGATGACGAGCGAGCCGCCGGAGGGCAGCCAGACCTTGCGGTCCATCGCCTTGGAGATCTGCTCATCCACACGATGGTGGCTGAACAGGTCCTCCTCGGAGGTCCAGTGGGTGAGGCGCTTGGCGAGGTCCGGAGCAACGTCCTCGACGTAGCCGCTGACCTCGGCCCAGGCCTGGTCACCAGAGACGATGAGCTCGCTGAAGTCCTCGGTGAAGACGTCGCGGATGACGCGGACCGTGAGGTCGGCCTCACCGTGGAGCAGGACGGGGGCACCGCCACTGCCGGCCTTCTTGGAGGACGCTGCGGCGACCTTCTGCTGGATCTTCTCCCAGGCCTTGGTCAGGCGCTCGACGTCGGCGCGCAGCTCCTCCTCGGAGGCACCTTCGGCGGCCGTGCGGACGATGACACCAGCGTGCTCGGGGACGACCTCCTTGAGGATGGCCTTGAGGCGGGCGCGCTCGGTGTCGGGGAGCTTGCGGGAGATGCCCGTCATCGATCCCTCGGGGACGTAGACGAGGTAGCGGCCCGGGAGCGAGATCTGGCTCGTGAGGCGCGCACCCTTGTGACCGATCGGGTCCTTCGTCACCTGGACGAGGACCGTGTCACCGGAGCCCATGGCGTTCTCGATGCGCTTCGCGCGGTTCTGCTCGAGGCCAGCAGCGTCCCAGTTGACCTCACCGGCGTAGAGGACGGCGTTGCGGCCCTTGCCGATGTCGACGAACGCGGCCTCCATGGAGGGCAGGACGTTCTGGACGCGGCCGAGGTAGACGTTGCCGGCCATCGACGCGTTCGTCTCACGCGAGACGTAGTGCTCGACGAGGACGCCGTCCTCGAGGACACCGATCTGGGTCTTGTCACCCTTGCCGCGCACGGTCATGATCCGCTCGACCGACTCACGGCGGGCCAGGAACTCGGCCTCGGTGATGATCGTGCGGCGTCGACCGGCTTCACGGCCCTCACGGCGACGCTGCTTCTTGGCCTCGAGACGCGTCGAACCCTTGACCGCAGTCGGTTCGTCGCTGCGCTCGCGCTCGCGCTCCTTGCGGGGCTCGCGGACCTTGGTCACCGTGCCGGGCGGGTCATCGCCGTCGGCGGACGAGCCGGAGCGGCGACGACGACGGCGACGACGGCTCGTGCCACCGTCACCGTTCTCGTTGTCGGCGCCGTCATCGGCGCGGGCATCCTGGTCGTCCGACTCGTCGCTGTCATCAGAGGATTCGGCGCTGTCGGACGAGGTCGCGTCGTCGGACGCGTTGTCGTCGGAACGCTCATTGCCACCACGGCCACGACGGCCTCGGCCGCCACGACGGCGACGGCGAGCGCCCTCCTGGGGCTCGTCGCCGGAGTCCTCACGGCTGTCGTCGTCACCGGACTGGTCCTCGACGGCCTGGTCGTCCTCGGTCGGCTCGGCCGCTTCGACGGTCTTGGCGGCGCGGCCGCGGCGAGACCTCGTGGGCTTCTCGGCGGGCGCGTCGATCTCGGCCTTGGCGGACTTGTCCCGCGTCGGGGCTGGTGCTTCGGCCTCGGGAGCGGAGTCGATGGTGCCCTCGCTCGGTGCCTGCGCGGGAGCGGTCGCACGACGACGACGCGGCGCGGCGGTGACGTCCGGAGCCTGGAAGAGGATGCCGAACGACGGAACGACCTTGGGGGCCTCGACCTTCTCGGGCTCGGGCTCGACGACGGGCTCCTCGACGAGCGCCTCGTCCTCCTCGACCAGGGGCTCGTCGACGGTGGTGGGCTCCTCGAGGAGGGCCTCCTGCTGAGCGACGGCCTTCTTGGTCGCGCGCTTCCTCGGAGCCGCCTTCTTGGCTGTCTTCTTGGCCGCCTTCTTCTTCGGCGCGGCCTCAGTGGCCTCGTCCGCGGCCGGCTCTGCCGCCGGCTCGCTGCCAGCGTCGGTCGCGGTCTCGGCGATCACCGGAGCCGCCGCCTTCTTGGTCGCGCGGCGACGACGGGGTGCCTTCGCCGGCGCCGACTCTGCGCCGTCGGTCGTGCTGGCGTCGTTCTGGGTGGTGGGTTCGTCCTGGGTAGCCATGGGCTGTGACCCTCTCGGCGCCACGTGGCCGTCAGCCACACCGTCTGGGCGAGAACCCGGACCTGCCGACCCCGTGGGGCTCGTATCGCGATCGTGCCGGGTGAGATTTCCCGACACGGAAGTCGTGTGCTGTTCCCAAGGGTTTCGCGCGGCTGGATCTCCGCTGCGGCAACCGATCAGGAACCGACGGCGTCCTTGTCGGCGGCCAGTGGATCGGCCACCCCGGCAGCTTCGGTGAGCAGTGGGCCCTGGGCCAGTCGGGTCACCAGAGGTGGGACCGGTGGCCTGAGCTCTGTCACTGCGCGCAGTGCGGTCAGGATGTCATCGGGGCGAACGGACGGTGTGGTGTGCCGAACGACCATCTGCAGTATCGCACACGAGCCGTCTTCGCTCTCGGTGGCGACCATGGACACGACGGCGGACCGGACGTCGAAGGTCTTGGCGCCGGTCTTGAACATGCGGGTCACCTCGGCCACCTCGACAGCGAGAAACTGCTCCACGGCATACCCGAGGGTCTCGACGGTGACGCCACGCATCTCGAGCCGCCAGACGCTCGCCTCGAGGCGCTCGGCGAGGCCTCCGGGGCCGGCTTCGACGACCTCGATGATGTCGAGATCGGGGGGCAGCGCCTCGTCGAGGGCGAGTCGCACGGCTTCGGGGTCGACGCGTTCGGTCACCGAGATCTCGAAGTACTCCGCCTCGCTGGCCGTGCCCGTCGGGGCCGCGTTGGCGTAGCTGATCTTGGGGTGCGGGTGGAAGCCGGCCGAGAAGGCCATGGGCACGCCCGAGCGACGCAGGGCGCGTTCGAGGGCCCTCGCGAAGTCACGCGTCGAGGAAAAGCGCAGCCGGCCACGCTTGGCGTAGCGGATGCGGAGCTTCTGGACCGCAAGCGGCGGCGGAGGACCTTCAGGGATGCGACGAGCCATGGTCCGCCCAGCCTATTTCACGGCTGGACAGACCAGATCCACGTGCGTATGCCGTGTGGTCCTGTCGGTCAGTGCCCGCCGGGTGCCGCTGGCCAGGCGTCGGTGAAGTAGTCAGGGACCGAGACGTAGCCACCCTGGGCGGGACCGCCGGGACCGGCGACCTGCAGTGCCTGGGTGACCTCCGACTCCAGCGCCGTCAGGGCACCTTCGCACGTCGTGAGCGCGGTCCATGGATGGCTCCCGGCATCGTCGGTGTCGTGGAACAGGCCGCAGCTGTAGGCGCCCGTCGGCCCCACAGAGGGCGGGTCGCCGGCCGAGGGCGGCGGGCCGACCTGCGCGTAGTGCGTCAGGCTGCCGGCCAGGGTCGACACCGCAGCCGCAACATCGCTGAAGAAGGTCTCGCCGGCTTCCGAGATCGAGGCCGAGGCACCCTTGAGGAGCATGGCTCCGTGGTTGGCGTAGGCGGCACCACTCTGCATCTGGGGCACGACCTCGCGGTAGGCCTTGCCCGCAGGTCCCCTCCAGCTGTCCAGCGCCGGCAGGTTCTTGGAGCTCACGTCGTCGTAGGCGTCCGACGTGTGGCCGTAGGCCGTCGCCCACTTAGTGGACCGCGTGCTCAGGGCGTCAACCCAGGCGGAGTCGTCGACATACTTCTCGGCCCAGGTGACGACCTCGGAGACCTTGTCGCGGTACTCGCCCCACGAGTGACCCGAACCCGGACGGAAGCCGTCGATGTAGTGCACCTGGTCCTTCGCGCAGGTGTGCATGTTGTGGCTGTTGACATAGGCCTGGTACTCGCCGCCGATGCTCGTGACGTAGGTGCTCAGGGTGGACAGGGCGGTCTTCAGCGAGCTGACGGACTGGCTCACGGTGCTCATCGCTGGCTCTCCTTCACGGGCAGGAACTCATGGTCGGTCAGGGCGGTGTCGGACACCTGGGTGACCTCGCCCCCGTTCACGTCGAGGAAGACGAGGTGCGGCTCGCCGTCACGGACCTCGACCACGGCCACGTCGGCTCCGTCGGGCAGCGGCCGGCTCCACTCGGTCTGCGGCTGGGCCTGGGTCTGCGAGTTCGGCTGGAGGGTGGCGGCGCCCGGCTCCTGGGCCCCGCTGCCGGCGACGACGCGCCCGGTGGCCGAGCCGTCGGCAGCCTGCCAGTGGGCGCCAGCCGGTTGGGCACTGGGCCGGGGCCCGCCACCATCGTCGGCGTCCGTGTCGACGTAGGTGATCCGGGGCTCGCCGTCGACCATCGTGACGACGATCCGATCGGCCCGCTCGGGGATGCGCTCCACGTCGCGGCCATCCGTGGCCGAGCCCTCGCCGGGCTTCATCTCGCGAGGCGTCCAGGACACCTCGCCCGTCTTCTCGTCGACGTGGCGGTCGAAGGTGATCTCCGGGTCCTTGGGGTCGGTCGGCATCGGGTTGTCGTTGAGCAGCTGCGCGTAGTGGTCCTTGCCCTTGCCGCCGGACGGCTCGCCACCGTTCTCGCCGGAGCCCGGACCCGTACCCGTACCCGTACCCGGCCCCCGGTCACCGCCCCCACCACCCGCGCCGGCGTGGCTCACGCTCTTGCCCGCGTCATCGTCGTTCTTCTTGGTGCGGCCGATGTTGTGGGTGACGTTGGTCGACGTCGCCCGCAGCCGGCCCTCTCCGAGCTCGATCATGTTCTGGACGGCGAGGTCCGCTTCCGAGTACTTCGTCCCGACGACCGTCTGGAACCCGCCGAAGCTCACGCCGAGAGCGGGAACGGCGCGGTGGGCCTTGCCCAGGGAGTCCGCAGCCGAACCCCACTTGGCGGCATCGGCATCCATGTCAGCCGGAACCACATGGAAGGTCTCGTTCCCCATGACAGCGTCGTCCTCTCGCATGGGTTCGGCGTCCCCCGCCGAACCTCTGCCCTGAGATTAGGGCGTGGCGGCCCGCCTCACCATGGGGAGCACTCCCCGTGGCAGGGCCACGAACACAGGTATTCCGTGGCACCCGTCGGGTGCCACGGCATACCTGAACGCCTGTCCTGCGGGACGGTTCAGCGCAAGGTGACATCCGCCCAGACGAGACGGTGATCGCTCGTCGGGAACGGGAAGACGCCGGTGAGGCGGGACAGCGGGTCGGCCTGGACCGGCCAGAAGACACCGGCGTCACGCACCGCGAACGACTTCGACAGCAGCGTGTAGTCGACACGGAGGTTGCCGGGGGCGCTGTCCGAGAAGTCGGCCGTGTCGAACTTCGGGTCTCCCTTGTGGGTGAGGTTCGCGCCGCCCTGGAGCTGCGACGCCTCGACGGCGCCCTCGGACGTGGCCTGCGGGTCGGTGATCCGTTTGCTCGTCAGGAGCTGGTTGATCGCGGCGCCGTAGGAGTCACCGTCGAGCGGGTCCGCGTTGTAGTCGCCGAGGACGACGAAGCTCGAACTCGGGTTGAGCCCACCGCGAGCGCCCTGGTCGTCGTAGATGTAGCCACCCTTGCCGGGCGTGATGTAGTCCGCCCAGAACCGGATCTCGTCGTGGTTGCGGCGACCGTTGCGGTCCTCGGGACCATCGAAGCTCGGCGGTGTCGGGTGTGCGGCGAGGACGTGGACCGTGCGCTTGCCCACCGTGACCGGGATGTCCCAGTGCGACTTGCTCGAGAGGCGGAAGATGTCCTGCTCCTCCGGCGAGTACCAGTCGGTCGGGAGGACGTTGCCGGGCATGTCCTTCCAGCGGAAGTGCTGGAAGGTGCGGATGCCGTCGGTCTGGATGGGGTACTTGGACAGGACGACCATGCCGTACTGACCCGGGAAGAGTCCGAAGCCGTAGGCGTCGTCGCCGCCGCCGACCGTGCCGTCGTTGTTGAGGTCGAAGCCGCTCGGGACACCGGTGTTGACCGGGGCGGTGTAGGCGTAGGGGTAGTCGACGGCGGCTGCGCCGTTGTGGGCAACGCCGAGGTAGTTGTCGCGGAAGAGGTCGACTGCGGTGCCGCCCTCGACGTAGTCGAACTCGTTGAGCAGGACGACGTCGGGGTTGGCGCGCTGGATGACTTCGGCGACGGCCTTGGCCTGGGCGTTGTCGGGGGTGGACAGGTCGGTGACGATCTGCCCCGCGGTGTTGCGGTTGAGCGAGAGGTTGTAGGTCGCGACGCGCAGGTCCTGACCGTTGCCGGGCTGGGCGGGCGCGCCGGAGGCGGAGCTGGCAGCGGCCAGCGGAGCGATGGCGAGCAGGGCTGCGGCGCCGATGATGACGGCTCGAGCGAAAGACATGGGTGTTCCTTCGTCAGGGATCCAGGGTGCCCTCAACCTAGTCACGGACGAGGGCCGGAGGCCGATCCGAAAGTGAATGCCTCGTGAACCTGTGGGCGGGCGCGCGACGCTGGAGGACGATGTCGGCCACGACGAGGTTGGTCACCAGTCCGAGCCATTGCGCATAGGGCAGCGTCGCAGGAAGAGCGCCTTCGGACGGCCCCCCGACGACCGACTGGATGGCGAGCAGGACCCCCACAAGGACCAGGACTGACACGGGGACCAGCGTCACGGCATACAGACGAATCCGCCAGCGATCACCGCGAGGGCGACGCGCCCGGCCGGCGCAGACGAGCCAGACGGTGAGCAGGAGGGCGAACCAGGGCATGGAGCCAGCCTCGCGACCGGGGCGCGTCACGGGAATCAGGAGCGTCCCCGAGTGAGCCCTGACCGAACCCTCAGTCGCCCCCCCTCAGTCGAGGCAGAACTCGTTGTCCTCGGGGTCCTGCATGACGATGAAGCCCGCCTCCATGGGCGGTTGGGGTTCGATCCGGCGGGTCCGCTGGGCGCCAAGGGCAACGAGGCGCTCGCACTCGGCCTCGAGCGCCGCCATGCGTTCGTCGCCCTGGAGTCCTGGCGCTGCCCGGACGTCGAGGTGCACGCGGTTCTTGGCGGTCTTGTCCTCCGGCACCTGCTGGAAGAAGACCCGAGGCCCGCCCCCCTCGGGGTCCTCGATGGCGGACCGGGAGTTGTGCTGGGACTCGGGTACGCCGAGGTTCGTGAGGAACTCTGCCCATGCCTCGAACGGATCGGCGCCCTCGGGCAGCTCCACGCCGGGTGGGCCAGGGATGAGGTAGCCGAGCGCTTCGGCCCAGAACCGCGACAGTGCGGCTGGGTCGTGGGCATCAAAGGTGACCTGGATGGTGCGGCTCATGCCTTCACAGTGACACCGGGCACCGACACTGATGATGTTTGTTGCCCCGAGGGTCATGACTCTGGCACTGACTGTCGGCCTGCTGGCTTGACCATCAACTGGACCGCCTGACTCTCGGGGTCCCGCGCGCCGGCCGGGCGGACATGACCTCATAAGAGCCTGGCGAAGCCTCATCAGTGTCCTGTCTGCTCGCCCGACCGGCGTCGACCAACCGAAT
Organism: Janibacter sp. HTCC2649; assembly: GCF_000152705.1. GTDB lineage: Bacteria > Actinomycetota > Actinomycetes > Actinomycetales > Dermatophilaceae > Knoellia. The sequence goes on along the minus strand of NZ_CH672413.1, from coordinate 4,181,889 downwards.
CGACACGGAAGGCACTTTCCATCATGACAGTGACAAATCTCGAGCCCGGAACGCTTGTGGGAGGCGTTGACACCCACGCCGACACCATCCACGTCGCGGCTGTTGACTCGTGGGGGAGGCAGTTGGGTGACCAGGAGTTCCCCACGACACCTTCGGGGTATCGGCAGGCCCTGGCGTTCCTGACCGGTCGAGGTGAGGTGGTGGGGATCGGGATTGAGGGCACCAGTTCGTATGGAGTGGGTATCACTCGAGCGGCCGGTGAGGCGGGCATCGCGGTCTTCGAGGTGGTGCGGCCTGAGCGGGCGGTACGCCGGCGCGAGGGCAAGTCGGATCCGTTGGATGCCTACCAGGCGGCCCAGGCCATGTTGAGCGGTAGGGCAACCGCGGCAGCGAAGTCAGCGGACATCACCGCGCTTCGCGCTCTACACAATGCTCGGCGCTCAGCTGTCAAAGCCAGAGCAGCAGCACAGGTCCAGATTCGCCACCAACTGGTGACGTCCCCGGCCGACCTGCGGGAAAAATATCGCAACCTCACCGCGGCACGCCTGATCCAGACGCTCGCAGCCTGCCGCCCCAGCGTGCACCCAGATCTCGAAGAACGTCTGGTCCTGACCGCATTGAAGTCCCTCGCGCGCCGCCACCAGAGCCTGACCCGAGAGATCAGCGAACTCGACACCGAACTGGACCACAATGATCGAAAAGGCCGCGCCCCATCTACTGCACCTCCACGGCGTTGGGAACACCACCGCGGCACAACTGCTCATCACCGCCGGCGGCAACCCCGACAGGCTGCGCAGTGAGGCTTCGTTCGCCGCGCTCTGTGGCACCGCGCCCGTCCCGGCCTCGTCAGGCAAGACCACACGCCACCGGTTGTCACGCGGGGGTGACCGACGCGCAAACAACGCATTGCACACCATCGCGATGGCACGGCTCAGGAACCACCCGCCCACCAAGGCCTTCGTACAGCGACAGCGTGACCGCGGCCGGTCCACGCCAGAGATCCTGCGGCTCCTCAAACGCGCCATCGCCCGGGAAATGTTTAAGCAACTCACGCGGCCACACGAGGACCTCGGCGTCCACGACCTGCGCCCCACCAGGCAGGCCAAGAACATCACCCTCGCAGCAGCAGCCCACGCACTTGGCCTAGCAACGATAACCATCAGCCGAACCGAGCGAGGGCTGCACATCACTCCAGAAGTCGTTAACCGCTACCGCGAGTGGCTCAACACCGCTTGACAGACATAGGAGCTTCAGACGCACGTCACAGGTCCAGGCGCATGAGGTCGTCAGCAGGCCGGAACCCGAGTGAGGCATAGAACGGGATCGACATCTCGCTCGGTGCGAGGACGATGCGCACCATGCCCTCGGCGCGAGCCCATTCGACAAGCGCGTTCATGAGGTCGGCGGCAATGCCCTGCCTGCGGTGCTCCGGCAGGACGAAGACATTGGCGACGTAGATCCACCGCGCTGACCCCGTTCCCGGGACCGGCATGCGTTCGAAGATGGCCGCGTTGGCCATGCCGACGGGTATGCCGCCTGCTCCCCTCGCGATCCACGCTCGCCTTCCAGCGCCGTTGCGTTCCCACCAGGAACGCATGTCGTCGGCCAGGGCATCGGCCTGGGTGTCATCGGACGCAGGCTTCCATGCAAGTCGCAGCGCGATGAGGTCGTCCAGGTCGCTGCTGTTGCCGACCGGGCGGATGGTGCCGCCACGAGTCGCCCAATCTGTGACGAGTCGGGGCCTCAGGGACCCCCGACTCGTCACAGAGGTCCCGACCGGTCGCCCTGACATCGGTCAGGCGTGGGTGTGTTCGGCCATGCCGGCCTTGCCTGCACCGAGGATCGTGAGGGGTAGGAGCACCTTGCCAGTCGGGCCGATCTCGATCTCGGTGCCCATCTGCGGGCAGACGCCACAGTCGAAGCAGGGAGTCCAGCGGCAGTCGTCGACCTCGGTCTCGTCGAGAGAGTCGAGCCAGTCCTGCCAGAGCCATTCCTTGTCGAGGCCGGAGTCGACGACGTCCCAGGGCAGGACCTCGGACTCCTCACGCTCGCGCGTCGTGTACCAGTCGACGTCGATCGGCCACTCGCTCGCGGCGAACGCCTTGTCGGCAGCGGTCATCCACTTCTCGTAGGAGAAGTGCTCGCTCCACCCGTCGAAGCGTCCGCCGTCGCGCCACACCTGCTCGATGACGGCGCCCACGCGGCGGTCACCGCGGGACAGGAGTCCCTCGACGATGCCGGGCTTGCCGTCGTGGTAGCGGAAGCCGATCGATGACCCGAACCGCTTGTCGGCGCGGATGGCGTCGCGCAACTTCGTGAGTCGGGCGTCGGTCTCATCGGCCGAGAGCTGCGCGACCCACTGGAACGGGGTGTGCGGCTTGGGCACGAAGCCACCGATCGACACGGTGCAGCGGATGTCCTTGCGGCCACTGACCTGACGCCCGGTCTCGATGACCTTCTTGGCGAGCTCGGCGATCTGGAGGACGTCCTCGTCGGTCTCGGTCGGGAGGCCGCACATGAAGTAGAGCTTGACGTTGCGCCAGCCTGCTCCGTAGGCCGCCGAGACGGTCTTGATGAGGTCCTCCTCGGTGACCATCTTGTTGATCACCTTGCGGATCCGCTCGCTGCCACCCTCGGGGGCGAACGTCAGCCCGGAGCGGCGCCCGTTGCGGGTCAGCTCGTTGGCGAGGTCGATGTTGAAGGCGTCGACGCGAGTTGACGGAAGCGACAGTCCGGTCTGGGTGCCTTCGTAGCGATCGGCGAGCCCCTTGGTCAGCTCGGCGATCTCGGAGTGGTCGGCGCTCGACAGCGACAGCAGGCCCACCTCTTCGAATCCCGTTGCGGCGAGCCCCTTTTCGACCATCTCGCCGATGCCGGTGATGGAGCGCTCACGCACCGGGCGGGTGATCATGCCGGCCTGGCAGAAGCGGCAGCCACGGGTGCAACCGCGGAAGATCTCGACCGACATGCGCTCGTGCACCGACTCAGCGAGCGGCACGAGCGGCTGCTTCGGGTACGGCCACGCATCGAGGTCCATGACGGTGTGCTTCGACACGCGCCACGGGACACCGGGCTCGGTCGGCGCGATGCGCTGGATGCGGCCATCGGCCAGGTAGGTCACGTCATAGAACCCGGGCACGTAGACCCCGCCGGTCTTCGCAAGGCGCAGCAGCAGCTCACGCCGGCCCCCCGGCATACCCTCGCGTTTCCACGCATTGATGAGGCCGGTGACCATGAGGACGGCTTCCTCACCGTCGCCGATGATGGCGGCGTCGATGAAGTCGGCGAGCGTCTCGGGGTTGAACGCCGCGTGCCCGCCAGCAATGACGATCGGGTCGCCGTCGACGCGGTCACGCGCGTGCAGCGGGATGCCGCCGAGGTCGAGCGCGGTGAGGAGGTTGGTGTAGCCGAGCTCGGTCGAGAACGAGACGCCGAGGACGTCGAAGTCACCGATCGCGCGGTGTGCGTCGACAGTGAACTGCGGAACCCCCTCGGCACGCATGAGGGCCTCCATGTCGGGCCACACGGCATACGTGCGCTCGCAGAGGACGCCGTCGCGCTCGTTGAGGACTTCGTACAGGATCATCGAGCCCTGGTTGGGGACACCGACCTCGTAGGCGTCGGGGTACATGAGCGCCCAGCGCACGGTGTTGGCCCCGCCGCAGTCCCAGTCCTTGACGGTCGAGTTGAGCTCACCGCCGACGTACTGGATCGGCTTGCTCACCTGCTCGAGCAGGGGCTCGAGCGCGGGGAACAGGGAGTCGCCAGGAGTACGGGTGTCCATGGGCCAAGGGTACGTTCGCTGCGGGGCAGGCCCCAAAGTCACGGGCACACTGGGGTCATGGACGCACGGGAGAAGGTCGCGGAAGCGATGGTCGCGCGGCCGCGTCGGGACTACCTACCGCTGCGCGAGCGCCGGCACGCGGGACGTGACGGGCCCTTGCCGATCGGGCACGGCCAGACGAACTCCCAGCCCCGCACGGTGTCCGCCATGCTCGAGTTGCTCGGCGTGCGACCCGGCGATCGCGTCCTCGACGTCGGCGCCGGCTCCGGTTGGACGACCGCGTTGCTTGCCCACCTCACCGGCCCGTCGGGCTCAGTGATCGGCGTCGAACGGGTGCCCGAGCTCCGCAAGACCGGCGCGGTCAACCTCGACCGAGCGGGTATGCCGTGGGCTCACCTCACGCTGGCCGCTCCGGGAGTCCTGGGCTCACCCAGCGACGGCCCCTTCGACCGGATCCTCGTGTCGGCGCAGGCGCGGACCCTCCCCCGGGTTCTCGTCGACCAGCTCGTGCCCGGTGGCGTCATGGTGATTCCGGTGCTCAGGTGGATGCACAAGGTGACGCGCGACCGGGACGCGGGCAGCGAAGGTGAGCGGGCGGCATACCCAGCAGGACGGCTGGATGACGCTCGGGTCGAGATCCACGGGGCCTACCGTTTCGTCCCCCTCATCGAGGACTGATCCAGTTCGTGCCCCAAACGGACACGCTCGCTGCGCTCGCAGCGTCCGTTTGGGGCACGAAGTGGAAGGGGTCAGCTGCCGGCGTAGTGGGCGTCCAAGGTGTCCTGGTAGCGCTCGGTGACGACCTTGCGCTTGAGCTTCAGGCTCGGGGTGAGCTCGCCGCTGTCGACGGTGAGGTCGGAGTCGAGGATCGAGAACTTCTTGATCGTCTCCCAGCGGTTGAGCCCGGAGTTGAGCTCGTCGACGTAGCCCTGGACCATCTCGTGCGCCTTGTCGGAGGTCACGATCTCGGCGTAGGTCCGGTCGCCCAGCCCGTTGGCCGCGGCCCAGCCCTGGATGGCGTCCGGGTCGAGGGTGACGAGCGCGGAGACGAAGTTGCGATCCGCGCCATAGACGAGGAACTGGCTCACGTAGGGGCAGAGTCCCTTGAAGGTCGACTCGATGACCGACGGCGCGACGTACTTGCCACCGGAGGTCTTGAAGAGGTCCTTCTTGCGGTCGGTGATCTTGAGGAAGCCGCGTTCGTCGATCTCACCGATGTCGCCCGTGTGGAACCAGCCGTCGGCCTCGAGCACCTCGGCCGTGGCCTCGGGGTTGTTGTGGTAGCCGTCCATGATGTGGTCGCCCTTGAGCAGCACCTCGCCGTCCTCGGCGATCTTGGCCTCCGAACCCGGGAAGGGCCAGCCGACCGAGCCGTACCTCAGGGCTCCCGGCCGGACGATGAATGCGCCAGCAGTCGACTCGGTCAGGCCGTAGCCCTCGAGGATGGGCAGGCCCATGGAGTCGAACCAGCGAGCGATGTCCTGGTTCAGCGCCGCCGAGCCGGAGATGAAGTAGCGGATCTTGCCGCCGAAGCGCTCGCGGATCTTGCTCATGATGATCTTGTCGGCGAGGCCATGCTTGATGGCGAGCAGGCCACTCGGCTCCTTGCCCTGCTCGCGCAGCTCGCTGACCTCGCGGCCGACGCCACCGGCCCAGGTGAAGAGCTTGAGCTTGGCGCCGCCCTCCTGCTCCATCATCAGGCTGATCCGGCCGTAGGCCTTCTCGAAGATGCGCGGGGCCGCACCCATCAGGGTCGGGTGCACGACGGCGAGGTTGTCGACGATCTTGTCGATCCGGCCGTCGATGGCCGTCGTCAGACCTGTCTGGAGGGGAACCGTGAGCAGGACCTTGCCGAAGATGTGCGCCAGGGGCAGCCAGAGGTACTGGAGGTCGTCCTCCCTCAGCAGGCCCGCCGCGTGCATCGCCGCAGCCTCGTAGACGAAGCTCTTGTGCTTGAGCCGGACCCCCTTGGGACGGCCCGTCGTTCCCGAGGTGTAGATGATCGTGGCGAGACGGTCGGGGGTGATCGCGTCGATGCGCTCGTCGATGAGGCCGGGGTCGCGCTGGAGGCCGGTGCGACCGAGACCCTCGAGGCTGTCGAGCGAGATGACCCAGTCGTCCTCGCCGGTGGCGGCTTCGGGGTCAAAGGTCACGACCTTGCTCACGCCGGGGATCAGGTTCTGGATCCGGCGGAGCTTGGCGACCTGGTCGGCGTTCTCGGCGAAGATGACCTTGCTCAGGGAGTCACTGATGATGAAGGCGACGTCATCGTCGATCGTCGTGGGGTAGATCGTCGTCGTGACGCCACCGCACACCATGATGCCGAGGTCGGCGATGGCCCACTCGTAGCAGGTGCCGGACGCGATGCCGACGCGCTCCTCGGGTCCGACGCCGAGGGCGACGAGACCGGCTCCGATGGCGTTGACCCTGGTCTGCAGCTCGGTCCAGGGGACGTTGACCCACTCGTCCGCTCCGTCTGCTCCCGCGCCGACCTTCGCGTACATGAAGGCGGCCTTGTCGGGGCTGAGGGCGACACGTTCACGGAAGAGATGGGCAACGCTCAGCGAGCGGTCATTGAAGATGTGCTCATCGATCGCCTCGTCGGCGGCAGTGTGGATCTGGGGCGTGGCAGTGGGCATCACAGGCATCCTCGTCATTGGGGAAGTCGTGGCCGGATACTCCCACAAGTTCCCGGCCCCCCGGGCTCACTCAGGACAAACGTGACCCGTGGGTAATGCCCCGCGCGTTAGGTAGACCTCACCCGCCCGTCAACTGGACCTCTCCAGCTCGCTGGTGGCCCTGCGCTTGAGGCGGACATAGAGCTGCTTGCGCACCTGGGCGACGATCTCGCCGGAGTCGTCGCGGACGTCGGTCTCGCACCAGCGCAACACCTTGCCGCCGCCGCTGGCTGCCTCGCGCAGCTCGTTGATGAGCTCGTCGGTGACCTCGAACTCTGCGTGCAGCCGCCCTCGCCCCGGCTTGACGAAGCGCACCTCGGCGGCCTGGTCCCAGACGATGTAGTCCTCCCCCAGCGAGCGCATCGTGAGGAACATCCAGAACGGGTCAGTCATCGCGAAGATCGAGCCGCCGAACTGGGTCCCGACGTAGTTGCGCGTGAGCGGGTTGCTCGCCAGCTCGACGCGGGCCCGGCGGAAGTCCGTGCTCAGCTGCGCCACCCGGATCCCGGCGAACGCGAAAGGTGGCCAGACGTTGAGGCCGTGGCGCAACAGGGAAGAGTTGCCTCCGATCGACTGCCAGCTCGGGAGCGCAACCATGACAAGACCTTCCACCTGAGTTAACATCACACTGTTATAGAACGCCGAGCATAACACCGTGATGGAGGAAGAGGAAGCCGATGCGCACGCCACGCACCACCGCCGACGAGGTCGTGCGCGCTGCCGCCACCCTGCTCGCGACGCAGGGACCCTCCGCCCTCAGCGCACGTCGAGTTGCGACCGAGCTCGGCACGTCGACGATGACGGTCTACACCCACTTCGGCAGCATGACCGACCTCGTGCGGGCGGTCGTCGCCGAGGGCTTCCACCAGCTCGACCTGCACCTCGAGGACCTCCCCATCACGAACGACCCACGTGCCGACCTCGTGGCCGTCGCCCGCGCCTACCGCGCGAACGGACTCGAGAACCCGCAGTTGTATGCCGTGATGTTCGGTGGGATCGCGGACGACACTTCTCCTCTCACTCCCGAGGACCGCCGGGTCGGCGAGAACTCCCTCACCAAGCTCCTCGAGGCCACGAAGCGCGCGGTGGCGGCTGGTCTGCTGCCGGAGGAGAGCCACCAGTGGGAGCACGCGCGCCGCCTGTGGGCGGTGGGCCACGGCTTCGTCAGCCTCGAGCTCGCCGGCCTGCTCGGGTCCCCCGAACGCGCCGAGGCGTCCTTCCTTGCTGTCGTGGACGCCCTCCTCGCCCACTCGAGGTAGTACGAATCGCCGAGCTGAGGCTCGGCGCTCGGCATTTCGTACTATCTCGACGGAGCCGGATGTGAATCCTCGACCCGGCCGGATGCACCGGAACCCGATCGCTCGCCCACGACAGCGCAAAGGCGAGCTAGATGTACTGACCCGACAGGTTGGTTAAGCGGGTGATGGGTGGCTTGTTCCCGCAGGCGGTGTGGGGTCGGTGGTGGTTGTACTCGTGGAGCCATGCTGGCAGAGCTTGGCGTCGTTCGGTTTCTGAGGTGTAGCAGCGGGCGTATCCCCACCCGTCGGCCATGGTGCGGTGGAAGCGTTCGATCTTGCCGTTGGTCTGCGGACGGCGGGGTCGGGTGCGGGAGTGCTTGATCCCGAGCTCGGCGCACACGTCGCGCCACAGGTGCGAGATGTAGGCGGATCCGTTGTCGGACAGGACTCTGCGTGTGGTGATGCCACGGACAGCGAACCAGGCGACGGCGCGGCGTAGGACACCAGTGGCGGTCACGGCGGTTTCGTTGTCGTGGACCTCGGCGTAGGCCACACGAGAGTGGTCATCGATGACGGTGTGCACGAACGCGTGGCCCATCTTCGGCTGGTAATGCTTGTTCCTCGGTTTGCCCGGGGTGCCTGCCCGGTTCTTCCCGCCTTGGGCTCGGCCCACGAAGCGCCACCCGCCACCGTCGGGGATGTTTCCGAACTTCTTGACGTCCACGTGCAGCATGTCCCCGGGGCGCTCGTGCTCGTAACGGCGCACCGGCTCCCCGGTGGCACGGTCGACGTGCGCCAACCGGTTGAGGTGGCACCTGGTGAGCACCCGGTGCACTGTGGAGGGTGCAACCCCCACGTGTGCGGCGAGCTGGACCGGGCCCAACCGTTTGCGCAGCCGCAACGACACGATCCGCTTCGTCGTCGAGGGAGACGTCTTGGCGGGCATCGCGTGTGGACGGCTCGAGCGGTCGCTCATCGGTTCACCAGCGGCGTACCGATCGGCCCATCGCTTCACCGTCGGCCAGGAACATTGGAATCGTGCCGCGACCTCGCTGATCGGGACTCGCTGATCGACGACGAGCTGAGCGACCTTGAGCCGGTGACGAACCGTCAGAGCGGCGTTAGCGTGGGACATGAGGGCCTCCTGTGTGTGGCAGTGGTGACTTGGCAGTTCCACTCCACCGCGGGAGGCCCTTCCCGCGCCACTGATCAGATCAGCGGATCGCAATCACTCAACCAACCTGTCGGGTCAGTACAGCTAGACGCGGTCCCGGTGGCCCGCGGCATACGCCGCGTTGACGACACCAATGGCGAGCCAGGACGCAAACATCGACGACCCGCCGTAGGACACGAACGGCAGCGGCAGCCCGGTCACGGGCATGACACCGAGGTTCATCCCGACATTCTGGAAGACCTGGAACGCCAGCCACGTGCCCACGCCGACCCCGACGAAGCGCCCGAACGCGTCCCCCGAACGCCCGGCGACGACGAAGATTCGGATGACGATGAACGACAGCAGGAACAGCAACCCCGCGGCGCCGATGAAGCCGAGCTCCTCCCCCGCGACCGAGAAGATGAAGTCGTTGAGCTGGTAGGGGATGAAGCCGCCCTGGGTCTGACGGCCCTCCATGAAGCCCTGGCCGTTCCAGCCGCCGGAGCCGATCGCGAGCCGCACCTGACGGGTCTGGTAGCCGATGCCCTGCGGGTCAGCGCTCGGGTTCGCGAAGGACAGCAGCCGGTCCCGCTGGTAGTCGCTGAGCAGCGGGGTCGTCAGGGCCGCTGCGACGAGGCCGACCGCGGCGAGCCCCACCCCCACGATCCATCGGCGTGGCGCACCGGCGATGGCGATGACGACGAAGGCCAGCGCTCCGAGGACCACGGCCGAGCCGAGGTCCGGCTGCAGCATGATGAGCGCCACCGGCACGACGGCGAGCACCCAGCCGAGGGCGACGTCCCGGTTGCTCGGCGCGACCCGCCGCTCCCACCGGTCGGCGAAGACGAACGCCAGCATGAGGGCCAACCCGACCTTGGCGAACTCCGACGGCTGCACCGTGAACCCGGCGACGACCGGGATCCAGGAGCGCGACCCGTTGATCGTCGCCCCCAGCGGGGTGAGGACCGCGATGAGCCCCAGCAGGGAGATGCCGTAGAGCCACGGGGCCACGACCCGCAGCCCCTGGTGCCCGAGCCGGGTCACGCCGACGGCCAACCCGATGCCGATGGCGGTGTTGAGCAGATGACGGAACAGGTATGCCGTGCCGGCAGTCTCGTGGGTCGCGGACCACACGAGCAGGGCACCCACGAGCGACGTGCCGGCGGCCCCGACGAGGAGGCCGAGGTCCTGGCGGAGCCAGCTGCCCCGAAGGCTCAGGAGTGGACGATCTGGGTGAGCACCGCGCGGCACTGCTCGACGTCCTTGGCCATGGCGACGAGGAGGTCGTCGATGCTGTCGAACCGCAGGGTCGGGCGGATGTGCTCGACGAACTCGACGACGACGCGCTCGTCATAGAGGTCGAGGTCGTCGCGGTCGAGGACATAGGCCTCGACCGTGCGGCGGTCCTTGGTGTCGAAGGTCGGGTTCGTCCCGATGGAGATCGCGGCCGGCATGGTGCGGTCGGGTTCGCCTGCGTCGAGGTCGAGGCGGGTCAACCAGCCGGCATAGACGCCCTCGGCCGGGACGAGGCCAGCGGAGTCGGGTGAGAGGTTGGCCGTGGGGAAGCCGAGCTCGCGACCGCGGTGGTGACCGTGCACGACCGTGCCGACGACGCGGTGGGGTCGGCCGAGCACCCGTGCGGCGGCCGCGACATCGCCCTCGGTGAGGGCGTTGCGCACGGAGGTCGAGGACCAGCGCTCGCCGTCACCCACGTCCTCGAGCGCGATGACCTCGAAGCCGTAGGTCTCGCCGAGCTCACGCAGGGTCGCGACGTCGCCGGAGTTCTTGTAGCCGAACCGGGTGTCCACGCCGACGACGACGACCTTGGCCTGGAGGCCGTCGACGAAGGTGCCCTTGACGAACTCCTCCGGCGACTGCTGCGCGAACTCCTTGGTGAACCCCAGGACGAGGAGACCGTCGAGGCCGGTCGCCTCGAGCAGGTCGTCGCGCACGGAGCTCGGCGTGATGATCTCGGGAGCGCGGTCGGGGTGCAGCACGGCGAGAGGGTGCGGGTCGAACGTCACGGCGACGGAGGGCAGCCCACGCTCGCGCCCGATCTCGACGAGGCGCGACAGCACCGCCTTGTGCCCGCGGTGGACGCCGTCGAAGTTGCCGAGCGTGACGACACAGGGCGCCAGCTCGTCGGGCGTCTCGGCGGGGTCGGTGAAGCGGTGCACGGTGGACACTCTACGAACTCGCCGGAGCGAACACGACGTGGCTCCGCGCTGTGGCCTTCGACTCGTCGAGCATCGCGACAAGAGAGCCGTCGGGAGCGAAGGCTGCAACGACCTCGAGACGCCCGGGCTCGGCGGACGGGAGCTTCTGCCCATAACCGATGGTCCGGGCCTCGTCGTCGCTGAGCTCGCGTGCCGTGAACCCGGCGCGGGCCGCGTCGGCGAGTGGGATGACCGGCATCGGCTCGCCCTGGCGCGCCTCCAGATCAGAGAGCGGGTATGCCGTGTCGAGACCGAATCCTCCGACTCTCGTCCGTCGCAGGGCAGTGAGGTGACCGGCCGAGCCGAGGGCCGTGCCGAGGTCGCGGGCGAGGGCTCGGACGTAGGTTCCGGAGGACACAGTGACCTCGACGTCCACGTCGACGATCGCCAGGTCGCTGCCGTCCTCGCCCTGCGTCGTCGAGCGGCGGGTCTCACCGATCTCGAAGCGGGACACCGTCACTGGCCGCGCAGGCAGGTCGACGGACTCCCCCGCTCGGGCGCGGTGGTAGGACCGCTGGCCCTTGATCTTGATCGCGCTGACCGAGCTCGGGACCTGCTCGATGGCACCGGTGAGAGTGGCGACAGCCGCCGCGATGGCGTCGTCGTCGACCTCGGCGGCACCGGGGGCGCTGGTCACCTCACCCTCGGCGTCATCGGTGAGCGTGGCCTGCCCGAGACGGATCGTCGCGGTGTAGTCCTTGTCGACGCCGACGAGGAAGGTCAGCAGCTTGGTGGCTCGACCGACACCGAGGACGAGCACGCCCGTCGCCATGGGGTCGAGCGTGCCGGCGTGCCCCACCTTGCGGGTGTTGCACAACCGCCGGGCGCGCGCGACGACGTCATGACTCGTCCACTCGCTCGGCTTGTCGACGACGAGGAGCCCGTCTGTGTGAGGAGGGCCCACGCTCACGCGCGGTCGGTGCCGCTGGCGTGGGTGTCCTTGGTCTCGGCGTCGTCGTCGTCGACGTCGTCATCGTCATCGTCGTCGTCCGTCGGCTCGTCGTCGTGACGGTAGGGGTCGGCGTCGCCGGCGTGCGTGGCTCCAGCTGCAGCAGCCGCCACGGCGGCGTCGCGCTCACGAGCCTCACGCAGGAGGTCCTCGAGGTGGGCGGCCGTCTCCGGGATGGCGTCGGCGATGAACTCGAGCGACGGCGTGAGGCGGATGCCGAGGTTCTTGCCGACGTGGCTGCGGAGCTTGCCGCGGTTCTCCTCGAGGAGGTACGTGGTCTTGGCACGCTGGGCGTCGTCACCGAAGACGGTGTAGAACACCGACGCGTGCTGGAGGTCGTTGGTCACGCGGACGTCCGTGATCGTCACGAACCCAAGGTCCGGGTCCTTGATGATCGAGCCCAGTCCTGCGGCGATCAGCGTCTTGATGCGGTCGGCGACCTTGCGGGCGCGAGCGGCGTCAGCCACGACAACTCCTTCTTCAGTCCTGCTGGTGATCTCTCCCGACACCTTAGGCGCGGGAAAAGTGTGGAACGTGACCGGCCGGCATACCGAATCGGTATGCCGGCCGGTCACGTCAGGCGTGGAGCCTCGGGCGATCAGGCCCGGGGCTTTTCACGCATTTCGTACGTGGCGATGAGGTCGCCGATCTGGAGGTCGTTGTAGGACCCCAGGTTGATGCCGCACTCGAAGCCGTCGCGGACCTCGGTGACGTCATCCTTGAACCGGCGCAGGCCAGCGATCTCGACGTTCTCGGACACGACGACACCGGCACGCGTGATGCGGGACCTGGTGCCGCGCTTGATCTCGCCACTGCGGACGATCGAGCCGGCGATGTTGCCGAACTTGCTCGAGCGGAAGATCTCGCGGATCTCGGCGGTGCCGAGCTCGACCTCTTCGTACTCGGGCTTGAGCATGCCCTTGAGGGACTGCTCGATCTCCTCGATGGCCTGGTAGATCACCGAGTAGTAGCGGATCTCGACGCCCTCACGGTCGGCGTAGTCAGCGTTGAGGCCCTCGGCCCGAACGTTGAAGCCGATGATGATGGCGTTGGAGGCCACGGCCAGGTTGATGTTGTTCATCGTGATGGCACCGACGCCGCGGTCAATGATCCGCAGGTCGACGTCCTCACCCACATCGATCTGGAGGAGCGCGTCCTCGAGGGCTTCGACAGAACCCGACACGTCACCCTTGAGGATGAGGTTGAGGGTGTCGACCTTGCCCTGCGCGATCGCCTCGTTGAGGTCCTCGAGCGAGATGCGCTTGCGGGCCTTGGCCAGGCTGGCCTGACGGTCGGCCGACTCGCGACGCTCCGCGATCTGGCGGGCGGTGCGGTCATCGGGAGCGACGACGAACGTGTCGCCTGCACGCGGGACCGAGGACAGACCGAGAACCTGGACCGGACGGGACGGGCCCGCCTCGGTGAGGTTGTTGCCGTGCTCATCGAGCATGGCGCGAACGCGGCCGTAGGAGCTGCCCGTGACGATGGCGTCACCGACGTGGAGGGTTCCGGACTGGATGAGGACCGTTGCCGTCGCACCGCGACCCTTGTCGAGGTTGGCCTCGATCGCGACACCACGGGCGTCGCGCTCGGGGTTGGCCCGCAGGTCGAGAGCGGCGTCCGCGGTGAGCAGGACAGCCTCGAGCAGTGCGTCGATGTTCTCGCCCTGCTTGGCCGAGACGTCGACGAACATCGTCTCGCCGCCGTACTCCTCGGCAACGAGGTTGTACTCGGTGAGCTGCTGACGGATCTTGGACGGGTTGGCGCCCTCGACATCGATCTTGTTGACCGCGACGACGATCGGGACATCCGCAGCCTGGGCGTGGTTGAGCGCCTCAATGGTCTGCGGCATGACGCCGTCATCGGCTGCGACGACGAGGATCGCGATGTCCGTGACCTTCGCACCACGAGCACGCATGGCGGTGAACGCCTCGTGACCCGGGGTGTCGATGAAGGTGATCGGACGGTCGACGCCCTCGTGCTCCTTGTGGATCTGGTAGGCACCGATGTGCTGGGTGATGCCACCGGACTCGCCACCAGCGACGTTCTCGTTGCGGATCGCGTCGAGCAGGCGCGTCTTTCCGTGGTCGACGTGACCCATGACGGTGACGACCGGCGGGCGGGCCGCGAGGTCGTCCTCGTCCTCGGAGTCGACACCGATCTCGAGGTTGATGTCGAAGGAGTCGAACAACTCCTTCTCCTCCTCCTCCGGGGAGACCATGCGGATGTCGTAGCCGAGCTCGGCACCGAGCAGACGGAACGTGTCCTCGTCGAGGCTCTGGGTCGCGGTCGCCATCTCACCGAGGTGGAACATGACCGTGACGAGCGAGCCCGGGCTGGCGTTGATCCGGTCGGCGAAGTCAGTCAGGGATGCACCCTGGCGCACCTGGATGACGGTCTTGCCATCACCACGGGGCACGCTCACGCCACCGATGGACGGACCCTGCATCTCCTCGAACTCAGCGCGCTTCGCACGCTTGGACTTGCGGGCGCGACCGGGACGGCCACCTCCACGACCGAAGGCACCAGCAGTGGAACCGCGACCGGCTCCACCACGGAAGCCACCGCCACCGGGACGACCGGCGAAGCCGCCGCCACCTGCGCCGGGGCCACCGCCGCCGGGACGACCAGCGCCACCGGCGCCAGGTCGGCCACCGCGTGCAGCGCCGCCGGGACGCTCGCCCGGACGGGCGACCGCACTGGAGGACGGCATCATGCCGGGGCTGGGACGTGCACCACCGGGGCGCGGGCCGGCTGCGCCGGCTCCAGCACCTGCGGCGCCACCGGGACGGGGAGCGCTGCGCGGACGCGGCATGCCCTGGCTCGGTGCGAACGGGTTGTTGCCGGGGCGGGCTGAGCCGCCACCTTCGCGACCACCTTCGCGGCCACCGTCACGACCACCCTCGCGGGCGCCCTCACGGGGAGCCTCGCGGCTGGCGTCACGACCGCCATCGCGGCCCTGACGCATGCCCTGGCTGGGCGCGAACGGGTTGTTGCCGGGGCGAGGGGAACCCGCACCCGGGCGAGGAGCCGGACGTGCACCGGACTCGGGAGCCCTCGCGGCGGGGGCCGAGGGGGCAGGTGCTGCGGGAGCAGGCGCTGCCGGGGCAGGTGCTGCAGGCACCGGTGCTGCCGGCGCGGGCGCAGCCGGAGCCGGAGCCGCGGCAGCAGGAGCGGCCGGGGCGGGTGCCGCCGGGCCGGGGGCGGGCCGGCTGGCTGCGGGAGCGGGAGCCGCCGACGGAGCCTTCGGGCCCGGGGAGGCCGGCGCGGAGCCGGACTCGGGGGATGCAGCAGACGCAGGCGCTGCCGGGGCCGGTGCGGCCGGGGCGGGTGCCTTCGCGGCGGCCGGCTTGGCCGCGTCGGGGGCTGCTGCGGGCGCGGCAGACGGGAACTTCTCCGTGTAGCGACGCACGACGGGCGCCTCGACGGTCGAAGAGGCCGACTTGACGTATTCGCCCATCTCATTGAGGCGCTCGAGGAGGACCTTGCTGGTCACTCCTTGTTCTTTGGCGAGTGCACTGACTCGAACCTTTGCCACGTTTTCTCCTTCTTCTGGTCCCTGCGACCTGACGAAGCAGAAATCGCGGACCGCTAACTTGGGGGGGAGCTCATTACTGAGTTCTCATCGGATGCTCATCAGCGTCAAACCACTCTCTTGTTCAGAGCTACGGTCGGTTCCCTGGGGAGGGTTGGTTGGTTGTCTGCTCGTGGGTGGCGATCCACTCCGCCACGGCTGCGGTGTCCAGAGGCACGCTGACACGCAGCGCACGCCCGAACGCCCGTCGTCGGACGGCGAGGTCGAAACAGTCTCCGGTGGGATGCAGCCATGCGCCGCGCCCCGGAAGACACCGTCGAAGATCAGGAACGAGAGCCCCTGGACCTCCGACGACCACTCGCAGGAGTGCCGACCGGCTATCCGAGACTCGACATCCCACGCAGGTGCGCACTGGCTCCATCTTTGACGATGTATGCCGTGTGCTCGCCTCAGCGTGCGACGCCCGAGCTCGGGGTCCAGTCCGGTCGGTCCCGTCCACTCTAGCGCCTAGCGAGCGTCCGGCGCGTCACCGGACGGCTCGGCGCCACCCTGACCGGCCCCTGCAGTGGGGTTGTCGGAGCGGATGTCGATGCGCCAGCCGGTGAGCTTGGCAGCCAGGCGGGCGTTCTGCCCCTCGCGACCGATGGCGAGGGAGAGCTGGTAGTCGGGCACGATGACCCGGGCCGCACGCAGCTGCCAGTCGACGATCTCGACCGACTGCACCCGTGACGGGCTGAGCGCGGAGGCGATGAAGGACGCCGGGTCCTCGCTGAAGTCGACGATGTCGATCTTCTCGCCATGCAGCTCGGCCATGACGGCGCGCACGCGCGCACCCATCGGGCCGATGCAGGCGCCCTTGGCGTTGAGTCCCGCGACCTTGGTGTGCACCGCGATCTTGGTGCGGTGGCCGGACTCGCGGGCCAGGGCGGCGATCTCGACGCTGCCGTCGGCGATCTCGGGGACCTCGAGGGCGAAGAGCTTGCGCACGAGGTTGGGGTGCGTGCGTGACAGGCCGATCTGGGGTCCGCGCAGTCCACGCTTGACGCTCACGACGTAGACGCGCAGGCGCTGGCCGTGGACGTACTTCTCGCCGGGGACCTGCTCGGCGACCGGCAGGATGCCCTCGACCGTGCCGAAGTCGACCGTGACGTGGCGCGGGTCCGGGCTCTGCTGGATGACGCCGGCGACGATGTCACCCTCACGACCCTTGAAGTCGCCCATGATCGCGTCGTCCTCGATGTCGCGCAGACGCTGGACGATGACCTGGCGGGCGGTCGCGGCGGCAACGCGACCGAAGTCGGTCGGGGTGTCGTCGAACTCGGGGCCGTACTCGCGGCGCATGCGCGGAGCCGGACGCTCCACCCGCTCCTCCGTTGCGCCTGCGGATTCGGTCGCTGGAGCAGCCACATCCGCAGACGCAGTGTCGGGGGTGGGGGTTTCGGCGGGGGCTTCGGGCTCCTCCTCGACGGGAACCTCGAACTCCTCCCGGGCCCAGATCGTCACGTGCCCCGTCTTGCGGTCGAGCTCGGCGCGCGAGTTGCGGTAGGCCCCGTCGGTGCGCTGGTACGCGAGGAGGAGGGCCTGCTCGATCGCGGGGATGAGCACGTCGAGCGAGATGTCGCGCTCGCGCTCGACTCCCCGGAGGACGGCGAGATCGATGTCCATGGTCAGTTCTCCTTGTCGGACGACGCGTTCAGGTCATCCTCGGGGGTGGTGGTGTCTGTGTCGTCCTTGCGCGAGAACTCGACCTGCACATCGGCACGGTCGATCGCGGCATACGCAAAGATCTCGTCACGTTCGGGCGCCTTCTTGACGGCCGGGACCAGCAGGGTGAGGTCGTCGTCGCCGGCGCGGACGATGCGGCCGGTGACGGGCTCACCGTCCTGCGGGGTGAGGACGACGAGGCGGCCAACATTGCGACGGAAGTGCGAGGCCGCGGTCAGCGGACGCGAGACGCCGGGCGAGGTGACCTCGAGCGTGTAGGGCTGCTCCCCGAGCACGTCGGATTCGTCGAGGGCATCGCTCACGGTGTGCGTGGCACTGGCGATCTCGTCGAGCGAGAGGGAGGGAAGTGTCTCGGTGACGTCACCGGTGACCTCGAGGGCACGGTCCACGACGACCCTGACGACGCGACGGCGTCCAGCGGGAGTCACGACCACCTCTTCGAGGACAACTCCCGAACCGTGCAGTGCACCGTCGATCAGCTCTTGCACTCCGGTGTCCCGGCTCATCGGTCTCCCTCTCTGTAGTTCTCGAGCCGCGGTGACCGTTGGCGTGGCCGCCGCAGCGACGCCCACTCTAGCCGGGGACGGCCATGCGCTTCCACGCGTGCGAGGATGCCGCCATGCGTGACGTCACCTCGACGGGCCCGGCCCCGTCCCGGCGCCTCGTGACGGCGGGGGCCCTCGGAGCAGTCGTCGCCGCTCTCTCGGGGTGCGGCATCCGACTTGAGGACGATGCCCCACACGTTCCGCTCGTGCCCACCCGTTCGCCCATCGACGGCGAGGACGCGCTGCTTCGGCTCCTGGCCGCACTGCAGTCGGCGGCCTTGGCACCGGTGGATCCGAAGGTGACGATCTCGGCCCTGCTCGCACCCCTGCACGGGCGGCAGGCCACCGTGTTGCACGACGCCTTGCGCCAGAGGGGCGTCCCCGAGGGCGAGCTCCCTGCTGCCACGCCGTCACCGACGTCGTCGGCGAGCGGGTCGCCGTCCCCGTCGGCCGCGGTGTCCCCCTCGCCCTCCGTCCCGGTCGCCCCCGCACCCCTGGCCACGGTCGAGGGCACGATCGTCGCCGCGGGCAAGGGGTGTGAGGCCGCCGAGGCTGAGCTGCGTCCGACTCTCCTCGCCGTGTTGGCGCAGGCCCACGCCGCCCTCGGCCTTGCGACACCCACCGGCACCGCGTCAACGGTGGCCCCTTCGGCTTCACCTTCTGCCGCGGCGGCCTGGTCGACTCCAGCGGTTCTCGCGCCCGTCATCACCGCGGTGCGCACGGCGAGCTACTTCCTCGAGATCGCGGCCGCCCGCTCAGACGTGGCCGTCCGCAAGGTCTGGACCGCGCACCTGGCCGAGCTCCACTCCCTCACCGCCGAGCTGGTCGAGGCAGCTGGTGACGCAGCCCCGGCGCCCGAGCTCGGTCTGCCACTCCCACATCCCGTGACGACACCCGCAGCATCCGCGACTCTGGCCACCGAAGCGATGGCCACCCTGCTCGGCGCGTTCGGCGCCGCGCTCCCGATGCTCAGCGCCGCCGATGCCGACGCGGCCACCGTGTTTGCGACGGTTCCCAGCTGGCTCGGCACCGTGGCAGCGCTGGCCCAGCGACACGGCATACCCCTCTCTGCCTTTCCCGGACTCGCGTGAGCGAAAGCCGGTCCAGCCCCCACGCGCCGCCGGAGTGGCTCACCTGGATGAGCCGCCTCCCAGCGGAGGGTGGACCGACGGGCGCGGACTGGGTGCGGAGCGTTGACCGACTCACCGCCGAGTGCCTCGAGGAGTGGGATCTCGCCCTCGCCGGGGAACCGATGACCGGGTGGACCGCCGTCGTCCATCCCGTGGTGCGCCGTGACAACCCCGACAGCGAGCCGCTCGTCCTCAAGGTCGGGTGGCCGCACGTCGAGTCCGCGCAGGAGCACCTCGCCCTGCGCGCCTGGGACGGGCGGGGCTCGGTCCGGCTCGCGGCCGCAGATCCGTCGCGAGGTGCGCTGCTGCTCGAGAGACTCGACTCGAGCCGGGACCTGGAGACCGTCGACATCGATGAGGCGTGCACGGCCATCGGTGGTCTGTATCGCGAGCTGCACGTGGCCGCGCCCCCGACGATCCGCACGCTCGCGGCCTACCTCGATCCGTATCTCACCCGGCTGCGCCAGCGCACGGACATCCCCCGACGCGTCGTCACCCGGGTCACGGGTCTGGCCAGGGAGCTGCTCGCCGAACCCGGTCCGAGGGTGCTGCTCCACACGGACCTGCACTTCCAGAACGTGCTGGCCGCCCGCCGGGCGCCGTGGCTGGCCATCGACCCCAAGCCGCTCGCAGGTGCGGCCGGCTATGAGCTGCATCCGCTGTTGCGCAACAGGTTTGACGAGCTCGGCACCGGCGCGTCGATGCGCTGGTCAGTGCGTCACCGGCTCGAGGTGACCTGTGACGCCGCGGGTCTCGACGAGGAGGTCGGGCGACTGTGGTGCATCGTGCGCTGCGGCGTCGAGGTCCTCTGGGCCGCGGTCGACGGTGACGAGGCCGAGCTGTCCAAGAACCTCACCCTGCTCAAGGCTCTCGACGACTGACGTGCTGCCTGGTGCAAGTCAGGTGCGAGTCAGGGCGAGTCAGGTGCGCCAGGCGTACTCGACCTCGGGACGACCCGCGCCGGCGTAGCGCGAACGACGAGTGGCGACCCCGGTGTCATGGAGGTGCTCGAGATAGCGGCGTGCCGTCACCCGACTCACGCCGAGCGTGGCCGCGAGCTCACTGGCCGACTGTGGCTGCGCCGAGTCACGCAGGGCAGACACCACCCGGCCGAGCAGCTCCTCGGACATGCCCTTGGGCAGGGTCGCGGCGCGAGCCGGGCGCACGGCGGCAAAGACCTCGTCGACCTCCGCCTGACTGCCGACCTCGGACGACGCCACGTGGGTCGCGCGGTAGTCGAGGTAGGCCTGGAGCCGGTCGCGCAGGGTGGCGAAGGCGAACGGCTTGAGGACGTACTGCACCACGCCGAGCGAGACGGCCGAACGCATGATGTCGAGGTCGCGTGCCGAGCTGACCGCGATGACGTCGGCGTGGTGACCTGCCGCGCGCATGGCTCGCACGACCTCGAGGCCGTGACGGTCGGGCAGGTTCATGTCGAGCAGGACGACGTCGATCTTGTTCTCCTGCAACGCTCTCATGGCTTCCTGGCCGGTCGCGGCGATGGCGACGACGACGAATCCCGGCACCCGCGCGACGCAGGTTGCGTGGGCTTCGGCGGCCACGGGTTCGTCCTCCACGACGAGGACACGCAGGGGCTCAGGCATCGACCCTCCCCAGATCGGGGCTGTCGGGGCGGGCCGCGGTGAGCGGGAGGCGGACGGCGAACCGCGCACCGGGAGGTCCCGTCACCTCGAGGGAGCCACCCAACCGGTCGATCGTCTGGGCGACGAGCGCGAGCCCGATCCCCCGGCGGCCGGCGCTGCCCTCGCCCTTGGTGCTGAAGCCGCGACGGAAGACCAGGTCGACCGTGTCCTCGGGCAGTCCCGGACCCGAGTCCGCGACCTCGAGGATGAGTGAGTCGGAGCCCGGGTCGGAGCTCCGCTCGACCCGGGCATCCACGTCGACCCGTCGCTCGGCGCCGGAGACGCCGGTCGTCACCGCGTCGAAAGCGTTGTCGATGAGGTTGCCGACGATGGTGACGACGTCCCGGACCGGCACGGCACCGGAGGGCCACTCGGCACCCGGCGCGATCCGCAGGTCGATGCCACGCTCGCTCGCTTGCGCGCTCTTGCCGACGAGCAGCGCCGCGAGCGCAGGCTCCGTGACAGCCGCGACGACGTCGTCGGCGAGCTGCTGGGTGACCGCGAGCTCGTCGGTCGCGAACTCGAGGGCGCGGTCGGTGTGCCCGAGCTCGATGAGCGAGACGATCGTGTGGATCCGGTTGGCCGACTCGTGGGCCTGCGACCGCAATGCCTCCGTGATGCCCCGCGCCGAGTCGAGCTCGCCAGTGAGGTGTTCGAGGTCGGTGCGGTCACGCAGGGTGGCCACGGTTCCCAGTCGACGCCCCTCCCACATTGCCGGCGCCGTCCCGAGGACGAGGACGCGCGCCTCCGTGACGTGGAGCTCGTCCTCGCGACGCTCACCGTCCGACAGTGCTGCGGTGAGGGCGGGTGCCAGCCCGAGCTCGGCGAGCGGGCGTCCGGTCGCACCCTCCGGAAGGCCGAGCAGTCGGACCGCTTCGTCGTTGGCGAGCTGGAGGCGACCCTTGTCGTCGACGAGGAGCAGGCCCTCGGTGACGGCGTGGAGGACGGCGTCGTAGTACTCGTACATCTCGCGCAGCTGCGCCTCCCCCAGCCCCAACGTCTGACGCCGGGTGCGCCGGGAGACGAGTCCGGTGCCGATCCCGGAGAGCAGGGCCGCCGCGCCCCCGGCGACGAGGAGGGCCGGGAGCTGCGCCTGCACCGCCTTGGACAGCTCGGTGCGCTTGATCCCGACGGAGACGAGGCCGACGACCTGTCCGGCATCGGAGTCGACCGGCACGACGACCCGACGGGAGGGGCCGAGGGTGCCGGTGTAGTCCTCGACGACCTCACCCCCGTGCAGGGCGTCATCGATGTGGCCCAGGAAGCGTTGGCCCACCTGGCGCGGGTCGGGATGGGAGAGGCGGACGGCGCTCGGCGTCATGACGACGACGAAGTCGGTCTGCGTCGCCTTGCGCACCTCTTCGGCGAACTCCTGCACGGGTGACGTCGACGACGGAGCAACCGGAGCCGCAGTCAACGCGTCGACCACCTCCGGGGTCGACGCGACCGTGCGCGCCACCGACATCGCCCGCGAGGTCGCCTCCTGCGTCTGTGCCCGACGCGCCTGCACATAGGCCGCGACCAACCCGACGGCGACCACGAGCAGCGCCACACCCACCTGCAGCACGAACGTCTGCGTGGCGACGCTCCACCGCGAAGGTGAGGCGCCCGCGCGAGGCGATCTCACCGGCATACCCACGCATGCGGTCGGCGGGTCACCTGCGTGAGGGAATCCCGGCACTCAATGAACACAACGGTGACCCTAGTCACTCCCGCCAGCAGACTCAGGGTCGCTCACCGATCCGGAACCACCGGGTCCCGACCCAGGAGACACCCGTGACCGACAACGTCGTCGTACGGCCCGCACGCCGGGACCGAACCCATTGGCTCTACATCGCCGTCATCATCGCCATGGTCGCCGGCATCGCCGTCGGGATCATCGCCCCCGAGTTCGGGGTCAAGCTCAAGTGGATGGGGACGGCGTTCGTCAACCTCATCAAGATGATGATCAGCCCGATCATCTTCTGCACCATCGTGCTCGGCATCGGATCGGTGCGAAAGGCCGCCCAGGTCGGCAAGGTCGGCGGCCTCGCCCTCGGCTACTTCCTCACCATGTCGACAGTGGCCCTCGCGATCGGCCTCGTCGTCGGCAACATCGTCAAGCCCGGCGCCGGTCTGCACCTCACCGACGAGCTCGCGTCGAGCGGCCAGAAGGCCGTGGGCGAGGAGCACACCTCCACCGTCGACTTCATCCTCGGGCTCATCCCCGACACGCTCGTCTCCGCGCTGACCTCCGGGTCCGTGCTCCAGGCCCTGCTCGTCGCCCTGCTCGCGGGCTTCGCTCTGCAGAAGATGGGTCGCGCCGGTGAGCCGATCCTCAACGGGATCAAGCACATGGAGCGTCTCGTCTTCCGCCTCATGTCGATGATCATGTATGCAGCCCCCATCGGCGCGTTCGGAGCGATGGCGGCCGTTGTAGGAGCCACCGGATGGGAAGCCCTGAAGTCGCTGGCGCTCATCATGATCGCCTTCTACATCACCTGCGCGATCTTCGTGTTCTTCATCCTCGGCACGATCCTCAAGGTCGTCACCGGCATCAACGTCTTCTCGCTGCTGCGCTACCTCAGCCGTGAGTTCCTCCTCATCCTGTCGACGTCCTCCTCGGAGTCCGCACTCCCCCGCCTCATCGCCAAGATGGAGCACCTCGGTGTCTCACGTCCGGTCGTGGGCATCACTGTCCCGACGGGCTACTCGTTCAACCTCGACGGCACGGCGATCTATCTCACGATGGCCTCGCTGTTCATCGCCGAGGCTCTCGACAAGCCGTTCGGCCTCGGCCAGCAGATCTCGCTGCTCGTCTTCATGATCATCGCGTCCAAGGGTGCGGCCGGGGTCACTGGCGCCGGTCTGGCGACCTTGGCGGGTGGCCTGCAGTCGCACCGCCCGGACCTCGTCGACGGCGTCGGCTTCATCGTCGGCATCGACCGGATGATGAGCGAGGCGCGAGCCCTGACGAACTTCGCCGGGAACTCGATCGCCACCGTCCTCATCGGCCACTGGGTCGGCGAGCTCGACCGGCCCAAGCTCGACCGGGTGCTCTCCGGACAGGATCCGTTCGACGAGGCCACCATGGTCGACGACCGCGAGGAACAAGACCTCGTCGGCGACCCGGACTCGCAGACCGTCGGTCACTGAGCAGACAACTGCCCGCCGCTTCGTCCCTGGGGACGAGGCGGCGGGCAGTTCGCTGTCTGTGGGCGTCCGGCTACATGCGTGAGGCGCCGTCCTTGATGGCTTCACGGATGCGGGAGTAGGTGCCACAACGGCAGATGT
This sequence comes from Janibacter sp. HTCC2649, assembly GCF_000152705.1. Classification (GTDB taxonomy): domain Bacteria; phylum Actinomycetota; class Actinomycetes; order Actinomycetales; family Dermatophilaceae; genus Knoellia. The sequence goes on along the minus strand of NZ_CH672413.1, from coordinate 4,158,020 downwards.
TACGTATGCCGTCCAGGTCGTTGTCGTTGATCGAACGACCTTCTGCCGCAACCTTTTTCACGAGCGCGACGGCTGCCATGATCTGGCCGGGCTGGCAGTAGCCGCACTGCGCGACGTCACGGTCGAGCCAGGCTTCCTGCATGGGGTGCAGGTCGTCGCCGGGCGTCGTGTCGGCCAGGCCCTCGATCGTCGTCACCTCGTCGGTGTCCTTGATGTCGGACACCTTGACCGAGCACGGGTTGAAGGCCTTGCCGTTGATGTGGCTCGTGCACGCCTTGCAGACGTTGATGCCACAGCCGTACTTGGGGCCGGTGACGCCGAGGACGTCGCGAAGGACCCAGAGAAGTCGGACGTTGTCCTCGATGTCAACGGTGACGCGTTCTCCGTTGAGGATGAAGGTTTGCTCAGGCATGTCGATCCTCAGTAGGTGTAGGAGAGGCCGTCGGTCGGCGACTCGGGGACGGAGGGGATGAAGGTCTTGACCTCGAAGGCGATCGGGTCGTTGTGGTTGATCGGGAACGTCGTGGGCATCGTGCCGGTCGCTCGCGCGTAGGCACAGGCCACCGCTGCGAAGGACGCCGCGACGCCGGCCTCGCCCACGCCACCGGGGGTGTCCGAGGTGGAGTCCATGATCACGACGCGCAGGTCTGGTGGGGTGTTCCACTGGCGTGTGTAGAAGTAGTTGTCCCAGCTCGCCTCGAGGAAGTGACCGTCCTTGAGGTGGCAGCTCGCGGTGAGCGCCATGGCGAGACCGTCGTTGAAGCCGCCGATCATCTGGGCCTCGACACCGGTCGGGTTGACGACGAGTCCTGCGTCGATGCCCACGACCGCCTTGGTCAAGCGCGGTCCACCGACACCGTCGCGGATGCGTCGGTTCACCGTCTCCGGTCTGCAGTCGATCTCGACGAGCACCGCGGTGGCGCCCTTGTACTCCTTGTGGATGGCGATGCCCTGGGCCATGCCGGCCGGCATCTTGCGACCCCACTGCCCCTCTGCGGCGACCTTGCGCAGCACCGCCTTGACCTCCTCGTCCTTGAGGTGGGCGAGGCGGAACGCCAGCGGGTCCTGGCCCGACATCGCGGCCAGTCGGTCGATGACGAGCTCGTTGGCGGTGCGCACGTCGGGTGAGTAGATGTTGCGCATCGCCCCCGTCGAGAAGCGCTGGTCAGTCTCGTTGAGCAGCTGGGTGACGACGCCGAAGTTGTAGGGGATCTCCTGGGTCAGCTGGAAGACCGTCTCGGCCACCGAGAGGTTGCCCAGACCGGTGGGCAGCTTGGCCGCGATGGACGAGAAGAGGTCACCGAAGCCGTGGCCGAAGTCGGTCTTGACGCTCGTGTGGCGCTGCTCGAAGGACAGCACCTGGCCGGCGAGGACCGTGGCCCGCACTCGCGAGGTGCACATGGGGTGGAGGCGACCCTGTCGCGGCTCGTCGGCGCGGTGCCAGAGCAGCTTGACCGGCTTGCCCATGGCCTTGGAGATCCGCGCGGACTCGACCGCGGCGTCGGCGAACAGCTTGTGGCCGAACGACCCACCGCCGGTGATGACGTTGACCTTGACCGCCGAGATCGGCAGGCCGACGGCTTGGGCGATCTCCGCCTGCGCGACGATCGGGGCCTTGACGCCGGCCCAGACCGTGGCCGAGTCGGCCCGAACGTCCGCGATGGCGGCATTGGGTTCGAGGGCAGCGCTGCTGCGGAACATGAACGTGAAATTGGCGTCGACGGTTTTCGTCAGGATCGGCACCGTGGGCACGACCATGGGAATCTCGGCCTTGCGTATGCCGGCCAGCACCGTTGCGTCGCTGGCTCCCGCGACTGCCCCGCCCGACCACTGCGCGTCCACCGCGCGAACGGCGTCGATGCACTGACCGAAGGTCTTGGCCCGGATCGCGACCCCGGAGGACACGATGACGACGTCCGTCACTCCGGGCATCGCTCGCAGGGCGGCCAGGTTGGCGACCGAGATCGGCACTCCCTTGTGCGTCGGGGGGCGCGCGACCATGGTCGGCAGCGCGTCAGGGACGTGGAGGTCGAGGGCGAAGTCCTTCTTGCCGGTGACGATGTCGCGCGCGTCCGTGCGACCTCTGCTCGTGCCGATGACACCGAAGGAGCTGCGCGCCTTGAGGGTCACCGGGATGGTGAGGGTGACGGCGCTGGCGGCGGCCTTGGCGATCGCGCCATAGGTCACCGTGCGGCCGTCTGCCGCGCTGATGACACCGGCCTTGGTCGTCAGCGTCGACGGGCTGACACCCCAATGGGCCGCGGCCGTGTTGACGAGCCGCGTGCGTGCCGTCGCTGCTGCGACGCGAATGGGGGTGAAGGTCGTGAACGTCGTGCTCGAGCCACCCGTGAGCTGGTTGAAGACCAGCTCCTGGCGAGCCGGCGCCAGGGTGACGTTGACCCGTTCCACCGGGAGGTCGAGCTCCTCGGCGATGATCATCGCCGTCGAGGTCGTGATGCCTTGCCCGACCTCGGTGCGCGGGATGGCGAAGGTCGCGGTGCCGTCCTCGTTCACGACGATGGCGATGAGGCCCGATGTCGGCACGGCCGCGAGGTTCTGCGCGTCGAGCAGGTCGAACAGCGAGGCGATCTGCGGCGGCGACGGAACCGCGGCCTCACTCGTCTCTGCGCGGGACAGCTCGACCGCGACCATGAGGGTCGATCCGGCGATGACGTAGCCGAAATGACGGCGGCTCAACCCTCGTCTCGGGGTGTCCTCGGGGTCGGTCGTGGCAGGGTTTTCGGCGAACTCGGGGCGATCGGCCATGTACTGCTCCTGACGGGTGCACGGCGACGGCGTTGTCGCAGCGGGGTCACCAAGAGATCAAGCGATCAACTAGGTAACCGTCAGTAACCCTAGGTCGACTTCGTCGCGTCGGCATCCCGAGGACTGTTCGATCACACCCTGATGCAACTGCACGGTTGCACCTTGAACGTCTCTGTGCAACTCTGAAGTTGCACATCAGTCACCGACCGGAGGACCTCATGAACACCGACCAGATCCAGGACACCATCTCCCGCGAGATCCAGATCGACGCACCCCGCGCCATCGTGTGGGAGCTCGTCTCCCAGCCGGGCTGGTGGATCAACGACGGGGCGATCACCGACAACACCGTCGAGGAGAAGGACGGCGTCTGGCACGTCACCAACGCCACGCACGGCCGATTCCCCCTCCTCGTCGACGACACACGCGAGCAGAGTTACGTCGCGTTCCGCTGGGCACCGTGGGACGAGCGCGCAGTGGAGACCGGCAACACGCTCGTCGAGTTCTTCCTCGAGGGACCCGACGACGGGCCCGTCACCGTGCGCGTCCTCGAGAGCGGCTTCGCCTCGATCGACCTCGCACCAGAGAAGGTCGCCGAGAACTACCGCGACAACGAGTCCGGTTGGGAGACCGAGCTCGGCGCCCTCAAGACGCACCTCGAGGGGCGATGACTCCTGCGCCACAGCTCGAGGACACCGCGACCCGGGTGTTCGCGGCCCTCGCCGACCCGACTCGACGCACCGTGCTCGAGTCCGTGTCGGGACGCGGGTTCGCGACGGCAACCGCCGTGGCAGGGGGGCTGACGATCTCGCGGCAGGCCGTCCTCAAGCACCTCACCGTGCTGGCGGACGCGGGCCTGGTGGAGTCCTCCCGGACCGGACGGGAGGTGCGCTTTCGAGTGCGACCCGAACCCTTGCGGCACACGGCATCGTGGTTGGCGGATCGCGCGGACTCCTGGGACGACCGCCTCTTCGCCCTCAAGGCAGAGGCGGAGAAGCGCTCCGGGAGAGGGTGAGCTCGGCGACGAGTTGCGCCCCCGCGTCGACGGCGAGCTCGCGGAATCGGAGGGCCACGGGCGAGAGCGTCCCGCGAGAGAGCAGGTTCACGACGCGGTCGGGCACAGCGTGCTCCAGCGGGTGGAAGGTCAGGGCTGGGTCGTTGCGCTGACCCCACACCGCGAGCACCGGCATGACGGCGACGCCGAGTCCCGCGCGGACCATTGACGTGATGCCCTGGTTGTCGGCCGTACGGAACACGATGTCGGGGACCACCCCGGCGGCGTCGAGGGCGCCTTCCACCACGGCCTGGTCACAGATCGCCGGCAGGGCGACCATCGCCCGACCGTCGAGGTCCGCGAGCGCCACCGGACCCTGGCCCAGGAGGCCGCGCGGTGCCAGCACGACGTGCTCGTCCCTGAAGACCTCGACCCGGTCTGCGTCATCGGGCCCCCCGCTGTCGAGGAAGACGAGGTCAAGAGCGTCGAGCGGTGGCTGCTCGGTCTCGTCCTCGAACAGGCGGATGTCCGCATCCGGGTGCTCTGCTCGCAGCCGCTCCACGACGTCGGGCAGGATCACGTTGGTGACCGTCTGGAACGTCCCGACGTCGACGCGCCCACCGCCGGCGTGGAAGCGATCGATGACATCGCGGGCCGCCTGCTCCCCCGCAAGCAACGGTTCCGCCTGCGACAGGACCAAACGGCCGAGCGGGGTGATGAGCGGCCTCCGGGCTCCACCGGGTCGGTCGAAGACGGCGCCGCCGACTCGACGCTCCAGCGTGGCGATCTGCTGGCTCAACGAGGACTGCGTGTAGCCGAGCTCTGCGGCAGCGCGGCCGAAGGTCCCGAGGCGGGCGACAGCATCGAGGGCGGCCAGGAGTCGAAGATCCAACATCGCAGCAGTATCGCCCTAGACGATCATCACCATCAAGAACCATCGCTTTTCACGACCTTGAGATCGCTCTAGCGTCAACCTCATGAACCAGCTGATGAACCCCGAAACGATGATTCCCGTCGGCGACGTCGAGCTCTGCATGCAGACCTTCGGCCACACCCGCGACCCGGCGATCCTCCTCATCCACGGCGCCGCCGCCTCGATGATCTGGTGGGAGGACGAGCTGTGCGAACGGCTGGCCACCCGCGGAAGGTTCGTCATCCGCTACGACCAGCGCGACACAGGACGTTCGACGAACGACCCGGCCGGCCACCCGGCATACGACATGAACAACCTGGCGGAGGACGCCATCGGCATCCTCGACGCGCTCGGCGTCGAGAGGGCACACATCGTGGGGCGGTCCATGTCGGGCGGAACAGCGCTCATCCTGGCGGTGGACCACCCCGACCGCGTCGAAACGGTGACCTTCATGGCGACGACGCCGGGCGATCCTGACCTGCCTCCACCCACTCCGGAGTTCATGGCGGCATTCGAGGAGGAGGCGCCGGGCCCGGATGACCGCGACGCCTGGATCGACTACACGGTCCGGGTGATTCGGACCTTCTGGGGTGACTCTCCGTTCTTCGACGAGAAGCAGGTGCGCGCCCTCGCCACCCTCGACGCGACCCGCACCCGCGACCTGGCCAGCACGAACAACCACTTCGCCATCGAGACCCCCGGGCCGCGCGGCGGTGGGTACGACGATGTCGTGGCACCTGCTCTGGTCGTCCACGGAGACATCGATCCCGTGTTCCCCCTCCCCCACGCGCTGGCGCTGCGCGACTCACTCCCGTCGGCCGAGCTCCTCGTCCTCGAGCAGACCGGGCACGAGTTGCCGTCGGAGCGGTGGGACGAGTTCGTCGCTGCACTGGTCTCCCACACCGCTCGGAGCGCGCGATGAAGGCCGGCGTCTGGTTGCCGCTCTTTGACGAGCTGGCCGAGCCGCGCGTCATCGCCGACCTCGCGGTCGACGCCGAGGATGCCGGGTGGGACGGGTTTTTCGTCTGGGACCAGATCGCCTGGCGCGCACCGGTTGTGGCCGTTGGCGACCCGTGGGTGAGTCTCGTGGCAGCGGCCACGGTCACGTCACGGATCGCCCTCGGGCCAATGGTCAGCCCACTCGCTCGACGTCGCCCGACCAAGGTGGCTCGAGAGACCGTGTCGCTCGATCGGCTCAGCAACGGGCGGCTCGTCCTCGGCGTCGGGCTCGGCAGCGACCGCTTCGCCCAAGAGTACTCGCGCACCGGCGAACCCGTCGAGGACCGGACCCGCGCCGAACGGCTCGACGAGACGCTGGAGATCCTGCAGGCCGCGTGGACCGGAGAGCCCGTCCACCACCACGGAACCCACCACCTCGTCGACGACCTGACGTTCGAGCCGAGGCCGGTGCGCGGCACGATCCCCGTCTGGGTCGCGGCCTTCCCGGGGAACCTGCGTCCACTGCGTCGGGCGGCGCGTTTCGACGGCTTCTTCCCGGTGAACCTCACGTCCTCCGACCAGCTGGCCGAGGCGGTGGACCGGGTCCAGGGACTGCGCGCGGACCCGACGCGGCCGTTCGAGGTCGCCATCGACCTTGCCCCCGGCGTCGATCCCGCGCCGTGGGTGGCCGCCGGCGCCACGTGGGTCCTCACCGATCTCGACCCGGCGACTCTGCGGCTCGACACGGTGCGAGCCATGGTGCGCGAGGGACCAGCGAAGAGTCCCTGACCGGCTGGCTCCACGCTCCATACGCTCGCGCGGACACCGACTGGTCGACGGCCCTTGTCACTCTCCGGGGGTCTGCGTCGGAAGAATGAATTACGATCGTACTATTATGACGTCATCAAGCGTCAGAGAAGGAGATGTGTGACATGGCGAGGTACGGCACAGACCACAAGGAGGCGACCCGGCGCAGGTTGATCGCGACCGCCGGCCGCCGGTTCAAGAGCGACGGCTTCGATGGATCCGGCATCTCCACCCTGGTCGCCGATGCCGGATTGACCAACGGCGCTTTCTACGGCCACTTCGCCTCCAAAGATGACTTGATCGCGAACGTCGTGGCTGAGCAACTCGCAGCGCAGACAGCGCGCATCGCTGCACTGCCCGCAGGACTCGCGTCCGTCGAGGCGTTCGTGGGCGCGTACCTCTCTCCTGCGCATCGCGACGACGTCGCCGGGGGCTGTCCGTCAGCCGCGCTTCTGGACGAGATCACCCGCTGTGACGAGGCAGCCCGCCAGGCCTACACGGACGGCGCCCGCACTCTCATCGCCGCAGTGGCTCGCCTCCTGGATTTCGGTGACGAGCAAGACGCGAACGCGCGCGCGGTCGGCCTGTTCGCCCTACTCGTCGCTTCGTTGCAAGCAGCGCGCGCCGTGACCGACAGCGACTTGTCCGACCGCATTCTGGTGGCCTCCCATGCCAACGCCATGACCCTGGCCACCGCCCCATTCCCTCCCTCAAGCTCCCAGGATCAGGACTCGAAATGAAGGCGTTCACCGTCACCAAGTACAGCCCAAACGGTCTGGAGGCGGCCGACATCCCCACGCCCGCGTTCGGCCCCCATGACGTCCTGGTCGACGTGCGGGCAGCAAGCATCAACCCGCTCGACAAGATGGTCCGCAACGGTGAGTTCAAGCAGCTCCTCAAGTACAAACCCCCCTTCGTCCTGGGTCACGACCTCGCCGGGGTCGTGACCCAGGTCGGGGCTGACGTCGAGAACTTCTCGATCGGCGACGAGGTGTATTCGCGGCCACGTGACCTGCGCATAGGCGCCTTCGCCGAGACGATCGCCATCGACGCGGACGATGTCGCCCACAAACCGACGTCACTCTCCTTCGAGGAAGCCGCCGCCGTCCCGCTCGTCGCACTCGCGGCCTGGCAGGCGCTCGTGGACGTTGCCGACGTCAGGGCGGGTCAGAGGGTCTTGGTCCATGCCGGCGCTGGCGGACTCGGTTCAACCGTCACCCAGGTGGCCAAGCACCTCGGCGCCCACGTCGCGACGACCGCCCACGGCAAGGACGCCGACAAGGTCCGCGCCCTCGGCGCCGACGAGGTCATCGACTACACGAGCACCGACTTCGCATCCGTGCTTTCCGGCTACGACGTCGTGCTCGATTCGCTTGGCCTGGCCAGCCTGGAGAAGTCGATGACCGTGCTCAGACCAGGGGGGCTGGCGATCAGTGTCGTCGGCCCGCCCGACCCGGCCTTCGCGACTCAGCTGGGCCAGCCCCTGCTCAAGCCGGTCCTTGCCTTCATGAGCCGCAAGATTCGCCGTCGGGCCAAGAAGTTGGGCGTGCGCTACTCGTTCCTCTTCATGAGGGCCAGCTGTGCGCAACTGGAGACCTTGGCGCAGCTCTACGACAACGGGACGATCCGACCCGTGCTCGATCGCACGTTCCCGTTCGCGGACACCATCGAAGCGATGGCCTTCGTCGAACAGGGCAAGGCCAACAGCAAGGTCGTCGTCACCCGCGGGACCGTCGCATGACCGCGCTCGGCAAGGACGCGGTCATCACGTCGTACGCGTTGGCCCCGAGCCGAACCATCGCCGTCGGCAGCACGACCTACGCCTACCGCGAACTCGGCCCGAAGGGCGGCATACCCGTCGTCTTCTTCGTGCACCTCGCCGCGACCCTGGACAACTGGGACCCCCGCATCGTCGACCCCATTGCGCAGAACAGGCACGTCATCACGTTCGACCAGCGCGGTGTCGGCGCCTCGTCCGGGAAGGTCCCCGACACCATCGAGGCCGCTGCCGACCACGCCTACGAGTTCATCAGGGCACTCGGCTTCGAGAAGATCGACATCTTCTCGTTCTCCATGGGCGGAATGATCGCCCAGGATCTGATCGTCAAGCACCCTGACCTCGTTCGAAAACTCGTCCTCACCGGGACCGGCCCTCGTGGCGGCAAGGACTTGGACAAGGTCGTGGGCACCACCTACTGGGACATTCTTCGTGCGACCCTGACTCGATCGGACCCCAAGGAGTTTCTCTTCTTCAACCGCGATGCAACCGGCAAGTCCGCCGGCAAGGCGTTCATCAAGCGGCTCGGGGAACGCACCGTCGACCGCGACCGGCAGATCGGCCTCAAGGCATTGCGGACACAACTCAAGGCGATTCAGAGGTTTGGCCGATCGGCCCCTTCGGACCTGTCGACATTCACCCAGCCGACGCTGATCGCCAACGGCGACAACGACCGCATGGTGCCGTCAGTGCTTTCTGAGGACCTGCACCGTCGCATCACGGGAAGCGAACTGGTCATCTACCCCGACTCCGGACACGGCGCGATCTTCCAGTTCCACCACACGTTCGCCCCGGTCGCTGCTGAGTTCCTGGCTGACTGAACCGCGTCCGAGGATCCAGGTCAAGGCAGGTTTGTCTGCGCCGATCGAATCGCTGTATCCCCAACTTCGCGAGGTTCGGACCTCCTGAGGGGCAGCCTCGAAGCCCCTCCTAGGCTGGGCGACACGATCGGATCGTCAGGAGTCATGGGAAATGGCCAATCGGCTCGCACAGTCCACCTCCCCCTACCTCCTCCAACACGCCGACAACCCTGTCGACTGGTGGGAGTGGGGTCCCGACGCCTTCGCGGAGGCTCGTCGCCGGGACGTGCCCGTCCTGTTGTCCGTCGGGTATGCCGCGTGTCACTGGTGCCATGTCATGGCTCACGAGTCGTTCGAAGACGTGGGGGTCGCTGACGCGATCAACGCGAATTTCGTTGCGGTGAAAGTGGATCGCGAGGAGCGACCCGACGTCGACGCGGTCTACATGAATGCGACGACGGCTCTCACCGGCCATGGTGGCTGGCCGATGACCTGCGTGCTCACGCCTGATGGCGACCCGTTCTTCGCCGGGACGTACTTCCCGCGCCAGCAGTTCCTCGCCCTGCTCGCAAACGTGACGAAGGTGTGGACCGAGCAGCGCGCCGACGTGGTGGCCTCTGGCGCCCACATCGCGGGTCAGCTGCGCGACATGACAGCTCCCGCATCGTCTTCGTCGATCACCCCGCAGACCCTTGCTGGCGCGGTGACGAACCTCCGGCAGAACTATGACCTGGCCCGGGGCGGATTCGGCGGAGCACCGAAGTTCCCACCGTCCATGGCCCTCGAGTTCCTGATCCGTCACCATGCCCGAACGGGCGATGCCGACGCCTTGGCGATGGCGCGACGCACCTGCGACGCCATGGCTCGCGGTGGCATCTACGACCAGCTCGCCGGCGGCTTCGCCCGGTATGCCGTGGACGCGGACTGGGTGGTCCCGCACTTCGAGAAGATGCTCTACGACAACACCCAGCTCCTGCGCGTCCACACCCATCTGTGGCGATCCACGGGCGACCCCTTGGCCCACCGGATCGCCTGTGAGACAGCCGATTTCATCATTCGCGACCTCGGCACGTCCGAGGGCTGCTTCGCTTCGGCCCTCGACGCCGACACGGTCATCGACGGTGCGAGCGTCGAGGGTGCCACCTACGCGTGGACTCCTGCGCAGCTCGTCGAGGTGCTCGGTTCGCAGGACGGAGTGCGCGCCGCCGAGCTCCTCTCCGTGACCACCGAGGGCACCTTCGAGCACGGCGCCTCGACGCTCCAACTGCGGTCCGACCCGGAGGACGAGCAGTGGTGGTCCGGGGTCCGGACCCGGTTGCTCGACGCCCGTCTCGGGCGCGCGCAACCGGCGCGCGACGACAAGGTCGTCACCTCCTGGAACGGCTTGGCCATCGCGGGTCTCGCGGACGCTGGCGCCCTCCTCGACCGACCCGACTTCGTCGACGCAGCCGTGAGGTGTGCCGAGTTCGTCGTCGGCAGCCACGTCGTCGATGGGCGCCTGCGCCGAGCATCACGCGACGGCGTCGTCGGCGCGGCAGCGGGTGTCGCGGACGACCACGGCAACCTCGCCGAGGGTCTGCTCGCCCTGCACCAGGCAACGGGCGACCCACGTTGGCTGGCGGAGGCCGGCACGATCCTCGACGTCGCGCTCACCCACTTCCGTGACGCCGAAGGGGTCGTCCACGACACCGCGGACGACGCCGAGCAGCTCTTCACGCGCCCCCGCAGCCAGGCCGACAACGCCGAGCCTTCCGGCGTTTCGTCCCTCGCCGGTGCCTGGCTGACCTATGCCGCCCTGACCGGTTCCACCCGTCACCGCGAGGCTGCGGACGCCGCGCTGGCGAGCGTCGGCGCCCTCGCTGCCCGCGATCCGCGATTCGCCGGCTGGTCCCTCGCCGTGGCCGAAGCCGCGGCGGCCGGCCCACTGCAGGTCGCCATCGTCGGCCACGGATCAACTGCCGAGGCGCTGTTCGCGACCGCCCGAGCCAGCACGTCCCCCGGCCTCGTCATCGCCCGCGGCGCCCCGGACTCCCCGGGCCAGCCACTGCTCGAGGCGCGCCCGCTCGTGGAAGGCAACCCTGCGGCATACGTGTGCCGTGGTTTTGTCTGTGACGCTCCGGTCACAGACGTCGAGGGCCTCACCGAGACGTTGGCGCGGACCTAGAGGTCGACGGATCCTTCGACGCGGGTCACGGCATCGCCCGAGACCCAGACCTCGCCATCGGCGGCCTCGATGTGCACGCGGCCCTCGCGCCCGATGACCGAACCCTGCCGCGCGACATAGCTGTCGGGCAGGGCGCCGGTGCCGATGAGCCACTGCGCGAGGGCAGCATTCGCGCTGCCGGTCACGGGGTCCTCGCCGAAGTCGCGGCCGTCGGCATAGAACGCGCGGACCTCGACGTCGGCACCGAGCTCCGTCGCCCGGGCTTCATTGTGGCGACCGATGACGGTGACCTTGAGGTCGGCGAAGGCAGCGATGTCGGGGACCACGTCGAGGACGGCCTGCGCCGAGCCGAGATCCACACCCACCCAGCCGGGTCCGTTGTCGGCCCAGGCCATGTCCACGACGGCGGACTCGTCGATCGCCAGGGCGCGGACGATGCGAGCCCTCAGCTCTGCGTCGACCTCACCCGAACGGGTCATCGGCGGTGCCGCGAATCCCAGTCGCGGTGAGCGGCGGACCGTGACGAGCCCCGCGCCGCACTCCTGGATGACGGCCTCGCCGCGCGGCACTCCCCCGGCCTCGAGCCAGGCGTGGGCGCTGCCGATCGTGGGGTGACCGGCGAAGGGCAGCTCGCCACCGATGGTCCAGATGCGCACCCTGTAGTCGGCGCCCGGGTCCGTCGGCGCGCTGAGGAACGTCGTCTCGGAGAGGTTGGTCCAGCGGGCGAAGTCCGCCATCTGCGCATCGCTCAGGCCGTCGGCGTCGTGCACCACCGCGAGTGGGTTGCCGAGCCACGGCTCAGAGCTGAAGACATCGACCTGACGGAAGGGCAGCATGCGCCCATCCCAGCACACCGTGCGTCAGAGAACGAGCAGCCGGTATGCCGGGTCGCGGGCTTCCAGCAGCCGTTCCGTTGTCGTCGGGTCGACAAACGCGGCTGTGGCCCAGACGTCGGCCCAGAGGAGTTCGGGGCCTGTCACCGTGGCGGAGCCGGGTCGTGAAATGCCCTGTCCCGTGCGTGGATCGACGATGTGCGCACCCCTGGCCGCCGTGCCTGAGGTCGCGATGGCTCCGCGGGTGAGGGTCACCACCTCTGCCACCTCGGTGCGGTCCTGCGGGTTCTCGATGCCGATGCGCCACACCGGCTCTGCGCCGAGCATGCCGCGTCCGGTCCCGACGACGATGTCCCCTCCGGCGCCAATGCTGAAGGCGATGTGGTCCACGGTCTCGAGATGGGCTGCCGACGTGCCGACCGCCCAACCCTTGACCAGGCCCGTGGGGTCGAACGTGGGTCGGCCGCCATCGCGCGCACGCCACGCGCGGAAGAGGCCGTCGGTGCGCTCCTCGGCCTCGAGGCACAGCTCGGCGGTCTCGGCCAGCCACGGATGAGCGGCGTCCACATCGAGCTCGCCGTGCTGGAGCCGGAGCAGGTCGCTGTCCGCCCGCCAGGTGCTGAGAACCCGGTCGACGCGCTCGAGGTGAGCGAAGACGCGCTGTGCCGCCTGCTCGATCTCGGGCCGTCCCGGGTCCAGGGCACGCACGTGGATGCTCACCGGCATACCCATGATCTGGCGCACGAAGACGCGTCGCTCACTGGGTGCCTGAACGGGCATTTCGGACGTGTTCACAATCCCGCCTGGTCGAGTGCCGACTGGAGTGACTCGGTGTAGCCCTGCGACGTGAACGTCGCTCCGGACACCATGTCGATGGTGGAGCTCTGGGCCGACACCGCCTCCTCGTTGAGGATCGGGACGGCGTAGGAGTTGATCTCCTGGTCCTTGTGATCATTCCACGGGACCTGGGTGACCGTCGATGCCGTGACCTTGCCGTTGGCCACCGTGATCTGCACCTGCACATCGCCATAGCGGGTGGAGGCGGCGTCACCGGTGTAGGTCTTCGAGCTCGACGACGTGGAGCCGCTCGAGCCGCTCGAGCCGGAGGAGGTGGAACCACTCGAGCTGGACGAGTCGCCCGAGGTCGACCCCGCGGCTGCGACGCTGCCGTTCGCGGGTGAGCTGATGCTCGTCGTCGCGCCCGAGGAGGTCGACGTGTGGTAGCTGAAGAGCAGGACGAGCATGGTCGCCGTGCTCGCGAGCCAGAGGGTGATGCGGCGCATGAGGGTGGTCCTCTCAGGACTCAGTACGTGAAGCGTTCGAGGTGGATGTTCTCGGCGGGAACTCCGGCGGTGGTGAGGGCGCTGTGGGCGGCGTCCATCCAGCCGGGTCCGCCGCAGACGTAGACGTCGTGCTGGTGAACGTCCGGAACGAGGTGCCGCAGTGCGTCGGCGTCGGTGAGGTGGGCCGCCGACACCGGAAGCCAGGTCTCCCGATCGGGGATGCGGGGACCGTCGATGACGAGGTAGCGCGCTCCACGGGCTGCGGCCAGGGCCGCCAGCTCGTCGGAGAGGACGGCCGACTCGATGTCACGGACGCGGTGCAGGACGGTGACGTCCCCGGGGGTCTGCTGGAGGTCCTCGAGCAGCGCCCGCATCGGGGTGATGCCGATTCCGGAGGCCATGAGCAGGACCTTGCGTCGGGTCCTCACGCCTTGGTGGAGTCGGCCGTAGGGACCTTCCACGAGAACGCGGGTGCCCGGACGCAGGGTGGCCAGGCGATTCGTGCCGTCGCCCACGTGGGCAGCGGTGAAGCGCAGCGTTGTCCCGTCAGGTGCCGCCGAGAGCGAATAGGGGTGGGCTCGGGTCCATCCGGGCCCGTCGAGGAAGCGCCACTGGAAGAACTGTCCGCCGTGGGCGGCGAGGCGCGCCGCTCCCGGGCCAGCCACCGTCACGGTGGTGATGTCGGCAGCGTCGTGTCGGACGTCGGTGACGCGCAGCGGTGCTCGCCACGAACGCACGAGGGGAAGGCCGAACCGGAAGACGAGAACGGAAACCGTGGCAACGGCATACAGGGTCCACCAGAACCACGTCGCGACCGTTGACGCCGTGAAATCGCGACCCGTCCAGAGCTGGTGCGGCAGGGCGAGGCCGGCCCCGAGATAGCCGTACAGGTGGATGAGGTGCCAGGACTCGTAGCGCAGACGGGCGCGGGCCTTCTTGACCGAGGTGACGACGACCATGACGAGGGCGGCGGTCCCGGCCACGGAGAGGAGCATCCCCGGGTAGTTGACGACGAGGTCCCAGATCGTGCCCCACAGGCCGAGGCTCGACGACGCTGCGTAGCCGAGAACGATGAGGACGATGTGCCCGACCATGAGGTTGAACGACGTGAAGCCGATGAGTCGGTGGGTGCGCGCGAGTTCGTCCTGACCCCAGGCCTGTTCGAACCACGGGATGCGCGCCATCAGCAGCACCTGGACGAGGAGCAGAGCCGAGGCGATGAGGCCGGTCAGGCGGCCGAGCGAGGTGAGTCCGTCGCCGAGCGAACCAAGGTCCTGGATGCCGCCGTGGGCGACCCAGAGCGCGGTCACGCCGACGAGCAGGGCCCACAGGGCGACGCCCGACGCGTCTCGCCACCAGCGGGACACGGGAGCGGGAATCCGGCGGGGCGCCGGGGCCGGGTCGTTCTGCGCGGCGTGGAGGACGCGCGGTGCGGTCATCGTCATGAGATGACTGTCGGGCGCGATCCTGTGTGGTTGCTGTGGAGCGGTCCTGAGGAGCCGGTGAGTGCGTGGGCGCCGCTCAGGAACGGTTCAGGAACGGAGCAGCGTCGTGGAGACGACGGCACCGTTGGCGATCGGATCCCACTCGACCTCTCGGTGCGATCGGCCGGCCAGTCGGGCGAGGGCCACGCACGTGGTGATGCCGTGGGTGACCCAGACGATGTGGTCGTGCGACGCGGCGAGGGCGCGGGCGATCGGGGCGGCCAACCGTCGGTGGACGTCCTCGAGGCTCTCGCCACCGCCCCACCGCACTTCGCTGACGTGGGCGTCTCCCTCGGCGGTCGGCGTCGCATTCAGGGCGGTCGTGAGCACCCCCTCCAACTGGCCGACGGACTGCTCGCGCAGGTCGGGGTCATTCAGGACCTCGACGCCAAGGGTTCTCGCGATGACGTCGGCGGTCTGCCGGGCTCGCACGAGGTCGCTCGACACGATGGCGACAGTGCCGTTCACGCGGTCGGCGAGGAGGCCGGCGGCCTCTTGTGCCTGGGCGCGGCCGAGGTCGGTGAGTTCGGGATGGGCGATCTGGCCCTGGAGGCGACCCTCAACGTTCCAGACGGACTGGCCGTGGCGGACGAGGTGGAGTTGGAACGGGCGCACCGGCTGATCGTACGGATGCGTAAACTCCGCGAGGTGTCGGGACTACTGGTGACGGGGACGAGCTCCGATGCGGGGAAGTCTCTCGTCGTCACGGCCCTGTGCCGCCTGTGGTCCCGCCAGGGCATCCGGGTCGCGCCGTTCAAGGCCCAGAACATGTCGAACAACTCGATGGTCTGCCGCGACGGCTCCGAGATCGGGCGGGCGCAGTACCTCCAGGCCCAGGCCGCTCGGGTCGAGCCCACGTCGGTCCACAACCCCGTGCTGCTCAAGCCGGGAAGTGATCGACGGGCCTTTGTCGTGGTGCGCGGTCGGCCGGCTGGGCAGCTCGTGGCGGGTGAGTATGCGACGGGTCGACGACACCTGGCGGAGGCTGCGTTTGCTGCCTTTGAAGAGCTGTCGGCCTCGGTCGACCTCGTGGTGGCGGAGGGGGCCGGATCGCCCGCCGAGGTCAACCTGCGCTCTGGCGACTATGTGAATCTTGGTCTGGCACAGCGCTTTTCCTTGCCTGCGCTGATCGTCGCCGACATCGACCGAGGTGGCGCTCTGGCTGCCTTGTTCGGCACGTGGGGCCTGGTGGACGACTCCGATCGGGCTCTGCTGCGCGCCTATGTCATCAACAAGTTCCGCGGTGACGAGTCAGTGCTGACTCCCGGTCTCGACATGGTGACCGAGCGAACGGGTATGCCGTGTGCCGGTGTCCTCCCGTGGCTCGAGGACGTGTGGCTCGACTCGGAGGACGCCCTGTCGATCGGTCGCTGGCGGCCCTCGTCTGACACGTCGGGCAACCGGCTGTCCGTGGCGGTCGTGCGCTTCCCGCGGACCTCGAACGCCACCGACGTGGACGCCCTGGCCGCCGAGCCGGGAGTGGACGTGCGGGTGACGACAGACCTTGACGTATGCCGTGAGGCTGACCTTGTCGTCCTGCCCGGCTCGCGCGCGACCGTCAGCGACCTGGAGTGGCTGCGGTCGAGCGGTGTGGCCGACGTCGTTGCCTGGCGGGCGTCGCAGGGACGCCCGGTGCTCGGGATCTGCGGTGGCTACGAGATGTTGGCACAGTGGATCGACGACCCGGTGGAGAGTGAGCAGGGTGGGCGCGTGCCCGGTTTGGCCCTGCTGCCGACCACGGTGACGTTCCTGCCCGAGAAGGTGCTGGCGCGCCCGACCGACGAGTGGCGTGGCCACGCCGTCGAGGGCTACGAGATCCACCACGGCGTGGTCTCCGACGACCGAGCCTTCCCCGGTGGCACTGCCTCGGACTCGGTGTGGGGAACGATCTGGCACGGCACCCTCGAGTGCGACGACTTCCGCCGCGCGTGGCTCACCGAGGTTGCGGCGGCGGCCGGTTCATCCTGGCGACCCGATGCGACCGCCCTCGGATTCGCGGAACGACGCGAAACGATGATCGATGCCCTGGCCGACGCCGTCGACGAACACCTTGACCACCAACTGCTTCTGGAGCTCACCCGATGACCACCCCTCGTGAAGTGCGCGTCATCGGCATCGGCACCGGATCCCCCACCCACGTCACCGGGCAGGCCATCGCAGCCCTGCGTGAGTGCGACGTCTTCCTTGTCGCCGACAAGGGCGAGGCCAAGGACGAGCTCGTCGCGGTGCGTCGCCTCATCTGCGCGGAGTTCCTCGAGGGGGGGACCTATCGCATCGTCACGGTGACCGACCCGGAACGTGGGCCGGACGCGGAACGGGACAAGGCGGCATACCGAACGGGTGTGGATGCGTGGCACGCAGCGCGCGCGGACCGCTACGCCGAGATCATCGAAAGTCTCTCGCCTGGCGAGACCGTGGGGTTCCTCGTGTGGGGCGATCCGGCGTTCTACGACAGCACCATTCGCATCGTCGACGCGGTGGCTCGGCGGCTGCCCCTGCGGACGCAGGTGGTCGCCGGGCTGTCCGCGATCCAGGTCCTCGCGGCCGAGCACGGCATCGTGTTGAACGGCATCGGCCAGCCCGTGCACATCACGACCGGACGGCGGCTGCTCGACGAGTGGTCACCCCGCCTCGGGACCGTCGTGGTGATGCTGGATGGGGCGTTGAAATGCCGCGAGCTGGTCGAGCGGGCACCGGATCTGACGATCCACTGGGGCGCGTATCTCGGCCTGCCACAACAGGTTCTGCGCGCCGGGCGGCTGGCCGACGTCATCGAGGACATCGTTGCCGTGCGCGCTCAGTTGCGCGAGCAACACGGCTGGGTGATGGACACCTACGCGCTCACGGCCCCATCACCCGGCGACGCAGAGAACCCCTCTGTTGCCGTCCTGGTCGGCGATGACCGTGAGTGACGGCGACTGGCTGTCATCGACGATGGTGCCGCCCGCAGCGACAGCGGCAGCGATGCGTTGCTCGGCGACCTCGGCCGCCACGTAGACCTCGACGTGGAACCGTTGCGGGGAATCCTGCTCGACCGAGTCCCCGAACCAGAGGTTGGGCGTGCGTCCAGTGGCGTCCCGAATCTCGTCGCCCGGGGTCCCGCGTCCTTGGGCCTCGGCGTCCCCGGTCAGCAGGGCGGCCCACACCGGGGCGATGGTCGCGGATTCGGCTGTGTCGAGGCCGAGCTCGATGACGCTGACCGCGGCAGGGTCGGCGGTGAGCGTGTGTTCGGCGGCGACCTCGGTGATCCGTCGGGCCAGGTCGACGTCCTGTTGGGTCGGCCATTCGACGACGTATTCGGTTCCGTCGTCATCGCGATAGATGGCGTCGTGGGTGACCAACCTGAGGTCGACGTAGCCCTCGCCGATCGAGACGCGCGGATGGTGTCCGACAGCGTCGCCCGCCTCCCCCACCGCGGCGACGAACCGTGCGGCGGTGCCGAAGTCGTCGACGAGGTAGCGCGCATGAAGTCCCTGCGCCAGCTTGCGCCAGTCGGTCAGTGTTGCCTCGGCGATCTGCTCGCCCCTGAGCATGTCCATGTCGAGGACCCTAGCGACGATTCACTGCCAGTAACCGACTTCGTGCCCCGCACGGACACGTTCCCTCGGCCGAAGGCCTCCGTCACGTGTCCGTGCGCGGCACGAAGTCGCAGGCTGGTCAGAGGCTCGTGCGGGCGACTTCGCGGCGGATGCGCAGCCCTTGCAGGATGAGGGAGGCCGCGAGGGTCGCGCCGACACCTTCGCCGGAGCGCAGGCGCAGGGCGAGAAGCGGCTCGAGGCCGAGCAGCCTGAGGACCTCACCGTGGGCGCGTTCGCGGCTCTGCTGACCGGCGATGAGGTGCGCCTGCACGCCCGGGTCGAGGGCCACAGCGAGAACACCCGGCAACGAACCGGCGAGGCCGTCGAGAACCACCGGGGCACCAGCGCCCGCAGCACCGAGCACCACACCGGTGAGGACCGCGATCTCCGCACCACCGAGCGCGGCAAGGAGGTCGGCCGGGTCCTCGCGCCAGGCGTGCGCCCGGGAACCGACCCTGGCCAGGCACTGCTCCACGGCGGCACGCTTGCGCTCGACGATGTCGGTGTCGGCCCCTGCTCCGACACCGACCGCGTCGCGTGGCGACAACCCGGTCACGACGCAGGCAAGTGCTGCAGCGACGGTCGTGTTGCCGATGCCGACCTCGCCGAGTGCGATGAGACCGGTCGCAGCGGCCTTCTCACCGATCTCCACGCCCAGGAGGACGAGGCGGTCAACATCGCTGCGAGACAACGCATCCGCGTCGACGAGGTCACCGACGGGGTGGTGCGGGTGGGCGTCAACGGCGCCCGCGACAGGACTGCCAGCGGTGGCACCGGCGTCGACCACGACGATGTCGAGCCCTGCTGATCGGGCACTGACCGCACCCGCAGCCATGCCCGAGACAGCGGCCTCGAGAACGTCGCGGGTGACCCTCTCGGGATAGGCGCTCACACCGAGAGCGGCGACCGGGTGGCTGGCGCCAGCGAGGACCAAGGTGCCGCCGAGCGGCATACGCCCTCGTCCCAGTGCTTCGACGCGGCTCACGACGCGGTCGAGCACGCCCAGGGACTCGGGTGGTGCGAGGAGGCCATCGGCATCGTCGGTGGCCGAGACGAGGGACTGCTGGGGCAGGCGGTCGAGGTGGGAGGCCGGCGGCGCTGCATCCTCATGGGCCCACCGGTCATGCATGACGACGTCATCGAGGGGCATCCGCTTCGACCAGGCGGCGCGCTCCAGGCCGGGCGCGGGCGGGCGCTCGTCGGGCCAGCCGAGGCACATCCAACCCATGGGGACGACGTCATCGGGGAGTTCGAGCAGGTCGGCCAGCTCGGCGGGGTCGAAGAGCGTCACCCAGCCCATGCCCAGGCCGCGTGCGCGGGCTGCGAGCCACATGTTCTCGATGGCGCAGGCACACGACCAGAGGTCGGCGTCGGGGAAGGTCGCACGACCGAGCACTCCACTCGCGGGGGTGCGTCGGTCACAGACCACGACGACGCCGACGGGTGCCTCGCGCAGGCCCTCGAGCTTGAGGTCGAGCATCCGGGCGGCGCGGTCGTCGGTGAGGAGTGCGGCCTGGTCGAGACGGGCTCGGTCGGCGAGGTGAGCGGCTCGGTCACGGATCGCCGGGTCGCGCACGACGATGAACCGCCACGGCTGGGAGTGGCCGACCGACGGCGCCTGGTGGCCAGCAGTCAGGACCTCGGTGAGAAGAGGCTGCGGGACCGCGTCGGGGCGGAACCGGCGGATGTCGCGGCGGCCCCCGATGACCTCGTCGAGGCCGGCAATGACCTCTGGCTCGAAGGCCCAGCCCGACGGGTCGGCACTGCGCTCCCGGGCGCTGGACGCGTCACCGACGAGGGGCGTGGGCCGCGGCCAGCTGCTGTGGGCGCTCACTCCTCGAGGTCGCCCTCGACGTCGAGGTAGACCTGACGCATCTGGTCCATGACCTCGGGGTCCGGCTGCTCCCAGAGGCCACGATCGGCGGCCTCGGACAGCTTCTCGACGATGCCTCGCAGGGCCCACGGGTTGGCGTGGCGCATGAAGTCCTGGTTGGTCTTGTCGAGGACGTAGTCGTGCGCGATCCGGTCGTACATCCAGTCCGGGACAACGCCTGCG
Source organism: Janibacter sp. HTCC2649 (assembly GCF_000152705.1). Lineage (GTDB taxonomy): Bacteria > Actinomycetota > Actinomycetes > Actinomycetales > Dermatophilaceae > Knoellia. The sequence continues at coordinate 4,137,629 of NZ_CH672413.1, read as the reverse complement.
GTCGCGTCGAACCCGAAGAGGTAGTCGACGGTCGCGGCGAGCTCAAAGGCGCCCTTGTAGCCGTGGCGCTGCATCGCCGCCATCCAGCGCGGGTTGACGACCCTGGCGCGGAAGATGCGGTTCGTCTCCTCCTGGAGGGTGCGAGTGCGCACACTCGACGGGGTGGTGGAGTCGCCGACGTAGGCCTTGGGGTCGGCGCCGGTCAGCGCACGCACCGTCGCGACCATGCCGCCGTGGTACTGGAAGTAGTCGTCAGAGTCGAGGATGTCGGACTCGGTGTTGTCGATGTTCTTGGCCGCGACCTGGATGCGCGTGTAGTTGCGCTCCATGTCGTCACGAGCCGGCGCACCGTCGAGGTCACGGCCGTAGGCGAACCCGCCCCAAGCCGTGTAGACCTCGGCGAGGTCCTTGTCGTCACGCCAGGTGCCCGACTCGACGACCTGGAGGATTCCGGCGCCGTAGGAGCCGGGCTTGGAGCCGAACACCCTTGTGCGAGAGCGACGCTCGTCCCCATGCTCGTGGACGTCAGCCATGGCGTGGGCCTTGGGGTAGTTCTGGTCGAGTGGCTCGTCGAGCCCGACGACGAGAGCCACCGCGTCGTCGATGAGGTTGATGACGTGCGGGAAGGCATCACGGAAGAAGCCCGAGATGCGCACGGTCACGTCGATGCGCGGTCGCCCGAGTTCCTCGAGCGGGATCACGTCGAGCCCGATCACCCGGCGGGACTGCTCGTCCCACAACGGGATCACGCCGAGGAACGCGAGGATCTCGCCGATGTCGTCACCGGAGGTGCGCATCGCCGACGTGCCCCACGCCGAGAGACCGACCGAGCGGGGCAGCTCGCCCTCGTCGTCGAGGTAGCGCTGCAGCAGCGAGTCCGCCATCGCCGAGCCGGTCTCGTAGGCGAGCCGTGACGGGATCGCCTTGGGGTCGACCGAGTAGAAGTTGCGTCCCGTGGGCAGCACGTTGACGAGCCCACGCAGCGGCGATCCCGAGGGCCCAGCCGGGACGTAGCCACCGTCGAGCGCGTGCAGCACCATCGGGATCTCGCCCGTGGTTCCGGCCAGTCGCGGGACGACCTCTTCGCAGGCGAACCGCAGCGAGGCCTCGACGCCAGCGTGTCCCGCACCGAGCTCGGCGAGGACGATCTCGGGAACGGCCGAGCCGTCCCAGTCGCGGGCCGACAGCGCCCGGACAAGGCGTCCGGCCGTCTCCTCGGCCGCGTCGGTTTCACTCGTGGACGCTCCCGTGTCGCTGAGTCCCAGGGCCGTTCGCAGACCGGGTATGCCGTCCTGCTGGCCTCCGAAGACCTGTCCGGCACGCAGGATCGCGAGGACGAGGTTGTCGAGGCCCTCACCGCTGGGCGCCTCGCCGAGGACGTGGAGCCCATCCCGGATCTGGACATCCTTGATGGCGCACAGGTGATAGTCGATCTCGCCCACGAGTGCGTCGAACCCACCCTCGTCCGGCCGCTCGGTCAGCCCAAGGTCCTGGTCGAGCTTCGCCGCCTGGAGCAGGGTCCAGATCTCACCCTGCAGCGCTGGCGCCTTGGCCGGGTCCATGGCCGAGACGTTGCCGTACTCGTCGAGCAGCTGCTCGAGCCGGGCGATGTCGCCGTAGGACTCGGCGCGCGCCATGGGCGGCACGAGGTGGTCGACGATCGTCGCGTGCGCGCGGCGCTTGGCCTGCGTGCCCTCGCCCGGGTCGTTGACGAGGAACGGGTAGATGAGCGGCACCGAACCCAGCGCGGCATCGCTCCCGCACCCGTCGGACAGGGCGAGGTTCTTGCCCGGGAGCCACTCGAGGTTGCCGTGCTTGCCCATGTGGACGACGGCGTGGGCGCCGAACTCCTCCTCGATCCACCGATAGGTCGCGATGTAGTGGTGCGTAGGCGCGAGGTCGGGGTCGTGATAGATCGCGATGGGGTTCTCGCCGAACCCGCGCGGCGGCTGCACGAGCAGCACGATGTTGCCCGATTGCAGTGCGGCAGAAACGATTTCGGGCTCGCCACCCTGAGCCACCGCCGAGGAGTCGACGAACAACTCCCCCGGAGCCTCGCCCCACGCCTGCGTCATCCCGTCGCGAAGGTCCGCCGGAAGCGCAGCGAACCACCCGGCATACCGGCTGCTCGGAATGCGCACGTGGTGCTCGGTGAGCTGACCGTCGGTCAGCCACTCGGGGTCCTGACCGCCGGCGGCGATGAGGGCGTGGACGAGGGCGTTGCCTGCCGTGGTGTCGAGGGCTTCTCCGTCGCGCGGCTCCACGTCGTCGAGACCGGGTATGCCGCCCCGCTCGCCCAGGTCGTAGCCCGCCTCGCGCATCGCGCGCAGCAGTCGAATGGTCGAGACGGGTGTGTCGAGGCCGACGGCATTGCCGATGCGGGAGTGCTTCGTCGGGTAGGCGGAGAGCAGGATCGCGATCTTGCGCTCGGCCGCGGGTGTGTGGCGCAGGCGGGCGTGACCGACGGCGATGCCGGCGACCCGGGCGCAACGCTCGGGATCGGCGACGTAGTGCGGCAGTCCGTCGGTGTCAATCTCCTTGAAGGAGAACGCAACCGTGATGATGCGGCCGTCGAACTCGGGCACCGCAACCTGGGTCGCGACGTCGAGCGGCGACATGCCGTCGTCGGACTGGGCCCACTCCTCGCGGCTCCACGTGAGGCAGAGGCCCTGCAGGATGGGGACGTCGAGAGCGGCAAGGGCGGCGACGTTCCAGGAGTCGTCGTCCTCGCCGGCGGAGGCGGTCGCGGGGCGGGTGCCACCGGCGGCGAGGACCGTCGTGACGATCGCGTCGTAGGTGCCGAGGTGTTCGAGGAGGTCTTCGGGTGCGTCGCGCAGCGAGGTGGCGTAGACGGGCACGCCCACTCCCCCGGCGTTGTCGATGGCGTCCGCGAGGGCGTGCGCGAAGTCGGTGTTCCCGGCAGCCTGCTGGGCTCGGTAGAAGAGCACGGCGACGCGGGGGCGGTCGGTCGTGGTGGTCTCGCGCTCGAGCGTGCCCCAGCGCGGCAGTTCGATCGGCGGCTCGAACGGGTCACCACTGAGGAGCAGCGTGTCCGAGAGGAACGCGTGGAGCTCCCGGAGGTTGTCGGAGCCGCCCTGCGCGAGGTAGCGGTGGGCCTCGTGCACGACACCGGAGGGGACCGTCGACTCGGCCATGAGCGCGGCGTTCGGCGCCTGCTCACCACCGAGGACCACGAGCGGGACTCCCGTTTCGCGGATGCGCGCGAACCCCGAGCAGAGGTCCTGCGGCGAGCCGAGGATGCGGGCCACGACGATGTCGGCGCCCTCGATCGCGCCGGCCATGTCGGTGTGACCCGGCCGCGAAGGGTTGGCCCAGACGTAGTCGGCTCCACTCGCACGGGCGCAGAGGAGGTCGGTGTCGGATGTCGACAGGAGGGCGATGCGGGGCATGGGCCGTGAGGCTCCTTCCGGGGTTTCCTCGCCCCGTGACGGCTGGACCCGACGGTTCCGTCGAGTCAGCTGCGACGACGTTCCTGACTCACCCACACCTCTCGGCGGGGTTCACAGTGGCGGGACCGTCCCGGAGTTGCACCGGGTTCCGTCGACTCGCAGCCGTAGGCAGCCTAACCGGCTCAGCAGCCCGTGGCGTCAGCGGTGACCACGCCGTTGACCGTGTGGATCACTCGGTGCCAGCACGGTGCCACCGAGGATCGGTCGGTGAAGTCCTGCTTCGACCAGCCGGTGGCCCGTCGCTCGTCACGAGGCACCGTGTAGTTCCACGTCGCCTCGCCGGTGTACCCGTGGTCCCAGGACCGCCACGGGCCCCGAACGGCACCCTGCTTGCGGGTCTCGGACCCGGTGTCGCCCACCGTGATGGTGGTGGTCAGGTCGCCCGCGTCGGTGATCTCGATCTGCCCGTCCAGGGAGAAGGTGTAGTTCCACCGATCAAAGGCCGGAACCCCGTGACCGGCCTCGGTCCGGACGTAGCCGGTGTCAGTGAGGGTCGTGACCTGTCCGTCGCTGGTCTCCCCGTCTGACCACACGTGGTGGGTCTGGGCGCCGACCGTGCGGGACACGCTCGTGCTGACCCGCCCGTGTGAGGTGTCGACATAGCCCTGGGTGGTGAGGGCGTGGCTGCCGTGGAGGTCGGCCGTGAAGTTCGCGCCCTCGGTGCCGACCGTGTTCGTCACGACGGGTGCCGTCTCGTCGATCGAGCGCACAGCGCCGGTCACCTTCGCCGATCCTTCGTCCTGCCAGGAGGAGAAGGCGGTGGGCACGTCCCAGCCGGAGCCCTCAGCGCCCACCACACGCACGGACACGTCGTGCGCCCGCCCGTCCGTGAGGGTGCCCACGAACGGAGTGAGGTCGACCGTCAGCGGCAGGAGGTCGAAGGTGCGCGGTGCGGGGAGGACGTACCAGAGGAACGGGTTCGACCAGCCGCCCGTGTAGATGTGGGGGTAGGGCGTGGCGATACCAGCGAGCCTGCCGTCGACGAGCACCTCGAGCTCACGCCACGGGCCCTTGCCGGTCTTGCACCAGTAGTCGTCGGGCGACGTGGTGGGCGCGGCGCTGTACCAGAACTCCTCGCACCCACCGCCGGAGCCGGTGGCATACACCTGGGCGAGCAGCCTCTCCGTGTTGGTCGGAAGGGTGAGGGTGCCGCTGGTGGCTCCGTTCGCGGTCGTCGCCGACGCCAGGGGCTGCACGGTCTCGGGACCCTTCGCGGCGGGCCACGTCGTGGAGGTGGCGTAGAAGGTCAGGTCGACGTCGATGTCGAAGATCCCGGTGTACGTGCTGTCGACGGTGTTGCCGAGGTACATCTGCACCTGCTGCGGATCGCGGAGCAGTGCGGCGACTCCCGTGACGTCCTTCTCGACCGTCCACTCGATGCCGTCGGCAGACGGTTCGGGGGTGCTGGTCTTGAAGACGGGGACTCCGCCGATCTTGAGCCAGCCCAGTCGGTCGTACTGGCGACCCGCCACCGATCCGTGCATGGTCAGCACGATCTTGCTCCAGTCACCACGACAGTTCGTGGGGGGCGTGTAGTCACTGGTGTGGACCGCGTAGTCGTCAAACGCATGGTCGACGATCCGCACGGAGCAGCTGGCGGTGTCGGGGCGAACCACTGGCGCGTCCGCCGTGCGCGGGTTGTCATGGTCGGAGCCGAAGTACGGCGGCACCTCACCCTGCACGGCCACCGCCTGTGATGCGGCAGCGGGGGCAGCGTGAGCCGCCACCCCTGGCCCGACCGCCGCGAGCGACAGAGCAGAAACGACGGCAACCATGTTCAGCACACGCACGAGAAACCCTCCAGAGAGCGATGATCACGGCTACCCCGCGGCCGCACGACTCGCACACTAGTCCTCCGTTGGCCAACAGTGCGCGGGCAGAGACGGCCCTCTGACATCGATACAGTTCACCCCCATGACTGACGCGCTGAGGCCCCCGGACCGGTGTCCCGGACTGCTGCGCCCCTTCATCGCGGACGATGGTGCGCTCGTGAGATTGCGTATGCCGGGTGGCCGGGTTGCGGTGTCCGTGCTGGCGCAGGTCTCGGCGATCGCTGCCCAATACGGCGCTCCGGTGCTCCAGCTGACCTCGCGCGGCAACCTCCAGCTGCGGGCCCTGCCCGATCCGTTGCCCGAGTCCTTGATCGTGGCGGTCGAGGCGACGGGGCTGCTGCCCTCGGCGTCGCACGAGCGGGTGCGCAACATCATCGCGGCCCCTCAGTCACGTGGACTCGACGAGCTCGTCGGGGCGTTCGACGCCGCCCTGATGGCCGAGCCGCGGTTGGCCTCGCTGCCGGGTCGATTCCTCTTCGCCTTCTCCGACGCCACCGGTTCGGTGCTCTCGGAGCGCTGGGACGTGGCCTACCAGCGGACATCGCCGACTTCCGGAGTCCTGTATGCCGGCCAGTTCGGTCGCGCGGTCGCTCCGGCTGACGCTGTGGCTGCCATGATCGACGTCGCCCTGCGCTTCGTCGAGACGGCGCCGGCCGGGGCGTGGAACGTTCGCGACCTCCCCACCCCCTCCGACTTGTTGCGCCATCCGTCGGAGCGAGCGGAGCGAGTGACGACGGATGGCGCAACAAGTCGGCCTGTGGTTGCGCCACCCTTGGTGCCGGGCACGGTGGGGGACGATGTGGTCGCTGGCGTTCCACTGGGGATGCTGACGCCTGAGCATGTCGAGGCACTGGCCGAAGTGGCCGAGACCGTGGTCGTCACGCCGTGGCGTTCGGTCGTGGTCCGAGGTGGTGCAGCACAGGTGGAGGTGCTGCGTCGGGCGGGGCTGGTGACGGAGTCCGAAGGGCCGTGGGCCAGACTCTCTGCCTGTGTCGGCGCCCCGTCGTGCCGACGCACGACGGTCCCCACCCTCGACCTCGCGCGATCCGCAGCCGAGACGGTGGCGTCCCGACGACTGACGGCCACACAGGACGTCCACGTCGTCGGGTGCGAACGGCGGTGTGGCACAGGGGTATCCGACCGGGTTCTTGTTGCACCGCCAACCGTCGACGACGTGGTCTCGGCTCTGACCACGCCAGCCCCCGCAGCCACTCGAGGAGAGCAGTGAGCGAGCACGCAGCGCCCACCCGTCGCTACGACTACGTCACCGACGGCCAGGAGATCTATCGCCGGTCGTTCGCGATGATCCGCGCCGAGAGCGACCTGTCGTCACTGCCGAGCGACCTCCACACCGTGGCGACCCGGATCATCCATGCTTCGGGCGACGTCGACATCACGAGCCAGATCGCCGCCCACGACGACATCGTCCGTGCAGCGAGATCGGCCCTGACGAGTGGCGCGCCGATCATCACCGACTCGCAGATGCTCGCGTCGGGAGTGACCCGTCGACGCCTTCCCGCCGACAACGAGGTCATCTGCACCCTGCGCGATGAGCGCGTGCCCGACCTCGCTGCCACCTGGGACACGACCCGGGCTGCAGCGGCCGTCTCCCTCTGGGGCGATCGCCTCGAAGGCGCCGTCGTGGCCATCGGCAACGCACCCACCGCGCTCTTCCACCTGCTCGAGGTCATCCTCGATGGCGGACCTCGCCCCGCGGCGATCGTTGGCCTGCCCGTTGGTTTCGTCGGGTCTGCCGAGTCCAAGGCCGCTCTGGCCGAGCACGTGCTTGAGGACGGCAGTCAGGTGCCGTGGCTCGTCGTCCACGGTCGACGCGGCGGCTCCGCCATGGCCGCCGCTGCCCTCAACGCCCTCGCCACCGAGGACGAGCTCGCATGACTGCCCACATCGCCAGCGCACAACCGGGCCACCTCTATGGGGTCGGTGTCGGCCCCGGAGACCCCGGCCTCATCACCCTGCGTGCCGCCTCGCTCATTGCCTCGGCTGACGTCATTGCCTATCACCGGGCCGCCCACCGTGAGTCGACCGCGCGCTCGATCGCGGCCGAGCACCTCCGCGACGGCGTCATCGAGGAACCCCTCGTCTACCCCGTGACCACGGGGACCACCGACCACCCGGGCGGCTACTACGGCGCCCTCGCCGACTTCTACGACGAGTGCGCCGAGCGCTTCCGCGCGCACCTCGCGGCAGGTCGCAGCATCGTCTGCCTGGCCGAGGGCGACCCCCTCTTCTACGGGTCGTTCATGTATGTCCACGACCTCCTGCGTGACGACTACCCGACCGAGGTCGTCCCCGGCATCACCGCGATGGCCGCCGCCACCGCAGCCGTCGGCTCGGGCCTCTCCCGCCACGAGGACACGGTCACCGTCCTGCCCGGCACCCTGCCCGTGCCGGAACTCGCCCGTCGCCTCGCCGACACCGACTCGGCCGTGATCATGAAGCTCGGCCGCACCTTCGAAGGTGTCCGCGAAGCCCTGCACCAGGCCGGGCTGCTCGACCGCGCCGTCTACGTCGAGCACGCGAGTCGCTCGGGCCAGCGGGTCGTCCCAGTGCGCGACGTCGACCCCCAGACCGTGCCCTACATGTCGATCGTCATCGTCCCAGGTGAGGACCTGCGAGCCGACGCGGCCGGACGGGCTGAAGCACACGGCATACTCGAAAAGGCGTCTGCCACAGCGGAACTCCACGTGGGCACCGTCCACGTCGTGGGCCTTGGACCCGGTCCCGACGCGTGGCTCAGCCCCGAGGCGAGCGAAGTCCTTGCCCAGGTTCAGCACGTCATCGGCTACGCGCCCTACGTCGCCCGGGTGCCCCAGCGGCCCGGCCTCACCCGACATGCCACCGGCAACACCGTCGAGGTGGATCGTGGTCGCCATGCCCTCGATCTCGCGCTCAAGGGCGACGACGTCGCCGTCGTGTCGGGCGGCGACGCTGGAGTCTTCGGCATGGCTGCCGCTGTGTTCGAGGCGAGTGAGACTGCTGTCGCTGATGACGAGCGCTATGCATCAGTCGCGATCCACGTCGTGCCCGGCATCACGGCCGCCCACGCTGCCAGTGCCCTCGCCGGCGCCCTGCTCGGCGCCGACCACGCCCTCATCTCCCTGTCGGACCGCCTCAAGCCGTGGGACGTCCTGCTCGACCGACTCACCTCGGCCGTGCGGTCGGACCTTGCGGTCGCGCTCTACAACCCGCGGTCACGCAGCCGCCCGCACCAGCTCGGCGAGGCCCTCGACGCGGTGCGTCAGGTGGCGCCGCCCGAGCGCGTGGTCGTCGTCGCCCGCAACGTCGGTCGCGACGGTGAGGCACTCACGGTGACGACTCTCGGCGAGCTCGACCCGGAGTCGGTCGACATGAGCTGCCTCGTCGTCATCGGTGCATCCAGCACCAGGGTCACGTCGACCGGACGGGTGTGGACCCCGCGCTGGGTCAACTGACTACCCCCGTCTTCGTGCCCCACACGGACACCACCCACCCCGTCTTCGTGCCCCGCACGGACACGACCCACC
>NZ_CH672413.1:4091353-4128703 GCF_000152705.1 Janibacter sp. HTCC2649 | reverse complement strand
ACAACGAGCGCCAGCGAGTTGTCCGTGCGGGGCACGAAGACGAAACGCCTCGACGTCAGGGTCGAGTGATCCGGGTTCCGTAGAGGTGGCTCTCGACGAAGTCCTCCGCCTCCAACGCCCACCCGACGATGATGACGGCGGCCTGGCGAAGCCCCGCCTCCTCGACCTTGTCGGCGATGTCAGCGAGGGTGGCGCGCAGGATGAGCTCGTCGGGCTGGGTGACCTGGGAGCCCACGACGACAGGGCAGTTCGCGCCGTAGTGCTCGGCCAGCTCCGCTGCCAGACGACGGGTATGCCGGATGGCCAGGTGCAGGACCAAGGTCGCCTTCGTCGCGGCATAGGTCGCGAGCTGCTCGCCCGGCGGCAATGACGTCGAGTCGCGCTGCGCGCGGGTCAGGACGACGGTCTGCGCCACCTCGGGGACGGTCAGCTCACGGCCGATGATGGCGGCAGTGGCGGCATACGCGGGCACGCCCGGCGTGACGTCCCACGGCACGCCGGCGCGGTCGAGCCGGCGGGTCTGCTCCGCAATCGCCGAATAGACCGACGGGTCGCCGGAGCACAGCCGGGCGACGTCCTTGCCGGCCTCGTGGGCCTCGACGAGGTGCGCGGTGATCGTGTCGAGGTCGATGTTCTGGGTGTCGATGAGCTCGGCATCGTCCGGACAGTGCGAGAGCACCTCTGCGTCGAGGTAGGTCCCGGCATAGAGACACACGGGAGCCTCGCCGAGCAACCTGACGGCGCGCAGGGTGAGCAGGTCCGCAGCGCCGGGACCGGCGCCGATGAAGTGAACGGTCATGAGCTTTCCTTGGTGGCGGACCACTGGACGATGGGGCGGGCCGGCTTCCACGACAGGTGGCGGCCGAGAGCCTCGGCGCGTTCGATGGTCACCCGTCGGAGATCCCCGCCCAGGCGCTGGTGGGCCGCGACGACGAGGGCCTCGGTATCGAGGGTGACGCAGTGGACGACGAGCCGCCCACCCGGTGCGAGCGCATCCCACGCCTGGTCGATCAGTGACTCGCTGGCCCCGCCACCGATGAACACAGCGTCAGGAGAAGGCAGTTCGCCGATGAGGTCGAGGGAGTCGCCGATCTGGACGGCGATGGGCACGCCGAAGGTCGTGGCGTTCTCACCCACCCGCTGCGCCCGCCCCCCATCGCGTTCGACGGCCACGGCGGTCGTGCACGGCGCCGCGAGGCACCACTCCACCGACACCGAGCCAGAACCTGCACCGAGGTCCCACAGCCGCTGACCGGCCATCGGTCGCAGGGCAGCGATGGCCAGGGCCCGAACCTCGCGCTTCGTGATCTGTCCGTCGTGGGCGAACGCCTCCTCCGGCAGCCCCGGCGAGGACCCCCACAGCACGGCGGTCGCGGGGACCTCGAAGGCCACGACGTTGAGAGCCGGTATGCCGTCCGCTCCCGGAGCGCTCCCAGCCGCGAGTTCCGCTGCGGCACAGTCGAACCGGCTCTCCTGCACCGTGCCGAGGTCGCCGAGCACGCTCATCGCAGCAGCCCCCAGGCCCAGCTCAACCAGCGCTCGGGCCAGCCCCACCGGTGTGGCTCCACTCGCCGACAGCGCCACGACCCGAGCGCCCGGCGCAAGGTGACGGCGGACGGCATACACGGATCGAGAGACGAGCGAAACCACCTCGACACTCTCACTGGGCCACCCCATCCGGGCGCGTGCCAGCGCGACCGACGACACCGCCGGGTGCACGCACACCGCGTCGGCCCCCAAGACGCGGATGAGCGTCGAGCCGACACCCGACACGAGCGGGTCCCCCGTGGCCAGCACGACCACACCATCGGAGCCGACATCAACCAGGAAATCCTCCAGCGCTGGCAGCATCGGCGACGGCCACACACGCCGCTCCTGCCCCTGAACCATCGGCGCCAGAGCGAGCAGACGAGGCGAGCTGACGAGCATGCGGGCGGCAGCCACCCGCTCACGCTGCACGGCCGGAAGACTCTCGAGCCCCTCAGCTGGCACCCCGACGACGTCGATCACGGCGCTCACTGTAGACACACCGGCGCCCGTCCGCGCCGTCGTGCCATGATGGCGCCGGTCCCCCGCGAGGAATACCGGTGCAACTCCGGAGCGGTCCCGCCACTGTGATCCCGACGCGTCGGGAAAGCCAGGACGTCGTCGGGGACTCTCGTGTCGGACACCCGACGCGTGCCGGCACTCAGACGAGCGTGGTCACTCGTCTCAAGGAGATTCCTCGCGTGACGCACTACCCCTTCACCGCAGTCGTCGGGGCTGACGATCTCTCCCTCGCCCTCATTCTCACGACGGTCTCCCCCGCCATCGGTGGCGTGCTCGTGCGCGGCGAGAAGGGCACCGCGAAGTCGACGATCGTCCGCGGACTCGTCGACCTCCTGCCCCCGCACGACGTCCTCGAAGGCTGCCGCTTCGCCTGCGACCCCGTGCGCCCCGACCCCACGTGCCCCGATGGTCCCCATGACGCGACCACCACCACGACGTCCCGGCCGGCACGCCTCGTGGAGCTTCCCGTCGGCGCGACCGAGGACCGCGTGATCGGCTCGCTCGACCTCGGCAAGGCGCTCGGTTCCGGTGAGGCGGCCTTCCAGCCCGGGCTCCTGGCGGAGGCGCACCGCGGAATCCTCTACGTCGACGAGGTCAACCTCCTCCACGACCACCTCGTCGACCTGCTGCTCGACGCCGCCGCCATGGGCCGCAACACGGTCGAACGCGACGGCGTCTCGGTCAGCCACGCCGCGCGTTTGGTGCTGGTCGGCACGATGAACCCCGAGGAGGGCGAACTCCGCCCGCAGCTCCTCGACCGCTTCGGCCTGACCGTGGAGGTCGCGGCTTCGCGGGATCCGTTGCTGCGTGCCGAGGTCGTTCGTCGTCGACTCGCCTCCGACGCCGATCCAGTCGCCTTCGCTGCCGGGTATGCCGCCGCGCAGCGCGACCTCGCGGACCGCGTCACCGCTGCGCGGATCGCTGTCGAAAAGGTGGAGCTGAGCGACCGGTCGTTGGCGACGATCGCGCGTGTCTGCGCTGGGTTCGAGGTCGACGGGATGCGCGCCGACATCGTCACCGCGCGTGCTGCGATGGCCCACGCCGCCTGGCACGGCCGACTGTCGGTGACCCGCGAGGACATCCGCGCAGCGGCGATCTTCGCCCTGCCCCACCGTCGTCGGCGCAACCCGTTCGACGCCCCTGGCCTGGACGAGGACCTGCTCGACCGCCTGCTGGGTGACGAGCCAGACGACCCCAGCCCCGACGACCCCGACCCCGACGACCCCGGCCCCGAGGACCCCCAGGGCTCGGACGAGGACGACCACAATCGACCAATAGGTCAAGAAGGGTCGGGGCCCGAGGCTCAGCCCGAGCCGTCCCGGGCAACCGGCGACACCCCACAGACACCCGAGTCCAGCGACGGCGACCCAGGGAACTCCGCCACCGACAGCGATGCCCCGGCCGTGGTTCCGGTCGGCGTCGCTGCGGCGGGGACGCCGTTCCGGGCTCGGGCCTTCACCCTCACCGGCGTCGGCACCGGCGAGTCGGGTCGCCGCAGCCGCGCCCTCACCGCCACCGGTCACACCATCGGCTCCACGACAACAGGCCGCGGTCGACTGCACCTCCCGGCGACCATCACCGAAGCCGCGCGTCACCGCGGAACGCGCGGGACGGCATACGGACGGCTAGTCCTGCTGCCCGGAGACCTCCGCACAGCGGTCACCCAAGGCCAGGAGTCGAATCTCGTTCTCCTCGCGGTCGATGCGTCCGGGTCGATGGGTGCGCGTCGCCGCATGGAAGAGGTCAAGACGGCCGTGCTGTCGCTGCTGCTCGATGCGTACCAGCGGCGTGACCGCGTGGGGCTCGTGACGTTCCGAGGGCAGGGCGCCGAGGTCGCGCTGCACCCGACCTCATCCGTCGACGCGGCCGCACGTTCGCTCACGACCCTGGCCCACGGTGGGCGCACTCCCCTTGCCGAGGGCCTGCTCATGGCGACCAAGGTCCTGGCCCGCGAGAAGCTGCGCGACCCCAAGCGCCGACCGCTGCTCGTCGTCGTCACCGACGGACGCGCGACGGCAGGACCCGACGCCCTCGAACGCTCGCGCACCATCGCATGCGCGTGGGGACGCACGGGACATCAGTCGGTCGTCATCGACTGTGAGACAGGGCGATTCAGGCTGGGACTGGCCGCCGACCTCGCGGCCCGCATGGGTGCGACCCACGTCCCCCTCGCAGAGGTGGCCGCGGGAGCGATCGTCGAGTCGGTCACGTCGGCACGCGACGAATGGCGCGCCGGTCGTGGCGGGCGGGCTGCCTGATGGTGCAGGGACAGGTCCCGGTCCAGGCGGCCGACGGTCTGACGACGCGGCAACGCCGCAACCGACCTCTGCTCCTCATCCATGGGGGCAAGGGCAAGGGCAAGTCGACCGCAGCGTTCGGGCTGGCGTTGCGAGGGTGGACCCAGGGGTGGTCGATCGGCGTCTTCCAGTTCGTGAAGTCGGCCAAGTGGCGCATCGGTGAGCAGACCGCCCTGGAAGCGCTCAACCGAATCCACGAGGAGACCGGCGAGGGCGGCCCGATCGAGTGGCACAAGATGGGCTCCGGCTGGTCGTGGTCGCGCAAGGCCGGGTCCGAGGAGGACCACGCTGCCGCCGCCCGGGAGGGTTGGGCCGAGATCCGTCGGCGCATCGAGGCGCAGACGCACGGGCTGTATGTGCTCGACGAGTTCACCTACGTCCTCAAGTGGGGCTGGGTCGACGTCGAGGAGGTCGTGTCGGTGCTCTCCTCCCGGACAGGGTTCCAGCACGTGGTCATCACCGGGCGCGACCCACACCCGAGCCTCGTCGAGATCGCAGACGTCGTCACCGAGATGACCCAGATCAAGCACCCCTTCGAGCAGGGCCAGAAGGGGCAGAAGGGCATCGAGTGGTGAAGCTCCCGCGGGTCGTCATCGCGGCCGCTGCATCGGGTCAGGGCAAGACGACCGTGGCGGTCGGTGTCATGGCCGCCCTCACGCGCGCTGGTCGGGTCGTGGCCGGTGCCAAGGTCGGGCCGGACTTCATCGATCCGGGGTATCACGCGCTGGCGACCGGACGCCCCGGCCGCAACCTCGACCCGTGGCTGCAGGGTGAGGACCGCGTCCTGCCGCTGCTCGTCCACGGTGCCCGGAGCCCGGCTCCGTCCGACCTCACCGTCATTGAGGGCGTCATGGGCCTCTTCGACGGGCGCCTCGGCAGTGACGGATGGGCATCGACGGCACATCTCGCGACGCTCACGAGCAGCCCGGTCGTCGTCGTCATCGACATCTCGTCGGCGGCTCGAACGGTCGCTGCCGTTGTGCATGGCCTGCGCGGCTTCGATCCCCGGGTCCACGTGGCTGGGGTCATCCTCAACAAGGCCGGTTCGTCCCGTCATGCCGACGAGGTGCGACGCAGTGTCGAGCAGCTGGGTATGCCGGTGTTGGGGGTGCTGCCTCGCGATGCCGGGGTGAGTGCGCCGTCACGCCATCTGGGGCTGGTGCCGGCCGCCGAGCGCCCCGAGGCGGCCGCGGCGCTGGATCGACTGGCCGAGCAGACAGCGGAGTTCATCGACCTCGATGCGCTCGTTGACATCGCCTCTGCCGCACCGGATCTCGACACGTCCGCCTGGACTCCGGTCACCTCGGACGCCCTCTCGACGGCTGCACCCCGCCGGGTCGCCGTGGCCGGTGGCCGGGCGTTCACCTTCCGCTATGCCGAGACCGAGGAGCAGCTGAGGGCACTCGGGTGCGAGCCGGTGACCTTCGACCCGGCGCTCGACACGGCCCTGCCGACGGGAACGGACGGCATCTATCTCGGCGGTGGCTTCCCCGAGGTCCACGCGGCCACACTCTCCACGAACAAGCGCCTACTGGCCGACGTGCGCGACGCCGTCCTGTCCGGCGTGCCGACCGTGGCCGAGTGCGCCGGGCTGCTCTATCTCTCCCAGGCCGTGGATGGACACGGGCTCGTCGGCGCGGTCCCGGCGACGGCAGCGATGCACCCTCGCCTCACCCTGCGCTACGTCACCGCCATCGCGCCCGAGGACACCCTGCTGGGCCCCGCGGGCACGCGGGTCCGCGGCCACGAGTTCCACCGAACCCAGACCACGCCGGGCCGAGGCGACAACGCCGCCTGGCTCCTCGATGGAGCTCCCGAAGGCTGGTCGCTCGACCCCGCAGGGACGGGATCAGCGACCGTGCACGCGTCCTATCTCCACACCCACTGGGCGGGCCACCCCGAGCTGGCAATGAGCTTCGCCCGCGCCGTCCACGGCAGCGAATCCCGTTCTTGGGCGACCCTTTCCAGCATTTCGCCAACACCTTCCCCGCAGTTCGAGGCCGAGCCGGTCGACCCGCTCGAGCACCACGGGGACGCAGAGACCGACCCTGCCCTGGTCGATCTGGCGGTCAACGTGCGCCTCACGACGCCTCCCGCCTGGCTCGCGCAGAGGCTCCGCGACAGCATCGGCGACCTCGCGGCATACCCGGATGTCCGCAACGCGCGCCGAGCGATCGCGCGCCGGCACGGGGTCGACGAGGACATGGTCCTTCCCACGAGCGGCGCCGCGGAGGCCTTCGTCCTCCTGGCGCACCTGACACGCGCCAAGCACCCGGTCATCGTGCATCCGCAGTTCACCGAGCCCGAGGCCGCACTGCGTCGCGCGGGCATCAACCCCGGACGGGTCGTTCTCGACGCCGCCAACGGCTTCACGCTCACGCCGGAACTCGTGTCCCCAGACGCCGACCTCGTCGTCATCGGCAACCCGACCAACCCCACCGGCGTGCTGCACCCGCGCGCGGGCCTCGAGTCTCTGCGACGACCGGGGCGCCTGCTCGTCATCGACGAGGCCTTCATGGACACCATTGCGGGAGAGGGGGATTCGCTCATCTCGGCCAACATGGAGGGTGTCCTCGTCCTGCGCTCTCTCACCAAGACCTGGGGTCTGGCTGGACTACGAGCCGGGTATGCCGTGGGCTCCCCTTCCGTCATCGCCGACCTGGCGCTCCACCAGCCCCACTGGTCGGTGAGCACGCTGGCCGCGACCGTCATGGAGGCGACCACGACGGGGCCGGCGCTCACGGAGGCCGAGGCCGCTGTCGCCGACACCACCCGCTGGCGGGAGCACCTGCTGGCTGGACTTCACGCGCTCGGCCTGGACCCGATCAGGTCCCAGACGTCCTTTGTCCTCGTGGACGTCGGCGTCGGGGTGCGTGAGGTCATGAGAGGGCGCGGCTATGCCCTGCGCCGCGGCGACACCTTCCCCGGGCTGGGCCCGCAGTGGGTCCGCATCGCCGTGCGCGACCCCCAGACCACTGACGGCATGCTCCGCGAGCTCGCCACTGTGCTGACCTCGAAGGAGCGCACCGCATGAGTCTCACCCTTCCGACGACTGCGAACCCGACCGTCCTCATCACGAGTCCGGGTTCACGCATCGCCGAGACCGTGCACGCGCTCACCGACCAGGGCGCGGTCGTCACCGTGGCCGCCGCGGACATCACCGACGCCGCCACTCGCGCCGCCCTCGACGACCTCAGCGGCCGCCGTCTCGTGAGTGTCGATGCCCATCCCGCTCCGGGCGACTTCGACCTCGTCCTGCGCGACCCGGGCACGCGGAGCACAGCCGAGCTCATGCCGCCGCAGACAGCTGGCACAGGTCGCGTCACTCTCGTCGGAGGAGGGCCCGGTTCGGTGGACCTGCTCACCGTGGGTGGCCTGCACGCGGTCCGTGAGGCCGACGTCCTCGTCTGCGACCGACTCGCCCCGCTGTCGGTACTCGCCGAGGCACGCTCCGACGTCGAGGTCATCCACGTCGGCAAGATCCCGCGCGGCGCCTTCACCCCGCAGGAGTCGATCAACGCCCTCCTCGTCGAGCACGCCCTCGCGGGCAAGTACGTCGTCCGGCTCAAGGGCGGCGACAGCTATGTCTTCGGGCGCGGTGGTGAGGAATGGAACGCGTGCGTCGCGAACGGCATACCCGTCGACGTCGTCCCGGGTGTCTCGTCGGCCGTCGCCGTCCCGGCCCTCGCCGGCATCCCGCTCACCCACCGAGGCCTGACGCAGGGGTTTGTTGTCGTCTCCGGACACGTCGGCCCCAAGGACGAGCGCAACGATGCCGACTGGGCCGCCCTCGCGCAGTGCGGCCTCACCATCGTCATCCTCATGGGCGTGGCCGCGCTCGCCGAGATCTCGCAGACACTGATCGAGCACGGCATGGACCCGTCGACGCCCGCGGCCTGCATCGCTGATGGCGCCATGCCGAGCCAGCGATCCGCACGCGGCACCTTGGCGGACATCGCGTCGGTCGCTGACGCCGAGGACCTCACTCCCCCGGCGATCACTGTCATCGGGCGCGTCGTGACCGCCCTCGAGGGCTGAACTCCGTTGCACGACAGCACTGCTGGTCTCAGGCTCGCCGTAGGGACACTCACCGTCGTCCCCGTCGGCACGATCGCTGACCCGACGAGGGAACACGCGCGTTGGGCGATGGTTCTGGCGCCGGTCGCCGCATTGCCCGTCGCCGTCGCAGTCGGTGCAGTGGTCGCGCTCGGCCACTGGGCCACTCTGCCGACGCTTCTCACCGCTGCCCTCGCCGTGGCCGTCATCGCGGCCGGGACGCGGGCGATGCACCTCGACGGGCTGGCCGACACGGTCGACGGGCTCGGCGCGGGGTGGACCCGTGAGCGCGCACTCGAAGTCATGCGCAGCGGCGACGTCGGTCCCATGGGAGTTGCTGCCCTCCTCCTTGTCCTGCTCGCCCAGGTGGCCGCGCTGACCGCCATCGTCGATCGCCCGCAGGGGTGGCTGGTCGCCGGTGTCGCCGTGGTCGCCTCGCGCGCCTCGACCTTGCTCACCTGCCGAGTGGGTATGCCGTCCGCTCGCCCGGGCGGGCTCGGCGCCGTTGTCGCCGGTTCCGTGCCGACGTGGGTGGCTGGGCTCGGCGGACTCGTCGTGGCGGCGCTGTTGTCGGCGGCCGTCGCGGCCTCACGCCTCAGCCCTGCTGCGGGAGTCGTCGCGGTCGTCCTGGCCGCCGTTGCCGTGGGGATCCTGCTTCGGACGTGTCGACGCGTCTTCGGCGGGGTGACGGGCGACGTCATGGGGGCCGCCATCGAGGTGGCCTTCACCGTGATCCTCATCGTCCTCAGTTCCGGGAGATGGTGACGATGAGGACCCTCGTCACGGGTGGCGTTCGCTCGGGCAAGTCCGTCATCGCCGAGAAGTTCATCGCGGATGCTGCGGCCCTGCACTCGCCGGGCGTGCCGGTCACGTATGTCGCCACCGGCCCGGCCGCGGACGACGCGGACTGGGCCGATCGCATTGCCACACACCGCAGTCGACGCCCGGACACGTGGCAGACCGTCGAGACGCACGACCTCGCCTCCGCCCTCGACGCTCTGACCGGCCCGGCTCTTGTCGATTGCCTCGGCACGTGGCTCACGGCCGTCCTCGACGAGCTCGATGTCTGGGAGGCGCCGCGGGAGGGCTGGCAGGACGCGCTCCACAAGCGCACGGCGGACGTCGTCCGGGCCTGGGCACGGTGCCCGCACGACGTCGTCGCGGTGACGAACGAAGTCGGGTGGGGCGTCGTGTCCGAGCACCGATCCGGCCGCATCTTCGCCGACGAGCTCGGACGGCTCAACCAGGACATCGCCCGGGCCAGCGACCGAGTCTTTCTTGTCGCCGCCGGCCACCTCCTCCCCCTTCGTCAACCGTGAAGCGGCACCTGGACCCGGTGACCGTGGGTCTCGTCGTCGGCTTTCTCGCCGATCGGGCGCTCGGCGATCCGCGCCGGTTCCACCCCGTGGCCGGGTTCGGTCAGGTGGCGGCCCGACTCGAGGACCGCGTGTACACGTCGAGCCGATCGAGGGGCGCGTTGTCGGTGGGTGCTCTCATCACGACGACGGTGGGCCTCGGACTGCTCGAGCGACGGCTGCCTTCGGTGGCCCGCATCGTCGTCGCTTCGGCAGCCACGTGGGCCGTCCTCGGTGGCAGGTCGCTGGAACGCGAGGGTGAGGCAATCGCCGCACTCCTTGCCGCCGATGATCTCGCCGGAGCCCGCATCCGCATCCGCAACCTCGTGGGCCGTGACCCGAGCACCCTCGACGCCCACAGCATCGCCCGCGCCTGTGTCGAGAGCGTTGCCGAGAACTCCGCCGATGCCGTGGTCGCTCCCCTGTTCTGGGGCGCAGCTGCAGGCGTGCCGGGTCTCATCGCCTATCGCGCGATCAACACGCTCGACGCGATGTGGGGTCACCGCAACGAGCGATACCGCGAATTCGGCTGGGCCGCAGCGCGACTCGACGATGTCGCCAACTGGCTTCCGGCCCGCGCCACGGTCGCGATCAACGCAGCACTGGTTGGCCCGGGGCGAGGCGCGGAGGTCGTCCGGGTCGTGCGTCGTGACGCCCCCGCCCACCCGAGCCCCAACGCCGGCCCGGTCGAGGCGTCCTGGGCAGCCGCTCTGGGAGTGAGGCTCGGCGGGACGAACCACTACGACGGCGTCGACGAGGACCGCGGCCACCTCGGTGACGGACCCCCCGTCACCGTCGCCGACATCCCGCGAGCCACTCGACACCTGCGCAACCTCTCAACCGCCGCCATCGTGGCGTTGGTCAGCGCGCGCGTGATCCTGCACCAGCCTTGACGCGACTTCGTGCCCCGCACGGACATGAAGACGAGGCCTTCGGCCGACGGACCATGTCCGTGCGGGGCACGAAGTCGTCAGGTGAGCCCGGTGAGCACCTCGCCGACAGTCTCCACTTCGGCGACTCCGGCGGGCACCTCCGGCGGGCACCTCCGGCGGGCACCTCCGGCCATCGTCAGTGCGCGCGTGATCCTGCACCAGCCTTGACGCGACTTTGTGCCCCGCACGGACATGAAGACGAGGCCCTCGGCCGACGGACCATGTCCGTGCGGGGCACGAAGTCGTCAGCTGAGCCAGGTGAGCACCTCGCCGACAGTCTCCACTTCGGCGACCCCGGCGGGCACCTCCGGCCATCGTCAGCGCACGCGTGATCCTGCACCAGCCTTGACCCGACTTCGTGCCCCGCACGGACATGAAGACGAGGCCTTCGGCCGACGGACCATGTCCGTGCGGGGCACGAAGTCGTCAGGCGAGCCAGGTGAGCACCTCGCCGACAGTCTCCACTTCGGCGACACCGGCGGGCACCTCCGGCCATCGTCAGCGCGCGCGTGATCCTGCACCAGCCTTGATGCGACTTCGTGCCCCGCACGGACATGAAGACGAGGCCTTCGGCCGACGGACCATGTCCGTGCGGGGCACAAAGTCGTCAGGTGAGCCAGGTGAGCACCTCGCCGACGGTCTCCACCTCGGCGACTCCGGCGGGTACCGCTGGCCGCCGGACGACGACGACGGACACGCCGAGTTCGGCGGCGGCTGTGAGCTTGGCTGCCGTGTAGGCGCCACCTGAGTCCTTGGTGAGCACGACGTCGACCTGGTGCCGGCTCAGGAGAGCTCGCTCGTCAGCCACCTCGAACGGTCCGCGATCCAGCAACACCGTCCAGCGCGCCGGCGCCTCCTCCTCAAGGGCCTCGACCACCCGCAACACGACATCACGATCAGCCCACGAGGCATAGTGCTCCAGCGTCTGCCGCCCGGTCGTGATGAACGGCCGCGCCGCCCCCAACGCCTCGGCCGCCACGCGCGCCTTGTCGTAGTCGTCGACCCAGTGCCAGGACCCCGCATCCGCGTGCTCGCTCCACCCCGGACGGGCCAGACGCAGGCACGGCACGCCAGCAATCGCCGAGGCCGTACCCGCATTCGCCGTCATGCGCACAGCAAACGGATGCGTCGCGTCCACGAGGTGCGTGAAGCCTCCCCCGACGAGCACCCCAGCCAGCCCGCCCACGCCACCGAAACCACCGACGCGCACGTCACCCACCGGCATCCGTGGCTTCGACACGCGGCCCGCCAACGAGGACACCACATCGAACCCAGCATCAACCAGCGCAGCAGCAAGTGCCCGAGCCTCGGCCGTCCCACCGAGCAGGAGCACTCGGGTCATCGGTCGCTCTCGCTCACAACCACACCATCGAGCAGCACGACGTCCGCCCGCTCGGCTCCGCCGTCGACCGCCTTCGCGTTGGCCTCGTCCGACCGAAGCACCCACTCAGTCGCGTCGGACACCTCCCGACCGGTCTCGACGTGGCGCGTGACGAGCCGTTCCACACGCACATCACCGTCGAGCGCGCACCACCACACCTCGTCGAGCAACGCCGGAACGCCTGCCCAGTCGCCGTCACCGAGCAACAGGTAGTTCCCCTCTGTCACCACGAGATCCGCGTCGACGGGAACGACCAAGGAGTCCGCCATCGGCTCCCCGACGTTGTGGTTGAAGCTGGGTGCCATCACGACAGCGCGCGGCAACGCGCGCACGGAGGCCAGCACGCCGGCATACGCGATGGCATTGAACGTGTCCGCCGCGCCCTTGCGGTCGCGTCGTCCCAGGGCGTCGAGTTCGGCGTTCGTCCGGTGAAAACCGTCCATCGGCACGTGCGCGACCCGACCATCCAGACTTGGGTCTGCCGCCACGGCAGTGAGCAACCGCGTCACCAGGGTCGTCTTGCCGGATCCCGGGGGTCCCGCGATCCCGAGGACCGCGCGGCGGGGCGCCACTCGGGCGACCAACTCTTCGAGTCGTCCCAAAAGGTCCTCGACTGGGCGTTGTTCACCAGACACCAAGCACCTGCCCACCGATCCGAATCGTGAAGGCCGCGACCACGACGACAAACACTACGCGCACGAATCCGCTCCCGCGGGCCACCGCCGTGCGCGCCCCGACGTAGCCGCCGAGAAGGTTGGCAACCGCCATGACCGCGCCGACCTTCCACATGACGTGACCGCCCGGAGCAAACACCGTCAGCGCCCCGAGGTTGGTCGCGAAGTTCGCGATCTTGGCCTTGGCACTGGCCTCCAGGAATGCGTAGCCCATCAGCCCCACGAGCGCGAACACCATGAACGAGCCAGTCCCCGGCCCGAGCGCCCCGTCGTAGACCCCGATGACGAAGCCCACGAGCATCGCCGTCACGGTGTGCCGGGTGCCGTCCCAGCGCAGCGCGGTCTTGGTGCCGAGGGCTGGCTTGAAGAGCGTGTAGGCGCCGACACCGATGAGCATGACGAGGATGATCGGGTTGAACGCCGACTTGGGGATGTGCAGGCCGAGGAGCGCTCCCCCGATGGCGCCGAAGTAGGCCACGGCAGCCATGGGCAAAGCGGTCCGCAGATCCGGCTTCACCCGCCGCCAGTAGGTCGCAGCACTCGTCACCGTGCCCCAGATCGACCCGAACTTGTTGGTCGCGAGGAGCTGCGCCGGCGTCGCACCCGGAAAACCGAGCAACAGGGCCGGCAGCTGCACCAACCCCCCGCCACCCACGACCGCGTCGATCCACCCCGCGACGAACCCAGCGAGACCCATGAGGGCCAGCGTGGTCAGTTCGGGGTCGGCCATCCGCTCGTCAGGCCTGTGCCCAGGCGTCGACGATGTCGAAGATGTCGAGCAGCTCGTGGGCCACGGCGTCCGGGGTGGCATCGACACTGACCTGCTGGTCGACCGGGATGTCGGAGTGCGGGATCCAGATGGCGCGCATCCCGATCTGCTGCGGGCCGAAGACGTCCTCGAAGGGACGGTCTCCGACGTAGGCGGCGTTCTCGGGCTCGACACCGACAGCGGCACAGGCCGCCCGGAACGCGTCGGCGTGCGGCTTGACCACGTGGATCTCGGACGAGTAAACGTCACCATCGATGAGGTCAAGGACGCCGTCGCGCTCGAAGACCCCACGGTGGTAGTCACGCGACCAGATGGTGTTGGAGAGGACGCCGACGCGAATTCCCCTATCGCGCAACCCTTCCCACAGTGGTCGGACCTGGTCGTCAGTGAAGGTGTGCGGCTCCCAGAACCCGCGGTATGCCGCGAGCGCCAGATGGTGCCGATCATGCTCAGCGTCGATGCCGGCATCGTCGAGGATGGCCTCGAGGGTCGCGCTGCTGTGGTCGGTGCGGCCACGCTTCCACGCGCGGTCCTCGGCTTCGAGGATGCGCAGCGCGAGCGAGTCGGCCTCGGCAAGGTCCTCGGCCGGCATGTCGGCAGCATCGACCGGTAGTCCGTGGACCTCACGGGCATAGACCCGCCACTGCTCTGGCAGGTCGACGGCGTGCCACGGCGTGAGGGTGCCGCCCCAGTCGAAGATGACCGCCTCGAGGGGGCGAGCGTCGCTCACGCCCTGCCTCCGCGAACCTCTGCCAGCACCTCGTCAATGACGGAGTCGACGGCGACTTCGCGACGCTCACCGGAGCGACGGTCCTTGATCTCGATGACGCCGTTCTCGAGAGACTTGCCGACGACGACGATCGTGGGGATGCCGATGAGCTCGGAGTCCTTGAACTTCACCCCGGGGCTGACCTTCTCGCGGTCGTCATACAGCACCGAAATCCCCTGCGCCTCAAGGGAAGCCGTGATCTCGTCGGCCTTGGCGAAGACGTCACCGTCGCGGTCCCGGTTCTTGCCCGTGGCGACGACGTGGACGTCTGCGGGCGTGACGGCGCGCGGCCAGATGAGGCCGAGGTCGTCGAGGTTGTCCTCGGCGATCGCCGCGACGGCGCGCGAGACACCGACGCCATAGGACCCCATCGTCACGGTGACGAGCTTGCCGTTCTCGTCGAGCACCTTGAGGTCGAGCGCCTCGGCGAACTTGCGGCCGAGCTGGAAGATGTGGCCCATCTCGATGCCGCGGGCAGTGTGCAGGACACCATTGCCGTCGGGGCTCGGGTCACCGTCGCGCACCACGGCAGCCTGGATGGTGCCGTCCGCGGTGAAGTCGCGTCCGTGCACGAGATCGAGCACGTGCTTCCCAGCCTCGTCCGCACCGGTCACCCAGGCAGAACCCTCGGCGATCGACGGGTCGAGGACATAACGGATCTTGGACACCCTTTCCTCACCCAGCACACCCGGCCCGATGTAGCCCTTGGCCAGCTCGGGGTGGGTCGCAAAGTCCTTCTCCTCAAAGGCTTCCACCTCGGCCGGGCCGACCTGCGCCTCGAGCCGCTTGGCGTCGACCTCGCGGTCACCGGGCACGCCGATGGCGAGCGGCTCACGCGTGCCGTCGGGGTGCACGAGCATGACGATGACGTTCTTGAGCGTGTCGGCAGCCGTCCACGAGCGACCGTCCGAGCGCGCGTGGTTGGCGTTGAGCGACGCGACCAGGGTGTCGATCGTCGGGGTGTCGGGGGTGTCCTCGACGTGCGCGGCCGGCACGCCCGAGGCGTCGACGGGCGCAGCCTGAGTCACGACGACGGCCTCGACATTCGCGGCATACGTGCCGGCGTCGTTGCGCACGAACGTGTCCTCGCCGATCGCGCTCACGGCAAGGAACTCCTCGCTCGCCGAGCCGCCCATGGCACCCGACATCGCGGAGACGATGACGTACTCGAAGCCGAGCCGGTCGAAGATCTTGATGTAGGCCGCGCGGTGCGCCTGGTAGGACGCCTCGAGCCCCTCATCGCTCACGTCGAACGAGTAGGAGTCCTTCATGACGAACTCGCGCCCGCGCAGAAGCCCTGCACGCGGACGCGCCTCGTCGCGGTACTTGTTCTGGATCTGGTAGAGGCTGAGCGGCAGGTCCTTGTAGGAGCTGAACATGTCCTTGACGGCGAGGGTGAACATCTCCTCGTGCGTCGGCCCGAGCAGGTAGTCGCCGCCCTTGCGGTCCTTGAGCCGGAAGATGTTGTCGCCGTACTCCGTCCAGCGGTTCGTCGCCTCGTAGGGCTCGCGCGGCAGCAGCGCCGGGAAGGTCAGCTCCTGCGCACCAATGGCGTCCATCTCCTCGCGCACGATCGCCTCGACCTTGCGCAGCACCCGCAGCCCGAGCGGCAGCCACGTGTAGATGCCGGGGGCGGCGCGACGGACATAGCCGGCACGGACGAGCAGGCGGTGGCCCGGGAGCTCGGCGTCGACCGGGTCCTCGCGCAGGGTTCGCAGGAACAGCGACGACATGCGCATGGCCACGGTGAGTCTCCAGGGATCAGTTGAGGGGAACTCGCCAAGGATAACGACGGTTGCGTATGCCGTTCACTCGGATTACGCAGGGACCTCGCCACCGCGCCCGTGGGCGTCAGACAAAGGCGCCGAACGTGTCGCCGTTGATCACCGTGGACATGTACATGTAGCCGTTGCTGGCGCCGAACCTGGGGTCCGTCTTGACCAGCGCCATGAAGGCCTTGTGCTCAGCGGTGGTACGACCGACGAGGCACCCAGCGCCGTTCTTGCCGATGTTGTTCACCGGGGCGTCGTGCGCGTTGTGCTGGTTGATGCCGAACCCGTCTCCGGTGAACGTCTTGTCGCCCGTGCGCTTGCCGTCCTTGTTCTTGTCGCGATGAATGGTGATGTTTCCGGCCTGCACGAGGGCCAGGTGCTTGCGGGGCGGGGACTGGTTCGCCCGGTGGAAGCCCACTCGCCACGCCTTGTACTGCCCGAATGCAATCCGGGCGGCACCCTCGGCGTTGAGCGGGTTCAGCGTGAAGAACGTGCCCGGTTCGGTGGTGGCCTGCACGTTGTGCAGCACCACCGGCCGTCCGGCACTGTCTCGCTTGAGCACGATCCGACGATCGTTGAACTCGTTGGGCTTGTCGGGGTTGGGGCGACCGTCGTCGTTCGCCCCTTCGATGTAGGCGATGGTCAGGAAACCCGGAAGGCGCGCCACGAAGAAGCCGTTGGCGAGCATGAACCTCACGAGCTTGCTTCCGAGGTCGGTGCCCAGCGTCCACGGCAGGAAGGTCTGTGGAGTCTGCTGGAGCAGGGCCTTGGCGATCGCGGGTGTGATGGCCTGGGGGTACGGCAGGTTCAGGGTCTTCGCGAACGTGGGGAGCACGAGCTTCGTGACCGGACCGACCGAGCCGTCGGCTGGTGGGTCCAGACAGCCGAGGGCGATGAGCCGGCTCTGGGCCTCCTTGGCAAGGACGGCCTGTCCGGCGAAGTCCTGAACCGAGACGTTGGCTGTGCCAGCGGCGATCTGCGCGAGCGTCATGACCAGCCTCCTTCCGCGCCTCCTGTTCACGGTCCTCAGTTGTGCGCGGCACCACAACACTCAGGTGGGCTGGCCCATTTGGGTGGTGATCAGGCTTCGATGAAGCGCGCGGTGGGGGCCGCCCGACGCAGTGCGGGAACCCACATCAGGGCGGCCGCGCACCCGTTGGCGAGCGCCACGACGGCGAGGGCGTCAGGCACTCCGAGGTGTGAGGCCACCTGACCCGACACGAGGACCCCGATGGTGGCTCCCCCGCCCCACGAGATCGTCCGTGAGGCGGTGCTGACCCGGGACAGCAGACGCTCGGGGATGACCTGCATCCGATAGGTCACGGTCGCCGAGATGACGAGGACGTGCAGCACTGCATAGGCGAGGTAGACACCCAGCGCCAGGCCGTAGCGGTCCAACCGGCTGAGCACGACCAGGAGGACGGTCATGACCGGGAAGAGGCACTGCCCGAGTCGAATGGCGCCGAACCGTCGGCTGAGGCGCGGCATGAGGAACGAGGCCACGAACGCCCCAGCCGCCCAGCTCCCGAACAGCAACCCGAACCTCCACCCGCTCGTGCCGACCCCCAGGACCCGATCCGCCCAGGGCACGACCAGGCCGAGGAGGGCGGCGGCCGACCCTGCGCCGAAGACGGCAACCATCGCGAGCGGCCACAGGGTCGGGTGGCGACGCAGGAAGGTCACCCCCTCGACGAGGTCGGCCCACAGGACGCGCGCAGTGACCGGCGCCGTCCGGTCGCGCTGACCGTTCATCGCCGTGCGAATCGCCCGCACCAGCAGCAGGCTGCCCAGGAAGGACAGGACGTCGACGACGAGCAACGTCGCAGGCGACCAGATCGCGAGCGCGAGTCCCACGACGGCCGGGGTGGCGACGTCGAGGACGCCCTGCGTCCCCCAGATGCGGGCATTGGCATCGGGCAGGCGTTCCCGGCCGACGAGCGAAGGCAGGGCGCCGGCACTGGACCCGTCGAAAAGGACAGCCGCAGAAGCAGAGGCGAAGGCGGCGGCATACACGTGAGGAAGGGTGAGGACACCGGCAAGGTGAGCCACGACGAGCGAGCCGATGGCGAAGGCACACGTGAGATCGGCGCCGATCATGATGCGGCGGCGGTCGAATCGGTCGCCGAGCACGCCACCCACGAGTCCGAAGAACGCCATCGACAGGGTGCTCGTCGCCATGAGGGCCGAGGTCAGGGCCGGCGATCCGGTGAGCTGGTAGATGAGGACCGGCAGAGCCACGGCCGTGACCGATGAGCCGATCATCGTGACGGCACGCGAGGCCCAGAAGCGGAGGAAGTCGGGGTGCTTCCACAGCGTCTGGTGTGCGGTCGTCGTCACCCCTCCAGCCTAGGCTGGGCATCGTGGCGAGTGAACTGACCATCGAGCGGGTGCTGACCCTCGTGGAGCTCGTGCCCCGGGGTCGGGTCGTCAGCTATGGCGACCTCGGCAAGATCGTCGGGATCGGGCCGCGACAGGTGGGGTCGTTCATGCGCCACCACAGCGAGGGTCTGCCCTGGTGGCGGATCACCAATGCGGCCGGCGACCTCCCTGCGCCGCTGCTCTCGCAGGCTCACCCGCACTGGACCGACGAGGGAATCCTCGTCAAGCGCAACGGTTTGGGGTGCCGGATCGCGGACTACCGCGCGGACCTCCACGCCCTGGAGGCGGCATACCGCACACGCATCGCCGATACGCTGACAGCCATGGGTACAGCGATCCCCCACACGAGCAACCCGGCCGCTCGGGCGCTGACCGCCGCGTCGATCACGACGCTCGAGGAGCTCAGCGAGTGGCGCCGTGCCGACGTCGCTGAGCGCCACGGCATGGGGCCGAAGGCCCTGCGGATGCTCGACGAGGCCCTGACCGAAGCCGACCTGGAGTGGAAGCCATGACCGACGTCGACACCGGCCGCAGCGCCGCCATCATCTCGAGCGACGCCGAGCTCACCGAGCTGCTCGGCGAGCCGACCGAGGCCGTGCGCACCAAGGTGCGGAGCGAGCTGCTGGAGATCGACCGCCAGTGGCTGGCCGCGTCGCCCTTCTGCGTCGTCGCGACGAGTGCGCCCGACGGCTCGTGCGACGCCTCCCCCAAGGGTGACCCGGCGGGGTTCGTCCACGTCATCGACGACCGCACCATCGCCATCCCCGAGCGCAAGGGCAACCGCCGGGCCGACGGCTACCGCAACGTGCTCCTCAACCCGCACGTCGGGCTGATGTTCGTCATCCCCGGGCGCGGCGACACGTTGCGGATCAACGGCCGCGCGCACCTGGTCTCCGATGCCCCGTGGTTCGACGACATGGTGGTCAAGGGACACCGGCCGGTGCTGGCCCTCGTCGTCGAGATCGATGAGATCTTCGGGCACTGCGCCAAGGCGTTCATGCGCAGCCAGCTGTGGCACCCCGAGACGTGGCAGCCGGGTGCAGTGCCCTCTCGGGCCAACATCGCCCACCTCACCGAGAGGCCGCTCGACAGCGTGGTGGAGCTGGAGAAGTACTACGGCGAGACCTACTCGACCGGGCTCTACTGATCCTTGTGTCCGGCACGTCGGCGGGTATGCCGCCCGCTCGCCTGACGCTGCCGCGTCGCGTCAGCTCCTGGTTGGGCCCAGTTCGGCTCAGCGAAGCCGACCGCTGGCGCGCAGGGCCGTACGGATGAGCGGCCACTGCAGGGGCAGGCGCGCGATCGTGCCCGCGAAGAAGGCCCTGGAGCCGGTGTCGCCCTTGCGCTGGGCCCGCTTGGCCTGGTCGGCGCTCATCTGGACGTTGGCCGGGAACACGCCGACGAGCAGGGCGGCGCTGGCGAGGCCGGCGACCTTGCGGGTGCGCGGGTGGAGCAGGCCGAGGGCACAGACGATCTCGGCGACCCCGCTGACGTAGACGAGTTCGCGGCGGCGCGGCAGCACCTTCGGGACCATGCCCTCGAAGACCTGGGGCCGCACCAGGTGGGTGGCGCCAGAGGCGAGGAAGGCGGTGGCGAGACCCATGGTGGCCTTGTCGAGCGGCGGCGTCGTCTGCGGCATACCCGTCATCGTGTCAGATGGGGCGTGAGTGACGAGCCTTGACCAAGTGCAGAACCCCTGTTGACCGGGCGTTGGCCTGCGCCGTCCTAGCGTCGAGACGTTGGCTTCATTCATCGATGCAGGAGGTTTCATCATGAACATGCTCGCCACTCGGGGTGCCCGCACCGTCGCGGTCGCTGCCGTGTCCGTCGCGGCCGTCCTCAGCGCCGCACCATCCGCCTCGGCCGTCACCAAGCTCACCCCCGCCCAGGCCACGGCCCAGCTCTCGGCCGCCGGGATCACGTGGTCGTCGAGCGGCGGCTGCAGCAACCGCAACGTGTCGACGTGCACGTCCTTCGACCAGATCAACTCGAGCACCATCAGCGGCATCGTCACCCTGAAGCAGGCCAGTGGGTGCGCCATCAACATCACCGGCGGCACGGAGGTGGGCCACGCGTCGGGGACCTACAGCCACTGGAACGGCTACAAGGTCGACATCACGCCCTACACCTGCATCAGCAACTACATCACGGGCACGTTCGCCTACGCGGGCGTCCGCAGCGACGGCGCGACGATGTACAAGTCAGGCGCGGGCAACGTCTACGCCCGCGAGAGCAACCACTGGGACATCCTCTACTACAACTGCGGCGGCTGCTGACCCCGCTCCACCTCCCGGTCCTCACAAACGCGGGCTATTTCACGCGCTTGCAAGGACCGGGAGCCCGAGCCCGCGAGCAACCTGTGCCATGAACCGATCCGCCTCCAGCCGCAGCCCCAACAAGGGGATCCGCAGGACCCGACTCGAACCGAGCGCCACCTCGTTCGACCGGAGTGCGTCATCGGTCGGGTTGAGCCCGAGCAGATGGTGTCCCCCGTCGATCTCCACGACCAACCCCTCCCACTCAACGTCGAGATAGACCCGTCCGGAAGGGCCCGTTCGCAGAGTTTGTCTCAGCGGCTCGGGCAACCCATAGCGACGGCACCACGCGCCGAAATCGAGTTCGCCCAGCGAGTGCGCGCCGTCGCACACATCCGCGATCACGTGGCCGAGGAAGTCTCGGCGGGGTGACCTGAACACACTCCGCCAGTGTCGAGCAGGCGGCTCGGGGGCACCAAGCGCTGCTGAACCGGCAGGCAGACAAGCAGCGCCGCCTGACGGTCGCTGACAGCCCACTGCGCGGCGTGGATCGTTGCCCACTCAGGAACGACCCGAGGGACCCCCGCACGAAGGCAGCGCTCAAGCTTGCGTCGTTGGTGCGGGGTGACGCCATCAACGAGGCGCACGGTGGCCGACCTCGGCAGGCTGACATCGATGGACGCCGGGGTGAACCCGGTCATTCCCTGAGCCACCAACCCGGCAGCACCATCCAGCACGGCGCCCGGCCCGGACTCCCACACCGCACGCCACAGGTCGGCGACGGGTTCCCTCGTCACCTCAAGCACCTCCACGGTGTGCAGGCCGTCTGCGCGCCATCGGCCACCGTCCACCTCAATGCGCACATCGTGGCGATCCACACCTCTCGCACGCAGATCACGCCGGTGCGCGACTCCACCGTGGTCCGAGGCGAGTTCGACGGCCACGAGTCGCCGCGACTCCTTCTTCATGACCTGCAGCGTTGCCACGCGCGTCATCCGCCGCCACCCCCAGATGGACATCTGTGGACAACCCTCGCGGCTCATCGGTGCTGTGGACGCCGCCGGTCCTCACAACTGCGGGGTATTTCACGCGGTTGTGAGGACCGTGAGCTGACTCGGGTCAGTCAGTCGGTGGTGGGCGGGGGCGGCGGGGTCACGCCGGGAGCGGGCGGGGTGGAGGAGATGCCGAGGCCGGAGCGCACGGCCTGGCCACCCTTGCCGACCTGAGCGGCGTACTTCGGGCCGACCTTGCGACTCACGGCTTCCTCGACCTTGCCGATCTTCGACGACACGGAGTCGGGGTTCTTGCGGGCGTAGTCGCGGGCCTGCTTGGCGATACCGGCCAGGGCCGCGAACTTGATGGCGCGTGCCATGAGGGACTCCTTGAGCTTGGGGGTGAACTGAGTGAACTCGCGGGCGGGCCGCAGTGTTCCCGACCACCACCCCTTCCGACTCGCCGAGCCCCTCACAGAACGCGTGCGAGGTCAGCCCTCGAAGGGCCACATCTGCCGAACCTCGATGAGGCCAGCGTGCGCCATGGAGTGACCGGAGGCGATCTGCACGGCCTCCTCCATCGATTCGCATTCGAGCACGTCGAAGCCAGCGATGAGCTCACTCGTCTCGGTGAACGGCCCCTGCGTGACGAACACGTCCCCGCCGCGCACCCGCACACTGCGCGCTTCCTCCACGGGCCGCAGCCGCTCGCCCATGACGTACTTCCCCGCGTCGTTGGCGCCCTGCCACCACTGCTCGACGTCCGGGGCTCCGTCGCGGTCAGCCTGCGAGGGCGGCTGGGGAGAGTCCGCGCGATCGCGGCAGACGAGCATGAGGAACTGCATGGTGTGTCCTTCCGTGGTGTGTGTGCACGGATCGTGCACGGGTCACTGCGATGACGAACCAGCGCGACACGTTTCGACAACAAGCCCTCAGAGAAGAACAGTGGTGAAGTCCCCGACCGGCGCAAACCCCAGTCGCTCATAGGTCGCCAGCGCCGGCGCGTTGAAGTCGTTCACATAGAGCGACACCATCGGCGCGGGCCCGGCCATGACCTGCTCCATCACCGACGCCAGCATCGGCGCGGCCAAGCCCTTGCCGCGAAGTCGCGGCGCCAGCCACACTCCCTGCAACTGGGCGCATCCCAACGCCAGCGACCCGATGTCGGTCTTGAAGATGACCTCACCGTCCTCGACGACGACATAGGTGTGCCCCTGGGCAACCAGTGCCGCCAGCGACCCGCGATAGCCCCGCGAGTTGCCGGAGTAGGGCGCATACCCGATCTCGGCAGTGAACATGTGCACCGCAGCCGGCAGGATCAGCTCGACCTCATCGGCCCGAGCCACCCGCACCCGCGGATCCAGCTCGACCCCCAGCGCGGACGGTGGGGTCGACGTCGCGAGCAACGGCTGGTGGGCCCGCACCGCCCGAGGCGCACCCCAGTGTGGCTCCACCGAGTTCCACAGGTCGACGACCTCGTCACGCGGACCCAGCAACGACGCAACCCGACCGCGCCACCGACGGATCCGCTCGGCATACAGGGCTCGGGACTCTGCCGACGTCTCGACGGGCACGACATTGGCGCTCGCCCAACAGACCGACGTCAGCCGACCGTCCTCACGCACACCCATCGCGGCGGAGAGTGTCCCTGTCGGCACCGACTCGAGGATGCGCGCGGCCACGAAAACGTGCGCCGGGACATTGCGCGAGCAGAGCTCGAGGGCGTCGTCGACGTCGGATCTGGTGAGCGACCTCACCGGGGTGCGGGTGCGAAGCACGGGTTCAGCCTAAGCGGCGAGACGCCGTCTCACGTGCTGTCGTGCATCAATTCACGAACGGCGGGTATGCCGTCCGCTCACCAGCGCTTCAGCTGACGGTCACGCTCGGCGCACCTGCGGAGGCCTCGTCCATGGGCTCGCCCATCTCCTCGGCGATGCGCATGGCCTCTTCGATGAGGGTCTCGACGATCATCGACTCGGGCACGGTCTTGATGACCTCGCCCTTGACGAAGATCTGGCCCTTGCCGTTGCCGGAGGCGACACCCAGGTCGGCCTCACGCGCCTCGCCGGGACCATTGACGACGCAGCCCATGACGGCAACGCGCAGCGGCACGGTCATGCCCTCGAGCCCAGCGGTGACCTGCTCGGCCAGCGTGTAGACATCGACCTGGGCGCGGCCACACGACGGGCACGACACGATCTCGAGCTTGCGCGGCTTGAGGTTGAGCGACTGCAGGATCTGGTTGCCGACCTTGACCTCCTCGACGGGAGGAGCCGACAGGGAGACGCGGATGGTGTCGCCGATGCCCTTGGACAGCAACGCACCGAAGGCCGTGGCCGACTTGATGGTGCCCTGGAACGCCGGCCCCGCCTCGGTGACACCGAGGTGCAGGGGCCAGTCGCCCCGCTCGGACAGCAGCTCATAGGCCTTGACCATGACGACGGGGTCGTTGTGCTTGACCGAGATCTTGAAGTCGTGGAAGTCGTGCTCCTCGAAGAGCCCGGCCTCCCAGACAGCCGACTCGACGAGCGCCTCGGCCGTGGCCTTGCCGTACTTCTTGAGCAGGCGCGGATCGAGGGACCCGGCGTTGACACCGATGCGGATGGAGACGCCAGCGTCCTTGGCCGCGGCGGCGATCTGCTTGACCTGGTCGTCGAACTGGCGGATGTTGCCCGGGTTGACGCGCACGGCTGCGCAGCCAGCGTCGATCGCGGCATAGACGTACTTCGGCTGGAAGTGGATGTCTGCGATGACGGGGATCTGCGACTTGCGCGCAATGGCCGGCAGGGCGTCGGCGTCGTCCTGGGTCGGACAGGCCACGCGCACGATGTCGCAGCCGGACGCGGTGAGCTCGGCGATCTGCTGCAGGGTCGCGTTGATGTCGGTCGTCGGGGTGGTCGTCATCGACTGCACCGAGATGGGGGCGTCGCCTCCGACCTCGACCTTGCCGACCTTGATCTTGCGGGTCTTGCGACGCGGCGCCAGAACGGGAGCGGGCAGGGACGGCATACCGAGACCAACAGTCATGTCACCAAGTATCCCTCACCCTGCTGTGACGACCGACGCGGCAGTCGACACAGCGAAAGGGCGCGTACCCGACGTCAGCCGCCGAGGTTGATCGGGTTGACCAGGTCGGCGTAGATCAGCAGAGCCGACATGACCAACAGACCCAGCGACACGGCATACGCCACGGGAAGTGCCTTGGCGACATCGACGTGACCGGGGTCGGGGTTGCCGCGGGCCTTGGCCCAGCTCTTCTTGACGCCCTCCCAGAGCGCGCCGGCGACGTGACCGCCGTCGAGCGGGAGCAGTGGGATGAGGTTGAAGACGAAGAGCATGAAGTTCAGCGAGGCGATGAGCATGACGAGGAACCACGCCTTGTCGCTCCACGACTCCCCCACGAAGTTGTCGAGCTTGCCCGCGGAGACGTCACCGGCGACGCGACCGACGCCGACGACCGACATGGGGCTCTCGATGTCGCGCTTCTCGCCGGAGAAGGCGGCGTTCCAAACGCCGACCATCTTCTGCGGGATCTTGAAAATGGCCCCGGCGGTGCGCCAGAGGTTGTCGCCGATGATGCCTGGCACCGCGGTGACCGGCTGGGTCTCATAGCCGAGGACTCCCGCCGAGGAGATGCCGAGGTAGCCGGTCTCGACGACCTTCTGCGTGCCGTCGGCGTCGAGGATCGGCTGGCCCGCGTCGTCATAGGCGGGCAGGGTGTTGAGGATCGGGGTGACGGTGAGGGTCTTCTCAGCACCGTCACGCAGGACGACGATCGAGGTGGGCTGGTCCACGCGGGGACGCACGAGGCGACCGACGTCGGCCGAGGACGTGACGGGCTCGCCGTTGATGGTCTTGATCTCGTCGTTGGGCAGGATGCCGGCGGCGTTGGCCGGAGTGTCAGGGGCACCAGCGCAGCTCGGGTTGGTCTTGGCCTCGTCGACGGTCTTGACGCACTGGGCCACGCTCGCGACCCGGGCGCCGTCCTGCAGCGCGAGCACGCCGTGGGCGGTGACGAGGACGGTGAGGAGGACGGTGCCGATGACGAAGTTCATGAACGGGCCACCGAGCATGATGATGACCTTGCGCAGCACCGGCAGGCGGTAGAAGACGCGGTTCTCGTCGCCGGGGCGCATCTCCTCGAGCGACGCCTTGCGGGCCTCGTCGGCGAGCTGGCTGAAGCGCCCGGTCGAAGAGACGCGCATCTTGGTCGGGTCGTCGCCGGCGCGGGGCGGGAACATGCCGATCATCCGGATGTAGCCGCCGAGCGGGATCGCCTTGATGCCGTACTCGGTCTCACCACGCTTGCGCGACCACACCGTGGGCCCGAAGCCGACCATGTACTGGGTGACGCGCACGCCGAACCGCTTGGCCGGCACCAGGTGGCCGACCTCGTGCAGCGCGATGGAGGCAGCCACGCCGAAGGCGAGGACGAGCACGCCCACGATGTAAGCGAGAACGGTCATGAAACGAGCACCTCGGTGTCTTCGGGTCTGAGTGGACTACAGCCCGAGCTCGGTGGCGGCCTGCCCCCGGGCCCAAGCGTCGGCGCTGAGCACTCCCTCAACGGTCGACGAGTCGAAATCACTCCCAGTATGCGCGCCCGCATGGGCATCCACGACCCGCTCCACGGAGTCGACGATGTCGACGAAGCCGATCCGCCCCTCGTGGAAGGCGTCGACGGCGACCTCGTTGGCGGCGTTGTAGACGGCGGGGAAGGTCCCGCCCGCCTCGCCGACCCGTCGGGCCAGCCGCACCGCGGGGAACGCCGCGTCGTCGAGCGGCGCGAACTCCCAGGACTGCGCCTTGGTCCAGTCGCAGGGCTCATCGATGTCGTCGAGCCGCTCCGGCCAGGACAATCCGAGCGCGATCGGGACGAGCATCCGGGGCGGCCCGAGCTGGGCGATCGTCGACCCGTCGCGGAACTCGACCATCGAGTGGATCTGCTGCTGCGGGTGGACGACGACGTCGATCCGGTCGTAGGGGATGTCGAAGAGCAGGTGCGCCTCGATGACCTCGAGCCCCTTGTTGACGAGCGTCGCGGAGTTCGTCGTGATGACGCGACCCATGGAGAAGTTCGGGTGCGCGAGGGCTTGCTCTGGCGTGACGTCCTTGAGTTCGGCACGCGTCCTGCCGCGGAACGGACCACCGCTGGCGGTGACGACGAGCCGGCGCACCTCGTCGGCGCGGCCTCCTCGGAGCGACTGGGCGATGGCACTGTGCTCGGAGTCGACGGGGACGATCTGGTCGGGCCTGGCCGCGCGGCGCACGAGGTCGCCGCCGATGATGAGCGACTCCTTGTTGGCGAGGGCCAGCGTGGAGCCGGCCTTGAGCGCGGCGAGGGTGGGTCGCAGGCCGATCGAACCGGTGATGCCGTTGAGGACGACATCGGCCCCGACGGCGGCAGCCGCTTCGGCGGCTTGGTCCCCGACCACGATTTCCGGTGCGTATGCCGTCTTGCCCAGCTCCACGGCATACGCGCGGATTGCGGTTCTCACGTCTTCAGGCGCGCCGGACGCGACGGCAACGAAGGGTACGTCGAAGTCGACCGCCTGGCGGGCGATGAGGTCGATGTTGCTGCCGGCGCTGATCGCGACGACGGTGAAGCGCTCGGGGTTGCGGCCGATGACGTCGAGGGCCTGGGTGCCGATCGAGCCGGTCGAGCCGAGGAGGGCGACGGTGCGGGCGGTCATGCGTTGTCCTCGCTCTCGCGCGAGGCGGCGATGGCGGCACGCATCGCGAGGCGGTGCTCGCGGCGGATCTCGGCCTCGCGGAAGCGGCGGCGCTCCTCGGGCGTCTCCAGATCAAGTGGCGGAATGGTCTTGGGCTTGCCCTCCGCGTCGACGGCAACGAACACGAGGTAGGCGCTGGCCACGTGAACCCGTTCGGTGACGGCATCCCAGCGGTCGACCTCGACCCGGACTCCGACTTCCATCGAGGAGCGGCCGGCCCAGTTGAGCTGCGCGCTCGTGTGGAGGACGTCGCCGACCCGGACCGGTGTCAGGAAGCTCATCTCATCGAGAGCGGCCGTGACCGCCGGTCCGCCGGCATAGCGGTTGGCGACGACGCCGGCGGTGCTGTCGACCGCCTTCATGAGGTTGCCGCCATGGACCGTGCCGAGGAGGTTGGCGTCGTAGGCGCGCATGATCTCGGACAGTTGCACGTTGGTCTCGGTGGGTGTCGTCACAGGGCCATCCTGCCAGCGGCGGTCAGGCGGTTTCGGGTGCCTGCCAACGCGGGTCGCGACCGGTGCGGGCGATGACGCGTTCGAACGGCGTGGGCCAGCGCGTGTCCACCGCCGGACCGAACATTCCGGGGGTGCCGCTCGGGTCGAAGCCTTCGACGTATGCCGTGAGCGCGTCGGTCGTTGCGTCGTCCACCTCGAGCTCCTGTCCGGTCGCGGTCGCGAGGTCCCAGGCATGGAAGGTGATCTCGCCCAGCGCCACGAGCCCCATGACCTCGGCCGGTGCGTCGAAGCCGCCCGCGCGGGTCATGCCGGTCCAGGCCTCGGGGTCGTGCCAGGCGATGGCGAGCCGATCGGCCTGCGCGGGGATGTCGTCGCGCCAGGTCGATGCCGGTTCGGGCCAACCGTTCTGGTCGGGGGTGGTGTCCGTGAGCGGGCCGAGCTCCTTGTCGGCGGCGGCGCGGAAGGCTGCGGTGAGGCCGCTGAGATGGGCGAGGAGCTGCGCAACGGTGCGGCCCTCGCACGGCGTCGGGTGGTTGAGCTGGGCATCGCTGACGTGGCGCACGACGTCGCGGAGCCGCTGGGCAGCAGGACTCAGATCCGGAGGACTCACCATGGCCTCACCGTCCCACAGCCCCCGGACACCCGCACCCCACGACGACACGACCACTTCTTGGCGACGCGTCCACCTGGAGGTGGACGTCTCACGAAGAGCTGGTCGTCTCGTCGGGTCAGCGGTTGATGAGGGTGACGTGGACCTTGGGGTGCTCGTCGTTGAGCTCGCGCAGGATGCTCTCGATCCCGGCGGCGGCGCGCGGGTCGTCGCGGCGGAGTTCAGCGATCCCGTCCCAGACGATCTCCCACTCCCCCTCGCTCTCCCGGGCCAGCGTGTCGAGACAGTCGGCGAGCGCGTCGAGGTTCATGCCGAACCACTCAGGGAAGTTCAGCTCTTGCGAGAACGCCTCCAGGGTTGCCTGCTTCGTCGCGCGCCCCGGGATCACCTGGACCTGTCGACCCTCCTCGACGGCGTCCGCGATGAGCCCGTCGAGATCGACACGATCGTTGAGTACTCGCATCACTGCCCCTCCTGGATCTGCCGGAAGCTGTCGTAGTGGTCGTCCGTCCAATACCGGTCACCGTCGCGGCCACCGATGATCCGACGGGCACCGCGGTCGCCGGATCCCGGTGTCACCACGGTGTATTCGCGGTAGTAGCCCTTCTTCTGGCTCGGCAGGATGCCCTCTCGGTTCTGGAAGGTCTTGTCGTCCTGGTCGTACTTGTAGGGACCGCCCGCGCGGATCAGCGCCAGCGTCGCCTTCGCCTCCTTGGGCAGCTTCGACTCGGCGATCGTGTCCAGTCCCGAGTCAGGCGTGTTCGACGGGTATGCCGTCCCGCTGGGTCCCGTGGTCGCCGTTGCCTGAGCGCCCGGCGAGCCCGTGGAGCCGGTCGAGTCGTCGCGACTGGCCAACCACCACACCCCTACGACGAGCACGATGACGAGCAGCGGGGCCAGCCAGCTGAGGGAGGAGCGCGCTCCGGTCAGGGGTTTCGACACGTGCGCCATTGTGCCCGGTGCGGGCGGGTGATCAGAGGATGGAGTTCCACGTCTCGACGAACGTGCGCGGGAGCTCGCGCACCTGCCCGTCCGTGGAGTCGAGCTTCGAGGCCACATCGAAGTAGTAGTCCTTGTCCCCGAGGTGGAGGTTGAGAACCGCTCCGTCGGGGACGTGGGCCTTGACGATCGGCAGGACGTCCCTCAGGTCCCCGCCCCCCGGCGCCGTGATGGTCACCATGGGGGCACCCGCCGCACGACCCCGGTCCTCGCGCCATCCCACTGCCGAGATCTTGTCCGAACCCACCAGGGCGGCGAAGTCCTTGACGTGGGCCAGATCAGCATCCGCCGCGACCTCGAAGTCCGCACCGGCGTCAACCGTCCACAGCGGGTTGTCGCTCGCCTGGGTCGTGACGTGGAGATGGAACGAGCCCACCGCCGACGACAGTTCACGAGCCCGACCGACCATCGGCGCGACATCGGCTGGCGTCGCCACCCTGACGACAATCCGCTTGGCCGACGTGAAACGCACCGACTGCACACCCGGCAGTCGGCCCAGTTCGGCGCGGAGTGCGGCCGCTTCGGGGGCACCCGACGCACCGTCGTCGCCCTGGAGCACGGTCAGGACGACGTCCGGTGCGACGTCCTTCACGTCGGCACCCAGCTTCGTCACGTCGACGCCCGGCTGAACCTTCACGCTGAGGTCAGTGCCATGGAGCTCGAACGAGTTGAGGTCCTCCTGCGTCACTGCGCCCAGCGCTTCGGCGACGTGGGGAGTCAGCTCGCGCCACAGCCCGTCGACCTCGCCGGAGGGCTTCCTGATGCGACCGTCGATCCGCAGGTCCGTGATGGAGGCGTCCGCAGCGACGGCGGACTGGACCACAGGAATGTCCGCGGACAGGTCTGCCAGCTCACCGGCATACCCGTCCTCGCACTCGAGACGCCCCGCCAGGGAAGCCGAGGACGCAAGCAACTGACCACGCAACGCGAGGTGCTGCGCACGAGGACCGGCGCCCTCGGCACAGATCTCAATTCCGTTGGCCCACACCACTGCTGAGTCGGAGGGATCCTTGATGATCTCAGCGATGGTGCTCTCGACCGCGGCGAGATCGGCCATCGACGCTGTGGGCAGCAGCGTCACCGTCGCGTCGAACGTCCCCATCCAGGGCAGCGAATTCTGGGCACCGACATGGATGTCCTCGACCAGCGCGCCATGGCGCGCCTTGAGTGCGCGTTCGAAGTCTGCACCCTTGGCCGACCCCTTGTTGACCTCGGAGCAGCCGCTCAGCGCCAGGACAGCGAGAAGCACAACAGGTCCGGTCCCCCACCTCACACGATCCACGACAGCAGTGGACCACACGATTCCGGCAGGTTGCACCCCTCCCGGATTCTTCAGCAGGCGGTATCGCAGTCCGCGCGGCAGGATGTCCACATGGGGGACATGAAGAGGGCTGACAACGCACGACTGGCACTTGGCCGGAGGGTGTTCCTCGCCGGCTCGGGAGCCGCGGCGTTGGCCACCATCGGCGCCGGGCCCGCGAGCGCCGCGCTCCCCTCGATCGACATGGAGAAGGTGCTGCTGGCTGCTCAGTGGGACCCGGTCAAGACCGGCACGGGCATCACCTCGGGCGCCGGACCGAGCGTGACCCTGGTCGAGCAGGCGCTCGTCGCGCGCGGCTTCCTGGACAGTCAGTACGTCGACGGTCACTTCGGCAGCGTGACCCGCACGGCGTATGCCGCGTGGCAGCGTTCGTTGGGCTACACCGGACTGGGTGCCACCGGCCTGCCCGGCAAGGCATCACTGACTTCCCTTGGCGCACAGCGGTTCTCGGTCACTCGGCCGGTCACGCCAGGTGCGCGGACGACGTTTCAGGGCTTCCCCTTCAACACCCGCACGGTCGCGATGCTCGCCGAGGCGCGGCTGCTGGCCGGCAAGGCGTTCGTCGTCGAGCAGGGCTCCTACTCGCCCGACGTCGACCCGACCTCCGCCGGAACCCACGACGGTGGTGGAACCGCCGACCTTGATGCCGAGGCGCTGTCCACCACCCAGCGCACCGCGGCCGTCACGGCACTGCGTCGCGTCGGCTTCGCAGCCTGGCTGCGCAACCCGAGCCAGGACGACTGGCCCTGGCACATCCACGCCGTCGCCACCAACGACACCGATCTCTCGCTGTCCGCGCAGAAGCAGATCGGCGCGTACTACGAAGGCCGCAACGGCCTGTCGGGCAACGCCCCCGACGACGGACCACAGGTCACCAAGGTCACCTGGGAGCAGTACCTCCGCAATCAGGCCTAGCCCCGCCCGGGACCAGGCCCCGTCCGTCATCAGTACCAGGGAGAGAATCGATGAGCACCCGCAGTTCCGCGCGACGTACCGCGTTCCTACTCGCACCCCTTGCTACGTTCGTCATGATCCTGGCTGGGATCGCCCTCCCGTCGACCGCACAAGCCGCCAGCCGCGACGGCATCTGCGACTCCGGCGAGTTCTGCTACTACTACAACAGTAATGAGGCCGGCTCCATCTCCGACTTCACCGGATCGATCGGCGACTACGGCGCAACCCAGCCGACCTGTTACGAGTTCCGCGGCACCGGCACGGGCAAGGGCATCTGCGTCAAGAACAACGCCGCGTCCGTCTGGAACCGCAGCACCAAGCCCGTCACCGTCTACTACAACAGCGACTACCAGGGCACCTCGCAGACCATCGCCGCAGGGGCCAAGGCCAACCTGATCACCGCCCTCAAGAACAACAACGCCTCGCACAGCTTCTCGCTCAACAACCAGCAGGCGGCGTTCAACTACTTCGTCAGCGCGGGCTACACCAAGGTGCAGTCCGCCGGCATCGTCGGCAACCTGATGCAGGAGTCCGGCAGCAGCATCGACCCGCGGGCCTCCCAGCCGGGCGGCGCCGGTCGCGGCATCGCCCAGTGGAGTGTCGGCGGTCGCTGGGACCACGACACCAACGACAACACCGTCTGGTACTCCAACCAGCAGGGACAGTCGGTGTGGGCCCTGAACCTCCAGCTGAAGTTCATCACCTACGAGCTGAACACCTTCTCCGGCTTCGGCAAGGCGTCACTCAAGGCGGCCACCACGATCGACGCCGCGGTCACCGCGTTCGAGTCGAAGTACGAGCGGTGCGGCACCTGCTACCACTCCACCCGAGTGCGCTACGCCCAGCAGGTCTACAACGCCTACGCGTGAACCCGCGCCGGCACACGGCCTGAAGTTTGCGAGGAGGGCGGCACCGCGACGGTGTCGCCCTCCTCGTCGTCTGCCGCCCATACCTCTACAGAGGTATGCCGGTCCGTCGCGCGAGGGACGACGGAGCCTCCCCCGTCTGCCTAGGCTGGCGGCATGACCGATGTGTGGGGTGACCAGCGCGCGACGCGTCGGCAGCTGGTCCTCGACATCGTCGGCGCCGTCCTCTTCGGGCTCGTCATGCTGGCCATCCACGTCAGCCTCGGCATGGGTGCGGCCATCGCCACCGTGCTCCTTGCGGTGGCCCTGGCGTTCCGACGCGTGTCGTGGCAGGTCATGTCGGTCTTTGCTTTCGCCGGCGCCGTCTCGCAGGTGGTCGGGTCCGACATCGCCTACCTCGCCAACGCGGCGTATGCCGTGTGCTTCTTCACGCTCGGATCTCACCGGGACGCTCGCGTTCGCAAGTTCGGGCTGGTCGGGGCGGGCGTCGCCGTGGCTGGCGCGGCCACCTACGGGTTGCTACGTGGCGCGGGCGACATCGCCAGTTTCGCCGGCTGGGCAACGGCCATCGGGCTGGGCTCCACCGCCGCGCTGTTCGTCTTCGGTGGATGGGTCGCGGGCTACCTGCGGTGGCAGAGCCGACAAACGATCCAGGCACGGGTCGACGCCCAGCTCGAAGCCGTCGAACGACGCCGAGTCACCGAACTCTATGACATCGAGCAGGAGCGCCGACGCATCGCCGCCGACATGCACGATGTCGTCGCCCACTCCTGGGCGGTTGTCGCGGCGCAGAGTGATGGTGCGCGATATGCGCTGCAGGACAATCCTGCTGGCGCCGAACGTGCTCTCGAGGTCATCGGCGAGACGGCTCGCACAGCAATCACCGACCTCCGCACCATCGTTGCGCAGCTCCGCGACCCGGCGCTGCAGCCCAGCACCCCCGGCTATGCGCAGCAGGCCGAGCTGGTCGATCGGATGCGTGCGTCCGGGATGGCCCTCGACCTCACCGAGACCGGCACCCGCAACGAGTCCCCGCTCATCGCGCTCACGGCCCACCGGCTCCTCGGCGAGTCCCTCACCAACGCGCTCAAGCATGGCGACCTCTCGGCACCCGTCCACGTCGCCGTCGACTGGACCGACGGCTACCGTCTGCACGTGACCAACCACGTGAACGGATCGGCGGTCGACCCACCCTCGGGCGGGCACGGGCTCGTCGGCATGGCAGAGCGGACCACGGTTGCTGGCGGCACGTTCGCGGCCGGACGAGAGGGCGACCGGTGGATCGTCGACGCGCACATCCCGGGCAGTCCCGCATGACGATCCGTGTTGCCCTCATTGACGACCAGGCGCTCTTCCGCGCCGGCATCGCCATGGTCGTCGGCAGCCAGGACGACCTCACCGTCGTCGGTGAGGCGGGTGACGGGGGCGAGGCCGTGGCGCTCGTCGAGACCTCCCGTCCCGACGTGGTCCTCATGGACGTGCGCATGCCACGTGTCGACGGGGTCGAGGCGACCCGCCTGATCGTCGCGCGGTTCGGCGAGGACGCCCCGCGCGTCCTCGTCCTCACGACCTTTGACCTCGACGAGCTCGCCGCCGACGCCATCGAGGCGGGTGCGTCCGGGTTCGTCCTCAAGGAGACGCGCCCCGAGTTCCTGCTCGCGGCCATCCGAGCCGTCGCCGACGGGACGCAGGTGGTGGCCGCCGGGGCGACTCGCGCTGTCTTCGAACGCTTCCGCGAGCGGGCCACTGCGACGCCGGGTGCCGACTACGAGCGCCTCACCCCACGCGAACGCGAGATCCTGCTGCGGGCCGCTCAGGGCCTGTCCAACGCCGAGATCGCGGCCGCCGAGTTCCTCTCCGAGGCGACCGTCAAGACCCACGTGTCACGCATCCTCGGCAAGCTCGCCCTGCGCGACCGGGTCCAGCTCGTGGTCTACGCCTACGAGCACGGCCTGCTCTAGCTGCGAGGCGCCCTGCGTGGGCGGTTGATGAAGCCGTGGATCGGGCGCAGCTGCGCCAGCGGCGCGAAGAACCCGAGCACCCCCTGGTCGATGACGAGGCGTTCCACACCCTGCGTGGTGAACTGGTCGCACAGGTCGAGCACCCCCGTGGTCGGCACGCCGAGAACCTGACTCGCCTCCTCCTCGCTGAACCCGCTCTTGAGGGCGAACTCCCGTGCCCGAGCACCAGTCGTGAACGCCAGGAGTGACGGCACACCGTCGACCACCCCGACGAGAGGCGAAACGTCCGGCATCGTGCCTCGGGCCACGAAGTACCAGCGCTCCAGCTCGAACATCGCCTGCCACAGGGTCGTCTGGGCATCGACATCGCTCCCCGCTGTTCGCGCGGCGTCGGAGAGGGCATCGATCGGGTTGGTGTCCGGTGTCTGGCTCATGCGTCGAGCCTACGTTCCGCTGCGCGGCATACACCCCACGATGTATGCCGGTTGGTCCCGGCGCCGGATGTGCTGCGGTCCGCGCATCCCTAGCGTCGTAGCCATGAACTCAGAAACGTTGCAGCACAGCGCAGCTCAGCCCGTCGTCTCACTCCGTCGGGTCTCCAAGATCTATGGCGAGGGCACCGGCAGGGTGGCCGCCCTCGACGAGGTCACCGTCGACATCCACCGGGGGGGCTTCACGGCGATCATGGGTCCGTCGGGTTCGGGGAAGTCGACCTTCATGAACGTCGCGGCCGGACTCGACGACGCGACGAGCGGAGAGGTCATGCTCGCCGGCTCCGCACTGACCCACCTGGGGGACGACGCCCGCACCACCCTGCGCCGCAGCGAGGTCGGCTTCATCTTCCAGGCCTTCAACCTCGTGCCGACCCTCTCGGCGCACGAGAACATCCTCCTGCCCTTCGAGCTCGCGGGGCGGCGCATCGATGACGAACAGCGGGCCTGGATCGACCACCTCGTCGGCACGCTCGGCCTCGCCGACCGCATCACCCACCGGCCGAGCGAGCTCTCCGGCGGGCAGCAGCAACGTGTGGCCATTGCCCGCGCCCTCGCCTCCCGCCCGGCCGTGATCTTCGCCGACGAGCCGACCGGCAACCTCGACTCGCGCAGCTCACGCGAGGTCCTCACCTTGCTGCGGACGGCCGCCCGTGAGTACGGCCAGACCATCGCCATGGTGAGCCACGACCCGGTGGCCGCGTCCTACGCCGACCGGATCCTCGTCATCGCCGACGGCCGTCTCGTGGGCGACCACGACGCGCTCACCCCACAGCAGATCTCGGACCTGCTCATCGGCTTCGAGGTCGGTGCCGCATGAGACGCAACCTCACCCTTGGCAGCCTGCGCGAGCTCGGCACCGTGGGTCTCGTGGCCGGGTTGTGCGGAGCGTATGCCGCCGTGCTCATCATGACGTCGTCGCTGCTGTCGACCTTGAGCACGCAGTCGGGCGGCGCTCAGGCCCTCTT
Organism: Janibacter sp. HTCC2649; assembly: GCF_000152705.1. GTDB lineage: Bacteria > Actinomycetota > Actinomycetes > Actinomycetales > Dermatophilaceae > Knoellia. The sequence continues at coordinate 4,092,666 of NZ_CH672413.1, read as the reverse complement.
CCTCGGCATCGTCGCCGGCGTGTTCATCCTCATCGCGCTCTACGTCGGAGCCGTCGTCATCGTCGGCGCCGTCGACACCGTCATCTCGGGTCGGCTCCGCCACATCGCCCTGCTCCGCCTCCTCGGCTCCCGCGGGCGCGAACTCCGCAGCTCGGTCATGAGGGGCACCGCCACGGTCGGCGCGCTCGGTGCACTCACCGGGATCCTCGTCGGCACGGCGCTCACCCACCTCACCCGAGCGGTCCTGGTGGCACGCGAGACCCTGCCCGACGCGGCATACGCCTGGTTCGAACCGCAGCTGCTCACAGCGTTCGGGGCGATCACGGCGTCGGCGACCATTGCCGGGTGGTTCGGTTCCCGGGTGGTCCTGCGCGTCTCCCCCGCGAGCGCCATGGCCGGTTCATCGGCTCCCATCCCCACGCCCCGCCGGTCCTCCGTCATCCGGAGCATCCTCGCCGGGCTCGGCATCATCGGCGGACTCCTCGCGCTCGCCCTCGGAGCAGTGCTCGGTGAGTCGAACCCCGGGGTCGGATTCGTCCTGGCCTTCCTCGGTGCGGCGGCATCAGGCACGGGCTTCCTCATCGGAGCACGGTTCGTCATCCCCGGTGTGGTGGCGGCCTTCAGCCGACTGCTGGGTCGGGACCCCGCGAGCGTGGTCGCGCGGCGCAACGCCCTGCTCGACCCGCTGCGCACGACGCGGTCCACCATGGGGCTCGTCATCGGCGTCACGCTCGTCACGACGTTTGCCTCGGGCATGTCGGCGCTGCGAGCGTCGGTGCACTCCTGGGAGATGGACCCGTCGCAGGCGGCCCAGGCCGACCAGGCCCTCGCCGTCACGTCGGTGATCCTCATCTGCATCATCGTGATCTCGGCGGTCATCGCGGCCGTCGGGTTCGTCAGCACCATGTCGCTCACGGTCATCCAGCGTCACCGCGAGATCGGGCTGCTGCGTTCGCTCGGCTTCACCCGACGTCAGGTGCGCACGATGATCACGAAGGAGTCCGTCGCGCTGTCCGCCTCGGCGGTGATCTTCGGGATCGTCCTCGGCCTGGTCTACGGCACGCTCGGCGCGCAGTCGCTCGTCGGCGCTCCCACGCCCGGGATCGTCTGGGGGCTGCCGATCGGCGCCCTCGCAGGGATCGCCGTCGCCGGCGTGGTCCTCGTGCTCGTGGCGTCACAGGGCCCGGCGCGGCGCGCGATCGCCGTCGCCCCCGTCGAAGCCCTCCGCATCGACACCTGACCCCCCACCCCGACTTATTGCGCAATCCGTCGCGGCGTGGCACTGATTGCGCATTCCGTCGGTACCGACGGAA
>NZ_CH672413.1:3441045-4091253 GCF_000152705.1 Janibacter sp. HTCC2649 | reverse complement strand
CGACGCCTCGCTATCGCACCTTCGTACCCGTACCCGACGTATTGCGCAATCAGTCCGCCGGTCCGACGGATTGCGCAATAAGTCGAAGGTCAGGGGTTGAGGGAGACGTAGGTGGTTTCGAGGTACTCGTGGATGCCCTCGAAGCCACCCTCACGGCCGAAGCCCGAGTGCTTGACACCACCGAACGGTGCGGCCGCGTTGGAGACGATGCCGGTGTTGATGCCGACCATCCCGAACTCCAGCGCCTCGCTGATGCGGATCACCCGGCCATGGTCGCGGGTGTAGGCGTAGGCCACGAGGCCGTACTCCGTGGAGTTCGCCGCCCGGATCGCCTCGGCCTCGTCGGCGAAGGTCGTGATCGGCGCCACCGGTCCGAAGATCTCCTCGGTGAGGACTCGCGCGCCAGCCGGCACGCCCGTGAGCACGGTCGGCGCGTAGAAGTGACCGCGACCGGCGATCTTCTCGCCACCGGTCAGCACCGTGGCACCACGGTCGACGGCGTCACGCACGAGCTCGTCGACGCCCTCACGGGCCTTGTCGGTGATGAGCGGCCCGACATCGACACCACTCTTGGTGCCCTTGCCGACCCTGAGCCCACCCATCCGCCGAGCCAGTGCCGCGGAGAACTCCTCGGCCACGGACTCGTGCACCAGGAAGCGATTCGCCGACGTGCACGCCTCCCCGATGTTGCGCATCTTGGCGAGCATCGCGCCCTCCACGGCGGCATCGACGTCAGCGTCCTCGAACACGAGGAAGGGCGCGTTGCCACCCAGCTCCATCGACACACGCAACAGCTGCTCCGCCGACTGCTCCACCAGTCGGCGCCCCACCGCCGTTGATCCGGTGAAGGTCAGCTTGCGCAGCCGTGGGTCGCGGATGATCGGCTCGGCGACGACGGCCGTGTCAGCTGTCGTCACGACGTTGAGCACGCCCGCCGGCAGTCCCGCCTCCTCGAGCAGGGCAGCCAGGGCCAGCATCGACAGCGGCGTCTCGTGGGCAGGCTTGACGACCATGGTGCAGCCCGCCGCGATGGCGGGACCGATCTTGCGGGTGCCCATCGCCAACGGGAAGTTCCACGGCGTGATCATGAACGTCGGCCCGACCGGCTTCTGCATCGTGAGCAGACGCGACCCGCCGGCGGGATTGACCGAATATCGGCCGTGGATCCGCACGGCCTCCTCGCTGAACCAGCGGAAGAACTCGGCGCCATAGGCGACCTCTCCCCGCGACTCGGCGAGCGGCTTGCCCATCTCGAGGGTCATGAGCATCGCGAACTCGTCCGCGCGAGCAGTCAACAGGTCAAAGGCACGACGCAGGATCTCACCACGCACCCGAGGCGCTGTCGCGGCCCAATCCGCCTGTGCCGCAACGGCTGCGTCGAGCGCCGCAGCCCCATCGGCGACTGTGCCATTGGCGACCTCCACCAGCACCGAGCCGGTCGCCGGATCCTGGACGGGGAACGTCGTGGCACTGAGCGAGTCACGCCACTCCCCCGCGATGAACAGCTGGGTCGGGACGGAGGAGAGCACGGACTTCTGGGTCACTACGGGCATACCCCGACCCTATCCCCGGGCGCGCAGCAGACAGCCCGGCCGCAGGGTAGCGGCCGGGCTGTCGGTCACACCTTGAGGTTCAGCGACGGTCGAGCTTGAGCGCCCGCGAGATCGTGAAGAAGAGGTCCGTCTGGTCGGTGAGGCCGACGACGTTGGCTGCCTGCGGGCCGTAGCCGGCGATGCGCACCTGGGTGCCGGTGTGCTGCTGCGAACCACCAGCGGCCGCAGTGCCATAGCTCAGGGTCAGCGGGCTGCCCTCGGTCGTGAGCAGGTTGGCCGTGAGACCCGGGGTGGTCGAGCCGGCTTCGACGATCTGGCTCGTGTGCCCGTGGTCGGCGGTGACGATGACGGTGGTGTGACCGTCCTTCCTGGCGAACTTCAGAGCGGCCTGCACGGCCTCGTCGAGGTCGATCGCCTCACCGATCTGGCCACACGCGTTCGCGGCGTGGTCCTGCTTGTCGATGCTCGCGCCCTCCACCTGGAGGAAGAAGCCCTTCGCGCCGCGCTCCTTGCTGTCGAGCAGGGAGATCGCCTTCGTCGTCATGTCGGAGAGCGAGGGCTGCGTGGTCGGCAGCTCCGGGTTGGCGGTGCACGGTGCCGGTGCCTGGGCGCCACCGGTGGGTGTGGCGGCGGGGCCGGTCCAACGCACGGGCAGGTTGCCCTGGCCGAAGAGTCCGAGCACGGGCTTCTTCTGGTCGGCCGAGCTCACCGAGGCCAGGCCGGCCTTGTCGGTCACGGTCTGGAACCCACGAACCTGGGCCTGCTGCGCCAGGGTGAGACCGGCATACTTTCCGGCCTTTGCCGTCTCGGCGAACGTCGCCGCACCGCCACCGAAGGTGACGTCGGGGCGGGTGTTGAGGAGCTGCTCGGTGATCGAACCGAGGCCGCCGTTCTCGAGGGCCGCCTCGGGGCACTTCGCACTCGTGGCCACGGGGCCGTAGCAGGAGCGGGCCGAGATGTGCGAGACCTGGACGGCCGGGGTGGCGTCCTGGATCTCGGAGGTCGTGACGTCGCCGGTCTTGAGGCCCTTGGCCTTGGCGAGCTCGAGCAGCGTCTTCTGCGCCTTGCCCTTGATGTCGACAGACACGGCGTTGTCGTAGGTCTTCGTGCCGGTCGCCCAGCCGCTGCCGGTGGCGGCGGAGTCGGGCACGTAGTCCGGCTTGCCGTCCTTGGTCAGCGAGTACGTCGTGTACTGACCGGTGAGTGGGAGGGCGTCGATGCCGGGGAGGCGGCCGGCCGCGCCGTCCTGGTAGTAGCGCGCCGACGTGATCTCGGAGTCGCCCATGCCATCGCCGATGAGCAGGATGACGTTGTCGGACGTGCCGCCCTCGATGGCGTTGCGCACGCTCTTGGTCTGGTCACCATCGAGACGCGCCGCGCCTCCGTGGGAGGACAGCGAACCGGCGGCGTATGCCGTGGTGCCGGTGAGTGCGACGGCGCCGACCACTGCGAGCGCGACGGTGGATCGACGGGTGAAGAAGGTTCGTGAGTGCATGGCGCACACTCCACCGTCCTCGCCAAGCCCGTGGGTCTCCACCAAGCGAACTCGGCGCAAACGTCAGGCGTCGATTGCGGGCGATCCCAAGGTGCAGGATGGGATCCATGAACGAGATCGAGAGCCTGCGCGACCTCGATGCCGCCGTCGCGAGTGGGGCTCCGCTGTCGGGGCTGAGGTTGCAGGACCTCGACCTCACCCGCCACGAGGACCGGCTCCTCGCCCGCACCGACCTCGACGGCCTCATCGTCCTCGGTGGCCGCCTCTCCCCCGAGCTCGACGAGCACCTGCGCCTCCACGGCGCGCTCGTCTTCCCCACCGACCCGCATGCCCCCGTGAACCCCTACCGGGCGAGCCTCTACCAACCGCACGAGCTCTATGCCGGGTTGGGGAGGTACGGCTACGAGCAGACCCCTGACGCCCGCGCGTATTCATGGGCACGTGAAGCCGACCACCATCGCGACGTCTTCGTCACCCTCCTGCGTGCCATCCATGACGACTCCATCAGCGACGCCCTCACCGAGTTCGTCGGCGACGCACCCGTCGTCGGCGTCATGGGTGGACACGCGCTGTCGCGCGACAGCGAGGCGTATGCCGGTGCCGCCCGTCTCGGACACACCCTCGCCGCCGCGGGACTGGTCGTCGCCACCGGCGGTGGGCCCGGGGCCATGGAGGCGGCCAACCTCGGCGCGCTGTGTCCAACGGACGCGGTGGTGAGCGAGGCACTCGGGCGACTGGCCGGCATACCCTCGTTCCGTCCGTCGATCGCGGACTGGGCCGGGCTGGCACTGGACGTCTACGACGAGATCGTGCGAATCCTCGTGCCGGACAGGGCTGTTCGCTCGATCGGCATTCCCACCTGGTTCTACGGGCACGAGCCGCCCAACGTCTTCTGCAACGGCATCGCGAAGTACTTCAGCAATGCGATCCGTGAGGACGGGCTACTCGCGCGCTCGACCGCCGGCCTCGTCGTCCTGCATGGTGCGGCCGGCACGGTGCAGGAGATCTTCCAGGCGATCACGCCGCTGTACTACGCCGAGGCCGAGCGCACCCTGGCGCCACTGGTCCTCGTCGGGGTCGACCACTGGTCACGCGAGGTGCCCGTGTGGAACGCCATCGAAGCGCTCGGGCGCGAACGCGGCATGGGTCAGGTCGTGCACCTCGTCGACACCGTCGACGAGGCCGCCGAGCTGGTGCTCAGCTCGCGCGGGTGAACAGGACGATGCCGAGGCACATCTCGTCGGTCGTGCCCTCGCCCCACGCGACGTAGCGCTCCTTGGTCCCCTTGTAGGCCGGGAGGACGTCGCGCAGTGCCTGGTCGTGGGTGCAGGTCACGGTGTACGTGTCACCCTTCTTCACGGCGACGGCCTTCTTGAGCGGGATGGCTCCCTGGTCGTCGAAGTTCCAGACAGGAATGTCGAGGATGCGCTTGGCCTGGGGTGTGCCCTTGTTGACGTCGACGGTGATCGACTTGCCGAGCAGGTGCATGTGTCCCGAGACGGCGCGGATGAGTCCGGGTTCGGTGACGGGGCGGGTGCACGACTGCGTCGGCCCGGGCTTGAGCTCACCACACAGCAGGTGCAGAAGGTCAGCGGTCGCGACGTCCTCGCCGAAGCGCTTGCGGATGTCGGCAACAGCGGGCGTGCGGGCACAGAGCTCGCCGGGAGTGCCCTCGCGGCACGGGAGCTCGACCGGTGCCGGGAGCAGCATCGTCTCGAGCGGGGTCTTCTTGCCGGCGCTGGCCGGGGTGAGGCGCAACCGGGCCTTGCTCTGGTCGGCGCCGCCTCCCGCGAGGAGGTTGTAGTGCATCTGGATGATGATGCGCGAGCCCTTGGCCAAGGGGATGCCGATGTCCTCGGCCATGACCCGCTCGCCGCCCCCGGGCGCCCAGGCGCCCACCCACTCGGCGTTGTTGAGCTGTGCGCCGGGGCCGTTGTCGACGCCCGAGCCACCGAAGCAGGTCCACCCCTGCTCGGCGTCCTTGGCGTCCCTGGCCTCGGCCGCGGCGACGTTGGCCGGGTCGACCTTGTAGAGGATGACGTGGTGAACGGCAGCCGGGTTGTCGGGCTGGATCTTGACGCCGCTGACGATCATGTCCTGCGCGAACTTCGGGTCAACGAGGAAGCAGCGGTAGTCGTCGGTGCCCGTGCCGAAGGGTGCCTTGGGCGTGTACTTCGCCGACATGGACAGCTCTTGGAACGACTCGCCGGGCCGCAACGCGACGTCCGCAGGCTCCGGCTTGGTCTTGGCCTTGGCCGCTGCGGGGGACGCCGCGTGGGTGGTGCTGTGGGAGTCCTCACCGCGAAGGTTGTCGGGCAGCGTGCTGCCACAGGCGGAGAGGGTCAGGGCGGCGACGATGCCGACCGCAGCAGTTCGCAGGCGCATTACCTCAGGGTAGCCTCTCTCGGCCGGATGACCGAGGGAACCGCAATCAGCGGAACGTGACGAGCGTCAGGACGTCGCGGCAGCGAGTTGGCCGCAGGCGCCGTCGATGTCGGAGCCGCGGGTGTCTCGGACCGTCGTCGGGATGCCGTAGGCGCGCAGGCGCTCGACGAACTGCTGCTCGACGCCGGGACGGGAAGCGGTCCACTTCGAACCGGGCGTCGGGTTGAGCGGGATCGGGTTGACGTGCACCCAACCCTTGCCGCGCGCGGTGAGCTTCTTGCCGAGAAGGTCGGCGCGCCATGCCTGGTCGTTGATGTCCTTGATGAGGGCGTACTCGATGCTGACGCGACGTCCCGTCGCCTCGAAATATCGGTAGGCCGCGTCGATCGCTTCGTCGACCTTCCACCGGGTGTTGATCGGGACGAGCTCGTCGCGCAGCTCGTCGTCGGGGGCGTGGAGGGACAGCGCGAGCGTGACCGGGATGCCCTCGGCCGCGAGCTTGTCGATCGCCGGCACCAGGCCGACCGTCGACATCGTGATTCCACGAGCCGACATCCCGAGGCCGTCGGGCGTGGGGTCGGTGAGACGACGGATCGCGCCGATCGCCGCCTTGTAGTTGGCCAGAGCCTCGCCCATGCCCATGAAGACGACGTTGCTGACGCGCTCGGGCCCGACCTTCGTGGCGGCGTCCTCGTCCTCGGCCTCGTCGCCCAGACCGGCCTCTGCCGGGTGGGTTGCGCCGATCGCAGGAAGGGCGCCGTGGCGGAGCTTGCGGTTGGCGTCGACGACCTGTTCGACGATCTCTGCGGCCGACATGTTGCGGGTGAGCCCGGCCTGGCCGGTGGCGCAGAACGGGCAGTTCATGCCGCACCCCGCCTGGCTGGAGATGCAGATCGTGACGCGCTTCGGGTAGCGCATGAGCACCGACTCGACGAGCGCTCCGTCGTGGAGGCGCCACACCGACTTGAGCGTTGCGCCGCGGTCGGCCTCGAGCGTGCGCACCGGCGTGAGCAGGGTCGGCAGCAGGTCGGCGACGAGATCGTCACGCACGGCCTTGGGCAGATCGGTCATGTCCTCGGGCGACTCGACGAGCCGCTCGAAGTAGTGCGTCGACAGCTGCTTGGCCCGGAAGCCCTTGTGGCCCAGCTCCTCGACGGCAGCCTTGCGCTCGGCCGGCGACAGGTCGGCCAGATGGCGCGGCGGCTTGCCTCGCCGGGGCGCGTTGAAGGTCAGCTGCCCGGGCACCGGAGGGCCGACGGTGGGTTCAGGGAGAGAAGTCATCGGATCAAGTGTCCCACTGTTGCGCCGCCAACCCCGCACTCCGGTTAGCGTGACCGGACCGTCGATGTGGGAGTGGGGAATCATGGGAATCTTTGGCAGGCGCAAGGACATCGAGCGCGACGCCCAGCCGGCGGCGATGGACGAGTCGCTGACGATGTTCAGCCAGGACGAGTCGGACACGTTCCGGGCACGGGTGCGCACCCGGCTCGCCGAGATGGGCTACGAGGTCGAGGTCCACCCGGATCAGGTCGTCACGGATGACGGGTCCCACTGGGGCCTGTGGAACCTCGCGGCCAACTGCCACAACGACGAGGCGGGTCCCGACGGGTGGGAGCAGACGATCACGACCCACTTCGAGTCGTTGTTCGCGGCCAAGGACGCGGTGTCACCACTCGAGGCAGGGCTCGAAGCCACGCTGGCCAGCATTCACACCCGGCTCGTGGACGCGTCGCAACTGCGCCAGCTCGGTGAGGACCGGTTCTCGTACGGGACCGAGTTCGCGCCCGGCGTACGGCAACTCCTGGTGCTGGACACCCCGACGACGATCGAGACCCCGGCCGAGGAACACCTGACCAAGGTGGCGCCCCTGGCCACCCTTCTCGACCAGGGATGGCGCAACACACGGGCCCTGCTCGACTCGACCGACGTCGACGTGGAGCGGATCGAGCACGATGACCTGACCTTCACGTGCGTCCTCGGCGAGTCGGTCTTCATCGCCTCGATGGCCCTCTTCCTGCCCGAGGCCGTGGCGCGGTGGCAGCCCGACGCCGACCTCTCGGAAGGGATCATCTTCTCGATCCCCCACCGCGGTCAGCTCAACTTTGCCCCCGCGCAGCCGGCGCAAGCGGCGCTGGGCGGAATCATGCTCATGCCGAAGTTCGCCTACCTCGGCTACTCGGACGGCGCGGGCGGGGTCAGCCCGCACACCTACTACTGGCGCGACGGAGTGGTGACCCAGCTGACCGAGTTCACCGACGAGGGCGCCAACCTCACGCCGGGGCCGGACCTCGAGCGCATCCTCGGGACTCTGGAGTAGTGCGGCCCCAGGAGCACGCCCTCGAGCACGTCAGGTCCTTGGCGACGGGCGGGTCCGTCGACCCGTCCGTCCGGGTGACGCTGAACTTCCATCCCGACCGGATCGTGGGAGGCCCGGGTGGCTCGCCGATCCTGGAGCTCATGACCCGAGACCGCCTCTACCGGTCGCAGTTCGAGACCGGTACGAGCAACGGTGGACTGACGGCATACGCAGGTGGAAGCCGTTGGCTGTGGGAGAGCCGCATCTTCGCGGGGGCCTACGACGAGGCCGATGCGGTCCACCGGCCCAAGTACGGCGCGCTCAACTTTCGCCACCGGACGATCGGTGGTTCGCCCCGCTTCGGGTCGGCCCACTTCCGCCTGACGGCCGGCACCCTGAGCCGCACGACGTTCTGCTACCCGGACAGCTACGAGGAGCCAGAGCACTTCGGCGTCGCCTCACGCGTGTCGACCTTGGTCGCGTTGGCCGAAGCGGACGACCGTGGCCGCGAAGAAGTGCTCGATGACTACGTCGAGGCGCACGTGCACGGCGAGCTCCTCCTCGACCGCGACGTGGAGGCGTTGGTGCTCGACCCCTGCTATCGAGGCACCTTCGTCGAGGAGTCCGCGAACCGGCTCGGCTGCGCGGTCGAGTGGCACGCAGGCTTCCGGCTGTCGCTCGACGAGCTGCGCCGCCACCCCGGCTACCGGGGACCGGAGTTCGTCAGCCTCGGCGAGGAGATCGCCCGCGACGGGCAGCTCGACCCGTCGGTCATCGGCGAGGCATCACGCACCGGCCGCTACGACGAGCAGTCACTCAAGAGGGTGTGGCACTACCTCGCGAGATTCGGCAGCGATGAGATGCCGCCGGACAACCCTGCGGTCAGGGAGTAGCCCAGAGGAGCAGGGCCCAGACGACGGGGATGCACACCACGAGCGAGTCGAGCCGGTCCATGAGGCCGCCGTGGCCCGGGAGCAGGGTGCCCATGTCCTTGACGCCGAGGTCGCGCTTGATGCTCGACTCGATGAGGTCGCCGATCGTGGCGGCTGCTGCGACCAGCACACCGATGACGGCACCCTTCCACCACGGTCCGTCGAGCAGCGTGGCGATGCCCACGGCGCCGACAACGGCGCAGGTGAAGGCGGACCCAGCAAAACCCTCCCAGGACTTCTTGGGCGAGAGCGACGGCGCCATCGGGTGCTTGCCGAGGAAGACCCCGAAGGCGTAACCGCCGATGTCCGAGGCGACCACGACGAGGACGAAGTAGATGATGCGGAGATGGCCGTCGTCGGCCGAGAGGAGCAGCGCCGCGAACCCGCCGAGGAAGCACGGGTAGAGCGCGACGAACAACGCCCCGCCGATGTCCCGGATGGCGCCGTCGAGTCCGTCAGCGACCCGCCACACGAGGATCCCGACGCAGGTCAGACCAAAGGTGAGGAAGAGCGCCTCGGGTCCCCGGAAGAACGCCGAGAGCACCATCGATGCGGAGCCGATGACCACGGGCACCAAAGGCACGTCGATGCCGGCCTGACGCACCGCCCGACGCATCTCCCACGCGCCGACCCCCATGGCAAGCACGAGGACGACGAGGAACGCTTCGCGCCGGATGAGCAGCGACGCGAGCACGACGACGGCCAAACCGACGCCGACACCAATGGCGGCAGGCAGGTTGCGACCGGCCTTGGGCGTCTTCTGCGCCTTCGGTGCCGATCTGGTGGCCTGCGCCGGCGGGCCGTCAGTCGTGGGTGAGTCGCTCATCGCTGAGCCGTCCGCTCGAGGTCAGACCTCGAGCAGTTCGGTCTCCTTGCCCTTGAGCACCTCGTCGATGGTGTCGACGTACTTCTTCGTCGTGGACTCGAGGTCCTTCTCGGCGCGTGAACCCTCGTCCTCGCCGACGTCGCCGTCCTTGACGAGCCTCTCGATGGACTCCTTGGCGGTGCGACGGACGTTGCGGATCGCGACCTTGGCGTCCTCGGCCTGACCGCGCGCCATCTTGATGTACTCCTTGCGACGCTCCTCGGTGAGCTGAGGAAGGATGCAGCGGATGATGTTGCCGTCGTTGGACGGGTTCACTCCGAGGTCGGCGTCGCGCAGTGCCTTCTCGATGTTGTTCATCGCGCCCTTGTCGAACGGGGAGATGAGGATCGTGCGCGCTTCGGGCGTCTGGAACGACGCGAGCTGCTGCAGGGGGGTCGGCGCACCGTAGTAGTCGACGATCACCTTGTTGAACATGCTGGGGTGGGCCCGACCGGTGCGGATGGCGGCGAAGTTGTCCTTGGCCACCTCGACGGCCTTGTCCATCTTTTCCTCGGCCTCGAGCAGGGTGTCGTCGATCATGCGGTCAAATCTCCTTCGGTATGCCGTCCGCTGAAGTCAGGCGGCAGGGTCCAGTCTGTCAAACAATCCGGTGAGCGCGTGAGCGACTCGTCAGCTCGGGCTCAGGCAGTGACGAGGGTCCCGATGCGCTCGCCCTGGATGGCGCGGGTGATGTTGCCCTCGCCCTCCATGCCGAAGACCATCATCGGCAGGTCGTTCTCCATGCAGAGGCTGAACGCGGCCGCGTCGACGACCTGAAGGCCCTTCTGCAGAGCCTCCCGGTAGGTCAGGGTGTCGAGCTTGCGTGCGTCGGGGTTGGTCCGCGGGTCCGAGTCGTAGACACCATCGACGCCGCTCTTGGACATGAGGACCATGTCGCAGTGGCACTCGAGGGCGCGCTGGGCGCTCACGGTGTCGGTGGAGAAGTACGGCATACCGGCTCCTGCTCCGAAGATCACGGCACGCCCCTTCTCGAGGTGGCGGATCGCGCGACGCGGGATGTAGGGCTCGGCGACCTGACCCATCGTGATGGCGGTCTGCACGCGGGTGTCGATGCCTTCCTTCTCGAGGAAGTCCTGCAGCGCGAGGCAGTTCATCACGGTGCCGAGCATGCCGATGTAGTCGGCGCGCGAGCGATCCATGCCCTTCTGCTGGAGCTCGGCTCCGCGGAAGAAGTTGCCTCCACCGACGACGATGGCGACCTGCGTGCCACCGTTGATGGCTGCGGCGATCTGCTTGGCGATGCCGCGCACGACCTCGGGGTCGACGCCGATGCTGCCACCGCCGAACACCTCTCCGCTGAGCTTGAGAAGCACCCGTCGAGCGCGCTCACCAGTGGTGGTGGGAGCGAGCCCAGTCTGGACGTCAGTGGTCACCGTGCCTCCTCGGCAGTGTCTTCTGGCGGTGCCTCGAATCCTCGCACACCGCGGCAGTGCCCCAGGCCCCCGGGGTTGGCACACTGTCACCCGTGACCGACACCCCCGCTCCGGCCCCGAGCACCTCCGGCCCTGTCACCGTGGCGATCACCCGCCGGGTGGCGCCCGAGGACGAGTTGCTCATGCGCGCCTGGGCCGATGCCGGCACCCAGATGGCCAACCACTTCCCCGGCTTTCTCGGGTCCGGATGGGTGCGCCCCTCCACCGGCTCGCACGACTGGCACATGCTCTACCGCTTCGACAGCCGTGACTCCCTCAAAGTGTGGGAGGAGTCGACCGAGCGCACGCGTTGGCTGGCCGCTGGCACGAATCTCGTCCAGGACACCCGCATCGAGCACCGCACCGGCATCGAGGGCTGGTTCGATGACCCGCAGGAGCGCGCCGTCGACGACATGCTCCTGGAGGCCGAGCCGGCCGCCGCTCCCCCGGCCCCTCCGCGCTGGAAGCAGATGTGCATCATCTGGCTGGCCTTCTTCCCCACGAGCCTCGCGCTGACCTACGCCTCGGCCGGCTTCACCAGGGACTGGCTGCCCGTGTTCCGCGTCCTGCTCACGACCCTCGTCGCGACACCGCTCATGACCTACGTGATCCTGCCGAGGGTCACCAAGCTCTTCCACCCCTGGCTCACCCGCACCAGTCAGGGTTGAGCTCTCTCGTTGCGTCTGCGGATATGGCTGTTCTAGCAACCACATCCGCAGACGCAACGGTTTCAGAAGTGCCCCAAGACGCACGTATGCCGCCCGCTCTGGTGAGCGGGCGGCATACGGAATGCGTTGGTGTCAGACCGAAAGGTCAGCCACCGACGCGGAAGCGTGCGAAGGACGTCGCCTTGGCGCCGGCCTCCTCGAGGACCTTGGCAACGGTCTTCTTGGGCTCCTTGGCGAACGGCTGCTCGAGCAGGACGTTCTCCTTGAAGTAACCGTTGACGCGACCCTCGACGATCTTGGTGAGAGCAGCCTCGGGCTTGCCCTCCTCCTTGGCCGTGGCCTCGGCGACGCGACGCTCGTTCTCGACGGTCTCCGGGTCGACCTCGTCACGCGTGAGGACGGTCGGGCTGAACGCCGCGACGTGCATCGCGACGTCACGAGCAACCTGCTCGTCGCCACCATCGGTCGCCACGAGGACGCCGATCTGCGCGGGCAGGTCGGGGCTCGTCTTGTGGAGGTAGGCCGCCACAACAGGAGCCTCGATGCGGGCAACACGCTTGACCTCGATCTTCTCGCCGATCGTCGCGTTGGCGCCGTCGAGGAGATCCTTGACCGACTGACCGTCGGGCAGGGTGCTCGCGAGGAGCTCGTCGGCCGAAGCCGACTTGGTGTCGACGGCCTGCGTGAAGACCTGGTCGGCGAGGGCGATGAAGTTCTCACCCTTGGCGACGAAGTCGGTCTCGCAGAGGACCTCGACCAGCGTGCCGACGCCACCCTCGGCCTTGGCGATGACGAGACCGTTGGAGGTGGAACGACCCTCGCGCTTGGTCACGCCCTTCTGGCCCTTGACCCGAAGGATCTCGGTGGCCTTGGCCTGGTCGCCGTCGGCCTCGTCGAGAGCCTTCTTGACGTCGAGCATGCCGGCACCCGTGGAGGCACGGAGCGCCTTGATGTCAGCGGCGGTGTAGTTCGCCATGTGTGTGTGCGCTTCCTTTGCGTTGAAAGTCGAACAGAGAAGAGGTGGAACAGGGGTGGGTCAGGCCTTCTCGGCCGGAGCGGCCTCAGCCTCGACGGGAGCCTCGGCCTCGACCGGGGCAGCCTCGGTGACCTCAGCAGCAGCCTCAACCGGAGCAGCCTCGGCCGGTGCGGCCTCGACAGCGTCGGCTGCAGCAGTGGCGCCAGCCTCCGGGGCAACGGCCTCGGCGGTCTCGGCAGCAGCGTCAGCGTCGCCACCGAGGAGCTCGCGCTCCCACTCGGGCAGCGGCTCGTCGGCTGCGCCCTCGGCGTCAGCAGCCTTGTTGCCACCGGAACGGGAGATGAGGCCCTCGGCCACGGCGTCGGCGATGACTCGCGTCAGCAGGGTGACGGAGCGGATCGCGTCGTCGTTGCCGGGGATCTTGTAGTCGACCTCGTCGGGGTCGCAGTTGGTGTCGAGGATCGCGATGACGGGGAGCCCGAGCTTGCGAGCCTCGTCAACGGCGAGGTGCTCCTTCTTGGTGTCGACGATCCACACGGCGGACGGGACCTTGGCCATGCCACGGATGCCACCGAGGGTCTTGTCGAGCTTGTCGCGCTCACGCTTGAGGAGCAGGAGCTCCTTCTTGGTGCGGCCGGAGCCGGCAACGTCCTCGAAGTCGATCTCGTCGAGCTCGACGAGGCGGGTCAGACGCTTGGAGATCGTCTGGAAGTTGGTGAGCATGCCACCGAGCCAACGGTGGTTCACGTAGGGCATGCCGACGCGCGTCGCCTGCTCGGCGATGGGCTCCTGGGCCTGCTTCTTGGTACCGACGAAGAGGATGCTTCCGCCGTGGGCAACGGTCTCGCGGACGAACTCGTACGCGTTGTTGATGTAGGTCACCGACTGCTGCAGGTCGATGATGTAGATCCCGTTGCGCTCGGTCATGATGAAGCGCTTCATCTTCGGGTTCCAACGACGGGTCTGGTGCCCGAAGTGGACGCCGCTCTCGAGGAGCTGGCGCATGGTGACAACGGCCATGCCGGTGTTCTCCTTGTGCTGGTGTTTCAGTTGCGTCGGCTGCGCACAGGTCGTGCACTGCCTGCCTGGCGTCTGAAACGAACCACGCCGTATGCCGTGTGCTCCAGTGGAGCAGGCACATGGACTGTCGTGGTGCGCCCCGCTTCGTGGTGGTCCAGTCAGCGGCGAGAGACGCGCGAATTAGGTCAACGAGTGCACGCACGCATGCGGGCACGCGAAGACCGTCGGCAATCCTACGCGTGAACGGGCCAGCCGAGAAATCGCAGGACACTGCCGAAATCGGGTATGCCGCCCGCCCGCCTCCCGCGTAGCGTCACCTCTCGTGTCACGCTTGGGGGAAGCACTCGCACCGTCGCGTCTGGGGACGCCGTTCCGCTGGCTCATGTCGGCGTCCTGGTCGAGCAACATCGGGGACGGCATCGCCCTGGCGGCCGGGCCCCTGCTCGTGGCGTCGCAGACGCGCAACCCGACGCTCGTGGCCATGGCTGCACTGCTCCAGCGCCTCCCATGGCTGCTGCTGGGACTGTGGGCCGGAGCGGTTGCCGACCGCCTCGATCGCAAACGCATCATCATCACGGCGAACTGTCTGCGGGTGCTCGTCGTCATCGCGCTGTGCACCTTCATCGCCACGGACCACATCTCGATCGGCGTCGTGCTGGCGACGATGTTCGTCTACGGGGTGTGTGAGGTGTTCGCCGACTCGACGACGGGCACGTTGCTGCCGATGGTCGTGGAGCGCGACGACCTTCGGACTGGTCAGGTGCGGCTGCAGGCAGGGTTCCTCACTGCGAACCAGCTCGTCGGTCCGCCGGTGGGTGCCTTCCTGTTCGCAGCCGGGATGGTCTGGCCCTTCGTCACGCAGGTCCTGCTCGTCGTCCTCGCCATTGGCCTGGTCAGCCGCATGGAGCTCCCCCGTGGCGGAGTGCGCGGAACCGTCGACACCCACATCCGGGCCGACATCATCGATGGCCTTCGCTGGGTCCGACACAACGCGGCGATGCGCACGCTCGCTCTGGTCATCCTCACGTTCAACATCACGTGGGGTGCGGCGTGGTCGATCCTCGTGCTCTATTCGCTCGACCACCTGCACATGGGTGCCATCGGCTTCGGCCTCCTCACGACCGCGAGCGCCGTCGGCGGCGTGCTGGCCACGACGAACTTCGACCGGCTCTCGCGGCGGTTCTCGCTCGCGACCCTGATGAAGGTCTGTCTGCTCGCCGAGGTCGTCACCCACCTCGCCCTGGCGCTGACGACCAACGGCTGGGTGGCAATCGCCATCATGACGATCTTCGGCGCCTATGCCTTCACCTGGGGGACGGTGAGCAACACGATCCGACAGCGGTCGGTCCCCACGGCATACCAAGGTCGGGTGGGAAGCGTCTACATGACCGGGCTGTTCCTCGGGCTCGTCATCGGACAGGCCATCGGCGGACCGATCGCGCAGCACTGGGGGCTCACGGCCCCGTTCTGGTTCGCGTTCGTGGGCACGGCCGTGATCCTCGCGCTGGTGTGGCGCCAGCTCGACTCCATCGCCCACGCCGGCGACGACGACCCGGACGCCATCTGAGCGCCGGACACGGGACACTCAGATCATGGACGACGTCATCCGGGTGGTACTGATCGCCATCGCCGTGCTTCTCGGCCTCTTCGTGCTCGTGGTCGGACTGCTGATGTGGCGCTACAGGATTCCGCCGCGCGGACTCGTGGCCCTGGCGACGGCCGGCCTCTATCTCGTCATCCCCGTCGACGTCATCCCCGAGGCCGTGCTCGGTCCCCTGGGCCTGCTCGACGATGCCGGAGTCGTCGGCGTTGCTGTGCTCTTCGCCCTGCGGATCGCGCGAGCGCGTAGGGTCCTGCTCGACTCCGGCGTCGACTTCAACCGCCGCAAGCGCAGCAGCGAACTCAGCTGAGTCGGAGCTCTCCACCACCGAGCGCGACGTCAGCGCCGTGAGGCAGGGCGCGGTTGAGTATGGCGTGCCCGAACGTTCCACCAGCCCAGACCGGAACCCCCAGCGGCAGCAGCCGGTCACGCAGGACCAGCTCGATCTCAGCGGGCGTTGCATCCATCGTGAAGTCGCCGATGAGCACGCCAACTACGCCGTCGAACCATCCAGCACGCAGCAGCTGGGTGAGGGAGCGGTCGAGGACGAAGCCGTGCTGTCCAACGTCCTCGAAGAAGGCGATTCCGCCCCGAGTTGCGACCAGGTCACCGGTGCCGACCGACGCTGCGAGGAGCGCGACGTTGCCGCCGATGAGCGAGCCGCTCGCTTCACCGTCGCGCCACGCTGTCAGGCCGGTGAGCAGCGGCGCATCCGTCAGCTCGCCGAACAGAAGGGCTCGAAGTGACTCGGTCCCTACCTCCTCACCGTCAGAGAGTCCGGCGACCATCGGGCCGTGGATGCTCTGCAATCCGGCTTCGCCCGCGATGCGGTGGAGCAGGGGCGTCACGTCGGAGAAGCCGACGAGCCACTTGCCCTGGCCTGTGGAGAGTGTCCCGGGCGGCAGGACCGGGAGCAACCGCTGCATCCCGTACCCACCGCGCGCGCAGATGATGGCCGCGATCGACGGGTCGGACCACGCCCGCGCCAGATCAGCCGCGCGGTCGACATCGCCGCCGGCGAGCTCGCTGGCAGGGGCGCTGGCCCACAGATGCTCACCCTCAACGACCTCGAGCCCCCAGCCACGCAGCCGGGCGATACCGGCCTCGACCCGCGGTCGATTCACTTCACCGGCGACAGAACTCGAGGGAGCAATGACGGCAACACGGTCGCCGGCGACGAGAGATCGGGGTGCACGAAAGGCCATGTCGACCATCCTCACAGGTAGCCCCCTGACGGTCAGGCCGGGCGGCGGAGGAGGCGGCCGTCCCACGCTCCGCGAGCCGTGCGGAAGGCGACGGTGGCCCACGCAAGGACGAGACCGGCATACAGGGCAAGAGCGGTGAACTGAAGGAAGGTTGCGCCGGTCGCGGCAGCGAGTCCCGACGTCCCCGTCACGACCGTCCCGGCGGGGAAGGTGAAGGACCACCAGCCGAGCGTGAACGGCAGTCCCGATCGCGCGGTGCGGAGCGTCACTGTCGCGGCAATGGCGAGCCACAGCATCGCGAACCCCCACATCGGCAGTCCGAAGACGAGTCCCATTGCCGTGAAGGCGGATCCAAACGGTTCAGGCAGCACGGTCGGCGCCGCGACGCCGAGCGTGTGGGCGGCGGTGACGGACTGGCCCAGTGGGCCGAGGACGATCCAGAGCGTCGGGACAGCGGCGGAGGCTCCGACCTTGTGGTGGACGAGCCGGCCCCAGATGAGCGTGATGACGATGAGGCTCGCGACCAGGGTGAGACCGAACATCATCGTGCAGGCGAGCTGCATCGCGAGCTGCCACTGACCGGCCGGGAGATGCGGCAACAGAAGGGGTCCGGTCGCTGCGCTGACCATGGGAGGCACGACCGGCATGAGCCATCCGCCGAAGGCCGCGTCGGGCGCCACCTCGTGGGTCGTGAACGCCTTGACCGGGACGGCCACCGCGGTCCAGAGACCCAGGAGCGTCCCGCTGACCCACAGGGCCGAAGCCATGTCGATCGCGACCGAACGGCCGACGACGGGCTGACCGACGAGAAGGGCCCCTGCCCCCACCGTCATGAGCGCCATCGCCGGGGCTCCGTAGAAGTGCGACATCACCGGGTGGTCGAGGTGGCTGCGCGCGGTGTCGTGGTGCTGCACCCAATGGACGGCGGTGGCCGCGAGGATCAGGGCGAGCAGCAGGACGTCGAGCGCCCAGACGACGCGGGCGAAGGCGAGCAGCCCCGGGACCTGCACCGGCAGGGTCGCGACGGCATTGGCCACGATGCCCGTGCCCATGACGGCGGCGAACCAGTTCGGGCCGATGAAGGCGAACGGTGATTGGCCCTCGAGGGTGGAGAGGAAGCGGGGCCCGGTGGAGCCCTCCTTGTGGGAGGGGGTGCGGGTCAGGGTGGTCGTCATGCTGTCCACTCTCGGCGGCCGCGGGCAATCCCACCAGAAGCCTTACCCTTGTTTATCCACAAGGAGATGTTGTATGCGGAGTACGGTGTTGCTTGTGCCTTCTCGAGTCCCTGACGTCACCGGCCTGCGCCTGATCGTGGGCATCGCCCGCCACGGCAGCATCGCCGGCGCGGCCCGTGGCGCCGCCATCAGTCAGCAGGCAGCATCCGAGCGACTGCGTGGGATCGAGGCCCAGATGGGGCTGACCCTGGTGCACCGAGGCTCGCGCGGCTCTCGCCTCACTCCGGCGGGCGAAGTCGTCGCCCAGTGGGCCGCCCGCCTGCTCGATCTCACCGATGAGATCGACGGGGCGATCGACGGCCTGCGCGGCGATCGCGGACGGGACCTCACGGTCTGGTCCAGCATGACGATCGCCGAGAACCTCCTCCCCCGCTGGCTCGTCCTCCTGCGGGAGCGGCAGCTCGCGGCAGCCGAACCAGCCACCACGGTGAGCCTCACTGCCGACAACAGCGGTCACGTCATCGAGGCCGTCCGGTCCGGGGCTGCTCATCTCGGCTTCGTCGAGGGGGTCGAGCCACCCACGGGTCTGCGCCACCTCGACCTCGCTCGCGACGAGCTCGTCCTGGTCACCGCGGCCGGCTCACCACTCTCGCGCAGGCGAACGCCACTCACCCCGACCGACATCTCGCTGCTCCCGCTCACCAGTCGCGAGCGCGGCTCGGGCACGCGTGACGTCATCGAGCACGCCCTCGCTGCGCACGGCCTGACCATGGCCGACTCCGTGGTGGAGCACACGACCGCGACGGCCGTGCGTGAGGCCGTCCTCGCCGGTGGTTCGCCGGCATTCCTCAGTCGCCGAGCCATGGCCCGCGAGCTCGCCTCGGGTCACCTCGCCGTCGTGCCGACGCCTGGGCTCGGCCTCGATCGGGTCTTCCGTGCCGTGTGGGTCGGCGGCCGCAACCCACCCGCTGGCCCTGCCCGCGAACTCGTCGGGATCGCCCGCACCGCACTCAGAGGTGCTTGAGTGCCTCGCGTCGGCTGAGCCCCGAGAGCCGCTGCCCGTGTGCCTCGACGAAGGCCAGCACCCACGCCGGGTCGGTGCGCGCGTACTGCCGCAGCGCCCACCCGATCGCCTTGCGGACGAAGAACTCGCGGTCGTCGAGGTTGGGCTCGATGACGTCCGACAGGAGTCGTGCGTCCGTGTCGTCACCGTGCCGCAGCTGGCTGATGATCGCCGAGCGACGCAGCCACACGTCCTCGTCCTCCGCCCAGGCGCGCATCCGCAGCCCCTCCCCCTCGGGATCGAGCAACAGTGCGTCACCGACGACGTTGCCGACCTCGTCGACGTAGTCCCACCAGGCGCCCGTCACGATGAGGTGTCGCACGAGCGGCATGACGTCCGGGTCCCGCCACGAGCGGTAGGTGCGGTGTCGGATCAGGGCGAGGGCGGCATACCGGTCCTCGCGGTATTCGGCCCCGTCCCAGAGCTCACGGATCGAGCGCTCCCAGCCCGAGCGGGTCTCGATCCGCAACGCGGGATCGGCGAGGAGTGGCCGCAGCAGGGCGTGGCGTTGTGGCGAGGTGAGTCCGAGGAACGGCATCTCGCTCTTCATGTAGCGCTGCTGCCCCACCGCACGCTCGACGTTGGCGCCCGAACGCAGGCCGAGCCGAATCGCATCGAGGAGCTCGGAACCGTCGGACATGTCGTCGAGCCTAGGCCCGGGCACTGACGCGTAGCCTGCGAACATGGGTTCCCCTCTCGTGCAACGGATGCAGGGCTTCGGGTCGACGATCTTCGCGGAGATGACAGGGCTGGCCAACGAGCACGGCGCCCTCAACCTCGGCCAGGGTTTCCCCGACACCGATGGGCCGCAGGAGATCCTCGACGCGGCGAAGGCAGCCATCGACAGCGGGCGCAACCAGTACCCGCCAGGCCCCGGCGTGCCCGAGCTGCTCGACGCGATTGCCGCCCACCAGAGGCGTTTCTACGGTCTCGAGCTCGACGCACGCTCCCAGGTGCTCGTGACCGTCGGCGCCACCGAGGCCATCGCCGCGACCATCCTCGCGCTGTGCGAACCGGGCGACGAGGTCGTCACCTTCGAACCGTTCTATGACTCGTATGCCGCCTCCATCGCCTTGGCGGGTGCGGTGCGGCGGACGTCGGTGTTGCGTTTCCCCGACTTCGCCGTCGACGAGGAGTCCCTGCGGGCGGCGTTCTCCTCGAGGACCCGGCTCGTGCTGCTCAACACGCCGCACAACCCGACGGGCAAGGTCTTCACCCGCGCCGAGCTGGAGCTGATCTGCTCGTTGGCCCGGGAGTACGACGCGTGGGTCGTCACCGACGAGGTCTACGAGCACCTCGTCTTCGACGGGTTGGAGCACGTCCCGGTCGCGACCCTGCCGGGCATGGCGCAGAGGACTCTGACCATCTCGTCGGCGGGCAAGACCTTCTCGGTCACCGGTTGGAAGGTCGGCTGGGTGAGCGGACCGGCGGAGGCCATCGCTGCCGTGCGGACGGTCAAGCAGTTCTTGACCTACGTGGGTTCGGGCCCGTTCCAACCTGCGGTTGCGCTCGGGCTGGGTCTGGGAGACGAGGTGTATGCCGGCCTCTCGCGTTCCATGGAGGCCAAGCGTGACCTGTTGGTCTCGGCTCTTCGTGGCATCGGCCTCGATGTGTCCGTTCCGGGCGGGACGTACTTCGTCATCGCCGACGCGGCGCCGTTGGGCGCGACCGATGCGTTGACGTTCTGCCGGGAGCTGCCGGTGCGCGCCGGGGTGGCAGGTGTGCCGGTGTCGGTCTTCCACGACGACGTCGACGCTGCGCGCACGCTCGTGAGGTTCGCCTTCTGCAAACGCGATGATGTGCTGCGCGAGGCCACGCAGAGGTTGTCCGCTCTCCGCTCCTGACTGTCCACAGGCGACGGATCCCGCATCGCCTGTCCACAGAAC
Source organism: Janibacter sp. HTCC2649 (assembly GCF_000152705.1). Lineage (GTDB taxonomy): Bacteria > Actinomycetota > Actinomycetes > Actinomycetales > Dermatophilaceae > Knoellia. The sequence goes on along the minus strand of NZ_CH672413.1, from coordinate 4,070,701 downwards.
GGGGTTGGGGCATGGCGGCGGCGCCGGCCGGGGTCGCAGGGTCGAGTCATGTCGACGTCCTCCGCCCTTCGCCGCCTGCTCCTTGCCCTCACCGCCTCGGGCGGTCTCGTGCCCGGCGCAGGTGTCGGGCCAGCGGAACCACCGGGTCCTCCCCCTGCAGTGAAGGCAGCGACGTGGGTGGCGGGTGCCCGCACGGCCGCGGCGGGAACGATCACTCCCGAGGCGCTCCGAAGGACCTGGTCGTGGCCGCTGACCCCTCGACCGGCGGTGCTGGCGCCCTACGTGGCCCCGGCGTCGACCTACGGACCTGGGCACCGAGGGATCGACGTGGCCGCGCGCCAGGGGCAGGAGGTCCACGCGGTCGAGGCCGGAGTCGTGACGCACGTCGGCGTCATCGCCGGCCGCGGCACGATCAGCGTCACGCATGACTCGGGGCTGCGCAGCACCTACGAACCCGTTCGGGGCACCGTCGACACGGGCGCACGGGTATCCGAGGGGCAGGTCATCGGCTCAGTCGTGGGCCGATCGCACTGCGGCGGATCGTGCCTGCACCTCGGCGCGCTCGTGGGTTCGGGCTATCTCGACCCACGACCGCTGCTGGGCGGGGGTCCGGTGATCCTGTTGCCCCTGAATGGTCAGCCCACGGTCGGCCACGGGTTCTGAAGACACCCGTCCAGGCCCTTGCTCTGCTGGAGCATGACGGGGGCCAAGGCGCCCCTGCGGGGGCACTCGACGTGGCCGTGGTAGAGCCCGTGCCCGGTCTCGTGGTTGACCATGTACTGCCGGTAGGCCGCGAGGTCTTTGCTGTAGCCCGGCACTCCTTCGGTCCAGCGCCGAACGTTGAGGACGACCTTGCGCATGTTGAAGCAGGACACTTCGCCCTGGGTTCGCAGGGGCGCGCAGAGTTTGTCGGTGAGGTCGGGGCTGGCCAGCAGGATCGTGATGTCGACGTTGCCTGCTGCCACTGCGGCGGGCGACACGGCTCGGAAGCGGACCTTGTCCCGGGTCTGCCAACCGCGTGCGTCGCCGAGCGTCGTGGAGATGATCGTCGCGGCCTCGGCTGCGTTGACCCCGGCGCCGCGCTCGACCTGAAGCCCAACCCGCACGGTGCGCATGGGGTTGACCTCCGGAGCAGCGATGGTGGGCAGCGCCACGGTGTCGAGTTTGCCGGTGCCTGACTCGGGCGCGGGCTTCGTGCCACGGTCGGGCGTGGTGACCGGAGCGGGCGGCAGCTCCTCGGCCGCTGGCATCGGATCGGACTTCTGACTGAGGGCGGCTGCCGTGAGGTCCCCGGCCTGGCGCTCCGGCGAGGTCGCACTCGGCCACAACGACCACAGGAGGACGACGAGCGTCGTCGTGAGTGCCAGCGCGGCGAAGGCTCGGCGGCGCGCAAACGTGGCGCGGGTCGTCCGTCGACGGGGGCTGGTCGCGCGTCGACGCGACCTGGTCTCAGCCTCGGTCTCATTCTCGGGAGTCGGAGGAACCATCTCGAACGCAGCGACACTGGGGCGGGCGGCAGACGCCCGGCGGGCGTTCTCACGCTCCAGGCGACGTCGACGTTCGGAGCGGGTGAGCCAGGCCGAGTCACCGATGACGACCGGTGAGGCGCTCTCGACCTCGGGGTCCGGCCGTCGTTCACTGCGGTCGCGGGCGGACTCCGCGCGATGGTGCTCTCGCCGGTCGCGGCGCCAGCGCTCCTGCGAAGCCTCGTGACGGGGACCGCGCTCATGACCGCGGTGCTGGTCACGTTCGGTGCGCCGACGGTCGGCCCGGCGCGCGGGCGGAGCGGTGTCTTCCCCCGCGAGGGACGAGCGGGGCTCACTCACCCAATCGGGGAGTCCGAGGTCGTTAGGCACGTGGATGGGCCTGGGCGTAGGAGGCAGCAAGTCGTTCGATGGATACATGCGTATAGATCTGGGTCGTGGCGAGGGACGCGTGTCCGAGGAGCTCCTGGACCATGCGCAGATCGGCGCCTCCCTCGAGGAGGTGCGTCGCTGCACTGTGGCGGAGTCCGTGTGGGCCAAGGTCTGGCGCATCAGGCACGTGGGTCAACATGTCGTGGACGAGGGTACGCACTTGTCGGGGGTCGATGCGCCTTCCCCGCTGTCCAAGGAAGAGACCTGGGCCACTTCCGTCCACGACGAGTCGTGGTCGACCCACGTCCAGCCACTTCGCGAGGGCACTTCTGGCCGGGCCGCCGAAGGGCACGCGCCGCTCCTTGTCCCCCTTGCCGATGACGCGCACGACGTTGGAGTGGAAGTCCACGTCGTCGATGTCGAGGCCGGTCAGCTCGCCGACACGGACCCCTGTCGCGTAGAGCAGTTCGAGGACCGCGCGGTTGCGCACGTGCACCGGGTCGTTGTCATCAGCCGCCACGGCCGCGACGTCGAGAAGCCCGGCAGCGTCATCCTTGGCGAGAACGGGCGGGAGGGTGCGGTGCCGCTTGGGTGCCACGAGACGAAGCGAGGGATCGACATCGACGTGGCCCTGTCGAGTCGCCCAACCGAAGAACGTCCGCAGGGAAGCCGATCGCCGGGCCACACTCGAGCGGGCCGCGCCAGCCGCAGCCAGCACACCCAGCCACGCCCTCAGGTCGGCCAGCCGAATGTCCTGCAGCGCGGTCTGTGGGGCCCGTGGCGTCCCGCCCTCGTTGGCACCCTCACCGTCCACGTGGGCGAGGAAGTCCCGCAGGTCCGCGAGATAGGCGCGGACGGTGTGCGGCGATCTGCTCCGCTCCAGCCGCAGATGACGCTCGAAGGCGTCGATCACGGCAGGCCGGGAGGCACTCACACCCTGCACGGTCTCATCACCACGCTGAACGATCAACCACCCCGGCGGCGGGTCCGCCTACCTGCGTGCCGCCGGGACCTTGCGCCATCGCTCCCCCACCCGCACGACCAGCCCGAGCATGGTGAGCCTTCCGAGGGCGCTGAGCAGGGTTGTCGGGTCGAGAGCGGTGAGCCGCTGCAGCTCGGCCAGGTCGGCCGGGTTCCGCACCGGCACCGCAGACCACACTCCGAGCGCCACGGGATCCAGCTCGGACTCGGGCGTCACCGGGGCCCGCGCGAGACCGACGGCATCGAGGCTGAGTCGGCCCATGACGTCCAGCACCTCCGCAGCGTCGGTCACGAGGGTCGCCTCGGTCTCTCGCAGGAGTTTGTGGCACCCGGCGGACTGCACGGAGGTCACCGGTCCCGGGACGGCGGCAACGTGCCGGACGAGGGATCGGGCGTACTTCGCCGTGTTGAGGGACCCCGAGCGGAGCCCGGCCTCGACGACCACCGTCCCCACGCTCATCGCGGCGATGAGCCGGTTGCGCGCGATGAACCGCGCCCTGTACGGCGCCCAGCCCAGTGGGAGCTCGCTCACCACGACGCCGATGTCCGCGATCTCGCGCAGAAGGCCTTCATGGGCCTGCGGATAGGCACGGTCCAGGCCGCGGGCCAGGACGGCGATCGTCGGCCCACCCCCAGCGAGCGCACCCCGGTGGGCGGCCGCGTCAATGCCGAACGCGGCTCCGGACACGACAGTCACGCCCCGCTGGGCCAGGCCCTCACCGAGGTCGGCCGCGACATTCAGTCCGTAGTGCGTTGCCGCCCTCGATCCCACAATGGCCACGCTGCCGTCGGTGATCGACAGCTCACACAGCCCGCGGGCGTAGATGCAGAGCGGGGGAACCTTGAGCTCGTCGAGCCCGAGGGGCCACTCGTCGTCGCCGGGGATGACGACCCTGACCTGCAGACGGTCGAGGGCTCGTCGAGCCTGGTCGAGGTCCAGAGCTGCGATGCGCTGGTCATAACGGCCGTCCCGCACCAGCGATCCGGCGAGCAGTCGCTGCATCGACTCCACCGCGCCGTGCTCAGCGATCCAGTCGCGCACCGAGACCGTCTCGGGTTCGACGATGCGACTCCAGGCCATGCGGGCCCACCGCTCGCTGACCAACGCGGCACCACCTGGAACGCCACCGGCACCGTCACCGGCACTGCCACCGCGAACCTCCCGGATCCTGGACACGCTCATGCCGCCGCCCTCCCCTGGCTGCGCAGGGTGAACGCCAGACCGACATCCTCCGCCGTGGGCGAGGTGCGCCCGGCCAGGTCAGCGGCGGACCATGCCAGCCGCACAGTGCGGTCGTAGCCGCGCAGGGTCAGTTGCCCCAGGTCGAGCGCCCGGTCGATGGGCGCCGTCGCGTGCCCCGACAGTCGCCACGGTGGCCGACGCAGAGCATGACCGGGCACTCGGGCATTGATCACCCATCCCTGCCGAGCCCACCGTTCCTGCTGGGCACCGCGGGCCTGGAGGACCCGCTCGAGGACAACGGCGCTCGTCTCGCCCTCCTCATCGCCGAAGGCGGCGCGGGAGACCGGCGGCACCACGACCTGGATGTCGACGCGGTCGATGAGGGGCCCCGAGAGCTTGGCCTGGTAGGACCGCAGCTCCACCGCACTGCACACGCAGTCGATCCCCTTGCCCCACGCCCGCCCACACGGGCAGGGGTTCGTGGCCAGGACGAGCTGGAACCGCGCCGGATAGCGGACGAGCTGCTTGGCCCGGGCGATCGTCACCTCACCGGACTCGAGCGGCTGCCGCAGCTGCTGCAGGACCGAGGTCTTGAACTCGCCGGCCTCATCGAGGAAGAGCACACCGCAGTGCGCCCGCGAGATCGCGCCCGGAAGCACGACGCCCGAACCGCCACCGGTGATCGAGGCCATCGACGCGCTGTGGTGCGGCGCGACGAACGGCGGCGTGAGGTCGAGCTCGCTGGCCCGGATCTCGTCGCCGGTGAGCGAGCGGATGGCGTGGGTCTGGAGCGCCTGCTCCCGCGACAGCGGCGGCAGGATCGTCACGAGCCGCTCCGCGAGCATCGTCTTGCCAACCCCGGGAGGGCCGTTCATCAAGAGATGGTGGCCGCCGACGGCGGCGAGCTCGACCGCCAGCCGAGCCTCGGGCTGTCCCAACACGTCCGCGAGGTCGCCGTGACGGTGCGCCTCCTCGAGCTCCTCGTCGACCGGCCCGGCAACCGGCAGCGGGTCGACACCGCCGCGGACGGCATACCAATGCACCAACGTCGCGAGGGTGGGCGCGCAGTGCACGGTGACCCCGTCGACGAGCTGCGCCTCAGCGACGTTCTCGGGCGGGACGACAACGTGCGTGACGCCCGCCCGGACCGCTGCGAGCACTGCCGGCAGGACCCCGCGCACTCCGCGCACCCGACCATCGAGGCCGAGCTCTCCGAGGTGGACCACGCGGGAGATGCGCCGCGCCTCCACCACCCCCGCTGCCGCCAGCACCGCCAAGGCGATGGCAATGTCAAAGCCGGTGCCCTGCTTGGGGATGGAGGCTGGCGACAGGTTGACCGTGATGCGCTGTGGCGGCAGCGGGAAGCCACTCGTGGCGGCCGCCGAACGTACTCGGTCGGGTGCTTGCCCGCACGCCTTGTCGGGCAGTCCGGTGACGCTGAAGTTCGGGAGCTGCGACGAGATGTGCGCCTCGACGTCGACGAGGCGACCGTTGAGTCCGGTGAGGGCCACGCAGAGCGTGCGGCCCAGCTTGGCGCTCACGCACCCACCGCCACGACATGCCGCACGACGGGTCGACGGCCGCGCTCCGCGAGGATGCCGATGACATCTATGCGCACCTCTGGCACGGCACCGGGCCGCGACCGCAGGTAGGCCGCAGCAAGGCGCCGCAGCCGCCGCGCCTTCTCCCACGTCACCGCCTCGAGCGGGTCCCCCACTCCGGTGCCGCGCCGCGTCTTGACCTCACAGACGACGAGACAGTCCCCGTCGAGCGCCACCACATCGATCTCGCCCTCGGCACATCGCCAGTTGCGCTCGATGATCTGCATGCCGCGCTCTCGCAGATATCGCGCCGCGAGATCCTCGCCGTACTTGCCCAGGTCCACGTGTCCGTCCATGCGGAGCAGCGTCCGTGTGACGGCAGGGTCGGCGCCACGGCCTCAGCGAGATCTGTGGACGACGCGGTGAGGATCGGTCACCTGTGGATGAGCGAGCGTGCTCAGCGGCTCAGAAATCGCCCTTGGGGAGCTCGAGCTCGGACTTCGCGAGCTCCTCGACGTTGACGTCCTTGAACGTCACGACGCGCACCTGCTTGGCGAAGCGCGCGGGCCGGTAGATGTCCCAGACCCAGGCGTCCTGCATGGTCACGTCGAAGAAGACCTCGCCGCCGTCGCTACGGACCTTCACGTCGACGGAGTTGCACAGGTAGAAGCGTCGCTCGGTCTCGACGACGTGGGAGAAGAGGCCGACGACGTCGCGGTACTCGCGATAGAGCGACAGCTCCATCTCGCTCTCGTACTTCTCGAGGTCCTCAGCGCTCATGCGTCCCAGCTCCGTCTTCGTGTGGGCCGGCGGTCGCCGACACCAGGGGTGGTGCGCTCACCGCGACGGGTTCCGGCTCGGCGAAGACTCCATCATCGTCCATCGTCCCCGGCAGTCTCCACGAGCGTCGGTGCAACTCGGTCGGCCCGTGCTCGCGGAGGGCGTCCATGTGTTCCGGCGCCGCGTATCCCTTGTTGAGTTCCCACCGGTATGCCGCGTGGTCCGGTGCGAGGTCGACCATCATCCGGTCGCGCTCGACCTTGGCGAGGACGCTGGCGGACGCCACCGAGGAGCACTTCATGTCGGCCTTGATCATCGTCGTGACCGGCGGAGTGTGGACGTCGTCAGAGGTGAAGGCGAGCAGCCCCACCTCGTCCGGGGCGGTGAGCCAGTCGTGGTTGCCGTCGAGGATGACGAGGTCGGGCACGACGTCGAGCGACGCCAGGGCACGACGCCCCGCGAGCCGCAGTGCGGCGATGATCCCCACCTCGTCGATCTCGGCCGGCGACGCGTGGCCCACGGCATGGGCGAACGCCCAGCGTCGGATCCGCGGCACCATGAGCTCTCGTGCGCTCGGCTGGAGCAGCTTCGAGTCGCGCACTCCCTGTGGTGCCGAGCGGCAGGTCTCGTCGATGACGACGACGCCGACCGACACCGGCCCGGCGAGCGCCCCGCGGCCCACCTCGTCCATCCCTGCGAGCAGGCGGTAGCCGTCGCGCTGGAGGGCGCGCTCGACGCGCAGACTCGGTTTGCGGGAACGGCTTGCGGGGGGCATGGCAGGTGGTGCGGTCTCTTTCGGGGCTCGGCGGTTCAGTGACGCGCAGTGCAGGGTCAGGGACTGGTGGACGGCGCGGGCTGCTTCGAGTCCGCGGTTGGTGCGGGCACCTTCGCGAAGGTCGTCTCGGGCCGGCCCAGCCAGCCGCCCCGCTCGAAGGGCCAGACGATGGCGACGGCACGACCAGTGATGTGGTCGATGGGCACGGAGCCCTGCGCGCCGGTGCCGTCGGGGTCGTGGAAGCGGGAATCCTCGGAGTCGCTGCGGTGATCGCCCATGACCCACACCTTGCCCGCAGGGACGGTGATGCTGAAGGTGATCGAGCTCGGGACGTCGCCGGGCTTGATGTAGGGCTCGGTGATCGGGACGCCGTTGACCGTGAGGTGGCCCTGCGCGTCGCAACAGACGATCTTGTCGCCGGGCAGGCCGATGACCCGCTTGATGAGGTGGTTGTCGGAGGTGTTGGGCAGCAGTCCCACGAAGGACAGCACGCGCTCGACGCCGTCACGCACCGGACCGTGGCTCACGTCCGGGATCGACGACAGCCACTCGCCCGGGTCCTCGAAGACGACGATGTCGCCGCGCTGCAGGTCGACGACGCCCGGGACCAGCTTGTTGACCACGACGCGGTCGTTGAGGATCAGCGTGTCCTCCATCGACCCGGAGGGGATGTAGAACGCCTGGATGAGCCAGGTCTTGACGACGAACGACAAGGCCAGCGCCATGGCGACGACGACGACGAACTCGCGGATCGCAGCACCGGCAGCTCCTGCTGCTGAACGGGCGCGGTTTGGCCCGTCACGACCGGGATCGCCCTGCTGCACCGCCGGTTCGTTCGGGGTCTCCTGAGGCGCGTCAGGTTCGAACTGGCCCGACTCGAACCGGGCCTCGTTGCTCGTCATCACTGGTGTCCGCGCTCTCAGGGCTGTGTGGTGGTCGGTGTGGATGGGGCGCCCAGCTGGCTCAGCGGCCAGATGCGCGTGACGACGGTACCGATGATGGCGTCCGCGGCGATCGTTCCGTCCGTGGAGTCGGAACCGGCACCGACGTGCGTGCGCGAGTCCATGGCATCGGATGCCGTGTCACTGAGAAGGAAGTATCGACCCTGCGGGACCGCGATCTTGAACGGAGCGGCGTTGTCGGCGAGCCGTGGGCCGACCGGACGACCGTCCACGGTGACGCGTCCCTCGGTGCAGCAGACAACGTCGTCACCGCCCGTGGCGACGACACGGCCGAGAACGGAGCGCTCGCCGAGGTCGATGCCGAGGGCACCTGACGCCGAACCGAGCGCCCGACCGAGCAGACCGTCATCGACGTGGGTCGAGCGGTCCGGCCCGGGCCACGCCTGGGTGACGTCCGCGACGACGACGTCACCGACCGACGGTGAGCCGACCTTGGCGACAAGAACTCGCTGACCCGCATCGAGGGTGGGCGACATCGAGTCGCTCGACACGGCATACGGCTGCAGGAGAAAGGCCCGCACGAGCATGACGGCGAGGACACCGGCAGCCAGCAGGACCGGCACCCGGTGGGCATGACTCGACCCGGCCCCCGCCGTGGTGGCGGGAACCGGGTCGGTGTCTGGGGTGGCCGCGGAAGTCATCGAGTCGATGCTATCCGCCGCGCCTGAAAGCGTCGTGCCGCGGTTCAGCTGACCGGGGTCTCGCGCTTCTCCTTGATCTTGGCAGCCTTGCCGCGCAGGTCGCGGAGGTAGTAGAGCTTCGCGCGACGGACGTCACCGCGGGTGACCAGCTCGATGTGGTCGATGACCGGCGTGTGGAGCGGGAAGGTGCGCTCGACACCGACGCCGAAGGAGACCTTGCGGACCGTGAAGGTCTCGCCCAGGCCGCCACCGTGGCGACGGATGACGATGCCCTTGAAGACCTGGACGCGCGAGCGCGTGCCTTCAATGACCTTGACGTGGACGTTGACGGTGTCGCCGGCGCGGAAGGCCGGGATGTCGTCGCGCTTGGACGCCTTGTCGATCTCGTCGAAAAGCTGCATGGCTGGTTTCGCTTTCTCGTGCGGTGCCACAGGACACCCACATGTGCTGGTACTGCGATGAATGGTGGTGCGGCGTCGTGCCTCGTGCTTCGTGACTCACATGTCGAGAGTCAGACACTCCCCCTGTGGCAGGGGCTGTGATCGACGGACGCAAGGAGCAAGTTTGCCAGAGCACACGGCATACCGAGAAATCGAGCGTGTGCGGCGCGATCCCTACGGGGTCAGCGGTTCGGTGTTGGTCGGCCGCGGCCGTCGACGAGCGTTCGCGATGAGGACGATGTCGGGGTCGACCTTGTCCTCGCCGCCGCGCAGTCGGATGAGTGCCTTGGCGGACTCGATCTGGTCACGGGTGACCTTGACGATGCGCTGACTCATGCGCGACTCCTCTCGGGTGCTTCATCACCATCATCCTCCACAACGAGGACATCGTCCACGAGCATTCCGCGACGGCCGAGGTCCACCTCGTCACCGTCGGGGTCGAGGCGCGCGTCCGCCGTGAGCACGGACTCGGCGAGCTCGCGCTCCTCGGGGGCGGCGAGGCCGCTGGATGCCAGCTCGACGAGGACGATGCGGCCGAGCTCGCGCCGCCGGAACGAGTCGTCGGCGGTGATGTCCGCGAGCGCCGCGGTGAAGCGACGCCCCCACTCCTCGCGGGCGCTCGCTCGCTCGCGCTGGACGAGGTCATCGGCAGCAGCTGCGGACTGCGCCTGCGTGTCGCGTCGCGCGGCATAGAAGCTCGCACCCGAGCCGACCGCTGCGCCGACGAAGGCGAGGATCGCCGGCCACCACTCCCCTGACATGACTCCAGCATGCCAAGGCGCGCCGACAACCGCGCGCCGCAGCCGCGGCTACCTTTGCGACATGAGCATCGATCCCGGGTGGCCGGTCGCCCTGGCGTGCGTCACCCTTCTCGTGCTGACGCTCGTCATGTATGCCGTGGGGCAGCTTCCGCAGCCCGCTTCCACCCTCGTTGCGGCCGGGCGTGCGGTGGTCCAGCTCGGTGTGGCTGCGCTCGTCATCACGGCGGTGGCGCAGAACCTGCTGCTGTCGGTGCTGTTGCTGTGCGCGATGTTTGCCGTGGCGGTGTTCACGACCACTCGCCGGGTGGAGGCGGTGTCTGCGTGGCCGTGGACGACGGTGGCGATGCTCGCCGGCCTCCTTCCGGTCGTCGCGATCATCCTGCTGACCCGCACGGTGCCGCTCGAGGGCATCGCCCTCATTCCCGTCGTCGGGATCATCCTCGGCAACACGATGAACGGGCACACCCTCGTGGGACGGCGCTCGTTCGCGGCGCTGCGCGAGGAGACGGGGCAGTACGACGCGGCGCTCTCGATCGGCATGACCCGGGCCCAGTCCATCGACGAGATTGTCCACCGGCGGCTGCCCGAGGCGCTCATCCCGGGCCTGGACCAGGTGAGGACGGCGGGCGTCGTGACGTTGCCGGGCGCCTTCATCGGGGTGCTGCTCGGTGGTGGCTCGCCGGCACAGGCGGCGTCCGCGCAGGTGCTCGTCCTGCTCGGGATCATGGCGGCCCAGACGACAACGACCGTCGTCGCGGGACGGCTCATCTCGTCGGCGCGACTCCTGCCCGAGGACCTGCACGCCCGCCTGCGCCCCTGAGTCGCGCAGAGTGGCCCGCACCTCCGCAGGTACGGGCCACTCTGTCCTCGTGGCCTGATCAGGCAAGCCCCGAGAAGGTGATCACTTGCCGATCTTCACCGAGCGGGTGACGGAGTTGTTGCCCGCCACCGGATCGCTCGTCGCGGAGGTGACGGTGGCCGTCGTGTCCACGACTCCCTTGCTGCCCTTGACGAGCAGGTGGACGTTGAACGACCACGTGCCGCCGGAAACCAGAGACGTCGGGCGCGTGCACGTCAACGTCTGACCTGCCTTGACGCACGACGCCGTGTCGAAGACGTAGACCGCGGCCTTGATCGGCGGCAGGGCCACAGTGACCTTGGGTGTCTGGGCATCGGAGGGGCCGATGTTGGTCACTGTCGCCGTGTAGATGATGGTCGACGACGGCTTGTAGACGTCCTTGTCGGCCGTGAACGCCAGGCTCAGGTCGGCGGCCCTGTTCACCGTCGTCTGGGCGGTGGCCGAGTTGTTCCCGGGCACGGGATCGGTCGTCACGGACGACACCGTCGCCGTGTTGGAGATGGTCCCGCTCGGTGTCTCCGACTTGACCAGGCCGCGGATGACCACCGTGGTGGGTCCGGCGGTCGGGGCAATCGTGCCGAGGTTGCAGTCGACCCGGTGAGCCGGTGGGTCGACTGGAACCGCGAGGTAGGAACACGACGCAGTGCCAGCCGTCGCCGACGCCGAGACGAAGGTGACCTCGTCCGGAAGCGCGTCGACGAGCTTGACCTGGGTGGCGGTCGAGGGGCCGTTGTTGCGGACGTCGACGGTCCACGTGACGGTCCGACCGGCGAGGACCGGGTCAGGAGTGTCGACCTTGGTCACCGACAGGTCCGCCGAGGCGGACACCGACGTGGAGACCGTCGCCGTGTTGCCCGACATGTCCGGGTCCGGAGTGGACGCGCTGACGACGGCGTCGTTGTGCATCAACCCCGAGAAGCCGGGGTCGATGGTCGCCACGACCGTCATCGACCGTGACGCACCGGACGCGAGATTTCCGAAGGAGCAGGTCGTCGGCTGGGACGCCTGACCCGGAACGCCGGCGGTGCACGATGCGCCGCCCGAGCCGGCCACGGAGTTGACGGTGACGGCCGCCGGGAGGACGTCGCGAACGACCACGTTGGTCGCCGTCGACGGGCCGGTGTTGCTCACCGTGCTCGTCCAGGTGATCTGCCCCCCGCTCGTCGCTGTCGGCGGCGCGCTCTTGACGATGCTGACGTCGGCGGACCCGACGAAGTGGAGCGTGTCGGAGGCGACGTTGTTGCCGAGGTTCGGGTCGATCGTCCCGCTGCTCACGGTGGCCGTGTCCGCGAGATCCTGCGGTTCGTCCGACCGCTCGCTGATGACCACCACGACGGAGGCACCCGAGGCGAGGTCGCCGAGGGCGCAGGTTGCCGGGGCGGATCCGGTCTGGACACCGGCGGGAGCCGTGCATCCGGCCGACGTGGTCGCCAGGGTGAAACTGCCGCTGCCGAGGACCTGGTCACTGAGCGTGACCGCCCGGGCAATTGCCGCACCGTCGTTCGTCACCGTGATGGTGCACGGGTAGGCGGCACCGGCTGCGGCATCGCCGTTCGGGAGGCAGTTCTTGGCCACCCGCAGGTCGGCCCGGTTCGTCGCCGCCGAGTAGGCGTCGAGGACCCCCGAACCCCAGGCGTTGTCCGCCCCGGCTGGGCCACGGTCCGTGGCGTTTGCGTTGAGGACCGAGGTCAGGCCGCTGGCCGTGAGAGAACCTGGCCCTCCCGACGCGTCGAGCACGAGAGCAGCAACTCCGGCTGACGACGGGGTTGCCGCCGACGTCCCGAAGAATCTGCAGTCACCCTGAGCGACGGCCGGACAGGTTCCGGCTCCGAAGCCACCCGCTCCACTGACCGACACGCCATCAGCGGCCGTGTAGGTGGGTGCGATGGCGGTGCGGCCTGCTGCTCCGGCCACGCTCTGGTTCTGCCCTGCGGGGGCGGAAGCAGGACACGGGTAGCTCGTCGAGCACACCGTCGTCCCGAGGAGGGTCACCGGCCCCTGCCCGCTGAAGGTCTCGAGCCCGACGGTCGTCGGGTCCTGGCTGGACCCGGCGTTGACGGCGCCCGCGGAGGTCGCGAAGTCGGTGTAGTTGCTGTCCGGGTTGAGTGACCCTGGGCTGCCGAGGGCGTCCACGGCGTTGGCGTTGCCGCGCCACCGCAGGTCGATCGTCGGCACTGCTTTGGCGCCCGTTGCGCCAGTGCGGTTCACGACGAGCTTCACCGTCGCTGCGGCCGCGCCACCGTTGGTCCACGAGGCCTGCTCGATCGTGTCACCGCTGCCACCACCTTGGGCGCCCGTGCTGGACGCGACGCAGTTGGCGCCGGCAGCGTCAAGGATGTAGAGGTCGAGGTTGGTGAATCCACCCGCGCCGGCGGTCGGGAAGATCGCCCGCGGCTCGCTCCACTGAAGGGTCGCGCCGATCGAGGCACCGGCGGCAACGCTCACGTCGAAGGTCGTGTCGGCACCATTGAAGGCCACCGAGTTGGCGTTGATGCCGGGGCAGCCGGCCGGTGCCGCTGCCGCGCCGTCGGGGAACGTCCCCGTACTGTTCGCGGCAACGCGCGGTGCGTGGCTGCTGTTGAGGTTGCCGGACGAGGAGCTCACCCACACACCCGAAGCGGCGAGCGTCTCGCCGTTCGTCGCGGCCAGACCCTTCTGGAAGGCCGGCTCCGAGTCGAAGGGGATGTCCTCCGTGATGATGTCGACGCCCGCTGCGGCCAGGGCGTTCTGGGCCGTCACGTGCGCGCCCACACCACCACCCGTGCCGTGGAAGAGCAGCCCGGCACCGGGGGCCATGTCGTGGACGATCTCGAGCATCGAGGTGCCCTCGTCACCACTTCCGGCGTTGAGGACGTTGACGCCCGCCGGCAGGTCACCCAGGGCCTGTGCGGCGGCGATGCTCGTGACACCGTCGGAGATCACGCCCACGTCGATGCCTGAGCCGTCGACCCCGATGGCCTGGGTGTCGTCGGCCCGGTGCAGTGGCACTCCCTCGCTGAGGAACGACCCGGCATCCGGTGGCGAGATCTCCGTCGGTCGGACCGCGGCCACCCACGGGAGCGCCGCGACGCTGTCGACCTTGTCGTAGGGGACGAGCGCGCGCAGGATCCCCGCGTTGGGCAGGGACTTCACCTTGGCGGGTTTCACCCATTGGTCGGAGCCGCTGCGTACCGATGCGCCGAGTCTGTTGAGGTCCGCTCGCTCTCGACCCTTGAGGGTCGTGAGCGCGTGGAGTTCGAGGTCGAGCCGCCCCTGGCCATCGACCCTGAGCGTGGAGTCGCTGAGGGAGCGTTGCGCCTTGGCGTCGAGCGAGTGCCGGCTCCCAGCCGCCGCCGTGACCTTGGCGATGCGCTGGCTGACCAGGGACGGCACCTTCGACGCCGCCTTGGTTGCGGCGGCCGATGGCACCGCAGCCTTCGATTGGGCCACCGATGCCGCGAACGTGGGCGCGGCACCTGTCGTGGCGAGGGCGATGACACTGGCAGCGAGCGCCACCTGCCGAAGTGGTGTGCGAGCTATGGACATGAAGATCCCCTGATTCCGATGGGAACGGTGGAGGGCACGGGGACACTGCCCGTGGGTGGCAGCACCCACGGCAGTGGAATCACCCGGGCCTGACCGAAGGCCGACGAGTGGGCGGGAAGTGCGAGGGTGGGAAGAGCGGGCACGGGGCCGCGCTGACGGGGCCATGCAGGCGCCTCGCGTCGGGACCTGAGTCCTCGCGAAGGCGCGCCTTCATCCGACCTTCGACCACCACAAAGGCGTCATGTGGCGTCGCACATCTTAGAACCGCAGCCCGCCCGAGGTCCCGGGAATCGCGAAAATACGCTCGGTGATCAGCTGACCGCGGTGCCGCCGGGGATCGCGTTGAGGACGGCGTTCGCGAACCCGCGGTTGCGTCCGTAGTCGAGCCACTGCAGCGGGTAGGCCGGCCGCGACCAGACGGTGACGAGGCCGCGACCATCCGTGGTTCCCACGATCCGGATGGTCACCGTCTCGCCCCAGCTCGCCATCGAGAGCGACCGGGTGGAGACGACGGTCTGCGGGTCGATGGGCCGACCGGGTGCGACGAACTTCTGCGACTGCAGGGCCGCGTTCACCGCCTCCCAGACCTGCGGACCGGGAGCACTCGTCACGACCTGGCCAAAGCTCGACGGACCATTGCCGGCCGGACCTGCCTGACGACGCTCCTTGGCGGCGGACAGGGCGATGAGGCCCAGGAAGAGCCCGACGAAAGCGAGGAAGACGAGCAGGCCGATCAGGAGCCCGGTCGGGCCCGGCGTGATGGCGGTGGACACCGCGCCGAGAATCAGCGCGACGACGAACAGCACAGAGAGTGCTGCGATCTTGGCGACGCGGAACTGCTTCTGGACCCGTTCGTGCTCGAGTCGGAGATCAACGAGAGTGGGCTGGGTCGCGGGCGGCGGCTGAGAAGTCACTCAGGCAGGCTAGTCGTCACCTGACGCTTGGTGAGGTCGACCGTGCCGGGGAACTCGCCCTCGCCGGGGCGCACCTTGTAGCCCGCCTTCTTGTACATCCGTAGGTTCTCGGTGCTCTTGGCACCGGTGTTGAGCCAAAAGGTGCGGACGCCCTCGGAAGCCAGCGACTCGGCATACCCGAGAAGTTCTCGACCGAGACCGCGGCCCTGGAGGTACGGCGCGACCATGAGCCGACCGATCTGCCACGTCGCCTCCTGGGTCGGGTGCGACCGCACCCGCACGGACGCGAGGAGCTGTCCGTCCTTGCGCCAGACCCGCGTGTCCCATTCCTGTATGCCGTCCCGCACCGTTTCGAGGTCTTCCTCGCCTGCACCGAACATGCCGTAGCGGGCGAACTCCGGCGCCCAGCAGGCCCGGGTGAGGACTTGGAGGTCGGGGGCATCAGCGGGGGTGGCGACGCGCTCCTCGAGGTCGCTCAGGGCAGATGCGGCCGCGGTCGGAGGGAGGAGGTCGGGGCGGCGTTCGGCGGTGCGCTGGACCCGCTGCTCGTGGCGCCAGTCTGCGATGGCCCGGTGGTTGCCTCCGAGGAGCACGTCGGGCACGGCGCGCCCGTCCCACTCGGCGGGCTTGGTGTAGACGGGGTACTCGAGCAGGCCGTCCTCGTGGGACTCCTCGACCAGCGACTCGGCGTTGCCGATGACACCGGGCAGGAGGCGGGCAACGGCTTCGACCATGGCGAGGACCGCGACCTCACCGCCGTTGAGGACGTAGTCACCGAGCGAGAGGACGCGGACGGGCATGCGCTCGCCGGCCCACTCGTAGACCCGCTCGTCGATGCCCTCGTAGCGACCACAGGCGAACGCGAGCCACGGCTCGTCGGCGAGCTCGCGGGCGATCTGCTGGGTGAAGGGCTCGCCACCCGGGCCGGGGATGATGAGCGTGGGGACCTTGCGCGGCTCGTCACCAGAGGGCGAATCCTCCTGTGCCAGAACGTGTTCGAGCGCCTCACTCCACGGGCCGGGCTTCATGACCATGCCCGCTCCCCCGCCATAGGGCGAGTCGTCAACCGTGCGGTGCTTGTCGTGGGCGAAGTCGCGGAGGTCGTGCACCTTCAGGTCGATCAGGCCCTCACGCCGGGCCTTGCCGATGAGCGACAGGTCGAGGGGCGCGAGGTACTCGGGGAAGATCGAAACGACGTCCAGGCGCATGGCGATGCCCACGACTCAGGCTTCGTCGAGGTCGAAGAGGCCCGCGGGTGCGTCGACGACGACGTGCCCTGCCTCGATGTCGATCTCGGTCACGATCGCTTCGACGAACGGCACCAGGACGTCGCGACGGTTGGTGAGTCGCACCTCGAGCAGGTCCTGCACGGCGCCGAGGACGAGGCCGGTCACCTCGCCAAGAACGGCTCCCGAGGGGTCCTGGACGGCGAGGCCCACGAGGTCGTGTTCGTAGAAGCCGTCGTCCTCGTCGCTCTCGACCTCGTCGGCCTCGTCGGGGTCGAGGAACAGCTGGGTCCCCCGCAGCGACTCGGCTCCGGTGCGGTCCGGGATCTCGGCGAAACCGAGCAGCCAGATCTGCCGGTGCAGGCGTGCCGTGCTCACGGTGAGGGTGCGCGGCACGCCGGTCCCGGGCTGGGCCTCGGTGTCGAACACCGTGCCGGGGACGTAGCGGGCCTCGGGGTCATCGGTGTGGGTCTGGACCGTCACCTCACCACGAAGCCCGTGGGGCTTGCCGATGCGGGCGACGAGGAGGGCGTTGGAGCTGCGGGGCATGGGTCAGATCCTCTCAGGCCGGGGAAAGCACGAACGCGCCGCGCCCCTGTCGGGACACGGCGCGTTCGAGATGAAACGTGCTCAGCGCACTCGGTCGGTGTCGACGATGTCGATCCGGACGGGGCGACCACCGGCGAGCGCGGTCAACACCGTGCGCAGTGCGCTGGCGGTGCGGCCGGAGCGGCCGATGACGCGACCAAGGTCATCCGGGTGAACCCGGACCTCGATGATCTCGCCGCGACGGAGCTCCTTGCGCTGCACCGCGACGTCGTCCTTGTGGTCGACGATCCCGGTGACGAGGTGCTCCAGCGCCTCCTCGAGCATTGTCAGGACCCAGCCTTGACGAAGCCAGCGGCCTCGGCGTCAGCGGCGTTCTTGAACCAGACCTCGGCGACGGTCTGCTCGAACCACTGGCCGTCGGGCTCGTGGAACTTCATCGAGTCGGCGTTGCCCTTGATGGTGTAGCCCTCGGGAGCGGCGCCACCCTCGAGTGCGGCAGCCGCACCCTTGGGGAGGTCGGCGGCGGCGGGAGCAGCAGCCTCGGTGGTCTCCTCAGCCTTGGGAGCCTCGTCAGCCTTGGGGGCCTCCTCGACCTTCTCCTCGGCCTTGGGGGCCTCGTCAGCCTTGGCCTCGTCGGCCTTCTTGGCTGCAGCCTTCTTCTTGGCGGTGGTGGCGCCCGAGGCGTCGTCGCCCTCGGTCTTGCCAGCAGCGGCGAGAGCGGCCTCGTAGAGGTCCTTCTTCTTGGGCTTGGGCTCGGCCACCTTGAGGGTGCCCTCGTCCATGATCTTCAGGAGGGCAGCAACTGCCTCGGTCGGCTGGGCGCCGAGCGAACGCCAGTGGTTCGCGCGCTCCATGTCGATCTCGATGAGCGACGGCTCCTGGTTGGGGTCGTACTTGCCGATCTCCTCGATCGCACGACCGTCGCGCTTGGTGCGCGAGTCCATGACGACGACGCGGTAGATGGCGGTACGGATCTTGCCCATACGCTTGAGACGAATCTTGACGGCCACGTGTGTGGTCTCGCTTTCAGGTTGTGGGCACGGCCAGACCGCGGGAGCAAACACGCGGGGTACCGAACGGCCCGGGGTAGGCATCCGGTCGACATCAGCGCCAACCAGAAGGTGTACAGCCGACCATTCTGCCAGACCACGCGAGGTGGTCCGAACCGCGCAAGGTGAGCGTGCGGCATACCCCCATTTTTCCGGGTATGCCGTGAGCTCCTGTCCGTGGGCGGGTTCCGGTCCTATCGTGGTTGGTGTGACCGTCATGGCGCGTCCGACCTCAGCACCCACGGGGCTGTTCGTCCTGTGGATGCTCACGGGTTTGGCGGGGGTCCTGGCCCTCATGGGGATGCTCACGATCGGGATCTTCGTGCTCCCGATCGCCATCGCGCTGCTCGTCCTGTCGATCATCCTGACGGAGCGTCGCCCCAACGGTTGGCCCGCCGTCGCCGGCCTCGGTCTCTCGCTGGCCGCAGGGCTGATCTGGCTCGGCTGGGTCCTGGCCACGGCTGGCCCCAACGACATCTCGTGCTCCGGTGGCTCTGACGTGCCCACGACCTGCACGTCGAACGGTGTCCCGATCGACGAGAACGCCATCGCATGGGCCAAGGCGATCCCCTGGTTCGCGGCCGCGGCGGCTGTGGTCCTGCTGAGCTGCCTTGGCTACGTCGCGTTGCGCAAACGCGTCAACCAGGTCGCGTGACCGACAGGACGCGCTCGAGTGCGGCGATGCTGGGTAGGTAGTCGGCGAGCGCCTCGGTGATCTCGCCGCGGGCCTGATCGCGCCGCTCCCCCGGTGCACTGACATCGAGGGCGAGCCGGACCTGGTTGGCCAGGAAGTTCGTCTCGCTGCACAGCACCATGGCGAAGTCCGGTGTGTCTGCGAGCAAGCCGGGCCCACCCGCGTCTCGGTAGGCCGCAACGGTTTTCGTGATCGCGTCGTCGTCGACGCTCTCGCCGAGCACGTGCCACTGGACGAGGGTCTTGGCGAGTTCGCGGGTCGGGTCCACCGGCCCGCAGTCCTCCCAGTCGAGGGCTCGCAGGCTGCCGTCCGGCGCCGCCAGCGCGTTGTCGGGATGGAGGTCGCAGTGGCCGAGGACGAACGGTCCCGTCCCCGGACCGGCCCGGTCCACGACTTCGGCGTATGCCGTGAGGTCGTCGTGTCGTGCGACGAGGGCTTGGTGCCATGGCTGTCCGGATGAGCGCCTGACCAGCTCGGCCCACTCGTCGGGCGGCACCATCGCGGTGTGCCAGCTCCGGGGCCGGTCCCACGTGGCCGGGGCGGCCCGATGCAGCTGTGCCAGAAGGGTTCCCAGCTGCTCGGCCACCTCGGACGTGCGATCCGTGACGGACGTTCCGGTCACCCAATGGCTCACGCGGGCGTTGCCGCCGCCCAGGTGGTCCGGGACCTCGACGACCAGCTGGCCCTCTGGCGACGCGACGTGCGTTGGCACCTCGACCCCGCCCGAGGTGAGGTGCTCGAGGAGTGCAGCCTCGTGCCGGACTGCAGCCGGGTCGAAGGCGCGAAAGGGGCGCTTGACCGCATACTCCCGATCCCGAACCCGGAGGTGCCAGACGTCGCCGTCCGCGCCCCTGCCGCCGACGGTGCGGACGAGCGGGCCCTCACCCAGCCCGAAGGCGACCCGGACCCACTCAGCGAAGTCGTCCACGCGGCATACCCCGTTCTGTCACCAGGGACTGGGTTCGAAGTCCTTGACGAAGGCACCGTAGAGGTCTTCGCCGGCCTCGCCGCGCACGATCGGGTCGTAGACGCGGGCCGCGCCGTCAACGAGGTCGAGCGGCGCGTGCCAGCCCTCGGCGGCCATCCGCAGCTTCTCGTGGTGCGGCCGCTCGTCGGTGATCCATCCGGTGTCGACGGCGGTCATGAGGATGCGGTCGGTCTCGAACATCTCCCCCGAGCTCGTGCGGGTGAGCATGTTGAGCGCGGCCTTGGCCATGTTGGTGTGCGGGTGGCCGGGGCCCTTGTACTTGCGGGAGAACTGACCCTCCATCGCCGACACGTTGACGACGTAGGCGCGGCGGGCGCCAGCCTGCACCGCCGCGCGCATCGACGGGCGAAGGCGCGAGATGAGGATGAACGGAGCCGTCGAGTTGCAGAGCTGCACCTCAAGGAGCTCGAGCGGGTCGACCTCGTCCACGACCTGCGTCCAGCTGTTGTTGCGCTGGGTGTCGGGCAGGAGGCCACCGGCGTCGACGGCCGTCCCGGCGAGGTGGGCCTCGAGGCTCGCATGCCCTGCGGTCAGGGCCATCTCGGTCATCGAGGCGGCGGTGCGCTGGGCCAGGGAGCGAGCAGCATCTTCCTCGGACTCGCCCTCGTGGTGGGCGACCTTGTGTCCGGTGAGTGTGCCGAGCAGGTTGGCGGGATGGGCCTCGCTGATCCGGTCGAACGTCACGAGCTCCGGGTAGCGCACGTTGCTCTCGAGAGGCACCTGCTCACCATCGACGAGGTGCGAGTAGGACCCGGGCGAGCGGCGCACCGTCTGCGCTGCGTTGTTGATGAGGATGTCGAGCGGGCCAGCTGACGCGACCTCGTCGGCGAGCGCGACGACCTGGGTCGGGTCGCGCAGGTCGATGCCGACGACCTTGAGCCGGTCAATCCATTCGTGCGAATCCTCCTGTGCCGCAAACCTTCTCGCGGCGTCGTGAGGGAAACGCGTGGTGATCGTCAGGTGGGCTCCGTCGCGCAGGAGCATGAGCGCGATGTACATGCCGATCTTGGCGCGGCCACCGGTGAGCAGGGCGCGCTTGCCGGTGAGGTCGGCGCGCTGGACCCGCTTGAGGTGGCTCTTGGCGGCGCAGGGCGGGCAGAGCCAGTGGTAGAACGCGTCAACGAGCGTGAAGTCGTCCTTGCAGATGTAGCAGCCCCGCGGCTCGATCAACTCCCCCACAGTGGTCCCGACGGGCGGGACCTCGAGGAGAATCCCCTTGGTCTCGTCGTCGATGCGCATGGGCGAGCCCGTGGCCGTCTGGGCGATGATCGCCTCGTCGTGGTCGATCTGCGGCTGCTTGGCCTCGCGGCGGCGGGCCTTGCGGACCTGCTTGTACATGCGCCCGACCGCGCGCTTGACGACCTGGATGTCGGGGTGGTCGCCGTCGAGGGTCGGCAGCTCGTCGAGGACCCGGAGCAGGGTCGCGAGGTCGTCGGGGTCGACTCCCGGCCCGAGGTCGTGGACCCGAAGGCTGGGGTCGGTTGGGTCGTTCTTGGCGGGGCGTTCGGTCATGCGCGGTTGATCCAGGCGTCGGGGTTCGCGGTGAGCTCGCGAACGGTGTCGGGCAGTTCGCCGCTGAGGACGTCGGCGAGCGAGGTCGTGTCGAGGACGGCCCGCAGGGCGGCGCGAACGGCGACCCAGACCTGGGGCAGGTGCAGGGCAACACCTTCGTATGCCGTCTCGTGCGGACGCAGTCCCCTCACCTCCGCGAGGGGTCCGTCGACGGCACGGAAGACGTCACCGAGGACCGTCTCGGTCGCAGGTCGGGCCAGCGAGTAGCCGCCGCGGGCTCCGCGAGTGCTCGTGACGAGCCCGGCGGTGCGCAGGTCGGCCACGATCTCCTCGAGGAACTTGCGCGGCAGGCTCTGCCGCTGGGCCAACGTCTCGACGCTCACCGGGCCCGACTCGGCCTGCTGGGCCTCGCCGAGGATGAGCATGGCCCGCACTGCATAGTCCGTGCGCGCCGAGATGTCCACGCCCGCATTCTCACCTACCCGAGCTACATTCGACCAATAGGTCACGTCTTGCGCGACTCGCCCAGGCTTGCGTCCGCCCGGATGGTCGCAAACCCAGCCGTCCGCGCGGACGCAAGGGTGCGGCATACGCCAACGTCCGCGCGGGTGGTCGAGAAGCCGACCATTCGCGCGGACTTGTGTTTGGCAGGGTCAGATGGCGAGGGCGGGCTCGGTCTCGGCGGGGTTGACGACGTTCACGGTGTGCGCGAAGACGGTGTCCCCGGCCGCGAGTGCGAGAGCGTCGGCCTCGGCCCGGGTCAGCTGGGCCGCGAACCGCTCGCCGCTGGTGGCGCGCAGGTCGACCCGCACCTCGAAGCCGAGCCGGACGACGCGCTCGACGACTGCCTCGATGACGCCGGGCGATCCGCCGACCCGGGCGTCGAGCTGCACCGCCCGTTCGAGGGTGCGGTGCAGCGCGATGTCGTGAGGGCGCACGAGCTGTCCGCCGAGACGCGCGACCGATCCGAGGAAGGACATGACGAAGTCGTTCGCCGGACGGTCATAGAGGGAGATCGGGTCACCAATCTGCTCGATCTGTCCCTTGTTGAGGACGGCGATGCGGTCGGCGACGTCGAGCGCCTCCTCCTGGTCGTGGGTGACGAGCACCGTCGTCACGTGGACCTCGTCGTGCAGGCGGCGCAGCCACTGCCGCAGGTCCGCACGCACCTTGGCGTCGAGGGCGCCGAACGGCTCGTCGAGGAGCAGCACCTCGGGGTCGACGGCCAGGGCGCGGGCCAGGGCCATGCGCTGGCGCTGCCCACCCGAGAGCTGGGCCGGGTAGCGGTGCTGGAACCCGTCGAGCCCGACGATCTCGAGCAGGTCGTCGACCTTGCGCTTGATCTCGGCCTTGGGGCGCTTGCGGATCGTGAGCCCGAAGGCGACGTTGTCGCGCACCGTCATGTGCTTGAACGCGGCGTAGTGCTGGAAGACGAAGCCGATCCCCCGCTTCTGAGGGGGTATGCCGGTGACGTCCGTTCCGTTGATGACGATCCGTCCGCCGTCGAGACTCTCCAGACCCGCGATGGCGCGCAGCAGGGTCGACTTGCCGGAGCCACTCGGACCCAGCAGGGCGGTGAGGCTGCCGGCCGGGATCTCGAGCGAGACGTCGTCGAGGGCGGTGAAGTCGCCGTAGTTCTTGCGGGCGCCGGTGACGCTGATCATCGTGTGCTCCTCTTGCGGTCGAGCAGGGTCATGCCGAGCAACGTCGCAACGGCAAGGCCCATGAGAAGGGTGGCGGCGGCATACGCGCCGTAGGTGTTGTGGTCGTCGATGTAGCGCGAGTGCACGAGCAGGGTGAGGGTCTGTGACACGCCGGGGAAGCCGGAGCTGACCATGATCACGGCGCCGAACTCACCGAGGGCGCGGGCAATCGTCAGCACCACGCCGTAGGTGAGGCCCCACCGGATCGCCGGGAGGGTGATGCGCCAGAACGTCTGCCACGAGCTCGCGCCCAGGGTCGAGGCCGCCTGCTCCTGCTCGGTGCCGATCTCGTGGAGGACGGGTTCGACTTCACGCACGACGAAGGGCAGGGTCACGAACAGGGTCGCGATGACCATGCCCGGCAGGCCGAAGATCACCTGGAAGCCGAGGCTCTCCACGCCACCGAACCAGCCGCCGGAACCCCACAGCAGGATCAGGGCGACTCCGACGACGATCGGTGAGACCGCGAACGGCAGGTCGACGACGGCTTGCAGCAGACCCTTGCCGGGGAACCGTCCGCGCACGAGGGCCAGTGCCGTGCTCACACCGAAGATCACGTTGAGCGGCACGACGATCGCGACGATGAGGACCGAGAGGTTGAGCGCCGAGATGGCCGCGGGTGTCCTGATCGAGTCGATGAACTCGCCGATGCCGGGCTGGAACGTGCGCCACAGGATGAGGACGATCGGGACCGCCACGAGGAGCGTGAGGTAGGCCAGCGCGATGGTGCGCAGGGCGAGTTTGGCCGGTGTCCGGGTCGAGGGTCCGGTGCGCGTGGCGGTGCTCATGACGCGGTCTCCTCACGGCGCAGCGAACGCCCGGCGAACCAGCGCAGCACCGCCAGCGTGAGGAAGGCGATCGCCAACAGGGCCACCGAGACCGCAGCCGCGTTGACCGGGCGGTCGATCTCGATCTGCTGCTGGATGTATTGGGACGCCACCTGGGTCTCGCGCGGGATGTTGCCGCCGATGAGGACGACGGAGCCGTACTCACCGATGGCGCGCGCGAACGCCAGTCCCGTGCCGGAGATGATCGCGGGCAGCAGGGTCGGCAGGACGACGCGGCGGAAGGTGACCCAGCTCGAGGCGCCGAGCGAGGCGGAGGCCTCCTCGACCTCTCGGTCGGCCTCGATGAGCACCGGCTGCACCGACCGGACGACGAACGGCAGGGTGACGAACGCCAGGGCCACCACGAGCCCGGGTTGGGTCGCGTTGAGGTGGATCCCCACCGGGCTGTTGGGTCCGTAGAGCGACAGGAGCACGATGCTCGCGACAATCGTCGGCAGCGCGAACGGCAGGTCGATGAGCGCGTTGACGATGCGTTTGCCCGGGAAGTCGTCGCGCACGAGCACCCACGCGATGAGCGTGCCCATGACCGCGTTGATCAGGGCCACGACCAGGGCGGCCACGATCGTGACGCGCAACGACGCGAGGGCAACCGGTGCGGTGACGGCCTCCCAGAAGCCGCCCCAGCCCTCCTCGAAGGACGTGACCGTGAGCGCGGCCAGCGGCAGCAGCACCATGACGCTGAGCCACAGGCCCACGACGCCGACCCCGAGCGGTCGCCCGACCACACCGAACCGCGAGCGCCCAACGGGGCGTGACGGTTCACTCTCGGCAGCACCCGGGTCTGACTCCGGTGGCTGCGCGCTCGGCGGCAGGGCCGACACGTCGGTGTCGTCCCTGCCGCCGGTCACGGTTGCCGTCATGTCAGGACGTCGCCTTGTCGTAGATGACCGCGATGGAGCCGGTGTCCTTCTGGAAGAGCGTGCCGTCGACGGTCTTCCACCCACCGAGGTCGTCGATCGTCCACAGCTTGGTCGGGGCCGGGAAGTCCTTGGCGAACTCCGCCGCGACCGTCGGGTCGACCGGGCGGAACCCTGCCTGCGCCCACAGCTTCGTGCGCCGCGGGGGTGTACAGGAAGTCACGGAACTTCGTGGCCTTCTCGACGTTCTTGCCCTTGGTCAGGACCGCGACGGGGTTCTCGATCTTGAACGTCGTGGGTGGCGTGACGTGCTCGACCGGGTCGCCCTTGCGCTCGGCGAAGAGCGCCTCGTTCTCATAGGACAGGAGCACGTCGCCCGTTCCCTGGAGGAACGTCTCAGTCGCCTCGCGACCAGACTTCGGCTGGACCTTGACGTGCCCGGTGACCAGCTGCTCGATGTAGGCGAGCCCGGCCGCGGCGTTCTTGCCACCGTCGCTCTTGGCGGCGTAGGGAGCGAGCAGGTTCCACTTGGCCGAACCCGAGCTGAACGGGTTGGGCGTGACGACCTCGACACCCGGCTTGAGCAGGTCGTCCCAGTCCTTGATGCCCTTGGGGTTGCCCTTGCGGGTCACGATCGTCACCACGGAGCCGAACGGGATGCCCTTGTGCTCGCCCGCGTTCCAGTCCGCGGCCACCAGGCCGGCGTCCACGAGGCGGGTGATGTCGGGCTCGACCGAGAAGTTGACGAAGTCGGCCTCGGCTCCGGCCGCGACCTTGCGCGACTGGTCACCCGACGCGCCGTAGGACTGCTGGAACGTCACGCCCTTGCCGTCGTCGGTGGCGTTGAACGCCGGGATGAGCTTGTCGAAACCGACCTTGGGCACGGCATACGCAAAGAGGTTGAGCGTGCTCGTCGAGGCGGGCGCTGCGCCCTCGGCCTTGGCCGCACCGGCCGTGTCGCTCGCGCCTCCGCCGGCACAGGCCGACATCACCAGCGCACCAGCGGTCGCGACGGCGGCCAGGGCGAGACGGGGATGACGACTCATGACAGAACTCCTTCATTCACGGCCCGGTAGAGCGGACCCAGGGTGGCCGCAATTCCTACCGGACACCTAGGAGTTTTGATAGTCAGACGTTATCCGTCAAATAACATCGCATTATATCTCGCATCGTGGATGCGGCTCAGTACGTCACGCCTCGCAGGACGATCGCGCTCGGCTCCCCCAGGGCGGTGATGTCGTGTCGCGGGTCACGGTCGAGGACGAGGAAGTCAGCGTCCGCGCCTTCCTCGAGGCCGGGACGTCCCAGCCACTCGCGCGCGCCCCAGGTAGCGGCAGCCAGGACCTGGGTGTTGGTGAAGCCGATCCTGCTCAGTTCCACGGCTTCCTGCGCCGCGAGTCCGTGGGCGATCGAACCTCCCGCGTCGGTCCCGAGATAGATGGGTATGCCGGCCTCTCGCGCCGCGCCGAACGTCTCGTAACGTCGTGCGTGCAGGTCAAGCATGCGCCGGTGGTAGTCGGGGAACTTCTCCTTGGCGGGCTCGGCGATGGCCGGGAACGTCGCGATGTTGACGAGGGTGGGAACGATCGCAATCCCCTGTGCCGCAAAGGAATCGATGGTGTCGGGCTCGAGACCGGTGGCGTGCTCGATGCAGTCGGTGCCGGCCGCCGCGAAGTCGCGCAGGGAGTCAGGACCGAAGCAGTGCGCCGTGGTGCGCGCGCCCTCCTCGTGGGCGGCGGCGATCGCCTCGATGAGCACGTCGCGGGGCCAGCAGGGCTCGAGGTCACCGGTGTCGCGATCGATCCAGTCGCCGACGAGCTTGACCCAGCCATCACCGGCACGCGCCTCGATACGGACCCGCTCGACGAGCTGCTCGGGCTCGACCTCGTGGGCGAAGTTGCGGATGTAGCGCTTCGGGCGGGCGATGTGGCGACCGGCACGGATGATCTTGGGGAGGTCGTCGCGTGCGTCGATCCAGCGCGTGTCCGCGGGCGAGCCGGCGTCCCGGATGAGCAGCGTCCCGTTGTCGCGGTCGGTCGTGGCCTGCTCCAGCGCGGTCTCGTCGTCCACGGCGCCGTGACGGTCAAGTCCCACATGGCAGTGGGCGTCGACCATGCCGGGCACGAACCAGCCGCGCAGGGTCTCGATGTCGTTGCCTGCCCCCGTGGGCCGTTCGAAGGTCAGCCGTCCCCCGACGACCCAGGCCTCGGGTCTCACGTCCTCGAGTCCGACGAGGACTTCGCCCAACAGGTGCAGCACCGGTGCCGTCATGGCTCCGACACTATCCACCCGCCCCGATCCACTCGCAGCCACGGCCAGCACGGCCGATCCGTACTCTGTGGCCATGGACCCCTCCACCGGTCGTCGTCGGCTCCTCGTCGTCCACCACACGCCGTCTCCCGGCATGCAGGCCATGCTCGAGGCAGTCCTCGAGGGCGCGCGGCACGAGGACATCGAGGGCGTCGACGTCGTCGTCCGTCCCGCGCTCACGGCCGCTGTCGTGGACGTCCTCGAGGCCGACGCCTGCTTGCTCGGCACACCCGCCAACATCGGCTACATGTCGGGGGCGCTCAAGCACTTCTTCGACCAGATCTACTACCCCTGCCTCACGGCCACGACCAAGCGTCCGTATGCCGCGTACGTGCACGGCAACGAGGGGCTCGAAGGAGCGGTGCGCGGCATCACGAGCATCGCGTCCGCCCTGGGTTGGGAGGCCGTCGCGCCACCGCTTGAGGTCATGGGAGCCCCTGACCGGGCGGCGCTGGACTCGTGCCGCGAACTCGGCGCCGTGCTCGCCGCATCGATCATGCCGGGAGCCTGAGCCCCCGTCTCGGGTCAGGGATGAGGTCGACCGCCGAGGGTGTAGCGGATGTCCTGCCACACCTCGATCTCACCGTGACCGTTCCGGGCCCCCTCGAGGTGGGCGGCGGCACGGTCCCGCACTCCCGCCACCTCGTCGGGCGGCACGCTGGCCCACATGGCCCGCTGGCCGGTGCCACGCGAGAAGGCCTCCCACCGCTCCACCGTGCCGAACCGAACGGGGAGGCGCACCGACCTCGTGCGCACGTCGGTGGCGCCTGCATCCGACAGGAGCTGCTCCATCCCCTCGTCGGATCCGAAATGGCTCTGCGGTCCCATCACCCTCGGGTCGCGCATCGCAGGCGGAAGCCACGGCCTGAACTCGCGATCAACCGAGCCCCACACCGGGTCCTGGTCGCCGAAGGTCGCCAGACCGATCCGGCCTCCCGGGGCAAGCAGGTGCACCCAACGCTCGAGCGCCACACGTGGTTCGGGGAGGAAGAAGAGGACCAGCGAGGAGGCCACGATGTCGAACTCGCCCGTGGGCAGATCCGGTTCCGACGCATCGCCGACCCGAAGATCGACGACCAGGCCCTGGCGGTCAAGGTCGGCCCGGGCGTGGGCGAGCATTCCTTCGCTCAGGTCCAGCCCCACGACGGATCCGGTCGCACCCACGCCTCTGGTGAGCAGCACCGTTGCCGCTCCACGGCCACAGCCCAAATCGACAGCACGTTCGCCCGAGGTCGGGGCGAGCTCGTCGACCAGCCCCTGAGCAATGGGCGCGAAGAAGTCCACTCCGCTCTGGTCGTAGTCGTCGGCGACCGCGTTGAACAGTGCGCCCACCCCGGGCCTTGCCCCCGAATCGCTGTCCGCCATGCCACCAGTGTCCGCCCGTTCGGCCCCGCATGGACCGGGTTTGCCCAACGCGCAGGAGCGGTGCGAACTCAGGAAGAGGCAGCGACGACTCGGCGCAGGGCCTCGATGACGACCTCGGGGGCGTCGGTGTGGACCCAGTGCGACGCACCCTTGACGGTCACCTGGCGCACCCGCGGGAAGAAGGCGCGCATCGTCTCGCCGTCCTCGTCCTTGATGTAGCTCGACTCGGAGCCAGCGATCCACAGGACGGGACCGGCGAACGGCTCCACCGAGCCCACGGCCAGCGGCCAGTCGGCGATGACCGACCCACTCCCGCGCGCAGCATCAGCGGCAAACAGCTCGACGTTGGCCTGCCAGCGCCAGGACGTGCCTTCGCGACGGAGGTTCTGCAGGAGGAAGGCCTTGACCCCAGCATTCGACTCCTCGAAGCGGGCCTCGGCATCCGCCCGGTCCGACAGCTCCCCCAGCGGCAGCGCCTGCATCTCGGCGATGTAGCCACTGAAGCGTTCGAGGTCGCCATACCCCTTGGGCGCGATGTCGACGATGACGAGCCGTGACACGAGGTCCGGCTCGGTCAGGGCGAGCACCATCGCGGTCTTGCCACCGAGTGAGTGGCCGACGACGATCCACGGCCCCGGGTCGATGGCGCGCAACGTGGAGGCGACCGACGCGGCATACGCCGCGAAGGAGAACTCTTCCGTCCACGGACTGCGACCGTGGTCGGGAAGGTCGACGAGCGTGCATCGCGCGAGGTCACCCTCGGGACCGGCCAGCGCCTTGGCGATCGTCGACCAGTTGCGCCCCTGACCGAACAGGCCATGGAGGAACGCGACGCGCGGCCCGGCAGTGCCGACCGACAGCGTGTGCAGCGGCCCGGTGTCCGCGGCCGCGGCGCTCACTTGCCCAGGAACTTCTCGAAGCCCTTGGGCAGCTGCGACGGGTCGAGGTTCGCGGGATCGATGCCGGCATCTGCCCCGGCTCCGCCACCGAACGAACCACCAGCCGGCTTGGCCGCGGCGCGCTGGGCGTCCGCCTGCGCGTCGGCCGCCCGCTTGGCAGGGTTGCCCGACTTCGACTTCTTGCCGCGGATCTGTTGCTGCTGCTGACGGGCCTTCTTGCCGCCGCCACCGCCCATGCCCGGCATACCGGGGATGCCGCCGCCGCGGGCGAGCTGCTTCATCATCTTCTGCGCCTCACCGAAGCGCTCGAGCAGCTGGTTGACCTCGGAGACGGTGACACCTGAACCGCCGGCGATGCGGGCGCGGCGGGAGCCGTTGATCTGCTTGGGGTGGTTGCGCTCGAACGGCGTCATCGAGCGGACCATCGCCTCGACGCGGTCGAACTCACGCTCGTCGAGGTTGTCGAGCTGTGCCGACATCTGCCCCATGCCCGGCATCATCTTGAGCATCGACTTGAGCGAGCCCATCTTCTTGATGGCCGACATCTGCTGGAGGAAGTCGTCGAACGTGAAGTCCTCGGCCGCGAGGAACTTGCGCTCCATCTCGGCGGCCTGGCCACGGTCGAACGCCTTCTCCGCCTGCTCGATGAGGGTGAGGACGTCACCCATGTCGAGGATGCGCGAGGCCATGCGGTCGGGGTGGAAGACCTCGAAGTCCTTCACGCCCTCGCCGGTCGAGGCGAACATGATCGGGCGGCCGGTGACCTTGGCGACCGACAGGGCCGCACCACCGCGGGCGTCACCGTCGAGCTTGGACAGGACGACACCGGTGAAGTCGACGCCCTCGAGGAACGCCTCGGCGGTCTCGACAGCAGCCTGACCGATCATCGCGTCGATGACGAAGAGGACTTCGTTGGGGTTGATGGCGGCGCGGATGTCTCCGGCCTGCTTCATCAGGTCGGCGTCGACCGCGAGGCGTCCGGCGGTGTCGACGATGACGACGTCGTGGTGCTTGTTGACTGCTTCGCGTATGCCGTCACGCGAGACCGTGACCGGGTCACCAAAGCTTCGGGTGCCTTCGCCGGTGCCGCCGACGGCGTCGTGGCCGCCGACGTTGCCCTGCTCGGGAGCGAAGACCGGGACGCCGGCACGCTCACCGACGACCTGGAGCTGGGTCACGGCGTTGGGTCGCTGGAGGTCGGCGGCGACGAGGATCGGGGTGTGGCCCTGGTCCTTGAGCCAGCGGGCGAGCTTGCCGGCGAGGGTCGTCTTGCCTGCGCCCTGGAGGCCCGCGAGCATGATGACGGTCGGGCCGGTCTTGGCGAAGCGGATCGTGCGGGTCTGCCCGCCGAGGATGTCGACGAGCTCCTCGTTGACGATCTTGACGATCTGCTGGGCCGGGTTGAGCGACTGGGAGACCTCGGCGCCGAGCGCACGCTCACGGACCGCCGACGTGAACTCCTTGACGACGGGCAGGGCCACGTCGGCATCGAGAAGCGCCATGCGGATGTCGCGGACGGTCTTGTTGACGTCGGACTCGGACAAGCGCCCCTTGGTACGGAGGTTCTTGAAGGTCGCTGTCAGGCGGTCGGAGAGGCTCGTGAACACCGCCCAAGGTTAACCGGAGTCAGGACCACCACTGACTTCGTGGTCAAACGGTGCCGTCGCAGGTGTCGATGACGGCGGCGACGACCTGCGCGACCTTGCCCGGGTCGAGCGGGCGACCCGAGAAGTCCGAGACGTAGAACGTGTCGAGGGTCTGACCGGCATACGTCGCAATGTGCGCCGACCGGACCGACACTCCCGCCTTCGCGAAGCACATTCCCAGCTCGTGGAGCAGCCCGGGGCGATCGTGGGCGCGCACCTCGATGACCGTGGCGTCCGTGCTCGCACCGGGCACCACGAGGGCCCGCGGTTGACCGGGCGTCCCGATCGTCGACGAACCACTGGGACGGGTGGCGAACTGACGGCGCCGGTCGAGCAGGCTCAACGGCGCCCGGTCACCGGTCGCCAGACGCATGAGACCGCGCACGAGACGGGCCTTCTCCGGCTCGGTGTCACTCGGGCTCTCGACGTGCCACTCGTTGACCGCGATCCCATCGACAGTGCGCAGCACGGCCGTGCGGACCACGAGCCCTTCGGCGGCGAGCAGCCCGGCCGTGTCGGCGAAGAGGCCCAGGCGGTCGCGGTCGGCGATGTCGATCCGGTAGGAGCCGCCGTTGGAGACGACGTCGACGTAGGGCTCCCCCGTGGCGAGGGTGTTGATGAGGTCATCCGGCACGAGCGACGGCTCCGAGTGGCCGACGGCCGGCGTCGGAGGGCTCAGGCGCGCCCGCACCGCTGTGGCGAACTGGCCCAGGAGCGCGGCCCGCCAGTCGGTCCAGGCCTTGGGTCCAGCAGCCACCGCATCGGCCTCGGTGAGAGCCAGCAGCAGCTCGAACTGGTCGGCCTCGCCGTCGACTGCGGCCAGGGCGGCGTCGATCGTGCGCGGGTCCGAGTGGTCGCGGCGGGTCGCGAGCTCGATGAGCGTGAGGTGCTCGCGCACGAGCGACGCGACGACCTCGACATCGGCCTCGGGGTGGCCGAGGCGACGCATGACCGTCTCGGCGATGGGCGCGCCCGTCACGGAGTGGTCGCGAGCGCCCGGGATCTTGCCGATGTCGTGGAGCAGGGCGGCGAGCAGCAGGAGGTCCGCACGTCCAACGCCGCGCAGCAGGCCCGTCGCGTGGACGACGGTCTCGATGAGGTGGCGGTCGACCGTGTGGCGGTGCACGGCATTGCGCTGCGGCCGCGAACGCACGGAAACCCACTCGGGCAGCCAGCGCTCGATGATGCCCTGCTGATCGAGCCCTTCCCAGACGGTGACGAGACCCGGGCCGGCGGCGAGCAGGTCACTGAAGAGGCCGCGTGCCAAAGGCGACCACGGGGTCGGCAGGTCGGCGCACTTCGTCGCGAGGTTCTCGAGGGTCGTCGGTGCAATGGGGAGGTTGGCCCGAGCCGCGAGCACCGCCGCCCGCAGGGGCAGGTGGGGGTCGCTGTCGATGAGCCGGCCGGTCCCGAGGACGACCTCGCCGTCGCTCTCGAACAGTCCGTAGCCCAGGGGCGTCATCTGCGGACGCCGCGGACCGACGCGCAGGACGCGAGCGCGCTGAGACTGGCTGGCCCGCCGAACGGTTCCGTCGAGGGCATAGGCGATGGCCCGGCCAGCGTCGGACACGTCGGCGAGCAGGTCGTCGGGGTCGTCGTAGCCCAAGAGCGCGGCGACGGCGTCGTGGTCCTCACGTCCGAGGCGGTCGCGTCCGCGACCGGTGGTGACGTGCACGGCGTCGCGCACATCGAGAAGGAGCCCGTATGCCGTGTCGACCTCACCTCGCGGTCGGTCGGCGAGCCAGGCCTCGGCGAGGGCGGCGAGGACGGTCATGTCACGCAGGCCGCCGTGCGCCTCCTTGAGCTCGGGCTCGATGGACTGGGCGAGGTCCCCGTGGCGGTGGTGGCGCACGGCCATGGCCTCGGTGAGCTGCGGCAGACGCTTGCGGGCATTGGCGCGCCAGTCGTGACTGACCGTGGCCCGAGCTGCTGCGACGACCTCGGCGTCCCCCGCGACAGCCGAGATGTCGAGCAGCCCCACGGCCGCGGTGAGGTCCTCGGCGGCGACCGTGCGGCACTGGCTCACGGTCCGCACGCTGTGGTCGAGTCGCACTCCGGCGTCCCAGATCGGGTACCAGATGCGGTCGGCGAGCCGGGTGATCTCGTCGGTCGAGAGCGTCCGTCCGTAGTGCAGGAGGACCAGGTCGTAGTCCGAGAGCGGTCCAGCGTCTCCCCTGCCCACGCTGCCCACCGCGGCGAGGGCGACACCCTCGACCCGCTGTCCCTTCGTCGCCTCCTGCCAGACGCCGTCCAACCACTCGCGGTTGAACTCCGCCAGCCGGAGTCGGCGCTGCACGCCCGAACCGGCAGTCTCGAAGGCCCGCGTTCCCGCGAGGTCGAGCCGTCGAGCCGCAACGTCCGTGACGTCCGTCATGCGTTCACTCCCCTAGATCTGTCGTGCCTGCCTGACCGAACCTGCCTTGTGTGCCTGAGCGGTCCCGGTACGGGCCCGCTCAGGCACACAAGGCGAGCCTCAGATGGCTTCGGAGCCGCGTTCTCCGGTGCGGACGCGGACGACGTCCTCGACCGGCACGGTCCAGATCTTCCCGTCGCCGATGCGACCGGTCTGGGCGGCCTTGAGGATGACGTCGGCGACGCTGGAGGCGTCCATGTCATCCACGAGGACCTCGACGCGGATCTTGGGCACGAAGTCGACGTTGTACTCAGCGCCGCGGTAGACCTCGCTGTGTCCGCGCTGGCGGCCATAGCCGGACGCCTCGCTGACCGTCATGCCGGAGATGCCGTAGGCCTCGAGAGCTTCCTTCACCGCGTCCAGCTGGTGGGGCTTGATGATGGCGGTGATGAGCTTCATGCCTTGACTCCTTCGGAGGTGAGCTCGTCGTGGTGACGGGCATCGTGGGACAGCGCGCCGGACGACGTCGTACCCAGGCGTCCACCACGGGACACCAGGTCGTAGCCGGACTCAGCGTGCTCGGACTGGTCGATGCCCGCAACCTCGTCGTCGTCGGAGATGCGCCAGCCCATCGTGCGCTTGAGGGCCAGACCGATGATGGCGGTGACGATTCCGGAGACGATGATCGAGGCGAGCGCGATGACAATCTGCACCACGAGCTGCTTCGGGCCGTCACCGTAGAACAGGCCACCGGAGGTCGCGAGGAGGCCGGCACCGACGGTGCCCCAGATGCCAGCGACGAGGTGGACGCCGACGACGTCGAGGGAGTCGTCGTAGCCGAAGCGGAACTTCAGACCGACGGCGAGGGCCGCGAGGACACCAGCAACGGCACCGAGGACGATCGAGCCAACGGGCGACAGGGCGCCACAGGCCGGGGTGATGGCAACGAGACCCGCGACGACACCGGACGCGGCACCGACCGAGGTGGCGTGACCGTCACGCAGCTTCTCGACGACGAGCCATCCAAGGATCGCGGCGCAGGTCGCGACCGTGGTGTTGACCCAGACGAGGCTGGCGACACCGTCGGCGGCGAGCTCGGAGCCGGCGTTGAAGCCGAACCAACCGAACCACAGCAGACCGGCACCGAGCATGACGAGCGGCACGTTGTGCGGGCGCATGGCGGTCTTGCCGAAGCCGAGGCGCTTGCCGACGATGAGGGCGAGCACGAGGCCAGCCATACCGGCGTTGATGTGGACCACGGTTCCACCCGCGAAGTCGATGGGCAGGACGTTCGCCGCACCGTCGGTCGCACCGAAGATCTTGGCCGAGATGCCGTCAGCGGAGCCGCTGAGCAGTCCGCCGCCCCACACCATGTGCGCGATCGGGAAGTAGGCCAGGGTCACCCAGAAGGCGCTGAAGACCAGCCAGGTCGAGAACTTCACGCGGTCGGCGATGGCACCGCTGATGAGCGCGACGGTGATGATCGCGAAGGTGAGCTGGAACCCGACGAAGAGGACCTCGGGGATCCAGGCGCCGGACCCGAAGACGTCGATGACGGCCGTGCCGTTGGCGTCCAGGGTGGCGCCGGTGGCGTCACCGACGACGCCCTTGAGGCCGAAGTTCTCGAAGGGGTTGCCGATGATGCCGCCGATGTTGGCGCCGCCGAAGGACATCGAGTAGCCCCACAGCACGTAGATGACACCGACGACGCCCATGGCGCCGAACGACATCATCATCATGTTGAGGACGGATTTGGCGCGCGTCATGCCGCCGTAGAAGAGGGCGAGGCCCGGCGTCATCAGCAGCACCAGGGAGGAGCAGAGGATGACGAAGGCTGTCGCCGATGCGTCGATCGCGGGAGTGTCCGCGAGAGGGAGGAGTGTTGGGCTCATGGGGAAGGAGTCTGCGATCGGCCCGTTTCACGTCGCACCGCCTTGTGTTACAGCCATGTTGCACGTTCCCCGTGCGCGTAAGAAGTGTGTTTCGCAAGCGCGGAGGGTATGCCGCCTGCCCGCGTTCGAGGGTCAGCTCACCGGTGCGACACTGGAGTCATGGCCACTTCGGTACTCATCTATGACGGTGACTGCGGCGTCTGCACGAAGCTGTCCCGGTTCGTCACCACGGGGGTGCGCAGGACGGCTGGCGATTTCGCCGTGAGCGCCTACCAGGACGCAGACCTCGACGCGCTCGGCCTCACGGCGGAGCAGTGCGACGAAGCACTCCAGTGGGTGTCGTCCACCGGGCGGGTCAGTTCGGCCCAGGACGCCGTCGCACGAGTCCTCCTGGCCGGCCGTGCGCCGTTCAAGCCGCTCGGCGCCGTCATCCTCGTCCCCGGCATCAACGCCCTCGCCGGACTGGTCTACCGCTGGGTCGCGCTCAACCGGCACCGGCTGCCCGGTGGGACACCGGCGTGCTCGCTTCCGGCAGCTCAGCGCCCGAGCTGACTCCTCCGACCTTTCTCTCGACCCACCATCGGCCGGCGCGGCTCCTCCCCCAGCGCGCCCGCAGGCGGTCCGCATACTCCTCCAGCGGGAGGAACGCGAGCATCATCACGAGGTGCGGCCAGAACGCGATCGTGATCGCGGCATACGTCATGGCATGGAAGACGAACCAGCCGGCGACGGCACGTCGTCGCCACCTCTCCGACAGCAGGAAGATCACCGGAGCCGTGATCTCGGCGATCATCAGTCCCCACTGAGCCGCGTGCAGGGTCCACGGGACCTCGAGGAGCCACTCGGCCCACGGTGTGCCGCGGCGCACCACGGCGCGCACCATGGTGGCCGAGTTGACCCACTCCACCCCGCCGAAGCGGAGCTTGGCCCACGCGGAGAGGAAGTAGGTCGCGACAGCAGCCATCTGCACGGCCCGGAGCGCGAAGCCGGCGGCCTCGGAGCGGCGACGGTCCGACAGGTGCGCGAGGCCCACGGTCGGCAGCAGGGCGAGCGCGACGACGAAGTCTGCGCGGTCGTGGTCGACCTTGCCGTAGCTGAAGGCGACGTACTGGTACCAGATCCAGCCCACGGCGACGGCCCAGCCGAGCAGTCGTGGCGCCCGGCCGGTCATGGCCGCGAGAGCCGCCAGGACGCAGCCCCACTTGAGGCCCTGGACGAGCAGCACCGAGGCCGCGGGCAGGTGCAGCACCTTGCCCATGACCAACGGTTCGTACCAGACCGGGTCGGCATAACCGTGGTACCAGCCCGACGTGTGGAGCAGCAGGACGTCGATGATGACGAAGGCGAAGACGAGCCAGCGCAGGACCGCGACGCGGGCCACGGGCATGGGCGCGAACAACCACCCGGACAGGCGCTTCATGACGCCGACCACTCGGCCAGGACCTCGGTCTGGACCTCACCCGTGGGCTTGCGGTCCACCACGACGATCTTGTGCACGACGACCCGCAGGCCCAACCAGGCGGCGGAGTTCGGTCGTAGCCTGGAGTGGCTCTCTGCCAGGGTGCCGAGGCGGGCAGGGTCGGCCTTGATCTGAGGGATCCGGCCCTCGATCTCGGCCCGGTTGACCCCGACGTTCGCCGGGCTGAGGGGCGCCGGGATCCACACGGCTGGGGCGTCGGCCGTGCGGACCTCGATACCGGTTGACCAGACCGATCCCGTTGCGGCCTGCGACGTGGAGAACATCCGCCAAGGGCTGAACGGCCACCAGTGGTCGTTGCCGATGAGCGAGCCGGCGCAGAAGAGCCCGATCAGCGCAACCGTCACGGCCGTCCGCCATGCCTTCGCGACCCCGCTCAGCCGCACCGGCTCGGCGGTCGCGACCTCCGTTCTCTCCCCCACGCTCATGGGCCAGAGGCTACGCGGCCCGCGGCGACCCGGAGAAACGAACACTCAGAAGGCCGAGATGCTCCCGGTCAGTCGCTGGGGACGACTCAGCGCCCGCACCATGGCCACCTGCCCGTGCCGCGCCAGCGCGACGTCGGCCAGCAGGCCGAGGACGGCAGACACCACGGTGGGCTCGTGCTCTGGCGTGGGGAGGTCGACACTCGACGCCAGGTCGTCGCCGTGGACGACGAGCTCCATCATCCGGGTCGTGAGGTAGTCCGGCGTGGCGAGGGACCAGCCCTGCCACGGGATGTGGATGACGTCGGGCTCCCGCGGCT
Organism: Janibacter sp. HTCC2649; assembly: GCF_000152705.1. Taxonomy (GTDB): domain Bacteria; phylum Actinomycetota; class Actinomycetes; order Actinomycetales; family Dermatophilaceae; genus Knoellia. The sequence goes on along the minus strand of NZ_CH672413.1, from coordinate 4,033,370 downwards.
GCGCGAAGAGCGCCGGAAGGTCGGCGAGTGCGCCACGCCCGAGGTCGAGCACTGCGTCAGGCCCGGCCTCGGCTGCGGCGTTGTCCTTGGCGTTCTGGTCCGGGTCCAGGTCTCCCTCACGCGAGGCCGCGACCCACGGCGCCTGCGCGTAGTGGTCGAGCAGGCCGATGACGGGCGCGTCTGTCGGCGCCGGTGCAGCCAGCCCCTTGCCGCAGTTCACGAGCTGCTGGAGCAGGTGGTGGGTCAGCCCGCCCACCGTCATCCCGTCGCAGGAGCTCTCGTGTGCCCACGCGTCCCGCACCTCGTCACGGGACGCGAGCTCCAGAGAGACCGAGGCGCACGAGAGGAAGGCGGCCCCCGCGACGTCGCGATCCAGGACCGGGCCCAGCCGGACAGGATGGACGGGAGTGCTCATCAGTCGATGATGGCGTCGACGAAGCCCTCGGGGTCGAACGGCGCGAGGTCGTCGGGTCCCTCGCCCAGCCCGATGAGCTTCACGGGGACGCCGAGCTTGCGCTGGACGGCGACGACGATGCCGCCCTTGGCGGTGCCGTCGAGCTTGGTGAGGACGATGCCGGTGATGCCGACGACCTCGCTGAAGACCTCGGCCTGACGCAGGCCGTTCTGGCCCGTCGTGGCGTCGAGGACGAGGAGGACCTCGTCGATGGGGCTCTGCTTCTCGATGACGCGCTTGACCTTGCCGAGCTCGTCCATGAGGCCGACCTTGTTGTGGAGCCGGCCGGCGGTGTCGATGATGACGACGTCGGACTCGAGTTCCGCGGCGCCCTTGACGGCGTCGAAGGCGACGGCAGCCGGGTCGGCACCGTCGCGGTCGGAGCGGATCGTGGGCACGCCCACGCGCTCACCCCAGGTCTGGAGCTGGTCGGCGGCGGCGGCACGGAACGTGTCGGCCGCTCCGAGGACGACGTCCTTGTCCTCGGCGACGAGGACGCGGGCGAGCTTGCCGACCGTGGTGGTCTTGCCGGTGCCGTTGACGCCGACGACGACGATCACCGCCGGGCGGCCGTCCACGCGGGACGACGCGATCGAGCGGTCCATCGAGGGGTCGACGAGGGCGATGAGCTCCTCACGCAGCCAGCCGCGCACGGTGGCCTCGTCGGCGGTCCCGTGGACCCTGACCTTGGTGCGCAGGGCGTCGACGAGCTCGGTGGTGGCCTCGACACCGAGGTCGGCCGTGAGGAGGGTGTCCTCGACGTCCTCCCAGGCCTGCTCGTCGAGGTCGCCGCGCGAGAGCAGCGCGAGCAGACCCTTGCCCAGCGCCGTGTTGGAGCGGGCGAGGCGGGCGCGCAGTCGCTGCAGTCGGGTCTGCGGGGACTCCGGACGCTCGACGTCCGGGACCGTGGTCGTGGGGAGGTCTTCGACGACCGCCGCGTCATCAACCGGCGCCGGAAGGGTGTCGACGGACGACCCACCAGTCGGCAGATCGTCATGATCGTCGGCTCCGCCAGCAGATCCCGGCCGCGTTGGCGACGCGTCAGCTGGCCGGTCGCCGGGCAGCTCCTTGGTGGCTCCACCTCGCCCTCGCAGGAGTGCTGCTGCAAGTCCGCCGAGGACGACGAGCAGGCCGAAGCCGATGGCAAGGAATTCCCAGAGGGTGTCGATGGCGCTCACGCAGTCATCCTCGCATCACGCTGGGACGGCTCCGTCAGAAGATCCGGACGCGGTCCTTCTCGGGCACCCACATCGCGTCACCCTCGGTGACGTCGAAGGCTTCGTGGAACTCGCTGAGGTTGCGCACGGCGTTGGCGCGCAGGTCCATCGGCGCGTGCGGGTCGATGGCGATGAGGCGCACGGCCTCGGCCTCGCGGGCCAGACCGCACCACACGCGGGCCCAACCGACGAAGAACCGCTGGTCACCCGTGAGGTCGTCGAGGACCGGCGCGTCGCCACCTTCGGTGGAGATCCGGTATGCCGCGTGCCCGATCGTGAGCCCGCCGAGGTCACCGATGTTCTCGCCGACCGTGAGCGCGCCGTTGACCTTGTGCCCCGGGGCGTCGCGCGACTCCAGGTCGTTGAACTGGGCGATGAGCCGCTGGGCGCGACCGTCGAAGTTCTCGCGGTCGGCCTCGGTCCACCAGTTGCGCAGGTTGCCCGAGCCGTCGAACTGCGAGCCCTGGTCATCGAAGCCGTGGCCGAGCTCGTGTCCGATGACCGCACCGATGCCGCCGTAGTTGACGGCATCGTCGGCGTCGACGTCGAAGAAGGGCGGCTGCAGGATCGCGGCCGGGAAGACGATCTCGTTGAGCCCGGGGTTGTAGTAGGCGTTGACCGTCTGCGGCGTCATGAACCACTCGTCGCGGTCGACGGGTCCACCGAGCTTGGCGAGGTTGCGGTCGATCTCGAAGGCCGAGGCCCTCGCGACATTGCCGACCAGGTCGTCGCCGTCGACGGCGAGCGCGGAGTAGTCGCGCCACTCGTCGGGATAGCCGATCTTGGGAGTGAACGCCTCGAGCTTGGCGACGGCCTCGCGTCGCGTGTCGGCGCCCATCCACTCGAGGGTCTCGAAGTTGCGGCGGAACGCCTCGACGAGGTTGGCGACGAGCTCGACCATCCGGTCCTTGGCCCGCGGCGGGAAGTGCTGCTCGACGTAGAGCTGCCCGACGGCCTCGCCGAGCGCCTCCTCGACCAGACCCACGCCGCGCTTCCAGCGCTCCCGGATCTCCGGGACGCCGGAGAGGGTGCGGCCGAAGAAGTCGAAGTTCTCGGCGACGATCGCATCGGTGAGATAGGGCGCGAGGGCGTGGACGACGCGCCAGCGCAGCCAGTCCTGCCAGTGCGCGAGCTCGACCTCGGACAGGGCTGCACTGATGGCCTGCAGGAAGTCGGGCTGGCGGGCGATGACCTGGTCGAACGCGCCGTCGGGCGCCTGAGCGCCCTCGAGGAAGGCGTCCCAGTCGACGCCGGGCGTCAGCTCGTCGAGCTCTGCCCGGTCGACGAGGGTGTAGGTCTTGACCGCGTCACGGTTGGCGACGGTGTCCCAGTGCGAGGCCGCAAGGCGGGTCTCGAGGGCCACGACCCGGTCGGCGGCAGCGGTCGCCGCGTCACCGGCATACGCGCCGGAGAGGGTGAGCAGTCGCGCAACGTGAGCCGGGTAGGCCGAACGGATCGCCTCGTGCTGCGGCTCGCGGTAGTAAGCCTCGTCGGGCAGACCGATGCCGGCCTGCTCGAGGTAGACGACATAGCGAGTCGAGTCCCGGTCGTCCGTGTTGACGATGGGGTGGACGAGGCCGTCCACCCCGGCGCGCAGGAAGCGACCGAGGAGGGCGAGGACATCACGCGTGCTGGCGACCTCGTCGATGGCGCTCAGGAACGGCGCGAGTGGCTCGACGCCGAGCTGCTCGATGCGCGCCTCGTCCATGAACGAGCGGTAGAGGTCGCCGACCTTGCGCGCGACCGTGCCGGACTCCGGGTTGCCTGAAGCGACGGCGGCGATGATGTCGTGCACCTGCTGCTCTGCGCTCTCACGCAGCATGTCGAACGAGCCGTAGCGACCGCGGTCAGCGGGGATCTCGGTGCGTGCCACCCAGCCGCCGTTGACGTGGCCGAAGAGATCGTCCTGGGGACGGATTTCGGGGTCGCTGGCGGAGTGGTCGATCCCGGAGCGCATCAGGAGCGAGCGGGGTCGACGGGAACGGTCGGGGACACGTCCGTGTCCGTCGCCGCCTCACCGTCCTCGGTGTCGTCGCGCTCCAGGCGCTGACGGGCCGACTGCTGACGCTCCTTGAGGGCACTCACGACCTCTTCACCCTTGGACGTGAGGAGGTCACGACCATCACGTCGCGCAGGCACCGCGACGAGCGCAACAACTGCCAGAGCGAGTCCGACGCAGACGAGCATGCCAATGATGAGCGCAACCATGAGTCAAGAGTCTCCCAGGGTGGCCCTCCCTGCAAAACGACACCCCGCAGTGAGATGGCGCGCGTGCACGGCCGGGCGCCGCGTAGGCTCTCACGCGTGACGGCGACGACTTCGGCAGGGGCCCCTCGACGGACCCGCCGAAGGCTTCCGGTGGGGTTCGAGATCCTGCTTGCCGTCCTGGCGGTTGCGCTCATCCAGACGTTCGTCGTCAAGCCGTTCGGGGTGCCGTCGCAGTCGATGGAGCAGACCCTGCGCATCGGTGACCGCATCATCGTCAACCGCACGAACTCCACGGTGGAGCGCGGCGACATCGTCGTCTTCTCCCACGGTGCGACCTGGCAGGAAGCCCAGCTTCCTGAGTCGCCCAACCCGCTCGTCAAGGCGGCGCGCAAGGTCGGTGACCTCACCGGGATCGGGCCGTCGAACACGGCATACACGGTCAAACGGGTCATCGGTCTCCCCGGCGACCTCGTGAAGTGCTGCGACGAGGACGGGCGGGTTCTCGTCAACGACAAGCCGCTCGTGGAGCCCTACATCTACCAGGACCACGCGTTCCGCACCCCCGAGCTCACGTGCGACACGACACCACGGTCCTCACGGTGCTTCCCTGAGATCCGGGTGCCCACCGATCGGCTGCTCGTCCTCGGCGACCACCGTTCGCAGTCCGCCGACTCCGTCGTCAACTGCCGGGGCGGCACGGTGGCCGAAGGGTGCGCGCGCTTCGTGCCGCTCAACCGCGTCGTGGGCCCGGTCGTGTTCCGGATCTGGCCGCTCGAGTCGTTTGGACGCGTCAACAACCACTGAGGCTCTCGCCCCGGAGCGTCAGGCGCTGGCGGCCACGTCGCGGATGCGCTGCGACACCACCGTCGTGATGCCGTCCCCGCGCATGCTCACGCCGTAGAGCGCGTCGGCGATCTCCATCGTCTTCTTCTGGTGGGTGATGACGATGAGCTGGCTGCTGTCACGCAGCTCCTCGAAGAGCGTGATGAGTCGGCCGAGGTTGGTGTCGTCGAGCGCCGCCTCGACCTCGTCCATGATGTAGAACGGGCTGGGCCGCGCCTTGAAGATCGAGACCAGGATGGCCACGGCAACGAGGGAGCGCTCGCCACCGGAGAGCAGTGAGAGGCGCTTGACCTTCTTGCCCGGTGGGCGCGCCTCGACCTCGATGCCGGTCGTGAGCATGTTGCTCGGGTCGGTGAGGATGAGCTGGCCCGCACCGCCGGGGAACAGTCGCTGGAAGACCTGCTCGAACTGCGCGGCCGTGTCGTGGAAGGCCTCGGTGAAGACCTGCTCGACGCGCTCGTCGACGGACTTGACGATGTCGAGGAGGTCGCGCTTGGAGTTCTTGAGGTCCTCGAGCTGCTCGGTGAGGAACTTGTGCCGCTCCTCGAGCGCCGCGAACTCCTCGAGCGCGAGCGGGTTGACCCGACCGAGGGCCGACAGTCCCCGCTCGGCCCGCCGCAGACGCTTCTCCTGCTCGTCGCGCACGAACGCCGACGGCATGGGCAGGTCGCCCTCGTGGTCGGGGCCGGCGATGAACGGGATGAGCTGGTGCGGCCCGAAGTCCTCCATGAGGACGTCGGGGTCGACCCCGAGCTCCTCGACGGCCTTGGCCTGCAGCTGCTCGATGCGGGCCAGCTGACGGGCCCGGGCGACCTCGTCGCGGTGGGCCGAGTCGGTGAGCTCACGCAGCTCGTCCTGGTGGGTGCCCATCTCGGTGCGCAGCGCGTGGACCGCGGCGTCGCGCTCGGTGCGCTGGCGCTCGGCGTCCTCACGCAGTCGAGCGGCGCGTTCCAGCGCGCTCGCCATGCGATCGGTGGCGTATGCCGCCGCGCGGCTGACTGCGTCGGCGATCGTCACCTCCCGACGACGTCGTTCCTGGCGCTGGCGCAGCTTCTCGCGGGCCTGGATCTCGTTGCGGGCGGCGCCTTCGAGCGAGTCGGCCCGACCCTTGAGGGAGCGGGCGCGCTCTTCGCGGGTGCGCAGGGTGAGGCGGAGCTCGGTCTCGGCGGTGCGGGCCCGGCTCGCGGCGAGCTCGAGGTCGTCGCGCTCGTCGGTGGAGGGCTCCTGCGACTCGGTCGGCTCGGCGCTCGCCTCTTCGAGACGGGCGGTCAGGGCTGCGAGTTCCAAGCGGTCGGTCTCGAGGGCCGCCTCGGCGTCGGCGACGGTCCGCTCGGTGCGCTCGACCTCGGCGCGACTCGTGCGGATCGTGGACTGCAGGCCGCCGAGCTGCTCGGCGACGGCGGCCATGCGGGCGTCACTGTCGTGGAGCGCCTCGAGGGCGGCTTCGACCCGCTCGGTGACCGCAGCGGCCTTCTCGCGCTCTGTGGCCAGACCGAATCGGGTCTGCTCGCTCTTGGTCGTGGCTGCGGCGACCGCCGCCTGGGCCTCCTCGAGGGCCGACTGGATCTCGAGGAGGGACTCGCCGGCGCTGGACCCACCGCGGACCCACCCCGGAGCGAAGACGTCGCCGTCCTCGGTGACGGCAGTGATGCCGTCCCCGCGTGCGACGAGGGCAAGGGCGTGTTCGGTGGTGGCCACGAGGGCGACGCGATCCAGCAGCTGCTCGACTGCGGGCAGGACGTCGGCCGGGGCGGAGACGACGTCTCGGGCCCAGACGCCGGAGCCGTCGAGGTCGGGCCAGGTGCTGGGGTTCGACGCACGCGCGGTGTCGCCGACGAGCAGCGTCGCCTGGCCCTGGTCGTCCTGCCGGAGGTGGTCGACGGCGCGGGCGGCCTGCTGCGCGGAACCGACGGCGAGCGCCTCGGAGGCCCAACCGAGGGCAGCGGCAACCGCGCCCTCGTGGCCCCCGGTCACCTGGAGCAGGGAGGCGACGGTGCCGACGATGCCGTGGCCTGCATCCGAGGCAGCGAGCAGGGCGGCGGCGCCATCCTTGCGGCGCAGGCTCAGGCCCAGGGCCTCGACGCGGGCAGCAGCGGACGAACGGTCGCGCTCGGCCTCGCGCTCGGCGTTCTCGAGGGCGGTGATGCGGCCCTCGAGCTCGGCGAGCTCCTCGGCGGCGGTCTCATAGGCGCTGTCGAGACCCTCTTCGCCTTCTTCGTCGTTGGCGACCGTGCCTTCGAGGCGTGCGAACGACTGCTCGGCCTCGGTGGCGCGGGCCTGAGAGGCCTCGATCACGCCACGCAAGCGACCGATCTCGGCCTCCCCCGCCTCGATGCGGCTGCGGCGGGCGCCGACCTGGCCGGCGAGCTTGGCCAAGCCTTCGCGCCGGTCGGCCGCGGCGCGGGCGAGACGTGACAAGCGATCCTGCTCCGCGGCATACGCCTTCTCTGCGTCTTCACGGGCGGCGACAGACGCGGTGAGCTGCTCGGCGGCGGTCGCGACCTCGGCAAGGAGCTTCTGTTCGGCCTCGCGGGCCTGGGCCGCCTGGGCGCGCAGCTCTTCGGGGTCGCGGCCGGTCGTCGTCTCGTCGACGTCGTCCTGGCTGAGAAGCCGAACGCGTTCGCGGGCGACGGAGGCCGTCGACTCGAGGCGGTCGCGCAGGGACTGGAGCTTGACGAACCTGTCCTGTGAGCGCCCGAGCTCGGGGGCGGCATCGGAGGCCTGGCGCTCGATCTCGGTGATGCGCGAGCGGTAGGACTCGAGGGCGTTCTCGACGGTGGTGCGGCGCTCGATGAGGGCGGTCTCGTCGGCGACCTCCTGCTCGAGCGTGGAGGTGAGCTGCACGAGGTCGTCGGCGAGCAGGCGCTGGCGCGCGTCGCGGGCCTCGGCCTGGATGACGGCGGCCTTGCGGGCGGCCTCGGCCTGACGACCGAGGGGGCCGAGCTGGCGACGGATCTCACCGGTGAGGTCGTGGACGCGGGTGAGGTTGGCCTCCATCGCGTCGAGCTTGCGGAGGGCGCGCTCCTTGCGCTTGCGGTGCTTGAGGACACCCGCGGCCTCCTCGATGAAGCCGCGGCGCTCCTCGGGGGTCGCACGCAGGACGGCATCGAGCTGTCCCTGTCCGACGATGACGTGCATCTCGCGGCCAATTCCGCTGTCGGACAACAGTTCCTGGATGTCGAGCAGACGGCTGGGCGTGCCGTTGATGGCGTACTCAGAGCCGCCGTTGCGGAACATCGTCCGGGTGATCGTCACCTCGGCGTAGTCGATGGGGAGCGCGCCGTCGGTGTTGTCGATCGTCAGGCTGACCTCGGCGCGACCCAGGGGCGGGCGGCCGGCGGTGCCGGCGAAGATGACGTCTTCCATCTTGCCGCCGCGCAGGGTCTTGGCACCCTGCTCCCCCATGACCCAGGCGAGGGCGTCGACGACGTTGGACTTGCCGGAGCCGTTGGGGCCCACGATGCAGGTGATTCCGGGCTCGAGGCGCATGGTCGTGGCCGAGGCGAAGGACTTGAACCCCTTGAGGGTCAGGCTCTTGACGTACACGCGATGACTCTCGGTTCCTCGGGGACAGCTGGTTGACCGCTCACTGTACCGGCGGGCCGGAGCACCGACGGGGAAGCAGAAGGGCCCCTGCGTTGCCTGTGACGAGAGTGGCGGATGTGACTGGCGGGGTCAGCCCTTGGCGATCGACTCGTGGTGGTGGATGACCTCGGCGATGACGAAGTTGATGAACTTCTCGGCGAACTCCGGGTCGAGACCGCTCTCGTCCGCCAGGCCGCGCAACCGCTGGATCTGACGCTCCTCGCGCGCAGGGTCCGCGGGCGGCATACCTTCGTCCGCCTTGAGCTCGCCGACCTGCTGGGTGCACTTGAAGCGCTCGGCGAGCAGGTGCACGAGAGCCGCGTCGATGTTGTCGATGCTCGAACGCAGGCGGGCCAGCTCCGGAGGGACGTCACTCATCTGCCCATCGTAGGAACGAACACCTCGCGCGGTCCCTGCGTCCCACGACCCGGTATGCCGGGTGCGCACCCTGAGCTCCCGGGCGTCACTTCTCGACGAAGCCGGTGAGATCCGCGCGCGGGGCGCTCTCGAGGGGCGTGGAGACCGAGACGACCTGGCCGGGGCGGTGCTTCGTCGAGGGCTGCTCGGCGAGGACGTCGAGGAAGCGCGCGATCGCCCCGCGTGGACCCTGGGCGACGACCTCGACCCGCCCGTCGGAGGTGTTGCGGGCGTGCCCGATCAGCCCCAACTCGAGTGCTCTGGCCCGGGTCCACCACCGGAAGCCCACGCCCTGCACCCTCCCCCGGACGTTCACGGTCACGCGGACGGGCTGCAGCCCATCGCCTGTGGGGTCGAGGCTCGTCTCCATGGGCGAGATGCTAGGTCCGTCACTCCCCAGCGCGCCTCCCTGACCCTGTCAGTGCCCGTCCATAGCCTGAGGACATGAGCGTGGAGAGCTCGCAGGCGGGACCCGGGGCGACGAGCGCGTCGACTCCCTCCCGCAGCGCAGAGTCGCGCCCGGCAGGTCGCCTGCCCGGGCTCGATGGTTTGCGCGCCATCGCGATCCTCGCCGTTCTCGCCTTCCACCTCGATCCGCGCTGGGTGCCCGGTGGGTTCCTCGGCGTCGACGTCTTCTTCGTCATCTCCGGCTTCCTCATCACGACCCTCCTCGTGCGCGAGCACGAGCGCAACGGACGCGTCGATCTGCGCGGATTCTGGACGCGTCGGGCCCGGCGCCTCCTGCCTGCCCTGCTCGTCCTTGTCCCGAGCACGATCCTCCTGGCGCGGCTCGTCGAGACCGATCTGCTCGTGGGCATCAGGCGCCAGGCCGTCGGTGCACTGACCTTCACGAGCAACTGGCTCGAGATCGGCGCCGGCTCCGACTACTTCCACAGCACCGCGCCGCAACTGCTGATGAACCTCTGGTCGCTCGCGGTCGAGGAGCAGTTCTACCTCGTCTGGCCGGTCGTCGCCCTCGTCCTGCTCCGGCTTGCGCCGTCGTCACGGGCGCGCGCCGGCGTCGCGGTCGCGCTCGCGCTGGGATCCGCCGTCCTCATGGCGAGCAGTTACGACCCGGCGATGGGCGCGACCCGCGTCTACTACGGCACGGACACCCACCTCATGGGTCTCATGCTCGGCGCGGCCCTCGCCTTCGCCTGGGCGGCACCTCACCGTGCCTGGACCTCGACGGCCACCTGGCAACGGGTTCGCGTCCCCGCCGTCGCGGTCGCCGGCCTGGTGCTCGTCGCGCTGGTGGCCCTGCTCGACGAGTCCACGCCGCTGACGTTCCGCGGAGGCATCCTGGCGGCCTCGCTCGCCACGACCGTTCTCGTTCTCGGCGTCGTGGAGCGCCCCACTCCCCTTCGTTCTGCCCTCGACCAGCCGGTCCTGCGGTGGATCGGCGAGCGGTCCTACGGTCTCTACCTCTGGCACTGGCCCGTGATCCTCATCGTCGAGGCCGACCTGCCGTGGGCCTCTCGCGGCGCCGACGACTACCTCTGGTCGCGCCTGTGGTGCGTGGTCGTCACGGCTGCCATTGCCGACCTGTCCTATCGCTTCATCGAGACTCCGGTCCGGAGCCGCGGCTTCCGCGGGTCCGCGGCTCACCTTCTCCACTCGATCCGCTACGCCGGCACCCGCACCGCTCGGGCGGTCTGGGCCGGGGTGGCCGTCCTCGCCATTGTGCTGACCGTGGTCCTCGTGACTGCCCCCACCCGGACCAGCGTCGAGAAGCTTCTCGATGCAAACGCCTCTGCCGCAACGGTCTCCGCGCCGGTGCCCACGTCGAAGCCCAACTCGTCAGCATCCCCGTCGTCCGGGTCGAAGTCCACCCCGGCCGCCAAGCCCGCCGCTCCCATCGCGCAATCGTGGGCGATGCCGACCGGCAACGAGATCGACGGATACGGCGACTCGATGATGGTGGGCAGCGTGCACGCCCTGCGCTACTACTTCCCCGGCATCCGCATGGACGCCCGCTCCAACCGTCAGTGGGCCGAGGGCCTCAAGGTCATCAGTGCCCGCGGCAACGCCAACCGTCGCGCCGTCGTCCTGGCCCTCGGCACCAACGCCGGCACGGACCTCGACCGGGCGCGGCAGACGCTCGATGCGCTCGGTCCCGATCGCATGGTCGTCCTCGTGACCCTCCACGGCCGGATCAGCCGGATCGCCGCGGACAACGCCGCCCTCAAGGAGCTCGCTGCTGGTCGCGACAACGTCGCCGTGGCCGACTGGGACTCCGCCCTCAACGGCACGACGGGCCAACTCCAGTCCGACGGGATCCACCCCTCCCTCATCGGTGCCCACCTCTACGCCAAGACCATCCGCCAGGCGTTCGCGGACCTGAGCACACGGCATACCGGCAAGGCCGTCACGCTCAAGGAGCTCCCGATCCCCTGACGGCCCGGGTCGGATCCCGCTGCGGGGGCTGAGGTCAGGGTGCGATCTTGGCCAGGATCAAGGCGTTGCGGGCGTCCCGCCCCAGCGGTGTGGTGTGCACACCGTCCGACAGGTACGCGCCTGGCCGGGACGCCTTCGCCCGGAGGAACCCCGACCAGTCCACGACCACGTTGACGCGTGCCGTGGTGACCGCAGTGTTGACCGACATCGAGTTGCGTAGGTCGTAGGTCTGCATCGTGGCCGGGACGCGGGTGCGCTTGACGTAGGTGTTGACCCACACGATCTTGGTGCCGGGTCCAACCAGCGCCCGCACCTTCGTCGCCGCAGAGCCGACGAAGGTGGGTCGGAAGATGTCGTTGGAACCAGTCGCCATGAGAAGGATTCTCGGGGAGCCCTGCCGTGCGACCCGGGCCGCGAGTCGATCCACGGCCGGCAACGTGGGCAGGCCGCCCTGCGCGTCCACGGCCGAAGGAACACCCTTCGCAGTGAGGCTCGCCGCGAGGTCGGCGTAGTCGGCCCGGGTGATCGAGTCGCCGTAGACCCACACCCCCGCCTTGGCGGCCTTGAAGGACGCATCGGTGGACGTGGTGCGCCCCAGGAGCTTCCAGTCCCCCAGGCTGCCGGAACCCGCTCCGGTGTACATCCGGTAGTGCGAGCCAGGCGTGATGGTGGTGGCCGAGGCCATCTCCGCCGGCGCGAGCGCCGCAGCGACTCCCCCGAGAGCCACGAGGCCAGCAAGCATGGACTTCTTCATCAAGTGATCTCCCCCGGTGTGGCTCTGCTGGGCCTTGCCGACCCGAGGGCACGACCGCGATTGCAACCCCCGCAGAACAGGGTACGCGCCGCGACGTGAGGCAGACCCACCATTGGCGACTTCTCGCCAGCTCGGGCCTGATCAGCTGTGGCGGGCTCCCCGCGGACGGGGTTGGCAGGTCGGGCACGAGAACGACGACCGGTTCATGAAGTGCTCGCGACGGATCGGGGTTCCGCACCGCGCACACGGCTCACCCTCCTGGCCGTAGGCGTGCAGGGAACGGTCAAAGTAGCCCGAGGCCCCGTTGACGTTGACATAGAGCGCGTCGAAGCTCGTCCCACCCTCGATGAGCGCGGCTGCCATGACCTCGCGGGCGTGGTCGAGGACGCGTGCGATCACCGGCTTCGTGAGACTGCTCGAGGGCCGCTCACCGTGGACCTTCGCCCGCCACAGGGCCTCGTCGGCGTAGATGTTCCCGATGCCCGAGACGACGCCCTGGTGAAGGATCATCCGCTTGATCGCACTGTCGCTGGCCTTGATCCGACGCACGACAGCCACTTGGTCATAGGCCAACTCGAAGGGGTCTGGCGCGATGTGTCGGATCTGGTGCGGCACGCCGTCGTCGGCCAGATCGTCGAGGGCGAAACCACCAAAGGTCCGTTGGTCGACGAACCGCAGTTCGGGATCGCCGTCGGCGAAGGTGAAGCGCGCGTGCAGGTGCTTCTCGTCCGGGGCGTCAGCCGCCTCGACGAGCAGTTGCCCGCTCATCCCGAGGTGTGCAATGAGGCCGTGGACCGGCTCTCCGTCGTGGCCAAGGACGAGCCAGAGGTACTTGCCGCGGCGGCGCGCCTGCGTGATGTCGAGCCCGACGATCCGCTCAGCAAGGTCGATCGGTCCCGGGACGTGGCGCCGGGCCACTCGCGCACCCGTGAAGGCGGCCGTGGCAATGCGGCGGCCGACGACGTGGTCGGCGAGTCCGCGACGGACGACCTCGACCTCGGGCAGCTCTGGCACGCTTCAGTCGCTCAGGACAGGTCGGGCAGGGGCGCGGTCGACAGGCCATCGCCGTGACGTTCGCGCAGGGTCTGCCAGGCCTGGGCGGCGGCCTGCTGCTCGGCGTCCTTCTTGGTGCGGCCGACGCCGGAGCCATGCTCCACGCCACCGACGAGGACGCGGGCGCTGAACGTCTTGGAGTGCTCGGGGCCGTCCTCCTCGAGGACGTACTCGACCGGGCCCGCTGAATGCAGGGCGCAGATCTCCTGCAGGCTCGTCTTCCAGTCCAGACCCGCGCCGAGGGTGGCCGACGACGCCATCAGCGGGTCGAGGAGGTGGTGCACGAGGTCACCGGCCGCGACGAGGCCGGCGCTGCAATAGGTCGCGCCGATGACGGCCTCGACCGTGTCGGCCAGGATCGAGTCCTTGTCGCGCCCACCCGTCGACTCCTCACCGCGACCGAGGTGGAGGTAGTCCCCCAGACCGAGGGTGCGACCGACGGCCGCGAGGGCACGCATGTTGACCACGGCGGCGCGCAGCTTCGCGAGCTGCCCTTCCGTGAGGTCGGGGTGGGTCACATAGAGCGAGTCGGTAACGACGAGCCCCAGGACCGAGTCGCCCAGGAACTCCAGACGCTCGTTGTGAGGAATGCCACCGGCTTCGTACGCATACGAGCGGTGCGTCAGGGCACGACCAAGCAGCGCCACGTCGATGTCTTCACCGGTCACCTCTTTGAGGTGTTGGTGAAGCTCAACGACGGGGCGCTGTGGCGTCTTGGCCACCGGGCCGTGCGAGCCCCTCCCCATGAGGAGTGGGATCAGCTCTGGTGCTCGGTGCGCTCGGCAACGCCGTAGTGGCGGCCGTTGTACGTCCCGCACGACGGGCACGCAACGTGCGGCTGCGTCGGGGCCTTGCACTGGGGGCACGAGGTCAGGGTGACCGGCGTGGCCTTCCAGTTGGCACGGCGGTGGCGCGTGTTGGAACGCGAAGTCTTCCGCTTCGGAACAGCCACGTCAGGTCCTATCTGAAGTCTGTGTCGTGGACGACTCGGACGCAAGGTCCGTGAGAGCCGCCCACCTGGGGTCGATCACGTCATGTGCGTGGTCCGGATCCTCCGCGAGGTGCATCCCACATTCGGAACACAACCCCGGGCAATCCGGGCGACACACGGGCTGGAACGGCAGTGCAGGCACCACCGAGTCCCGGAGCACCGCTTCGAGGTCGATCAGACCGTCCTCGACGAGGTACTCCTCGGCTGCTTCTTCGTCGCCCACCTCTTGGTGGTGAGCGTTGCGATCGGCGTAGGCGAACAATTCCTGGAAGTTCCCGGCCACATTGTGGCTGATGGGATCCAGGCACCGCACGCAGGCGCCGGTCGCCGTTCCTCGCACCGAACCAGTGACCAGCACTCCTTCGACAACGGACTCGAGCCGCACGTTGACCGCCAAGGGTTCCCCCTCAACAACGCGCAGCACCGCCGTGCCGAACTCAGCTGGTGCCCCGACCTCGCGAGAGAGCTCCGCCATCGAGCCGGGTCGCCGGCCGACCTCCTTGGTGTCGAGCACCAGAGGAGACCGAGGATCGAGACGAGTCATTGCCTTGCCTTGGTCGGGTGGTTCGGTCTTCGTCACGGCTGACGCAGACCGAAGATCAAAGGTACCGGAGGTGGTGCCACCTCCCCAAATGCACCCTTTCCGAGCCGAGCGTATGCCGCGTGCGCACCTTCCGTCTCTGTGCCCCGTGCGGACACGCCTTGCTGCTCGCCGTGTCCGTACGGGGCACGAAGACGGGAGTCATTCCTGCGCCAGGCGCTCCTTCAGAGCGGCGAGAACCTCGTCCGGGACGAGTCCGGAGACGTCGCCACCGAACTTCGCGACCTCCTTGACCAGCGAGCTCGACACGTGCTCGAACTGCGGGGCGCCGGGCAGGAAGACGGTCTCGACGCCGGTGAGGTGGCGGTTCATGAGCGCCATGGGCAGCTCGTAGGCGAAGTCGGTGCCGCCACGCAGGCCCTTGACGACGACATCGGCACCCACGTCACGGCATACGTCGACAAGAAGGCGACCCGCGAACGCCTCGACCCGCACGCGGTCGGCGACCACTGAAGGAAGGGCGCGCTCGATGAAGCCGATGCGCTCCTCCACGGAGAACGTGCCGCTCTTGGCCGGGTTGTGCAGCACCGCGGCGACGACCTCGTCGTAGAGCGCGGCCGCGCGCACGAGGACGTCGATGTGTCCGAGGGTGACCGGATCGTAGGACCCGGGGCACACCGCTCGCCTGATCTGCTGGTCGCTCACCTGCGCAACCCTACGTTCCGCGGCGGGCCCAACCTCAGTCCTTGGCCTTCTCCTTGGCGGCCTCTTCGACCTTCTTGGCCTCTTCCTTGGCCTGCTCCTCGATCTCCTCGGCCTGGTCACGGGCCGCTGGGGTCGCGATGACGCCCTCCTTCTCGGCGCGGTGAAGCAGGGCCTTCACCTGGTCGAGGCTGGCGCATCCCTGCTCGAGCAGCTCGTTGCGGCGCGTCGCCCAGGCGACGCCGAGCTCCTCACGAACCGTGACGGCCACGTCCTCGCGAGCCGGGTTGATGATCGTCTGCTCCTCCTCGTTGGTGTGGTGGTTGACCACGGTCGCCAGGTCCTCGAGGGCGGCGTCGTACTTCTCCGTGTCGGTGCCCTTGGCCTCGAGGAAGCCGACGATCGCCTCGGTGATCTCGGCGTGCTCCTCCTCGCCGTGCTCCTCCTCGTGCGCCCCGATCGCGCGCTTCTTGCGCAGGGTCGGGTAGACCTTCTCCTCCTCGGCCTCCGCGTGGGCGACGAGCAGCTCGGTCAGGGCCGAGCGCGCGGCCTCACGGTCGACGTCGTTGCGCCGTGCCGCCCGGAGGAGGTCTTCGAAGAGTCGGTGGTCGTCGAGGATGAGCTCGAGGACGTCACCACTGGTCGGACGGGGAATCTCAAAGTCGCTCATGACCCCATCCTTGCAGGTCAGGCTCCCTGTGGGAGCGGCGTGCTGGGTCAGTGCGTGGCGTACCAGATGACGGTCTCGCCGTACTTCTTGAGGCGTTCCGGCTCCAGCCCCTTCGGCCAGGTCGGCTCGGCGGAACGCTTCGACCGCTCGATGACGACGAGGGCGCCGTCGGCCAGCCAACTGCGCGTGGCCAAGGCCTCGAGATCGGCGGCGAGCGCCTCCTCGCTGAGGTCGTAGGGCGGGTCGAGGAAGACGAGGTCGAGCTCGCGCGGCGTGCCCGCGAGCGCTGACGCCACCGTCACCGGGAGCACGGTCGCCTTGAGCCCCAGTCGCCCGGCGTTGTCGCGGATGACGCCCGCAGCGGTCCGGTCGGACTCGACGAGGGTCACCTCCCCCGCACCACGACTGGCGGACTCCAGGCCCAGGGCGCCGGACCCGGCATACAGGTCGATGACCCGCGCACCCGAGAGCGCATCACGCGCCTGGAGGGCGGAGAAGAGCGCCTCGCGCACGCGGTCGCTCGTGGGCCTCGTGCCTTTGCCGGGAGGGGTTTTCAGCTCACGTCCGCCCGCCGTTCCGGCGATGATTCGGGTCACGTCAGCCTCGTTCCAGGTATGCCGCTTGCTCGGCGTCCACTCGTGCGTGGACCAGCTCGGCGAGTCGGGGATGTGCCCCCAGGTCCGGGTCGTCGGCGACGACGGCGAACGCGTCCTCGCGTGCTGCCTCGATGAGGTCCTCGTCCTCGAGGACGTGGAGGAACTGCAGCTGGGTGCGCTTGCCGTGCTGGGAGGACCCGAGGATGTCACCCTCGCGGCGCTGACGGAGGTCGATGCGGGCCAGCTCGAAACCATCGGTCGTGCCGGCGACGGCGTCGAGGCGTTCGTGCGGGGCGTCGGCGTCGCCACCGTGCACGAGCAGGCACAGGCCGGGGAGGCCACCACGGCCGACGCGACCACGGAGCTGGTGCAGCTGCGAGACACCGAAGCGATCGGCATCCATGACCACCATGACGCTGGCGTTGGGGACGTCGACACCGACCTCGATGACCGTCGTGGAGACGAGGACGTCAATGGCGCCCGACGCGAAGTCGCGCATGATCGCGTCCTTCTCGTCGGCGGGCAGGCGGCCGTGCAGGATCTCGATGCTGAGCCCCTCGAGCGCCGGGTTGGCCACGAGGTCGGCGTGGACACGGTGGACCGAGGCGAGCGGGCGAGGTGGCGGAGCGTCTCCCTCGGCGCCCTCGTCGGCGCCGTCACCATCGGAGTCGGGATCGCCGCCAGCGTCGGGCGCGAAGATCTCGGCGTCCTCGTCCGGCTCGTCGTCGTCGCCGATGCGCGGACACACGACGTAGGCCTGGCGCCCCAGGGCGACCTCCTCGGCGATGCGCACCCAGGTGCGCTGGAGCCAGCCGGGCTTGGCCTCGGGGACGACGTGGGTGGTGATGGGCGCTCGCCCCGCCGGCAGCTCACTCAGGGTCGAGGTCTCCATGTCACCGAAGACGGTCATGGCGACCGTGCGCGGGATCGGCGTGGCCGTCATGACGAGGACGTGTGGGGGCTGAGCAGCCTTGCCCCGCAACGCATCTCGCTGCTCGACGCCGAAGCGGTGCTGTTCGTCGACGACGACGAGGGCAAGATCCTGGAAGCTCACGTGCTCCTGGATGAGGGCATGTGTCCCGATGACGATCCCGGCGTCGCCACTGGCGATGTCGAGCATCGCCTTGCGGCGTGACTGGGTCGACATGCTGCCGGTGAGCAGGGTGACCCTGGTGCCGATGTCGCTGCCGCCGAGCATGCCGCCCTCGGCGAGGTCGCCGAGCATCGTGGTGATCGAGCGGTGGTGCTGCGACGCGAGGACCTCGGTGGGGGCAAGGAGGGCGGCCTGTCCCCCGGCGTCGACTGCCGCCAGCATCGCGCGCACGGCGATGACGGTCTTGCCCGAGCCGACCTCTCCCTGGAGGAGTCGGTGCATGGGGACGTCGCGGGCCATCTCCGTCGCAAGGGTCTCGCCGATGTCGACCTGGCCGGCCGTGAGGGTGAAGGGCAACCGCTGGTCGAAGGCGTCGAGCAGCCCACCGGGGCGGGGCACTCTCGCCAGCGTCGACTCCTTGGCCTGACGCGCCCGACGCTGCGCAAGGGCGACCTGGAGGATCAGGGCCTCCTCGTAGGACATGCGCTTTTCCGCCGCGTCGATCTCGGCTCGCGAGTCCGGCGTGTGGATACCCCGCAGGGCAGCCATCCGGTCCACGAGATCGCGACGGTCGAGAACGTCCTCGGGAATCGCCTCGGGCGACTCGTCCAGCAGGTCGAGGACCATCCGGACGCACTCGGTCACCGTCCACGTGTGGAGGTTGCCGACGGCCTTGTAGATCGGGATGAGGTTGCGCCGGTCGCCGCGGTCGAAGTCGCTCAGCAGTGAATACCCGGGGTGCGCGAGCTGGAGTTTGTTGTTGAACGCCGACACCTTGCCCGCGAACAGCGCTCGTGCGCCGGGGACGAGCTTGCCCTCGTGTCCATGCGAGGAGAAGAAGGTGATCTCGAGGTCCTTGGAGCCGTCGGTGATGACGGCCTGGAGCATGCGTCCGCGCCGGTTCTTCATCGACCGCGTGGTCGCCGTCTTCACCTCTGCGACGGCGACGATGTAGGACCCGATGCGGGCGGCCGCGAGGTTGCTCTCGGGCGACTGGTAGCGCCGGGGCCAGTAGGCCAGGAGGTCGCCCACGGTCTCGATCCCGCGAGCGTCCTTGAACTTCTTCGCCTCGCGCTTGTCCAGAACCTTGGTGAGCGGAGTCGACTCGTCGTACACCGGGCTACTCCACCCCCACGAGGAGCGGGTAGACCTGCTGGCCACCGTCGATGCGGACGACCTCGACCTCGGCATGGTTCTTGCCCAGGCTCTCCTCGACGGCATCGATGAAGGCCGGGTCGGCGTCGGCGCCGGAGACGAGGGTGACGAGCTCGCCGCCACCGGACAACAGGCGATCCAGAACCTCGACGGCTGTGGCCGTGAGGTCGTCGCCGATGAGGGCCACGTCGCCGCTCACGATGCCGAGGATGTCGCCGACGGACACCGAACCGGCCCAGGTGAGCACCTCACGCGACGCGATCGACACGGCGCCGTGACGAGTCGCCACCGCTGCTCCGGTCATGCCGATGGCGTTCTCGCGCAGGCCCTTGTCGAAGTCGACGACGGCCAGGGCCGCGAGGCCCTGGACGGCGGTGCGCGCCGGGATGATCGCGGTGTCGATGCCGTCGTCGGTTGCTGCCCGGCAGGCCACCTCGGCGGCCATGAGCGTGTCCTTGTCGTTGGGCAGCACGACGACCGAGGCCGCGCCCGTGCGGCGGATGGCGTCGAGGAGCTGCCCCGCCGAGGCCCTCGCTCCGGGAGCGCTCGACACGACGGTCGCCCCGGCCTGCGTGAGGATCGAGGCCATGCCCGGCCCTGCGGCGCACGCCACGACGGCGAACTGCTGCGGCTCCCGGGCCGAGATCTGCGTGGCGAAGTGCGTGACCTTGATGCGGTGCGGGCGACCGGCCAGGATGCCGGCCTCGACGGCGGCACCGACGTCGTCGACGTGAACGTGGACGTTCCAGAGGTCCGGTCCCCCGACGACGAGGAGCGAGTCGCCCAGGCCGTCGAGCGCGGTCCGCATCATCGCGACCCGGCCGACGTCACTGTCATCGAGCAGGAACATCACCTCGAAGGCCGGGCCGTCGAGCCCGGCGGCGGGAGTGTCGAGAGGGTCATGGCCGTCCGGGGAGCGCGGAACGCCGCCACCACCCGCGGGCTGGGAGCCGTCGGCGGACGCCTCCGCGTGCCAGGACGCCCGCGGCACGAGGTCCTCGGATGCGTGGTTCAACGTGCCCGACTCGCTGGTCCAGTCGCCGGTCAGCGCGCGGTGCAGCGCCTCGATCATGAGCAGGCAGCCGGCCCCACCGGCGTCAACGACGCCGGCCTGAGCGAGCGCCGGCAGCTGTTCGGGCGTGCGGGCCAGAGCGGTCTCGGCAGCGGCGACGGCCGATCCGGCGACCTCGGCGGCGTCCCCGCCCCCGTCGGCACTGGCGCGAGCGGCCTCGGCGATCGCGTCCGCGACGCTGAGGATCGTGCCCTCCTGAGGATGGGCGACGCTGGCACGGGCCAGCTCGGCGCCGCGCGTGACAGCCCGGGCCAGGGCGGCCCCGTCGACCTCGTCAAGTTCCTCCTCGACGATGACGTGGCTGATGCCGGCGACGAGCTGACTGACGATGACCCCGGAGTTGCCGCGCGCCGACATGAGCATGGCGCGGGCGAGGTCGCGGGCCTCGTCGACGAGGGTGGCCGTACCGATCGTGCCCTGCGCGCCGTGGAGGCGGTTGAGCTCGTTGATCGCGGTGTCCATCGTGAGATAGAGGTTGGTGCCGGTGTCACCGTCGGGAACCGGGAAGACGTTGAGCGCGTCGATCTCCGTGCGGCGCAGCGCGAACGCGGCTCGGGTGAGAGCTGCCCAGAGGCGGGCTCCATCGGCATCGAGAACGGCAGGCACGGTGGCAGGCTATCGGGCGTGCCCGGCTCGTTTTGGAGCCACACCCGAACTCGGCTACGCTTTGACGGTTCCGCGTGAGCCCCATATGGGGCGGGCACCGGAATCCACTGACCTGAGGCGGCTGGCATTCCAGCCGTTTCGTATGACACGACTCAAGGAGATCCACCGTGGCTGCCAACTGCGATGTCTGCGGCAAGGGACCCGGCTTCGGCCACAGCATTTCGCACTCGCACCGCCGCACCAAGCGTCGCTGGAACCCCAACATCCAGCGCGTGAAGGCCCTCGTCGGTGACAAGGGTGTGACCCCGAAGCGGCTCAACGTGTGCACTTCCTGCCTCAAGGCCGGCAAGGTCAAGCGCTGACCCCTTAGCTGTATCCCGAAAGGGCGCCCTCCATTCGGACGGCGCCCTTTCGCATGCCCAGCGTGACCGGGGAAGAAGACATCGGGGTATGCCGGTCAGCCGGCGAAGTGGTCCCAGCCCGTTACGCTCGGCACGGCTCCACCGACGGTGAGCCGCGGCCCCTGCGGTCCGGCCTCCACGACCTGCCCGATGACCGTCCAGGGCGCGTGCGGGTCATCCGGCACCGCATCGGCAGGGAAGGTCGCGAGGAGCGAGTGCTCCTCTCCCCCGGACAGCACCTGACGCCAGCCGACGTCCTCCCCGACCGCGAGCTCGATGGGGCCGGCGAGGAAGTGCTCACGCAGCTGCGCCTCGTCGAGGGCCAGCTCGACGCCGCTGGCGACGGCGATCCGTCCGCCATCGCGCACGAGCCCGTCGGAGAGGTCGATCATCGACGTCGCACCGGCATCGGCGGCGACGGGCCCGGACTCCCACGGGGGTCGGGGCGAGCGGTGGAACCACATGAGCACCGACGTGGCGCGCTCCCTGGCCGTGAGGTGACCGGCCCCGGCGTCCGGCGCGATGGGGTCCGGCGTTCCTGCCTCGTAGAGCGCCAGTCCTGCTCCGGACCAGCCGAGCGACCCTGCGACCGCGACGACGTCTCCCGGTCGGGCACCCGACCGCAGGACCGGCATACGCCCCTGGAGGTCCCCGAACGCCGTCACCGCCACCAGGACGACCCCAGCAGGCGCAGACGACAGGTCGCCGCCCACGACGGGACAGCCCGCGTCCTCGGCCGCGTCGGCGATCCCGCGGGTGAGGTCGATGACCCAGTCGAGCTCGGTCTCGGGATCGGCGGCGACGGACACGAGCAGGCCGGTCGCGACCGCGCCCATCGCGGCGACGTCGGCGACGTTCTGCGCGACGACCTTGAGGCCGACGTCGTGGCCACTGGACCAGTCGTCGCGCCAGTCCCGACCGCGAACCATGGAGTCGGTGGTGACGACGACGGACTCGCGTGCCGTGATCACGGCGGCGTCGTCACCGGGTGCCACGAGCACTCCGGAACCAGCAAAGGGGCTCTCCCCGAACATCGGGATGATCCGTGCGAGGAGATCGGACTCGCTCACCGAACCGATCGTCGTGTGCGCGACCACACGGCCACCTCCTGAACCACCCGAGACTTGCGGACCATCGGCACGGTACCGTGCAGACACCATCGCCTCGGCGACGGTCGACCGAGACTCAGAAAGACTCAGGCGGAGCGGCGCACAGAGCCTCTCCCTGACAGTGAGGTGACACCCAGTGGTCCAGGCCTACATCCTGATTCAGACCGAAGTCGGTCGCGCAGCAGCCGTGGCGACCGCGATCGCAGCGATCCCGGGAGTGGCCCTCGCCGAGGACGTCACCGGCCCCTATGACTGCATCGCGCGCGTCGAGGCCGAGACGGTCGACGAGCTCGGCAAGCTCGTCATCGCCAAGATCCAAGAGGTCGAGGGCATCACTCGTACCCTCACCTGCACGGTGGTTCACGTCTGACCGTGACATCACGCAGGCACTTGACGACGGCGGTGGCGCTCGGCGCCACCGCCGTCGTCGTGCTCTCCGGGTGTTCGTCAGCCGTCGAGATCGAGCCGGCTTCCCAAGCAACGAGCGGCGTATGCCGTGAGGTCACCTCTGTCTGGCCGGCGAAGGTTGGCGGCAACGCCCGACGGGACGTGTCGGACGCGAGCGCCGGTGCGGCATACGGGGATCCGGCGATCATCGCGCGGTGCGGCGTCCCGGCCCTGGCTCCCACGACGGAGGACTGCATCGAGGTCGACGGCATGGGGTGGGTCGCTGAGAAGCTCAGCGACGGGACCCGCTTCACGACGTTCGGGCGGGACCCGGCGCTCGAGGTACTCATCCCCAGTGACTACGCGCCGGAGCCTCTGCTGCTCCCGGCCTTCACCAAGGCTGCCGAGAAGCTCCCCAAGAACTCCCTCGCCTGCAGCTGAAACCCCGACTTATTGCGCATTCCGACGCTCGTCGCTGCGCTCCTCACCGTCGGAATGCGCAATAAGTCGGGAAAAGGGCAGTCAGCGCAGGCCGACGCGGCGCTCCATCGCGAGCGCGATGAGCTCGTCGATGAGCTGTGGATAGGTCAGGCCGGCGGCCGCCCACATGCGGGGATACATCGAGCTCGGGGTGAAGCCGGGCATCGTGTTGATCTCGTTGATCAGCAGGTCGCCGGTGTCGGTGAGGAAGAAGTCGCAACGGGCGAGCCCTTCGCACCCCGCCGCCGTGAAGGCGATGACAGCCATCTGCGCAATCTGCTCAGCGATGTCCGGCGCGACGTCGGCCGGGGCCTCGAGCCGGATGTCGTCGTCGGCGAGGTACTTCGCCTCGAAGTCGTAGAACGCGTGACCCTTGACGACGATGCACTCGCCGAGGGGACTGGTGCGCGGCGCGTCGGTGCCGTGGCCGTCGAGGACACCGCACTCGATCTCGCGCCCGACGATGCCCTGCTCGACGATGACCTTGGGGTCGTGCTCGCGGGCGGCCTCGACTGCAGCGCGCAGTCCGTCGGGTGAGTCCACCTTGCTGATGCCCATGCTCGAGCCGGCGCGGGCGGGCTTGACGAAGACAGGGAACTCCAGGGCCCCGACAGCGTCGAGAGCCGCCTCGGGATCGCGCAGCCACTCTCGGTCGGTGATGACGGTGTACGGACCCACGGGCAGTCCGGCGGCCGCAAAGACGACCTTCATCATGTGCTTGTCCATCATCACCGCGGACGCCGTGACGCCGGAGCCGACATATCGCACGTCGGCGAGGTCGAGCATCCCTTGGATGGTGCCGTCCTCACCGAAGGGGCCGTGGAGCAACGGGAAGACGACGTCGACCTCATTGAGCTCGCGCGGCGCCGCACCCGGCTCGTGGACGATGAGGTGCCGCGCGGTCGCGCTGGTGGGCACGAGGACGCTCGGGCCGGACGCATCGACCTCGGGGATGTGACCGGGCGCGAGGCGCAGCGGTTCCGGGTCGTTGGGGGCGAGCACCCAGCTGCCGTCCTTGGCGATGCCGATGGGGATGACGTCGTAGCGCTCCGGGTCGAGCGCCGACATGACGCTCGCGGCCGTGGCGCACGAGACGGCGTGCTCGGAGGAGCGGCCTCCGAAGACGAGAGCGACGCGCAGGCGGCGCGGCGCGTCGGTGGGGGCAGCTGTCGGCGTGAGATCGGAGTTCATCGCCTTGGACCCTATCCCGCAGCGGTGGGCACACGGCATACGCTCGCCTGCGTGGATCCCGAAGAGTTGAGCCCTGCCACCCGCGTCGTCTCACTGGGGCGCGTCGCGCGCGAGCCCGGCGAACAGGTCGGCGCGCCGCTGACCTTCACCTCGACCTACCACGCGGACGGGGCGGTCAACTATGCCCGCTCGGGCAACCCGACGTGGACGGCCTTCGAGGAGGCTCTCGGCTCGCTCGAGGGCGGGGAGGCCCTCGTCTTCGCGTCAGGAATGGCCGCCGTGGCCGCAGCTCTCTCACTCGTGCCGCACGGTGGGAGGGTCGTGGTGCCGACTGCGGCCTACAACGGCACCCTCGTGACCCTCACTGACCGGGCCGAAGCCGGCGAGGTGGAAGTCGCCGCCGTCGACATCACCGATACGGCAACCGTGGTGGCGGCGCTCGACGGCGCCGCGATGCTCTGGATCGAGTCCCCGACCAACCCGTTGCTCGACGTCGCGGATGTGGAGGCACTGGCCCAGGCCGCCCGGGACCGCGATGTCCTCGTCGTCGTCGACAACACGTTCGCCACCCCGTTGCTGCAGCAACCGCTCGCCCTTGGCGCCGACGTCGTCGTGCACTCCGCGACGAAGTACCTGTCCGGCCACAGCGACCTCCTGCTCGGCGCCACCGTGACGGCGGGCACCGAGGTGGGCCAGGCCCTGTGCGGACGCCTGCGCCGCCACCGGCAGCTCCAGGGAGCCATCGCCGGGCCGATGGAGACGTGGCTGGCACTGCGCGGCCTGCGCACCCTGTCGGTGCGGCTCGAGCGCGCCTGCGCCAACGCCGCAGTGCTCGCGACCCGTCTCGCCGAGCACGCCGGGGTCGAGAGGGTGCGCTACCCCGGGTTCGGGGCGATGGTCTCCATCGACGTCGCGGGCGATGCGGACGCCGCCGAACGCGTGGCCGCCTCAACGCAGCTGTGGGTCCACTCGACGAGCCTCGGTGGCGTCGAGAGTCAGCTCGAGCGCCGCCGACGTCAGCCCGGTGAGCCCGAGGTCGTGCCCGAGAACCTGTTGCGGCTCTCGGTCGGCATCGAGGACGTCGAGGACCTCTGGCGCGACCTCGACGCCGCGCTGGGCGCGATCTAGCCGGTCTCGGCCTTGCGGGGGCGCGAGAGCAGCGCCTCGACGACCTCCTGGGCCGACCTGCCCTCGGTGATCATCGCGTTGACCTGCTCGATGATCGGCACGTCGACACCATGATGACGGGCCAGGTCGAGGATGGACGTGCACGACTTCACGCCCTCGGCGGTCTGGTTCGTCACGGCGATGACCTCGTCCACCGTCATGCCCTGCCCGAGGCGCACGCCGAAGCTGTGGTTGCGCGACAACGGCGACATGCACGTCGCGATGAGGTCGCCCACGCCAGCAAGACCGGCGAACGTGCGCGAGTCACCACCCAGGGCCAGCCCCAGACGCGTGGTCTCGGCCAGTCCGCGCGTGATGATCGACGACTTGGAGTTGTCACCCATCCCGAGGCCCTCGGCCATGCCGACGGCGAGCGCGATGACGTTCTTGGTCGCCCCGGCGATCTCGGTCCCGACGACGTCCGTGCCGGTGTAGGGACGGAAGTATGCCGCGGCGCACGCGTCCGCGACCCGCTGGGCCACCTGCTCGTCGGCCGCAGCGACCACACTGGCGGCCGGCTGCTTCACGGCGATCTCGCGGGCGAGGTTGGGGCCGGAGACGACGACGATGCGACCGATGTCGACGCCACCTGCGTCGGCGATGACCTCGCTCATGCGCTGGGTCGTGCCGAGCTCGACGCCCTTCATCAGGGAGACCACGGCAGCGCTGCTGGGCAGCGCGGAGCCCCAGGAACCCAGGTTGGCTCGCAAGGTCTGTGACGGGACGGCCAGGACCACGATGTCGGCTCCGGACGCTGCCTCTTCGGGGTCGATCGACGCCGAGATCCGTTGCGGCAGGGGCAGCTCGGGGAGGTACTCGTCGTTGCAGCCCGCGTTGATGGCGTCGACCACCTCGCCCCGTCGGCCCCACATCGTCACGTCAGTGCCAGCATCGGCGAGGACGGCCGCAAAGGCGGTTCCCCAGCTACCGGTGCCGAACACGGCTGCTTTCGTCACGCGTCGTCCTCCACTTTGTCGGGGTGGTCGTCGGCCCATTGTGGGGGCTGTTCACGCTCACGGGGGCCTGAACGCTCGGTTGGCTTCGCGGCACGGGGACGACCGGTGACGGTGATCCCCTGCTCGCGTGGGTCGAAGCGGCCAGCTGGCGCCGTGTCACCCCTGAGTTCCTCGACTCCCCGCGTGAGGGCAGCCATGATGCGCTCCGTCGCATCGGCCAGGACCTCGGTGGTCACGGGTTGGTCATAGAGGTCGGAGAGGTCGACCGGGGTGCCCGCGCGGACCTGCATCGTGTGCCGTGGCAGGACACTCGGACGGTGACCGTAGGGAGCGAGGACCTGCTGGGCTCCCCACTGGGCAATCGGGATGATCGGACACCGGGTCTCGAGCGCGATCCTCGCCGCACCTGTCTTGCCGCGCATCGGCCAGAGATTGGGCTCGCGCGTGACGGTTCCCTCGGGATAGATCGCGATGCACTTGCCCTCACCCACGGCCTCGACCGCGGCGCGATAGGCATCCGATGCCTGACCGGTCTCGCGATAGACGGGGATCTGCTCGGCGCCTCGCAGGATCGCCCCGATGAGGGGGATCCTGAAGACCTCGACCTTGCCCAGGAAGTGCGGCACGATCCCGGAGTCGTTGAGGAAGTGGGCGAAGATGAACGGGTCGACGTGCGAGACGTGGTTCGACACCGCGACGAAACCTCGCCCCCGCGGCAGGTTCTCGGCGCCCGACCACTCCCGCTTGGTGAGTGACATGAGCAGTGGCCGTAGGACGGAGACCGCGAACCGGTATGCCGGTGGAGAGTGGCGTGGTCCGATCCTCATGCAGGCCTTCCGTCTCGTTCACCGCGCCCACGTGCTCGCGTGCGGTCTGCGCACATCTTTGTCCGCGCCGGGGGCGATGTCGAGCAGGTTGGGGCCGCGTTGGAGGATCGAGTCATGGAGTCGCCCCACGAGACCGAATGGCACGTCGTGGTCCCCGTCAAGGGCGGACGCGGTGCGAAGTCGAGGTTGCGTCGCTCCCTCGACGACGAACCCCTCGTGGCAGCGATCATCCACGACACCCTCGAGGTCGTCGCCAGTGTCGTGACGCCCGCAGCGGTCATCGTCGTGACCGGGGACGCCGACGAGACCGCTCACGCGCAGGCAGCCGGTTTCACCGTCGTCGCGGATCCCGGGATCGGCCTCAACGATGCCTGCCTGGCCGGTGTGCGCTCGGCACAGGCCGCCGGCGCGGACCTGGTGGCCATCCTTCTCGGCGACCACCCCGCCCTCACTCCCGACGAGCTCCGCGCCTGCCTGGACGCGGGTGCGGGCCATGAGACGTTCTTCGTGCCCGACGCCGACGGGGTGGGCACGGCGCTCGTGGGGACGACTGTCGCCCGCGTGCCCGACCTCGCGTTCGGCCCGGGCAGCGCGGCGCTGCACCTCGCTCTGGGGCACCACCCGCTGGACCTTGACCTCCCCGGCCTGCGCCACGACGTGGACGACGAGGCCTCGCTGCGGCACGCCGCAACCCGGCTCACGCTGGGCCCGCGCACACGCCATGCCCTCGAGCGATAGCGTCACAGGGTGCAAGCGAGCATTCACACCTTCGCCGAAGACGGTTCGGGCTCTGCCCTGCTCGATGACGGACTGCTCGTCTCGTGGCCCGGCGCTGTCTTCGCCGACAGCGCCCTGCGCCACGTGCGGGTGGGTCAACGCGTCAGCATCGAGCTCGACGGGACGGCCGTGACCCGGCTCTGGATCGTCGGCATCGGTGAGGGCGAGGTCATCCGCTGACCGCAGTCGCGTAGGCGTACTCAGGCGCGCAACCCGCGTTCCTCCGTACGTTGGCTGCCATGCCGGCTCTCAAGCGCATCCTCCGCCTTGCCCTCACAGCGATGGTGGCTCTCGTCGCTCTCGTGGTTGCGCTCTACCTCGTCATCAACATTGCCGGTGTGGTGTCTGCGCACGGCAAACGCGACGCCCTCGGGGACCAGATCAGCGGGCGCATCTCGGCGGAACTCGCCCAGTCACAGCAGCGAGCGGATGCTGTGGCCGACCACGTGGAAACCGAACCGACCCACGCCTGGGTCGCGCAGCAGTGCGGCTTCTCCACCGATGACGCCGGATGGATCGTTCAGGACTACCGAGAGGTCTGCACCCTCGAGTCCGTGCGCGCCTGGAAGGTCGACATCGAGGCGCAGGCCCGAACCTTGCTCGGAACGCAGGTCCAGTCGGGCCCCGAGTCCTCCATGAACGGCGCCTGCCGCAAGTACGAAGTGGCCGAGGCACTCGGCAAGCAGGACATCTTCGCCGACAGCCGACTCACCTTCTTCTACGTCGGTCCTGCCACCGACGGCAGCCGCTACTGCTCCCCCAGCGACAGCACCTACCAACAGCGACGAGGCGTCGTGGGGCAGGTGCCCGCCCTGGACGAGCCCCAGGGCTGGCTCGTGGTCATGCAGAGCGATGAGCTCATCGACGAGGTGATCGGATGCCTTCACTGGTCCGTGACCTTCTGTGACAACCCGTTTGGCGACGAGCCGGCGTGGGGCACACCGAGCACGCCACCTGACCCATCACCACAAGGGTTCTGACACGTCAGACAGGGCCGACGCCTGAGGCGCCGGCCCTGTCTGACGTGCATGCCGCCTGATGCGGCACGCAATCACTTCTTCTTGGCGGCCTTCTTGGCCGGGGCCTTCTTGGCGGGAGCCTTCTTGGCGGGCGCTGCCTTCGCGACCGACTTCTTGGCAGCAGCCTTGGCCGGAGCGGCCTTCTTGGCCGGGGCTGCCTTGGCAACAACCTTCTTGGCTGCGGCCTTGGCGGGCGCGGCCTTCTTGGCGGGCGCTGCCTTGGCGACAACCTTCTTGGCCGCAGCCTTGGCGGGCGCAGCCTTCGCGACCGACTTCTTGGCAGCGGCCTTGACCGGAGCGGCCTTCTTGGCGGGAGCCGCCTTGGCGACAACCTTCTTGGCCGCAGCCTTGGCGGGCGCAGCCTTCTTGGCGGGCGCTGCCTTCTTGGCGGGCGCTGCCTTGGCGACGACCGAGGCCGTGCCTGCGCTCGCGCGCTGAGCCGCCGGTGCCGCCTTGGGCAGCGCGGACGGCTTCTTCACGTAGGTCTTGAATGCGGCACCGGCGCGGAAGCGCGGAGCCTTGGACTTCGGAATGCGGACGCTGGCACCGGAGTGCGGGTTGCGGCCGGTACGTGCGGCGCGCTCGACGCGGTCGAAGGTACCGAAGCCGGTGATGCCGACCTTGCCACCCTTGGTGACCTCACGGACGATCGTGTCGAGGACCGCATCGAGGGCCTCCGTCGCTGCCTTGCGGCTGCCGAGACGCTTCTCGAGCTCCCGGACGAGTTCTCCCTTGTTCACTGTCTCTCCATCGAGTGTGCCGCCGGGACTACCCGACGATGTGTGTGATCAGGCGATCGCCTGTTCAGTCACGACGTTAGGCCGCACGACGCGCGGAGTCCATCACCTCTCAAGCGGTTTCCGTTGTCCCACAAGGGCATTCGGTCAGAAAGGTACGTGTGCTGTTGGACAACCAACGCCCTGACGGATCGCTGCCCGGAGCGCCATTTTCGCGTCAATTGCGTTGCAGCGCAATAGAATTGACTCCCAGCAGGTCGTCCGCACTCCGCACGGCGCCTCGCCGTCACAGCGGACCGCCAGTCACATGAGTCACATCAGCCCCACGCTCCCACGATGCAGGTCGGCGTGAACTGCCCACTCCCACACGGCGTGTCGCGCGCTCAATACCTCAGATCGTGACGGGTTTCCAGGCCGGACGAGAGCTCTCGTATGCCGTGATGTCACCCTCGTGACGCAGTGTCAGCGAGATGTCGTCCAGGCCCTCGAGCAGACGCCACCGGGTGTATTCGTCGACCTCGAAGGCCGCAACGAGCTCACCAGCCGTGATCGTGCGCGACACGAGGTCGACGACGACCGGTGTCCCGGGCTCGTTCTCGAGGAGCTTCCAGAGCAGCTCGACGTCGTCCTGGCTGCACTGGGCCGTGAGGAGCCCCGACTTGCCGCTGTTGCCACGGAAGATGTCGGCAAAGCGCGACGAGATGACGACCCGGAAGCCGTAGTTCATGAGGGCCCACACGGCGTGCTCTCGAGAGCTGCCCGTCCCGAAATCGGGACCAGCAACGAGAACCGAGCCCGCGGCATAGGTCGGGTCGTTGAGGACGAAGGTCTCGTCCTTGCGCCAGGCGGCGAAGAGGCCGTCCTCGAAGCCGGACTTCGTCACGCGCTTGAGGTACTCGGCCGGGATGATCTGGTCGGTGTCGACGTTGCTGCGGCGCAGTGGGACACCGGTGCCCGTGTGGGTCGTGAAGGCTTCCATGTCAGGCCTCCTGCGTGGCGAGATCGGCGACCGGCGCCGCGAGCGGCTCGAGGTCGGACGGACTGGAGAGGGTTCCGCGGACCGCGGTGGCGGCGGCAACCTGGGGGCTGACCAGGTGGGTGCGTCCACCCTTGCCCTGACGGCCCTCGAAGTTGCGGTTGGAGGTCGACGCACTGCGCTCCCCCGGAGCGAGCTTGTCGGGGTTCATGGCCAGACACATGGAACATCCCGGGAGCCGCCACTCGGCGCCGGCCTCGGTGAAGATCGCGTCGAGCCCTTCGGCCTCGGCCTGCAGGCGCACTCGCGCCGAGCCGGGGACGATGAGCATGCGCGTTCCTTCGGCGACCTTGCGGCCCTGCACGACAGCGGCAACCGCGCGCAGGTCCTCGATCCGGCCGTTGGTGCAGGACCCGACGAAGACCGTGTCGATGTGGATCTTGCGCAGAGGAGTGCCGGCGATGAGACCCATGTACTCGAGCGCACGCTCGGCGGACTGACGCTCGGTGTCGTCCATCATCGACGGGTCCGGCACGCTCTCGCTGAGAGGCGCACCCTGGCCAGGGTTGGTGCCCCACGTGACGAAGGGTGTCAGTGACGCCGCGTCGAGGATGACCTCGTTGTCGAACTCGGCGTCGTCGTCGGTGCGCAGCTCGCTCCAGTTGGCGACCGCCGCGTCCCAGTCGGCAGCCTTGGGCGCGTGGTCGCGGCCCTCGAGGTAGTCGAAGGTGGTCTCGTCGGGGGCGATCATGCCGGCGCGGGCACCGGCCTCGATCGACATGTTGCACACCGTCATTCGCGCCTCCATGGACAGGGCGCGGATCGCGCTGCCACGGAACTCCAGGACGTAGCCCTGGCCGCCGCCGGTGCCGATCTTGGCGATGACGGCGAGGACGATGTCCTTCGCCGAGACCCCGGGCTGGAGGTCACCCTCGACGGTGATCGCCATGGTGCGGAACGGCTTGAGCGGCAGCGTCTGGGTCGCGAGGACGTGCTCGACCTCGGAGGTGCCGATGCCGAACGCGAGCGCTCCGAAGGCGCCGTGGGTCGAGGTGTGGCTGTCGCCGCACACCACGGTCATGCCGGGCTGGGTCAGACCGAGCTGCGGGCCGACGACGTGGACGATGCCCTGCTCGGCGTCACCCATCGGATAGAGCTTGATGCCGAACTCGTCGCAGTTGCTGCGCAGCGTCTGCACCTGGGTGAGGCTGATCGGGTCGGTGATCGGGCCGGGCGTGGTGGGGACGTTGTGGTCCTCGGTCGCCAGGGTGAGGTCGGGCCTGCGGACGGGCCGCTCGGTGAGACGCAGTCCGTCGAAGGCCTGCGGGCTCGTCACCTCATGGAGGAGGTGGAGGTCGATGTAGAGGAGGTCCGGTTCGCCCTCGCCACGTCGCACGACGTGCGACTCCCACACCTTCTCTGCCAGGGTCTTGCCCACGGCCAACACCTCCACGAAACAGTTTCGGGGCGCCGCCTCGCACAGGGTCGGCGCCTTCGCTCCCATCGAGATTGGCACGCGGTCTCGAACCCGGGACTTGCGTCTCACGGCTTGGGACGGCAGTATCAAGACATGGACAACACCAGTGGGGTGGGCGTTCTCGACAAGGCAGCCATCGTCTTGAGCGCACTCGAAGCAGGCCCCTCGACCCTCGCCCAGCTCGTCACTGCCACCGGGCTCGCCCGGCCAACGGCGCACCGCCTCGCGGTCGCCCTGGAGCACCACCGCCTCGTCGGTCGTGACATGCAGGGCCGCTTCGTGCTCGGACCGCGCCTCGGCGAGCTCGCTGCCGCGGCCGGGGAGGACCGCCTCCTGGCGGCCGCCGGTCCGGTGCTCGGCGCGCTGCGGGACCACACCAACGAGAGCGCGCAGCTGTTCCGCCGCCAGGGCGAGCACCGCATCTGCGTCTCGGCCGCCGAGCGCCCCGTGGGGCTGCGCGACTCGATCCCGATCGGCGCCAGCCTGACGATGCTCGCTGGCTCGGCCGCGCAGATCCTGCTCGCCTGGGAGGAGCCCGACCGGCTCCACCGCGGCCTGCAGGGTGCGGCCTTCAACGCGACGACCCTCTCGGGGGTGCGCCGCCGCGGCTGGGCCCAGAGTGTCGGCGAACGTGAAGCCGGCGTCGCCTCGGTCTCGGCGCCGGTCCGCTCCCCTTCCGGTCGGGTCATCGCCGCCGTCTCGATCTCGGGACCCATCGAACGCCTCTCACGTCAGCCCGGTCGGCTCCACGCCGCGACCGTGATCGCCGGAGCCAACAAGCTCACCGAGGTGCTCGCCCGTCACGCCAAGACCGCGGAGGAGCAGCACTCCGCCTGAGCCGGACCTCCCCACCAACGCGAAAGTCCCCGTCACCTGGTGGTGACGGGGACTTCCAGTTGTAGCCCCAACGGGATTTGAACCCGTGCTAACGCCGTGAGAGGGCGCCGTGCTAGGCCGCTACACAATGGGGCCATAACTGTGCTGTCGGAGCGAACTTCGACAGCAGGTGAAAGAATAGCAAAGAACGCTATCTCTTCCGAATCGGCCTCCGCCACAAGGGCATTGACCAAGCTGGGGTACCAGGACTCGAACCTAGAATGACGGTACCAGAAACCGTAGTGTTGCCAATTACACCATACCCCAAGGGGGTATCACTGCCGCCTCAGTCCGAAGACCTCGTGCGCCGGTGAACCGAGGAGTGATACTACCGGGCGGCTCCCCCCACTCCCAAATCGGTCGGCTGTCAGCCCGCCGCGTCGGCCAATCCGAGCCTTTTCGCCACCTCGTCGAGACCTGGAACGACGGGTATGCCGCGTGCCGCCACAGCCTTCCGGCCCTCCTCCGCGACGTGACCGTCGCGCACGAGCCAGGCGGCCGGCATACCCGCTCCTGCCGCTCCGAGCGGATCGGTGTGGAGCTCGTCGCCGACATAGAGCGTCGCCTCCGGGGACGTCCCGATGCGTCGGCAGGCCTCGTGGAAGGCCCGAGCATCGGGCTTGCCGAAGCCGAGTGTGTCGCGGCTGCAGATGACGTCGAAGACCCCGTCGAGGCCGGCGGCGGCGAGCTTGGTCGTCGTGTAGTCGCCGGACGAGTTCGTCAGCACCCCGACGGCCAGGCCCGCGGCCTGCAGGGCTGACACTGCGGGACGGACGTCATCGAAGCCCTGGAGAGCCTCGTGGAAGGCCGGCTCGTAGATCGCGAAGAACGCCTCGGGAGAGACCGTTTCGCCGCCCTCGAGCCATCGGCCGATCTCGGCAATCCGACGCTGGCGCATCTCGTCGAACTCGAGCTCACCGCGGGTGTAGGCCGCGAACCAACCTTCCGGGTCGTCGCGGAACCGCACACCAGCTGCGGCAACCCGATCAGGATCTGCACTCGGCCAGAGCCGACCCGCGGCCACGGCACCCGCGACGTGCATCGCCGCGCGGGTGTCGTAGAGCGTGTCGTCGGCGTCGAACAGGACGCCGGTGACGTGCGACCAGGTCGAGCCCGTCACAGGGAGTCGCGCAGCGCCCGCAGGCGGGTGAGCGTCGAGGTCTTGCCGAGGATCTCCATCGACTCGAAGAGTGGAGGGCTGACGCGAGCACCGGAGACGGCAGTGCGCAGGGGGCCGAAGGCGAACTTCGGCTTGATGCCGAGGCCCTCGACGATCGCGTCACGCAGAGTCGCCTCGATGGCCGCGGCGTTCCACCCGCTGTCGGTGCCGAGCACCCCGGCACCCTGGTCGTTGATGTCACCCAGAGCGGCCATCGCTGCATCGAGCACCTGGCCCGCGTCGTCCTTGAGCTGCCCTCGGGCGTCGTCGGCGATCTCGAGGGCGTCGTCGGCGACGAAGAACGGGCGCACGAGGACGGAGGCCTCGGACAGGTGGGCGATGCGCGTCTGGATCAGCTCGGCCACGGCTTTGAGCCGGCCGAGCTCACCGAGTGAGGGATTGCCCGAGAGCACCTCGTCGCGCTCGAGGAACGGCAGGAGACGGGACGTGAAGTCGCCCAGCGCCAGCTCGCGGATGTAGACGCCGTTGAGCCAGTCGAGCTTCTTGAGGTCGAAGATCGGCCCGACCGGGTTGACCTTCTTCCAGTCGAAGCCGTCGCTGAACTCGCGGAACGTGAAGACCTCGCGCTCGGTGCCGTCCTCCTCAAGGATCGGCGGATAGGCCAACAGCGCAAGGAAGTTCACGAGGGCCTCGGGGAGGTAGCCCTCTTCGCGGAACCACGTGAGGCGGGCCGCGGGGTTCTTGCGCTTGGAGATCTTGGACTTGTCGGTGTTGCGCAGCAGCGGCATGTGCGCGAACTTCGGCGGCTCCAGTCCGAGCCACTGGTAGAGCAGCACGTGCTTCGGAGTGGAGCTGATCCACTCCTCACCGCGCACGACGTGGGTGATGCCCATCTCGTGGTCGTCGACGACGACAGCGAGGTGGTAGGTCGGGAAGCCGTCGGCCTTGAGGATGACCTGGTCATCGGGGCGCGGTGCGGAGACGCTGCCACGGATGAGGTCGTCGAAGGTCAGGGGCGGGTTCTCCGGGATGAGCATCCGGACGACCGGGTCCTTCTCGCTGAAGCCGGGCAGCTCGGCCCGCTCCTCGCGCGTCTTGCCGTAACAGAGGCGGTCGTAGCCGGTCGGCTGCTTGGTCTTCTGCTGGACCTCGCGCATCTGCGTGAGCCGCTCCCCCGAGCAGTAGCAGTAGTAGGCATGGCCGTCGGCCAGCAGCTGCTCGACGTAGGGCTTGTAGGTGTCGAGCCGCTCGCTCTGGCGGTAGGGCGCGAACGGCCCACCCACGTCGGGGCCCTCGTCCCAGGTCAGCCCGAGCCAGTGCAGGGTGTCGTAGACCTGCTGCTCGCTGTCGGCCTGGAAGCGCGCGCGGTCGGTGTCCTCGATGCGCAGGAGGAAGCGCCCACCCTGCTGTCGCGCGAACGCGAGGTTGAACAACGACATGTAGGCCGTGCCGACGTGCGGGTCTCCCGTGGGTGACGGGGCGACGCGAAGTCGAGGGCTGCTGGCTGCGGGGGTGGGCTTTTCGCTCATGATCCCCCGATTCTAGGGTCTACGTTGAGGGCAGGACCGGGCGACCGGCGTCCGGCACGACGTCCGGAGGAACCTCATGGCCAATCACGTCTATGCCATCTCGGAGCTCGTCGGCAGCTCACCGGAAAGTGTCGAGGCCGCGGTGCAGAACGCGGTCACCTCGGCCAGTTCCAGTGTCCGCAACCTCGACTGGTTCGAGGTGACCGAGATCCGCGGCCACCTCGGCGACGGCGGTCAGATCTCCGACTGGCAGGTCGGTATCAAGCTCGGCTTCCGCGTCGAGAAGTAGAACCACGACGACCCGGCGGTTCAGCCCAAAGTCTCGCGTCGCGAAGCCAGCCACGCACGCTCGGCGGGATTCTCCGTGGTCGCGATGGCGGCGGCATACGCGCGTCGTGCGTCGTCCGTACGTCCCAGACGGCGCAGCAGATCCGCTCTGGTGGCGTGCCACGGTGCGTATGCCGTGAGCTCCAGTCCGTCGACCGCGGCCAGGGCAACCTGTGGTCCGTCAAGCTCGGCCACGGCGACGGCTCGGTTGAGGGCGACGATCGGCGAGGGGCTCACGTGCATCAGTTGGTCGTAGAGCGCGGCCACCTGACTCCAGTCCGTCAGCGAGACGTCGAGCGCGTCCGTGTGCACGGCCTGGATGGCGGCTTGGATCTGATAGGTGCCAGGAGCGTTGCGGCGCAGGCATTCACGGACGAGCGCGTGCCCCTCGTCGATGAGTCCCGCATCCCAGAGCGTGCGGTCCTGCTCGTCGAGAGTGACGAGGCTCCCGTCGGCGGCAATGCGCGCGGGCCGGCGGGCCTGGCTGAGGAGCATGAGGGCGAGCAGACCATCGACCTCCGGCGGCGAACCGATGCCGTCGGCGATCGAACGCACCGCCCGGGTGAGCCGGATCGCCTCGTCGGCCAGGTCCTGACGGTCGGCGTTGTCGGCGCTCGAGCTGAGATAACCCTCGTTGTAGACGAGATAGAGCACGGCGAGAACGCCGTCGAGTCGCTCGGCGAGGTCTGGCTGCTCGGGGATCCGATAGGGGATGCGGGCCTTGGCGATCTTGGCCTTGGCCCGGGTGATGCGCTGCGCCATCGTCGTCTCGGGTACGAGGAAGGCGTTGGCGATCTCGGCGACGGTGAGACCTCCGAGCAGGCGGAGCGTCAGGGCGACGCGGGCGGGTTCGGCCAGCGCGGGGTGGCAGCAGGTGAAGATGAGGCGGAGCCGGTCGTCCGCGATCGGACCGGTCGGCTGCGGGAGCGTGTCGTCGGTGATCATGGCGGCCTCGGCGTATTTCTCGTCGCGGACCTTCTCGCGGCGCAGGTGATCCAGCGCTTTGCGGCTCGCCGTCGTCGTGAGCCACCCGGCGGGATTGGGTGGGACGCCGTCCTGCGGCCACCGCTCGAGCGCGATGACGATGGCTTCGCCGAGGGCGTCCTCGGCGAGACCGATGTCGCCGTAGCGACGAATGAGCCCGGCAACGACACGGCCGTACTCGGCGCGGACGACGTCAGTGACGGCGTCCGCACCGAGAGCGGCGGCAGGTTCGTGAGCGGTCACTCGCCGGCGATCACTGGGAGGCAGCGTCGAACGGCCGAACCTCGACCGGGGCACCACAGGCAGCAGAGCCCTGCTTGGCCCAGTCGAGCGCGTCGTCCAGGTCGGTCGCCTCGATGATCCAGAAGCCCCCGAGGAACTCCTTGGCCTCGGAGTAGGGACCATCGGTGACAGTGGGCTTCTCGCCGGTCGCGTCCACCGTGGTCGCGGTCGTGATCGCCTCGAGGCCGCCCGCGAACACCCACTTCCCGGCGGCCTGCACCTTGTCGTTGAAGCGCCCGACGGTCGCGAACATCTCCTGCATCACCTCGTCGGTGGGCGTCTCGGCGTCTGCGCTGCCCATGACCGAAAGCATGTACTGCGTCATGATCGTTCTCCTCTGGTGAGCGACCGGCCGCCGCGTGGCGCCCTGTGGTGTCGTTCATCCTCTCCACGAACGGCCCCACGTGGATACGACACCTCCGGCAAAGTTTCTTCACACTTTTTTCGGCGGGACAGAAATGCCACGCTGACGGGTATGCCGTCCCCTCCCCCGCCGCTGCTCCACACCGACCGTCTCGTGCTCCGTCGATGGCGCGATTCGGACCTCGAACCCTTCGCCGCCCTGAACGCCGACCCCGACGTCATGCGCTACTTCCCGAGCACGCGGTCGCGCGAGGAGTCGGACGCGATGGTCGAGCGGGTGGACGGCACCTTCGACAGCCTTGGCTACGGCCTCTGGGCGGTGGACCGAGTGGATCGCGACGTCACGGGCGAGTTGATCGGCTTCGTCGGGCTGGCACCGATGCACCCCGGCTCCCCCGGCGCGGGCGGCGTCGAGGTCGGGTGGCGCCTGGCGCGGTCAGCGTGGGGGAACGGGTTCGCGACGGAAGCGGCGCACGCGAGTGTTGCGGACGGCATACGCCGCCTGGGTCTGGACGAACTCTGGTCCTGGACCGCCGTCGTCAACACACCGTCGCAGGCGGTCATGCGACGGCTCGGGCTGCGCGAGCACACGCGCAGCCTGCATCCAGACCTGCCGAACGACCATCCGCTGGCCCCGCACGTGACCTTCCACCTGCTCGCCGACTCCTGGCCGGCTGGTCCTCAGTAGTCGAAGGACTCTCGGGTTCCGAGGATGAGGGCCGCCAGGACCAGACCGAGACCCCAGGACAGCTGCACGGCGAACGGGAAGACCTTCATGCCGGCGAGTCTCGCAGCCCTCGCGGTGATCCGCGCGCTACTCCGCGTCGACGAAGGGGTTGCTCAGGGTGCCGATCTGATCGATCTCGATGTCGACGCGCTGGCCTGCCACGACCTGACCGACGCCCGCGGGAGTGCCGGTGAGGATGACATCGCCCGGCAGCAGGGTGAAGGCCTGCGAGGCGTGGGCGATGAGCTCGGCGACACCGTGGACCATGTCGGAGGTGGATCCGTCCTGCACGACGTCGCCGTCGAGGGTCGTCCTGATGCGGCAGGCCGCCGGGTCCAGGCTGGTCTCGATCCACGGGCCGAGTGGGCAGAACGTGTCGAGGCCCTTGGCCCGCGCCCACTGGCCGTCGCCGCGCTGGAGGTCACGCGCGGTGACGTCGTTGGCAACGGTGTAGCCGAAGACGACCGAGAGCGCCTGGTCGACCGGCACGTCCTTGGCGACCCGGCCGATGATGACGGCCAGTTCTCCCTCGTAGCTCACCTCTTGGGTGAAGCCGGGGATGACGACGGGGTCACCCGGACCGACGACCGCAGTGTTGGGGATGAGGAACATCAGTGGCGAGGACGGCGCCTCGCCACCCATCTCCTTGGCGTGATCGGCGTAGTTCTTGCCGATGCCGATGACCTTGCTGCGCGGAATGACCGGCGCGAGCAGGCGCACATCTGCGACGAGGTGGGTCGCGCCCGTCAGCTCGATCTTCGTGTACAGCGGGTCTCCGGTGATCTCGGCGATCTTCTCGCCGGCTCCGTCGACCAGGCCGTAGACGGGGTCTTCACCTGTCGTAAATCTCGCGATGCGCACGAGGTCACTCTAGGACCCAGAGCCTGCGGAGCCGGACGAGTCCCAGGTCCACACCTCGAGGGGCAAGCCCTCCGGAACTGTGTCCGAGTCGTCATTGTGCTCGCCCATCCGGCGTATGGCGTCCGCGAAGTAGGAGTGCAGCGTCGCCGCGAGGCGTGGATCGTCCGTGAGCCCGCAGTCGCTGAGCGCCTCGTCCCAGGCGACGAGCGCCAGCCGGTCCATCTCCTCCTCGCGCCCCTGCCCCGAGTGCATGCGCACCACGTCGGACTCGGTGCTCATCGACCCGGTGAAGGCCTGCGGCCCGCCCAGCGCCTCGCCCAGGTAGGCGCCGAGACGCTCCGTGTGGTCCTCCCTGAATCCATGCGAGAAGGCGTGCGAGACAACGGGATCCGCGAGAACTCTCTGATGCCAGGCATCGGCGAGGCGCAGCATTCCGTCTGCTCCGCCTGCCGCCTCGTAGATCGACTCGGTCATGACACTCCGAAGGTCAGGGAAGGCGAGCAGCCACGGTTCCGGCGAGGACGGCATACCCGGCGTCGTTGGCGTGGATGTCACTCTTCGTGCACATCCACGTCCACGCGCAGATCGTCGCGACGTTGGCCGGGATCGTTCCGTATGCCGTGCTGACCAGTGTCTTGTCGGCGGACTTGAACGCCGTGGCCACGTCGGCGACATCGGCCCCGACGGTCGCAGCCGAACGGGCGACCGCGTCATTGAGCAGGATCTGCAGGAAGCTCGAGAGCCCGGCCACCTGCTGGCCCGCCGGTCCCGTGAGCCAAGCGGCAAGGAACGGGTTGTAGTAGTTGAGCACCACGATCTGGGTGTCCGGGCCGGTGGCCGCGCGCAGCTGGCCGAGGGTCGCGGTGAGGTTGCGCTCGACCGTTCCGAGCGCGGTGAGGGCACAGGTGACGTCGACGACGGGTCGCGCACACGGGGTCACGTCGTTGGCGCCGATGTCGATCGTCACGAGGTCGACCTTGCCCTTGTGCGCCTTGAGGAACTCGACGCCCTCGGCGAGCTGGCTGCCGGCTTCGTAGGTGCAGCGGTCGGTGCCCATGAGGGACGTGGTCGTCGCACCGGAGCACGAGATGTTGCGGAGCTTGGCCTTGGGAGCGGTGTCCTGCAGGGCATCGAGCACTCCCCCGACGTAGCCACCAGTGCGGTCATCGCCCACGCCCGGCTGATAGCCCGCAGCGAGGGAGTCACCGAGGGCGAGGTACCAGCTCGTCGCCTTGTCGGCTCCCTTACCTGCTCCCTGGCCGGGGCCGGCGTGGGCCGCGGACGGCGCCACGAGGGCAATGAACGACGCAATGACAAGGGTGAGGACTCGACGCAACACATCAGCTCCAGGGCAGTCACGGTCCGCGGCGCTGCGGGCCTCATCGGATCGTTGCACAGGGACCTGACACGTGACGGGAGGTCGGGCGAAGTCGCTCGCCTACGCTGGTCGGGTCATGAATGCTGCAACCCGCCCCTCAGAGGTCCCCACACTCGTGGATCTCGAGGCGTGGTCGGCCCGTGAAGCGGCGCATCAGCGGCGGGTCGACGTGGCCACTGCAGACCACCGCTCGCGTCGGGGTCAGGGCGTGCCTCATCCCATCGAGGACTTCCTCTTCAGCTACTACTCCACGAAGCCCTCACAGCTGCGGCGCTGGCACCCCGGAGTGGGCGTGCGCCTTGAGGGTGCTGCGGCGCTGGAGCGAGCGTCGTGGAAGCACTACCGCGTCGTCGGTGACGCCGTCGAGGTGGACGTCGATGCCTTTGTCGCCGCGCGCGGTCGGGCCGTCGATTTCATCGGCCGCCTGCTGGCCGCCACCTCGGCGCGACCCGCCCGGCTCGGGTGTTTCGGACTCCACGAATGGGCGATGGTCTATCGCGCTCGCGAGGGGGATGTGCGCCACGAGCAGGTGCCCCTGCGGCTGAGCCAGAACGAGACCGACGAGGTCGTCGAACGGCACCAGATCACCTGCAGCCACTTCGATGCCTTCCGATTCTTCACGCCAGAAGCCCTGTCGCGCAATGCGATCCAGCCGACGCGCGAGTCACAGCTGGAGCTCGAGCAGCCGGGTTGCCTCCACGCCGGTATGGACGTCTACAAGTGGGCGACCAAACTGACGCCGATCGTCCCGAGCGACCTCACGATGGACTGCTTCGACCTCGCCAAGGAGATCCGGCTCCTCGACATGCAGGCGTCGCCCTATGACCTCTCGGACTATGGCGTCGCACCGGTGAGGATCGAGACGGCAGCCGGCAAGGCGGCATACCTGGAGCGTCAGCGAGCGTTCGCGGAGCGCTCGAACGTGTTGCGGCACAGGCTGATCGGCGTGCTGGACACCTGCGTGCCCTGAGGCGGCCGCGTCGACTGCCATGTCAACCATTGACGTGTGAACGTTCGACGGCGTTGGATAGTCCCATCGCCCGGGACTCCCCCGGGACCTTTGCTGGAAGGGTTGCGACGATGGCGCGCAGGTTTTCACGATTCGGGGCGGGGGCGCTGGCGGCGACGCTGGCCGCAGCCGGACTCACGCTCAGCAGCACCTCGGTGGCGTCGGCCACGGACTGGGGCACCTGCCTCGCGGGTCCGGACGACACACAGTCGGCCTTCACCCGGGCCTCGCGGGTCAGCGGGGTCCCCGAGGACGTCCTGCTCGCCGTGGGATACCTCGGCGGCCGGTGGAGCCACCACGGTGGACAGCCCAGCGTGTCCGGCGGGTATGGCGTGATGCACCTGACCGACGCACCGGTGGCCCCGGTGTCCGCACCCGAGAAGGGTGACACCAACCAAGGGTTGCCCAGTCGTGCGGGCACGCTGCAGGTGGCGCGCCAGCAGACCGGGCTGTCGGCCGAGCAGCTGCGCACCGACCCGGTCGCCAACATCTGCGGCGCCGCGGCGGTGCTGGCGTCGTACCAGCCCGGCACGACCACGAAGGCCCCGGCGGGGTGGAGCAAGGCAGTCGCACGCTATGCCGGCACCGCCGACCGACAGGAGGCCCTGCACTACGCCGGCCTCGTGTTCGACGTGCTTCGAGCCGGTGCCACCGAGACCACGGATCTCGGCGACACCGTGAGGCTGGCGTCGAACCCGAGCGCGGCTCTGGACACCTCCGCGGTGGCGGACGACCGCCTCCTCCAACCCGGCGTCCAAGAGCTCGAGTGCCCCGCGACGATCGAGTGCGACGTCGTCGAGGCGCAGTACCGCAGCACCGGACCGGCCGTCACGCAGTACGTCAACTACGACCTCGCCGACCGTGAGAAGGACCTGTCGATCGACTACCTCGTCGTGCACAACACCGAGTGCACCTACGACGTCTGTACCAAGCTGATCAAGGGCGAGGCCGAACCGAACCGGTTCGTGTCCTGGCACTACACCGTCCGATCCAACGATGGGCACGTCGACCAGCACGTCGCCACCCGTAACGTCGCCGCGCATGCCGGCAACTGGTACCTCAACATGCACTCCGTGGGTGTCGAGCACGAGGGCAAGGCCGGCGAGCCGGGCACGTGGTACACCGAAGCGCTGTATCGCTCCTCGGCCGAGCTCGTGACCTACCTCGCCGCGCAGAAGGGCATTGAGCTCGACCGTGCCCACATCGTCGGCCACGAGGAGTTCATGTCGAGCAACTACAAATGGGACCCGGGGCCGTACTGGGACTGGGAGCACTACATGGCGCTGCTGGGCGCCCCGATCCGGCCCGACCGACGTGGCCCCAGCCAGGTGTTCACCGTGAAGCCCGGCTTCACGGACAACGCTCGCAGCCTCGACGGGTGCTTCGCCACGGAGACCCAGCCGGGCCGCCCCTGCCCCTCCTTCGGCACCAACTACGTCGACGTCCGCACGGCCCCGA
The DNA here is from genome assembly GCF_000152705.1 of Janibacter sp. HTCC2649. Lineage (GTDB taxonomy): Bacteria > Actinomycetota > Actinomycetes > Actinomycetales > Dermatophilaceae > Knoellia. Next base: position 3,990,598 of record NZ_CH672413.1, on the reverse strand, counting down.
GCGACTCGGCGCCGCTCGCGTGGGGATCCTCCGACCTGGTCTCCGACCGCGACGCTCGCGCAGTCGCCGGCCACAAGTTCTACGTCATGGGGCGCCAGGGCGACTGGCTGAAGGTCTGGTGGGACGGCTCCGCCGCGTGGATCAAGAGCCCGAAGGGCGACCAGGCCAACGTCGTCCCGTCCCAGGGCGAGGTCGTCGAACCGGTGCGCCCGTCCGTGCCGGTCTATGCGCGCGCCTACCCCGAGGCCTCGGCCTACGCCGGCACTCCGGTGCCCTACCAGGGGCAGCCCACCGTGACCGCGCCCGACGGCTCGGTGCTCACCCTCCAGCCGGGTCAGCGCTACGTCATCGCCGACCGGACGGTTCCGACCGACTACTACTACGCGAAGTCCTTCGACAACTCGCTCCCCGGCGACAAGACCGTGGTCACCGGGACGGAGGAGTACGTCCAGGTCTGGGTCGGGCACCGCTTCGGCTACGTGAAGGCCGCGGACGTGAGGGTGCTCTCCGGCCGTTGACAGGGCCAGCTCTGGCGATCTCGTGGCGGTGCTCGGGAGCGGAGCCGCCCGACCCGCTGCACCACCGTCCCCTCGAGATGGTGCTCGACCTGCTCGACCTGCTCGACTTGCTCGGTGTCAGCCCAACGTCAGTCCGGGGTCACCCGACCGCGACCCGACTTGAGGTCACCACGGCGCTTCTTCGCGTCGAGTCGGCGCCGTTGGGAGCCGCGGGTCGGCCGCGTGGGGCGACGGGCCGGTGGCGCTGGCGCCAGGGCGTCCCGCAACAGGTTGCCAAGACGCTCACGGGCGGCGGCGCGGTTGCGCAGCTGCGAGCGGTACTCGGACGCGGCGACGACGAGCCGACCCTGGACGAGGCTGGAGTCCAGAACTTCGAGGACGCGCTCAATCTGGGTCGGTGTGAGGGACGTGGAAGCGGCTGGGTCGAAGACGAGCTCGACCCTGCTGTCGGTGGTGTTGACGCCCTGCCCTCCGGGCCCCGACGACCGGCTGAACCGCTCGAGCAGGTCAGCCGCATCAATGACGAGACCACCCGGCATACCCGGACCTGGTCTCACCACGAGATCACCCGTTCCGGACGTCACAGCAGGGGCGCAGCCCGGACGGCGGTCAGCTCGGCCATGATCTCGGGCCGCGCAAAGAGCCACCGAAGCAGCTTCACCATGGCCGCGCGACCCACCCCGCGCCCTTGCTCCGCCGCATCGATGAGGACGCCCCCGATCCAGGGCATCTGGTCGTCGGACCCTTCCGGCCCCTGCTCGCCCGTCACTGCGCCATCATCGGCGTGCGTGGGCACGGCTGTCGAGCACGTTTGCCATCCGGGACCTCTTGGGGAGGCCTCCACACCTCGGACGAGGAGGCCTGTCACCCGCTGTAGTAGCCGTAGTCCAGTGCGTAGAGACCGCGCAGCGTCGGGTACTCCGCCGTCGTCCACAGTTCGCCCCGCCCACTCCAGTAGCTGAAGTCCTCGGTGCCCACGGGCAGATGGTTGCCCCAGCTGACGAGCGAGCCGGACGACGGCGTGTAGCGGTAGAGATCCCCGCGGTCGTTGTCCGTGCCGGCGACCGAACCACCGTCGCTCTGGCTGAGGAAGAGGCTCCCGTTGACGAAGACACCACCCTGGAGGCTGTCGACACCGATGTCCCAAGCACCGTCTGCACCGGCCACGGTCGACGTCGTCTCGGCGATCAGCTTGGACGTCTCGTCGAGGTTGTAGCGCACGGTGCGGGGCGAGACCTGCGCCGTGTCGCCGGGCGCGCGGTACTCGGTGGCGATGAGGGTGTCCGGTGTGGTCGTGCGGTCGATCGACACGGACGAGTAGCGGAACGTTCCCGTGCGAGCGTAGCGGTGGACCTGTGGCGCGACGTACTTGTAGCCGTAGGCGCCATAGCCGGCTGAGGTCTTCCCGATGGCATCGGTGATGGACGTGTTGACGCTCCACATCCGGCCCATGTCGAAGACACGGATGCCGGTCGTGTCGGCGACGTAGAGGTAGCGGCCGTACCAGGCCAGACCACCAGCGTGGGTGCTCGCGATCGAGAACGTGGGCGACGTCGAAGTCCCACCGGGGACGGCCAGGAGGACGTGGCGGTACTTGGCGTTGGCCCGGTCAAGGATCGAGACCCGCGCTCCCTTGTCGGTGCCGCCGTCATGGTCGTACCAAGAGGTTGCGATGAGGGAGCGTCCGCCGGCTGTCGTACCTGCACCCCCGTACGCGTCATAGGTGGTCGAGACACCCTGGGGGTACCACTGCTCAGTGTCGTTGTCGTCGTCGGCCCAGCAGTACTTCTTGATCACGTGAGGCAGCACCGACCCGCAGGCAGACCCCGTCGGGCCCACCCGGTTGGCGTCTGCGGCAACGGTGTCGATGCTGAGGTTGGGCAGCGCGGTGTCGAGGGCGCTGAGCACCGCACTCGAGGTGCTCGTCCGGCTGAGGTCGAAGCCAGCAGTGGAGATCGGCGACGCAGCCTGCGCCGCCCCCGCCCCGATCGAGCCGACGACGACGGCCGCCGCAGCCGACGCCATCACCGCTCGCAAGAACCCTTTTGCCCCGAGAACGCGCAGTCTCCGCATGTGCTTCCCCTCCAGTCTGCGGGGTCCGAGCGACCCCCCACTGAAGGCTATGGCCGCCTGCGTCGCACCGCATCCGCTGGAGCGTGGGCCGCGCGCCCGACTCGGCCACTCAGCGCGCGGGAACCCCGGCACGCAGCAGTCCGTAGGTGACGCTCTCGACCAGCGCCATCCAGCTGGCCTCAAGGATGTTGGGCGCCACCCCGATGGTCTCCCAGGTGGTCTCGCCGTCACTGGTCTCGATGAGGACACGCGTCACGGCATCGGTGCCGTGGGCCGCATCAAGGATGCGGACGCGGTAGTCGATGAGCTCGAGGTCCTCCACTTCCGGGTATGCCGTGGCGAGAGCGAGCCGGAGCGCGTGGTCGAGTGCGTTGACCGGACCGTTGCCCTCGCCGGTGCGCAGGACGCGCTTGCCGCCCGCCGTGAGCTTGACTGTCGCCTCGGACAGCGCGTTGCCCTCCGACTGCGAGTCGGTGATGACCCGCCACGACTCGATCTCGAAGAACGCCGGAAGCGCACCCTCGATCTCGCGCCGCAGCAGCAGCTCAAAGCTCGCATCGGCGGCGTCGAACGTGTAGCCACGCAGCTCCAGGTCCTTGACCCGAGCCAGCACCTTGGCCACGAGGGCGCTGTCCTCGGCGTTCTGGGGGTCGAGCTCGAACCCGAGCTCGCGCGACTTGAGCTCGATCGACGCGCGCCCGGCCATGTCGGAGATGAGCATGCGCATGTCGTTGCCGACGGCCTTGGGGTCGAGGTGCTGGTAGAGATCAGGGTCAACCTTGATGGCACTCGCGTGCAGCCCCGCCTTGTGCGCGAAGGCGCTCGCCCCCGTGTACGGCTGACGCGAGTAGGCCGGGACGTTGGTGATCTCACTGATCGCGTGGCTGATCCGCGTCGACTCCTGGAGGAGGTGCGGGTCCATGACCTGCAGCCCCTCCTTGAGCTGGAGGTTGGCGACGACCGTGACGAGGTTGGCGTTGCCGGTGCGCTCGCCGTAGCCGTTGATCGTGCCCTGCACGTGGGTGACCCCTGCATCGACAGCCGCCATCGAGTTGGCGACTGCGCAGCCGGTGTCGTTGTGGCAGTGGATGCCCAGCCGCGCGGCTCCATCCACGGGGTCGAGCCCGAGCGCGGCGACGACGTCCTTGACGACGTCCCAGACCTGGCCGGGCAGCATCCCACCGTTGGTGTCACACAGCGCGGCCACCTCTGCGCCCGACTCGAGGGCCGCCTGCAGGGCCTCGATCGCGTAGTCGCGGTCCACGGCATACCCGTCGAAGAAGTGCTCCGCGTCCAGGAAGACACGCCGCCCCTCCCCGCGCAGGAACGACACGGTGTCGCGGATCATCTCGAGGTTCTCGGCGCCGGTGGTGCGCAGGGCACGCTCGACGTGGCCGATGTGCGACTTCGCGACGAGGGTGACGACGGGCGCCTGGCTGTCGATGAGCGCACGCACGAGCGGGTCCGTCGCCGCCTTGCCCCCGACCCGTCGCGTTGCACCGAAGGCCGCGAGCGTCGCGTTCTTGAGGGTGAGTTCGGTGGCGGCCCGGGCGAAGAACTCCGTGTCCTTGGGGTTCGCTCCGGGCCAGCCACCTTCGATGAAGCCGACTCCGAGGTCGTCGAGGTGCGACGCAATCGTGAGCTTGTCCGCCACGGAGAGGTTGAGGCCCTCCTGCTGGGCACCATCACGCAAGGTGGTGTCGTAGACGTGCAAGTCGCTCATTCGTGTCGCCTCGATCTGGTCTCGTGCGTCGGCTTCGTCAAAACGTGTGCCTCAAGTGTCGCTGTCGACGTGCGCTGCTGCTCGAGCGGCCGGGGGTGTGGCGGCCGAGCCTTGTCGTCCGGCCGACTCGGGCTCACCATCGTCGACCAAACAAAAAGACCCCCCGGGTGTGGGAGGTCTGCGCGACGAACTGTGCGTTCGTCGCGCTAGTCGATAATGACGGTGGCGGTGGCCACGGACATGAGAGTCACGGGGAGAGACTGACATGGGTGACCGGCATCTGGGAAGGCGTGTCCACATCGCGGTCGCCGCGAGTTTCTTTGAGGGTATGCCGCCCGCTCCTTTGCGTCGCTACGCTCGCCTTCCATGGGAGAGACGTTGCACCTGACCGCCATCCTCGAACCGCGTGGGCCTGCCGGTGGGTTCGCCTTCACGGACGAGCAGGTCGCCGCGATGGGTGATGGCGCCAAGGCCTTCCCGGTCATCGTGACGATCAAGGGCAAGGCCATCCCGTTGCGACTGGCCCGCATGGGCAAGGAGAACCTCGTCGGTTTCAGCAAGGCTGCACGTGCCGAGGCGGGCGTGGAACTCGGCCAGGAGGTCACGTTCGACATCGCGGCCGACCTGACCCCGCGCACCGTCGAGGTGCCCGACGACCTGGCCGCTGCGTTGGTCGCAGACCCTGCCCTGGAGAAGGCGTTCACCGCGATGGCCTACTCGCACCGCAAGGAGTACGTCCGCTGGATCACCGAGGCCAAGCGCGAACAGACCCGGATGGATCGGGTGGCCAAGGCGGTCGACATGGTGCGCGCCGGCCAGACCCGCTGACGCCCGGCGACAACCGGACCAGCTCAGCGTCGGCCCTTGCCGACCCGTCCCCTCGACGCGGTTCCGTCGAGCGACGCCTGGTCGGCGGCCGCCCGGCCCACGTTCCACCCCTCGGCGTCACGCACGGAGCCGACCGAACTCTTCTTGACGACCGGGAACCACTCGCCCATGACCTCGTCGACCTCCTCCGCGCGGGCGGCGAGGATCGGCACCAGGGCTTGGCCTCGTGAGCTGGCCTGTTCCTGCGCCGACTCGACCTCGGCATCCATCACTTCGCGCAGTCGTTCACCGATGCGGTGGGCGTAGGCCGTGAGGAAGGACTGGCGGAAGGAGCGGGTGCGGCTTCGGCCACGGTGGTCGGCGCGCTTGCCCTCGGCCATCAGCCTCGCGTTGGCCTGCACGAGGAGCGAGGTGAAGAGCAGCTCGACGCTGTCGAGATCGGCTTCGAACCCCATGACCGTTCCGAACCCGAGCTCACGGCTCCACACCATTCGACACCGGTTGGCCGTTGCCACCGCATCGAGCAACACGGCCTTGGGTCCGTCATACGGGGTGTCGATGCCGATGCGTCGGCCGTGGGGCCCGTCGCTGCTTCGACCCTCGCGGCCCTCGTCGGCGGCGAGCAGAGCTGCGTCGATGCTGTGCCGTGCCATGAGCGCCTGAGCACCAGCCGTGAACGTCTCGGCCTCGGCCTCGAACGTCGTCGACTCGGCCTTGGCGAGCAGCATGCGCACGCGGGCGAGGATCCGGTCGTCCGCCTGGGGCCCGGGCGCCGCCGACGAGTCCATGGCGTCCGTCGGCCCCGATGCGCCTCGCTCGGGAGGCCGGACGGTGCCCGGCAGGGGCGAGAGCCGTTCGATCCTGGGCAGGGTCCACAGCAGGTGCAGCACGATGAGTCCCTGGGACAGCAACGTCAGCCAGTCGACGCCACGACCGCGCCGGGCGTCGAGCCAGGTCTGCGAGCGCAGCCACCAGACTCCCCCGTCGAGCTCGATGATCTGGGCCAGCCACCGGTGGTCCACCGTCGAGGGGGCATAGCGACCGAGTTCCTCGCTCATCGCGTCGACGACCAGCGCCTGCTCGTCCGTGCTCACCGTGCGTGTCGCCATGCGGTGGACGTCGGCTGGCTGCCATCCGCGCTGCCAGGCCTCCTTCGTCGCGGCGGCGATGCTCTCGACGAGCGTGGAGACCACAGACCGTCGCCCGGCCTCAGCACTGCACCGTTGAGCCAGGGAGACGGCCGCATCGTCGAAGGCGCGGCCACGCTTGGCTGCAAGCGCTGACAGAGCGAGGGCGATGAGCGCTTCGGTCGACCTGTTGCTCGCATCGGCGAACTCGTGGTGCTGCTGCTGTGCCCGTTCGCTCGAACTCATCGGGCCTCCCCCGTCGTGGTGTGAGCGCTCAGCATGGCACCGAACCCCGACGGCACTGACACCCTCAGCCGCCATCTGTGGACGAGGCCGGTGGTGCCGCCGGCCTGTGGACAAGACCATCCCTGACGTCAACTTCCAGTTGACAAGGGAGTCCGCGTCAACCTACGGTTGACGCATGGCATCTCGACTCTTTCTTCGCCCCAGGAAGAGCACCTCCCTCTCGACCGGCATGGTGTTCGTCCTCCTGGGACTCGCCTCACTGACCCTGTCGCGTGGGCGCGACGGGTTCGACAAGGGCCTGTTCACCGGAGCCTGCGTCGCCTTCATGGTCCTCGGCGCCTACCTCCTGGGCTCAGGGACCTTCCGCAAGCCCACCGACGACGAGTCAGGCCACAACGACGCCTGGCTGCCCAGCCGTGACGAACGCTGAACCCGGCCACGGGGCCAAGGTGAGCGACCCGACCGAGGTGAGCGAACGGCATACCCAACTGGTCGATGCCATCGGCTCGGCCATCCTTGACGGCGCACCCCAGGACGACCCCCTGGGACTGGTGCGACGCGTTGCCGACGCCGAGGGCTCCGTGCGGCACCTGCTGCACCAGTCGGTCGGTGCCGCTCGCGCGGCCGGCCACAGCTGGGCCGCGATCGGAGCCGAGCTCGGCATGAGCCGCCAGGCCGTCCAGCAGCGCTTCGGCGAACGCGCCCACGACACCCTGACGGCCGAGCAACGCTGGCTGGGACCGGTCACGGCCTTCGACGAGATGGCCGAGCTGGAGATCGCCGGTCGTCTGGGCTGGCACACGATCCGGGCCGGGATGCTGCGTCACCTCGTCGTCCGCACCTCCACCCAGTGGGAGCACAAGCGCGTCGTGTGGACGGGTTCGCTGAGCCGCCACGAGAAGGCCGGCTGGGTCGTGGGCTGCCGGGCCTTCCCCTGGGTCTACCTCGTGCGCGACACGGGCCGGCCCGTCGAGTCCTGACTAGGAGTGGCCCGGGACACCGAGTGTGAGGTAGGCGAAGCCGAACGCGTTGCGATAGCCGTGCAGCCACCGCCTGCGGTGCTCGTCGGCCCGAGCCCGGACGTCGGCGTCGTCGTGGTGGAGCAGCCACTCCTCGAGGTCGGCGAGATAGCCGGACTCGAACGCGAACAGCTCGTCCTCGTTCGCGGTCTCGATCCACAACGGCCGGAACCCCGCCTCGACCGCCAGGTCCACCAACGCAGCAACGGACGGCAGGGCGACGACGTCATCCCACACGAGGTCGGGGTCGCCCGGACCCCGCACCTCCCACGTCCCCTCGCCGAGGACCAGACGACCACCGGGTCGCACGAGCGGCTTCAGCGCCGCGAGTGCCTCGGCCGGTGAGTCACCGAAGGCATGGGAGGAGCCGATGCAGATGACGACGTCCGCCGGCTCGCTCAGCTGGTCACCCGACAGGTTCTCGAAGGTCACCCTCGTCGAGACGTCGAGCTCGCGGGCACGCGCCCGTCCCCTCGTCAGGTGGCGCTCCTCGGTGTCGACACCGAGGGCACGTGCTCCCGGAGCCTGCGCCGCCACCCGGATCAACAGCTCCCCCCAGCCACACCCCACGTCGAGGACGGTGGATGGCCCAGCCGCTGCCACCCGAGCGGCGAGGGCGTCGGCACGCGCCTCGGACAACGGCGCGTTGAAGGTCAGGTGCTCATAGAAACCCGGGGTGTCAGTCACCGGGCCGAGTCAATCAGTCAGGTCCGCACAGTGCGACCGGGTTTCACCGGGAGACCAACTCAGGTGATCGAACGCCACCAGTAGCTCGGCGCCTCGGGCAGGGCCGACAGGTCGATGCGTTCGCCGGGGCGAGGCACGACGACCTTCGCTCCACGACGCTCGGCCTCGACGAGAACACGCTCGACCGGCTCGCTCCACGGGTGGAACGCGAGGTTGAACGTGCCCCAGTGCACCGGCATCATCACCCCAGCCTTCACGTCGAGGTGGGCCTCCACGCCGTGCTCGGGCGTCATGTGAATCGTGGGCCAGCCGTCGTCATAGGCGCCGACCTGCACCAGCGACACGTCGAAGGGTCCGTAGCGCTCCCCGATCTGGGCGAACCCGACGAAGTAGCCCGTGTCACCCGAGTAGAAGACCTTGTGCGACTCACCCTCGATCACCCACGAGGCCCAGAGCGTGCCATCGCGTGACAGCCCGCGCCCGGAGAAGTGCTGGGCCGGTGTCGCGACAAGGCGCACGCCCTCGACCTTGGTGTCCTCGTGCCAGTCGAGCTCGTCGATGCGGTCGAGCGGAACACCCCACTTCTCGAGGTGGGCGCCGACGCCGAGAGGGACGACGAACCGTGTCTCGGGACGTAGTGCCGCGAGCTCCTTGATCGAGTCCATGTCGAGGTGGTCGTAGTGGTCGTGCGAGATGACGACGGCATCCACGGGCGGCAGGTCCGCGATCGCGACCGGCACCTCGTGGAGGCGATGCGGCCCGACCTGCTGCGAGGGCGAGCAGCGGTCGCTCCACACGGGGTCGAGGAGCACGACGGTGCCGTCGACCTGGACGAGTGCGGTCGAGTGCCCCAGCCACGTGACGTGGGTGCCCTCGGCCCGGGGCTCCAGCGGTTCGCGCACGAGCGGCACGTCCCCGACCGGGTGCCGTTCCTGGCGTCCGGCGACGAGCTCCTTGACGGTGCCCGCGATCGAGCGCGAGGACGGCGCGAAGCGCAGTTGCTGGTTGTGGAACTTGCCGTTCGACCACTCGGGCGACTCCGCCATCCGAGCGGCGCGCGCGCCGGATGCGCGTCCGCCCATGGCTTCAGGTATCGGACGTCCCGCGCGCACGAGCCATGCAGCGAGTCCGACACCACCTGCAGCGATCGCCAGTCCTGGGATTTTCACTCGTCCAGTGTCACCCACGCTGCTGGTTGGCGCTGCATGCCTGCACCAAAGCGTCGAAGAGTCGGGTGTCCGTCCCCGCCTCCGGGTGCCACTGAACCGCAACCCGGAACGGGTATGCCGTGTCCTCCATCGCTTCCAGCGTCCCGTCCTCGTGCCATGCCGAAGCCGCGTAGCCGGGGTGGGTGCGCACCGCCTGGTGGTGGTAGGTCGGGACGTCGAGGACCTCGGTGCCAAGGATCGAGGCAAGACGCGTGCCCTCGACCGGAGTCACATGGTGCGACGCATAGACACCCGGTGTGGGGCTGTGGGCCTCATGACCCACCCGGTCCGGGACGTGCTGCTCGAGCTCGCCACCGGCAGCCACCGCCATGACCTGCATCCCGCGACAGATCCCGAGCAACGGCTGGCGCGTCCGTGCCGTCACCCGGGCCACCGCGAGCTCGAAGGCGTCGCGGTCCGGCCGAGGTGACTGGACGCGGGAGTCGGGCACGGCGGCATACCGGATCGGTTCGACGTCGGCTCCGCCGGCGATGACGACACCGTCGAGACGCGCGAGCAGCCCTGCAACGAGGGCGTCGTCGGCATCGAAACGCGGCGGGAGGACCACCGCGATGGCACCCGCGCGCTCGAGGTGCTCGACGTAGGCATGCGGCAGGACGGTGCTGTGCTGCCCCGCCCAGTCACCCCGGCTCACCGGCTCGACGTAGCTCGTGACGCCGATGACCGGCCTCGTTGCCACGACGCCTCAGAGGGGTGTGACGTAGGCGCCGGAGATGCCGCCGTCGACGAGGAAGGTGTTGGCCGTGATGAAGCTCGACTCGTCGGAGGCGAGGAAGAGGACGGCGTTGGCCATCTCCTCCGGCTCACCGAACCGACCCATCGGGACGTGGATGAGGCGCCGGGCGGCCCGCTCCTCGTCCTTGGCGAACAGCTCACGCAGCAGCGGCGTGTTGACCGGGCCCGGGCACAGGGCGTTGACGCGCACCCCCTGGCGGGCGAACTCGACGCCGAGCTCGCGCGACATCGACAGGACCCCGCCCTTGGACGCGCTGTAGGAGATCTGCGACGTGGCCGCACCCATGACCGCGACGAAGGACGCCGTGTTGATGATCGAGCCCTTGCCCTGCTCGATCATGTAGGGCAGGGCCGCCTTGCAGCAGAGGTAGACCGAGGTCAGGTTGACCTCCTGCACCTTGCGCCAGGCGTCGAGGTCGGTGTTGAGGATCGAGTCGTCCTCGGGCGGGCTGATGCCGGCGTTGTTGAAGGCGATGTCCACGCTGCCGAACTTCTCCTTGGCCGTGGCGAACATCGCGTCGACCTGGTCCTTGTCGGTGACGTCGCAATGGACATAGGCGCCCCCGATCTCGTCGGCGATGCGCTCACCGTTGGCGTCATCGAGGTCGCCGATGACGACCTTGGCACCCTCTTCGGCGAAGCGGCGCACCGTCGCCAGCCCGATGCCCGAGCATCCTCCGGTGACGACGGCGACCTTGCCTGCGAGCCGATCTCCCATGTCTTGCTGACCTCAGTTCTGTGTTGTCTTTGTTGGGTGTGCTCAGTTGTCGGTGCTGATGAAGACGTTCTTGACCTCGGTGAACGCGTCGAGCGCGTCGGGGCCGAGCTCGCGGCCGATGCCACTCGCCTTGTAGCCACCGAAGGGTGTCGAGTAGCGCACACTGCTGTGGCTGTTGACCGAGAGGTTCCCGGCCTCGACGGCGCGCGAGACGCGGATCGCTCGACCGACGTCACGCGTCCAGATCGAACCCGACAGCCCGTATGCCGTGTCGTTGGCGAGGCGGATCGCGTCGGCTTCGTCGTCGAACGGGAGGACCGCCACGACGGGTCCGAAGATCTCGTCGCGCCAGACCCGGTCGTTGGTGCTGCCGGGGAGGACGACCGTCGGGGGGTACCAGTAGCCGGCCCCTTCGGGTGCGGTGCCGCGGAAGGCGACGTCGACGGACTCGTTCGAGTTCTCGACGAAACCACGCACGGCCTCGCGCTGACCGGCGCTGATGAGCGGACCCATCTGGGTGGCCTCATCGTTGGGGTCGCCGACACGCACGGCGCGCATGCCTGCCTCGAACCGCTCCATGAAGGCGTCAAAGACATTGCGCTGCACGAGGATTCGCGTTCGCGCGCAGCAGTCCTGGCCGGCGTTGTCGAGGAACGACATGGGTGCGGCGGCGGCGGCAACGTCGAGGTCCGCGTCGTCGAAGACGATGTTGGCGGACTTGCCACCGAGCTCGAGCGTGACCCGCTTGAGCTGGTCGGCGGCCTTGCGCATGATGCCCTGACCCACGGCGGTCGATCCGGTGAAGCAGACCTTGCGCACGTCGGGGTGGGTGACGAACCGCTCCCCCACGACCGAGCCCTTGCCCGGCAGCACGGTGAAGACGCCCTCCGGCACGCCGGCCTCGAGGGCGAGCTCACCCAGGCGCATGGCGGTCAGCGGGGTGAGCTCGGCCGGCTTGAGCACGACCGTGTTGCCTGCCGCGAGGGCCGGGCCGAAGCCCCAGCCCGCGATGGGCATGGGGAAGTTCCACGGCACGATGATCGACACGACCCCGAGGGGCTCCTTGAAGGTCAGGTCGATGCCACCGGCAACGGGGATCTGCTGCCCGAAGAGGCGCTCCGGCGCGGCCGAGTAGTAGGCGAGGACGTCACGGACGTTGCCGGCCTCCCAACGGGCGTTGCCGATGGTGTGGCCGGCGTTCTCGACCTCGAGCGCGGCCAGCTCGTCGAGGTGCTCGTCGACGACCTCGCTGAAGCGCCGCAACAGTCGACCCCGGTCGGCGGGCGCCATGGCACGCCAGGTCGGTCCGACCTCGACGGCGCGGGCCACGGCCTCATCGGTCTCCTCGACACCGACGAGGTCGATGGTGCGGGCGACCTTTTCGGTCGCCGGGTTGATCACGTCATGCGAAGTCATCTGTTCAGAGCCTCTCGAAGCCTCGGATGCGTTCCCAGTCGGTCACTGCGGCGTCGAAGGCCTTGAGCTCGACGTCGGCAGCGTTGACGTAGTGGTCGACGACGTCATCGCCGAAGACCTCACGGGCGATGGTCGAGGACGCGAGCAGCTCGCGAGCCTCACGCAGCGTCGCGGGCACCTTCTCGACGTCCGAGGTGTAGGCGTTGCCCTCGAAGGCCGGCTCCAGCTCGAGCTCGTGCTCGATGCCGTAGAGCCCGCCGGCGAGCATCGCGGCCACCGCGAGGTAGGGATTGACGTCACCGCCCGGCACCCGGTTCTCCATACGAAGGCCACCTCCGTGGCCGACCACCCGCAGGGCGCAGGTGCGGTTGTCACGACCCCACGCGATGGCGGTCGGCGCGAACGAGCCGGCAGCAAAACGCTTGTAGGAGTTGATGTTCGGAGCATAGAAGTAGGTGAAGTCACGCATCGTCGCGAGGACACCGGCGAGGAACTGGTCGTGCAGGATGCCCTGCCCACCCTCGCGCTCCTTGTCGGCAAAGACGACCTTGCCGTCGAGCCCGCGCAGGGACAGGTGGATGTGGCACGAGTTGCCCTCGCGCTCGTCGTACTTCGCCATGAAGGTCAGCGACATGCCGTGCTTGGCCGCGAGCTCCTTGGCCGCCGTCTTGTAGATGACGTGGTTGTCGCACGTGCGGACGACCTCGTCATAGAGGAACCCGATCTCGTGCTGGCCGAAGTTGCACTCACCCTTGGCACCCTCGACGGTGACGCCCGCGGCATACATCTCGTTGCGGATCTCGCGCAGGAGGGGCTCGACGACGGTTCCGCCGGTGATGGAGTAGTCGACGTTGTAGCGGTTGGCCCCCGTGAGCCCGACGTAGCGGCGATCCCAGGCGGAGTGAAACGTCTCCTCGAAGACGATGAACTCGAGCTCCGTGCCGGCGATGGCCATCCAGCCCTTCTCGTGGGCGCGCTCGACCTGCGCCTTGAGGATGCCGCGCGGCGACTGCCGCACGGGGCCGGAGCCGTCGAGCCAGGCGAGGTCGCACTGGATCGTCACGGAGCCCGGCTGCCCGGGCGTGCGCCGCAGGGTGTCGAGGTCGAGCACGAACTCGAAGTCGCCGTAGCCCTTCTCCCACGACGACATGGCGTAGCCGTCGACGGTGTTCATGTCGACGTCGACCGCGAGGAGGTAGTTGCACCCCTCCGCTCCCCCGTCGAGGACATGATCGAGGAAGTAGGCCGCGTGCAACCGTTTGCCGGTCAGGCGACCCTGCATGTCGGTGAACGCGACGATGACCGTGTCGATCTCGCCGCTCTCGGCGCCGCTGCGCAGGTCATCGAGGGTCAGCTGCGTGGGGCCCCCAGCGTGAATCGAACCGCTCATGCCTTGATCTCCTTCGTCATCCGATGAGTCCTCTGAGCAGGGCGGAGGTCGCGTCGCAGTGCTCCTCCATGACAGTCCTGGCGCGTTCGGCGTCACCGCGAAGGATGGCGTCGACGATGTCGTGGTGTTGCTGGTCCGAGTGCTCGATGTTGCGCCGCAGCACCGGAATGGCGGTCAGCATCTCGTGCAGGGCCGCCTGTGAACGCGTCACGGCGTCAATGAGCATGGGCGAACCGGACAAGGCCGCGATGGCGAGGTGGAGTCGTGAGTCCGCGACCCGGCGCTCGGCGTCATCGGGAGCCTCGTCGACCTCACGCAGGCTGTCGGTGAGCCAGACCCTTTGGTCGCGAGCCAGTGAGCGGGTGGCGGTCAACCAGGCCGCGCCGGGCTCGACGACCCGACGGAAGTCGATGGCGTCGGCGAGAGCCGCGCCGCTGCGGACGAAGGCACCCTTGGGCGCGGCGGTCGAAGCGGCAGGGAACTGCGCGGCATACGTGACCCACGTTCCACCGCCACGGCCCCGTTTGGTCGTCACGAGCCCGCTCTCGCGCAAGGCGGCGATGGCGTCGCGCAGGGTGTTGCGGGCGACTCCGAGACGCTCGGCGAGCTCTCGTTCGGGAGGCAGCTGCTCACCGTTGGCCAGGACGCCGAGTCGGATCGCCCGGGCCAGTTGCTCGACGGTGTTCTCGAAGGCGTTGCCGGCCGAGGGCTGGAGCACGACATCGGGGAGCGAGGCCTTGTCGAAGGCTCTCATCGCGTCCATGCGTCAACTCCCCTGCCCGACATCAAAGGTCCGTGAATGAACCATTCCATCATGTCACACACCCCGTCCGAGCCGCAGCGAGTCAGGGTCGAACGGCGGACGCAGCGTCACCTGCGCGTCGAGCCGCTCGCCGGCGAGGTCGACCTGCCACCGCCCGGACGCGATCCAGTCGGCGGTGGCCGTCCCGCTGGCACGGTCACCGACGAGGGCGAGGCCCACACTGCGACCGAGCGCCGCTCCCCACCCGGCCGACGTGACCTGGCCCGCGGGCAGTCCGTCGCGCAGCACCAGCTCGCCACCCCAGAGGTACGCCGTGGGGTCAGCGACGACGACCGACGCGACCCGTCGCTCCGGCCCTCGCGCCTTCGCCCGTTCCACCTCTTCCCGACCGAGGAAGTCGATGCTCGTCCTGAGCTTGCACGCGAAGGTCAGCCCCGCCTCGACCGGACCCCAGTCCGTCGTGAGCTCGCGTGCGAAGGCGCGGTAGCCCTTCTCGAGGCGCATCGCCTCGATGGCGTAGTAGCCGGCCGGGACGACCTCCACGCCACCCACGCCGCCGAACACGCCAGCGGCCAAGTCCGTCGGGACGTAGAGCTCCCAGCCCAGTTCGCCGACATACGTGATCCGGGTGGCCCGCACCGTCGCCCGGCCCAACCGAACGTCCCGGCTCGTCGCGAAGGGGAAGGCCGTGTCGGAGAAGTCGTCCGGAGACAGAGCACTCAAGAGCTCGCGTGATCGCGGACCCATGACACCGAAGACCGCCATCGCGCTGGTGAGGTCGGTCACCGTCACTGCTGCGCCGATCGGCGCGTGCCGCCGCATCCAGTCGAGGTCCCGATCGGTCGTGGCGGCGCTGCTCACGACGAGGAACTCCTGGGCTCCAACACGGGTCACGGTGACGTCGGCCTCGTAGGTCCCGCGGGCGTTGAGCATGGCCGTGTAGACAGTGCGGCCCACGGGGACGTCGACGTCCGCCGTGCACAGCCACTGCAGGGTGCTCGCAGCGTCTGCGCCCGCGACGGCGTACTTCGAGAACGAGGTCTGGTCGAACACCGCCACCGAGGTGCGGCAGGCCACCTGTTCGAAGACGCACCAGTCCACCCAGTCGGGCCGCTCCCACGAGTAGTTCAGGACCGCCGGAATCCCCTGTGGCGCAAAGACATTGGGCCGCTCCCAGTGGTTCCGCGTGCCCAACACCGCCCCTTGACCCACGACCTCGTCATGCACCGGTGAACGCCGCATGGGCCTTCCCGACTCGAGCTCCCGGTTGGGCCACGGCACGGCGTAGTGGAGCCCGAGGACCTCCACGACCCGCTCGCGCAACCACGTGTGGTTGCCGGCCAGGGGCGAGAACCGGCGGATGTCCGCACTGATGAGGTCCATCGTCGGGCCGCCCTCGACGATCCACTCCGCGAGCGCGCGACCCGCACCCCCGGCCGAGGCGATGCCCACCGAGTTGAACCCGGCGGCGACGAAGAAGCCAGCCACCTCCGGCGCCTCGCCGATGATGAACTGGTTGTCGGGGGTGAAGCTCTCGGGGCCGTTGTAGAACTTGCGGATCCCCGTCTCGGCGAGGACGGGTAGCCGGTGGATGGCGCTGTCCATGAGGATCCCGAAGTGTTCCCAGTCCTCGTCGAGCAGCTGGAACTCGAAGGGGTGCGGCAGCTGGTCGGGTGACACCCATGGCTTGGCCTCCGGCTCGAACCCACCGACGAGAAGGCCCCCCACCTCCTCCTTGACGTAGGTGTAGCCGTCGGGGTCTCGCAGCACCGGAAGGTCCCGGTGCACGCCCTCGATCTGGTCGGTGACGACGTAGAAGTGCTCGGCGGAGTGCAGCGGCACATTGACGCCCGCCATCGCGCCGACGGCGTTGGCCCACTGCCCGGCGCAGTTGACGACCACGTCGGCCTCAACGTCGACGACGTCACCGTCGTGCTCGACGCGGACGCCGGTGGCCCGACCCTTGTCGGCGTGGACCGCGGTCACGCGGGCCCGCTCGGTGACGGTGACGCCGAGCTGGCGCGCCCCCTTGGCCAACGCCTGGGTGAGGTCGGTCGGGTTGGCCTTCCCGTCCCCCGGGAGCCAGATGGCTCCGGCGAGGTCGTCCGAACGGATGAGCGGGTAGCGTTCGGCCGCCTGTCCCGCTGTGAGGAGCTCACAGTCCAGCCCGTATGCCGCTGCGCTGGCTGCCGTGCGCCGCAGCTGGGTCATGCGGTCGCCGGACCGGGCGAGGGTGAGTCCGCCCGTGACCCGATAACCCGTGCCGAGACCCGTCTCGGCCTCGAGTCGTGAATAGAGGTCGGTGGAGTACTGCACCAGCCGGGTGCTCGCCTCGGTCGCGCGCAGCTGGCCGACGAGTCCGGCCGCGTGCCACGTCGTGCCACAGGAGAGAGAGCCCTGCTCGAGGAGGACGACATCGGTCCAGCCGAGATGGGCCAGGTGATAAGCGACGCTGCACCCGATGATGCCGCCGCCGATGATGACGACGCGGGCGCGCCCGGGGAGCACCGTCACGGAGCTCACGCGTGGTCCTCCTCAAGGGCGGCGGCCTGGTCGAGCAGAGCGTCGAGGCGTGAGCTGGTGAGCAGCTCGGAGGCGAGCGCCTGACGTTCGAGCGTGAAGTCCCAGAAGTCGTGGTCGACGTCGGAGACGCCGTACTGGATGGCACCCCACAGGGTCCAGGCGTAGCGCCCCGTGAGTCCCCAGAGCTCGGCGCGAGCCAGGAGGTGGTGCGAGACACGCCCGTAGTAGAGGCCCACCAGCTCGACGAGGTGATCGTGGTCGAGCTGCGACTCGTTGATCAGATTCCCCAGCTCGAAAGCCGGTTCGTTCATCCCGGCGTACTCGTAGTCGATGATCCGCAGCGCACCCCCGTCGTCGAGGACGTTCGCGGCAAGGAGGTCGTTGTGACAGGGCACCAAAGGCTCGGGATGGCACTGCAGCGCTGCCTCGACCTGAGCCATCCGGGCCCCGTGGGACGCGTAGTCAGAGGGCACCGCGAAGCCGCGCTGGCTGACGATCGCGGCATACGCCCGTTGGGTCGCGAACATGTCGAAGCGGTTCGCGAAAGGAGGACTGGAGTGGATTTTGTGAACGGCCTCCACGATTCGCGGGAGGTTCTCACCCACGTCGCGGGCGGCATACGTGCGCCCTGGAAGGAACTGCACGACAAGGACACCCCGGCCGGGAAGGTAGTCGACCACGGGAGCCCCGACCCCAGCCTCGGCGGCGGTTCGCGAGTTGAGCCACTCGTGCTCGCGATCCACTCCGAGCAGACCGCTGTCGGACGAAGAAATCCGGACGACGACGTCATGGCCCGCAGAACGAACCCGGTAGTTGTGGTTCGTGAGTCCACCGGGGAGTTCGGACACGACGCGATCCTCGCCCAGCCACGTGAGCTGGGCGAGGGCCGCGTCGAGCCGGTTGTCGTTCACTCGGTGAACGCGTCGATGACCGCCTTGTCGATCGTGTGCTTCGGACCGGTGAACCACTTGCGCGCCGACAGCTGCCACCAGATGGCCAGCAGGATGAGCGACCCGATGGTGAGGATGGGCGCGTAGTTGACGAACTTCCAGGCGAAGTCCTTGTGGCCCGGCCACCCCGACGGATAGAGCGGAAGGATGAAGTAGACGCAGATGATCGCGATCTCGGCGACCGCCACGAGGTTCATCCACTTGTACTTCTGGCCGTTGTTCCAGCTTCCCGGAACGAAGGCGTCACCCATCTTCCAGCGCAGCCAGATCGGGATGAGGAAGGCGAGGTAGAGCCCGATCACCGCGACCGAGACCACGGCATAGAACGCCGTCGGCAGGATGATGGGCGCCTCCTCGGTGCCGAAGTTGACCTCGATGAGAGCCGGCAGCGTGATGAGTCCCGCCACGAGTGCGGCACCCATGACCGCGTTGGCCGGAACCTTGCGCTCGGTGACCTTGGCCCAGATGCGCGACCCGGGGATGGCGCCGTCCCGGCTGAAGGCAAAACCCATGCGCGAGGCACTGGTGAGGCAGGCCGTCGCGCAGAACAGCTGCCCGAACGCCGAGATGACGATGACCGTCGCGTGCCAGAACGTGCTGAGCGACTGGCCGAGGATCACGTCCGAGCCGTAGAGGCCCTGGTTGATCCCGGTCGTGACGGCGTCCTTGTCCTGGACGGCGAACAGGAGGGCGAGCAACAGGAACCACCCGCCGACCGCGGAGTACGCGATTGAGCGCCAGATGCCTTTGGCCGCAGCGTTCGACGCCGACTGCGTCTCCTCGGAGAGGTGGGCCGAGGCGTCGAATCCGGTGATCGTGTACTGCGTCAGCAGGAAGCCGAGTGGAAGGACGAGGAACCAGTAGGTGGCACCGCTCGCCGACCCCGCGGCATACCCGGAGTTGTTGATGCGCTCGGTGAAGACGAACCCGAGGTCCTGGTGGTGGTCGGGGACGAACACGAGGATGAGGATGACGATCGCCGCGCCGGCCACGTGCCACCAGACGGAGACGTTGTTGATGACGGCGAGCAGGTGGCTGGAGAAGATGTTGACCACGGCCGCGAGGACGAGGATCACCACGAAGATGATGAAGACGCGGGTCAGGCTCCAGTTCGCCGCGTAGTCCTCGGAGAACAGCCCGATCATGATGTCGACGAAGTTGGCGGCGCCGTAGGCCACCGACGCGGTCACGGCGATGAGGCCGATGAGGTTGAGCCACCCGGTGAAGAAGCCCGCGGCAGGACCGCCGAGCTTCGCTGCCCACCAGTAGATGCCACCGGACGTCGGATAGGCCGAGACGAGCTCGGACATCGTGAAGCCGATGATGAGGATGAACACCGAGATCAGCGGCCAGCCCCAGGAGATGGCCACCGGGCCACCGTTGCTCCAGGCCTGGCCGAAGGTCGTGAAGCACCCAGCCAGGATCGAGATGATCGAGAAGGAGATCGCGAAGTTGGAGAATCCCGACCACGATCGGTGAAGTTCCTGCTTGTAGCCGAGCTCCGCCAGGCGGCGTTCGTCGTCGGACATTTCGGTCACATCGGACATGCGCGCACTCCTTGCCCACACACTGAGCCTTGAGACTTGACCATCGACTTCGGTCTGAAGTTGAGCCGATAGTAGACCCGGAGTGACCCACGACACACGGATATGGCGGTCGCCGATGCAGTTATGGCGTCGAAGCGGACCTTTGGGTCCGGGCAACGCAGTCCGGTGGCGCCCGGTGCGGCCGGTGCGGCAGACAGCTCAGGCGAGCCGGGTGAGCCAGCCTCGGGTGTCCTCGGCGCGGCCGTACTGGATGTCGAGGAGGCGCGAGCGAATGGTGCGCGTGACCTCGCCACCTTCGGGTCCACCGACGGCGGGGGCCGAGCCACCCTCCCAGCGGAGCTCACCGACCGGCGTGATGACGGCTGCCGTGCCGCAGGCGAAGATCTCGACGATGTCGCCGGAGGCCACGCCGTCCTTCCACTCCTGGATCGGCACCGTGCGCTCGACCGGCGTGAGGTCGAGGTCCTTGGCGAGCTCGAGGATCGAGCTGCGGGTGATGCCCTCGAGGATCGAGCCCGTGAGCTCGGGCGTGATGAGCTCGCCGTCCTTGGTGAGGATGAAGAGGTTCATCCCACCGAGCTCCTCGATGTTCTGCTGCGTCCCCGAGTCGAGGAAGACCGCCTGGTCGCAGCCGTTCTCGATGCCCTCGAGCTGACCGGCGAGGGACGAGGCGTAGTTGCCACCGCACTTCGCGTTGCCGGTGCCACCGGCACCGGCACGGGCGTAGTCCTGCGAGATCCACAGGGTCACCGGCTTGAGGCCGCCCGGGAAGTAGGGACCAGCGGGCGACGCGATGACCGTGTAGGTGACCTCGTTGGCCGGGCGGACGCCGAGGAACGCCTCGGATGCGTACATGAACGGGCGCAGGTAGAGGCTGGCCTCACTGCCATCGGCCGGCGGGACCCAGGCCGAGTCGACGGAGAGCAGCGCCTTGAGCGAGCCGATGAAGTCGGCCTCGGAGATCTCGGGCAGGGCCAGGCGGCGAGCACTGCGCGCCATGCGGGCGGCGTTGGCCTCGGGCCGGAAGGTCCACACCGAGCCGTCCTCGTGGCGGTAGGCCTTCATGCCCTCGAAGATCTCCTGGGCGTAGTGCAGCACTGCAGCGCTCGGCATGATCTGGATCGGGCCATAGGGCACGACGCGACCGTCGTGCCAGCCACCGTCCTTGGTCCACGTGGCCGTGGCCATGTGGTCGGTGAAGTGGACACCGAATCCGGGCCTGGCGTGGATCTCGGCGCGACGCTCGTCGCTCACGGGGTCCGGACGTCGCTCGACGCTGAACGAGAGGTCGGTCATCTCAGGGGGTCCTTCCAAGAGCGGGTGCAAACGGCAGTGCGAGACTCGCTGCGGCTTGTGGCTGAGCCTATGACAGGCGCGCGGTGACGGCGTCACCGATGGCGCTCGTCGTGCGTACCTCGCGGCCGCGCGCGCCAAGATCGGCGGCGACTGCGGCCTCGACCCGTCCTGCTTCGTCGGTGCGACCCAGGTGCTCCAGGAGCATCGCGACGGAGAGAATCGTCGCCGTCGGGTCGGCCTTGCCCTGGCCGGCGATGTCGGGCGCGGAGCCGTGGACCGGCTCGAACATGCTCGGCGCCGACCCGGTCGGGTTGATGTTGCCACTCGCCGCGAGGCCGATGCCACCGGCGATGGCAGCAGCAATGTCGGTGATGATGTCGCCGAAGAGGTTGTCGGTGACGATGACGTCGAAGCGACCCGGGTCGGTCACGAGGAAGATCGTCGCGGCGTCGACGTGCTGGTAGGCGATCTCGACGTCCGGGAACTCGGTGCCGACCTCGTCGACAGTGCGTCGCCACAGGTGCCCGGCGTGGGTGAGGACGTTGTGCTTGTGGACGAGTGTGAGGTGCTTGCGCGGGCGGGCCTGGGCACGGGCAAACGCCTCGCGCACGACGCGCTCGACACCGAACCGGGTGTTGACGCTGACCTCGGTCGCGATCTCGTGCGGGGTGCCGGTGCGCAGGGCGCCGCCGTTGCCCACGTAGGGCCCCTCGGTGCCCTCGCGCACGACGACGAAGTCGATGCCACCCGGGGCGACGCGGTCCACGGCGAGCGGGCTCTCGACGCCCGGGAAGAGCTTGGCCGGGCGGAGGTTGACGAAGTGGTCGAGGGCGAAGCGCAGCGGCAGCAGGATGCCGCGCTCGAGGACACCACTTGGGACGCTCGGGTCCCCGATGGCGCCGAGCAGGATGACGTCGTGGCCGCGCAGCTCGTCGAGCACGCTCTCGGGGAGAGTCTCACCGGTGGCGTTCCAGCGCTTCGCGCCGAGGTCGTATGCCGTGCTGGTCACCTTGGTGCCGCTGCCGCCGGTCACGGCCTCGAGGACCTTGAGGCCCTCGGTGACGACCTCGGGCCCAATGCCGTCACCGGCAATGACCGCGAGGTTGATGTCCTTGGAGGCGATGTCCCCTGCACTGCTCTGCGTCATGCTCACACCTTAGAAAGTGATCTCGGAATGCGGGACCGTGGTCCCACAATGCGAAACCCCGCCAGCACAGGGCTCGGCGGGGTTTCGCAGGTGAGGAGAGGGTCAGGCGTCGGTGTGGTCCTGGTCGCGCAGGTCCAACGACTCCTGCAGTGCCTGCTGTGCTGCCTTGGCTTCTTCGCTCATGGTGTTCAGTCCTTCAAAACTCGAGATGTGGGTGGGACGGTCGGCTCCAGCCCGTGGTGTGGGCGAACCGGTCAGCGGGCGTCACGGGGTCTCCGCGACGAGGGAGCTGACTACCGAACCTCGCCGCGGCTGGCAATGAGAAGACCTACCTGCCGCTGCATGCTTCGAGGTTATGAGGACGTCCAACTATCGGGAAGAGGCTGCTCACGTACTGAGACGCCATCTCAGCGTCAGGCCGAGTCGCCGGGCCATCTCCCCCGCAACGCACGAATGCCGCGCACTCACCCTGAGGTGAGCACACGGCATACGTGATGGGGCTTGGTCAGCTCTTGGCAAGCTTGCGCTTGAGCTCGGCGGCCGGCTTGAACGCGGCAGCAGTGCTGGCCTTGATCTCGAGAGCCTCGCCGGTCTGCGGGTTGCGACCGGTGCGGGCGGCGCGCTCGCGCGTCTCGAAGATGCCGAAGCCCGGGAGCGACACCTTGTCACCGGCGACGAGCGCGTCGGTGATGGCGCCGAGGACGGCGTCGATGGCGCGGTCAGCGTCAGCGCCGCTGAGCTCTGCCTTGTCGACAACCTTGTTCTTGAGATCCGTACGGTTCACAAATTCTCCTGAGTAAGCGTGGTCAGTGACGGCCCACGATAAGCACAAGCACCGACATTCCCTGACATCGGGCAGAAACACGTATGCCGTGTCATCACCTTGAGAGGTGACCACACGGCATACGTGAGGTGGGTCAATGATGCTGTGCCACAACGGAACTGAAAGGAGAAGTCACTCCACCAGGTCCACGACACGAACGTCCGCCGAAAGCTCGGAAGCGATGGCGGCCACGACGTCGGCGGGGATCTTGTTGTCGACGGTGAGGGCCACCAGGGCGGTGCCCGCAGCGTCGTCGCGGGCGACCTGCATGCCGCCAATGTTGACGTCGGCAGCGCCGAGGAGAGCGCCGATGACGCCAACGACGCCCGGGCGGTCCGTGTAGGAGAAGAACGCCATGTGGTCGCTGATCGCGACCTCGAGGTCGAAGCCGTTGACGCCGATGAGCTTCTGGACCATCTTGGGTCCGGTCAACGTGCCGGCGACGGAGACGGTCGTGCCCTCGGCGAGCGTCCCACGCAGCGTCGTGACATTGCGGAACTCCTCGGAGACGGCGTCGGTGAGCAGGCGGACCTCGCAGCCACGCTCCTTGGCGAGCAGGGGCGCATTGACGTAGGTCACGGCGTCCTCGGTGACGTCGGTGAAGACGCCCTTGAGGGCGGCGAGCTCCCAGACCGACACGTCGTGCTCGGTGATCTCACCGCGGACGTCGATGTCGAGCTGGACCGGGACGGATCCCGCAACGCCCGTGAAGATGCGGCCGAGCTTCTCGACGAGGTCGATGCCGGGGCGGACCTCTTCGGCGACGACGCCACCGGCGACGTTGACCGCGTCGGGCACGAGGTCGCCACCGAGAGCGAGGCGCACGGACTTGGCGACGGCAACGCCGGCCTTCTCCTGCGCCTCGTCGGTGGACGCACCGAGGTGGGGCGTCACGACGACCGACTCGAACTCGAAGAGCGGGCTCTCGGTCGTCGGCTCGATCGCGAAGACGTCGATGCCTGCGCCTGCGACGAGACCGTCACGCAGCGCGTCGGCAAGCGCCTGCTCGTCGACGATGCCCCCGCGAGCGGCGTTGATGATGCGCACCGACGGCTTGACCTTGGCGAAGGCCTCCTTGCCGAGCAGACCGAGGGTCTCGGGCGACTTGGGGAGGTGCACGGTGATGAAGTCGGACTCGGCGAGGAGCTCGTCGAGGGACACGAGGCGAGCACCCAGCTGGCCGGCCTTCGCCGCGGAGACGTAGGGGTCGTACGCGAGGATCTCCATGCCGAAACCCTTGAGGCGCTCGGCGACGAGCTGGCCGATGCGGCCGAAGCCGACGACGCCGACCTTCTTGTCGAGGAGCTCGACGCCGCCGTACTTGCTGCGCTTCCACGCGCCAGCCTTGAGGGCCTGGTTGGCGGGCGCGATGTTGCGCGCAGTGGCGAGGAGGAGGCCGACGGCGAGCTCGGCAGCGCTGGTGATGTTGGAGGTCGGGGCGTTGACGACCATGACGCCGGCCTGCGTCGCGGCGGGGACGTCGACGTTGTCGAGTCCCACTCCGGCGCGAGCGATGACCTTGAGGTTCTTGGCGGCCGCGATGGCCTCGGCGTCCATCTGAGTCGCCGAGCGGATGAGCACAGCGTCGACGTCGGCCAGCGCGGGCAGGAGCTGGGACCGGTCGGAGCCATCGATCGTGCGGATCTCGAAGTCCGGCCCGAGGGCGTCGATCGTGGCTGGGGAGAGTTCCTCGGCGATGAGCACGACGGGCTTGGTCACTGCGGTCCTCACAAGGGGTGATCGTGGACGGGTCCGCACGTCGCTGTGCAGTGGCGCGAGTCTAGAGCCGCGTTCAGCATGTGGATATGGCGCCCGCCATGTGACACGACACAGAGCCGGACGCAGAGCCGGACACTGCCGCCGGGTGCGGCACATCGGCGGAGATTTCGGCACCTTTCGCAGGCGCACAGGGTGGGACTCGCGCGAGGATGGCTGCATGCGCATCGTCGTGACCGGTGGATCTGGCGACCTGGGCGGTCGGGTCGTTCGTGAGCTCATGTCCCGGGGCCACGCGGCGGTGCCCGCCAGCCGCCGCAGCGGGGTGGACCTGTCGACCGGCGACGGCCTCGACGCCGTGCTCGACGGTGCCGACGCCGTCATTCACGCGGCCACCTCCCAGAGCAAGCCCCAGTCCGTCGAGGTCGCGGGCGCGCGCCGGATCGGGGACTCGCTGCGGCGCCTCGGGTCAACCGCTCACGTCGTGTCGATCTCGATCGTGGGCTCCGACCGGGTCCCCTACGCCTACTACCGCGCCAAGGTCGATGCCGAGCAGGCACTCGAGCAGGCAGGCGTCCCGGCGACGGTCGTCCGGGCCACCCAGTTCCACTCCCTCGCTGCCTTCTTCGGCACCGCCGGTCGTGTCGGTCCGGTGACCTTCTCGATCGGCCACATGCGGATCCAGCCGGTCGACATCGACTGGGTCGCCCAGCGACTCGCCGACCATGCCACCGGACCGGCGCCAAGCGCCTTCCGCTGGGCCACGGACCTGGCCGGCCCCACGGCATACACCGCTGACGACCTGGCCGAGCGGCTCGCCAAACACGACGGCCGCACGACGCCACGCATCCTGCGCATCCCTCCGGTCCTGCCCGTCATGCGCGGATTCGCCGAAGGCGGCATCCTGCCCGGGCCCGAGGCCGAGATCGGTGGGCGAACCTTCGAGGACTGGCTGGGCGACCAGCCGACACCCATGCCGCGCCGATTCCACTCGCCCACATGAGCACCGGCGACCACATCCTGGGTCCGGACACAGCACCAACTCCGTTCTCCACCAGCGAGATTCGCGAGGGCTGCCCGTCCGGGCGCACCGTCGTCGTGCGCGTCGAGGACGGTGACGGCGTGCGGCACCGGCTGAGCCGTTTCGCTGCGGCCGACGACGTGGGCGCGCTCCATGAGCGGGCCGACTGCGAGGCCGACGGCACAGTGATCGGCGAGGTGGCCGGCTCGCACGTGGCCTGGCTCGACCTCCAGAAGCATGCGTCGTTCCCTGCGTCCGCGACCGTCATCGACAACGAGACCGTGTCGCTGCCCGTGGGGCTCGAGGAGTGCGTCCGCTACGTCGTCACCGACGCCGAGGACGTGACGACGTTCTGGTTCTCACGAACCCGACCGGGTATGCCGGTCAAGGTCACCTTCACCCGTGGCGGTCAGGTCCTCAGCACGACGGTCATGGTGTCGGACCGGATCGTGTCGGACCGGATCGTGTCGGACCGGGTGGCGCCGAATCTGCATGAGGCGACGCCACGCGAGTGAGCCACCGCGTGGCCGCGAGGACGAGCGCCGCGACGGCGACGAGGACGAGCAGCCACCACCACGCTCCCCCGGTGATCGCCTCCCAGAGAGCAACCCCGGCCGACGTGTAGAGCGTGGCCCACAGGAGCGACCCCACGACCGTGGCTGGGACGTAGCGCGACAACGGCATGCGCAGTGCGCCGGCCGCAGCGTTGATGAGGGTCTGCACACCGACGGTCAGGAAGCTCAGGGCCACGACCGGGGCTCCCCAGCGGTCGACGAACGCCTCCGTGCGGATCACTGCGGGACGGTCGAGGTGCCGGGCGATGCCGGTGCGCGCTCCCCCGGCCCGCAGTCCGCGCCCGGCCCAGTAGGTCGCGTTGGACCGGAGCATGGCGATGACGAAGAACGCGCCGAACACCGCCCACACGGGCCAGCCATCGACGAGATCACGCACGCGCACACTCTAGGGACGAACCCGTGGCCCAGCTCACGCCCGGTCGAAAGGAGAGAACACGCCGTGCGGGCCCGGGCCCACGCAGCGTGTTCTCTTCTCTCGACGGGTTGTGCTGGGGTCAGCGCGCGGCTGAACCCTCGACGTAGTCGCTGTCCGTGTCGCTCTTGACCCATGACATGAGCTTGCGCAGCTCCTTGCCCGTGGCCTCGATCGGGTGCTGGGCACCCTTCTCGCGCAGCGCCTTGAACTCGGGCCCGCCGTTGTCCTGGTCCTCGATGAAGCGCTTGGCGAACGCGCCGTTCTTGATGTCGGCGAGGACGGCCTGCATGTTCTCCTTGACCGACGGGTCGATGACGCGCGGGCCAGAGACGTAGTCGCCGTACTCGGCCGTGTCGGAGACCGACCAGCGCTGCTTGGCGATGCCACCCTCGACCATGAGGTCGACGATGAGCTTGAGCTCGTGGAGGACCTCGAAATAGGCGATCTCGGGCTGGTAGCCAGCCTCGGTGAGCGTCTCGAAGCCGTACATCACGAGCTGCGACGCACCACCACACAGGACGGCCTGCTCACCGAAGAGGTCGGTCTCGCACTCCTCCGTGAAGGTCGTCTTGATCCCGCCAGCGCGCAGGCCACCGATGGCCTTGGCGTAGGACTTCGCGAGGTCCCAGGCCGTGCCGGACGCGTCCTGCTCGACGGCGAGGAGCACGGGGACACCGCGGCCATCGACGTACTCGCGACGCACGAGGTGACCGGGTCCCTTGGGCGCGACCATGATCACGTCGGAGCCGGGCTCGGGCTGGATGTAGTCGAAGCGGATGTTGAAGCCGTGACCGAAGAGCAGCGCGGCGCCGTCCTTCAGGTTGGGCTTGATCTCGTTGGCGTAGACCGTGCGCTGCACCTGGTCGGGCGTGAGGATGACGACGAGGTCGGCGTCCTTCACGGCGTCAGCGACACTCGACACGGGCAGGCCCTCGGCCTCGGCCTTGGCGCGGCTCTTGGAACCTTCGGCGAGACCGACGCGCACGTCGACTCCGCTGTCGCGCAGGCTCAGCGCGTGGGCGTGACCCTGGCTGCCGTAGCCGATGACAGCGACCTTGCGCCCCTGGATGATCGACAGGTCGGCATCGTCGTCGTAGAACATTTCAGCCATGATTTCGCGTTTCTCCTTGTGGGTATGCCGGGTGCTTGCGTTCTGGGGTATCGAAAGGCGGGGTCAGGCTCCGCGCAGGGCGCGGTCCGTGATGGAACGGGGGCCGCGCCCGATGGCGACGATGCCCGACTGGACGAGCTCGCGCACGCCGTAGGGCTCGAGGACGCCGAGCAGGGCGGTGAGCTTCTCGCCATGGCCGGTGGCCTCGATCGTCACGGACTCGGTGGCGACGTCGACAACCTTGGCCCGGAAGAGGTGGACGAGCTCGAGGACCTGGCTGCGCGTCGCCGCGTCGGCTCGAACCTTGATGAGCATCACCTGCCGCTGGACCGCGGAGTTGGCGTCGAGCTCGACGACCTTGAGGACCTCGACGAGCTTGTTGAGCTGCTTGGTCACCTGCTCGAGCGGGAGCTCGTCGACGTCGACGACGACGGTGATGCGTGAGATGTCGTTGTGCTCCGTCTCGCCCACGGCGAGTGAGTGGATGTTGAAGCCGCGTCGGGCGAACAGCCCGGCGATGCGGGCCAGGACGCCCGGCTTGTTCTCGACGAGCACCGACAGGGTGTGCTGCGACATCACTTGTCCTCACCTTCGGTCGGGGCGTCATCGTCGCCGCTGTGGTCAGCGTCGAGGGGCTGCGAGACAGCCTCCGACTCCTCGCGATCCCATTGCGGCGCCGTGTCCTTGGCCACCTGAATCATGTCGTTGCTCACGCCGGCGGCAACCATCGGCCACACCATGGCGTCGCGGTGGACGACGAAGTCGACGACAACGGGGCGGTCGTTGATCGCCATCGCCTGACGGATCGTCTCGTCGACGTCCTCAGGACGCTCGCAGCGCAGTCCGGCGCAGCCGTAGGCGTCGGCGAGCTTGACGAAGTCGGGGATCCGCTGGCCATCGGCCGAGGTGTGCAGGTCCGTGTTGGAGTAGCGCTTGTCGTAGAAGAGCGACTGCCACTGGCGCACCATGCCGAGGCTGCTGTTGTTGATGACAGCGACCTTGATCGGGATGTTGTTGATGACGCAGGTCGCAAGCTCCTGGTTCGTCATCTGGAAACAGCCGTCGCCATCGATGGCCCACACGGTGCGCTCGGGCTCGCCGACCTGGGCACCCATGGCGGCAGGCACGGCATACCCCATGGTTCCGAGACCACCGGAGTTGAGCCACGCACGAGGACGTTCGTACTGCACGAACTGGGCGGCCCACATCTGGTGCTGGCCGACACCGGCGACGTAGATGGACTCCGGTCCCGCGATCGCGCTGAGGCGCTCGATGACGTACTGCGGGGCGAGGGTGCCGGCCTCGGACTCGGCGTACCCGAGCGGGAAGTCGCGCTTCCAGCCCTGGGTCCGCTCGCGCCACGCCGCGTAGTCGCCGCCACGACCGGCATCGATGTCGGCGTCGACCGAGGCGATGAGGTCGACGAGGACGTCCTTGCACGAGCCGACGATGGGCACGTCGGCCTGACGGTTCTTGGAGATCTCGGCCGGGTCGATGTCGGCGTGGATGACCTTGGCCTCGGGGGCGAACGACGACAGCTGGCCGGTGACCCGGTCGTCGAAGCGGGCACCCAGGGTGATGAGCAGGTCCGACTTCTGCAGGGCGGTGACCGCGGCCACCGAGCCGTGCATGCCCGGCATCCCGAGGTGCAGCTCGTGGCTGTCAGGCAGGGCGCCGCGAGCCATGAGCGTCGTGACGACGGGGATCTTGGTGAGCTCGACGAACTGGCGCAGCTCCTCGCTGGCGTCGGCGCGGATGACACCGCCGCCGACGTAGAGGACGGGGCGCTGCGCCGCGGCGATGAGCTTGGACGCCTCACGGATCTGCTTGGCGTGCGGGCGCGTCACCGGGTGGTAGCCGGGCAGGTCGATCCGCGGCGGCCACGCGAACGTGGTCTTCGCCTGGAGGGCGTCCTTGCTGATGTCGACGAGCACGGGGCCGGGGCGACCGGTCAGGGCGATGTGGAAGGCCTCGGCGAGCACGCGCGGGATCTGGGACGCGTCCGTCACGAGGTAGTTGTGCTTCGTGATCGGCATCGTGATGCCGCGAATATCGGCTTCCTGGAACGCATCCGTGCCGATCGACGCACTCGCGACCTGACCGGTGATGGCCACGATCGGGACCGAGTCCATGTGGGCGTCGGCCAGGGCCGTGACGAGGTTCGTGGCTCCGGGGCCAGAGGTCGCCATGCAGACGCCGACCTTGCCGGTCGCGGCCGCGTAGCCCTCAGCGGCGTGGCCGGCACCCTGCTCGTGGCGCACGAGGATGTGGCGCACCTTGACCGAGTCGAGCAGCGGGTCGTAGGCCGGGAGGATCGCGCCTCCGGGGATACCGAAGACGGTGTCGACGTCGAGGGACTCGAGGGAGAGTACGAGGCTCTGGGCTCCGGTCACCTCGAGGGGCGCCTTGGCTCGGGCCTGTTCGGCGAGCCGCGCCGGGGTGGGCGCTGCCTGGGTCTCGCTCACGTCGTCACCATCTTTGAGTCGGAATCTTTGAGTCGGGGGTGTTGCTTCCGTGCTGGTCGTGCTGTTCTTGCTGTTGGTGCTGGTCGTGCTGTGCGTGACACAAAAAAACCCTCCCGTCCCACGTACTGGGGGACGATGGAGGGAGGCGCCTGGCCGGACCTGTCAGGAGGGGCCGGGCGCCGAGAGAAGTACGAGGAAGCGGGTCACAGGACGACTCTCCCGCTCGTCTCATGCTGTGTCAACGTGTGAGACGCCACATCCCACCATCCGGTCATTTGGGTGTCCCGGGCCTGCCGCCACGGGTGCCTGAGTTCCTAACCAGAGTCAAGCCACTTGGCGGCTCGTAGGCTTGGTGTTGGCGGGCCCGGATGTTGGAGCGCTTTGCGACTTCTGTGACTCCGGGCTCGCCGCCTGCTTGCGGCGGTCGCGCATCTGCTTGTGGCGGAGGTTGTCGCGGTGCCGCGCAGGGATCTGGTATCGCTCTTTGACGATGGCTCGGCCCTCGGCTTCGGTGATGGGGGTGCCGTCGACGTCGCGTAGGGCGTAGGGCTGGCCGGTGCGCATGCAGGTCGCGATGCGGGTGAGCAGTTGGGTGGCCAGGTGGCAGATCGCGGAGTCATGGTGGCGGTCGCCGACCATCAGTCGCTGGTATTTCGCGGCGATCTGCGGGTCGATCTTGCGGGCTTGGTCGGCGGCGGTGAACAACATTTCGCGCAGCAGGGGGTCGCCGGCTTTGGTGATTGAGGACTCGACCTTGCGGACCCCGGACTGGCTGACTTTGGGGACCAGCCCGGTGTAGGCGCGGATCGCGGCCAGCGAAGTGAACCGGTGCGGGTCGCCGATCCGGCCGGCGATGACGGCGCTGATCACCGGGCCCACTCCGGGGGCGGAGGCCACGATGCCCTGGGGGTCGGCTTCGGCGTAGAGGTTCGCGACCCGCTCGTCGATCTGCTTGATCTGACGGGTCAGGAACAAGGCTTGCTCGGCCTCGTGGCCGATGTCGTCGGCGAGCTCGGCAAAGTCCATCCCGGCAGGTCCCCACAGGGCGAGGGTGTCTTTGGCTGCCACGACCAGTCCTGCTGCGTGATCCTGACGCCACGCACCGCGCGAACGAGCGATCAGGAACCTGGCCAGCCGTGCCTGACCGAGCCGGATCACCGCGTTCGGGTCGGCATAGCGGGCCAGGAACTCGAGCGCAGCGATGCCATAGTTCGACCCGAGCACCTCGTACCAGGCAGGGCCCAGGAGCTCGACCAGAGCGTCGAGCCGGGAGTAGACCGCAGTGCGGCGCTTGACCATCGTCGAGCGCTGCTTGACCAGCCGCCGTAGCGCGTCGGCTGGTCCCTGGCCGGAATACTCACGCAAGCCTTCGGGGTGCAGCATCGGCAACCTGGCGAGCAGTTCAGAGTCGATCCGGTCGTTCTTGGTGTGCTTGGAGTAGTACTTCCGCAGGTCCGCCGACTGCGTCGTCGGGACCATCACCACCCGGGCTCCGCGACGCCGGAACCATTCCGCGACCACGATCCACGCATTGCGGGTGGGCTCAACAACGACCGTCAAATCGCCCGGGTCACAAAGGTCCAGATCGGCCCACAACCGATCAAGATCCGCGGGCCGGGTCCAGAACTTTCTGCCCCGCCACACGGTCGCGCCATCGCGTACGAGTGTCGCTTGATGCGCAGCCCTGCAGGCCACGTCGATACCCAATGTCAATACCATCGTCACCGCTCCTGTCAGTCGGATCCTGATCCATCAGGTGACTGACCCTCGCGGCCGCGGCCCAGACATTCTCTAAGCAGGAGTCCACGCCAACCGGCTGGCTCCAAGTTCCCGAACAGGGACACCGCATCGACCAGACACCGGCTCGCGGACGACCACTCAGCGCTCAGGGATCACCACGTGTCCCGGTCGGTGGTTCGGCCGCCCGCGAACCTACCCCAACGCTAAATGTCGGTGGTCGGGTCGATGATGGGCGGCATGTCCGAGGGGTTCGCGCTGTTCGCCACCGCGATCGGCACGTGCGCCGTGGCCTGGACCGAACGCGGCATCGCTCGGGTGCTGCTGCCCGGTGCGAGCGCCGAGGCGGTCCGCGACCAGATGTCTCGTGACCGACCGGCAGCCAGCGAACAGGAGCCGCCGCCCGCTGTGGCCGAGGCGATCACCCGGATGCGCGCCCTGATGGACGGCGCCCGGGACGACCTCGCAGACGTGGCCCTCGACTGGGGCGGCGTGTCCGACTTCCACCACCGGGTCTACGAGCTCGCCCGGGCGATCGAGCCGGGTTCGACCGTGACCTATGGCGAGGTCGCGCGCCTGCTGGGCGACCCCGGCGCGGCACAGGCCGTGGGTCAGGCGCTGGGCCGCAACCCGTTCCCGATCGTCGTGCCGTGCCACCGCGTTCTGGCGGCGGGCGGCAAGCCGGGCGGTTTCTCCGCACCGGGTGGCGCCCAGACGAAGCTGCGGATGCTCGTCATCGAGGGCGCGCGCGAGCCCGACCCGCCGACCCTGTTCGACGCCTGACCCACCTCGACCGCGGGGAGTGCTCCCCATGGGCAAAACCGCCGCGGGTCCCTACGTTTCAACTCGTCGGCTCCGCGCCGACGGTGCCTCCGGAGGGGGCGGCACCTCAAGGGCGGGAGCCCGTGACAGGAGGGAACTGGAACATGAGAATTCGACAGCTTGTCGTGAGCGCAGCCGCAGTGGTGGGCCTGCTCGCAGTGTCGGCAGGGTCCGCGAGCGCATCGACCATCGCGAGCCCGTTGGGCGCCGCTGACCCGGGTTTCACCCGGATCGGCGCGAACTACTACCTCGCGGCGACAGGCAGCAGCCAGACGGGGACCATGCCGGTCTTTCGTCGTGCCGCGCCCACCGGCGCCTACACGAAGATCGGCAACATCAACGCGGCTCGCGCCGGCTACTCGAAGTTCTGGGCCCCGCACATCGTCAAGCGCGGCAGCTACTTCTTCGCGTTCTTCAGCGCCAGCCACAACGGGGCGGCTCCCTGCGTCTACTACGCCTCCTCGAAGACCGTCGTGGGTGGCTACTCCGGCCCGAGGCTCCTCACCTGTGGTGGTGGCGGTGGCCGCGAGGCGATTGACGCGACGACCTACGTCACGAGCGAGAACAACACCTATCTCACGTGGCGCAGTGGTGTGCACCGCCTCGGCTTCCCCCGCGGCGACTACGACATCATCGCGCGCATGCTGACCTTCAACGGAACCACCGGCACGGTCGGCTTCACGAGCGGCCAGGCCGCCGACAACCTCCTGCACCGGACCTCCGACTACGTCTACGAGGCTCCGAGCCTCGTACGTCACGGCGGCAAGGTGTGGCTGTTCGTCTCGCGCAACCGCTACGACACCAACGCCTACTACACGGCCGTCTACTCGGCCGACACGATCCACGGCACCTTCACGTTCCGCAAGAACCTCATGAAGACCGGGCAGGGATACGGCTACGGCCCCGGTGGTGCCGAGGTCGAGACGGCAGCGGACGGGTCCACCTGGATCGCGTACCACGTCTGGCAGAACAGCAAGCCGACCCCGACCACGGCCGGCAAGCGCATCCTCAAGACGGCCAAGCTCGACTGGGTGAACGGTCTCCCCGTCGTTCGCTGACGCTTGAACAAGGAGTGAGCACGCGGCATACCGAGAAATTTTCGGTATGCCGCGTGCTCACGTGTGCGGGCTGCGCCCGTTGCGCTGGAGGTCAGTCGCAGACGGCGCCCTTGCTGGCCGAGCCGACGAGCTTGCGGTACTTCGCGAGCACGCCGCGGGTGTACTTGGGCTCGGGATGGGTGACGCCCTCGGTGCGGCGGCGCTCGAGCTCGGCGTCGTCGACGAGGAGGTCAAGAGTGCCGTTCGCGACGTCGAGGCGGATGCCGTCTCCGTCACGGACGAAGGCGATGGGGCCCTCGTCGACGGCCTCGGGGGCCACGTGTCCGACGCAGAGGCCGGTCGTGCCACCGGAGAAGCGACCGTCGGTGAGGAGGAGGACGTCCTTGCCGAGACCCGCGCCCTTGATGGCGCCGGTGACGGCGAGCATCTCGCGCATTCCCGGGCCACCCTTGGGCCCTTCGTAGCGGATGACGACGACGTCCTGGGGCTTGAGGGCACCCTGCTCGACGGCATCCATCGCGGCACGCTCGCCGTTGAAGACGCGGGCGCTGCCCTCGAAGACCTCGGTGTCGAATCCGGCCGACTTCACGACCGCACCTTCGGGCGCGAGGGAGCCGGTGAGGATGGTGAGGCCCCCGGTCTTGTGGATCGGGTTGCTGAACTCGCGGATCACGCGACCGTCGATGTGCGGCGGCTTGATCTCGTCGAGGTTCTCGGCGACGGTCTTGCCGGTCACGGTGAGTGCGTCGCCATCGAGGAGGTCGGCCTCGAGCAGCGACTTCATGACGACGGGGATGCCACCGATGTGGTCGATGTCCTTCATGACGAAGGCGCCGAACGGCTTGACGTCGGCGAGGTGCGGGACCTTTTTGCCGATGCGCTGGAAGTCGCCGATGGTGAGGTCGACCTCGGCCTCGTGGGCCATGGCGAGCAGGTGGAGGACGGCGTTGGTC
This sequence comes from Janibacter sp. HTCC2649, assembly GCF_000152705.1. GTDB lineage: Bacteria > Actinomycetota > Actinomycetes > Actinomycetales > Dermatophilaceae > Knoellia. The sequence goes on along the minus strand of NZ_CH672413.1, from coordinate 3,955,967 downwards.
GAGCCACCGAAGGCCATGACGACGGCGATGGCGTTCTCGAACGCGGGCTTGGTCATGATCTGGCGGGCGGTGATGCCGCGACGCAGGAGCTCGACGACGGCCTCACCGGAGCGGCGGGCGTGCACGTCGCGGCGTCGGTCGGTGGCTGGCGGGGCGGCCGAACCCGGGATGGACATGCCGATCGACTCGGCGACCGCAGCCATGGTGTTGGCCGTGTAGAAACCGCCACAGGCGCCCTCCCCCGGACAGATCGCGCGCTCGATGGCGTCGACGTCGGCCAGCGACATCTTGCCCGCGTTGGCTGCACCGACGGCCTCGAAGGCGTCGATGATCGTGACCTCCTTCTCGGTGCCGTCCGAGAGCTTCGCGATCCCGGGAAGGATCGACCCGGCATACAGGAAGACCGAGGCGAGGTCGAGGCGCGCCGCAGCCATGAGCATGCCCGGGAGGGACTTGTCGCAGCCGGCGAGCAGGACCGAGCCGTCGAGGCGCTCGGCACTCATGACGGTCTCGACGGAGTCGGCGATGATCTCGCGCGACACGAGCGAGAAGTGCATGCCCTCGTGGCCCATCGAGATGCCGTCGGACACCGAGATCGTGCCGAACTCGAGCGGGTAGCCACCGGCAGCGTGGACGCCGTCCTTGACTGCCTTGGACAGGCGGTCGAGAGAGAGGTTGCAGGGGGTGATCTCGTTCCAGGAGCTCGCGACACCGATCTGTGGCTTGACCCAGTCGTCGTCGCCCATGCCTACGGCACGGAGCATTCCTCGGGCCGCGGTCTTCTCGAGACCGTCGGTGACGTCGCGGCTACGGGGCTTGATGTCGATGTCGGGCTTGCTCATGGGGCAACTCTAGGACCCGTGTCCACGAGGTGGGATGCCGATCTCACTCAGCGACTCTTTCGCCCGGGACGTGACCTCAGACCAGCCGCCGCGGCCACCAGAAGCGATCACCGAGCACGAGAGCGATCGCCGGGACGAGGACGGTGCGCACGACGAGCGTGTCGAGCAGGACGCCCACGCAGATGACCACGCCGAGCTGCGCGAGCACGACGAGAGGAAGCACCCCGAGCACCGCGAACACCGCCGCGAGCAGGATTCCGGCGCTCGTGATGACACCTCCGGTGGCGGAGAGCGCACGAAGCATCCCCTCACGCACGCCATGGCCGCGCGCCTCCTCCGCCGTGCGGGTGACGAGGAAGATGTTGTAGTCGACGCCCAGCGCCACGAGGAAGACGAAGGCGAGCAACGGGACGCCCTCATCGAGCCGATCGAAACCCAGGACCTGGGTGAACAGCACCCAGGAGATCCCGAGACTCGACACGTAGGTCGCGACGACAGTCAGCACGAGGACCACGGGCGCGACGACCGATCGCAGGAGCAGCCCCAGGGCCACGAGCACGAGCCCGAGGATGAGCGGGAAGATGAGCAGGCGGTCACGGTTCGACGCTTCCGAGGCGTCGAGGGCCTCGGCCTCGGTGCCACCGACATGGGTGTCGGGGAGGGCGGCGATGGCCGCGCGGATGGACGTGACGGCCTCCTGCGCCCCGTCGGTACCCGGCGGCGACTCGAGGACGGCCTGGATCTCGCTCACGCCGCCGGCGCTGGCCATCGTGCGAACCGACGAGACACCGTCGACGGCGGAGACGGTGGACGACAGCGCGTCGGCGCCCGTTCCGCGCGAGACGATGACGACCGGATCTGCCGAGCCCGCCGGGAACGACTCCGAGAGGCGCTCACCCGCAGCGATCGCCTCGGGCTTCTGGAGGAACTGGTCGGCGCTGTCCAGGCCGGTCCGGATCTGGGTCATCCCCGCGCCACCGAGGGCCAGCAACGCGACCGTCACCATCGCGAACAGGGCCGGGCGACGAGCAACCGCATCTCCGACGCGGCGCCAGAAGGACCGGGAGTCGGCCAGGCTCGCCTGACCCTCGCGGGGCACCTTGGGCCAGAAGATCCAACGCCCGAAGACGACGAGCGTCGCGGGCAGCACGATCAGCACGAACGACGCGGCCACGACGACACCCACGGCGCAGGCCAGGCCCAGACCGCGTGTGGTCGGGAAGGCTGACAGGAGCAGGGTCAGGAGTCCGATGACGACCGTCGAGGCGCTCGAGAGCACGGCCTCGGCGGTGCGTGTCAGGGCCTTGGCCATGGCGTCGCGACGGTCGGCGTGGACCCGCAGCTCGTCCCTGTAGCGGGAGATGAGGAGCAACGCGTAGTCGGTCCCGGCTCCGAAGACGAGGACGGAGAGGATGCCGATGGTCGACTCGTCCCACTGGACGTCGAACGCCGCGAGCGTGTGCGTGGCGAGAACGGCAGCGAGCTGGTCGGCGGCTGCGACCACGGTCAGGGGGACCAGCCAGAGAACGGGGCTGCGGTAGGTGATGATCAGGAGGAGGGCGACGACTCCGGCCGTGGCCCCGAGCAGGCGAAAGTTCGCACCGTCGAAGACGGCGGCCAGATCAGCCTGGATGGCCGCGGGCCCGGTGACCTGGGCGACCAAGCCTTCCGGTAGGTCGGCCTTGGCGGCCGCGCGCAGCTCGGCGACAACCTCTGCGGTGGCCGTGGCGTCGTTGGCAGTGACCGGGACGAACACCGTTGCGGCGGTGCGGTCCTCCGCGATGACTGGTGGCGCTCCAGTCACCCCCGGCATGGTGCGCGCCCTCTCCTGGACGAGCGCGAGAGCAGCGGAGCTGAGGGGCCCGTCGCTGCTGAAGAGCACGACGGCTGCCGAGCCCTGGGCCTCGGGCAACTCGGCGCTGAGCTCCGCAGCGGCCCGGCTGTCCGAACCCAGCGGCAGGGAGGCCGTGGCCGTTGACCCCCGCTCGGCCTGACCCACCGCACCGATGACCGCACCTGCGCCGACGAGGGCAAAGAGCGCCAGCAGACCGGCGACCCACCTGCGGGTGATGAGGCGGGCGAGACCAGCCATGGGGTCATTCTCCTTGCTAGTGTTGATTACTGAGTGATTCACCAAGTTACTAAGTAGGTGAGCGATATTACGGAACGTCAGCAGCCCGGCGCAAGCCGTGACGCCCCATCAGGCGACGCGACCACGACCGTGAACTCAGTCGTCCCCGCCTTTGAGCCCTCGACGTCCCTCAATGCCCTCCAAGAGCTCGTCGACCTCGCGGCACAGGTGCCCCACGACGTGGCCCGCAGGGCAGGCCTCTCGGTGTCCGAGCTGCACTCCCTGCGTCACCTGATGGCCTCGCCGATGGGTCCGGTCGAGTTGGCCAAGGCGCTCAACGTCACCTCCGCCGCCTCCTCGGGAGTGGTGGATCGACTGGTCGCGCGCGGACATGCGGAGCGACATCCCCACGCCGACGACAAGCGGCGCACGGAGGTGGTGGTCACCGAGTCCGGACGGCGCGAGGTCTTCACCCTGCTGGCCCCGATGTTTGCCCAGCTCGCCGAGATCGACGCGTCGCTCGACGATGACGAACGGCTCGTGGTCGAGCGCTACCTGCGTGGGGCCATCGCCGCGATGCGCAGCGTCATCTGAACCGAGCGGCGCTCACGTGGCAATGCGGTCCTTGGCTCGGGCGACATGGAACCGGTCGAGGTGTGCGACGCCAGCGGCGAGGTCGCTCCAGTGACCCGAGAAGCGCAGCACCGCCACGCCTGCCGTCGGGAACCCTTGGCTCATGAGTTCGTGGGCCCGGTCGCTCCCCTCACCTTCCGCGAGAAGAGAAGCCAGAACGGGTATGCCGGGTGCGTGGCCGACCATCATGACGACGTTCGCGTCGGCGTCGGCCTCGTGGACCACCTCGAGTAGTCGATCGGCCGAAGCGTTGTAGATCCGGTGATCGTGGTGGATGTCTGCCTCCGAGCACCCGGCGCTCCAGATCCCCTCGCACGTCTGCTGGGTCCGGGTTGCTGTGGAGCAGAGGACCTCGTCGACGCCGATGCCCTGCTCGTGGAGCCACCGTCCGGCCTCGACCGCATCGCGGTGTCCGCGAGGTGTCAGCTCGCGTTCATGGTCCGCGTCGTAGCCACTCTGCACAGCCTTGGCATGGCGCACGAGCACGAGCGTCCGGTCCTCAGCTGCAACGGTCATGCTCCGATCTTGCCCCTCTGCGGCGGGGTTGTCAGGTCTTGACAATCGGCCGCACGAGGTGGACCGGCGGGTCGCCCGCCGCGACCCGGGTCAGCTGCTCGCGCAACAGCTCCGCCATGCGCGGCAGGAGGGCCGTCGTGTTGCCTCCCGCATGCGGCGTGATGAGGACGTTGGTGGCAGTCCACAACGGGTGACCGTCGGGCAGGGGCTCGGGATCCGTGACGTCGAGCGCGATGCGCAGCCGTCCGGCGTGGCGCACCAGGGCGTCGGTGTCGGCAACCGGACCCCTCGCGACGTTGACGAGCAGGGCACCGTCCGGCATCGCCCCGAGGAAGTCCTCGTCGACGAGCCGATGGGTCGAGTCGTTGAGCGGGACGATGACGACCACGACGTCGTGCTGGGGCAGGAGGGCGGGCAACTCGTCGATCCCATGGACCGTGTCGACGAGCTCGTCGCCAGCGCGAGCTCGTGAGGCCACGGCGGTGATCATGACGTCAAAAGCGTTGAAACGGCGGGCGATTGCCGTGCCGACCGAGCCGTAGCCAACGATGAGCACCCGCCGGTCGGCGAGTGAGGTGCGTTGGCCGAGCGGGACCCAGCGTGCTTGGTCGCCCGAGCGCACGGCTTCGGGGATGCCACGCAGTGACGCGATGGTGAGTCCGATGGCCAGCTCGGCGGTCGGTGCGTCGTAGACCCCCGCTGCGTTGGCCACGGCGACCCGCTCGGGGACCGCCTCGAAGACACCGTCGAACCCGGCCGACTGGAGCTGCACCAGACGGCAGTGGGGCAGGTCGGCCACCGCACCAAGGGCCTTGGCCGCACCGAGATACGGCGCGACAACGACCTCGATGCGGTCGTCCGTCGCGGGACCGTTGCGCGGATCCCACATGACTGCCTCGACCCCCGGGATCTCGCCGACGGCGTCACGCAGGAGCGGGTCAGGGAAGGAGACGACAACCATCCACCCAGCCTAGGAGGACACAATGAGGCATGGCTGACCAGTCCATCCCCGCACGGCTTGCCGCCGCCACTGCCGTCGTCCTGCTCGCCGCCGGCTGCAGTGGCGAGGACAGCGCCACGCCGTCCACGCCAACTCCTTCCGTGACGGGCACCATCGCTCCCCCCACGACATCGACGTCGACACCGTCCCCCTCGAGCAGCGGCGCCATCCCCGCCGGATCGCCGTCGAATGTCACCACCGGGCTGGACGTGCCGTGGGCCGTCGCCTTCCTGCCCGACGGCGACGCACTCGTGACCCTGCGGGACAAGGGCGAGGTCCTGCGCGTCACGCCGACCGGGCAGACGTCCAGCCTCGGGACCATCGACGGCGTGAACGCCGACGGAGAGGGCGGCCTGCTCGGGGTCGCGGTCTCCCCCACCTTCGCGACCGACCAGACGGTCCACTTCTACTTCACCTCCGCGAACGACAACCGCATCGTGCGCACCACCCTCGGGGCAGACGGGTTCGGTTCCACGACAACGGTGCTCACCGGCATACCCAAGGCTGGGAACCACAACGGAGGCCGCATCAAGTGGGGGCCCGACGGATTCCTCTACGTCGGGACGGGAGACGCCGCGCAGTCCAACCGCGCTCAGGAACGCGACAACCTCGGCGGCAAGATCCTGCGGATCACGGGTGACGGCAAGCCCGCCTCCGGCAACCCGTTCGGCAACAGCCCCGTGTGGAGCATGGGTCACCGCAACGTCCAAGGCCTGGCGTGGGGCAAGGACGGGACGATGTTTGCCAGTGAGTTCGGGCAGAACACGTGGGACGAGCTCAACGTCATCGTGGCCGGGAAGAACTACGGGTGGCCCGAGGTCGAGGGCATCCAGGACGGCGATGGTGCGTTCGTGGCCCCGATCGCACAGTGGGCCACGTCGGAGTCCTCGCCGAGCGGCATCACGGTCGGAGCCGACGGCGCGGTCTATATGGCCGCCCTGCGCGGAGAGTCCCTGTGGAAGATCCAGGTGTCCGGCGCGAGGCGTCAGGGTGAACCGATTCGGTTGCTGGAGAACAGGTATGGCCGTATCCGCGACGCCGTCAGCGCCCCGGACGGAACGCTCTGGGTGCTGAGCAACAACACCTTCCGGGGCCAGCCGCGAGCCGGCGACGACCGCATCATCCGGGTCCCGATCGGCTGATGCGCCGACCCGTCTGCAGCAAAACCCCCTGCGGGCGCACACGGTGAGTACGTTGAGGCCAGAGGTGGGCGCCGAAGCCCACCAGACCGATGAGAGGTGGCACCACGATGGCCGCAGTTGACGACATCCTCCAGAACCTGCCGATCGACCAGCTGGCTCAGCAGGTCGGCGCCGACCCCCAGGAAGTCCAGCAGGCCGCTCAGGCCGCCCTTCCCGCGCTCCTCGGCGGGCTGCAGGCCAACGCGCAAGGAGGAGGCGCCGGCTCGCTCCTCGAGGCCCTCGGCCAGCACACCGACGACGTCGACCCCAGCCAGGTCGACCCGGCCGACGGCCAGCAGATCGCATCGCACATCTTCGGATCCAACGAAGAGCAGGTCTACTCCGCCCTTGGTGGCACGGGTGCGAGCAGCGGTCTCATCAAGAAGCTCATCCCGATCCTCGCCCCGATCGTCCTGTCCTACCTCGCCAACAAGGTCCTCAAGGGTGGCGGCGGTGGCGGCATGGCGACGCAGCAGACGGCCCCGACCGACTCGAGCGCGCAGGGCGGCCCGGGCTCACTCGAGTCGATGCTGCAGGACGTCCTCGGTGGAGCTCTCGGTGGGGGCACCGCCCAGCAGACCCCGGCACCGCAGACCCAGTCGACCGGTGGAGGCATCCTCGGCGGGATCCTCGGCGGACTCCTCGGCGGGGGCCGCCGCTGACGGCGCCATCGACCGCGATCACCGAACACGCCGCCCCGGCTCGACCGGGGCGGCGTGTTCTGTGTTGTCGGACCTGCGTCAGCGGATGTGGGCCGAGGCGGCCAGGATGCCGTGTGCGTCGTTGATCGGGGTCACCGCCAGGTTTCCTCCGGAGCCCAACGGGGTGCGGTTCGACGAGAAGAACACGTAGTCGATCTTGCGCTGACCCTTCCCGTCCTTGTCGAAGATCGTGGGGTCTCCCGTGCGCGCGCCGCTGCCCGTCATGAGCTGGTGGGCCTCGACGAAGCGACCGGTTCCCCCTGGCTGGTACATGCTCTTCATGGGACTGCGCGACGGCGTCATGTTGAAGTCGCCACCCACGATGACGGCGTGGCCCTTCTCCTGGATCCACGGCGTGGTGATCCGCTTGATGGCGGCCGTCTGGCGGGTTCGGTCCGCGAGATCCTTGTCGTGGTAGACCTGCAGGTGCGTCGCGCAGCCGTGCACCTTGCGCCCTGAGTGGGTGAAGGTCACGCAGGCCATGCCGAACCTTTGACCATCGCTCTTGTCGAGCAGCTTGTCCTGCGTGGTTGACGCGCCGGAGCCCGTGTAGACCGCCGCCGGGCCCTTCCACGTCGAGCCGTCGGCCGAAGCCGGACACACGTTGAGGGCGTTGTCCGTCGTGGTGCGCTTCTGTCGGTGGAAGGAGAACTTCCAGCCGGGGTGTGCGACCCTCGCGTCCTCGACCCACTTCTGGCAGACCTCTTCGGCGAGGAGGAGGTCGTTCGAGTCGCCCTTGCCGAGCACGCGGGTCCACCGGGCCTCGATCTGGTCGGTGTTGTGCTGGACAACCTTGATCGTGTTGCCCGCGGCAGCGGCCGTGCCGTCAAGGGGCGCTGCGGTCGCCTGCATCGCTGCCGGAAGGCCGGCGGCGACCACCCCGAGTGCCACGACTGCGGTGAGTCCTCCTCGGCCTCTCCTGCGGGTCGACTGCTTCCTGTGCTTGGACATGGTGGATCCCCTCCGTTGGTGAGCGTGGGGCACCTGCCCCACCCACTCATCCTTGACACCGAAGGGGGCGTGCGGCCATGGGGAGCACTCCCCTACCCTTCCCCGAAACCGTCACAAGAACCACCCTGAAAGGCAGTCGAGAGGAGAGAACGCGCCGCGTGGGCCCGGGCCCATACGGCGCGTTCTCTCCTCTCGACTGCTTGTGTGAGGGCGGGTTCCCCTCCGGCGTGCGTCAGCTGGTGAGCTTGGCGAGAATCATCTCGCGGGCCTTGCCGGCGTCGGCCTGACCCTTCATCTCCTTCATGACCTGACCGATGAGAGCGCCCGCGGCCTGGACCTTGCCGTCGCGGACCTTCTGCGCCACATCGGGGTTGGCCGCGATGACCGTGTCGACAGCTGCTTCGAGGGCGCCGTCGTCCTGGACCAGTTCGAGCCCACGGGCGTCGGCCACAGCGGTGGGAGTGCCTTCACCGTCGAGCACGCCCTCCCAGACCTGACGAGCCATCGAGTCGTTGAGGCGACCGGCGGTCACGAGACCTTCGAGCTCGACCACGTGGGCCGGCGTGATCCCACGCTCGAGGGCGTACGAGGCGACATCGGCGCCTGCCTCGGTGTTGGCGCGGCGAGCGATCTCCCCGGACCACCACTTGCGGGCACCTGCTGGCGTCGCGCCAGCCTCGACCGTGGAACCGATGAGGTCGATGAGCCCGGCGTTGAGGACGTCTCGCATCTCGAGGTCGCTGAAGCCCCAGTCCGACTGGAGGCGCTTGCGGCGCTCGGCCGGCGGCTCGGGCAGCGTGCCCCGCAGGGCGTCGACGCTCTCGCGCGACGGTGCGACAGGCACCAGGTCCGGCTCCGGGAAGTAGCGGTAGTCGTCGGCGTCGGACTTCACCCGCCCGGACGTCGTGACTCCCGTGTCCTCGTGCCAGTGACGCGTCTCCTGAAGGATCGAACCACCCTGCTGGAGGATCGCGCCGTGGCGGCACATCTCGTAGCGGACAGCGCGCTCGACCGACCGCAGCGAGTTGACGTTCTTGGTCTCGGTGCGGGTGCCCAGCGTGGTCTCGCCCTTGGGCATGAGTGACAGGTTGACGTCGCAGCGCATCGAGCCCTGCTCCATCTTCACGTCGGACACATCAAGGGCCTTGAGGAGGTCACGCAGGGTCGCGACGTAGGCACGGGCGATCTCGCCGGCCCGCTCCCCTGCACCGCGCAGGGGCTTGGTGACGATCTCGATGAGCGGGATGCCTGCGCGGTTGTAGTCGACGAGCGAGTGCGTCGCCCCGTGGATGCGACCGGTGGAACCGCCGACGTGCAGCGACTTGCCGGTGTCCTCCTCCATGTGCGCGCGCTCGATCTCCACGCGGTAGGTCGAGCCATCGTCGAGGTCGACGTCGAGGTAGCCCTCGAACGCGATCGGCTCGTCGTACTGCGACGTCTGGAAGTTCTTGGGCATGTCCGGGTAGAAGTAGTTCTTGCGCGCGAAGCGGCACCACTGCGCGATCTCGCAGTTGAGTGCGAGACCGATGCGGATCGCCGACTCGACGGCCTTCTCGTTGACGACCGGCAGGGCGCCGGGCAGTCCGAGGCAGACGGGGCAGACCTGCGTGTTGGGCTCGGCGCCGAACTCGGTCGCACAGCCGCAGAACATCTTGGTCAAGGTGCCGAGCTCGACGTGGACCTCGAGGCCCATGACCGGGTCGAAGGCCGCGAGGACCTCGTCGTAGGAGATGGTGGCTTCTGTATCAACCTGCGCCAATCCCATGGTTTCACGCACCCTTCGTCATGGTCGAGAGATCGGGAGCCTTGCCCAGCAACGGTCCGCCCCACGACGCAAGGAGACGCTGCTCGAGGGCGGCTCCCACCGCATACAGGCGCTCATCGGCGGCGGCCGGCGCGAGGATCTGGAAGCCGGCCGGCAGACCGTCCTCGTCGGCGAGGCCGCTCGGCAGGGACATGCCGGGGACGCCCGCGAGGTTGGCGGGGATGGTCGCGATGTCGTTGAGGTACATCGCCATCGGGTCGTCCATCTTGTCGCCGAACTTGAACGCCGTCGTCGGCGCGGTCGGGCTGACGAGCACGTCAGCCACCTCGAACGCCTTGGTGAAGTCGTCCGCGATGAGGCGACGAACCTTCTGGGCCGAGCCGTAGTAGGCGTCGTAGTAGCCCGACGACAGGGCGTAGGTGCCCAGGATGATGCGGCGCTTGACCTCGTCACCGAAGCCGGCGTCCCGCGTGGCCGCCATGACCTGCTCGGCGCTCGGGTCGTCGATGCCCTCGGGCAGGACGCGCAGGCCGAAGCGCATGGCGTCGAACTTCGCGAGGTTGGATGACGCCTCGCTCGGGAGGATCAGGTAGTACGCAGCCAAGGCGGCCGTGAAGCTCGGGCACGAGACCTCGACGACCTCGGCGCCGGCGTCGACGAGGTGCTGGACCGACTCGTCGAAGCGTGCCTGGACTCCGGCCTGGAAGCCCTCGCCGGTGAGCTCACGCACGATGCCGATGCGCATGCCCTTGACGTCGGCGCGGCGCGCAGCCTCGACGACGGGCGGGACGGGAGCGTTGATCGACGTGGAGTCCATCGGGTCGTGACCGCCCATGACCTCGTGCAGCAGGGCCGCGTCGAGGACGTTGCGCGTGCACGGACCGGCCTGGTCGAGCGAGGACGCGAGCGCGACGAGGCCATAGCGCGACACTCCGCCATAGGTCGGCTTGGTCCCGACGGTCCCCGTGACGGCGGCCGGCTGGCGGATCGAGCCACCGGTGTCGGTGCCGATCGCGAGCGGCGCCTGGAAGGATGCGACGACCGCGCTCGAGCCTCCACCGGAGCCACCGGGGATGCGGTCGAGGTCCCACGGGTTGCGCGTCGGACCGTAGGCCGAGTGCTCCGTCGAGGAGCCCATGGCGAACTCGTCCATGTTGGTCTTGCCGAGGATCGGCATACCGGCCTGGCGCAGGCGCGTGACAACGGTCGCGTCGTAGGGCGGGATCCAGCCCTCGAGGATCTTGCTGCCACACGTCGTCGGCAGCCCCTTGGTCGCCATGACGTCCTTGACGGCGATCGGCACACCGGCGAGCTGATGCAGCTGCTCGCCCCGGCCGCGTCGCTCGTCGATGTCGCGGGCGCTCGCGAGAGCACTATCACGAGCGACGTGGAGGTAGGCGTGGACGTCGCTGTCGACGGCGTCGGTGCGGGCCAGGAGCGCCTCGGTCACCTCGACCGACGACGTCTCACCCTTGGTGAGGAGGTCGGCGAGCTCGGAGGCGCTGGCGCGAGTCAGGTCGGTGGTCACATCGGTCCTTGCGGTCTGGGGGTGCGAGGTGCGGAAAACAACCGTTGGGGTATGCCGGGTGGTCACCACCCACGCATACGCGCGGCTTTCAGTCTTCGTCGAGGATGCGCGGCACGGAGAAGCGCTGGTGGTCGGCCTCGGGAGCGCCGGACAGGGCCTCGTCAGCCGTCAGGCTCGGGCGGACGACGTCGGGGCGGGTGACGTTGACGATGGGCATCGGGTGGCTCATCGGTTCGACGCCCTCGATGGGCGACTGCTGGACGGTCGCCACGGACTCGAGGATGACGCCGAGTTCCCCGACCATCTTGTCGAGCTCGGCGTCGGAGAGGTCGATGCGGGCGAGGCCGGCGAGGTGGGCCACGTCGTCGCGGGTGAGTTCAGCCATGGGCCCAGTCTATGGGCCGCTCAGGGCCAGCCCAGAACGAGGAGTTGACCGACCCCCCAGAGCCCGCGCAGCACTCCCACGGTCAGGCCCAGTGCAGCGGCGATCCAGAAGCCCCAGCGCCACGCCAGTGCGCGCGTCGACCCACGCTCCTCGGCGCGTGCAAGGGCCCAGCGGGGGTTCGACGTGAGCGGTCCCCACTCCCCTCGCTCGTCGCGCAGGAAGGGAAGCCAGAGGTCGTGGGCGCGCCAACCGCGCCCGAGCTCAGCGAAGGCCCGGCCCGCAACGACCCACCAGCACGCGACGAGAATCGCGGCGAGCAGCAGGCTCACGAGGAGCAGGAAGGCGCGAATCCCCCACAGGAGAAGGGTCAGTTCTTCCACCGACACCTCGTCAGTCGCCACTCTTCACGAGCCGCTGCCTGGTGTAGTCGTCCTTGACGAGGTCGGGATGGCGAGAAGCCCAGTAGCGCACCATGTTCAGACCGTTCGCCCACTCCGCCGCCGTCTCCTCGATCTGCGCGATCACACCGCCGTGAGCATCAATCAGCTGCACCCGGGCACCCCGGTTGGCCCGGTTGATGGTCGATGCCGGCAGCGCCCGCAGCTCGCTCAGCTCGCCAACCGCGACGCGGGTGTTGCCGGGCCGCCGCTCCATCCCCTCGCGTCCCAGGACGAGGCGGTAGCTCAGGATCATGAAGCCAGCGAACGGCAGCAGCAGAACCAGGAAAAGGACCAGCACCCATGCCACGGCAGTCGCGAGCCAGGGGACGTCTGGCCCGGCGCCGCGCGTCACGAGCCCGTAGAGTCCGAAGAGGCAGCCGACCCAGAGGGCGGCCATCAGGGGGAAGCTGACGACCCGCGCCCAGGCCGGTGCACGCACGACGACGGGGTCGGGGAGTTCTCCCCATTGAGACTCGGTCATGCCTCTCAGTATTGTCTCGACCCGGGGCGGAAGGCATCCAGGGGCCCACATCGATCGCGAGTACGGAAAGGTCCACACGATGACGTACAGCGTCACTCCGGCTGACATCCGGCGACATGCCAATGCCGTCTCAGCAGTCGCCACCACCTTGGGGAAGATGAAGGACGCGAGCTCGGTGAGCGGCGACAGCTACGGCTTGCTCCTCGCTTGGCTGCCCGGCGCCATCAACTCCGCCGGCGGGGATGTCGAGGGAGCCCTGGACCAGGTCGCGACGAACGCCACACAGGCCGTGAATGGCCTCAAGACGATGGCCGACCAGTACGACACCGACGACCAAGATGCTGAATGGCAGTTGAGGAAGGCCTACCCGTGAGCAACAACCCGTACGTCGTCACCGACAACGCCAGCTCACCCGACGGCACGACCTTCGGTATCCAGGAGGGTTCGGGCTGGACCTCGGGCGCCGGGATCATCGACAGCGGAACCCAGACGATCACCGCGCTGTGCAACGGCGACTGGGTGGACGCCGCGCTCAGTGGGGTCGCCCTCGTCCTCGATGCCGCTGCCACGGCAGCCGACCCCCTGGGGTCGGCGCTCGCGGCCGGCATCGGGTGGGTGATCGACCACCTCAACCCGATCAAGGGATGGTTCGAGGAAGTCGCAGGCAACCCGGGTGGAGCCGTCGCCCAGGCCCAGACCTGGGGGCTCATCAGTGCCGACCTCACCCCTGCCGCGACCGACTGGGACCACTCCGCAGCCAACCTGATCAAGCCTCAGTCGGGACCAGCGGTCGAGACCTACATCGGCTGGCAGGAGACGCACACGGCGGCCATCAACGAGCTCGTCGGTGCCACCAAAGGCATGCAGGAAGCCATTTCGGTGGCCGCCGGGATCGTGGGCTTCGTGCACGGCTTCCTCCGCGACGTGCTCGCGCAGCTCGTCGGGGCAGCGATCAGCTGGGTCGCCGAAGCCGTGTTGTCCTTCGGAACCCTCATCCCCTGGATCTGCGGCCAGATCGGCACCCGCGTTGCGGCTGTCACCGCCAAGTGCTCCGGCTTCGTCACCGGCCTCGTCCGCTCCGGAAGCAAGCTCGACGGGCTCCTCAAAGCGCTCGGCACCTGGGGCAAGAACGTCCTCAAGTTCCTCGACAAGATCAAGTCCAACCCGAACCTGAACCGCCCCACTCCCCGGCACGCGGCTCCACCCGGACCTGCGCCCGCGATACCTCCCTGGACGTGGACGCCACCCAACGGCTACAACCCCACCGGGCGGCATTCCACTCCGATGCCGACCTTCCCCGAGGCGATGGGGGACGGTGCGAGGGGTGGAGCGCGCGACGCGCCCTACACGGCGGCCACGAACGGCACGGACGGCGCCAAGTCCGGCATCGACGGCAACGGCGAACCGGACGAGTGACTCAGGTGGTGCGGCTGATCTCGATCAGTCGCACCACGAGGGTCGCCGGGTAGTAGCCGAGTCCGATGAGGACGACGACCCAGATCCCCCACCGGATGAGCAGCCCGGCGCGGGTGCGTCGCTCCGGCTCCGGTGCCCGGAACGATGCGAAGAAGCGCGACCCGGCAACGGGCCCGTAGCGACCGCGTGCGTTCGGCTCGAACGGACGCCACCAGTTGCCGGCCGTGAGCCCGGCGATCGCCCCACGGGCCAGCGGCACGGCGAACAGCAGCCAAATGCCTCCGAAGAGTGCCAGGGCAATGCTCGACGCCAGGATCACGGGGCCGTCGGGGTTCAGCTGGGTCGTCATGTGGATGAGTCTTCCTCATCAGTCTCTGCCGTGACGGGTGCGGCTATCGTCGGGGCATGAGTGAACAGAGGGGATATGCAGGACCGGAGGAGGCCCTGGCGGCCATCGACGCCCAGGTCGCCGGTGTCGAGCCGCGCGCCGAACAGGCTCGGGCCTGGAGCGCAGAGGTCGAGGCCCTGGTCGGCGTCGGTGTCGCCGAACACGGTGATGTCCGGGCCAACGTCAACGTGCAGGGCCTGCTCACCGGGTTGGCCGTGAGTGACGCCGTGGCCTCCCAAGGAGGACGGACCGCCTCGCGCGCGATTCAGCAGGCTCTTCGCGCGGCGCAGGAGTCCGTTCGCGAGCAGGCCGAAGCCTCATCCGATCGGGTGTGGGGTTCCGGCTCAGCCACGTCGGCCGCCTTCCGGGCGGAGGTCGAGGCGGCAACTCCGCTCATCGACGTGCAGCCGTTGGACAGCGATGGTCGATCCCTGCCCGGCGATGACGATCAGCCGACGACGCGCGATGGGGGTACGTGGTGATGGATCCTTCGATCTTTGATGGCGAGACACCGGGTGAGCTCGAACTGAACCGGCTCGTCCAGCAGGCGCAGGCAGCCATGGCCTGGCGGACCAGCGTCAACGCGCTGCGTGGTCGCGCCCAGGAGAACGGCGTCAACGTCCAGGTCAGTGCCAGCGGTGGCGTCGTCGGCGTCACCGTGTCCGACGCGGCCTGTGCCGGTGGCGGGGATGCCCTCGCGGGCAACGTCCTCGACGCCGTGCTGGCCGCTCAAAAGGACCTGGCGGGACAGCTGCAGGCTTCAGCGATCAAGGCGTTCGGTGAGGACTCACCTCAGGCACGCACGGTCCAGCAGTCGACCGGCACTCGCTTCACGCGAGCCGCGATCCTCACGTCGGACCAGGACGACCAGCGTTAGTTTCGACGTGCTCGGGGTCGGGCTCAGCTGTCCTGCGCCGAACTGCCTTCTGCTGCACCGGATTCGAGCAGGGTGACGAAACCGGCCTCGTCGAGGATGGTCAGTCCGAGCTCGCGCGCCTTGGCCTCCTTGGAGCCCGCCCCCGGACCGACGACGACGTAGTCGGTCTTCTTGGAGACCGACCCGGATGCCTTGCCACCGCGGGACAGGATCGCCTCCTTGGCCTCGTCGCGGGTGAAGCCCTCCATCGACCCCGTGACGACGACGGTGAGGCCTTCGAGGGTCTGCTCGATCGAGGTGTCGCGTTCGTCCTCCATGCGCACACCGTCGGCGGCCCACTGGTCGACGATCGCGACGTGCCACTCGTTGCCCTCACGGTCGAACCAGTCGCGCACCGACTCGGCGATGATGCCGCCGACGCCCTCGACGCCGGACAGTTCCTCGACGGTGGCCGCGCGGATGCCATCCATCGAGCCGAAGTGCTGGGCGAGCGCCCTGGCCGCCGTCGGTCCGACGTGACGGATCGAGAGCCCGACGAGGACGCGCCACAGCGGCTGCGTCTTGGCCGACTCGAGGTTGGCGACGAGCTTGGCACCGATCGCCGAGGGCACGCGACCGTCGATGACGGCGTCCTCGGAGTCGGTCTTCTTCGCCGCGCGGGTGTAGAGCGGCACGCGGGCGATGTCGGCATCGGTCAGCCCGAAGAGGGTCGACTCGTCGGTCAGCACCCCTGACTCGAGCAGAGCAACGGAGCCCTCCCAGCCGAGCGCCTCGATGTCGAACGCCCCGCGACCCGCCAGCCCCGACAACCGCTCGCGCAGCTGGGACGGGCACGACCGCGAGTTGGGGCAGCGGATGTCCTTGTCGCCCTCCTTGGCCGGAGCCAGGGGCGTGCCACACGACGGGCAGTCAACAGGCATGACGAAGGCCCGCTCGCTGCCGTCGCGCAGGTCGACGACCGGCCCGAGGATCTCGGGAATGACGTCACCGGCCTTGCGCAGCACGATCGTGTCGCCGATGAGCACCCCCTTGCGGGTCACCTCGGTGGCGTTGTGGAGGGTGGCCCGCTCGACGGTCGACCCGGCGACGACGACGGGCTTCATCACCCCGAACGGTGTGACCCGACCGGTGCGCCCGACGTTGACCTGGATGTCGAGGAGGACGGTGTTGACCTCCTCCGGTGGGTACTTGTAGGCGATCGCCCACCTCGGCGCTCGGGACGTCGCTCCGAGCTGGCGCTGCACCACGATCTCGTCGACCTTGACGACGACACCGTCGATCTCGTGCTCGACGTCGTGGCGATGCTCCCCCGTCGAGACGATGAACTCGTTGACTTCCTCGATGGTGTCGACGACCCGGAAATGGGTCGAGACCGGCATACCCCACTCCTGCAACGCGGCATACGCCTCGCTCTGTCTCGTGAGGGCGAAGCCCTCGCGCTTGCCGATGCCGTGGACGAGCATGCGCAGCTCTCGGCTCGCCGTGACGCGAGGGTCCCTCTGCCGCAACGATCCTGCCGCCGTGTTGCGCGGGTTGGCGTAGGGCGGTTTGCCCGCTTCGACAAGCTGCGCGTTGAGCTCGCCGAAGGCCTCGATCGGGAAGTAGACCTCTCCGCGCACCTCGACGAGATCGGGCACCGGATGCTTCTTGGTCCCCTTCAATTCAGTGGGTATGCCGCGCACCGTCCTCACGTTGAGGGTCACGTCCTCGCCCGTGCGACCGTCACCGCGGGTGAGCGCCCTTGTGAGGCGCCCCTTTTCGTAGAGAAGGTTGATCGCGAGGCCGTCGATCTTGAGCTCGCACAGGTAGTGGAAGGCCGAGCCCGCGTCCCGCGTCACGCGAGCGTTCCACTCCACCATCTCCTCGGGAGAGAACGCGTTGTCGAGGCTGAGCATCCGCTCGAGGTGGTCGACCGACTCGAAGTCGGTGGAGAAGACCGCGCCACCCACGGACTGCGTCGGGCTCTCAGGCGTGCGCAGCGAGGGGTACTCGTCCTCGAGCATGTTGAGCCGCTTCATCAGCTTGTCGTACTCACCATCGCTGACCGTCGGCGAGTCCTTGACGTGATAGGCGAACTGGTGCGTCGTCGCCTGCTCGGCGAGGTCAGTCCACTCGTGCCGGATCTCGTCGGGAACCTCTGCCACCACGTCGTTCTCACTCACGCGCTCATCCTGCCGCACGGCACGGACACTGATGATGTTTGTTGCCCCGAGGGTCATGACTCTGGCACTGACTGTCGGCCTGCTGGCTTGACCATCAACTGGACCGCCTGACTCTCGGGGTCCCGCGCGCCGGCCGGGCGGACATGACCTCATAAGAGCCTGGCGAAGCCTCATCAGTGTCCTGTCTGCTCGCCCGACCGGCGTCGACCAACCGAATCGACACGGAAGGCACTTTCCATCATGACAGTGACAAATCTCGAGCCCGGAACGCTTGTGGGAGGCGTTGACACCCACGCCGACACCATCCACGTCGCGGCTGTTGACTCGTGGGGGAGGCAGTTGGGTGACCAGGAGTTCCCCACGACACCTTCGGGGTATCGGCAGGCCCTGGCGTTCCTGACCGGTCGAGGTGAGGTGGTGGGGATCGGGATTGAGGGCACCAGTTCGTATGGAGTGGGTATCACTCGAGCGGCCGGTGAGGCGGGCATCGCGGTCTTCGAGGTGGTGCGGCCTGAGCGGGCGGTACGCCGGCGCGAGGGCAAGTCGGATCCGTTGGATGCCTACCAGGCGGCCCAGGCCATGTTGAGCGGTAGGGCAACCGCGGCAGCGAAGTCAGCGGACATCACCGCGCTTCGCGCTCTACACAATGCTCGGCGCTCAGCTGTCAAAGCCAGAGCAGCAGCACAGGTCCAGATTCGCCACCAACTGGTGACGTCCCCGGCCGACCTGCGGGAAAAATATCGCAACCTCACCGCGGCACGCCTGATCCAGACGCTCGCAGCCTGCCGCCCCAGCGTGCACCCAGATCTCGAAGAACGTCTGGTCCTGACCGCATTGAAGTCCCTCGCGCGCCGCCACCAGAGCCTGACCCGAGAGATCAGCGAACTCGACACCGAACTGACCACAATGATCGAAAGGGCCGCGCCCCATCTACTGCACCTCCACGGCGTTGGGAACACCACCGCGGCACAACTGCTCATCACCGCCGGCGGCAACCCCGACAGGCTGCGCAGTGAGGCTTCGTTCGCCGCGCTCTGTGGCACCGCGCCCGTCCCGGCCTCGTCAGGCAAGACCACACGCCACCGGTTGTCACGCGGGGGTGACCGACGCGCAAACAACGCATTGCACACCATCGCGATGGCACGGCTCAGGAACCACCCGCCCACCAAGGCCTTCGTACAGCGACAGCGTGACCGCGGCCGGTCCACGCCAGAGATCCTGCGGCTCCTCAAACGCGCCATCGCCCGGGAAATGTTTAAGCAACTCACGCGGCCACACGAGGACCTCGGCGTCCACGACCTGCGCCCCACCAGGCAGGCCAAGAACATCACCCTCGCAGCAGCAGCCCACGCACTTGGCCTAGCAACGATAACCATCAGCCGAACCGAGCGAGGGCTGCACATCACTCCAGAAGTCGTTAACCGCTACCGCGAGTGGCTCAATACCGCTTGACAGACATAGGAGCTTCATCAGGACATGAGGCGCGGTGGCTCGAAGTCCGCCGGGTCGTAGGCGAGCGGGTCCTCCACGACGACGTGGCTTGCCGAGGGCTGGTCGGCAGCGGCGCCCTGCACTTCGTCATCGGGTTGCGGGACCTCGCGGCGGTCCGCGACGACGGCGGCCACGACGAACCCCGCTCCGGTCAGGGACATGAGTTGAAGGACCAGAGACCCCGGTCCGATGACGAACGTGAACCACCCGCTGCCCAGGTCCGGCTGGTTCAGGAAACTCGCGCTGATGGCCATCTGGCCGAGTCCGCTCGCCAGGGCAAGCCCGAAACCCAGGAGACCCCACGTGCGCCAGCGGCCACGCCCGGGGTGTCACACGACGAACGCCAGACCGACCCCCCTCACCGATCACACAGGATCCACCTGCTCCACTCCCTGTGGGTGGCACTGCGCATCGCCGTGTTCGCGGCCGTGCTAGCGGGCGTCCCGCCGCTGCTGCGCAACATCCGCCGCAACCCCATTCGGGACAGGCGCGACGAGTGAGGCTCAGCCCGAGGCGAGAAGGACGTCTCGGGTGACCTCGAGGTGGCCGAGGTGTTGGGCCAGTTCCTCGTGGACGTGCAGAAGAACGGCTCCCTGCGTCGCGTATGCCGTCCGGTCCCGTCCGCTGGGCGGGTTCGCCGGCGGTGCCCCAAGGTCTGCTGCGTGGGCATCCTCGTGCAGCCGCGCGCGCCCTAACGCGAGGAGTGCGAGGGCCTCCTCGACCGTCCCGGTCGACGTGAACTCCGCGTCACGATCGCGTGGGACGACGATGCCTCGGTTCACGGTGCGACCCCAACGACCCATGACCCCGACGACGTGGGCCACGAGCGCGAAGGCGGAGTTCGAGCCCTCCACACCGGTGAGCGAACGGTTGACGTGAGCATCGCCCAACTCACGCACGCACGCGGCATACCCGTCCAGGGACCGGTCACAGAAGGTGAGGTATTCGTCGATGCTGATCACACGCGGGAGTGTATGACCGGCTCCGGATCCTCGCTCACGGCGAGCATCGCCGCTCTGGCCCGTTGCGCACCCGAGGTGCGGGTGAGCTCCCCGGACAACCGGGCGAGGCGGGCTGAGATGTCGGGGTCCAAGGAGAGGAGTCGTTCGGCGGCGGCTCGCAGTTCCTCGGGGGTGGCCGAGTTCGGGTCGAGCGCCTCCGCCAGTCCGGCCGTCTCGAGCGAGGCAGCGCCGGCGAACTGGTCGGTCGACATCGGCAGGAGCAGCAGCGGCACGCCCGCGGTCAACGCCTCGGTGACGCTGTTGTTGCCTCCGTGGGACACCGCGAGCACGGCGCGCTCCAGCAGCGTGGGCTGAGGAAGCTCGGCCCGGACCAGCCACGACGGCGGGATGGGGCCCAGTGCGTCACGCGACGTCGACCCGGCGGCCAGGGCGACCCGCACGTCCATGCCTCTCAGGGCCTGCGCGATGCGGCCCAGCACGTCCGACCGCACCGAGAGGAAACTGCCGAGGCTCACGTAGACGATCGGCCCGTCGTGGCGCGCCAGCCAGGCGTCCACCTCCGCGTCGGGCTCCTCGGTGCGGACGGCGGAACCGAGGAAGGCGTGCGGGCTCAGCAGTGCCGTGCGCTCGGGAGGATGCAGCTCGCCGGGGTAGTTGAGGAGCAGGAGATCGCCCGTCTGCGCGAAGGCGTCCTCGCTGGCGGGCGCTCCCGGGTCGAGGGCGGCAAGCACCGTGTTCCACTCGTGCGTGAAGACGTCGCGCACGCCCTCGCACTGGCGCCGGAGGTCGACGAGAGAGGTACGGGTCGGTTGGAGGCGCCGGGGCCAGGCCGGCGGGTAGCCGTAGACCTCGTCGCCCACGGTCAGCGCGGACGGGTGGCCCAGGACGACGTCGGCGTGCCGCACCCCCGCCCCGGTGAGACCCAGACGGGCGCTGAAGGCGAGGTGGTCGACGATGACGTGGTCGGGCTGCACCCGCTCCACGACGCGGTGCACCTCGCGGGCGACCCGCAGCGGCTCCCAGAGCAGGTCTGCTCCGCGGGCTGCCGCCTGGAACGCGAGGGTCGGGACGGCCCCGAGGCGGGTCGCGTCGAAGAACCCTCGCAAGGCGTCGTCCTCGCCGCTCGGCTGGTCCTCGGCGCGGATGACGCCGGGGTTGGATCCGCGCCCGAGCTGGAGGTGCTCGCGCTCGAAGCCGAACCTGCGCACGATCGCGTCCGTCGCGGGGCCCGTGGCGACGACGACCCGCTCGCCTGCCTCGGCCCACGCCGTGGCCACCGTGGCGAGGGGCAACAGGTGGGACGCGTAGTCAGGACTGATGACGAGAAGCGTCACGGGAGACCTCCGAGTAGATGGCGGCGAGGGACGAGGCCATGGTGGCGATGCCGAACTCCTTGGCCACCCGGCTCCGGGCGTGGTCGGCACGCGCTGCGGCATCCGGCGCCGCCGCCAGCTCGAGCGCGGCGACCACCGCCCCCGAGAGGGCGGTGGGCGAGGTGGTGTCGATCAACAGCCCGGTCACGCCCTGTTCGACGTAGGTCGCGGGCCCGCCCTCTCGGGGCGTGACGACGACGAGCCCGGACGCCATCGCCTCGAGGATGGCGATGCCGAACTCTTCCTTGAGGCTGGCGGAGACATAGATGCCACCCGGCCCGCTGAGCCCGGGCCGCCCCAGCCGCACTGCCGCCAACCACGTGGCGACCACCCCGTTCGGGCGGTGTCCGGCCAGGAGCAGGCCCCGGTCGGCGGCGTCGACGCGGGCGACCGACGTGCAGATGCGGGAGAGCTGTTCCGCCTCGTCGGACGTCGGGTCGTCCAGGTCACCTCCGACGACGAGCAGGTTGGAGCCCTGGACGGCCGCGGGATCGGACGCCCATGCCTCCACGAGCGTGGCCATCCCCTTCACCCGGTGCAGGCGCCCGACCGTGACCACGAGTGGCAGGTTCCGGCGTTCCGGTGGGAGCGTCCCGAGCAGGGCGTCCAGCTCGGCGAGAGCCCGACCCGTGGCCGTCGGGACGGCGTGCCCCCGGGTGGCGTCCGCCACCTCCCGTGCCGCGCGGTCGATCGGGGCGAGGTCGATGCCCTCGGGGACCACCGTGAGCGACCGGTCGCCCGCGTCCGGGTCGAGGTGGAGGAGCTCACGCAGATCGCGGTCCAGCCGTGGCCGGGGGAAGGCGACGAGGTGGGCTGCCTGGTCCGCGAGGTCGCGCAGGAGTCGGACCCGGAAGACGAGGTGCTCCGCGTGGTCCGCCGCGCCGAAGGTGGCCCGGGTGAGCGCACCCGAGGCCTCCCGGGCAGCGATGAGCGCGTGCGGGTCCGGAGCCAGGGTCAGCACGGTGGGGATGCCCAGCTCCTTCGCCACCTCGGACGCCGCCCACGACCCCACGTCGGCCATGCGCAGGTGGAGGACGTCGACCGGACCCGCGGCCAGGAGTGCCTGCCGGAGTCCGCGCCGGATGCCGACCCGCATTGGCCAGGTGTCGGCGGACGGTCGCGGCGGCCCCGGAAGGGGCAGGCCGAGGTAGTGGTGACCGGGCGCCAGGCAGTCGCCGGGTCCCCGCTCCCCGTGGCGGTGGCTGCGCGAGAGGGTCAGCACCCGCGAGACTCCGGGCTCGGCGACGAGGGCATCGCCGAGGTGGACGAGCAGGGTCGCGATCCCGCCGGTGTCACCCTTGCCGGCGTTGCGCAGGCTCCCGTCGATGTCGGCGTGGAGGAACAGCTGGGCGACCGTCAGGCCGTCCCGGCCGGAGTCGGTGGAGTCGTCGGACTCGTCGGACTCGTCGGATTCGGAAGGACGCACGCCCGGAGGATCCAGGCCATCGTCCTCATCGTCCTCATTGAGCTCGACGAGTCCCCAGGCCTCGAGCGTCGCCTCGGCGAGCATGCCCACGAAGCCGCCCTCCTCCATCAGCCCGCGCAACGGGGCAACGGCACCTGCGCGCAGCGCGGACGAACGCAGTGCCCACGCAGCGTGCTCCCGGAGGTGGGCCACGGGAGAGGTCAGCAGCGGCACGACGAGTGCTTCCGCCATGGCTGCTCCCCCAGCAGCGGCTGCATGCACCGCCGCGATCGCCGTCAGCTGGTCGGTGCCATCGTCGATGGCTTCGCGCAGCGCTGCCGTCGTCGTGTCGACGTGGTTGGCGTCGTCGCCCTCGTCGCGCACGGACGCCACGAGCGGGTCGATGAAGTCAATCGCGTCGAGGAAGGACGGCGCCCTTCGGACCGCGTCGAGGATCCCCAGGGTCGGCGTCGCAAGAGTGTGGGTCACCCTCGCATGGTAGGCCAAACCTTGTACAAACCCTATACGTCGACCGTACTTCTCCCGTCGGCCGAGCTCTCGCCCTCCCCCTCGGGTTTCGGCACGGCAGCCGTGAACCGGATGAGCAGGTCTGCCGCCACCCCCACCGCGATCGTCGCCGGATCCTTGCCGACAAGGTGCGGGATCCCGATCGGCGTCGCGACCCGGTCGAGGTCCTGCACGGGGAGTCCGCCCTCGGTCGCCAGCCGATGTCGCAGCCGGGTCCACTTGGCACTCGACCCGATGAGCCCCACCGAGCCGAGGCCTGTCGTGCGCAGCGCCGCATCGAGGATGGCGGCGTCCTCCGCGTGGTCGTGGGTCATGACGAGCACATGTGCCCCAGAGGGCAGTTCCCCGAGGACGAGCTCGGGCAGGACTGGCACGGAGTGAGCGTGCACCCGGGCATTCGCGTCGGCCAGCGGAGCGAGGGCGTCCGCGTCCAGAGCCTCCGGGCGCGAGTCGACGAGGTGCAGGTCGAGGTCGTGGCGGGCGAGGATTCGGGCGAGCTCGTGACCGACGTGGCCCATGCCGAAGATGGCGACGACGGGCGCCACCGCGAGGGGCTCGAGGAGCACACCGACCTCGCCACCGCAGCACTGCATGCCGTGCTGGAAGGGCGCCTTGTCCGACAGCGACGACATGAACGTCTCGGGGACCGTCCTCCCCTCCTCGATCATGGAGCGGGCGCGCTCGACGGCCACCGCCTCGAGGTTGCCGCCGCCGATCGTGTCCCATGTCCGCGTCCGGCCCACGACCATCTTGGCCCCCGCCTCGCGGGGCGCGTGCCCCCTGACCGACGTCAGGGTCACGAGCACGCCCGGCTCGCCCCCGGTGCGCAGCTGCTCGACCGCTCGAAGCCAGCGCACGGCTCATGCCTCCGAGAGGCGCTGCAGGGCGGACTCGGACTCCGGGTGTCGGGTGGGCGCTGTCGGGTCGGCCTCCGGTGGGGTGGGTCCCGCGCCCGGCGCGACCTCGTGGTCCGGGTCGTGCCCGGCCCGGGCGTCCTGCAGTGCCCAGAACACCGCCTCGGGGGTCGCCGGGCTCGGCAGGTCAACGCTCGTGCCCTCGGGACCGAAGGCCGCGCAGGCCTGGCGCAGCGCCTCTCGGACCGCGAAGGCCAACATGAGGGGCGGCTCCCCGACGGCCTTGGATCCGTAGACGGCACCCTCCTCGTGAGCGCGCGCGAGCAGATCGACGTTGAAGACCTCGGGCATCTCGGAGAGGCTCGGCAGCTTGTAGGTGCTGGCGGATGCGGTGGCCAGGCGGCCTCGGTGCTCACCGTCACCGGTCTCCCAGCGCAGGTCCTCAAGGGTGAGCCACCCCGCCCCCTGGACGTAGGCGCCCTCGATCTGACCGATGTCAACCAACGGCGACAGGCTGTCGCCGACGTCGTGGACGATGTCGACGCGCAGGGTGCGGTGGGCGCCCGTGAAGCCGTCGACCTCGACCTCCGTCGCGGCGACCCCGTGCGCGAAGTACTTGAACGGGCTGCCCTGCATGACGGTGGAATCCCAGTGCAGCCCCTCGGTGCGGTAGTAGCCGGCCGCGAAGAGCTGGATCCGCGCGAAGTAGGCCGCGTGGACCAGGAGCGCCCACGACACGGTCTCATCGGTGCCGGACCCGGAGACGGTTCCATCGACGAAGCGCACGTCCGAGGCCGGCACGCCCAGGCGCTGGGCGGCCACCTCGGCGAGTCGGCCGCGGAGCTGCTCACAGGCGTTCTTGACCGCTCCGCCGTTGAGGTCGGTCCCCGATGACGCCGCGGTCGCCGAGGTGTTTGGCACCTTGTCGGTGCGGGTGGGTGCGAGCCGCACGATGTCGAGGGGCACGCCCAGCGCGGTTGCCGCGACCTGGAGCATCTTGGTGTGCAGGCCCTGACCCATCTCGGTGCCACCGTGGTTGATGAGCACCGACCCGTCCTTGTAGACGTGCACGAGGGCCCCGGCCTGATTGAAGGCCGTGAGGTTGAAGGAGATCCCGAACTTGACCGGTGTGACCGCCACCGCCCTCTTGACGTGCTCGTGCGTTGCGTTGAACTCCGCGATCTCGACCCGGCGGCGGACGAGGTCTGCATTCACGGCGACCTGCTCCCACGCGCGCTGCACCCGCTCGGCCTGGGTGATGAGCTGGCCGTACGGCGTGGTCTGACCGTCCTCGTAGAAGTTGCGGCGTCGCAGCTCGTGGGGCTCGATGCCGAGCAGGGGCGCGCACCGACCGAGGATGTCCTCGATCACGAGCATCCCCTGCGGTCCACCGAAGCCACGGAAGGCGGTCTGCGACGTCTTGTGGGTGCGGGCGACCCGACCGGTGACCCGGATGTCAGGAATCCAGTAGTTGTTGTCGACGTGGCACAGCGCTCGCGCGAGCACGGGTTCCGACAGGTCCAGGCTCCAGCCGCCGTCGGAGGTCAACGTCGCCTCGAGCCCCTGCAGGAGACCCCCCTCGTCGAAGCCGACGCGCCACTGCGCGTGGAATCCGTGGCGCTTGCCCGACATCGTGAGGTCCTGGGTTCGGTTGAGCCGCAGGCGAACGGGGCGGCCGGTGAGCGTCGCCCCGAGAGCCGCGATCGCGGCATACCCGTGCGGTTGCATCTCCTTGCCACCGAAACCGCCGCCCATGCGCAGGCACTGGACGGTGACCTGGTTGCTGCTCAGGCCGAGGACGTGGGCGACGATCTCCTGGGTCTCGGTCGGGTGCTGGGTGCTGCTCTGCACGAAGATGCGGCCGTCGTCCTCGACGGTGGCCAGCGCAGCGTGCGTCTCGAGGTAGAAGTGCTCCTGGCCGGCGAGCTCGATCTCGCCGTGGAAGACGTGGGCCGACCGCTCGAGCGCTGCCTGCGCATCCCCCCGGCGGATGGTGGGCTGAGCCCCTTGGAAGCTTTCGGCGTCGATCGCCTCGGCCAGCGTGATGATCGACGGGAGCGGCTCGTAGTCGACCTCCACGGCGAGGGACCCGCGACGGGCGGCCTCGAGACTCTCACCGAGCACCCAGCAGACCGCGTGGCCGTGGAAGGACACCTCGCTCGGGAAGAGCGGCTCATCGTGCTTGATGCCGGCGTCATTGATGCCGGGAACGTCCTTCGCGGTCAGCACGCGCACGACTCCCGGAACGGCGTATGCCGGTTGCACCCGGAGCGCTGTGATGCGAGCGTGCGCGTGCGGCGCCTGCACGGGCCAGGCGTGCAGCACATCCTTGGTGCGCGGGTGGAGGTCGTCGGTGTAGAGCGCCCGACCGGTGACGTGCAGCCCCGCGGACTCGTGCCGCAGGGACCGGCCCACGGCGGCGTCGGACGGCCGCTGCGACAACTGGCTCACCGGACATCCTGCGGTGTCGTGCCCGACTGGGCGTGCAGCTTGAGGAGCGACTGCCCGAGCATGGCGCTGCGGTATGGGCCGCTCGCTCGGTGGTCGGACAGCGGCGTTCCTTCGGCGGCGAGGACGCTCGCGACGGCTTCGACGCTCTCGCGCGTCCAGGGCATGCCCTCGAGGGCCGACTCGGTGCGCAGCGCACGGATCGGCGTCGCTGCCACACCGCCCAGGCCGATCCGAGCCCGCGCCACGGTGCCGTCGACCACGTCCAGGGCGAACGCGACGGCCACGCCGGAGATGTCGTCGAAGCGGCGTTTGGCGATCTTGTGGAAGGCGGTGAGCCCGGCGAGTGGCAGGGGGATCCGAATCTCGCGGATGAGTTCGTCCGGACGGCGGAGAGTCTTCCGGTAGCCGGTGAAGTAGTCGGACAGGGGCACCACCCGCTCGCCACCGGAGCCGGACAGCACGAGGCTGGCTTCGAGTGCCAGCAGCGCAGCCGTGGCGTCGCCGATGGGCGACGCGGTGCCGAGGTTGCCGCCGAGAGTGGCACCACCTCGGATGAGGGGTGAGGCGAACTGGGGGAACAGCTGGGTCAGCAGGGGCACCCGCCCGTCGAGCTTGCGCTCGATCTCGGTCAGGGTCAGTGCTGCGCCGATCCTCACCTCGTCGTCGGCGAACTGCAGCCCACGCAGCTCGGGCAGCCGGTCCACGGCGATGAGGACCTTGGGGCGTGAGCCGCGAAGGTTGAGCTCCACTCCGACATCGGTGGAACCGGCCAGCAGGACCGCGTCGGGGCGTTCGGCGAGGAGCCGCAGCGCCTCGGGGAGGTCAGCCGGGCGCACGAACTCGGCGCCGTCGCCCACGAGTCGGGTGTGCCGTGCCGGGGTCGGCTCGGCGTGGCACCGCTGCGCCAGCGGATCCGAGTCCTCCGGCAGGCCGAGCGCGAAGGCTGCGTCACGGATGGGGCGGTAGCCGGTGCACCGGCAGAGGTTTCCCGACACCGCATGCAGGTCGAAGCCGTTGGGCCCGATCTGGCCGGCCGCGTGGTGGGGTTCAGCGCGAGCACGCCCGCCGCGGTAGAACTCTGCCGCCATCGAGCAGACGAAGCCCGGGGTGCAGTAGCCGCACTGGGAGCCTCCGCGATCGGCCAGCTCCTGCTGCACGGGGTGCAGCCGGTCGATGGTTCCGAGCCCCTCGACCGTCACGACGTCCTGTCCATCCAGGGCTGCAACGGGCACGAGGCAGGAGTTGACGGCGACCCATTCGGTCGCAGACGTCCCGTCGGCCCCGGGTCGGGCCACCATGATGGCGCAGGCGCCGCACTCCCCCTCGGCGCAGCCTTCCTTGCTCCCGGTGAGACCTTGGTCGCGCAACCAGTCCAGCGTCGTCGTGTGCGGCGTGGTCGAATCACCCAGCGGCACGGACGAGCCGTTGAGGGTCAGGGAGGCCGTCGTCCCGCTCACGTTCGTCACGCTCGTCATGATTGCCGATCCTATCGACAGTGCCTTCGCACACTGGGTGGCTGTGGACCGCTCCGCTCGCGTATGCCGCCCGCGCTGAGGCTTGCACATCACCTTCCGCCCCAAGGGATCGGTGCACGGACCACAATGGCGAGCAACACATCACGGCAAAGGAGCCACACATCATGGGCAGCGCAGACTCCAACCTCGCATCAGCACTCGTCCGCACGGCGAGCACGATGCCGGACCGGCCGGCCCTGAAGATCAACGGGCAGGACATCACCTACCAGCAGCTCCACGCCATGTCGGCAAAGCTCGCAGGAACGTTGCGCGCCAACGGAATTGAGCCCGGTGACCGCGTCGCCCTCATCCTGCCCAACGTCCCGGCGTTTCCGGTCGCGTTCTTCGCCACGCTCCTCGCAGGTGGCGTCGTCGTCCCGATGAACCCGCTGCTCAAGTCCGGCGAGATCGACTTCTTCTTCACCAACTCCGGAGCCAAGGTCGCGTTCGTGTGGCCGGACTTCGTGGACGAGGCCACCAAGGGAGCCGTGAACTCTGGGACCACGATCGTTCAGTGCGGTCCCATGGGCCCGGACGAAGGCGCGTTCGGCACCGGTGAACCGATCCCTGAGCCGATTGTGGTGCCCGCCGATCGTGAGGGCGACGACACGGCGATCATCCTCTACACCTCGGGCACGACCGGCCGGCCCAAGGGCGCCGAGCTCACCCACGACAACGTGAGCCTCAACGCCATGCGGTGCGCCGAGGTCATCCAGGAGCTGACCGAGGACGACGTGATCATGGGCTGCCTGCCGCTCTTCCACGTCTTCGGCCTCGTCGTCGGGCTCAACGCCGCCGTCCGCGTCGGCGCCTCACTCGCCCTCATCCCCCGCTTCGACCCGGCGGCCGCGATCAAGGTCATCGGCGACGAGAAGGTCACCGTGATGCAGGGCGTGCCGACGATGTACGCCGCGATCCTCAACCACCCGGACTCGGACAGTCTCGACGCATCGTCGCTGCGCGTGTGCGCGTCGGGTGGATCGGCGATGCCGCTCGAGGTGATGAAGGCCTTCGAGGAGAAGTTCGGCTGCATGATCCTCGAGGGTTACGGCCTGTCCGAGACCTCCCCTGTCGCGTCGTTCAACCTGCCCGGCCACGAGCGCAAGCCCGGCACGATCGGCCTGGCCATCCCGGGCTGCGAGATGCGCGTCATCGACATCGACGGCGCCGAGGTCGAGCATGGTGAGGTCGGCGAGATCGCGATCCGCGGCGACAACGTCATGAAGGGCTACTGGGCCAACCCCGAGGCCACGGCCGAGGCGATCCCGGACGGCTGGTTCCGCACCGGAGACATGGCCACTCAGGACGACGAGGGCTACTTCACCATCGTGGACCGCAAGAAGGACATGATCCTGCGCGGTGGCATGAACGTCTATCCGCGTGAGGTCGAAGAGGTCATCTACCAGCACCCCGACATCCTCGAGGTGGCGGTCGTCGCCGTGCCCGACGACCTGCTCGGCGAGCAGGTCGGTGCGGGCGTGGTCCTGCGCGAGGGTTCGACGGCCACCACCGACGACATCATCGCGTTCACCAAGGAGCGCATCGCGGCCTACAAGTACCCCCGCAGCGTCTGGCTCCTCGACGCACTGCCCAAGGGCCCGACCGGCAAGATCCTGCGTCGCGAGGTCAAGGCACCCGCGGCTGACTGACCCCTTCGACTTCGTGCCCCATTGGGACCGTTTCCGGGTCAGGTGCCACAACGCTGGAACGTCCCAATGGGGCACGAAGTCGCGGTCGTGGTCGCCGAGCCGGGGCATTGATGACGGCCGCGGCGGCCAGGACGATGACGAAGCCGATGACCTCGAACAGCCCGAGTGACTCGCCCAGGACGAGGACTCCGAGCAGCACCGAGACGATCGGGATGAGGTAGGTGATCGTCGAACCGATCACCGGTCCGGCGCCGCGAACGACGTCGAACTGCAGGATGTAGGCCGCACCCGTCCCGACGATGCCGAGCGCCAGGATGCAGAGCAGCGGCAACCAGATCCAGCCCCCGCCGGCGCTGCCCGCCTCGATCTGCGAGGTGCCGAGGCGGGCCCTGTCATAGGCCCAGATCGCCCCGATGCCGCCCGGCTGGAGCGCACCCCACACGAGGATCACGGGCACCATGAGAACGCACCCCATGAGCAGCGTCGCGGCCGGCTGGCTGAGCCCGCCGAGGTCGGCACCGGCCAGGAAGCGCCGGTTGTAGGTCCACCCGATGCCGTAGCAGACGCCACCGGCGAGGGCCATGCCGAAGCCGACGAGATCGGGTCGGCCCGACGCCCACGGCTGCATGATCGTCACCACCCCGATGAAGCCGATGACGACGGCGATGACCTTGGGCCGGGTCGCGCGGGCGCCGGGAAGGAAGGCCATCGTCGCGAGGACGGTGGCGATGGGCGTGGTCGCGTTGCCGATGCCGGCGAGAGCCGAGCTCACCCGTGTCTCGGAGAGGGCGAAAAGGGTGAACGGCAGTGTGCCGAGCAGCAGTCCGGTGACGATGAGGTGCTTCCACACCCAGCGTTCCTGCGGCAGGGACCCACCCCGGATCCACAGGAGCACGAGGATCGTGGCCGCACCGGTGACGAGCCTCAGGGCTGCGATCTGCACGGCTGAGAGGGACTCGAGGCCGACCTTCATGAGCAGAAAGCTCGAGCCCCAGATGAAGACGAGTGCCATGAACTTGGCCTGCCACGGGACCCTGGGTGCGGGTGACATCAGTCGTTCTCCTTCTCGGTCAACTCGGCGGCGACAGCGATCGCCACCCGTTGAACGTCCACGGCCCCCCGGGGTGTGAGTGAGGGAAGTCCGCACGTCGGTGTCACGGTGACATCGGCGAGCGACGAGGTCGGAAGTCCGACGCGTGAGAAGCCGTCCAGGACAAGGGCGGTGGCGGTCCGGACCGCGTCCGCCGACGAGGTGACGGCCGTCGTCGGCACGACCCCTGCCCAGAGGCGAGTGCCGGACTCGACGGCCTCGGCGATCGCCTCCCAACGCTGCGGTGACGACTCGGTGAGGTCGAGCGCGAGGGCGGTGACGCCCGTGGCCGCGAGCAGCTCCACCGGGGCTGCGGGGTGGCACGAGTGCAGGACGACGTCGCCGTCATGCGCTTCGCGAACGTCCTGTATGCCGCGTGCCACCTCCACGCGGTCGACCGCACGAACGCGTCCGTAGCCGGACGCTGTCGGCAGCTCGCCGCGCAGGACGGACACGACCGACGGCTCGTCGAGCTGAACCGTGATGACCGCGCCGGGAACGAGCCGCTGCACGTCGGCGATGTGGCGGCGCACGCCCTCGGCGAGCGATCCGACGAGGTCGCGTCGCGCACCCCCATCCGTGAGCGAGCGCTCCCCCCGGTTGAGCTCGATGGACGCCCCGAGCGTCCACGGCCCGGCGACCTGGATCTTGAGCGGGCCGGCATACCCGTCGTAGGCCTCGGCGAGCTCATCGAGGTCCTGTCGGAGGTGGGCGCGAGCGCGGAGCATGTCGCGACCCGGGCGATCGGTGAAGCGCCAGCCCGAGGGCTGGAGGTCCACAGACAGGTCCGCGAGCAGCGCCGCGGAACGACCGATGATGTCAGCGCCCGGACCGCGAGAGGGCAGTTCGGGCAGGTACGGCAGGCCGAGTCCTTCGACATCGGTGAGCAGGTCGCGGACCGTGATGATGGCCTCGCGCGACGACTCGCCGGGCCAGGAGCCAACTCCGGAAACGTGGGTCACACGAGAACCCTCGCACCCGCGAAGTCGCGCACCGATTGCGGGACCTCGGAGGTCGTTGAGGTGGGTGCCGTCACGGGCTCCAGCGCGACCGTGCGCAGCTCCACGTGACCGTGCCAGGCGGTGGTCTCCTCGTCGGGTGCACTGGCCGTTCCGGTCCTCGTCTTGACGAGGAAGGCGCCTTCGGTGATCGGCAGGGACACCACCATCGTCTTGGCCATCTCCTGGCGCGTCATCGGCCTGACCTCACGCGCACGACCCGGCAGGATCCGCTCCGACAGGGCGTCCAGCGCTGCCGGCCTCTCGTCGTCGGGCAGGGGGGTGAGCTTTCCGTGGACGACGGCAGACCGGTAGTTGGCCGAGGAGTCGAAGGTCGTGTGGCCGACGATGAGGGCGTCGACCGCAATGACGGCCAGGGCGGCGGGTGCCCCGGCGGCGACGTGGCGCAGCGCCCCCGCTCCGGTGGAACCGTGCAGCAGGATGCGGTCTCCCTGTCGGGCGAAGAGCATCGGCACCACCCACGGCTCGCCATCGACGACGGTGCTCAAGGTCCCCGCGAGGATGTCGTCGAGGAGATCGTCAAGGATGAGGCGTTCGGTGCTGCCGCGCTCGCGGTGTCGGTTCAGGGTGAGGTTGGGCATGGCTCCATTCTGGCCCGCAAGTGGACCATGCCCAAGAACCACTATTGCCTCATGAGCAGGACCAGTATTCTGGTCTCGTGCCCCGCCCTCCCCGCACCGCCAGCATGGCTCTCCTCCTCGACGCCTCCGATCGCCCGCTGCGACACCGCATCGCCGACGCCATCGTCGGCGAGCTGCGCGAGGGCCGGCTGCGACCGGGCGACCCGCTCCCCTCGACCCGCGTGCTCGCTACGGAACTGAAGGTGTCCCGGGGACCGGTCGTCGCGGCATACGACGAGTTGGCGGCAGCCGGTTTCATCGAGACGCGACCGGGTTCGGGAGCGGCGATCGCTGCGGGAGCCGATCGCGCAGCGCGAGCCGGCGCCCTGTCGTCGGTCGATCCGATGGAGCCGTTCCCCACCGGCCCGCCTCGTCCCGCCCGATCCCAGGCCCGGTTCGACCTGCGTCCCGGGCGACCGGACATCGGCTTCCTCGACCAGGCGGCCTGGCGGCGGGCGTGGCGCCATGCCGCGTCCCAGGTCCCCACGACCGACATCAGCCACGGACCACAACACGTGCGACTGCGCCAGGTGCTCACCGACCACATCCGTCGAAGCCGGGGCATCGCCCTGGAACCCGACGACCTCCTCATCACCCCCGGCGTGAGCGCCACACTGCAGGCCCTGCCGGCCGCGCTCGGGCTCGTGGGGCGAACCGTCGCTGTCGAGGATCCGGGCTACGTTGAGGCGTGGACAGCGTTCTCCGACAACGGATCTCGCATCTCTGCCCTGCCGGTCGACGAGGACGGGCTCGATCCATCGACGCTTCGCCGCCGCGATGCCGCGGTCTACGTCACCCCGTCGCACCAGTACCCCCTGGGCGCTCGCATGCCCGTCGCCCGGCGCACGGCCCTGCTCGAATGGGCGCGGGCCGCGGACGGGCTCATCATCGAGGACGACTACGACGGCGAGTTCCGCTACGACGTGTCGCCACTGCCTGCACTGCGTTCGCTCGAGGGCGCCGACGACCACGTCCTCTACATCGGCACGGCGTCCAAGATCCTGGTGCCCACCCTGCGCGTCTCGTGGCTGGCGCCGCCGAAGCATCTTCGCGAGGCGGTCCGGGTCGAGCTCGAACGCCGCAGCCTCATCGTCAACGAGATGACCGGCGAGGCTGTCGCCGAGTTCATCGCCAACGGTTCGCTGGCCGCGCACCACGCTCGGGCTGCCCGAACGTATGCCGCTCGCCGGGCTCGGCTCGTCGCCGCCCTGGCACGTCACCTGCCGGACCATCGGCTCAGCGGCGTCGACGCGGGGTTGCACGTCGTGTTGCTCCTGCCCGATGACGTCGACGACCACGAGGTGTCGATGACCCTCCTGCGCCACGGGGTGTCGGTCAACCCGCTGTCGGCCTACTGCGTCGAGGCGGTGCGCCGCGGACTCGTCATTGGGTATGCCGGCCTGTCCGAGTCCCACGCGGACGCTGCGGTCCGCGCCCTCGCCCGCGGCCTCACCTGACGGGTCGCTGCCCGGGGCATTTCTGCGCCGCTGGCGCGAGGGCCGCAGTTCCTGACCACCCGCGCTCTTATGGGTGCGCGGCGGACCACGCTCTGCGCGGCTGGCGCCAGCCGCGCTCAGCTGGTGGGGACGGGTGCGCCGGCGCGGGAGGTCGCGGCGATGGTTGCCGAACCCACGACTCGGGTGTCGTCGTAGAGCACCACCGACTGCCCCGGCGCGACTCCACGGATGCGCTCGTCGAGCCGGACGTGCACGAGCTCGGGATCGGACTCATCGACCCATGCCAATGCGGGGACCTCCTCGCCGTGCGCCCGCACCTGGGCACCCACCCGAACCTCGCCGACCGGTGCGTCACCACACCAGCGGGCGTGGTCGGCAACGATGACATCGACGCCCAACAGGTCCTGGGTGCCGATGAGAACGCGGTTCGTCGGGGCGTCGACGCCGACGACGTAGCGGGGCTCGGCGTCGAGCGAGGAGCGATCCAGCCCGAGCCCTCGTCGCTGACCGACCGTGAAGCCATAGGCGCCCTCGTGCGAACCCACGACCTCGCCACTCTCGGCGTCGACGATCTCGCCGGGCTGCTCGCCGAGCTTCTTGGTCAGAAATCCGCGGGTGTCGCCGTCAGGGATGAAGCAGATGTCATAGGAGTCCGGCTTCTTCGCGATCGAGAACCCTCGTGCCGCAGCTTCTTCACGAATCTGCGGCTTGGCCGTGTCACCGAGCGGGAAGAACGCCCGCGACAGCTGTTCGTCGTCGAGCACCCCGAGGACATAGGACTGGTCCTTCTTGGGGTCGACCGCTCGGTGCAGCTCGCGATGCGTCACACCCTCGGCATCCACGCGCTCGACGATCTGGGCATAGTGCCCGGTCGCCACGGCGTCGAACCCGAGAGCCACGGCTCGGTCGAGCAGGGCCGCGAACTTGATGGACTCGTTGCAGCGCAGGCACGGGTTGGGCGTGCGCCCCGCCTGGTACTCCGCGACGAAGTCGTCCATGACGTCGCGCTGGAACCGCTCCGCCATGTCCCACACGTAGAAGGGGATCCCCAGCCGATCGGCAACCCGTCGCGCGTCACCGGCGTCCTCGATGGTGCAGCAGCCTCGCGCCGACTCGCGCAGGGTGGCGGCCGAACGTGACAGCGCGAGGTGCACCCCCACGACCTCGTGGCCGGCGTCGAGCATCCGGGCAGCAGCCACGGCTGAGTCCACTCCCCCGCTCATCGCAGCGACGACGCGCATCAGGCGGCTCCGCTCGCACGTCGGGCCCGCTCGACGACACCGGGCAGGGCAGCGATGAAAGCGTCGACATCGGCGTCGGTGGAGGTGTGTCCGAGCGAGAGCCGCAACGCTCCACGCGCCTCCGCTTCGGGGTAGCCCATCGCGAGCAGCACGTGGCTCGGCTGTGGCACACCGGCCTGGCACGCGGAGCCGGTCGAGCACTCCACACCAGCGGCGTCGAGCAGATAGAGCAATGAGTCGCCCTCACAGCCGGGGACGAGGAGGTGCGCGTTGCCCGGAAGCCGGTCGGTCGCCTCCCCCGCCGTCCAGCAGCCACTCACGCTGATGCCGAGGTCCAGTGACAGCGCGCGGCCGATGAGCTGGTCGCGCAGGGCCGTGAGCCGCTTGGCCTCGACCTCGCGCTCGGCGACGGCCTCGGTCAGGGCAACGGCAAACGCGCGTATGCCGGCCGCGTCGAGAGTGCCCGAACGCACCTGCCGCTCCTGCCCACCACCGTGGGCGAGCGGCACGAGCTTGGCATCGCGCCGCGCGAGCAGGGCTCCGACACCGACGGGTCCACCGACCTTGTGCGCCGAGACGGTCATGAGGTCGGCCCCACTCGCCGCGAAGTCCACCGGCAGCTGGCCCACGGCCTGGACGGCGTCGGTGTGGAACGGCACGCCCGCCTCGCGCGCCACGGCGGCCAGTGCAGCCACGGGCTGCACGGTCCCCACCTCGTTGTTGGCCCACATGACGCTGACGACGGCCACGTCCAGCGCGTCCGTCACGCTGGCAACAGCCGCGGGCGCAAGCGCCACCTTGAGGTCGTCGACGGAGATGTGGCCGCAGCGGTCCGGCTCGAGCCAGGTGACCTCCGCGCCCTGCGTCTCGACGAGGTGCTCGACCGGATCGAGGACGGCGTGGTGTTCGATCCCGCCCACGACGAGACGGCGCGCTCCCACGGAAGCCAGCCGTGCGGCATACGTGCCCTTGATGGCCAGGTTGTCCGCTTCGGTGCCACCGGAGGTGAAGACGACCTCGGACGGTCGGGCGCCGAGCGCACCGGCAATCTCTTCGCGCGACTCCTCGACGACGGCGCGCGCAGCGCGACCGGAGGTGTGCAACGACGACGGGTTGCCACCCCGCTGCGACTGCTCGACCCACGCAGCACGAGCAGACGCCCGCATCGGGGTCGTTGCTGCATGGTCCAGATACGCGCTCACCCCGCGAATTCTACGTTCGCCATCCCCATAACGACTTATTGCGCATTCCTGCCGCTCACAGGGCAGGTCGCCCTGCGCCGGAACGGCAAGAATGCGCAATTAGTCGTGGGTGAGGCGAGGTCAGGCCTTGGCCTTCTTGACGGCCTCGGTCGCCTGCGGCAGGACGGTGAACAGGTCACCGACGACACCGAAGTCGACGAGCTCGAAGATGGGGGCCTCTTCGTCCTTGTTGATCGCGATGATCGTCTTGGACGTCTGCATGCCGGCGCGGTGCTGGATCGCACCGGAGATGCCCGCCGCGACGTAGAGCTGCGGCGAGACCTGCTTGCCGGTCTGGCCGACCTGGTTGCTGTGCGGGTACCAACCGGCGTCGACGGCCGCGCGCGAGGCACCGACGGCAGCACCGAGGGAGTCGGCGAACTGCTCGACCGGACCGAAGTCGCCACCCGTGCCGCGACCGCCGGAGACGACGATCTTGGCCTCGGTGAGCTCCGGGCGACCCGTCGCCTCCTTGGGCTTGGACTCGGTGATCTTGGCGGCCTTGGCGTTGTCCGAGAGGGTGATCTCGACCTTCTCGACGGCACCTGCGGCCGGAGCCGGCTCGATGGCGACCGAGTTGGGCTTGACCGCGACGATCGCGGTGCCCTTGGTGATCGTGGACTTGACCGTGTAGGAACCGGCGAAGACCGACTGGGTCGTCTCCACGCCTTCGCCACCAGCGGTGACGTCGACGGCGTCGGTGATGACACCGGACTCGGTGCGGATCGCGAGACGGGCCGCGATCTCCTTGCCGGCCGAGTTGCTCGGGATGAGCACGGCGAGCGGGGAGGTCTTCTCGACGACTGACGCGAGGATCTCGGCCTGGGGGGCGACGAGGTACTCGAGTGCGTCAGGGGCGTCGTAGACGTAGACCTTGGCAGCGCCGTACTTGGCGAGGGTGACCTGCGCGGTCTCGGCACCGGGGCCGATGTAGACAGCGGAGGGCTCGCCGAGACGGCGGGCGATGGTCAGCAGCTCGGCGGTCGCCTTGCGGATCTTGCCGCCAGCGTGGTCGACGAGGACGAGAACTTCAGCCATGGGTGGATTCTCCTCAGAGGAACTTCTGGGCGGACAGGAACTCGGCGAGCTTGGTGCCACCGTCGCCCTCGTCGGTGACGATCTGGCCCTGCTCACGCGGCGGACGCTTGGCGAACGACGTCACCTTGGTCCAGGCAGCGTCGAGGCCCACGAGGCCTGCGTCGACGCCAAGATCCGCGAGGGTCCAGGTGTCGACCGGCTTCTTCTTGGCGGCCATGATCCCCTTGAAGGAGGGGTAGCGCGGCTCGTTGATCTGGTCGGTGACCGACACGAGGGCCGGCAGCGTCGACGTGATCGTCTCGGACGCGGCGTCGCCGTCACGGCGGATGGTGACCGACTGGCCGTCGAGGGTGAGCTCGGAGGCGTAGGTCACGGCAGGGAGGCCGAGGCGCTCGGCAACCATCGCGGGCACGACACCCATGACACCGTCCGTGGAGGACATGCCCATGAGGACCAGGTCGGGGTTGTTGCCGCCGGAGGTCTTCTTGATGGCCTCGGCGAGGATGAGCGAGGTGGACGCGGCGTCGGAGCCGTGGATGGCCTCGTCGCTCACGTGCACAGCCTTGTCGGCACCCATCTGCAGTGCCTTCTTGACCGCATCGATGGCCTGCGCGGGACCGACGGTCACGACGGTGACCTCGCCCTCGCCGGCCTCGGCGAGCTTGAGAGCCTCCTCGACGGCGTACTCGTCGATCTCGGACAGGAGACCGTCGACGCCCTCGCGATCCGTGGTGCTGTCGGCCTCGTTGAAGGTGCGGTCGGACTGTGCGTCAGGCACGTACTTGACGCAGACGACGATGTTCATGCGTGCCTCGTCCTCATCTCTGGGTGGGTAAATACGTTCACCCCCGAGCGTATGCCGGGTGCTCGCCCTCCGGAGAATCCTCCGGGCGTGATGGTGGGCACAGAATTCATTGGCGTGCGCTCCTCGCCCACTCACGGCGGCGAGTGAGAGACGATCGACGAAGGACGCGATGAACAGCCCACGAGGAGCGGACGACGAGGAGGAGAGCCCCATGTTCAAGGTGCTGCTGCTCGACCTCGACGGGGTGCTCCGCCTCTGGGATCCAGACCACACCGGAGCGGTCGAGACGGCCCATGGCCTGCCCGCCGGCACCCTGTCCATGGCCGCGTTCGCACCTCACCGGCTCATGCCAGCACTGACCGGTGCCGTCGACGACCAGGTGTGGCGCGACTCGGTGGCCGAGGCGATCGCGGCCGAGCACGGGGACGCTGCCCATGCTGCGGTCCACGACTGGATGGTTCCCACCGGCACAGTGGACCCCGAGGTGCTCGCCATCGTG
This sequence comes from Janibacter sp. HTCC2649, assembly GCF_000152705.1. Classification (GTDB taxonomy): domain Bacteria; phylum Actinomycetota; class Actinomycetes; order Actinomycetales; family Dermatophilaceae; genus Knoellia. The sequence goes on along the minus strand of NZ_CH672413.1, from coordinate 3,917,393 downwards.
CGGCAGGCTCGCTCGCAGCTGCGGGTCGTGGTCTTCACGAACGCCACGAGCCGGCTCGAGGACGACATCGCCCGGCTCGGACTCACCGATGAGGTCGACGGGGTGACGAGCAGCGCCGACATCGGGCTGACGAAGCCAGACCCGGACGTGTTCAGCCGCATCGCCCTGCAGAACCGGCTGATGTTCAGTGAGATCGCGTTCGTCGACCGCTCATCCGAGAACGTCGCCACCGCGGAGATCCTGGGGATCCGCTCGCACCGCTACACGGACGCCGCGGGCCTGCGGACGTTCGTCGACGGGCTCCTCACCAGCTGAGGACGACGGACCCCTGAACCGACTTCGTGGTGCTGCGTCAGGCGCCTTCGAAGGTGGCCTTGCCCGGACCGCTCTCGATGAACGAGGCCATGCCAGCGGCACGGTCCTTCGTCGCGAAAAGGCCTGCAAACAGCATGCGCTCGATCTCGAGGCCACTCTGCAGGTCGGTCTCAAGACCGGAGTCGATGGCCTCCTTCGCTGCGCGGAGAGCGTAGGCCGGCCCACCGGCATACTTCTTCATCATCTCTTTCGCGGCGGCCAGGACAGCTTCACTGCCCCGCTCGCCCGGGTCCACGACCTGATCGACGAGACCGATCGCGAGCGCCTCGTCGGCATCGATGAACCGGCCCGTGAAGATGAGGTCCTTGGCCTTGGCCGGGCCGACGAGACGAGCCAGTCGCTGGCTGCCGCCCGCGCCGGGGATGAGCCCCAGGAGGACTTCGGGCTGGCCGAGCTTGGCGCCCCTGGCCGCAATCCGGAAGTCGCACGCGAGGGTGACCTCACAACCGCCACCGAGCGCGTAGCCGGTGATGGCCGCGACGGTCGGCTTCGGGATGCGCGCCAGGGCTCGGGTGAAGTCCTGGAAGAGGTGCGAGTTGTCGACCATGTCCGTGTAGGACCAGTCGGCCATCTGCTTGATGTCAACGCCCGCCGCGAAGACCTTCTCGCCGCCGTAGACGATGACCGCAAAGACGTCCTTGCGCTCGGACGCCTCCTGCGACGCGGCGATGATGCCTCGCTGCACGTCGGCGTCGAGCGCGTTCATCGGCGGCCGGTCGAGCCGGATGATGCCGATGCCGTCCTCAACCTCGAGACGCACGAACTCCGACGCCCCCGACGCCTCGGACATCAGCTGCCCTGACCTGGCGTGGACCCGTTGGTCTCGGGGCCCGGAAGGTCGGAACCCTCGGGCGCATCGCTGGGAACCTCGCCCTGGGTCGATCCGGGCTCGAGGCCGAGCGCGCGCTCGTGCCACAGCTGGACGCCGGACAGGATGATCGAGGTGCTCACCTGGACGAGGGTCGCGACGTCCGCGCCCTCGGTGACGAGGTGCTCGCTCGTGACGACGAGCGTGTTGTTGGCGACCCCGGTCTTGACACAGTTCAGCGAGAGGTTGACCTCGTTGCAGGTGGCCGAGACCTTCTCCTGGTCGGCGGCGACCTCCTCGGGCAGGGTCCACTGGCCGAAGATGCGCATGACGGGCAGGTCGCCCTCGGTGACACGGACGAAAACCGTCTGGTCGTTGGCCTGGAAGGCGACGTCGCCGTCGGTGTCGATGTTGGGCTGGGCCCCTGCATCGACCAGCACGTCGAGGACTCGGCCGCGCAACGGGTGCTCGTTGGCGGGCGGCGGGAAGTTGGGGAGAGAAGTCGGATCACTCATGACTCCACCTTGTCATGCGTCGCGCGCGACGCGCGCGACAGTGGTCGCTCGTGGCCACTTCTCCTCGCCCTCAATAGGCTGCCGCCATGACGCCGTTGACGTCCGCCGCCACAGCCTCCTCGTTCCGTGTTCCCCGCGACCTGCCGCCCGCTCCGGGCGTGACTCTCGTCGACGGGGGCATCGAGGTGAGCGTCTACGCCGGACATGCCGAATCCGTGGACCTGTGCCTCTTCGACGCCGGCGACTCCGAGGGCGCCACCGAGCGTCGCGTGCCCCTGGTCGACCACGCCTTCGGCTGGTGGTTCGGCTTCGTCCCCGACGTGGGTGTGGGGCAGCGCTACGGCTTCCGGGTCGGGGGCGCCTGGGATCCGGAACAGGGCTTGCGGCACAACCCCCACCAGCTCCTCATGGACCCCTACGCCCGCGCCATCGAGGGCGAGGTCCACTGGGGACCGAGCGTCTACGGACACGTTGTCGACGACAGCACGTGGCACGGCGACGGCTTCGCCCCCTCCGACACGGACTCCGCTCCGGACATGCCGCGCTCCGTCGTCGTCGACGAGACCTTCGACTGGGGGGACGATGCACCGCCATCCGTGACCCGCAGCGAGACGGTGGTCTACGAGACCCACGTCCGCAACCTCACGATGGAGCTGCCGGGCGTCCCCGAGGAACTGCGTGGGACGTATGCCGGAATGGCGCACCCCGCGACGATCGCCTACCTCACCGGGCTCGGGGTGACCGCCGTCGAGCTGCTGCCCGTGCACTCGTTCGCCTCCGAGCCGGCCCTCGTGCAGAAGGGACTGGCCAACCACTGGGGCTACAACACGTTGGGGTTCTTTGCTCCTCACGCCGCGTATGCCGCGTCGACCGATCCGCAAGGCGCTCTCGACGAGTTCAAGGGCATGGTCAAGCTGCTCCACGCCGCCGGCCTCGAGGTCCTCCTCGACGTCGTCTACAACCACACGGCCGAGCAGGACGGCAAGGGCGCGACCCTGTCGTTCCGCGGCCTCGACAACCGCGCCTATTACCGACTCGACGAACGCGGTCGCGACATCGACGTCACCGGGACGGGCAACACGCTCGACCTGCGGCACCCGGTCATGTGTCGCCTGGCCCTCGACTCGCTGCGCTACTGGGTGCAGGAGTGTCACGTCGACGGCTTCCGCTTCGACCTGGCCGTGGCTCTGGGCCGTGGGCGCACCGACGAGTTCGACCCCGACCACCCCTTCCTCGTCGGACTCCGCACCGACCCGATCCTCTCGGCCACCAAGCTCATCGTCGAGCCGTGGGACGTCGGCATGCACGGCTGGCGCACCGGCCAGTTCCCGCCGCCGTTCTCAGAGTGGAACGACCGCTTCCGCGACTCCGTGCGCGACTTCTGGCTCGCCGACCACCGACCGTCCGTGCCCGGCCAGGTGCCGCACGGCGTACAGGATCTCGCCACGCGGTTGGCCGGGTCCCGCGACCTCTTCGGTGCTCGCGACCGTGGACCGACCGCGTCGGTGAACTTCGTCTGCGCACACGACGGGTTCACGCTCGCCGACCTCACGGCATACGACGAAAAACACAACGAGGACAACGGCGAGGACAACAACGACGGCTCCAACGGCAACCACTCGTGGAACCACGGGGTCGAGGGTCCGACCGACGACGAGCAGATCCTGACGCGACGTCGCCGTTCCATGCGCAACCTCCTCGGCACGCTGCTCCTGTCCTCCGGCATCCCGATGATCAACGCCGGCGATGAGTTCGGACGCAGCCAGAACGGCAACAACAACCCCTACAACCAGGACAACGCGACGACGTGGTTCGACTGGGACCTCGCACCGTGGCAGGACGACCTCCTCGCGACGACCCGCCACCTGCTCGCGATCCGCCGCGAGCACCCGGCACTGCGCCAGCGGACGTGGGCGCTCGGCCGTGAGGTGCACGAGGACGGGTCCATCGACCTTGCCTGGTACGGCGCCGACGGCTCCTCGATGAAGGACTGGACCTCCCCCGAGAACCGCACGCTGCAGATGCTCGTCAACGGCGCCTGGCTGGGCCACGAGTCGGTGCTCGTCGTTCTCCACGGCGGCCAGCACGAGCAACCGGTGACCCTGCCCACGGCACCTGGTCTCGCGGCATACCGGCTCCTGTGGGACAGCACCTGGGAGCGGCCGGTGGACGGCGAGCGGTCGGATGCCGGCGCCGAGGTGAACCTCGCGCCGCTCAGCATGCGTGCGTATGCCGTGACCGACCCGACCTGAGTCCGCTCACCTCGGGCGTCCTACCGGGTTCCTTGGGGGCCTGTGGACAACTCTGCGGCCGATTTTCGGGATTTGCCTAACGTGCCCGTATGCCGTCCTCGATCACCTTCGACGTCACCCTGCGGTGGCCCAGCCGTCGCGCGAGCGGGCTCGACGTCCGACTCACCGCGCCCGACGGCGCGACCCTCGCGGATGTCCTGCCCCTCATCTGCGACGTCATGGGCAGCGCCCCTGTGCGGATCTCCTGTCGTGGTGAGACGGTCGCGGCGCAAGCGCCGCTGGGAGTGCCTCCACTGGTGCACGGGGTCACGCTCGTTCTCGACGAACCTCATCGCCCATCGGGGTCGGGTTCCGCGCCGATGGATGTCGCGGTCGTCGCCGGGCCGGATGCGGGTCGCCGGATCCCGCTCACGGCCGACGGGGTGGTCGTGGGTCGGTCCGCTGGCATGGGTCTCACGCTCGCCGACGAACGCCTCAGTCGTAGGCACGCCCGAATCACCCTCTCCGACAATGGTTTTCGCGTCACTGACCTGTCTTCGACCAACGGGACCCGTTGTGGGTCGACGCAGCTCGAGGACGGGTCGAGCACCGAAGTCGACGGCTCCGACGTCATCGCGATCGGCGACTCCCTGCTGCGGCTCGTGCGGGCCGTCGGCACCACCGCGTCGATGCTTCCGCGTGGTGACGGGCGGATCGTGGTCAACCGGTCTCCGCGAACGCGCCCTCCCGAGCTGTCGTTGACGATCACGGCGCCCACGCCACCGTCCCCACCCCGGCGAGGGCGCATCCCGTGGATCGCTGCGGCACTCCCCCTTCCGTTCGCGGGGCTCCTCGCCGTCTTCTTCGGCCCCCAGATGCTGGCCTTCGCTCTGCTCTCGCCGCTCATGCTGGCCGGCAACGTCCTCGGCGACCGCTGGGGTGGTCGACGCGAGTACGCCCGCGACCTCGCCGCCCACGAGGTCGAGCTGGCCGAACGTCAGGGCGAGTTCGAGGCCGTGCGCCGACTGGAACGCGAGCAGAGGTGGCGCGACCTACCCGATCCGGCGACGGTCCTCGACATCGCGAGCGGGCCCGGCACCCGGTTGTGGGAGCGCCGTCGGGGAGCGCCCGACCTGGGTCGGGTCCGCCTCGGGGTCGGCGCGCTTCCCACGAGGACCGCGTGGGTTCCTCCGGGCAGCCACGACGCGCAGCACCCGGCGATGACGGGACTGCCGGTCGAGGTCGGGTTCGACGACGTCGGTGGCCTCGGGATCGCCGGCTCCCCCTGCGAGGTCGAGGCGATGATCCGACACGTCCTCGGTCAGATCGCCACCCTGCACTCACCGCGCGACGTGCTCGTACTCATCCGTGCGGTCGGTCGGGACGTCCCTTCCGAGGACCCTGATGCCCCTGGCTGCGATGAGGCTGCCGCGCCGCTCTCCTGGACGCGCTGGCTGCCGCACACGGCGGTCTACGGGGACCTGGCGACCTGTCTCGACGCCCTGAGGCAACTCGTGGTCTCACGCGAGGCGGAGCGCGAGCGCGGCCGTAACCCGCGCGATCCGCGAGTCCTCCTGGTCCTGCCCGAGTCCGAGAGCGGCCTCGGCGTCGGCGAGCTGGTCGACCTCATCGAGCGCGGTCGCGACCTCGGCGTGTGGTGCCTCGTCGGTGCGCGGACCGCGGCCGCCCTCCCGTCCTCGTGCCGCGCCGTCGTGGGGGTGGGGGCGCAGGGCGGTGCCCGTGCGGGCGACGTGGTGGCGCGACTCGACATCGATGGCGCCGAGCCAGTCGCCGCCTTCATCCCCGACCAGGTCGGGTGGTGGTGGGGCGAGCGCATCGGCCGATCGCTCGCCGCGTTCGAGGATGCCGCTGGCCACGCCGACGTCGTCCCCGGCTCGGTGGACCTGCTCGACGTCCTGCCGTGGCTCGATGGCGCCCGGTCGTTGACGCCAGCCGCGCTGTCCGCGCACTGGGGTGAAGGCGGCGGTGCGCCGCTCGCCCGGGTCGGACGCCTGGCGGGCGAGGTGTGGACCATCGACCTCGCCTCGGACGGACCTCACCTGCTCGTCGGCGGCACGACCGGCTCGGGCAAGTCCGAGCTCCTCCGGACGCTTGTCACGTCCCTCGCCCTGGAGTGCTCACCGGAGGACATGACGTTCGTCCTCGTCGACTACAAGGGCGGCTCGGCCTTCGGCGAGTGCGCCGACCTGCCCCACACCGTGGGGCTCGTGACCAACCTCGACGAGGGCTTGGCTCGTCGCGCCCTCATCAGCCTGGGTGCCGAGATCACGCGCCGCGAGGGTCTGTTGGCAGCATCGGGCGCGCGCGATTTCGCGGACCACCGTCGGCGGGTCGGTGACTCCCCAAACCGTGGCCTCCCCCGGCTCGTCATCGTCATCGACGAGTTCCGCCTCCTCGCCGACGAGCTGCCCGACTTCGTCGACGGCGTGGTGTCCCTGGCCGCGGTGGGCCGCTCGCTCGGCGTTCACCTCGTGCTCGCCACTCAGCGACCGGCAGGCGCGATCACCGCCGACATCCAGGCCAACGTCAACCTGCGCATCGCCATGCGAATGCGCGACGTCGCCGACTCCACTGATGTCATCGGGTCTCCCGATGCCGCCCACCTCTCCACCGCCCGTCCGGGTCGGGGCTTCGCCAGGGGTGGTGACGGTGAGCTCCTCGAGTTCCAGGCCGCTCGCGTCGGCTCCGGCATGGCTACCGCCCCCACGACGGTGACAGTTCTCGATCAGGCGGGTCGGCCCGAGGGCGAGCCCCGCGTGGCGGTCGCTCTGGGGGCAGACCCCACCTCCGGCGCCCTCCCACGTGGCGAGGGGGCTGCAGACGCGACCGGTCTCGGCGCCCTCGCCGCGACCACCCGGGAGGCAGCCTCGATGGTGGGGGTCCGACCGCCTCACCGCCCTTGGCTTCCGCCCCTCCCGGACCTCCTCGAGCCGGCGGGCCTGGGTGCCTCCGGCGTCGGGCTGGTGGACTCCCCCGCCCAACAGCGTCAGGACGCGTTCGACCACGCGGATCACCACGGTCACTGGCTCGTCGTCGGGGGTCCCAGGTCCGGCCGCACGACCAGCTTGCGGACGATCCTTGCCTCGCAGGTCGCGCTCGAGAACAACCCCGTCCACGCCTACGTCATCGACTCCAGCGGGGAGCTCGCTGACCTTGCGGACCTGCCGCACGTCGGTGCCGTCGTGCGTGCCGACGACGTGTCGCGGGTGCGTCGCTTGCTCGCGCAGCTGCGGTCGCGAACGGAACGACGCCCTGCGACGGCAGCCGGTGCGCTTGCACCCGCCCTGCTGCTCGTCGACGGCTGGGAGCGCCTCGACGCTGACGCCGATCTGGCGATCGGCGGACTGCGCGATGAGCTGCTCGACCTCTGTCGCGGCGGCGACAACGGACTGCGCGCGGTGGTCACGGGTGATCGATCTGCACTGTCGGGTCGGCTGAGTGCGGTCATCTCCGAGACGTTCGTCCTGCCTCTGGCCGACCCGTCCGACGCGACCTACGCGGGGCTGTCGAGAAGCGATCTCCCCTCGAGTCGTGCGCCCGGTCGCGGCTTGCGGCTGCGCGATCGGACCGAGGTGCAGTTTGCCTTGCGCGATCCGTTGGCCGAAGCGGTCGCGCGACCGGTCGGGGCTGCGGAGCCGTTCGCGCTGCCCCAGCTTCCGGATGTCGTGGACCACGCCCTCCTTCTTTCTGGGCGTCGCACACACGGCCAGTCCTTGCCCGTTGGCCAGTTGCCGATCGGTCTGTCCGCGGAGACGGGCGCCACGGCGGTGCTGGACCCGGAGCGGCACGGACGCCGGATTCTCGTCGCGGGCCACTCCCGCTCGGGCCGGTCGACCACGTTGGCTTCCCTCGCCCGCTCGGCAGTGGCAGCCGGCCGTCCGGTATCCGTCGTGGAAGGGCGCGCCGAGGAGGTCGGGCGCACGGCCGGTGTGATCCGCGTCGACCCCTGGGACTCCCAAGGACTCATCGACGCCAAGAATCTTCACCCGGATCTCGTCGTGCTCATTGACGATGCCGAACGCCTCGATGGCACGCCGGTCGAGCCGGTCCTGCAGGAGATTCTCGCCCTCGTCGACCGCGATGCCGGCCTGGTCGTGGCCGCGTCCACCCTCAGCGCCGTGTCCTTGGCCTTTCGCGGGATCGTCCACACGGTCGCCCGCGAGCAGTCAGGGATCCTGCTCGGTCCGCGCGCCCCCAGCGATGGTGAGGCGTTCGCGATCCGTGCTCCGAGAGGCCTCGCTGCCCTGCCCGGACGAGCGCTGCTGGTGAGCGGGCGGCAGTACACGGAGGTGCAGATCGGTCGAGTGCTGGCAGCCGACCAGCTCACCGTGTGAGGACCCATCACGGAACACAATCGGTGGCTGAGTCGTTGCGCGTGGAAGACGTGCAGCCGCTGAGGGTCTAGGCTCGAAATCTTGGTCGCCTCGCGAACGAAAATCTCACCCCCCAGAACCGGTGCGGAATTGGGTTGCGGGGTCTAGACTGAAGGTTCGGACGTCTGTGTGTCTACGTCCGTTGGGTTTGCAAGGACGCAACCCTTCGGTTGGTCCTTGCTCACCCCTGCAAGCGGCCAGCACCACATGAACTCCACGGAACAGGAGCACCACCCATGGATTGGCGCGACCGCGCTGCCTGCCTCGATGAAGATCCCGAGCTGTTCTTCCCCATTGGGAACACCGGCCCGGCGATTCTGCAGATCGAGGAGGCCAAGGCTGTCTGCCGCCGCTGTGAAGTCGTTGACACCTGCCTCAAATGGGCGCTGGAGTCCGGACAGGACGCTGGCGTCTGGGGCGGACTCTCCGAGGACGAGCGACGCGCACTCAAGCGCCGCAACGCCCGCGCCCGCCGCGCAGGCTGACTCACAGCACGACACTCGACGGCCTCGCCATTGCGGCGAGGCCGTTCTTGTCTCTCCACCCCCACCGCACGTACCGCCCAAGCCCCGGATCAGCCGGTGTTGGCCCGTGATTCACCGAGTGTGCGTTCTTCGTCGAGCATGGTGGCGAGGGCGTCGTCGATCTGCGCCTCTCGTTGGGCTTCGAGGCGTTCGCGGTCCTGCTCTTCGGCGGTCCACTCATCGATCCAGGCTTCGATGACGTCCTCGGGTGGTTCGTTGGCCCAGGGGTCGGGTGGTCCGGTGTCGAGGCGGGCGCGTTCGGCCGCCCCCTGCTCCGCGGTGGCACGTTGCTTCGCGCGTTCGCGGTGGATGCGGTTCAGGCGGGCGGGGAGGTCCCGGTCGTAGGAGCCGGGAGTGAGGTCCCAGGTGACGCACCGGCCGTGTTCGTCGGGTGGGTGCACGGTCGCGATGAACCGCTTGTCGTGGACGTGGGTGTGGTGGCGTTGACACAGCAGGGCCGCGTTGGCCAGGTCCGAATCGCCACCATCGACCCAATGAACCAGGTGGTGCGCCTTGGCCCACCCGGCCGGAACATCACAGCCGGGATAGGTGCAGTGCTTGTCCCTGTGCCACAGGGCGCGGCGCTGAGCCTTGGTGAACAACCTGACCGCGCGCCCCACGTCCAAGATTTCCCCGTTCGAGCCGAACACGACCGGGAGGATGTCGGCGTCGCACGCGAGCTGGCGCACGATCGCCGGGGACAGCATCGTGGCCTGAGCCCGCGACACCATCACTCGCCCACACCCGGAACCCTCAGTTTCACGGTCGAGGTCAGGCGCAGTGTCAGTGTCTTCGTGGTCGGGGAAGTGGGCCAGGAGGTCATCGAAGTCCATGTTCACGTGCACCGTCGTGTCCGCCCCACCCGGTGAATCCTGCGCCGCGGCGTCTTCCCCCGCGACCCGCCCACACACCGCAGCCAACGCCTCCGCGCGACGTTGTCCCGCCGGGCGGTGGTCCCGCTCCCCCGTGACCTCGTTGGGGGCGGGCTGGGACAACGGGCCGATCGCGGCCTCCAACATCGCCGCCTGCTCCGGAGTCAAAGCCAACTCGTACGCCGTGACATCCCCATCCTGGATACGAGGACTGGACAGGTACGCCCCGGACCGCAACCGGTCCTGCACGTCATCGAACTCACCCTCACGCCCGAACCGGGCAATCAACTCATGACGCAGCTTCGGCACTTCGCCCGCACCCCAGGCCACCCCGAAGTCGCACATCGCCTTCGCGACCGTGGGCACCGCCTCCGGCGCCAACATGTCTTCCAACCGGGCAGCCTCCCGCAACACCTTGAGCGCCAGCTTCGCCCCCACCTCACCGGTGAGCACCCGCGCCCACACAATCCCTTCAGGCTTCTCCGGGTCCGCGTACGCCCCCACCCCAGGACCCGCCGTCGACCACAACCCACCCGGCACCGAACACGCCACATCCTGCGCCAACTGCGCAACCTGACCCGCACCGTCCTGCTGCAACGACGGTGCATGCTCCCGCACCCAGGAATGCACCGAACCCTCCCCGCGACGAGCGGACGTGAACTCACCCCGGTGCGACGCCTCCGCCGTCACCCGGATCTGACCCGCAGCCGCACGTGCTTTCACGTCATCCATCAACGCCATGAACTCCGCCAACTCCGGCCCGTTCAACCGGGTCAACACATCCCCCAACGGCCCCGCCCCCGAGCCGTCCGAAACCAACGCGTCACGGGCACCCTCCAACGCTGCGCGCAGTCGCGCAATGTCGGTTGCGGGTGTCTCGTTCATGCCCTCAATTGTCCTAGAACTCACGTTCGACTGTCAAGTGTTTTCGGCTACGCTCTGGGCTGAATTCCGCACTGGCACAACCGAATTCGCGCGAAAGCACCCGACACCGGACCGAGGCGCAACCCCGACCGAAATCACGTTAACAACGACCACCGACACCGGCTTCTCAGACGCCGGCCACCCCACAAGGGGCCCCCAACCGATGCGCTGACCTCCTCATCTGGGAGACCACCAGCGAGATCGAAAGGTGAGCGGACGGCATACCCCGCCGGGGTGGGGGTGATCTAGTGGCGGGTCAGCGGGCGCAACCGGGCAGTGAACTCGACGCGAGTTCCCTGCGGTGACGCCGGTTCCCACCGGATCCGGCCCTGCAGGTCCTGGACCAGCGACGTGACGATGCGCGTGCCGAGCCCTGCGAGCACGGGTCGGAACCCGGCCGGCAGGCCGGTGCCGTCATCCGTGATCGTCACAGTGAGTCCATCGACGCCCTGCTCGACCTCGCGCCGCTCGACCTCGATCGAGATCGAGCCCCCACGCGAGGCGAGGCCGTGCTCGACGGCATTCTGGACGAGCTCGGACACGATCATGGCGAGCGAGGTCGCATCCTCGGCGCGCATCCGGCCAAAGGACCCGATCACCGTGGAGTCGACGCGGTGCTCGGTGACGGCGATGTCGACGACGGCCCTCAGCCCACGCACCGCGATCTCGTCGAAGTCGACCGTCTCGTCGATCCCCTGGCTCAGGGTCTCGTGGACGAGGGCGATCGTTCCGACCCGACGCACGGCCTCGTCGAGGGCATTGCGAGCGCCCTGGTCGGGCACCCGCCGGGACTGCAGCCGCAGGAGGGCCGCGACGGTCTGGAGGTTGTTCTTGACCCGGTGATGGATCTCGCGGATCGTCGCGTCCTTGGTGATGAGCTCCTGCTCCCGGCGGCGCAACTCGGAGACGTCGCGCAGCAGGAGCATGGCGCCTTCGCGACTGCCCGCCGCGGTGAGTGGGATCGCCCGCAACGTGACACTCGCCGACGTCGTCGAGATCTCGGTCCACCAGGGCGCCCGGCCGGTGATGACCACGGCGAGTGACTCGTCGACCGCAGAGCCAGAGGACTGCAACAGCTCGGCGACGACAGTGGACAGGACCTCACCGATCACGTCGCCGCGATGCCCGAGACGGTGGATGGCGCTGATCGCGTTGGGGCTGGCGTAGAGCACTGCCCCGTCGGTGTCGAGGTGGACGACACCGTCGCCGACGCGAGGGGCCCCCCGACGAGCCCCGGTGGGGGCCGCGGTGCTCGGGAACTCCCCCGCCGCGATCATCCGCGTGAGGGCGTCGGCGAGGTGCCGATAGGTCAGCTCGAGCCGGCTCGGGGTCCGACCGGTGACGACGTTGGCGTGCCGGGTGATGACCGCGAGCGCACGGCCCTCTTTGACGACGGGGATGGCGTGCTCACGCACGGCCATCTCACCCTGCCGCTCCGGCTCGCGCGCGGCGACGATCCGTCGGTGCCGATAGGCCTCATCGAGAATCGGGTCGCGCCATCGCCCGGAGGTCCTGCCGACGACGTCGTCGTAGAAGACCATCGGTCCCGTGTTGGGCCGCACGTGGGCCACGGCCCGCCACCCGTCGAGGCCCGACGGAACCCACAGGACGAGGTCGGCGAACGACAGGTCCGCGATGAGCTGCCAGTCGCCGACAACCAAGTGGACCCACTCGATGTCGGCATCCTCCAGCGTGGTTGAGGCGCGGAGGGATTCGGCAAGGGTGCTCACGGGCCGAGCCTAGATCGTGGGTCCCTCACTTCCCGGAGCGGACCATGGATCGGAGCGCACGCAACGCGACAGAGAGTGCCGCGATGTTGGGCTTTTCGAGCGAACGGATGCCGGTGAGCTGGGTTGCCGCGCGCGCCAGACCGTCCGCGTTGGCCAGGCTCCACGACTCGATGCGTTCCTCGGCAGTCACCGTGCCGTCGCCGTCGAGATCCTCCTCGAACTCGAAGGCACTGCGGGTGAACGCCTCGAGCACGCCGTAGAGGTCGTCGCGCAGCGCTCCACGAGCAAGCGCATCCCAGCGGTCGTCACGGGGCAGGCGGGCCACCCGGGTGAGCATGCCGTCGATGCCGAACCGCTCCGACATCCGGAAGTAGACCTCGGCGACGTCGCTGGGTGTGCGGTCGAGATCGGAGGCGATGTCGACGACGTCGAGCAGTGAGTAGGAGTCGAGAAGTGATGCCGCCCGCTTGGCCAGGTCGGTCGGCACACCGGCGGCCTCCCAGTGCGCCGCCTGGGCGACGACGCGTTCACGCTCGGTCCCCTGGAGCAGCTCGGGGATGCGCGGCGCGAGCGCGGCGACAACCGGGGCGAACCGCTCGACCTCGGTGGTGATGTCGAGTCGGTTCGGGCGAGCGACCAGCAGCCAGCGGACGGCCCGGTCGAGCAGCCGCCGGAACTCGAGGTAGAGCTCCGTCTGCACCGAGGTCGGCAGGACGTTGTCGAGCGCCTCGACGGCCTCGACGTGGCCGCGCAGGTCGAAGACCTCACGGCACACGACGTAGGCGCGAGCCACCTGCTCGGGGCTGCCGGCGGCCTCCTCCGTCGCCCGGAAGGCGAAGGTGATGCCGCCACGGTTGACCATCGAGTTCACGACGGAGTTGGTGACGATCTCACGGCGCAGGGGATGCTCACCCAGCTCCGCGGCATACGCCTCCCGCAGTGCTGCCGGGAAGTAGTCGGCGAGCGTCGCCTCGAAGTACGGGTCGTCCGGAAGGTCGCTCTCGAGGATGTCCTTCTTGAGCGCGAGCTTGGCGTAGGCGACGAGCACCGCGAACTCCGGGGACTTCAGGCCAATACCTTCGGAGGCGCGCTTCTCGATCTCGGCGTCGGTCGGCAGGAACTCCAGGGCCCGGTCGAGCTCGCCGCGCTCCTCGAGCCAGCCCATGAGCCGCTGGTGCACGGACACCATGGAGACCTCCTGCGCCCGGGCGTTGCCGAGGAGGACGTTCTGCTCGTAGTTGTCGCGGAGCACGTGCTCGGCCACGTCGTCGGTCATCGACGCGAGGAGGGTGTTGCGCTCCTCGGTGGTGAGGTCACCGCGTCGGACGACGTCGCCCAGAAGGATCTTGATGTTGACCTCGTGGTCGGACGTGTCGACGCCCGCACTGTTGTCGATGGCGTCGGTGTTGACGCGAACCCCCGAGAGGGCCGCCTCGATCCGGCCCAGCTGCGAGAGGCCGAGGTTGCCGCCCTCGCCCACGACCTTGACCCGGAGCTCGTTGCCGTTGACGCGGATGGCGTCGTTGGCGCGGTCGCCGATCTCGAGGTGGCTCTCGCTGGACGCCTTGACGTAGGTGCCGATGCCACCGTTCCAGAACAGGTCCGCCGGCGCGAGGACGATCGCGTGGATGAGCTCTGTCGGAGTCATCATCGTCGTGTCGTCGGGCAGACCCAGGGCCGCTCGCATCTGCGGGGTGATCGCGATGGACTTCAGCGTCCTCGGGAAGACGCCACCGCCCTCCGAGATGAGCGAACGGTCATAGTCGTCCCACGATGAACGTGGCAGCGCAAAGAGCCGTGCTCGCTCCTGGAACGACTGTGCCGCAACGGGTTCAGGGTCGATGAAGATGTGGCGGTGGTCGAACGCGGCGACGAGACGGATGTGCTCGGACAGCAGCATGCCGTTGCCGAAGACGTCACCGCTCATGTCGCCGACACCGACGACGGTGAAGTCCTGCGACTGGCTGTCGACGCCCATCTCGCGGAAGTGACGCTTGACCGACTCCCACGCGCCCCGGGCGGTGATGCCCATGGCCTTGTGGTCGTAGCCGGCCGAGCCACCCGACGCGAAGGCGTCGTCGAGCCAGAAGCCGTAGGACTGGGCGACACCGTTGGCGATGTCCGAGAACGTCGCCGTCCCCTTGTCCGCCGCCACGACGAGATAGGAATCGTCGCCGTCATGCCTGACGACCCGCTCCGGTGCGGTGATCTCGGTGCCGACGCGGTTGTCCGTCAGGTCGAGCAGACCCGAGATGAAGGTGCGGTAGGCGGACTGGCCCTCCTCGAGCCACTTCTCGCGTGACACTGCGGGGTCGGGGAGGTCCTTGGCATAGAACCCACCCTTGGAGCCGGTCGGCACGATGACGGCGTTCTTGACCATCTGCGCCTTGACCAGTCCCAGGATCTCGGTCCGGAAGTCCTCGCGCCGGTCGCTCCAACGCAGACCACCGCGGGCGACCGAACCGAACCGCAGGTGCACACCTTCGACCTGGGGGCTGTAGACCCAGATCTCGTATGCCGGCCGAGGAGCCGGGAGGTCGGGTATCGCCTTGGGGTTGAGCTTGAGGGAGACGTACGGCTTGGATTCTGCGACGTCTTCCTCGGCGGCGACCTCGGTCATTGCGACGGTCTGGAAGAAGTTGGTGCGCAGGGTTGCGGTCATCACGGCGAGGAAGGAACGGATGATGCGGTCCTCGTCGAGCGAGCTGACGTCGTCGAGGGCACCGGTGATGCGGTCGGCGATCTCCTTCGCGGCGGCCTCGCGCTCGTCCGTCGCCTCTCCGTCGAAGCGGTCCGGGTCGAACCGGGCCTCGAAGAAGGCGACGAGGTCGGTGGCGATCGTCGGGTTGGAGACGAGGGCGTCCTCGAAGTAGGACTGGCTGAACGTCGCCTGCGTCTGGCGGAGGTACTTCGCGACGGTGCGCAGGATGACGACCTGGCGCCAGGTGAGGCGAGCGGCGAGGACGAGCTGGTTGAACCCGTCCGACTCGGCGCGCCCGTCCCAGACGGCGAGCACGGCGCCCTCGAAGAGGTCACGGAGATCTTCGTGCGTCACCCCGGACCAGATCGCCGCGTCGTTGACGCGCAGGCCGAAGTCGTAGACGTGCAGGGGTGAGCCGTCGGATCGGGTGACCTCGTAGGGCTGCTCGTCGACGACCTCGACACCCATGTCGGTGAAGATCGGGAGGATGTCGGTCAACGACAACGGGTCGATGCGGAAGAGCTTGAACCGGCGGAGGTTCTCGGCCGAGTCGGCCGGGCGATACAGCGCGACGCTGGTGCGCCGGTCGTCGCCGAGGCGGTCCAGGTGGTGCAGGTCGGCCACACCCTGGACGACGGAGAACGTCTCTTCGTAGCCGGTGGGGAATCCGCGCCCGAACTTGTCGAGCAGCCGGTCGCCCTCGACCTCACCGAGTCGACCACGCAGCCCGTCACCGAGGCGGTCGGACCAGTTGCGGCTGACCTCCACGAGGCTGCGCTCGAGGTCGGCGCGTTGGGTCTCGTCGAGCGACTGGATGCGCTGACCGACGGGAACCCGGACGACGAACTGCAGTCTGGACAGGGCGCGTTCGCTCACGCGAGCTGTGAACTCGACGCTCTCACCGTGGAAGGCGTCCTTGAGGATCGCGGCCATGCGTGTGCGCACGCCGGTGTTGTAGCGGTCGCGTGGAATGTAGACCTGACAGGACACGAAGCGCCCGAAGTCGTCCTCGCGCAGGAAGAGCTTGGTGCGTCGACGCTCCTGCAGCTGGGTGACGGCCATCGCGGTCTCGAACAGCTGGTCAGGGCTGGCCTGGATGAGCTCGTCGCGCGGATAGGTCTCGAGCACCTCGACGAGGTCCTTGCCGGTGTGCGAGTCGGCCGCGAGGCCGGAACGCTCGAGGACAGCGGCAACCTTCTCGGCGACGACGGGCAGCCGCAGCACCGACTCGGTGTAGGCCGTCGAGGCATAGAGGCCGAGGAAGCGCTTCTCCCCCAAGGTCTGTCCGTCCGCTGAATAGGTCCGGACACCGACATAGTCGAGGTATGCCGGGCGGTGCACCGTCGAGCGCGAGTTCGCCTTGGTGAGGACGAGGACGCCGCGTTCGCGTGCCTTCTTGCTCGACTGCGGGGACAAGGGAACGAGGGCCTTGTCCGCCGGTCGGTCCTTCTGGAGCATGCCGAGGCCGGTGCCGTTGAGCGGCCGGATGACGTCTCCGTCATCGGTGGCTTCGAGGGAGTACTCGCGATAGCCGAGGAAGGTGAAGTGGTTGTTGGCCATCCAGCGCAGGAACGCCACGGCCTGTCCGACCTCGTCGCGATCGACACCGGCCGGTGGCTCACCCTCGAGCTCGGCCGCGAGGACGAGGCACTTGGTGCGCATCCGGGGCCAGTCCGCGACAGCCTCACGGACGTCCCCGAGGACGTTCTCGAGGATGGCCTGGAGCTCTTCGCGTCCGGCCTCGTCGCTCTCACGGTCGATGGTGAGCAGGA
This sequence comes from Janibacter sp. HTCC2649, assembly GCF_000152705.1. GTDB lineage: Bacteria > Actinomycetota > Actinomycetes > Actinomycetales > Dermatophilaceae > Knoellia. The sequence goes on along the minus strand of NZ_CH672413.1, from coordinate 3,900,547 downwards.
TCCAGGACTCGGAGAGGACACCTGTTCCATCGTCCGTGGCGGCGGTGGCGCAGTCCTCGTCGCACGTCTCGATGAGCTGCCCGGAGGCGTCTCGTCGGACCCGCAGCTGCGGGTGCACGACGAGGTGGATGTCGATGTCGCGCTGGACGAGCGCGGAGGTGACGGAGTCGACGAGGAACGGCATGTCATCGGTGACGACCTGGATCACCGTGCGCGCGCTGGACCAGCCATCGCTCTCGGTCGTGGGGTTGAAGACCCGCACGAGCCCGGCGCCGGGCGCGCGCGTCTGGGCGATCTCGAGGTGGGACTTCACCGTCCCTGCGAGGGTCAGCGCGGGTCGCGAGCGGAGCTCCTCATCGGGCACATGGCGGTAGTAGCGACTCACGACGACAGGCCCGTCCGGGCGGTCGTCGAGGTCGGCAAACGCCGTGATGATGGTGTCGAGCGTGGTCGATCGGGGGTGGACCGATGACTCCGTCATGGTGCGCTGCAGATCCTTTGAGTTTTGGCGTCACCGAAGGCCTCGGCGGGACACGTCGCTGTGTCCGACAACGAGACTACTCACCTCGCGGTGGCTGTGGATGAGGGGCCGGGCGCGTGACACGTGAGCACTAGAGTGACGTGGTGCCCAGGCCCGCCGACACCCCTGCACTCACCCAGGTGAGTGCAGTTCTCGAGGGCCTGTCGCAGACCGTGGCCGCAGTCGAGGACGACCTCCTGTCCTGCCTCGTCGTCATGGGTGAGCCAGACCCCCAGCGCACCGTCGATGCCTGGGTCGACCAGGTCGTCGACCTGCTGCGCGCCGTCGACGAGGTCACCGGCCAGCACCTCTCCACCCTGTCGCGAGTCTCCACCCGGCTCGGTGACCGTGACACGTCCGAGGACCTCACGGCGGCCGAGCAGCACGACGCCACCCTGCCGGTGGAGCAGCGATGAGGAGCCAGGTCCCCGGAGACCCGGGCTCTGTCACGGCGGCCGGCACGGCCGCCCGACGGGCAGCGCGCGAACTGGCCGCTGCCAGCGAAGGCGGCACGACGGCATACGCCGCTCTCAAGGACTCGTGGGGCACCTCGACGTCGGTGCGCCTCCGCAAGGAGGGACAGCGTTCGATCGCAGCGCTCACCGAGAGCGGGCGTCAGGCCGACGTTGTCGGCGCTGCCCTTCAGACGTATGCCGCGGAGCTGAGCGAGCTGCAGGCTCGCGCTCGGCGGGTGGTCGACGCCGCAGACACGGCCGGGCTCGTCATCGAGCACGGACAGGTCGGGCTCGGGTGGGGTGTCACCGGCGAGGCCGACCTCGACGCCGCCCGCGACACCGCGGCGCTCGTGAGCACGCTGCAGACCGAGCTCGACGGACTCACGGCCCAGCACCGGCGACGACGGGACCGGCTCCTCGCCGAGGTCCTCACGTCGACGCGCGAGCTCGCCGAGGTCGCGGGCAACCTGCGCCTTCGGTGAGAGGCCCCAGTGAGAAGATCAGTTCCCGCCACGTGAGGAGTTGCAGTGAAGTTCACCCATCGAGCCGAGTACCCCGCCACCGCTGACGAGGTCTGGGCAGTCATGAGCACCCAGGACTTCCAGAACGCGAAGTGCGAGGCGACCACGACCGGCGACTGGTCCTCGACCGTCTCCACGGCGGGCGACAAGACCAGGATCGTGAGCGAGCGGGTGCTCCCGACCGACGACCTGCCCGACATCGCGAAGACCTTTGTCGGGCCGACCCTGACGATCGCCGAGGTCCAGGTGTGGGGACCCCCGGCCGCCGACGGCTCGCGGACGGGCGACCTGCAGGTGCAGATCAAGGGCGCGCCGATGACCCTCAAGGGCACGGTTCGGTTGTCCCCCAGCGCTTCTGGCAGCGTTCAGGAGATCGACGGGGACCTCAAGGTCAGCGTTCCCCTCATCGGCGGCAAGCTCGAGAAGGCCGCGTCGGACCCGCTGTTGTTCGCGGCCAGGACCGAGACGGACCTGCTCCGCCAGCGCGTCAGCTGACCAACCCCAAGATCGACTTTGTGCCCCGGACGGACACGTTCCGTCGGCCGAAGGCCTCCGTCACCGTGTCCGTCCGGGGCACGAAGTCGCGTGGTGTGAGGGTCAGACACCCATGTGCGGGTAGGTGTGGTTCTTCGGCGGCACGAACGTCTCCTTGATGGAGCGCGGGCTCGTCCAGCGCAGGAGGTTCTGCGCCGAGCCGGCCTTGTCGTTGGTGCCGGACGCACGCCCGCCACCGAACGGCTGCTGGCCGACGACCGCACCGGTGGGCTTGTCGTTGACGTAGAAGTTGCCGGCGGCGAAGCGCAGACGGTTCGATGCGGCAGCCACGGCGGCGCGGTCCTGGGCGATGATCGAGCCGGTCAGGGCGTAGGCCGACGCGCTGTCGATGATGTCCATGACCTTGTCGAACTGGCGGTCCGGGTAGACGTGGACGGAGAGCAGCGGGCCGAAGTACTCGGTCGTGAAGATCTCGTCGTGCGGGTCCTCGCCGACCATGATCGTCGGGCGCACGAAGTAGCCCTCGGAGTCGTCATAGGTCCCGCCGGCGACGATGTCGATGCCGCTCGTGGCCTTGGCCCGGTCGATCGCGGCCTTGTGCTTGGCGAACGCGCGGTCGTCGATGACGGCGCCCATGAAGTTGGACAGGTCGGTGACGTCGCCGACGGTCAAACCCTCGGTCAGGTCCTGCAGATCCTTTTTGATGACCTTCCAGATGCTGCGCGGGATGAACGCGCGCGACGCGGCCGAGCACTTCTGGCCCTGGTACTCGAACGCGCCACGGAGCATCGCGGTGCGGACGACCTCGGGGTCGGCGCTGGGGTGGGCGAGGATGAAGTCCTTGCCACCGGTCTCACCGACGATGCGCGGGTAGTGGCGGTAGGTCGTGAGGTTGGACCCGATCTCCTGCCACAGCTGCTGGAAGACGCGGGTCGAACCGGTGAAGTGCAGGCCGGCGAACTCGGGGTGCTTGAGGACGACGTCGGAGACCTCTGTGCCGTGCCCGGTCACGAGGTTGATGACACCCGGCGGCATGCCGGCCTCTTCGAGGATCTCGAGGACGAACTGCGCGGCGAGAGCCTGGGTGTGCGACGCCTTCCACACGACCGTGTTGCCCATGAGGGCTGGCGCGGTCGGGAGGTTGCCCGCGATGGCGGTGAAGTTGAACGGCGTGATCGCGTAGACGAAGCCCTCGAGCGAGCGGTAGTCCGTGCGGTTCCAGATGCCGGGCGCGTTCGCCGGCGGCTGCTCCTCGAGGATCTGGCGCGCGAAGTGCACGTTGAAGCGCCAGAAGTCGATGAGCTCGCAGGACGCGTCGATCTCTGCCTGGTATGCCGTCTTGCTCTGTCCCAGCATCGTCGCGGCGTTGACCTTGGCGCGGTAGGGACCGGCGAGGAGGTCAGCAGCCTTGAGCAGGATCGAGGCGCGGTCGTCGAAGGACATGTCGCGCCACTCCGGGGCGGCGGCCTGGGCTGCGTCGACGGCGGCGCGCGCGTCGGCCTTGGTGGCGTCGCGGATCGTGCCGAGGACCTTTTTGTGGGCGTGCGGCTGGACGACCTTGATCTTCTTGCCGGTGCCCTCGACGCGCTTGCCGCCGATGGTGTGCGGGAGGTCCCACGTGGTGCTGCCGACCTCGGTGAGCGCGATTTCAAGAGCTGCTCGCTCCGGGCTGCCGGGCGCGTAGTCGCGGACCGGTTCGTTGATCGGAGCGGGGACGTGGGTCACAGCGTCCATCGGTGGCTTCCTCGATTCAGGGTTGGGAATGGAGAGCGTGGTTCGCCCCCATTCTCCCACGGGTGTGACCGGCGAGACTCTCCCTCCCCGCCCCCTTGCGTCTGCGCCGATGGCTGTTCTATCCACCACATCCGCAGACGCAACGGGTGAGGGCTGGCGCCGCTCAGTTCTGGAGGAGGGTGACGACGTCGTCGAGTTCGGTGACGTCGTACCAGAGCAGGTCCGAGATGTCGCTGCCCGGCTCCTCGTCGATGTGGAACGACGCGATGCGTGGGAGGGCCACGACGGAGTCGAGCTCGACCGCGGTCCCGTCCTCGGACGTGCGCTGCACCATGGCGGCGTCGACATCGGCGGAGGCGATGACCCGCCTGCCTCCGCCAGCCGCACGCACGGCGGCGTCCGTCGCGGCAGCCGACCACGCGGCATACTCGCGTTCTTCGTCGTCATTGCCGATGCCGGGGCGGGCGCTCGCCGGGAGCGCAGCATGCCCGGCGACAGGTGCGGGCCCGACCTCGCCAACCTGGCGCAGGGTCGCGAGCGCAGCGGGGTCGAGCGGGAGGTAGACGCGAACGAGCGGCACGAAAAGTCCTTTCAGCGGGCTCGGGAGCGCGGAGCCTCGAGCAGCTCCTGGAGGGCGTCGACGATCGACTGACCGAGGACGTCGACGTCGGGTAGGGCGTCACGGTCGGCGTAGAGCCCGTAGTAGACACCGCCGTCGTAGGACGTGAGGCCGATCGACAGCGCCTTGGACTGGCTCAGCGGCATGACCGGATAGGTCGAGGCCATCTGCGCGCCGGCGACGTAGAGCGGGTGCTGCGGGCCGGGAACGTTGGTGACGGCGACGTTGTAGAGACGACGTGACACGGCGCCACCGAGGCGAGCCGCGAGGGTGTGCATCGTCGGCGGAGCGAAACCACCGAGGCCGGAGAGGGTGTCGGCTCCGACCGCGCGACCGGCTTCCATCTGCTGGCGCATCGCGAAGGCGATCTGGTGCAGGCGCATCGAGGCACCCGGCTCCCCCACCGGCAGGTCCACGAAGCAGGCCGTGAGCTGACGTCCGGCCGACAACTCCGAGTCGTCGCTCTGAACACTCACCGGCACCATCGCGCGAACGGTCGTCCCGCCGTGAACGCTCTCACCGCGGGCCATGAGCCACGTCCGGAAGGCGCCGGTGACGGTGGCGAGGATGACGTCGTTGATCGAGACGTCCTCGGCGAACGCGCCCTTGGTGAGGCGCGTGCGGATCTTCTTGTAGTCATCGAGGTCGGTACCGACCATGACGAAGCGGCGGGCCCGACCGACGTTGGCATTGAGGGGTGAGGTGGGCGCCGGGCTCGTCGAGGCGCGCGCCAGGGTCGAGGCGAGCTCACCGGCGGCACCGAGCAGGCGGCCGGCCGTGGCCTTGACGTCGGTGATGCCGGACTGGACGGTCTCGACGACCTGGCTCGGCGTGCGCACCGAGTCGGCGAGGGCACTCACGACGAGCTCGGTCTGGGTCGGCTCGCGGCTGGGCCGCCACGTGTCGGCGACGCTCTCGGCGCTCGGCGACTGGGAGTCCTCGAGGATGAGGTGGGCGATGTCGACGGCGTGGACACCATCGACGAGCGCCTGGTGGGTCTTGGTGATGATCGCGAACCGGTCCTCCGCCAGACCCTCGACGAGGTAGACCTCCCACAGCGGACGGCTGCGGTCGAGCGGGCGCGGTTGGATGCGGGCGATGAGCTCCTCGAGCTGCTCGTCACCACCGGGGCTGGGCAGGGCGGAGCGGCGCACGTGATAGGTCACGTCGAAGCGCTCGTCATCGATCCACACCGGGTTGGCGAGGCGTCCCGGCACGAACCTGACGCGCTGCCGATAGCGCGGGATGTAGGCGATGCGGCGCTCGATGATGCCGACGAGCCGGTCGTAGTCGAAGCCCTCGGAGGGCGCGTTGAAGACCATGACCGAACCGGTGTGCATCGGTGTGGTCGGCTCCTCGAGGGCGAGGAAGCTGCTGTCGAGGGTGCTCAGGCGGTCAGACACGGCCCCATGCTCGCAGATCGAACCGCCGCACCAAGCCGGACCGTCATCCGGATCGACGTGATCCTCGTCCGAACCGGGGCCGGGCCCGGGCGCGACCAACCCTCGTCTCCCCCACGAGGACGGCATCGGGGCGCACGGCTTCGGCGATCCGGGCGACGGCGCGCGTCACGGGTGCGGCTGGTGCGGACTCGACGAGGCTGCGTCCGGCGAGCAGGGCGGCATCGCATTCGTCGGGTGCCCAGGGCACGAAGATCGGCGACTCGAGCCCGGCGAACCGGCCGAGGACGTCGGCGATCGCCTTCTCGGGCTTGGCTCCGGTGGCCGACGCGCGGACCTTGTTGACGACGATGATCGGCTCGGGCGACGGCACGACGCCGACGTCCTGGACAGCGCGAACGAGACGTTGGAGACCGATGGGGTCGGCCCCTCCGACGACCACGAGGCTGTCGCTGACCTCGAGGGCGGTGAGCGTCGTCGCGTTGCGTCGTGGGGCCGCCGTGTCGTAGCTCAGCTCTTCGTCGTCCTCGATGGAGAACCCGCAGTCGACGACGACGTGGTCGACGAGGCCGCGCGACTTCTCGAGGACGTCCTCGATCGCCGCGGCTCTGAGTTCCGGCCACCTCTCAGGCTTGGGTATGCCGGTGAGCACCCTGAGTCCTGAACTCACCTCGGGTGCCACTCGAGACAGGGAGGCCCGGTCGAGCGTGCCCTGCTCGGACGCGCGAGCGGCCGCGGCGACCCCGGGCGCTTCGTCGATGAGGGCGAGAGCCTGGGCGACGCTGGCACCCCACGTGTCGAGGTCGACGAGGAGTGTCCGGAGCCCGCGGGCCGCGAGATCGGCCGCGAGGGTGACGGCGATCGTGGTGCGCCCGGGTGCTCCTGACGGGCCCCAGACGGCCGTGATGCGCGCACGACCCAACCCGGCGGCGGGGGCGCCAGCGTCCGAGCCCCGCGCGGTGCTGTCGCCTGACTCCTCGCGACCGCTGTCGTCGCCGGCGGGCGTCGAGGGGCCTCCGCCCTCGGTGGACGAGGCCAGAGCCGTCGGGCCTGAGGGGCCTGGGGGGTCGGTGGGGCCGGTGCGGGCAGTCGGGGCGGAGGGGTCCTCGAGCCAGCGCGCGAGGTCGGCGTCGGTGACTGCGGTCGCGCCGGCAGAGGTGGGACCCGAAGCGGGAGCCGCCCGGCCAGTGCCCTCCGCCAGCTCGACGACGACGCGGGCCAGTTCCTCGGGATCGGTGCCGGGCCGGATGAGGGTGGTGACGCCGAGCTGGCGCAGACGGGCCTCACCGGCTTCGTCTCCGGCAGCGACGAAGGCTGCGACGCGGACGCCGTGACCAGCGAGGTGACGCAACGCATCACGATCGAGGCCTCGGAAGTCGGCGGACACGATGGCGACGTCGGCGATGCCCGAGGCTCCGGTGGACAGGAGCTCGGCAACGTCGGCGCACCGGCGCACGACGTTCACGCCCGCCGCCGCCTCGACCGTGGTGACGAGTTCTTGTTCGTGGTGGTGCGTGACCCCCGTGATGACCGCCGTCGTCATGAGGTCTTGGGCGCCACTGCGCCGGGCACGGCGACGAGGGTGATCTTGGCGCCGAGGTCGACGTCACCCACCAGGGTCTGCACCTTGTCCTTGGGCACCATGACCTGGACGGGGCGCGTGTCCCCGGCACCTCCCATGACGTTGTCGTCCTGTGACAGGCCCACGACCGTGACGCCCTCAAGAGCGAGGTTGGGGCCGGCGAAGTCCGTTGACCCGACCGAACCCTTCACCGGCGCAGCCGGACGGTTGACGTAGACGTCGACCACCGACCCGGCCTGCAGCGTGGACGCCGAGGTCGCGTCGACCTGGAGGGTGACCGGTTGGGCGGTGGCCTTGTCGCGTGGCCCGACGGCACTCATCGGGATGAGCTCGCCGGCGCGCACCTCCCGCAGCACGAAGAACTGCGCGGGCAGACCTCCCTCCGCGCTGAGGTAGTCGCGTCCCGCATCACCGAGCTGCGCGTCGACCCGGACGACGTCCTCGGAGGTGAGCGGCTGGCCGGCCATCAGGCCGGCCTTCGCGGCATACATCGGGACACGGTCGTCGGCGCGGCTCATGGCGTAGGCACCGATGGCCGTGGAGGCGAGGACGAGCAGCAGCCCGATGAGGAGACGGCTGTCGCGCCACGACGGCTTGCGCAGCCGTTGGGCTGTGGGATGGGGCAGGTCGCTCATCGGGTGTGCTCCGTGTCGTGGGTACTCGGCGGCCGGACATGGTCGAGGGATCGCCGCACCCATCCCCCACAGAAATTGTGGCCCAGAACGACCGGTTGCGCGCGCGGAGACCGGCTCCCTGTGGACAACCTCACGCAGTTGGCGAGCCTGTGGACAAGTCCGGTGGGGCGAGCAGCGTGTCGTGGCAGACTGTGCGTCGCAGACGACGAGAGGAGCCAGCCCGTGGCCAAGCGGTTCATCCCGCTCACCGAGGTGTCCGAGATTCTCGACATCTCCTCGGCGCAGGCCTACGCGCTCGTGCGTTCCGGAGAGCTCCCCGCGATCAAGGTCGGCGGCCGCGGTCAGTGGCGCGTCGAGACCACTGCGCTCGAGGACTACATCCAGCGGATGTACTCCCAAACACGCGACTTCGTCCGCACGCAGGGCGAGGCCTGAACCCTCACGCCCGAGCGCTGACGCGCAAGGTCAGCGAGCCTCGACGAGCACGACCGCCCAGAACGGCACCGTCTGACGGCCGCGCAGGTTCTCCGGTCGACGACTGTCCCCGATGGCGTGCTCGGCCAGATCGAGCGAGTCCGCTCCGACGACGTCGATCGTGCCGGTGAGCACCTGCCCGCTCGTGTCGGTCAGGGCCACGGCCGCGCGATCGCGCGACAGCCCCCGCAACGCATAGCCCAACGCGAACCGCCGGGCCGTGCGGGCCGACGCGGCGCGCACCGGAAGGCCAGCCACGCCTGCGACGGCACACAGCGGGATCACTGCCTGTCTGGCGTTCTCGAGCTGCACGAGCAACCAGTCCTCGCCGAGATCGAGGAGTTCGCCGTGCACCTGTGCTCCCGACGTCAGGCGCAGCCGGAGCACTGAGCCGACGGCTGCCGCCAGGCGCGCACCCAGCTCGACGGTGGCTCGCTCGCGGCGCGTCCGATCAGCGACCTCGGAGTCGCGTTCGCGGCGTTCCTCGGCGCCGAGCTGTGCCTCGAGGTCGTCAAAGAGCTGGTCCCACCGCATGGTCGGAGCGTAAGTCCCAGCGTGCCGAGGCTTCCTGTTGCATCCACAAGCGACATGAAATATCGTCACTCGCATGCAAACCGCACCAAACGACACCAAACGACATGAAAGTGCCTCACTGGCGCATGTCGTGGTGCGCGTCGTCGCCGTCGCCTCGGCCTCCCTCGTCGTCGGCTCCACCGCCGCGTGGATCCTTGCGACCGCCTGGATCGCGGCTCGGGCCAACGTCACGGCACCTGGCCCGGCGTCCGCCGACGAGCTGCTCGCCCTGGCCGCCGCCACCCTCGCCCTGGCCATTGCCGCGTGGCTGGTCCTCGGGACGGTCCTCGAGGTCCTCGCCCACGCGCCCGGTCGCGTCGGACGGGCCGCCCAGGTCTGGGCCGATCGCCTGACACCCGCCCTGGCCCGGCGCGTTGCCGCCTTCGTCCTCGGAGTGGGCGTGGGCGTCGCCGGCGGTCCGAGCCAGGCCGTCGCCAGCCCGCGGCCCTCGACCACCGCCTCGACCACCGCCTCATCCGTCGCCGACCCGGGGTTCGTCCCCACCCAGTCGGCGCCCGATGTCTCCGCACCTGATCCGGGTTTCGCCCCCACCCCGATTGGTCCCGGCTTCTCCCCCACGCCGACCACCCCCGCCACCCCGGGCTTCACGTCCGAGCCCGCGACACCCGGCTTCACGCCCACCGCCCCGCGCGTGCGACCGCAGGCCGACCCGGGTCTGCTGGGCAGCCGGGTCGCGCCGAGCACCGACACCGAGGTCGTGGTCCACCGCGGCGACACCCTCTGGTCGATCGCCGCCCGTCACCTCGGCCCGCAAGCCTCCGACGCCGAGATCGCCCGGGCGTGGCCCCGCTGGTTCGACCTCAATCGCGCCCTCATCGGCGACGACCCCGACCTCATCCTCCCCGGCCAGATCCTGCGCGTCCCCGGCGCCGACCAGACAGCGAGTGTGCACCGATGAGCCCCACGACCATCTCCCACCTCCGGTCCGTCAAGGTCCACGCACCCGTGACGACGCGCCCACCAGCCATCCCCCTGGCCGAAGCGCTCCGGAGGTCGGGCGACGAACTCGGCCACCCGGCATACATCCAGGATTCCTTGGCCGTGGACCTCGCGCACGCGAGCGACGAGCAGATCTTCGGGCCCCAGAGCACGTCCCGTTCCGACCTCCCCGACCCCGAGCCGTGGGCAGGCCAGATCGCGCAGGCCATCGTCGAGGTCATGTCCGGTCTGCGCCCGGCGCCGCAGGTCGTCCGTTGGACGACACCGCAGGTGTATGCCGTGATCGCCCGACGCGGCGCCCTGGCAGCTCGGCGCCGGGCAGCCAGGACTCGCGCCGTCACCCAGCGCGCCGTGGTGCGCTCGGTCCACGTGTGCGAGCCCGCCGACGGCGTCGCCGAATGCAGCGTCGTCGTGAGTGAGGGTGTGCGCGTGCGGGCCATGGCGCTGCGCCTCAGCGGTCAGGACGGTCGCTGGCGCGTCGAAGCCCTCCAGATCGGCTGAGCCAGGACCACTGGTCGACAGAAGGCCGGTCAGTCGGTCTTTCCGTGGCACATCTTGAACTTCTTGCCGGAGCCGCAGGGGCACGACGCGTTCTTGGGCGTGTTCGCGAGCTGGTCCGCGTTCAACGCACCATCACTGCTTCCACGACCGCCACCGTTGCTGCTGGCGCGTGACGCGATGTCGCGCTCCTCGACCTCACCGGTCTCGGACGGCGCCGTGTAGTGCAGCTGGGCTGGCTGGCGCGGTCGCTCGACGCCAATGCCGGCGACCTCCACGTGCGGCTGGTGGTCGGGTTCCTGCGTGCCATCGGACCCAGCAAGCCCACCGAACATGTCGGGCACGTGCTGCGGCGCCGCGGCAACCTCGGGGGCCGGCTGGTCCACCTGGACGTCGACGTGGAAGAGCAGCCCGACGGCTTCTTCCTTGACCGACTCGTTCATGGCTTCCCAGAGCTGGAAGCCCTCGCGCTGGTACTCGACGAGCGGGTCGCGCTGGGCCATCGCACGAAGGCCGATGCCCTCCTGCAGGTAGTCCATCTCGTAGAGGTGCTCGCGCCACTTGCGGTCGAGGACCGAGAGCATGACCCGACGCTCGACCTCGCGCATGACCTCGCTGCCGAGGAGCTCCTCGCGCTGGTCGTAGGCGTGGTGGGCGTCGGAGAGCAGCTCTTCCTTGAGGGTCTCGTTGCGCAGCCCGGAGCGGCCACCGGCTGCCTCGACGACCTGTTCCTGGGTGAGCGAGATCGGGTAGAGCGCCTTCGTGGCTGTCCACAGACGGTCGAGGTCCCAGTCCTCCGCGAAGCCCGCGGCGGTCTCGGAGTCGACGTAGCCACCGACGACGTCGTTGACGAAGTAGCGCATCTGCTCGTGCAGGTCCTCGCCCTCGAGGACGCGGCGACGCTCGTCGTAGATGACGGTGCGCTGGCGGTTGAGGACGTCGTCGTACTTGAGGACGTTCTTGCGGATCTCGAAGTTCTGCGCCTCGACCTGGCTCTGGGCCGATGCGATGGAGCGCGACACCATCTTGGACTCGATCGGGGTGTCGTCCTCCATGCCGGCGGTGCTCATGACCCGCTCGACCATGCCGGAGTTGAACAGGCGCATGAGGTGGTCCTGCAGGGACAGGTAGAAGCGGGACTCGCCCGGGTCACCCTGACGGCCGGAACGACCACGCAGCTGGTTGTCGATGCGGCGCGACTCGTGGCGCTCGGTGCCGAGGACGTAGAGGCCACCGGTCTCGGCGACCTCTTCGTGCTCCGCCTTGACCTTGGCCTCAGCGGCCTCGAGGGCGGCGTCCCACGCGGCTTCGTACTCGTCCGGGGTCTCGACGGGGTCCAGACCCTTGTCCTTGAGGGCGGCGACGGCCATGAACTCGGGGTTTCCACCGAGCATGATGTCGGTGCCTCGACCGGCCATGTTGGTGGCCACGGTGACAGCGCCCTTGCGCCCGGCGTCGGCCACGATCGCAGCCTCACGCTCGTGGTGCTTGGCGTTGAGGACCTCGTGCTTGATGCCGCGGCGACGCAGCTGCTCGGACAGGAGCTCGGACTTCTCGACGCTCACGGTGCCGACGAGGACGGGCTGTCCCTGCTCGTGGCGCTCGGCAATGTCGTCGACCACCGCGGCATACTTCGCCTCTTCGGTGCGGTACACGAGGTCGGCCTGGTCCTTGCGGATCATGGGGCGGTTGGTGCGGATCGGCACGACGCCGAGCTTGTAGATCGAGTTGAGCTCGGCGGCCTCGGTCATGGCCGTACCCGTCATGCCCGAGAGCTTGTCGTACATGCGGAAGTAGTTCTGCAGCGTGATCGTCGCGAGAGTCTGGTTCTCGTTCTGGATCGTCACGCCCTCCTTGGCCTCGATGGCCTGGTGCATGCCCTCGTTGTAGCGGCGGCCCTTGAGGATGCGACCGGTGTGCTCGTCGACGATGAGGACCTCGCCCTCCATGACGACGTAGTCCTTGTCGCGGGTGAAGAGCTCCTTGGCCTTGATCGCGTTGTTGAGGTAGCCGATGAGCGGGGTGTTCGAGGACTCGTAGAGGTTCTCGATGCCGAGGTAGTCCTCGATCTTCTCGATGCCGGGCTCGAGCACGCCCACGGTCTTCTTCTTCTCGTCGACCTCGTAGTCACCCCGGCTGGGGATGCCACGCATCTGGTCGGCACCCTCACCGCGCTCGAGGTGCATGACGGCCTTGGCGAACTCGCCGTACCACTTGGTCGGCTGGTCGGCCGGGCCGGAAATGATGAGGGGGGTGCGGGCCTCGTCGATGAGGATCGAGTCGACCTCGTCCACGATCGCGAAGTTGTGGCCGCGCTGGACGAGCTCATCGGTCGACCACGCCATGTTGTCGCGCAGGTAGTCGAAGCCGAACTCGTTGTTGGTGCCGTAGGTGATGTCCTTGGCGTACTGCTCGCGACGCTGGTCCGGCGTCATGTTGGCCAGGATGCAGCCGGTCTCGAGCCCGAGGGCGCGGTGGACGCGGCCCATGAGCTCGGCCTGGTACTCGGCCAGGTAGTCGTTGACGGTGATGACGTGGACGCCCTTGCCCTCAATCGCGTTGAGGTAGGACGGCAGGGTGGCGACGAGCGTCTTGCCCTCACCGGTCTTCATCTCGGCGACGTTGCCCATATGGAGGGCGGCGCCACCCATGAGCTGCACGTCGAAGTGCCGCTTGCCGAGGGTGCGCTTGCCCGCTTCACGGACCGCGGCGAACGCCTCGGGAAGGAGGTCGTCGAGGGTCTCGCCGTCGGCCAGACGGGCGCGGAACTCGTCTGTCATGCCGCGCAGCTCGTCGTCGCTCATCGCGACGAAGTCCTCTTCGATCGCGTTGATCTGGTCGGCGACGTTCTCGAGCTTCTTGACGACACGGCCTTCACCGGCGCGCAGCAGCTTCTCGACGATCTTCACCACGGGTAGGACTCCTCGTTCATGCAATGTGTCACTCGGCTGTCCCACTGGCACTCCACGAGACCTGCCAAGGGTAGTCGAGCCAAACGGCGAGGCCACATCTGATACGGCACTCCATCGCTCTCCAACGAGGGGCTCGGGTAATTCGGTTCCGGGCTGTCCGCCTTCGTGATGACATTCGGGTATGCCGTTCCCAGACTCCGTCCCGATCCTCACCGATGGTGTGGTGCGCCTTCGCGCACACAACGAGCGCGACGTCGACCGCATCGTCGAGCAGTGCACCGACTCCGAGAGCGTGCGGTGGACCCAGGTCCCGCGCGGCTACACCGTCGAGATGGCCCGCGAGTGGATCCCCGCCATCGCCAAGGGCTGGGACGAGGGCGGCGACCAGCTCTGGGCCATCGAAGAGATCACTGTGGGGGGTGGCGATGGGTTGTTCCTCGGGACGATCGACCTGCGTCCGCGGGCGGCGGGGCGCGCCGAGATCGGCTACGGCCTGCACCCCGAGGGTCGCGGGCGCGGCCTCATGGCACGGGCACTCAAGCTCGTCTGCCAGTACTGGTTCGACGGCGGCGGCCAGCGCGTCGACTGGTACGCCGAGCGCGGCAACTTCGCCTCGTGGGGTCCGGCTCGCGCGGCTGGCTTCGACTTCCTCACGACCCTGCCCGAGCACGCGGCGCATGGCGAGGGCGGGCTCGTCGACGCCTGGTTCGGAACCCTGGGGCGCGAGGACGCGATGGAGCCACGAGCCGCGTGGATCACTCCCCCGGTCCTCGAGGCGGACGGGATTCGGCTGCGACCATGGCGCGCGGAGGACGGGGCGAGTGCCGAGGCGACAAACCACCCCTCACACTTCGTCCCGGCCGGAGCCATCCCCACGCCGGAGACCTGGGACGACTGGCTCCTTCGGCGCCGGCTCGTCATGGCACGCGGGCTGAGCTTCAACTGGTGCATCGCGGACGCGACGACCGATGAGGCATTGGGTGAGGTCCTCGTCTTCGTCCACGGTGGAGCGATCCTTGACAGTGACACTGCTGAGCTCGGCTACTACCTGTTCCCACGGGCGCGCGGACGGGGCGCGGCCAAGACGGCCTCCCGCCTCGCGGTCCAGCACACCTTCACCAGCAAGGACGACGGCGGCATGGGCCTGCGCCGTCTCGTCGCCGAGACCGCGGCAGACAACGCCGCGAGCAACGCGATCCTCGCGTCGGTCGGTTTCACCAAGTGGGGCCACGAGGCCGCTGCCCAGGCCCCCGACGGCTCCATCGGCCCCGCCGACCACTGGGAACTCCTCCGTCCCTGACCGTCCAATTGGGTGAGTTGGGGACAGCCCGCGCCCGTCTTCGTGCCCCGCACGGACACGACGCGGTTCGTCTTCGTGCCCCGCACGGACACGACGCGGTTCGTCTTCGTGCCCCGCACGGACAACGAGCGCCAGCGAGTTGTCCGTGCGGGGCACGAAGACGATCAGTCAGGGGCCGGGCAATGGCTGGGTCAGCTCGCGGAGGGTGGGGAGGCAGCGGCCCTCGCGACCCGTGACCGGGGCGGCGTCGGCGAGTCCGCTGAGGACGGCTTCCTCGACGGCCTCGGCCACTGCGCGGAAGGCTGAGTTGAGGAGCCCGACCTCCGGCTGCTCGGCGGGGGTCGTCGTGGTGCTGAAGGCGAGGACGAGTTCGCCGCTGCCGTGAGTTGTCACGCAGCCGGTGCGGGCCAGCCCGTTCTGGGCGCGAGCCGCGACCCGGCGCAGGGTGGCGCTGTCGAACGGCGCGTCGGTCGCGACGACGATGACCACCGATCCCGACGGCTCGTCGGACACGGCTTCGGCGGCCGGCTGGACCAGCTGACCGCCGACAGTGAGGTCGCCCCACACTCCGAAGTTGCTCACGAGCGCGACACCCAGGACATACGCGCTCTCCCCCGTCTCGAGGAGGCGGGACGCCGTGCCGAACCCGCCCGACAGCCCGAACGTCCTCATGCCCGTCCCGGCGCCGACCGTCCCCTCGGCCACCACTCCATCGCTAGCCGCAGCGAGTGCCGTCGCGAGTTCGGCCTCACCGCAGGTGTGTTCGCGCGGGTCGTTGACGAACGCGTCATTGCACTCGAGGACGACGAGGTTCACCGAACGCCCGCCCGCACTCCCACCCAGATCCGCCTCTTCGGCCAGCCGCCGACGCAGCATCGCCGCCTGGACGGAGGGCGCGGCAAAGACACTCGACATCGCGATGACCGATTCGAGGGTGCCGAGCTCGTCGACCTGCATCAGCCCCACCGACTTGCCGTAACCGTTGATGACATGACTCGCCGCCGGTAGCGGGCGCTGCTCGACGCCCTCCGGAACGATCACCGTCACACCGGTCGCGACACCGCGGGACGCGTCCACCACGGTCGCGTGCCCCACCCGCACCCCGGGAACGTCCGTGATGGCACCGGCCGGACCGGACGGCATACGCCAGGTCGGCAGGCGCGGCAGCCAGCTCACGCAGGGACCTCGACGCTCGACAGCCCGAGCCACGACGCCATGGACCCGAGCTCCGCGAGCAGCTCTCGAGAGTCGTCGACTCCCCCACGACCCGCCTCCCAGGTCACCCGTCGCGCGAGCAACCGCCCACCGACTCGGTCGGCCTTGAGGTCGACGCGCGCCACGAGGTCCTCACCGAGGAGGAACGGCAGCACGTAGTAGCCGTGGACGCGCTTCTCCTCGGGCACATAGATCTCGAGCCGGTAGTCGAATCCGAACAGTGCCGACGTCCGATCCCGCTGCCACACCAGCGAATCGAACGGAGACAACAGTGCCCGCGCCGAGATCCGTCGTGGTCGTCGCGCGCTCGGATGCAGGTATGCCGGCCGCTTCCATCCCTCAATCGTCACCGGTTCCAGCTCTCCCGCCTTCACGAGCGAGGCAATCGCCGGGTCGGCCTGGTGCGGCTTGAGCCGGAAGTAGTCGCGCAGGCACTGCTGGGTACCCACACCGTGGGCCCGGGCCGCAATGCGGATCAGCTCGACGAACGCATCCTCATCCGAAGGGCGCGCCGCCGGTGACTCGGCCAGCTCGCGAAGGTGTGGTGGCAGCACGCGGGAGGGCACGGCATACCGACGTTCGAACTGGCTGGTGCGCCCGGCAGAACTGACCTCGCCGGCCCAGAAGAGGTGCTCCAGTGCTGACTTCGCCAGCGACCAGTTCCAGCCCCACTGCTCACGGTCGCGAGGCAGATCGTGGGCCAGAGCGATCTCGAGCTCGCGGCTCGTCATCGGCCCCCTCGCCGCAACCTCGGCCAGGACGGCGTCGACGAGCTCGGGGTGCTCGCGCTTGACCCTCTGCATGCCGCCCCAGGACTCGTCGTGGGCACGGCGCATGCGGAAGTCCAGGAGCGGCCAGGTCGACGGCGGGATGAGCGAGGCTTCGTGCGCCCAGTACTCCACCACGCGACGAGGCGCCCGGTCACGCGCCCGGTCGACGAGCGCACTGTCGTGCGGCCCGAGTCGCGAGTAGAACGGCAGGTAGTGGCTGCGCGAGACGACGTTGACACTGTCGATCTGCACGATGCCCACGGTGTCGATGACCCGCTGGACGTGCCGCGAGGTCGCGGTCCACGGCTCGGGCTTCGAGACGCCGAAGCCCTGGGCCGCGAGCGCGATCCGACGGGCCGCCACGGTGCTGAGTCGCATGGACCCCATCATGGCGGTCACCTCCGACACCGTCCGAGGTGGTCGGAGGAGCGGATCAGGCTTCGGGCTCGATCAGGTTGCGCCGCATGGCATAGAGCGCCGCCTCGACCCGCGAGTGGAGCTGGAGCTTCTCGAGGATGTTGCGCACGTGGTTCTTGACCGTGTTCTCGCTGATGAACAGCTGAGTCGCGATCTCCTTGTTGGCCTTGCCGCGGGCGACGAGACCGAGGACCTCGAGCTCGCGCTCGGTGAGCCGCGGACCGGCCGTGGCTTCCTTGGGCGGCTCGTTGCTCAACCGAGAGAACTCGGCGATGAGCTGGCTGGCCATGTGCGGCGGGATCATCGACTGACCGGTGTGCGCCATGCGCACCGACTCGGCGATCTGCTCGGTCGGCAGGTCCTTGAGGAGATAACCGCTCGCGCCCGCCTTGATGGCAGCGAAGAGGTCGGACTCGTCGTCGGACGCAGTCAGGATGAGGATCTTGGTGCGCGGCGCTTTTTCCTTGATGGCCGTGCAGGCCTCGATGCCGCTGTTGCCCGGCATGCGGACGTCGAGAAGGACGACGTCGGGATCGAACTCGAAGCACTTCTCGACGGCCTCGCCACCGGATGAGGCTTCGGCGACGATTTCAAGGTCGGGTTCGAGACCGATGACGGCCTGCATACCTCGACGGTAAAGGTCATGGTCATCGGCGATGACGATTCGGATGCGGTCACGTGCCTCCCCCAAGGCGGAGGCCCGAGAACCCTGATCAGGCATGGACGGACTCACTCGGTCATAGTGACACGGTGAGTCCGTCCACGTAGTGCCTTTGGGCTATCTCGCGCGGAGCGAGACAGAGGTCACCCCGACGGATGGGTCAGGACGCCTCAGCGCGCTCGGCGACAGTTCCCTGGACCGGAGGACCCGGGTCCTCGAGCTCGTCATAGCCCTCGTCGGGCTCGGCCGCGGAGTCGGGCAGCTGCCCGTTGAGGTCGAGGTGGAGGACTCCGTAGGACCAACCGCGACGGCGGTAGACGACGCTCGCCTTGTCGGTCTCGGTGTCGTGGAAGAGATAGAAGTCGTGGCCCACGAGCTCCATCTCGCGCAGTGCCTGTTCGAGGCTCATCGGCGCCGACATGTGCACCTTCTCGCGGACCTCGATCGGCGAGTCGCCGAAGGGGCCGACGTCATCGGACTCTGCTGCTTCGTCGGGACCCGTCTCGGCGGGGACGAAGGCGGTCGCGCTGGCAACCGACTCGGAGGCGTGGCGTCCACGGCGCACGGTGCGGTCGTGCTTGCGACGCAGGCGCTCGAGGAGTTTCTCGAGGGCGACGTCGAGGGCGGCGTACTTGTCCTCCTGGCAGGCCTCGGCGCGCACGACCGGGCCCTTGATGTGGCACGTGATCTCCACGCGGTCACACGCCTTGGCCTGGCGGCGGTTCGCCTCGTGGCTGATGACGACTTCGATCCGGCGCGTGCGCGGGGCGAGCTGCTGGACCTTGTCCAACTTCTCCGCGATGTGCTCCCTGAATCGGTCCGAGACGGTTGTGTGGCGTCCGGTGACGACGATGTCCACTTGTCCTCCAAAATGTCGGGTGGGCGTGCCTGTCGTTTTGCCTGTCGGGGGCTAAAGGCGGCGGCACCACCTCCCAGGGAGGATGCGTCTCATGCACCGACGTTAGACCTGTCCGCACCCCCTTTCAAGGGCAGGCTCATGGGAATGTCCTGACAGGCCCGGCGCGCTTGCGCGTCGCCCCGATCGCGGCGCTGAGCACCTCACCGGCACCCGCCTCACGCAGCGCACGCGCCGCCTCCGCGAGGGTCGCTCCCGTCGTCACGAGGTCGTCGACGACGACGCAGACCGCGCCTTCGAGGCTCGGCCGATGACGTGCCCGCACCGCCATCGCGCCGGCCAGATTGCTCGCCCTCTCCCCCGCGTCGAGAGTGGACTGGTCGCGGGTCACCCGCGTCGCGGACAGCACGTCGGCCACGACGACGCAACCGCCGAGCCCGACCACGGCCGACGTCACGAGGGGCATGAGCGGCACGTCACCGCGTCGTCGGCGCGCGCGTGGAGAGCCCGGAACCGGAACGACGACCAGCCCCCGGCCCCGCATCGCCCGAAGCGCAGGGGCGCTGTCTCCCAGTGCTGCTCGCATTGCGGGAGCCAGCCAGGCGCCGAGCGTTTGGCGCAGGTCCCGTCGGTTTTCATCCTTGTATGCCGTGACGACCGCGCGCAGCGCTCCGCTCGCTTCCCCGGAAACCCAGCACGACGGCATACCCGGTGGGAGGGGTGAGGGAAGCGCAAGGCGAGGCGAGGGATGGAGGCAGTCGTCGACGGCACGTCGGCAGTCCGGGCACAACGGGCCGGCGGGTCGGTGGCAGAGCGCGCACGACGCCGGGAGGACGAGGTCGACGAGATCCGAGAGCATCCCTCGACCCTGTCGCGCACCCACGAGCCGGCGCCAGCGTCACGCGCGGATCTGTGGACAACGCCGCCGAGACGTCACGGCTGTGGACGGGTCAGCGGGCGGCGATGGCAACGTCGGTGCCGCGGCCGAGCGAGAGCCACTGCTGTCCGGCCCGGCTGAGGACGGTGCCGGGTGTGGTGGTCACGAGGATGTCGCGTTCGCCCCCGGCGGAGGTGATGGCAGCACCCTTGGGCACCTCGGTGAGCGTCTGCTCCTCACCGTCGACGGAGATGACGTAGGGGCGCCGCTGCTCCGTGCCACCGGCCCGGCGAGCGAGCGTGGCGATCGTGACGTCGGAGAGCCACACGAGGCCAGCGGGCTCGGTCAGGTTGGACCCGAGGCGCAAGGGGGCGGACAGTCCCTGCGGCTCCCCGGCGGAGGTGCGGATGACGCCGGCGAGGTCGATCCGGGCATCGGTCCCGTTCTCGGCGCTGTGCAGCACCGCGACCCGGTCCCCCTGTGGCGAGGGCTTGACCTCGATGACCCGACGCTTGGCGAGCCAGTCGGCGCCGACCGGCTTGGCCGTCGGCTGGCGCTGGATGGCCGGGTCGCCTGCGGTGCTGAAGGTCCACAACCTGAGGTTGGACTCGTCATCGATGCCGGTGCCGCCGACCCAGATGTAGCCGCGGGTGTCGTAGGTCGGGTGGCCGACGGCGGTGCCGAAGAACGGCATCTCGTACTGCGTCTTGCCGCGGAAGCGCGAGATCCCCTGACCGTCGGGGTCCACCGCCGCCAGCTCCGAGCCGTCGGCCGACAGGGCGAGGGAGTGGAAGGTGGGCTGGATGTCGGGGTGCCCGGACTTGGTGGGGTCCTTGTCGACGTCACTCGTGCTCGGCAGGAAGTAGAGGGAGGCGCCACGACGCACGACGGGCTTGCCGGGGACCTGCGCGGGCGTCACCGGGAAGCCCACCTGCTCGATCGTGCGCACCGGGAGGTCGACGTCGGGAAGCTCGAGCGTGACGTCCTGGACGCGGATGGTGACGCCCTGGACGGAGGGATCCTGGAGAAGGGTGGACACGAGTTCGGCCCAGACGTTCTCTCGCTGCACCTTGGCCGTGGGGACGCTCCCCGTGATCTCGACGCGCGCGATCCCGTCGATGACGGAGACCGAGTCGGCCGTGAGGCGCGAACCGCGCGGGATGTCGTTGCGCACGGCACCACGCAGGTATGCCGGTGGGTCGGCGAGCTGGGCGCGTGCCAGTCGGGTGGCCAGGTGGTCGCGCGGGAACCACCGTCGGTCGGGGACCAGGGAGCGACGGTCGGTGGCCACGTAGTGGAGCGTGTAGGGCTTGAGGAGGCGGCCGAGGTCGGACGTGGTGATCCAGCGACCGAACTCCTTGGGGAGGTTGCTGATGCGCCACTCGTTGTTGATGCGGGCGAACTCGAAGGTGACCTGGCGGCTCGCGGTCGGCGCCGCGTTGATGTAGCGACCGTCCGTGCCGATGGTTCCCTCGATGCCGCCCTTGAGCACGGCGGCGTTGGGCGCCTGCGGCGTGACGACGAGGGGCGTGGTCGTGGAGTAGAGGACGATCTCACCCTCGGCGACCCACGACTTCGCGGCTTCGGGGGTGAGGAAGCTGCGAGCGGTCTCGTAGTTGCCATCGCTCGCGGCACCGGCCCGGACGAAGCCGGCCACGATCTGCTGCTGGGTCGCACCGGCGACGGGGCGGGGATAGATCGCTCGCACGGGCTCTGGATCGCCGCCCCGCACCTCGAGGCCGGGCTCTGCCTCCCTGGCCCGGCCCACGCTGCTGCAGCCCACCAGCAGCATGCTCACCATCGTGAGCAGGATCGCGAGGGCGGTGCGTGTGCGAGAGCGCGAGCGACGGTCTGGCTCTGCCTGTCGCGCAACGGAACTCACGTCCGCTCCCCGGGTGACAACGCCAGCGGCGACGAGGTCAGGGACTCACCGGACCTCTGCGGGAGGGTGAGCCTGAAGCGGGCCCCGACGCCCGGCTCACCCCATGCCTGGAGCCAGCCGCTGTGCAGACGAGCGTCCTCGAGGGCGATGGCGAGTCCGAGACCCGTGCCTCCCGTGGTGCGGGCACGCGCGGGATCGGCCCGCCAGAACCGGGTGAAGACCATGGATGCCTCGCCCTGACGCAGCCCGACCCCGTGGTCCTCCACCACGACCGCGACAGCGCCGTCCCCCTCGCGCAGGTGCACGGTGATGGGCTTGCCGTCGCCGTGTTCGATGGCGTTGACGACGAGGTTGCGCAGGATGCGTTCGACCCGCCGCTCGTCGACCTCGGCCTGGATCGGCCCCGACGCGACGATCTCGATGGTCGAGCCACGCCGGTCCGCGAGGGGCTGGGTCGCGGCGACGACTCCCGCGACCGTGCCGCGCAGGTCGACCGGGGCAAGGTCGAGGGCCGCCGCGCCGGCGTCGAACCGGCTGATCTCGAGGAGGTCGGACAGCAGCAGCTCGAAGCGGTCGAGCTCACCCTGGAGCAGCTCGGCGGAGCGCCCGACGATGGGGTCGAAGTCGGTGCGCGAGTCGTAGAGGAGGTCACCGGCCATGCGAATCGTCGTCAACGGGGTCCGCAGTTCGTGCGAGACGTCGGAGACGAAGCGCTGCTGCACCCGGCTCAGGCCCTCGAGCTGGCGGATCTGCGCCTGCAGGCTGTCAGCCATCGCGTTGAACGACGTGCCGAGCAGGGCGAGGTCGTCCTCGCCGCGCGACGCCATGCGTTCGTTGAGCTTGCCCGAGGCGAGACGTTCGGCGACTTCGGCGGCACGACGCACGGGCGAGACGACCTGCTTGGTGACGACCCACGCGACGACGCCGACGAGGAAGGTGAGGATCAGCCCGGCGATGCCGAAGGCCGTGGAGATCAGGCTCATCGTCCCGAGTTCCTGCGTCATCGGATAGATGTAGTAGAGGTCGTAACGGCCAGCGATCGGCACATCGACTCCGGTCCCGATGAAGACCGCGGGCACCTGCTTCCCGTCGATGATGACGTCGCTGACCATCTTCTGCTGGTGGGTCGGGTCGGCGGCCACCTTCTGGCGGATGTCCTGGGTGACCGAGGAGAGGCCGACCTTGTTGGACTCGAGCGCGTTGAGCTGGGTGGGTGAGGTGTTCTTGACCCCGCGCAGCATGACGACGTAGCGCGACGGTTCGGGACCCGGGGGCGTCAGCTTCGAGCCCATGATGTCCTGGGCCACCTGGTTGAGCTCCTGCGCCGTCGTCACCGTCGTGTTCTCCCACTGCTCCTGGGCAGTGGCAGTGAGACCACGGGCTTCGTACTCGCTCGTCTGGATCTTGTCGTTCTCCAGGCCGGTCGCGATCTCGTTGTACAGGTAGGAGCCGAGCAACGACACGACGACGAGGCCGAGGATCACCGTGGTGGTGACGACCCGGAACTGCAGTGAACGCCGCCAGGTTCGCCTGAGTGCCCTGGTCGCGGCGACCACGATCCGACCCACCTGGCGCAAGAGGCTCATGGCCCGCCTGCTCAGGTGCTGGACCTGCCGCGCCAACGTGGGGGACGAGCCGGAAGACGTCGCTGCCGATGACGCGGCCGACGTCCTGGTCGGCGTTGCCGCCATGGTCAGGCCGGCCCCGCCCGGTAGCCCACGCCACGCACCGTGACGACGATCTCGGGCCGCTCCGGGTCCTTCTCGATCTTGGAGCGCAAGCGCTGGACGTGCACGTTGACGAGGCGCGTGTCGCCGGCGTGGCGGTAGCCCCACACCTGCTCGAGCAACACCTCGCGGGTGAAGACCTGCCACGGCTTGCGCGCCAGCGCCACCAGGAGGTCGAACTCGAGCGGCGTCAGGCTGAGGGACTCGCCCTCGCGCTTGACCGAGTGACCGGCGACGTCGATGACGAGATCGCCGATGGTGAGGCGTTCGGGCTCGACGTCGTCACCGCGACGCAGTCGGGCGCGGACGCGGGCGATGAGCTCCTGGGGCTTGAACGGCTTGACGACGTAGTCATCGGCGCCGGACTCCAGGCCCACGACGACATCGATCGTGTCGGTGCGGGCGGTGAGCATCACGATCGGGACGCCGGACTCAGCGCGGATGCGACGGCACACCTCGAGTCCGTCAATGCCCGGGAGCATGACGTCGAGGAGGACGACATCGGGGCGCGTCTCGCGGAAGGCCGCGAGCGCTCCGGAGCCGTCGGCGACGTGGTCAACTTCGAGGCCCTCGTTGCGCAGCACGATGCCCAGCATCTCCGCGAGAGCGAGATCGTCGTCGACGACGAGCACGCGACCCTTCACGGTCACTCCTTAAGTGGCACAAGTGATGCGGCGCTGTCCCCGCGCCGATTCCTCATGATCCCACAGCGAGGTGCATGGGCCGTTCACCTTGGCCTGCACGGGGAGTCCTCCCCTCGTGCTGACCGGGCCTCCACGGGGAGCTCTCCCCATGGGCAAGGACCGCAGTGCGGACCTACGTTCGGCCCCGGGCACGCCACTCGGCGTGAGGCTCGAGACATCGGGCAGGCCCAGACCATGGAGGGGAAAACCATGAAGCACCGGAAGATCAGCCGCAGGCACGCCGTCGCGGCACCACTCGCCGTCGCCGCCGCGAGCGCCCTTGCGCTCGGTGTGGCAGCAGCCGCACCGTCGACCGCCGCGACGCCCACGGCCAGCACGAACAACACCGTCACCACGGCGGCCACTGCGGCCACGGCCCTGCCGACCGTCGACATGGCCCGCGTCCTCGCGGCCGCCCAGGTCGAGCCGCGCTGCGGCCAGCGCTCCGGCCTGTCCGACAACACCTCGACGATCCGCGTGCAGTCCGCACTCAAGGCCAAGGGCATCGCGACCACGGCCGACGGCTGGTACGGCAACGGCACGACGAGCTCCTACACGACGTGGCAGCGCAAGCTCGGCTACAGCGGCATCGACGCCAACGGCCTGCCGGGCCCCACGTCCCTGACCAAGCTCGGCGCCAACCGTTTCACCGTCGCGCACAAGGTCACTGCCGGCAGCACCACCGACTCCTACGGCGGCAAGCGCGTCAACACCCGCACCAAGAACATGCTCCAGGCGGCCGACAACCTGCTCCCCCGCTGGAACTTCAGCCTCGTCCAGGGCAGCTACAACCCCGGTGGCGTGGGCGCTTCGGCCGGCACCCACGATGGTGGCGGCGTCGTCGACATCTCCGTGGCGGGCCTGTCCGAGACCCAGCGTTGGCAGCAGGTCAAGGCGCTGCGCACGGTCGGTTTCGCGGCCTGGCTGCGCACCCCCGCGCAGGGATTCAGCTATCACATCCACGCCGTGGCGATCGCTGACCCCGACATCTGGCAGAAGGACGGCGGCCACGTCGCCCGCGACCAGGTCTGCGACTACTACATCGGCAAGAACGGGCTCGCGAGCCACTCGGCCGACAACACCCCGACGTCCTACCGGATGCCGTTCACGTGGTGGGAGCGCTACAAGGGTCTGTGACCTTTCGGTCCCCTGACCGAAACGACAGGGCCGGGTATGCCGGGAGTTCACCTCCCGGCATACCCAGCCTTTCCGTTGGGTCATGCTGACGGCCGGTGGCAGATCCTCAATGCACTGTGGGCTCTCGCCCACCCCCGCTAGTCTCGAAGTCATGGGCGATCAGCGCAGTTCGTCGAGGGCTTCAGTCGCAACGGACGACGCTCCCGCAGCACTGGGTCCCTACAGCCAAGCGATCGTCGCCGGCGGGTTCGTCTTCGTGTCGGGTACACCCGGTATCGACCCACACACCGGTGAGGTTGCCGACGGCATTGAGGCGCAGACCGAGCAGGCGCTGCGCAACATCTCGGCGATCCTCGAAGCCGCGGGTGCGTCCTTGGTGGATCTCGTGAAGACCACGATCTTCTATGCCGACGTGAAGGACTTCGCGAAGCTCAACGAGGTGTACTCCCGGTTCATGCCCGAACCCGCACCTGCCCGATCTGCGCCCGCGAACGTCGCGCTGCCCCGCGGACTCCTCGTCTCGATCGAAGCCATCGCACACCTGCCGACCTGAGCACACACAGCGCTGGCCGCAGGGTGGAGTTGCTACCCCGACTTGTGTGTCTTGAGGTCGAAGGCGAAATGGATCCCGACGTCCAACGAGCCATCAGGTTTCTGCGGCTTGTACTCGAGGTCGACCTTCGCGAACGCGAGCACGACCTCCTCCATCGTGGCGTCACCCTCGACGCTGACCCTCGTGGAAACGCCCGTCACGAGAAGGTCATTCATCGTGATGATCACGTAGTCCTGCTGCCCCTGGCCCGACTTGCGGACCGTCAGGGTCGCGTCCCTGATGTGCTCACCCGTGGCACACGCCTTCATCAGCAGTGGAGACGCCTTGTCGATGTGATGAGTGAAGGTGAAGTCGTGGAAGGTCGCCTTGCCTGCTCCGGCCCCTCCTCGCCCTCCTCCGTGGCCTGCGGCGCCGGACTGGGACAGGCCCCAGGACCACGACAGCACGTCGATCTCGTCCTTGTGCCTGGCGTCTCGCGACTCACCGTTGATCGCGCCGATGCGGGCGAAGATCGAGATTGTCATGACGCCCTCTTCCCATTGGCGGATGACCCCAAGATCGTCCGGTTGGGCGCCCGTGTCAACGGCGCGTCTGAGAGGGGCTCTCCGCGCCGCCATCGATCACCAGAACTGGGACAAGAACGAGTCGCAGCCTCTCAGAACGTGCCGAACAACACGCTGACCCCTCATGGCCAAAGGCATCCTCCCTGCGCGGTAACCCGCAGGCGCAGTGACAGTCGGTGACCCTTGCATTCCTGACCGAAAACCAGGACTGGGTATGCCGGGAACTCGCGCTCCCGGCATACCCAGCTTTCGTTCTGGTCAGGCCACCGTCACTGATGAACCACGGCCTCGGTTGGGCCGACAGGCGCGCTCAGCGACGGGGACGGACCGCGAGATAGACGGTGTTGGTGGACTCTCCGCCGGTGATCGGGTTGGGGAACGGGACCACGTGGGCGTCGGCGTGCTCGAACGCCTCCCCCATGCGGCGGACGACCTCGGGCTCGGGCGGTTCATCGGACCAGAGCGCGAAGACGCCGTCGTCGGTGAGCATCGCGCCCACCCGGGCGAAGCCCTCGACCGTGTAGAGGTCACCGTGGTCGTCGCGCAACAGCCAGTCGGGCGCATGGTCGATGTCGACGAGCGCGGCGTCGTAGGTGCGGTCGGCACGTCCTGTCCGCACCACGTCGAAGAAGTCGTCGGGCACGAGGCGCACCCGCGGGTCGGCGGCCATTCCCTCGGTGTCGGGCAGCAGATCGCGTTCGTGCCAGGCGATGACCATCGGCAGGGCTTCGATGACGGTCAGCTCCGCGACGCGCTGGTCCTCGAGCGCGGTCAGCGCGGTGTAGCCGAGTCCGAGTCCGCCCACGAGGACCGTGAGCGACGAGCCGGCCGACTCGGCCACTGCGGCGAGGCCGATCCGCGCCAATTCCCGCTCGCCAGTGGTGAATTGGCTCGACATGAGGAAGTCGTCGCCGAGCTTGACCTCATGGACGTCTCGCTCCGTGATGCGGTCCCAGCGCCGTCGAAGGCTGATGACGCCCCATGGCGTATCGCCGTAGTCGAGCTCCTGGATCTTCATCCGCCGAGACTAGTGGCGTTTGTCCTCCGGATATTTTTTACACAAAATTGGCCCGGGCCGGGGCTTCCCAACGCGCTGTGCGCGGCCTAGTGTCGTTTTCGTTCCCCTCCCTGGGGGTACGCGAGCCCCGGAGGTGCCACATGTTCACACGGCCAGCATCCACCCGTCGCAACCGGACCTTGGTCCAACTGCCTGCCATCGGCGTTGCCGTGGCGATGGCTGCGGCGTTCAGCCCGTCTGCGAGCGGCGATCCGGGCAACTCCGGCGACGCGCCCTACCGCGGCAAGATCGTCAGCCTCATGAACCACATGACGCTGGAGCAGAAGGTCGGCCAGCTCTTCGTCATCGAGGTGGCCGGTCGCGACGCCAACACGGTGAGCGACCTGGCCAAGGCGACGAACCAGCGACTCTTCGGCGTCGACACCCCCGCGCAGGCGATCGCAAAGTACCAGCCGGGCGGCGTCATCTACTACACGACCCGCAACAACGACGACAACATCGGCGACCCCGCCCAGGTCGCCACGCTGTCCAACGGCCTGCAGACCGCGGCCCTCGCGCAGCCGACCAAGATCCCGCTGCAGATCTCGGTTGACCAGGAGGGTGGCGCACTCGTCGCCCGCTTCGGTGCGCCGGCGACCCAGATGCCCGGCAACATGGCGCTCGGCGCTGGCCGCTCCGTGGCGGACGCGACGCGCTCGGCCGAGGTCATCGGCTCCGAGCTCGCCGCCGTCGGCGTGACGCAGGACTACGCCCCGGTCTCCGACGTCAACATCAACCCCAACAACCCGGTCATCGGGATCCGCTCCATCGGTGGCGACGCCAAGCTGGTCTCCGACCTCGCCGTGGCGCAGATCAAGGGCTACCGCGCGGGCGGCGTCTCCTCCGTCGCCAAGCACTTCCCGGGCCACGGCGACACCGGCGTGGACAGCCACTTCGGACTGCCCGAGGTCACCCACACGCTGCAGCAGATCCACGACATTGACCTGCCGCCCTTCAAGGCAGCAGCGGACGCCGGGGTCGAGACGATCATGACCGCCCACGTCGTCATGCCCGCGATCGACCCGGGTGTTCCTGCCACGATGTCGCACAAGGTCCTCACCGGACTGCTGCGCAACGAGCTCGGCTACAAGGGGCTCATCGTCACGGACGCGCTCGACATGGCGGGCGCCGCAGCGACCTACCCGGCCGACGTCGCACCGGTCAAGGCACTCCAGGCCGGCGCTGACCAGCTGCTCGTGCCCGTCCAGATGGACACGGCCATGGGCGCAGTGCTCAACGCCGTGAAGACCGGAGCGATCAGCAAGCAGCGCATCGACGAGTCCGTCTATCGCGTCCTGCTCCACAAGTACCAGCGCGGCATCTTCCAGGACCCAATCGTCGATGTGGCCGCGGCGCCCCAGATCATGGGCGCACCGCAGCACCTGGCCGACGCGCAGGCGATCACCGACCGCACGACCACCCTCGTCAAGAACGACGCCAACCTCCTGCCGCTGGCCGCCGGTCCGCGCAAGGTTCTCGTCGCCGGCTGGGGTGTTGGCACGACCCAGACGATGGCCACCGCACTCACCGCCCGCGGAGCCACGACCCAGGTACGCGAGTCCGGGACGACACCGTCCCAGGCAGCGATCGACAGCGCCGTCGCGGCGGCAGCCACCTCAGACCTCGTGGTGGTTTCGACCAACAACGCGTATGCCGTCAACACCGCTACCGGATTGCCGACCCCAGCCGCCGTGGCTCAGACCAAGCTGGTGAAGGCACTCATCGCGACCGGGAAGCCAGTCGTCGTCGCGGCGATGCGCAACCCGTATGACGTCGCGTCGTTCCCCGAGGCCAAGACTGTCGTCGACACCTTCGGCTACACGGCGGACCAGGTCGAGTCGCTGGTGCGCGTGATCTTCGGCGAGGTGAACCCGGCCGGCAAGCTCCCCGTCTCGATCCCAAAGGCGGACGGCTCCGGCGAGCTCTACCCGTTCGGCCACGGCCTCGGCTTCTGAGGCCAGACCCAGACCGACAACGAAGGCCGGGTATGCCGGGAACTCACGTTCCCGGCATACCCGGCCTTCGCTGTGGTCGACTCAGCTGCTGCGCACCGTTGCCGTGATCGGGGATTGGGTGGCGACTGGGTCTTTGAGAACGGGCTTCTCGAGCAGGGTGAAACTGAGCCAGACGACCGGGACGAGTGACACCGTGGCGATGGCGACGCGGAGGGCCACGGGTAGGTCGGGCAGGCCCCAGTAGGCGATCCAGAGGATCGGCAAATGCCAGAGGTAGAGGCTGTAGCTCGACTGCCCGATGGCGACCATGGGCCGGGACTCGAGGAGGCGACGGGCCATGCCGCCCGTGCCCGGCCGCTGGTCGATGAGCACCAGGGCAACGATGACCGCGATCGGGACATAGGTGACGCGATAGAGCCACGACCCGGACAATCCTGCGCTCGGTAGGAGCACTGCCAAGATGAACGCGAAGAAAGCCATGTCCGCGATCGCCGCATCCCGACCACCGGTTCGTCGAGGCTCGCGGGCGTGCGCCAGTGCAAGCGCCGAGCCCATGAGCATCACAGCCAA
Organism: Janibacter sp. HTCC2649; assembly: GCF_000152705.1. Classification (GTDB taxonomy): domain Bacteria; phylum Actinomycetota; class Actinomycetes; order Actinomycetales; family Dermatophilaceae; genus Knoellia. The sequence continues at coordinate 3,870,946 of NZ_CH672413.1, read as the reverse complement.
ATTGCCCACGGGAAGGTAGTAAAAGGCGCTTGGAGAAAGCGGGATCGCCGCGCCGTAGAGAAGTGCCGCAAGGACAAGTGTGACCCGAGTCGCGCCAAGCGTGGAGAGGCCACGGCGTCGCATCTTCACGAGCACGATCGGCCACAGCAGATAGAACACCCACTCGACCGTCAGGCTCCAAGTCGGCACCCAGGCCTCCATCGGGAAGGCATCAGCCGCGAGGAAGAAGGCAGTGAGCTGCGTCAACACGATGAGCGAGGACCGAACGGACGCCAACGCATCTCCCGGGCCGACCAACGTCATGACCGGGCCCGCAACCAGGACCACGCCGAGCAGGGCCGGCAGCAGGCGACGGATGCGGCGAGCGAGGAACGACCGGTAGGGGGTGGACGTTGATCGAAGTGGTCGCCACAACATTCGGGTGATGAGGTAGCCGGAGAGCACGAAAAATACGAGCACTCCGATGTAGCCCGCTCCCGGCCTGGCTGTGAGTCCAGAGAAGAAGAGGTAGTGCACGTAGACGACTGCCAGGGCGGCGGACGCACGCAGCCCGTCAAGCATCCGGTCGCGCCCTACCGTGCCGCGAACGACGAGCGCAGACTGACTGCTCATGTCGACCTCAGGTCTTGCTGAAGAGGTCATAGATGTTGATCGCGGCCGGGCCCAGGATGACCACGAAGATCACCGGGAAGATGCACAGGAGCACCGGAAAGACCACCTTGACGGTCACCTTCTGGGCCTTCTCCTCGGCGAGTTGGCGGCGGACGACGCGCATTTCCTTGGTCTGCTCGCGCAGGACGCCCGCGATGGGCACTCCCAGCCGGTCGGCCTGCACCAGGGCGGAGACAAAGTTCTTGACCTCGGGCGAGGTGTTTCGCTCGGCCATCCCCTGAAAGGCCTGCCCACGGGTCATGCCGATCTGGAACTCGGACAGGACTCGCGCGAACTCGCCAGCAATCGGCCCAGTCACGTTGCGGGCAACCTGCCCCAGCGCGGCATCGAAGCCCTGCCCGGACTCGACACACACCGTGAGCATGTCGAGCGCGTCGGCGAAGCCCTTGCGGAGCTGCTCCTGGCGCCGGATTCCCGCGTTGTAGACGAGGAGGTCGGGGAGAAAGAAGAGTGCTGCGCCGCCGATGACGGCATACAGGAGGCCCGTGAGGCCGAGGCCGCCGAAAAAGAGGCCCAGGAGGGCGCCGGCGACGAGCCCGATGCCCTTGGCCCCGAAGATGCGCTCGACCGGCCAAGCGGGGGGATTGCCCGCCCGGTTGAGGCTTGCGGCGAGCCGACCAGCGGTCCCCGCAGGGGAGAGTCGCCGCGCCACTCCTTTGAGGCCCTGCTCGAACGGCACGACGAGGCGGTCCTTCGCAGCCAGCTCGGACTTGGCGACGGTACTGCTGTCCGGACGGTAGTTGACCAGCTCGAGTGACCGGGCGACACCGGTCGTGCCGACTCCGATGGTGCCGATGAGCACAACGGCGACGCACAGTGCAACCGCAACAAGGATGGCTGCGACGATGAGCATTGCTCAGACCTCGATCTGGATGACTTTGCGCATCCACAGTGTTCCGATGACCATGCTGACGCCACTTCCCAGCAGCATGAGGATGCCCACGGTCCTGGTCCAGAGCAGGGACGTGTAGGCCGGGTTGCTCCACGCCATGTAGACGAAGAGCAGGATGGGGAGCCCGAGAAGGATGTAGGCCGACAGACGACCCTCGGCCGACAGCGAGTTGACCTGACGCTTGAGCGACTCACGCTCGCGCAGGGTGTGGGCGGTGGTGCGAAGAGTGTCCGCGAGGTTGCCACCGACGTCGCGCTGGATCCGAATGGCCATCGTTGTCCAACGCATGGCCTCGCTGTCCATGCGGACCGACATGTTCTCGAGGGCGTCCGAGACGTCGGCGCCGATGCGCGTCTCGGCGAGCGTCCGCGAGAACTCCTTGCCTGCAGGCTGGGCGGAGTCGCGAGCGACCGCGTCGAGCGCCTGGGTGAGGCTGAACCCGCTGGCGAGCGTCGTGGCCACGAGCATGAGGATGTCGGGGAGCATCTGCTCGAACTTCTTTGCCCGGCGGCCGGCAAGCATTCGCAGCACCGCGGCGGGCAGGAAGTAGCCCAGGGCAATGCCAATGGGAACGGTGAACCACCACGGCATGGCGAGCACGACCGGGGTCAGCGCTCCCCCCACGACGATGGCCACCACGCGCAGAACGAACCATTCCCCGGCCCTCAACGGGAGGTCGGCACGCTGGATGAGTGCCATGGTGCGGCTCGTGGTCTCGCGACCCGCCATGACCCGCTCCCCCATCCGCACAGCGGACTGCGCCACCACGGAAGCGTTGGCCTCGGCCTTGCGAGGCAGCCGGGACGCTTCACCCAGTGTGTAGTGCTCGACCTGTGCGACGCGGTCGTGCCGTTTGGACCGGAAGGGGTCGAGGACCGCGATGACCAGCGTGAGGGCGCCCACGAAGAGTGCGATGAGCGCCGCTATGAGGGACTTGCTCATCCCTGTTTCGACGCGCGTGAGCGTGGCTGGCCCGACCCCAGCCTCCGGGACCACGACGACCGACTCGCTGGATGACGGTGCGGGAGTGCCGACCTCGCCGAGATCGACTGTGGATTTGATGGAGAAGGGACGGCCCGTGGCGGTCCCCTGCACCACGACCGGCACGGAGCCGGTCATACCCGGCGGCCGTGTGATGTCGAACTGGACCTGCGACTCGAGGACCTTGGCTGCTGTCTGGAATGCAGTGCGCACTCCCTCGGCGTCGGTGGCTTGGACCACGGATCCGCCGCCCGCCTTCGCAAACGCGGCCAAGGCCTCGGGATCGTTCTCCCCCGTCGTGAACCGGACCACCTCCACCCGGACCTGGGAGGCGGTGAGCGCCTTTCCCGCAGCCGCCAGGCCCGAGGCGCGGTCACCCACGGTGTTCTTGCCATCGCTGAGCAGGACGATGCTGCGGTCCCCCGTGGAGCCGAGCATCCTCACGGCCTGCGTGACTCCGCTGAACAATGCGGTGTTGCCGTCGGCACGGAGGTCGTCGACGACAGCCTGAACGGCCGCGCGGGCGGTGGTCGGCGCGATCTCGGGCCCGGCCGTGTTCCCGAACGAGACGACGCCGATCCTCACGTCCTTCGGCGCCGAGGCCAAGAAGTCCTTGACCGCGGTGCGCACTGTCGCCATGCCGGAACGACCCATGGAACCGCTGGTGTCGATGAGCAGCACGGTGGTGCGTTGGGCGCGTGTGGCGGGCTTGGATGTCACCGGCGAGGGTCGGCCGTCGAGCGTGGCGATCATGCCCGGGTCGATCGAGACGATCTCCTCCCCGGGGCGGAGGGTGAGCACGCCTGTGACCCGGTCTGTCGTCACCTTGATGCCGCCGATGGAGCCTGGGATGGGGTCGGCCGCGGTCGCCGATATTGGCACACACAGGACCGCCATCGCTGTCAGCACGACGGACAGCAGCGGTCGCAGGAGCGTGCGCGGGCTCATCGCATCGGCGGGGCGAAGAGTTGGATGGGCAACTCGACCCCGAGGTCGTGGAGGTCCGCGGTGAACTTCGGGCGGATTCCGGTGCTGCGCAGCTCGCCCAGAAAGCGGCCGTTCTCGTCGCGGCCTGCGGCGAAGTCGAACGCGAAGAGGTCCTGGAGAGTGATGATGTCGCCCTCCATGCCCACGACCTCGGTGATCTGCACGATCCTCCGGGTGCCGTCCTTGAGACGGGCCTGCTGGATGATGAGGTCGATAGCGCCAGCGACCTGCTCGCGGATCGCGCGCACCGGTAGGTCAACCCCGGACATGAGCACCATCGTCTCCAGACGCGACAGTGAGTCGCGAGACGTGTTTGCGTGCACGGTCGTGATCGAGCCGTCGTGGCCGGTGTTCATGGCCTGCAGCATGTCGAGGGCGGCGCCGTCTCGGACCTCACCGACGACGATGCGGTCGGGGCGCATGCGGAGGGCGTTGCGCACGAGGTCGCGAATGGTCACCATGCCGGAGCCCTCGATGTTGGCCGGGCGCGACTCCATGCGCAGGACGTGCTGCTGGTGCAGCTGGAGTTCGGCCGCGTCCTCGATGGTGATGATGCGCTCGTCCCCGGGCAGGAACGACGACATGACGTTGAGGGTCGTCGTCTTCCCGGAGCCCGTGCCGCCCGAGATGATGATGTTGCGACGCCCTCGGACGCAGGCCCACAGGAAGTCACGGACCGGGGGCGTGAACGTGCCGAAGGACACGAGGTCCTTGTCGGTAAATGGATCTGCGGCGAACTTGCGGATCGTGAGGATGGCGCCGTCGAGCGCGATCGGTGCGACCACGACGTTGACGCGCGAACCATCGGGCAGTCGGGCGTCCACCAGCGGACTGGCCTCGTCGACGCGTCGACCGATGCGCCCCACGATTCGGTCGATGATCCGGCGGAGGTGCGTCTCGTCGGTGAACCGGGCAGCGGTGGGGTAGATCTTGCCCGCGCGCTCGATGAAGATGCTGTTCGCGCCGTTGACCATGATCTCGGTGACCTCGGGGTCACGCAGCAGGGGCTCCAAGGGGCCGTGCCCAAGGATCTCGTCCGAGACCTCCTGCGCGATCCGGGTGCGGTCCGAAAGGGACAGGGGCTTCTGCTCGGCGTCAATGACCTCTTGGAGGGTCTGCCGCACCTGGCTGGCGAGTTCGCTCTCCTTGAGGTGTGGGTCGTAGAGCCGAGGTCCGAGCGAGTCGATGAGGCCCTGGTGCACGCGCTCCTTGACCTCCGTGAAGGGATCAACCCGACGGGTCTGGGGCTGGTCCCCTGCCCGCGCGGGCACGATCGGCTCGTGCGCGCGGCGAACGGTGTCGAGACGGTCGGCAAGGCTCATCGACTTCTCCTGCTGAAGAGGCTGCGGCGGTGGGGTTCTTCGACCGGGCCACCGAAGCGGCCACGGATGTGGGTGTCGGCGATCTCACGAAGGGCGACACTCACGGGGTCGCGTGGGGACTCGAGGACGAGCGGGACTCCACGGTTCACGGAGGCCGGGACCGACGTGCTGGCCGGCACGCTCACGGCGATGGGTGCTCCGATCGCCTGGACGACGTCCTCGGGTCGCAGCCCAACCTTGACGTCCGCGCGGTTGAGGACGATGACGCGGGAGTCGCGAGGGCTGCCGAGGGCGTCGAGAGTCTCTAGGGCGAGCTTGAGGTTCTTGACTGCTGGGATGTCGAGGGTGGCGATGAGGACGAGCAGGCTGCTCACGTCGCAGGCCGCGAGCACGTGCTCCGTGAACGACGGAGGTGTGTCGACGATGACGTAGTCGTAAGCCCCTGCTGCCACCCTGAGAAGCTCGGTGACGACCGGTGCGCTGATCCGGTCCGCGAGCGAGGGGTCGGTGGGTGCGGCGACGACGTCGAGACCGCTCGCCTGGTGGTGCGTCACCAGTTGAGCCAGACCCTCGGCGTCCAGGTGGCCGTGCATCGCGACGGCGTCGTGCACCGAGCTCGTCGGGATCAGCTGCATGCTGATCGCGACGTCACCGAACGAGAGGTCGAGGTCGACCAAGAGGGTCCGCAGGCCGCAGAGGGCCAAGTGGGTCGCCAAGTTGGTCGACATCGTGGTCTTGCCGACACCGCCCTTGGCCGAGAAAACGGTGACGATCCGCCCCTGAGGGACGGCGGTCCCCCCGTGGTGGCCGGCGAGTTTGGCTGTGAGGTCTCGGCTGCGTCGGACCGCGTCCGAGAGCGCCGGGGCGTCGTCAGAGGCGATGACCTCGCGGAACCCACTACGCAGGGCCTGCCCCATCGTCGTGACGTCGAGCCGGTGGCGCAGCAGGATGAAGCCCACCGCGGGGCGTTCGGCACGCACGGACTCCACGAGCAACGACGCCTCGTCGATGTTCACCTGCGCGCCGATGACGACGAGGTCCGCGTGCGGGTCGTCATCGAGCGCCCGGTGGACCAGTGGCGCCGAGCCGAGGAGGAGCACCTCCCCAAGGGCGAAGTGGTAACGGTCCTGAGCCCCCGGCTCGTTGTCCCACAAAATCGTCATTTCACGATCCCGTGATAGCCGAAGTCGTCGGTCGACAGGTTCGGAGGCACCGTTGTGTCCGGACCCTCGAGCGCGAAGTAGATGTGCTTGGCCGGGTTGTTCTGCGGATTCGCTCCGTGCTGGATCGCGTGTACGAGTTTGACCGAGTCCGCGGGTGTCAGCTCGACGGTGACGAGGTAACTCTGCACCGGGGTCGAGGTCGTGGGCGCGGCCCCCTTGTCCTTTTCGGCCTGCTCGGTCGCCACAGGAGCCGACAGGCTGGTCGTACCAATGCCGATGACCGAGACCTTGGTGAGCAGGACGCTCGTTCCCTTGACGCTCAAATCGTTGTACTGGGCCGTCGCCTCGTCGGTGCCGAGCTTCTTGAGTTCATAGGTGTCGTAGATCGTGATCGTGCTTCCGGCGGTCACGAACGCCCCCACCCGGTTTGGGTCCTCGAGGCTCACCGAGACCGCGACCATGCCCGATTTCACTCCGATGGCCTTCTGCCCCAACCGTTCCGAGCCGAAGGCCGCACTGAGCACAACCTGGCCGGGCGGCAAGTCCGCGCGCGCGACGAACGAGCTGTTGTCGGACGTGATTCCGGCGAGCGCTCCCGCGGGCTTGGCCTTGCTGGCCACTTGAGTGCGTGTGATGAGACCGCTGCGCTCTGCGTCCTTGAGCGTCGTGCCGGCGGGGACAACCTTCTCCGACACGTAGACCGTCTGGGGCTGCTGACCCTCGAGCGCGCGCTTGTCGGCCCCCTGGGCGTACAGCAGCACGAGAACCGCGCCGGCCAGGGCGAGCACGACGGCAGCGGCAAGGGCAATAACACGACGACCCATGGAGTCAGATGCCTTTCTTGGTGGACCGGACCGGCATCAGCCGGCCGAAACAATGACGGAGAGCCCGTAGTTCAGGCCCCCCGGCGGAACGACGCCGCCGGTGGGGTTGGCGAGCACACCGCTGACGAACCATCCAGAGATGCATTTCACGGAGCCGCTGCAGGGGGGGTTCCCGGTGACCCAACTGTTCTTGGTGCCGCCAGGGAGCGAATAACCGCTCAAGAAGAATCGAGCCACGCCGGCCAAGTGATATTTGGCGTTGGCACCGTTGCCTGAATTGCAATCCATGGCAGGGGTCACGGCGCCTGACCCGTTGTTGACGATGCAGTCGAACACGGGCAGATCGATCGTCGGTCCGTTGTCATGGATGTTGGCCATGGGGACCTTGCATGCGTTCGGAAGGGAAGCCCCTGTGTCGATCCCTGCCCAGTAGTCCACGCCGTTGGTGGAAGTTGCCGTCGTGCTACAGGTACCTGTCGTGTTCAGATAGCCAAAACCGCCGGGAGCGTCGCCACCGCTGGGCGTCGCCGGGCATTCACCGTCGCCTGGGTCGTGGAGCGTGATCATGAGCTCACGACCCGGCGTATTCGGAGTGGTGGCCGCCAGCGGGAAGGGGGACTGCCCCGCCCCGCCGTACCCGGGCCAGGCCCCAGTGGGGGGCGGGTAGTAGGACGTCCCTCCGCTGGAGAACTTGTCCCATTCACAGGTGGAGATGGTGATGGGGGACGTGAACGCCGCGGCGGAGGGCTTCCCCCACGCGGCACGAGCACACGAAATCACGTTGCTCGTGTCGGGACCGGTGTCATTGGCCTTGGTGAACGGGTTGGGGATGAGGGGTTGGCCACCCTCGTTCGCCCGGACACGGACCTCGACGTACGGCAGGGCTGTCAATCCGCTCGGCACGGGTGGGCACTCCCGCAGGGCGCCGACGCTCGGGGAAGAGGTACACACAGGCAAGGTGCCAACGATCGACCCGTTGGACTTGCACTGACGCTCGATCGGGTGCGTGCGCGCGCCATTGTTGATGGTGTTGGCGCTGGCCAGTGCCGGAAGTCCGTCCGCATCGATGTTGCAGTTGCTCTTGGCGCAGCTCTGCGCCAGAGCCAATGCCGCTGCGTCGGCCGCAGACTGGGTCTGCCGTCGCTCAAGGATGATCTGGCCAGCGTCGACCGACCAGGCCAACAGGCCGGTCACAACGAAGGCACCAAAGAGGACTGCGACGAGAACGCCGACCGCGCCCCGCTCCTCGCGTCGTCGGAAACTCTGAGCTTTGTTCGTGGTCATCCCATGCACCTCATCGACGACGTTGCCCTCGGGGTGGGAGCCGTGATGCCGCCGCCCGGAAACAATCCGCTGATGGCGCCCAGAGCTACCCAGTGGAAGCCGCTGACCGTGACCGTCACGCTCCTCTGCGAGGTCGCGGTGAGAGCTGCGGGGCATACCGCCGTGGACGTGATGGTGTGGGTCCCAGAGGACACGCCGTCGAGTCCTGGCATCGAAGCGTTGGCACGAGCAGCGATCTCGCTGTCGGTGTAGCCGAGCGCTGCCATCCGGGCGCCCTCACGAGCCCCGTTCGTGACCATGGACTGGACGAGGAACATGCGGCCCATGTCGATGAGGCCAAAGAGCACAAGGAGGAGGAGGGGCAGCAGGAGGGCAAACTCGACCATCGCTGCGCCACGCTCGCGGCGACCACGCATGAGCCGAACCCCCTTTGACGACATTGAAAACGACGAAACGTGCAGGTCTCACCTGCCTGTGACACCGCGAGGTCGGCAGCCCGACGGGCCGCCGACCCGCAGCGCTGACCGGTCAGATGGACGTGGCGATGGAGTCGAACATCGTCGAGATGTTCTTGCCGAGGAGGGCCGCCGCGACGCCCACCACGACGGCGACGAGGGCGACCATCAGGCCGTACTCGACCATCGTCGCGCCAACCTCGGAGGCAATCCGCTTCCGCAGTCGCATGATCTGCTCAGACATGAGGCGTCCGTTCTTCGAGCTGCTTGGCAGGGGGCGGGTCAGGGGAACGTCAGGCCGGCGAACATCGTCGAGATGTTCTTGCCGAGGAGGGCCGCCGCAACCCCGACGACGACGGCGACGAGAGCGACCATCAGGCCGTACTCCACCATCGTGGCGCCCTTCTCGTTGAGGCGCTGGTGGAACTTGATGAGAGTCTTCGACATTGCATTCCCCTTGTGGGTGGACGGTAGTACGGCCGACGACGTCGACCCGGCGATGATCTTCCTCCGCAAATGAAGATTTCGGACATGGCCCGAACTAGTCAAAGATAGTTAGTCATTATGGCTAGAAGAGATGACTAATATGGCTCTTACAAAACCAGACATACCGCGTGCGTCTGTGGTAAAAACGGTCCAGAATCGCTTCGCTGAGCACGATCAGCGGCGTCGTTAGACTTGGCCCTTTACACCTTTATGGCCCTGATGTCTATAGTCATCAGGGGCGGCAGAATCTGCTGCATCCCGCCCAGATAGTTACGCCATGTAGTCCATTTTTGCCAAGCAGCCCTCCCACCTACATTGGGGACGACATACTTCACGGCATGCACGGTCTTCGTCAGATCGACCTGGGACGCCTAGTGTTCGTACCGTTCTGCGTGGCCCTGGTCATTCTCAACACGATGAGCCTGCTCGACCCGGATAAGGGGCACACGCCACTGCAGGTCGTGAGCACGGTCGCAGCGCTCGCGTTCTACACCGTCCTCACCGTGATGTACCTCCGGCGAGCTGCCCCGACGCGCACAGACGGGCACCTCGGACGAGGGGTCGTGGCGGGAATTGCCACGTTCTCTGGGTTCGTGATCCCCCTGGTCGCACCGGGCGGCGCCGGGCAGGCTGTCGTTGCGGTCGGTTCGGCATTCGTGGCCGTCGGCATCACACTGTCGGTCTGGGCGCTGCTGCACCTGCGAACGAACATCAGCGTGGTGCCTCAGTCACGTCAGCTTGCTTCCAGCGGTCCGTACCGGTTCTTCCGTCACCCGTTGTACGTGTTCGAGTACATCAGCGCAATTGGTCTGGCCATCGTGAACGGTGGCGGGTGGGGGTGGGCTGTCGTGCTCGTGCTCGCCGTCCTGCAGGTCCTCCGTGCGCGATGGGAGGAAGCACTCCTCCACGAGCAGGTCGAGGGCTACTCGGCCTACGCAGCCCGCACCCGCGGATTCTCGTGAGAGGACGCTGGGACTGGAACCTTCTCGGCGGCTGGATCCTCGCCCTTGTCGTCCTCCGAGCCGCACGGATGACCGAACGTGACCCCTACTGGCAGGCAAGGGACGGGATCGAGCGGTCCGCTGGGACGCCGATGTCCAGGCCCGACTCGTGGAGCTGGGCGCAGCCTGGAGGACTCTTCCGTCCGACGTCCCCGCTCTGGAACAGCGCACTCGGCCTCGGTCATCAGGGGCTCGGCGTCGCAGGGATCGCCCTGGTCGGCGCCGCGGGCATGCTCGCCTACTTCGGCGTCGCCGTTGTCGTCGCCCGACGACTCGGTGCCCGCCCACTGCCCACCCTGGCCGCAACGGTCTTCACTGCCATCCTCGCTTTGCCCATGGTCTCGCCCCGGGCGACCATCGTGGTGCAGGCACTGCTCCTTGTCTCTCTGGCCCTAGGCCACACCCTCGTCACCCGGACGCTTCCCCGGGCCTGGTGGACAGTAGTCGGCGCCGCCCTGGTGGCCGCAGCCCTCGGCTGGTTCGGTGCGTGGCTCCACGTGTCTTGGTCGGTGACCTCGCTTGGTGTGGCCGCCGCATTGCCCCTCCTCGCACTCTTGTCCGGCGTCGACCGATGGCGGGTCGGCCTCGCCGCAGCGGCCGGCATGGCTCTGGCTGCGGGCAGCACCCTCGGCCCCTACGGATTGTCTGTCTGGCAGCTGCTGCTCGACGTGAGTTCCGCATCGGACGGCCAGATTGTCGAGTGGCTGTCCCCCTTCACGGCCGGCCTTCGTCTCCGCTGGCTCCCAATCGCCCTGATCGTTCTGGCACTCGGCGCCGTCACCGCCCAGTGGCTCTTTCGACACCGCAGCGGCGCTCCAGGCTCCCTCGAGCGCGGTTGCTGGGCGCTGGAAGTCATCCTCGTCGGTATCAGCCTTGCCGCAGCCAGCGCCGGCATGGTCGCGATCCGATTCCTGGGAGTTGCCGCTCTCACCCTCCTCCCAGTGCTTGCTGCCCGGCTCTCAGCGGCGACTATCCGGTGGCGTGCCAGTCCCCGCCGCAGCCCCTTCGTGCGCACTCGCCTCACAGCCGACTACTGGCGGCCGATCATGGTGGGCGCCCTGGTCGTGCTCATGCCACTCGCCCTCGTCCAGGCCATCGACCCCGGGCAGCCACAGGAGGAGGAGATCGCCAGGTCACTCCCCCGAGGTTGTCGGCTCTTCGCCGACCCTGACACCGCAGGCGCCGTTCTCCTGCTCCGTCCCGATGTGAAGGTGTGGGTCGACATGCGCACCGAGGTTTACGGGTCCGCTGCCTACGCGGAAGCTCGGAGACGCCTGCTCGCGACCGATGGGGTTGTCGTGCCTGAAGGGGCAACCTGTGCCTTGGTGTCACCGTCGGCTCCTTCAGTCACCGCTGATGGAGCGGGCGGCAACGCGTGGATGAAGGTCAGCACAACAGCCGGGCTCAGCCTGTGGGTTCCCGCCTGACATGCGTCACTCTGCGGCCGCGACCTCGTAGCGCCTCAGCCGGAAACCACGAACATTCCACCGGTTCTGCCCCAGAGCCACCAAAAGGATCAATAGGCTCCTCAGTCCGAAAGGGGTTCCATGACAGAGATGACGGCTGATTCCGGCCTGCACGGTGTCGCCACGCCGGGACCGGTGCCACGTCGCGGACGAGCAGTCGCAGCCCTCTTCACCGTGACAGTTTTCCTCGGCGCTGCACTTCTGTTCATGGTGCAGCCCATGGCCGCCAAACTGACGTTGCCCTCGTTTGGTGGATCGGCCACCGTGTGGAGCACCAGCTCCCTCTTCTTCCAGCTGCTCTTGCTGCTCGGATACGTCTACGCACACGTCACGACTCACTGGCTGGGCGCTCGGTGGCAGCCTCGTCTGCACGTCCTGGTCCTCCTGCTGCCCCTCGTGGCCTTGCCGATCGCCCTTCCCATCGATGCCGCCCCCGGCGCGAGTTCGCCCATCCTGTGGCTTCTCCGGGTACTCACGCTGATGGTTGGGCTCCCGTTCCTGGTCCTGTCGGCGACCGGGCCCCTGATGCAGCGCTGGTACGCCTGGTCAGGAGGTCCCCGAGCAGATGACCCCTACTTCCTCTTTGCCGCAAGCAATCTCGGTAGCTTCATTGGGCTGCTCGCCTACCCATTCTTCATCGAGCCCACCCTGCCCCTGTCCCAGCAGCGCATGGCTTGGTCTGGGGCTTTTGTGCTGTTCCTTGCCTTCATGGCAACCTGTGCCGCGGTCATGCGCCCAAGCAAGTCCACTGCCCCCGTGCACCAGGAGGCGCACTCGCGGGCTGCGACACGACCCCACGCAAAGACCCTTCTGCTTTGGACGTTCTTGGCGTTCGTGCCCTCCAGCATGATGATCGCCTCCACCGCGCACCTGACCACCGATGTCGCACCGATCCCGCTCCTGTGGGTCCTCCCCCTGGCTGCCTACCTACTCTCCTTCGTGGCGGCATTCGCAAGGCGGTCGAGGTTGCTTCCGGTCGGTTGGATCTGGGCGGGCGTGGTTGTAGCCATCGCCACCGGAGTTTTCTCGAGTTTCGGTTTGGTCTTGTCCGTCGTACCCGTAGTGATCGCCATCGTCGTGTCGGTCGGTTTGGTGGGCTACGCGGCTCATGTCCGGCTCGCCGTCCTGCGCCCGCCCGCCGAGCAGTTGACCACCTACTACCTCACCATCTCGGTCGGCGGCGCATTGGGAGGTCTCCTCAACGGGATAGTTGCTCCCTTGACCTTCAACGGCGTGTGGGAGTACCTCCTGACCATCGCCCTCATCCCATTGCTCGCCGTCAACCTCGCCTCCAAATGGAGTCCGACGAAGGCCGACGCCCTGAGGGCAGTCGCTGGCGTTCTGGCGATCAGCGTGGTCGCCGTGGCCGTGGCGGCGCTGCGACTGGTCTCGACCGACCTGGCTGCACTGGTCATTCTCTCGGCCTTCGCGCTCGCGACGGTGGGATGGCTCACGCTGAGGACGCCAGTCCACCTGTTCGTGGCACTCCTCGTCGCAGCCGTGGCTGTCCCGGTGGCTCAAGCCTCGGGAGCACTGGTGACGGAGCGCACCTTCTACGGGAGCTATCGAGTGCTGGAGTCGCCGGGCCTTCACCGGTTCGCCCATGGCACGACCATTCACGGCACCCAGCACACGAGTGAGGCAGACCGACGGACGCCCACTACCTACTACGCGCCGGGCGGCCCATTCTCAGACATCCTCACGTACGTGAAGCCCCAACAGATGGGCGTTATAGGCCTCGGGGCCGGCGCCATTGCCGCGTACAGCCCTCAGGTGCCACACATCCGGTTCTACGAGATCGACCCCATCATCGCCGAAATCGCCGCGGACACGAGGTACTTCACCTATCTCCATGACGCCCCGGGCGAGGTAGACGTGGTGGTGGGCGACGGGCGGCTCATGGTCGCCCAGGAACCCGAGGAGCGATTCGACCTGCTTGTCCTCGACGCCTTCAACTCCGACTCAGTGCCGGTGCACCTCCTCACCAGCGAAGCCATGAGGGTGTACGCCAGCCACGTGACCGCAGATGGGGCGATCGCCATGCATCTCAGCAGCCGGGTCTTCGACCTGGCGCCCGTAGCCGCCGCGGCGGCCGAAGAGCTCGGTTGGCACGCGTGGATCAGGGAGGGAGCCGCGCCCGGCGAGGAGCAGTCAAGCCGCTGGGTCCTCCTCGCTCCCAACGCTGCGGCTGCCGGTGGCCTCGACTCTGCGACCGGATGGCAACCCCTGTCGATGGACCGTCAGGTGACATGGACCGACGACTACTCGTCCGTCATATCAGTGATCGACTAGACCCAGAGAAGGACGGCCGGGGCACACCAAAAGGGGCCAGCGCGTCGCGGAACCCGTCGGGTCCAGATCAACCCGCACAAGTACCGCACGGTCACGTTGCCGATGTAGGACAACCACCGGCACTTCAGAGCTTGCGCTCAGCCGCGCAGACCGCACCGTTCGGGCGGACGTCGCGTTCCACAAGGTGGCGCAGCCAATAGCGCCCCGACAGCCTCCCGCGTATGACGCCTATCGGATGAGGATGGCGATGGCTGCCGCCGTCACGATGAGGACGACTGCAAACGCCACGAGCCAGAGGGGCAACTCACGCCGCTTGCCGGACTCATGCTTGGGGCCCGAATACTCCGGTGCAGGCGGAGCAGGGTCGTCACCGTCGCGATACTCATCCGTCCAGATGTCGCCGTCCCAGTAGCGGAAGGTCCCATTGCCGACGTAGAACCATCCCGGCCTGTCGTAGTTCAACGAGTCACCCACGATGCTCTGCGCACGGAGTCAACGCTAGAGGTGGCACCGCCCTGGGAACCGAGATTCAAGGAATCCGGGGAACGACCCCGCTCGCAGCCAGGTGGTGGGGGACGCGCCGTCTCCCACTCACCGCTGAGAGGCGAACCACGCAAGGGCCCCGCAGTTGGCGACGACGGTGCACCACAGGATGGTGCGGAATGGCTGCTTGGTGGTCTTGTGACGGAAGACCTGCCGCGCGACCAGTGCGCCCGGCCAGCCACCCAGAAGAACGATCGTGTGAAGGGTGGTCTCCGAGGTGCGCCAGGCACCCCGGACGGCTGCGGACTTGTCGGCGCCATACATCCCGAACGCCACTGCGCTGAACAGAGCGTAGGCAGCCAGCAGCCACCCGGGCACCTGACCCAACGGCAGCAGGCCCACCAAGACGCCGAAGAACACTGCCGCGGTGATGACCGCCAAGAAAGTCCCCCGGTTCCGTCCGCCTCGAACCTTCTTTCGTCGCGCAGCCCGGACGTTCGACGACGTCACCGGCTCAGGCTCCGTCTGTCGACGCGTTGCGGCGGGCCCGACGTGCTTGCACGATGCCCCTGAGGAGCACCGCGCTCTTGTCCAGTTTCGACGCCATGGCCCCATTTTGACGGAGCGACCCCCGGTGACCCAGCCGTGCGAAGGGACGCCATGCATCCTCGCGGCCGAGCATGGCCCGCTCGGGCCATTGTCTCCACGCGGGCCCGTCGAGAACATCAGTAGCCCGCACCCGTCACCTGTCCACCTCCGCGCACGTCAAGAGGGAGTCCTGATGCCTGTTCGTCGTCACCGTCTCGCCGCCACCGTCCTGGTCATCGCGGGGCTTCCCGCAACCCTTGCCGCCAGCCCTGCGGAGGCGAGCAAACCGTCGGTCACCACGACGGTCTACGACACCTTCGACGGTTCGGAGAGCGACTACGCCGCCAAGTGGGACAACCCATACGGTCCCGGCGAGATGGCCGCTGGCGGAACGCGCACCCACGACGGCTCCACGTTCCGTGCCTCTGCCCTCCCCTTCCGAACCGGGGCGGACTTCAGCGTTTTCGACCACATCAAGTACCTCGGCGTCAGTCGCCAGGTCTTCACCGTTCCGGACAAGGGTTCGGTCACGTTCTCCCTGACCATCGACGCCGACACCGTGGGCACCGACCCGGCCGGCCGCGTCATCCATGGCGTCTACGGGCCGCCCGGTTGCGCCGATGACCCAGCCTGCGCCGCCGACGCCAAGCCGTGGCAAGCCCTCGCTCTCGAGGGCCAGCAAGCCGGAGCAACCCTGCACATGATCGACTTCCGCACCGGCCAGCTCTTCGACTGGTTCGTCTCCGGCACAACGGCTTTCGCTCTTATCGAGCGGCTTCCGGCGACGGTCATCGGCTCCCCTGACGGCGGTACCCGCGACACGATGTACACCCAGATCATCAAGGAGATCCCGGTCGACCAGGGTCCGCACCGGGTGTCGATCACCTTCTCGCGCAACGCCGGGTCATCACACGTCGACTACACCATCGACGGCAAGCGGGTCGCCCGCGTGGGCAAGGTCGGTGTCCCGCTCGATGTCCAGAAGATGCCCTTCACCGGCATCTACCCCTCGCTCGGTGTCGGCGAGGATCTGCGCGAAGAGGTCGACTCCGTGGCCATCGGCCATGGCCTGTTCAGCCTGCTCGACGCCTTCCCCTTCCAGCACCCTGACGCACCCGAGCACAGCGTCTCGGTGCCGATGTCGCAGCGCCTCTTCGGGCAAGGGGCTGCGGCCAGCTTCGACGACATGGTCGTCACCATCGACGACCGCGGCTGAGCCCGCGCACGTCGACCCAAAACAGAGGCCGGGTATGCCGGGAACTCGCGTTCCCGGCATACCCGGCCTTGTGGTTTGTCTGGTGAGCCTCTGGCTCAGTAGCGGTAATGGTCCGACTTGTAGGGACCGGCGACGTCGACGCCGATGTACTCGGCCTGCTGCTTGGTGAGCTCGGTGAGCTCGACCCCGATGGCCGCGAGGTGGAGGCGAGCGACCTTCTCGTCGAGGTGCTTCGGGAGGACGTAGACCTGCTTGTCGTACTCGGTCGTCTTCGTGAACAGCTCGATCTGGGCGATCGTCTGGTTCGCGAAGGAGTTCGACATGACGAAGGACGGGTGACCCGTCGCGTTGCCGAGGTTGAACAGGCGACCCTCGGAGAGAACGATGATCGAGTTGCCACCGGAGAACGTCCACTCGTGGACCTGGGGCTTGATCTCGGTCTTGACGACGCCGGGGACCTTGGCCAGACCGGCGATGTCGATCTCGTTGTCGAAGTGGCCGATGTTGGCGACGATCGCCTTGTTCTTCATCTGCTGCATGTGCTCGGCAGTGATGATGTTGAAGTTGCCGGTCGTCGTGACGAAGATGTCGGCGATGTCGATGACGCTCTCGAGCCTGGCGACCTGGTAGCCCTCCATCGCGGCCTGGAGCGCGCAGATGGGGTCGATCTCGGTGACGATGACGCGAGCGCCCTGGCCACGAAGTGCCTCGGCGCAACCCTTGCCCACGTCGCCGTAGCCGCAGATGACCGCGACCTTGCCAGCGATGAGGACGTCGGTGGCGCGGTTGAGGCCGTCGATGACCGAGTGGCGGCAGCCGTACTTGTTGTCGAACTTCGACTTGGTGACGGAGTCGTTGACGTTGATCGCCGGGAAGAGGAGGTTGCCGTCACGAGCGAGCTCGTAGAGGCGCAGCACGCCGGTCGTGGTCTCCTCGGTGACGCCCTTGATCTCGGTCGAGACCTTGGTCCACTTCTGCGGGTCCTGGCCGAGAGTGCGACGGACGAGCTCCTTGAAGACGCCGACCTCCTCGGAGTCCTTCTCATCGGTGGGCGGCACCTGACCGGCGGCCTCCCACTCGCGACCCTTGTGGACGAGCATCGTGGCGTCGCCACCGTCGTCGAGGATCATGTTGGCGCCCTGTCCACCGGGCCAGGTGAGGATCTGCTCGGTGCAGTCCCAGTACTCCGGGAGGGTTTCGCCCTTCCAGGCGTAGACCGGCACACCCTGCGGGTCCTCGACGGTGCCCTCGGGCCCGACGACGACGGCCGCGGCGGCCTCGTCCTGCGTGGAGTAGATGTTGCAGGAGGCCCAGCGGACCTCGGCACCGAGCGCGGTGAGCGTCTCGATGAGGACGGCGGTCTGCACGGTCATGTGCAGCGAGCCGGCGATGCGAGCGCCCTTGAGGGGCTGGCTCGGACCGAACTCTTCGCGCAGGCTCATGAGGCCCGGCATCTCGTGCTCGGCAAGACGGATCTGGTGACGGCCGGCCTCGGCGAGGCCCAGGTCGGCAACCTTGTAGTCAAAGGACATGCGAAATCTCTTCCGTTGAGTGTGGGTTTGCGACCCGGCGCAGCCCATCTGGGCGATCTCGTGAGAGCGGGGTATCACCCGCGCCGGCAGCCTCCACTCTACCGACTCACGCGGTAGACATGGACGTGCACAGGGTTGACCCCCTGAAGCCCCACGCCAACGAAAGGGAGCACACGATGAGTGACACCACGCAGAACCCGGGATCGGACGGCATACGCGACGAAGTTCGTCTCGACCTCGACGAGGAGAGCATCGAGAAGTGGGACGAGGTCCGCGACGACTACGCGGTCGACACCGACGCCGAGGTCTCCCGGCCCGCCCTCACCGAGAGCGAGGACGATGACGCTGATGACCTGCCGGTCTCGTCCGAGGACAACGAGGAGGACACCGAGGCGGAGTCCGACGAGGGCGACCTCATCGCCGGGCGCTCCGACGAGGAGGAATGACCCCGACCCACGCTGGGTAGGCTGACCGCGTGGATCACCTCGAAGACCTCGCCGCCGTCACCGTCACAGACCTGCAGGCGATCTGATGGCCGGCGGCCTCTTTGCCCTGCTCGATGACATCGCGGTGCTTGCCAAGGCCGCTGCCGCCTCGGTCGACGACGTCGCCGCCGCAGCCGGGCGCGCGAGCGTCAAGGCGACCGGCGTCATCGTCGACGACACGGCGGTGACTCCCCGCTACGTCGAGGGCCTCTCCCCCGCGCGCGAGCTGCCGATCATCAAGAAGATCGCCATCGGCTCGCTGCGCAACAAGTTCTTCTTCATCCTTCCGGCAGCGCTGCTGCTCAGCCAGTTCCTCCCCCAGGCGCTCACACCGCTGCTCATGATCGGTGGCACCTACCTCTGCTTCGAGGGTGCCGAGAAGATCTGGGAGCGCGTCAGCGGCCACTCCGAGCACGCCGCCGACCAGGCACACGAAGAGGGCAAGGTCGCCGACGAGGACGAGATCACGAGCGGCGCGATCCGCACCGACTTCATCCTGTCCGCCGAGATCATGGTCATCTCGCTCAACGAGGTCGCCGACGAGGGGTTCGTCGCACGGCTCGCGATCCTCGCGGTCGTCGCGGTGCTCATCACGACCCTCGTCTACGGCGTCGTCGCGGCCATCGTCAAGATGGACGACGTCGGTCTGCACCTCTCCGAGCAGCCGGGCGTCCGCGCACCGATCGGTCGCGGCCTCGTCGCCGCCATGCCCAAGCTCCTCTCGACCCTGTCCGTCGTCGGGATCGCGGCCATGACCTGGGTCGGCGGCCACATCCTGCTCGTGGGCCTCGATGACCTCTCCAAGGAGTACGGCTGGTCCGCGCTCCACCAGCCCTACTCCTGGGTGCACCACGTCGAGGAGTGGGTGCACGACGCCACCGGTCCCCTGGGCGGCATCCTCGGCTGGGTCACCAACACCGTCGGCTCGGCCATCCTCGGCCTCATCGTCGGAGCCGTCGTCGTCGCGATCCTGCACGTCATCCCCCGCAAGAGCGCGCACGTGGAGTCCAAGGCTCCCGTCGCCGAAGAATCCCACTGATCGCGTATGCCGTCCGCTCGCGGAACGCTCGACTGGTCACCTGCCGCTTCGCACCCTGAGCTGGTCGCACCTTCCGTTGCTGATGCCCTGGCGGCGGCAGATGGCAACGGGGACAGCGGAATCGCGGCAGCGGAGGTGGCGCCCATCGACGCAACGCTCGCCGACACCGAAGTCTTCTGCGCGGCATACGACGTCGCTCTGGAGGCCAGCGCGAACTGCGTCATCGTCGCCGGGAAGCGCGCGGGAGAGACGACCTACGCGGCCGTGATGATCCTCGCGACCGACCGCGCCGACATCAACGGCGTGGTCCGCAAGCACCTCGGCGTCCGCAAGATCTCGTTCGCCCCGCACGACGATGCAGTGTCGCTCACGGGCATGGAGTTCGGGGGCATCACGCCGATCGGACTTCCCGCTGGCTGGCCGATTCTCGTGGACGCTGCGGTCGTGGGCGCGGGTGCGGTCGTCATCGGCAGTGGCGTGCGCGGCAGCAAGCTCCTCGTCGACGGCGCCGCGTTGGCGCAGCTGCCGACCGCCGAAGTCCTCGACCTGGCGCTTCCCCACCCCTGACCCGACCTCAGGTGGTGCGGTCGCGCAGGTCCGTGACGTGGCGGGAGACCGCCGGGTCGAGACCCAGGCCGAGGGCGAGATAGGTCGCGGCGTAGTCGGTGAGCGACATGAGCGACGCGAGCCGCTCGATGGGATGGCCACCCAGGGCCTCGACCTCCCAGACGCGCACTCCCGCATCGCGTGCTGACTCGGCGACCGCCTCCGCGAGGCGGCCGGCCTCGAGTGCGGCCAGGTGCTCGGGCGAGCCGAGCTGCCCGGGGGCTGCAGGGTGGTCGCGGAGCATGAGCAGACCGAGCTGAGGGGTCGGCGGTCCGTCGAGGAACGGGTCGGCAAAGAGGTCGTGTCCACCATCAGGCGCGGCTCCCCCGCTACCGCTGAACGGGCCGTCGAAGCACGCGACCACCTGCGAAGCCGCATCGGGAAGCGCGCCGTGAGTGGCCGGCATACGCGCCGTGCGGGCAAGCATCGCCGCAGCGCGACCGGCAGCCACACCCGTGAGGGCACCGTCTCCCAAGACCACCGGCACGGTCTCGGCGAGGCCGACGGCGAGGATCTTGGCGGGGTTGACGAAGGACTCCGACGACGGACGGCACTCCTCGGCTCGCTCGTCGAGGAGGTCGGCCACGCGCTCGAGGACGGCCTCCGAGCAGTCGATGAGCCCGAGCCCATCAGCGGCGAGCAGCACTGGGGTGAGCATCGACCACAGGGCCGCGCGCGACGTCGGCGCGGGTGACGCGACGTCGACGTGCACCCCGCGACCGCGAGCGCAGATGTCGGCAAGGGGTGAGTCTGGCGCACCCACGGTGAGGAGCGAGGCGCCGCGGCGGACGGCCTCGGCGGCGAGGGCCAGCGGACCTTGGGCGCGACCCGAGAGCGAGACCGCGATGACGAGGTCGAGCGGACCGATCCATCCGGGCAGCGGTGCTTCGCGGCGCGTCGTCAGTGGGACCGGCGAACCCGGCTCCGCGAGCACATCGAGGACGTCGCACACGACGGACGAGCCACCGAGCGAGGCGACGAGGACTGACCGCGGACGGTCACCGCCAGCAACTCGGTCGATGCCGGCCTCGCGGGCGGCGACGATCGCTCGGCGCACCTGGGCGCCAGCGGTTGCGAGCGCGCGCAGTGATCCACGACTGTCGAGAGCCTCGAGGGACTCAGCCGAGTCGAGGAACGCCTCGTCAAGGTGCGGCATGTCGGTGCGACGCAGCCGGTCAGCCGTCAGGCCGGCTTGCGCGCCTCATCGACGAGCAGCACCGGGACGCCGTCGTCGATCCGATAGGTGAGGCCGCAGGTGTCGGACGTGCAGACCAGCTCGGGGCCGGCCTCTCCGGTCTCGTCACGCAGTTCGGCTCGGCAGTTCGGGCAGCGCAGGATCTCGCGCAGCCAGGGCTCCATGGTCGACATCTCAGTTTCCTCTCGCAGTGCCTCGTACAAGGCTCAACACATCGTCGCGTATCGCGGCCATCGTGTCCGCATCGGCTGCCTCGACGTTGAGTCGGAGCAGGGGTTCGGTGTTGGAGGCGCGCAGGTTGAGCCACCACATCGGGTCGCCCTCACCGCCGCCGTGGGTCAGCGTGAGCCCGTCGAGTTCGTCGAACTCGACGCCCTTGTCGTGGGCCCATTCGCGCACAAGAGCGGTCTTTGCGGCCTGGTCGTCGACGGTCGAGTTGATCTCACCCGACTCAAAATACGCAGAGTATGCCGTCATCGTTTTGCTGAGCGGCTCGCTCTGCTCACCGAGGGCCGCGAGGACGTGCATCGCGGCGAGCATGCCGGTGTCGGCGAACCAGAAATCGCGGAAGTAGTAGTGCGCGCTGTGCTCGCCGCCGAAGACCGCGTTGGCGCGGGCCATCTCCCCCTTGATGAACGAGTGGCCGACGCGGGTACGCACGGCCTTCGCGCCCAGGCTGGCGATGACCTCGGGGACTTGTGCGGAGGTGATGACGTTGTGGACGATCGAGACGTCGCTGGCGGGCGTTCCGGCCGCGACCTCGCGAGCAACCTCGCGGGTGGCGATGAGCGCGGTGATGGCGCTCGGGCTCACGGCCTCCCCCCGCTCGTCGATGACGAAGCAGCGGTCGGCGTCACCGTCGAAGGCGAGGCCGATGTCGGCGCCATGCTTGACCACGGCTGCCTGGAGGTCGACGAGGTTCGCGGGCTCGAGGGGGTTGGCCTCGTGGTTCGGGAAAGTGCCGTCGAGCTCGAAGTAGAGAGGTACGACGTCAAGGGGAAGGGACGGCATACCTGCCTTGCCCTCCAGGACCGCCGGGACCGTGTGCCCACCCATACCGTTGCCGGCGTCGACGACGACCTTGAGAGGCCGGATGCCGGAGAGGTCGACGAGTCCGCGCAGGAACGCGGCGTAGTCGGCCAGGAGGTCGCGCTCGTCGGTCTTGCCCTCGTCCTCGTGGCGCAGCTCGGCGGTGCCGTCGAGGAGCTCCTGGGCGAGGTCGCGGACGTCGGCGAGGCCGGAGTCCTGGCCGACCGGGCGAGCGCCGGGACGGCAGAGCTTGATGCCGTTGTAGGCCGCCGGGTTGTGACTCGCAGTGAACATCGCGCCCGCGAGGTCGAGGTGGCCGCTGGCGAAGTAGAGACCGTCGGTGCTGGCCAGCCCGATGTGGGTGACGTCGATCCCTCGGCTCGCCACACCGGCGCCGAACGCCTGGGAGAGCTCGGGTGACGTGGCACGCATGTCATGGCCGATGACGCAGCCAGTTCCGTTCTCACGGTTGATGATCACCTCGGCGAACGCGGCGCCGAGGGCCCACGCCACATCGACATCGAGCTGCTCTGGCACGAGGCCCCGGACGTCATAGGCCTTGACGAAGTCAGAGAGGTTGTGGGGAGGCACGCAGCGACCTTACTCGCGCACTAGGTTGGGATTCGTGACCGCCGAACCCCATGTTGCCGACAACCACGACACCATCCGCGTCCAGGGCGCCCGCGAGAACAACCTCAAGGACGTGAGCCTCGAGATCCCCAAGCGCCGGCTGACCGTCTTCACGGGAGTGTCGGGGTCGGGCAAGAGCTCGCTCGTCTTCGGCACGATCGCCGCGGAGTCGCAGCGGATGATCAACGAGACCTACAGCGCGTTCGTCCAGGGCTTCATGCCCTCGCTGGCCCGGCCCGAGGTCGACTACCTCGAGGGCCTGACGACGGCGATCATCGTCGACCAGGAACGGATGGGCGCCAACCCGCGCTCCACGGTGGGGACCGCGACAGACGCCAACGCCATGCTGCGCATCCTCTACAGCCGCCTCGGCAAGCCGTACGTCGGCCCGCCCACGGCATACAGCTTCAATGTGCCCACGCGGAAGGCGAGCGGGGTCATGTCGACCGACAAGGACGGCCGCACCGAGAAGGCCGTCGTCAAGGACGCCGTCTACCTCGGTGGCATGTGCCCGCGCTGCGAGGGCATGGGGAATGTCAGCGACATCGACAAGACCGCGCTCTACGACGACACCAAGTCGCTGGCCGAGGGTGCGCTGACGGTGCCGGGCTACTCGATGGACGGGTGGTACGGCCGGCTGTTCGAGGGCATGGGCCTGCCGATGGACAAGCCCATTGCGAAGTTCACGGCCAAGCAGCTCGAGACGATGCTCTATGCGCCGCCCACCAAGATCAAGGTCGAGGGCATCAACCTGACCTTCGAGGGGATCATCCCCAAGATCCAGAAGTCGATGCTGTCCAAGGACCCCGAGGCGATGCAGCCGCACGTGCGCCGCTTCGTCGAGCGGGCCGTGACCTTCCAGCTGTGCCCCGAGTGTTCTGGAACGCGACTGACCGCGGAGGTGCTCAAGTCCAAGATCGGCGGCAAGTCGATTGCGGACCTGGCCGTGATGCAGATCAGCGACCTGGCCGCGTGGGTGCGTGAGCTCGAGGAGCCTTCTGTTGCACCGCTGCTCGCGGGATTGCAGCACCTGCTCGACTCGTTCACCGAGATCGGCTTGGGCTACCTGTCGCTGGATCGACCCGCGGGCACGCTCTCCGGAGGTGAGGCCCAGCGCACCAAGATGATCCGTCACCTCGGGTCCTCCCTCACCGACGTCACCTACGTGTTCGATGAGCCGACGATCGGGTTGCACCCGCACGACATCGACCAGATGAACGACCTGCTCCTGCGGCTTCGCGACAAGGGCAACACGGTCCTCGTCGTCGAGCACAAGCCCGAGACCATCGCCATCGCCGACCACGTCGTCGACCTCGGCCCCAAGGCCGGCTCGTTCGGGGGCGAGATCGTCTTCGAGGGTTCCATCGAGGACCTGCGCAAGAGCGACACCATCACGGGTCGCCACCTCGACGACCGCGCGCAGCTCAAGGACGAGGTGCGCGCTTCGACCGGCGCCCTCGAGATCCGCGGTGCCTCGACCCACAATCTCAAGAAGGTCGACGTCGACCTCCCCCTCGGGGTGCTGGTGGCCGTGACCGGTGTGGCCGGCTCCGGCAAGAGTTCCCTCATCCACGGCTCGGTCGATGGACGCGACGGTGTCGTGGTCATCGACCAGGCCGCCATCAAGGGCTCGCGGCGGTCGAACCCGGCGACCTACACCGGGCTGCTCGAACCCATCCGCAAGGCGTTCGCCAAGGCCAACGGGGTCAAGCCCGCCCTGTTCAGCTCCAACTCCGAGGGCGCCTGCCAGACCTGCAACGGCGCTGGCGTCATCTTCACCGAGCTCGGGGTCATGGCGACGGTCGAGTCACCGTGCGAGGAGTGCGAGGGTCGTCGCTTCCAGGCGTCCGTCCTCGACTACACGCTCGGCGGCAAGAACATCTCCGAGGTGCTCACCATGTCGATGGACGAGGCCGAGACCTTCTTCAGCGAGGGCGAGGCGAGCATCCCTGCCGCGCACAAGATCCTCGACCGGCTCGTTGACGTGGGACTTGGCTATCTGACGTTGGGGCAGCCGCTCACGACCCTCTCCGGGGGCGAGCGCCAGCGCATCAAGCTCGCGTCGCAGATGGCGGAGAAGGGCGACGTCTACGTCCTCGACGAGCCGACGACGGGGCTCCACCTCGCCGACGTCGAGAACCTCCTCGGGCTGCTCGACCGGCTCGTCGACTCCGGCAAGTCGGTCATCGTCATCGAGCACCACCAAGCCGTGATGGCCCACGCCGACTGGATCATCGACCTCGGCCCGGGCGCCGGTCACGACGGCGGCAACGTCGTCTTCGAGGGCACCCCCGCAGACCTCGTGGCCCAGGCCACCAAGAGGCCGAAGGCCACGACGCTCACCGGCAAGCACCTGGCGGCCTACGTCAGCTGACACCCCGCGACGGGCGACTTATTGCGCAATCCGTCGGATCTGCTCACGTGTTGCGGAATCCGTCTGGCCGACGGATTGCGCAATAAGTCGATCCCTCAGCCTTCGCCGTTGCCGGGCAGCATGCGGAGGTGGCCGCGACGGTGCTCGCCGGGGACGGGTGCGGGCATCGCATTGACGACGGCGCTCGCCACGGTGGCCTGCTGCGCGGGTCGCTCACGCACCGCATCGACCACAGCGAGGAGGTCGTCGACCTCCGGTGCGGGCTCGTAACCGTCGGACTCGAGGCGGACGACCTCCCAGCCCTGCGGCACCGTGAGGCGCGTCGCGTGCTCGGCACAGAGGTCGTAGGAGTGCGGCTCGGCATAGGTGGCGAGCGGACCGAGAACGACGGCGCGATCGGCATACGCGTAGGTCAGGGTGGCCACCGCGAGCTGGGAGCACGCAGTCTTCGAGCACCTCCGGGACGCATTCACGCCACGACTCTAGGTCACCGGTCCGACAGTGCTGAGTCGGCGCGCCGTAGTCTCCATCTGTGGCCCCCACCGACCCCCGGAACAGCGCTCAGGCACCCCGTCGCGACCGACGTGGTCGCGGCCCGCGCGGCCCCCTGGCCTGGCCCCCGGTGCCGGCGATGCGGACCCGACGCGAGACCTTCGATGACGTCGTCATCGAGGTCGCCGAGCGTGCCCGGGCCTATCTCGGGACCCGCTACGCCGACGTGGAGTTCGCGGTCGAGGAGGTCCCGCCGACCGACCCTGCGCCGTGGGAGGAGCAGGCAGCGGCCGTCGGACGACTCCTGCCCGTCGGTGGCACGGTCGGACACCGGATCGTGATCTATCGCCGTCCGGTGGAGACCCGTGCGCGCGACGTCGGCGAGGTCGCCGCCATCGTGCGTGAGGTCGTGGCCGAGCAGGTTGCAGCGCTGCTCAACGTGCCGCCCTCAGAGATCGAGCTCTGAGGCGTCAGGAGACGGGGTGGGCCGAACCCACCTGGGACGTCACGGCGGTCTCGACGAGCGGAGACACGGACACGAGCTGGTTGGCCCGCCCCATGATCGTCCCGACACCGGCGCGGATCTCGCCCGTGCCGGACACTCGCTGCACCCAGACGGACTGGGCATCGCCGAGATCGAGTGAGGTGGACGTGTCCTGATCGAGGTCGACGGACCTGGTCGTCCACTCGTCCTTGGCCTGCCACGTCACCTTGACCTTGGCGGGGCCTGCCGTGGAGACGACGTTGAGGATGCGTCGGTGGGCTTCCTCCGCCTGGGGGAACGCGCCACCGAGCAGCCCCGTCGCGGCCGTGGTCGAGGGGGCCCAGATGAAGTCTCCGGGTGCCGTCCCAGACCTCCACGAGGCCCACAGCGAGGCGACGATCGGGACGTCCGAGGTGAGTTCGATGGCGTAGGTGCCCTGGGTGAGGCCGGTCAGAGCCAGCTCCCCGGTGGACCGGCCGGGCACTCGGGTCACGCCTCCACCGGGCAGCGGCACGGGGCCGTCCTTGCCGATGAATCGCGCGCTCACGACGGCCTGCTGCTGGTCGGGCACGGCGATCCGAATCGACCCGGTTCCGGCCATGATCGCCGCCGGGATGATCTGCCGCCTTGATGGCGCCGCTGTCGGCACCGTGGTCTCGGCGCCAGCCGGGATCGAGCCGTCGAGCCAGATGTCGCTCATCACGGCCCGCACGGATCCGCCGGTGGCGCGCACGCGAACTGCCGGCGACGACTCCGCGCCCGTGATCGCGTCCACGAGGAGGGCCACGCGGCCACGGGCCGGGACGACGGTGCTGCCGGTCGGGGAGGGAACGACACCCTTGCCGCCGAGGACCTGGAGGTCGACCGTCACCTCGTTGGCGCCGGTGTTGGTGAGGATGAGCCGCTCCTGGCGTCCAGCAGCGCCGCCACCGGCGAGGAGCCAGAGGTCGGAGCCCGGTCCGGCACAGGAAACGGTGGCCAGCCCCCGGATCTCGGGTCGGGCGACGGCCCATTCCTGGGTCGCGGCCAGTCCGGGCGCCAGCGCACCGGTCGCCACGACGTCGCTCGCCTTGCCGCTGGCGAGCTCATCGGTGGTGGTCGTCCTGCCACGTCGCGTGACCGGGTCAGTGGAGTCCTTGCCCGAACGCACCAGCAACTGGCCCTTGCCCGTGATCCTGACCGTCGAGTCGATCAGGGAGTCCGGCACGGTGGCAGCGCCGACGCGTGCCGGAACGTCGATGTCCTCGACACCGGTGATGCCGCTGAACTCGGGACCGGGGCAGGACAAAGCCGCCGAGACCACGGGCTCGAGTTTGGTGGCGCTGGCCGGGTCGGCGTTCGCGGTGACGCCCTCGACAGACGGCGACAGCACCGCGCCCGTCACGAGACCGGCAGCGACCAGTGCGGTGAGGGCCAGGCGACCGGGGCCGACGAGGCGTGAACGATTCATCGGCGTCTCCTCGAGGCGCGCGTCCCGAAGGGGACGGAGAGGAAGGCGACGATCGCGAGCGCGAGACCCTGCAGTGCCCGCCACCATGGGTAGTCAGTCGTCACGTCGATGGTGAGCGTGTGCGTGCCGACCGGGAGGGCATAGGTGGGGCGGTCTGCGTCGGCGGTCGCGGCCAGCTCGCGACCGTCGATCTCGACCGTGGCGTGCGAGGCCCAGGCCGGGGGTTCGGCGACGGTCAGCACGTCACCCTTGCGCGCGGTCACGGTGGTGTCGGTGGCACCGTGCTCCCCCGTCGTGGCGACGAGCGAGGGGTCACCGTCGTTCAGGACCGCGAGCCGGGTCGGTGACACGGGACGGTTGGCGGCGTTGCCGAGGGCCGCGATCCGCCAGATGTCGTAGCCATCACGACTCGCCAGACGGGACAGTCCCTGGGCCGAGTCGAGGCGACGCGCCACGTCCGCACCAGCGTTCTGCGCGACGGCGACGAACCCGATGGCATGCTGCGCGAGTTTGGGACCAGAGTCGCTGCGGGTGCCATCGAGGAGCTGACTCACGTCGCTGGCGATCACGGTGTCGTTGGCCACGCTCTGGGGAAGCGAGCGCGCGAGGGAGCCGGTCTCGCGACCGACGATCCGGTATGCCGCCCCGCTGGGTCCCGGGGTCACGAAGACGGTGCGGTTGCCCAGTTCACCTGCGGCCTGCTCGACGGCGACCGCCGGGCGCGGGTCGGTCCAGGTGCGCAACGAGGCGCCGAACCCGAACCAGCCCAGGGCGCCAGCACCGACCAGTGCGCTGAGGCTGAGGGCGAGCACAGCGACGCCACTGAGCCGGCGGCGTTCGCGGAGCGAGCCCACACCGATGACCGCTGACGTGAGCAGGGCCAGGGTCAGCGGCAGGATGAAGGTGCCGGCCCAGGGCGTCACCGGGCCCGACTGGCCCGCGACGGAGGCCGAGTCCGCGATGAGGTCGAGGTGGGGTGCGGCGAGCGCGGCTGCGAGAGAGACGAGCGCGATCAGGGCCGCGCCGGTGGACGCCGAGCGGATCGACGTCGACGCGAGGAGCCCAGCCAGGCCCAGTGCGACGACGATGGCACCGACCCACCACGGGACGCTGCCTGCGCCACCGGGGTGCAGCAGGGCCAGGGCGAGGGGTTCGGCGCTCGTGCCGCCCCACTGGCTCAGCCCGGGCCCGGTTGCGGCCAGGGTCCAGTTGTCGACGACGTCGGCCAGCCACGGACCCAGTAGGAGGGGTGCGAGGAACGCGGGGACCAGGACGAGTCGGCGCGAGCCGGGGTGTCCGAACAATGCGACACCGAGGCAGACGAGCACGACGAGCACGAGCAGAGGCGGAGCGAACGCGCCCAGCACGGCCGCACCCAGGGCCGTGGCAAACGCCCCCGTGGCCGTGCCGCTGGGGCGGGCCAGGAGGACGACACCGGCAAGGACAATGGGCAGGAGGATGAGGGCGACGAGGGCACCGAGTCGGCCCTGGGCCACCGATGCTCCTGCAGCACCCGTCGTGGCCCATGCCAGTGCCGCGAGGGCGCGCACCGTTCGCGGGGCACCGAGCACCCTCGCGGACACATAGGCGGAGAGCGCGGCCAACGGCAGCGCCAGGACGATCAGGGCCCCGACCACGGCGCCGGCGGGCGAGGTGAGGTCGCCGCTGCCGGGCAGGTGCTCGACGATCCAGGTCGGGATCGCCAGCAGAGCCAGTGACGGGCTCGCGGGACCATCGCCACCGAGACCCGTGCCGTGCCACCCGTCGAAGGCGGCGTGCCAGAGACTGTTCGACGTCGCCCTCGTCGTGATGAGTTCACCGCCGGTGACTCCCGACCCGAAGCGGCTCAGCAGTCCCCCGCCGATCTCGCGACCGGCGGCCGCGACCACGGCCAGGGTGGCCACCACGGCGAGGACCCCGGGATGCAGGGCGCCGCGAGAGATGAGGGCACGGTCCTCGGGTTCGCTGGTGTCCTCGTCGGCAAGCGTGGCGGGGGCAACGAGTGCCTCGTAGGCCCGGTCGAGGCCGGTCCTCACGATGGCCGACGCGGGAACGAAGAGCGTGGCGATGTCGCGGTGTCGGACGACGCGGCGGCCGCGGGTGCGCACCCGGCTGAGGACGCCGCGGACCGGGTTGAGCGAGCCGAGGTCGGCGAAGGCCTCGGCCGCCGGGCGGGGACGCTTGAGGAGCAGCAGGCCGACGGCCGCGGCAAGCGTCGTCGTCAGGATCCAGAGTGCGAGGAAGGGTGCCTGCCACCACGAGGCTCGGGTGAGGGCCACGCGTCGCGCAGCGCGTCGGCGGGCCCCGGTCGTGGCGGTGGCGAGGCCGACCGACGCCACAGACCTCATGCGGGCATCGGGAGCGACGACGACGCGCTGCCCGGCCAGCTGGGCGCGCCAGCCGAGGTCGAGGTCACCGCCGAGGTCGCCGAAGGAGGGTTCCCACCCACCGAGCTCGCGCAGGAGCTTCGCGGAGGCGAGCATCCCCGCGAGCGGGATCGCGAGGACATCGCGCCGCAGGTCGTACTGGCCCTGGTCGGGCTCCCCCAACGGCGGGTCCTCGACGACGCGACCGGTGCGGGTGGTGTTGATGCCGACCGAGCGCAGCGTGCGCGGATTCGTGGCATCGACGTGCTTGGGGCCGACGAGTCCGACCGACGGGCTGCGCCGGTGGGCCGCGAGCAACCGACCGAGCGTCTGCGGCTCGGGGATGGAGCCGACCGGGAGCAGCCAGAGGAGCTCGTCGTCGGCGAGGTCGGCGGTGGCGAGCCACGACGCAACCGCCGCGCGATCCGGCATACCCGGATCGAGTCGTTCGTGCGTGACCGCGAAGGTGGGCGACTGCACGGAGGCGACCACGTCAGCGGCTCCGGAGCCCGCCGTGGCGGCGGTCGTGTCGAGCACGACGACGCGCTCGGGGCTGATGGCGGACGCGGCGATCGCGTCGAGGAGGGCGCGCAGGCCCGAGTCGGCGCCGGAGCGGCCGGACGTCAGGACGACGGCCTGAACCACCGGCCCGGCGTTCGGGGCGGTGGCAGGTGGCGGCACGGTGGCAGTCGTCAGCGTCATCGGGTGGGCGCGCGCCCGATCAGACTGCGCGCTTCTTCAGCTTGCGGCGCTCACGCTCGGACAGTCCGCCCCAGATGCCAAAGCGCTCGTCGTTGGCCAGTGCGTACTCGAGGCACTCCGACCGGACGTCGCACCCGACGCAGACCTTCTTGGCCTCGCGGGTGGAGCCGCCCTTCTCGGGGAAAAATGCCTCGGGGTCCGTCTGTGCGCACAGACTCCGCTCCTGCCAGGAGAGTTGCGTCTCCTCTTCAATCATGGCGTCGATCAACGTCAACTCGTGCATCGCTGCCTCCTCGACCCTCTCGCGACCCAACCTCGTGTCCCGACCCTTCCCCCGAGCGGGGGAACCGTTTTGCTGGAACACAATGATGAAATTACACGCGTGTCATCCCCATCCGTCAAGCCGAGTTCTGCTATCAGTGGAAACTTTCTTGCCGAGACCGGCGTGTCGGCGTGACTCGCGGGTGGGCCAGACTGGCCCCCATGCGAATCACAGCCCTCGCGGGCGGCGTCGGCGGAGCCCGGTTTCTCAGGGGCCTGAGAGCCCATCTCGACGTCGTGGCACCGGAATCCGAGCTCACCGTCATCGCCAACACCGGTGACGACATCAGCCTTTTCGGACTGCGGGTCTGTCCCGACATCGACACATTGCTCTACACCCTCGGGGGCGGTGTCAACGAGGAACAGGGCTGGGGGCGGGCCGAGGAATCGACGCGCGTGCAGGGCGAACTGGCGGCTTATGGGGCCGTTCCGCAGTGGTTCACCCTGGGTGATCTTGATCTCGGCACCCACATCGTCCGATCGCAGTGGCTGGCCCAGGGGCAGACCGCATCGAGGGTGACGGCGCGGCTCGCGGAGCGGTGGGGGCTGCCCGACAAGCGGATCCGGTTGCTGCCGATGACGGACACCCCGGTCGAGACGCACGTGGTGATCGACGAGGGCGAGACCCAGCGCGCCGTGCACTTCCAGGAGTGGTGGGTGCGCCTGCGCGCCGAGGTGCCGGCGAACCGCTTCGTCGTCGCTGGTCTTGATCGGGCAGCTGCCGCGCCCGGCGTGCTCGATGCGCTGCGCGACGCCGACGTCATCGTCCTGCCACCCTCGAACCCCGTGGTGTCGATCGGGATCATCCTGGGCGTACCGGGGGTGCGCGATGCGCTGCGCGGCTCGACGGCTCCCGTCGTGGGGGTCTCCCCGCTGATCTCGGGTCGGCCCGTGCGCGGTCACGCCGACGCGTGCCTGTCGGCCATCGGGGTGGAGTCGACCTCGGCTGGTGTGGCCGGGCTCTATGCCGACTTCCTCGATGGCTGGCTCGTCGACCCGGCCGACGCGTCGGTGAAGGTCCGGGGCGTCGAGACCGCGGTCCACGACGGCCCCCTGCTCATGACCGACGTCCCCGCGACGGCTCACATGGCAGAGGCTCTGCTCGCGCTCGCCGAGCGCGTCCGCAAGTGACGCGGTGACCCGATGACGCGCCCGCTGGCGATCATCCCCGTCCTCGGCGTACCCGAGATTGGCAGCGGTGACGACGTGGCTGCGTTGTTGCTGGCGGCCCTCGGCCACTTTGGTCTGGAGCCTGGTGACGCCGTTGTCGTGTCGAGCAAGATCGTCTCAAAAGCGTTGGGGCTCAACGCTGTTGGTGCCGACAAGTCCGAGCTGGTGCTGGGCGAGTCGGTACGCGTGGTGGCCGAGCGCGCGGTGGGTGATCGGGTGACGCGAGTCGTCGAGGCGCTGGCCGGACCAGTCATGGCGGCGGCAGGGATCGATGCGTCCAACACCGGTCCGTCTGAACTGCTGCTCCTGCTGCCACACGATCCGGATGCGTGTGCGCGCACCCTGCGCTCTGACTTGCTTTCCTTGTCGGGTATGCCGCCCAGCGCACCTCTCGCAGTCGTCCTCAGCGACACGGCCGGTCGCCCGTGGCGGGCCGGGCTGACGGACTTCGCACTGGGTTCTGCCGGGCTGCAGGTGCTGCTCGACCACCGCGGTGAGGTCGACGCCGACGGGCGGCTGATGTCGGTGACTGCTCGCGCGGTGGCCGACGAGATCGCCGCTGCGGCCGACCTGGTCAAGGGCAAGAGCGACGGTGTGGCTGCTGCCGTGGTGCGTGGACTGCCCGAGTCCTGGTTCGTGTCGAGTGGTGAATTCGCCTCTGGTGCACGACAACTCGTCCGCACGGGTCCTGGCGACTGGTTCGCCATGGGTCACGTCGAGTCGCTGCGCGCGGCGCTGGGAGTGGCCCCGGGTTCGGCCGACTCGGACGCCGTGGGGATTCGCTCCGTCGGTGCCGAGACGTTCGGTGACCGCGTCGCCAGGGTGGTCTCCCTGACGCTGTTCGCCGACGAGGACGCGAGCGTCGACCTTGAGATCGACGAGGACAGCTCGGCCACCGTGATGCTGGGCGCGGCCGACGACTACGCCCTCGGGCGCCTGTCCCAGCGACTCGAGATCGCCGCCGCGAGCGAGGACCTGCACGTCACCATGACCGGCGAACCCAACGCCGAGCACTCCGTCACCGCCACCCTCTCCCCCAAGCCGTAACGACCCACCCGTCCCAAACCCACCCAATTGGGGCTCTCCTGCTGTTGGTGTGGGTCGTAAACGTGAGTGAGCACGCTGCTGCGGCCTAAGTTCTCGACTGTCTAGGAACGAGAATGAAGGGATCGCGGCAGCGTGCTCAGTACGAGGGTAATCGGTCAGGTGTGCGGGTTCGCCCCCTCCGAGGTGGTCGTCGATGGGGCCGAATTGGTCGAGGGCGTTGTGCTCGTTCGGGCACGCACGAGGTTCGGGTCGCGGCAGCGGTGTCCACATTGCCGGCGGCGGTGTCCGCGCTATGACCGTGGTCGGCAACGGCGATGGCGTGGCTTGGATTGGGATCGTCGACGCGTGTTTGTCCACGCACGGATCCCTCGGGTGAGCTGCCGTGAGCATGGGGTCGTGGTCGCGTGGGTGCCGTGGGCTCGGCACGGGGCCAGGCACACCACGGCGTTCGAAGACATGGCGGCCTGGGCCGCCACGCAGATGTCGATCACGGCGGTGACCACGCTCCTGCGATGTGCGTGGCGCACCATCGGTTCGATCGTGACGCGGGTGCTCGCCGATCGCCGCGCGGCCAGCGGCAGCGATGGCTTGGATGGATTGCGCCGGATCGGGATTGACGAGGTGGCCTACCGGCGTGGTCGCCGCTACCTGGTGGTTGTCGTCGACCACGACACCGGTCGATTGGTGTGGGTGGGATCGCGGGCCCGGAAGGAGACCGTGAACCAGTTCTTCGTTGCTTTGGGCCCTGAGCGCACCGCACATCTGACCCACGTCACCTCGGACAGCGCCTCATGGATCGCGAGCCCAGTTGCTGAACATGCCCCGAAAGCGATCCATTGCGCTGACCCGTTCCACATCGTGCAGTGGGCCGGGGACGCCCTGGACGCTTGTCGCCGACAGGTGTGGAATTCCGTGCGGATCCGCCAGAAGCGGGGCAGCGGGGCCGCGACCGGAGCAGGGGTGCCGGTCAAGAACATCATGTGGACCCTGCGGATGAACCCCGACAGGTGGGGCGACCAACACGTCGAGTCAATGTCGTGGCTGGCCGCCACCCACCCCGACCTGCACCGCGCCTGGCAGCTCAAAGAAGCCCTCAGGGCGGTGTTCGCCACCGGTACCGGCAACGACCGCGGCGTGACCGCCATGGAACTGCTCGAGAGTTGGACAGCTCACGCGCTAGCCAGCCAGCTCGAACCCTTCATCGAGCTCGCCCTGAAGATCACTGCGCACCGCAAGACCATCGACGCAGCACTGACCAGCGGCCTGAACAACGCCCTGACCGAGTCAGCGAACAACAAGATCCGCGTCATCACCCGACGCGCCTACGGCTTCCACAACGTCGACGCCCTCATCGCCCTCGCCATGCTCAGCCTCGGGATTTACCGCCCAACCAACCCACACGAATGACAGGAGAGCCCCAATTGGACGGTTGGGGACGCAAATGCGTGGCGCCATCACGGCGGATGAGCGAGGCTCCTACCAATGGCTGATGACGTCGACTCCCCCGCGATCTGGGTGCTCCTCGAGGGCACCAGTGACGTGGCTGCGGTGCGTGCGCTTCGAGCCCGGCGCGGAGTCGAGCCCGACGCCGAGCGCTGTGTCCTCGTGGACATGGGCGGCGCGACGAACATCCGCCGACATCTGGTTGCCGCCGCAGAGACGGAACCGCGGCCGAGGGTGATCGGTCTGTGCGACGAGAAGGAGGCGCCGTACTTCGTTCGGGCGCTCACGGCATACCGCAAGGTCGTTCATGGGCCGGAGGGTCCGACTCCGGCTGCAGACGTGTCGGTGTCCACCCTCCCCGACTTCGGCTTCCAGATCTGCCACCGCGATCTCGAGGACGAGCTCATGCGAGCGCTCGGTGTCGATGCCACCCTCGCCGTCCTGGCCGACCTCGAACTCGACGCGACGTTCGCCGCGTTCACCCGCCAGCTGGCCTGGCAGGGGCGGCCGGTGCTCGACCAGCTGCGGCGTTTCGTCGGCACCACGTCCGGGCGCAAGGAGCTCCTCGGTGGCGCCCTGGCCGCGGCCCTCGATGAGTCGGCGACACCGGCTCCCCTCGCGGCCCTGCTGGACTCGATGGAGTCTCTGTCGGCGCGGAGCCGGGCGAGCTGAGTTCTCGCGTCCTCATCGCGTGAGTGTTGCGCTTCGGTCACGGTCGGAACTTCCGTTGGCTCGGCGCAGTCCAAGCCGCATGAACTCCCTCCCTGCAGCATTGATCGCCGCAGTCGTCGTCCTCGTCACCGGGTGCAGTGCCTCGGGTGAGGGCGACACGTCTGCGGCCCACGACTACTTCGAGAACTACCCCACCGCGCAGGAGAACGACTCAGCCAGCGGGACCTCCTCCTCATCCGCCGTTGGCGGGCAGGCGAGTTCCGGTGTGGCACAGCCGTTCCCGGCCGCCCCGAACGTCCCCGGCCCGTTGGAGGACAACACCTTCGTCGATGCCGGCACGAGCGGTTTCATCGACACGCGCGAGAGGCCGCGATCGACCTTCGCCGTCGACGTCGATGGGGGTTCGTTCCGCGTGGCCCGCTCCCTGCTTCACGACGGTCATCTCCCGCCACCGGAATCGGTGCGACCCGAGGAGTGGGTGAACTCGTTCGACAGCGGCTTCCCCGCACCTCGGAAGGATGACCTGGAGCTGCAGTCCGACCAGGCCCGGGCGTCCTCCGAGGACGACGGCACGCGGCTGGTCCGGATCGGCCTCCAGGGTCGTGAGGTCGACGTGCGCGAGTGGCAGCCCGTGGCGCTGACCATGGTTGTGGACACGTCCGGCTCGATGGACATCCGCGAACGCCTCGGCCTGGTGAAGTCCTCCCTCGCCCTCCTGGCGGAGAACCTCCGCCCCGACGACACGATCGCGATCGTCACCTACCAGACCGATGCCACGCCCTTGCTCGAACCCACTCCCGTGCGTGACACCGACACCATCCTGGCTGCGATCGATCGCCTCGAGGCTGGCGGCAGCACCAACCTCGAGGCAGGGCTCCTGCTCGGCTACGACCAGGCCCGCGAGGCCTACAAACAAGGCGCGACCAACGTCGTCCTGCTGGCCTCCGACGGCGTGGCCAACGTGGGCGTCACGGACGGCGGGAGGCTCGCCACTGCGATCCGCGACAACGGACGGCGCGGGATCCACCTCGTCACCGTCGGCTACGGGATGGGCAACTACAGCGACCACCTCATGGAGCAGCTCGCCGATCAGGGCGACGGCTTCTACGAGTACATCGACACCTTCGAGGAGGCCAGGAAACTGTTCGTCGAGGACTTGCGCGCGACGCTGACGCCGGTCGCGAAGGATGCCAAGATCCAGGTCGAGTTCGACCCCCGGACCGTCTCGGCCTATCGCCTCATCGGCTACGAGAACCGCGCCCTGTCCGACGACGACTTCGACAACGACGCCGTCGACGCCGGCGAGGTTGGCGCCGGGCACAAGGTCACCGCGCTCTACGAGGTGCGCCCGACGGCGCAGGCCGACGAGGGCGACGCTCTCGGCACGGTCCGGGTGCGGTGGCGCTCCGTCGACGGCGAGGAGCAGCGCGAGGACTCACTGCCGTTGACGCTCGGTGACGCTGAGTCGCCCACCGGCGCGCTCGGAGTCGCCGCGGCCGTCGCCGACCTCGCGCAGCTCGTCAAGGGTGGCGGCGAGTCGATGAGCACCCAGCCGCGTGGCGAGTCGTCGACCACGCTCGCGAACCTTCGGGATCGCGTCGCGGCCCTCGTCGAGCAGGATGCGCCAGGTGCGCGCGAGCTCGCCGACGTCCTGGCCGACGTGACCGCCGCCACCCACTGACCACTTCGTGCCCGAAACGGACAGCCGAGCCCCGGCGAGGCTGTCCGTCTCGGGCACGAAGACGAACGTCAGCGCCACGGGACGGTGAGTCCGCAACGCGAACCCGGGAACCGACGTCCTGACCGACGTCAGGACCGCAAACCCGCTGACCACTTCGTGCCCGAAACGGACAGCGAGCCCCGGCGAGGATGTCCGTCTCGGGCACGAAGACGAACGTCAACGACCCCGGAAGGTGAGTCCGCAACGCGAACCCGGGAACCGACGTCCTGACCGACGTCAGGACCGCAAACCCGCTGACCACTTCGTGCCCGAAACGGACAGCTTGGGCTCAAGTGATCGGTGCAACGTCCTGATTTTCTGGAGGTTGTCTGATGATGGGTCGTCCGCCGCTGCCTTGGGCAGTGCGTTCAGTGTTTTGGGATGGCATTTCGAGGGGTTGGTCGATCAAGGCTTCGGCTCGTGCTGCGGGGTGTAGCCCGGCGGCTGGGCGGAAGTGGATGAAGCAGGCTGGTGGTGTGAAGCCGCGTTTGGTCAAACACCGTCCTGGGATGTTGTCGTTCATTGATCGGGTTCGGATCGCGGAACTTGAGGAAGCTCGGTACAGCGCTGCCGCGATCGGTCGGGTGTTGGGGCGCCCGACGTCGACGATCACGCGTGAGCTGGCGCGTGGGTGTGATCGTCGCGGTGGGTATGACCCGGTGCGGGCTCAGGACGCGGTCGATGCGGCGATGAGGCGCCCGAAGGCGCGTAGGTTCGAGCTGAACCAGCGCTTGCACGTGGAGGTTCAGAAGCGTTTGGACCTTAGGAACAGTCCGGAGCAGATCTCGGGAAGGCTGCGTGTGGATTTTCCTGACGAACCGGAGATGTGGGTGTCACCAGAGACGATCTATCAGGCCTTGTACGTCCAGGGCCGTGGCGCGCTCAAGCGTGAGGTGGCGGCCACGCTGCGCACGGGGCGTGTGCACCGCAAGCCTCGCACCGCTGCGACCCGTAAGCCTGGCGCGGTCAAAGACATGATCAACATCAGCGAGCGCCCCGCCGAAGCCCGGGACCGGGCTGTGCCTGGCCATTGGGAAGGGGACCTGATCATGGGCGCGAACAACGCCTCCGCGGTCGGGACCCTGGTCGAACGGTCCACCGGGTTCGTGATGCTGCTGCACCTGCCCGATGACCACACCGCCGCGACGGTCGCTGCCGCGATGCAGGCCGCGGTCCCGAAGATCCCCGAAGTCCTGCGCCGCTCCCTGACCTGGGACCAGGGATCCGAGATGGCGTTGCACACCCAGATCACTCAAGCGACCGGGTTACCGATCTACTTCTGCGACCCGCACTCGCCGTGGCAGCGCGGCAGCAACGAGAACACCAACGGGCTCCTACGGCAGTACCTACCCAAGGGCAGCGACCTGTCTATCCACGGACCGGGGATCCTCGACAACATTGCCGCCGAACTCAACGCCCGCCCCCGTAAACGCTTCGACTGGGCCACCCCTGCCGAAGTACTCAACGCGTTCCTCACCAAACAAGGGCGCGTTGCGCCCACCGCTTGACGTTGCACCGACCGCTTGAATCCACCCAGCCGAGCCCCGGCGAGGATGTCCGTCTCGGGCACGAAGACGAACGTCAGCGCCCCGGAAGGTGCGTTGGCAACGTGAATCTCGGTCCGCGCCGTGGCCGCATCGCACCGGACAGCTCGAGGAGGCGCTGGACCCGATAGCGATGCCCGGCATACGGCTCGAGCAGCTCCGCGAGCCCGTCGTCGTCAACGGGCGAGCCGGTCAACGCCCAGCCGATGTTCTTGGCCACGTGGTAGTCCCCGAAACTCACCGCGTCCGCATCACCGAGCGCCCGATGCGCCACCTCGTTGGCGGTCCACCGCCCCACACCGGGCACGGTCTCGAGACGACGGCGTGCCTCGAGGGACGGCATACCCACCGTCTGTTCGAGCCGACCGGCTCGCGCCGCCACCAGGACCGCCGGACGGGAGCGGGCGCCGTCGACCCCCGCACGCAACCACTCCCACGACGGGATGAGCGCCCACGTCTTCGGGTCCGGTGGGACGAACAGGCGCAGGTCTGCGCCGATGCCGGGCGCGGGAGTTCCGTTGCGGCGCACCAGAGTTCGGTATGCCGCGAAGGCCTCTTTGCCCGTCACTCGCTGTTCGATGATGGTCGGGATGAGTGCCTGGACCACCAGCCCGGAGGCGGGCACGCGCCAGCCCGCGAAGCGACGTCGCGCTTCCCCGACCACGTCGTGGTGGCTCTCGAAGTCGGCGTCGTCATCGTGCTCGCCCAGGAGATGGGGAAGTCGATCGAGCACCCACTCGGCGCCCTCGCCCCAGGCCTGCGCCTCGACCTCACCGAGACGCGGGTGGTCGATCAACCGCAGAGTCACCGGCCCCGTCGGCACCCGCCAGGCAAACACCCAGGTCCGTCCACGGTCGGACCACGACGTCGGGTCACCGCCCCCGCGACGGAACGTCGAGATCACCGCGCCGAGCTGCAACGGGCGCTCGGGGCGCACCGTGCGAGTCAGGGCCGCGCCGTCACTCATCCGACGTGACGGGGTGCGACTCGCAGCTCGGGGCCCGCGGGTGACGTCGGCTGCCTGAAGGCGAGCCACACATAGGTGGGGACGAGCGGAAGTGTTGCGGCGAGGGCCTTCTCGGGCAGACGGCCGACCCACTCGGGGATGACGTCACCACCCGAGAACGCAGCGGGATCGGCGAGCACCGGCAGTGTGTAGTCCCACACGTCGAAGGCCGCAAACATGCGTCGGAGCCCGGCGGGGGTGGAGTACTTCTCGTAGTAGTGATCACCCTTGCGAGCCAGCCTCATGTAGCGATCGGCGGCCCGCTGGGGCAACCACGAGAGGAACGGCAGGCGGTGGTGCGGCTCGATGACCTGCCAGCGGTGGCCGATGCCGAGATAGAGGACGCCCCCCGGCGCGAGCACTCGGTGGATGTCGGCGACGACGGCATCGGGATCGACGACGTGCTCGTAGATGTGGTTGAGGACCACGACGTCGACGGAGTTGTCCTCGAAGGGCAGGTCCTCGCCGCGCGCCACCCGGAAGTCGACGCGCTCCCCGAAGCGTTCACGCGCCTTGGCCAGCCCGGGTTCGTCGATGTCGACACCGGTCGTCTGCGCGCCCGCGAGGGCCAGCTCGTCGGCGATGAACCCGGCCGAGCACCCGACATCGACAGCGCGCAGCCCAGCCAGCGGACCACCCGAGTCGGACGCCGAACGGCCCAGCCCGTGGGCGATGACGGAGATGAGCTTGGCGGCCTTCTGGCGCCGCGCCTGCTCATCGAGCATCTTGCCCATCTGCTCGGAGTAGGCCAGCTGCTCCTCACGCGGCTTCGGATCGCTCATGACCGTGATCCTAGGAGGTGGTGCGAGCGCGCCCAGGTCCAGCCGACCGCCGCGACCACGACATCGGTGACGACGGTGAAGAAGCGCGAGATGACGACGATCGCGAACGCGGCCGGGAACGGCATGAGCGCACCGAGGAGCACGGCCAGCACCCCGTCGCGCACTCCCACCCCAGCGGGCACGATGACCGAGAACATCCCGATCGCCGATGCCAGCGCGAACCCGCAGATCGACGTGACGAGCAGGTCGCGCACCGGGGTGTCGGGCGACATGGCGTGGGCGAGGACGAGGATCGACAGCCCCGCGCTCAGCCAGGCGAGGACGAACCACAGTGAGGTCAGGGCGATGGCGGGGGCCGTGAGCGAGTGCTCGAGCGGCTCACGTCGCAGCAGCCGCAACACCAGCGCGATGCCCCAGTTGAGCAGCCGCGGCCAGAGCAGCAGGAGCAGCACGAGCGCCGGCGCGAACCACCACAGCGACCGCACCTCCCCCGACCGCGCGAGCAGCAGCGGCAGGGCGGGCACGCCGACGATGGCACCGGTCAGCACCGACAAGAGGATCGACAGCAGCCCGACGATGCCCATGCGCCGTCGCGGCACGCCGAGGCGCGAACCCAGGTCGGCCTGGGCCATGACGCTCCACACCGAGCCGGGGAGGTATTTGCCGAGCTGCCCGACGAAGAACACGCTGGCGCCAGCGGGAATCGGCAGTCGGGTCCCGAGGTCGTTGAGCAACACCCGCCACCCGAGCAGGCTGAAGATCGGGGCGAGGAGCGCGAGGACGAACGCCCCGGCGAGCGTCGCGGCCGGAACCTCTCGCAGGTGGGCCGAGACCTCGCTCCAGTTGCGCCAAACCGCAATGACGACGGCGAGCAGGACGAGGACGGCGACGACGATGCGGACGACGTCGAGCAGCCGCTTGCGGGTCATCGCTTCACCAACGTCACAGGTTCACCGGCGCCGGAACGTGAGTCGCAGAATCCCGTATGCCGGTACCGCACCTGACCGACGCCCCTCCGGTTGCGCTGCGCGCACCTCACGTGCCGAGGCCGAGGCCTGGCGGATGCGCTCGGTGATGTCGCCGTCGACATCGCCGACGAGCACGAGGCCGAGGTCGTCGGCGCGCGCGAGGATGCCGCGGATGTCGGCCGGCGGGATGGCCCACTCGGGGTCGTCCTCGCCGACCGGCAGCGTGATGATGAGCAGGCCGCCCGAGCGCAGAGCCCAGGAGGCCTGTGCCACAGCGTGATCGACGTCCTCGGCCCCACAGCCTCCGGGGTGGAGGCGCGCCATGACGTCGAGGCTGGCGGTGTCGACATCGAGGACCTCGACCGAGGTGCGTCGACCGGTGAGCTCGAGCTCGACGGGTTCGAAGCCCAGGGCCCGGACCCAGCGGGAGAACGGACTGCGGGTCCCGGACTCGTCGACGATGACCGCTCCACGGCGCCCGTCGTCACGGATGCGCAGAACGGCAGCGAGAGCGCCCAGGGCAGCCCACGCGGACACCGCATCGGAGCAGCGCGGGAGCCCGAGCTCACGGGCCAGCGACTGCGCCTCGAGCGCGTCCGTGTCGAGTGCGAGCACGTCGGAGGCGCGCACCCACTCGGGGAAGTCGGACGGCCGCAGGGTCAGATGCTTGCGACGACGCAGGCGGGCGGCCGTGATGAGGTCCTTGGCCTTCTGCACCGGGGTATCCGGCGGCACGACCTCGGGCTCGGAGTCGTCCACGAGAGCCTCGGACTCG
The DNA here is from genome assembly GCF_000152705.1 of Janibacter sp. HTCC2649. Lineage (GTDB taxonomy): Bacteria > Actinomycetota > Actinomycetes > Actinomycetales > Dermatophilaceae > Knoellia. The sequence continues at coordinate 3,829,002 of NZ_CH672413.1, read as the reverse complement.
GCGCTGGCCAGGACCTCGATGCCGCCGACGTAGTGCGCCCACGGTCCGCTGAGATCAGGCGGGCGGACAGCGTCACGCAACTGGCCGGCATACCCACGGTCAGAGAGGCGACGCAACGCCTCGACGAGCGATGCACGGTCGTCCGGTGGCACGAGAAGTCCGTCGACACCGTCGCGGACCTGCCCACCGAAGGTGCCCACGTGGGTGGCGAGGACCGGAAGTCCGTGGAGTCTGGCCAGCAGCACGTTCTGCGAGGCGGTCGCGTGGCGATAGGTCAGGGTGAGCACGTCGTGGCGGGCCAAAAGGGCAGCGATGCGGTCGGCGGGGACGTAGCCGCTGTGCACCTCGACGCGACCGGCGAGACGCGGATCGGCGGCCAGCTCCTTGACCTTGCGACCGCTGTCGCCCCACATCTCCCCCGCGATGGTCAGCTCGAGATCGGGGACGTCGAGCATGGCGTCGAGGAGCAGGTCGACACCCTTGTAGTCGCGCACGATGCCGAGCGCGAGCAGGCGGGTGGGTCCGGTCGACTCGACGTGCTTCTCGGGCGGACCGCCAGGCAGATGGGGCGGGAGGTCGAGCTCGCGCACATGCGCGGCTCCGAGCTCCGTGGCGAGCTTGGCCTGCGAATCCGAGTGCACGACAACGGAATCCACACGACGGAAGAGCGCCTCCATGAACTGGCGATCGCCGGGGCGGGTCTCGTGCGGCAGGACGTTGTGGGCGATGACGATCGAGCGCGGACCCCGCCCACTGCTCGACGTGCGACCGACTCCGGCCGCGCGCAGGATGGCGAGGTTGGACGGGACGCCCGGCGGGATGACGTGGACGATGATGATCGCGTCCATCTCGCGCAGGCGGCGGCCGGTGCGCACCCAGGTGTCGGGACGGGCCCACGACAGCGACCGGATCGTGCGCGGGAACGGCTCGACGTCGGGGGCGCCACCGGGCACGGCCTGCTCGCCCGGATAGAGCAGCGACGGATAGAGGTGCGACCACGACACCAACGTGACGTCGTGACCCGCCTCGGCCAGCTCGTGGCAGAGCTCCGTGGTGTGTGAGGCGACGCCACCCTTGTAGGGGTGCGTCGGCCCGACCACTGCGACGCGCAGCGAGGCCGAGTTGTCCCGGTCAAACACCGTCTCTCGACCTCACCACGAGGTCGGAGAGGAGGGCGAGGGAGCCGATCATGATGCCGCTGACGATGAGGAGCACCGTGGACGCAGGGAAGTAGAACGGGTGCCGCACCATGTCGACGACGCCCTTGCCGAAGCCGATGATGATCATCCACAGCGCCGGCGGCATGAGGACCTTGAGCGGGTCGAAATACATGACCATGCGCAGCACCTGCAGGATGTAGCGGTAGGCGTCACCCACGAAGTGGAACTTGCTCACGCCGGCCCGCTTGGCGTACGACGTCTCGATGTACTTGATGTCGTGCTGGTTGCTCAGGAACGCGATGGTGATCGTCGTGACGCACGAGAAGCCGGCCGGCAGCAGCCGCAGGTAGGGCAGCGACACCTCGCGGCGGAACGCGCGCAGACCCGAGTTGAGGTCGGGGATCTTGGTCTTCGTCAGCCACTGGGCGACGTTGCGGATGAACCACTTCGCCGGGACACGCGCCCACTTGTGCGTGCCCTCTTCGGTGGTGCGCGCGCCGACGACCTGGTCGTAGCTCGGGTCGTCGCGCAGGATCCGGACGAGCTCGGGGATCCGCTCGTTCTCGTAGGTCATGTCCGCGTCGGTCCACACGACGATCTCGCCGTGGGCCTGCTGGGTGCCGATGCGGCGAGCCGTGCCGGAACCACCGTTGCGGCGGAACGGCATGATCCGCAGGTTCGCGAAGTCGCGCGCCGCCTGCTCCAACACCTCGAGCGTGTTGTCGGTCGACGCGTCGTCGATGCAGAGCAGCTCGTAGGTGAACTCGCTGCTGTTCATCGCCGCGGTGATGCGGTCGATCTCCTTGAGGACGTGGGCGCCCTCGTTGTAGCAGGGCAGGACGATCGTGACGTAGGGGCGGGGCGAGCCGTCCTCGAGGAGCGCCGAGCGCGTCTCCGGTTCAACCGTTGGGTATGCCGCCCGCTCACCGTGCGCTGCCGTGTCACCGACCGCTCCGGGGTCGTCACTGCTGCCCGCGAGCTCGCCGGTGCGCACCGTGATGCGCTCCGTCGGTGCTCCGGAAGAGGGTGCGGCGGGAGGGGCGGTGGGCGCGGGTGCCGTGGTCGCGATGACCTCGGTCTCGGGATGCTCGTTCATCGCTTCCGAGACTACCCGGCGGCGACCTTCTCGCCTGCCGTCGGCAGCACCCTGGGCAGGGTGAGTGAGTAGGCCGCGCCCGCGAGGGCCACGACGCCGAGCACGAGCCAGATCGTGTTGGTCCCGTGCCCGAGCAACCAGGTGTAGGCGACGGGGGCGATCGTCCCGCCGATCGCCCACACGAGCTGCACGAGCCCCAGGTAGCGGCCACGCAGGTGGTCGGGTGCGGCTTCGGCGGCCGTGGCACTGAAGACGGGCCCGCCGACGAGCTCCCCGCCGGTGTAGATCGCGGCCCCCACGAGCATCGCGACGACGGCCAGCCACACCGGCAACCACCCGGCGAGCACGAAGATCGCGTAGCCCGCGACGAAGAGGAGCTGGTTGAGAGCCATCATCCGGGCCCGGACCCGACCCGTCATCCATCGAACCGTGAGCCCCTGACCCAGCCCGACCATGATCGTGTTGAGGGTGAAGATCGCCCCGACGAGCCAGCCCGGCAGACCAAGGGTCGTCGCGGCATACACCGGCAGGGCGAAGTTGAGCACCATGATCCCGACGACGAGCGCGAGCTGGGCGACGACGAAGCGGCGATAGGCGCGATCGCGCAGGACCACACCCCAGCCCTCGACCGGTGCCTCGTCCGCCCGGGCAATGCGGTGGTCGGGCACGTCGAGCAGGAGGACGTAGGCGAGGACGAAGCTGGCGGCGTTGGCGATGACCACGGCCTTGAACGCCGTCTCGGTGCCGATCTGCACGGCGATGCCGGCGAGGACGCCGCCGACGGCGTAGCCGAGGTTGCGCAGCGCCTGCAGGAACCCGAACCACGTCTCACGCTCACCGGGCCGGGTGATCGCGGTGACGACGTTGCCGAAGGAGCCCCAGAACGCCTGCCGCCCGAGGTTGAGCAGCACGGTGAACAGGGCGACCGACCAGAACGCCTCGGCCCACAGGTAGGCCAGCATCCCCACGCCCTGGACGACGTTGCCGATGAGCATCATCCGGCGCCCACCGAGCCGGTCGACGAGCGTCCCGATGACGAACGCAGCCGGGAGGGTCAGCAGGGCCGACACGGAGAGCGCGGCGCCGATCTGGACGAGGGTGAGGTCTGTGACCTTGAGGAAATAGAGGATCGTGACGGGCAGGAAGAGCCCGCTGCCGATGGTGTCGGCGACGATCGCGGAGACGAAGCGGCGGTGCGTCCCCACGCGGGGAAACCCCAGACGCTCAAGCACTCGCCTTCCTCCCGCGGCCGGTGCGCCAGTCGAGCGACCACGAGGACATGCGGATGGCGATGACGGCGCTGCCCGCGACGACGGCCGAGACGATGACGGGGAGCTCGACCGTGCGCAGGATGAAGTAGGCGACGCAGCCCGGGACCGCCGCGAGCACGTAGAACGAGCCGGGCTTGAAGTGCTCTGGCGTCTCGTTGATGAGGACGTCGCGGATGAGCGCTCCCCCGACACCCGCGACGGCGCCGACGAAGACGCACGAGATCGCCGGCAGGCCGACGGTCATGGCGCGGTCGGTGCCGAGCACGGAGTACATCGCCAGGGCCATGGCGTCGAGCAGGGTGAAGGCGATGTCGCGGCGGAACCGCGCTCGGCCGACGAGGGCGAGCAGCGGTGCGACGAGGAGGCCGCCGAGGAACGCGGAGGGCAGCAGCCACGGGGAGGTCAGGGCCCGCACCGGCACCTGGAGCAGGAGGTCACGCAGGAGCGCACCACCGAGTCCGCCGATGACCGCGAGGAAGAGGACGCCGACGATGTCGAAGCCCTGACGGCGAGCCGCGAGCGCACCGGCCAGACCGCCGAAGCCGACAGCGACGACGTCGATCCAGAGCGGGATGGCGAGCGAGTTCACGCGAGAACCCTAGAGCCTCAGAGAATCGCCTTCGTGCCCCTGACGGACACGATCCGTCGGCCGAAGGCCTCCGTCTGCGTGTCCGTCAGGGGCACGAAGTCGGCACACGCACCCGTCCCGGCCACCCGGCATACCCCGGGGTCAGGGTTCGTGGATCGGCTCCTTGGGGAGCTTGCGCACCTTGTCGCGTCGGCGTCGACGCTCGGGGATCATCGAGCGCATCTCCTCGAGCTTGCCGAAGCAGAGCAGCCGGTCCTGCGGCTCGAGCGCGGTGCGCCGTCGCGGGTTGGGGATGACCGTGGTGCCGCGGTGCAGGGTGAGCACCGTGATGTCGCGGTCCTCGAGCCCGGACTCCGCGATCGTCTTGCCCACGAGGTCGGCACCACCGTGGACGACGAGCTCGGCGACGCCGTATCCCGTTGAGACAGTGAGGCGCTGGCGCACGTCGATCTCGGGGAACGCGACCTGGTTGCCGATGTAGTCGATGATCGCGCCGGCGACGTCGAGCTTGGTCGCGGCCTCGATCCCTTCGAGTCCAGGCGAGGAGTTGACCTCCATGACGAGGGGGCCGTCGGCGCCCTCGAGCATGTCGACGCCGGCCACACGCAGCCCCATGATCTGGGCCGAACGCACCGCGGCCTGCTCGAAGGCCGGGTCGAGCGTCACCCCTTGGACCGAACCTCCCCGGTGGACGTTGGAGCGGAACTCGTCACCCTGCGCCGTCCGCCGCATGGCAGCGACGACGCGGTCGCCGACGACGAGCGCACGGATGTCGCGACCCTTGCTCTCCTTGACGAAGCTCTGGATGAGGACGTTCTGGCTCGTGCTCTGCAGCGTCTCGATGATCGCCTCGGCGACCTTGGTGTCGGGCGCGAGGATGACGCCGATGCCCTGCGTGCCCTCGAGCAGCTTGATGACGACCGGCGCGCCACCCACCCGTTCGATCGCGGGCAACACGTCAGCCCGGTTGCGCACAAAGGTCGTGGCCGGCATACCGATCTGGTGCCGGGACAGGATCTGGGTCGCCCGCAGCTTGTCGCGCGAGTTCGAGATCCCGTTGGCGGTGTTGGGCGTGTAGACGTCCATCTGCTCGAACTGACGCACCACGGCCGTGCCGAAGTAGGTCACCGATGCCCCGACCCGCGGCAGGATCGCGTCATAGTCCGAGAGCGTCCGACCGCGGAACTGCAGGTCCGGCTCGGGCCCCGACAGGTCGATGGCAAAGCGCAACGTGTTGAGCACCTTGACGTCGTGGCCCCGATCGAGGGCGGCGGTGCGGAGCCGTTGGGTCGAATAGGCCTTGGGCGCGCGCGAGAGAATCGCTAGCTTCATGTGGGGTACCTGCAAAGATGGTCGGGTGCCGGTCAAATCCCATCCAACCATCCGTGTCGGATGGCGCGAATGGGTGCGTATGCCGTCCGCCGGACTTCCGTGGATCAAGGCCAAGATCGACACGGGGGCTCGCTCCTCGTCGGTGCACGCCTTCGACCTCCAGCGCTTCGAGCGTGACGGAGAGCCGTGGGTGCGTTTCTCGATCCACCCGTGGCAGGGCAGCGACCAGGATGCGGTCACCCTCGAGCGCCCGATCGTCGACGAGCGGCAGGTGCGCTCGTCCTCGGGGCACTCCGAGAAGCGTCTGGTCGTCGAGCTCGAACTGGTCCTCGCTCGGCGCCGTCGCACCACCGAGGTGACGCTGAGCAAGCGTGACGAGATGGGATTCCGGATGCTCATCGGTCGCGAGACGCTGCTGCATGGCTTCGTCGTCGACCCGGCCGTCTCCTATCTCGGGCCGCGGCCCAAGCTGCACCTGCGTCGTCGCAACAGGGGGCGTTGATGAGCTCCGAACCCCAGGATGGCCCAGCCGAGAAGGATGGCCCCGCCGCCAAGCCGGGACGCACGGCAGCGCCGGTGCGCAAGACCAAGCCCACTCGCACGTCGTTTGCCATCGGCAGCGTCAAGGTGCGCCCCGGCCACACCCGCGAGATCGGGCTGCCGATCACCAAGCTCGTGACGGGTTCGGAGATCAGCCTCCCGGTGCGGGTCGTCCATGGTCGTCATGACGGACCGGTCGTGTGGATCAACGCCGCCATCCACGGTGACGAGGTCGTCGGCGTCGAGGTCATCCGGCGCGTGCTCGCGACCCTCTCCCCCAAGACCTTCCGCGGCACGCTGCTCGCTGTCCCGATCGTCAACGTCCACGGCTTCATGGCCGGCGACCGCTACCTCCCGGACCGGCGTGACCTCAACCGCTCGTTCCCGGGGTCGCCTCGCGGCTCCCTCGCTGGGCGCATCGCGAACCTGATGATGCGCGAGGTCGTCGACAAGTGCGAGGTCGGCATCGACCTGCACACCGGCTCGGACCGGCGCACGAACCTGCCGCAGATCCGGGCCGACCTCGACGACCCCCGCACGCGCGCGCTGGCCGAGGCGTTCGGGGCGCCGGTGATGCTCCACGCCAAGCTCCGCGACGGATCGTTGCGAGCGGCGGCCCGCGAGGGCGGCGCGACCGTGCTGCTCTTCGAGTCGGGCGAGGCGATGCGCTTCGACCAGTGGGCGATCGAGGCCGGCGTCGCCGGTGTGCTCCGTGTGCTCGCGGCGCTCGACATGATCGACGCCACCGTCACGACGAGCGCTGCGGCCACGGCCGCGGCTGCGGTGTCCAGCGGCGCCGGGGACCTCGCTCTCCCCGCTCCCCCACCCGGTCTCGTGAGTCGCCGCAGCAGCTGGGTGCGGGCTCGACGCACCGGCATCGTCCACCTCGACGCCACCTTGGGGCAGCGGGTCGAGGTCGGCGACCGACTGGGCGGCCTGAGCAACTCGTTCGGCCGGACGTTGCGCCTCGTGAAGGCCGAGCGGGCCGGCGTCATCATCGGCCGCACGACGGCACCCCTGGTCAACCGCGGCGATGCCCTCGTCCACATCGCCGAGATCGAGGGCGCCGAGCCGCCCGGCATCCCCGACAGCCCGGCCGCGAGTGATGGCTTCAACGCCCTCGACCAGATCCAGGTCCTCTGACGTGGCAGAACGCGTCACGTTCCCCAGCTCCTCCGGCGAGCTGCTCGCGGGGCTCATCGACCTGCCCCCGGGCCACGTGCGCGGCTGGGGCGTGTTCTCCCACGGATTCACGCTGGGCAAGGACTGCCCGGCAGCCTCCCGCATCTGCAAACAGCTGGCCGCCGAGGGCATCGGCATGCTCCGCTTCGACAACCTCGGACTGGGCGACTCCGAGGGCGAGTGGGGCGACGGGTCCTTCTCGCACAAGGTCGCCGACACCGTCGAGGCTGCCCGCTTCATGGCCGCGAACGGTCGGCAGATCGAGCTGCTCGTCGGCCACTCCTTCGGCGGCGCCGCCGTGCTCGCCGCCGCGGCCGACATCCCCGAGGCTCGCGCGGTCGCGACGGTGGGCGCACCCTTCGACCCCTCGCACGTGGAGCACCAGTACGACGCCGTCGTCGAGCGGGTCATCGCCGAGGGCGAGGCCGTCGCGACGTTCGGCAACAAGGCGCTGACCCTGCGCCGTGAGTTCGTCGAGGACGTGCGGCGGGCTGACCTGCGCGAGTGCATCACGAGCCTGCGGCGTCCGCTGCTCGTCCTGCACTCCCCGACCGACAACACCGTGGGAATCGCCAACGCGAGCGAGATCTTCCGGACAGCCCGCCACCCCCGCAACTTCATCTCGCTCGAGGGCTCGGACCACTTGCTCACCGCCCCCGGTCAGGCCAAGCGCGCGGCCCGCATCATCAGCGCGTGGGCCGACCAGTACCTCGTCGACTGACTCCACCGACCGGTCAGACGGTCGACTCCCGGGCGAGGTCAAAGTACGGCGCATCACCGGCTTCGAGCCGTGCCGTCAGCGCGTCGTAGCCCTCTGCTCGGAGGAATTCGACCTCGCGAGTGGTCAGGGGGACGGCTTGGAGCCAATGAATGTCCTGCGTGACCCCTTCCACGCTCGCCGTACTCAAATCGTCAAAGACGAAGGGCTCGGTCCACATGACGTGCGGGGTTGTCGACGTGGCGCTGTACTCACGGACAGCATCGGGAAAGACGACTCCGGGGGCCGCCAGCCAGCCAGACTTCATGATGTTGAAGGCAGCCGTGGCCACAACGTTCCCCGCGTAGTCATGGCTGCTGAGCACGGTCATCAGGAGTTCGACGCGAATGTCCTCACCCTCGAGACGGTCCTCACCCTCGAGACGGTTTTCGTGGGCGTGAAGAGATGCTGTTGAGAAGGTGCTCAGCGGTGTTTCCGGCGATCCGAGCGCCTCTACCACTGCTACGGCATGGTCTTCGCGCTCGTCGTAGTAGGCGCGCGTCGAGCACTCCCCGCCAAGCCGGGCGGCGAGAAAGCGAGAGACCAGTGGCCGCGTCTCGGGCAGGGGTGGACGCTTGACCATCAGGGGAACTCCTCTGGGCCGGTGGAACGGACGGTTGGGGTGTTGGACGAAGTCGTACCTCAGTGTGGTCGAGGGGGACGCTGACCTTCCCGAAAGGGAGGCACGAGGTGGCCATCTGTGACCATGATGAACGCATGTTGAGCACGATGCAGGACGAGCCGCTGTCCCTTGCCACCATCCTTCGCCACGCGATGACGTCCAAGGCCGATGCGGAGGTCGCCACCTGGACGGGTTCAGAGGTGCGCCGGATGACCTTCGGCGAGATGGGTCGTCAGGCGGGTCGTCTCGCCAACGCCCTGCGAGAGCTCGGCGTGGAGCAGACCGATCGGGTCGGGACCTTCATGTGGAACAACAACGAGCACTTCGTGGCCTACAACGCGATCCCGGCGATGGGCTCCGTCCTGCACGCCCTCAACATCAGGCTGTTCCCCGAGCAGCTCACCTTCGTGGCCAACCACGCCGAGGACAAGGTCGTCATCGTCGACGGGTCGCTCCTTCCCCTCTTCGGGCCATTGCTCCCGGGGCTCAAGAGCGTTCAACACGTGATCGTCGCCAACGGTGACGCCAGCGCGCTCGAGGCACCGGCGGGCGTGAGCGTGCACTCCTATGACGACCTGCTCGCAGCGCAGTCCGAGGACTTCGACTTCCCCGTCGTCGACGAGCGGATGGCTGCGGCGATGTGCTACACCTCCGGCACGACGGGCGACCCCAAGGGCGTGGCCTATTCACACCGGTCGAGCGTCCTGCACTCGATGCAGGTGTGCACCAGTGACGGCATGGGCTTGTCCGAGCGCGACAACACCCTCGTCATCGTGCCGATGTTCCACGCGAACGCGTGGGGCCTTCCCTACGCCGCCCTCATGTGTGGTGCCTCCCTGCTCATGCCCGATCGATTCCTCCAGCCCGAGCCGATTCTGGCCATGATGCAGGCCGAGCAGCCGACCTTCGCCGCAGCCGTCCCCACCATCTGGACGGGGGTGCTCGGCCAACTGGCGGCCCACCCGCAGGACATCACCCACCTTCGTTCGGTCATCGTCGGAGGTTCGGCCGTCCCGCCCGCGATGATGAAGGCGTTCGACGACAAGCACGGCGTCCCCATCCTGCACGCCTGGGGAATGACCGAGACGTCACCGTTGGGTTCGGTGGCGCACCCGCCGAGCAGAGTCCCGCAGGACGAGGTCTGGGACTACCGCATCAGTCAGGGACAGTTCGCGGCGTCGGTCCAGGCCCGCCTCCTCGATGACGACGGCAACGTCATGCCCCACGACGGCGAGAGCCTGGGCGAGCTCGAGGTCAAGGGTCCGTGGATCGCCAGCTCCTACTACTCCGCGGACGGTGTGGCGGTCGAGCCCGAGAAGTTCCACCACGGCTGGTTGCGCACCGGCGACGTCGGCAAGATCACCGCCAATGGCTACCTCACCCTCGTCGACAGGTCCAAGGACGTCATCAAGTCCGGTGGCGAATGGATCTCCTCGGTCGACCTCGAGAACGCGGTCATGTCGCACTCGGACGTGGTCGAAGCGGCCGTCATCGGCGTGCCCGACGACGCCTGGGACGAACGGCCGCTCGTGGCTGTCGTGCTGCACGAGGGCGCATCCGCCGATGCGGAGGCGCTGAGAGCCTCCCTCGCCACGACCTTCGCCAAGTGGCAGCTGCCCGAGCGCTGGGTGTTCATCTCGGAGGTCCCCAAGACGAGTGTCGGCAAGTTCGACAAGAAGGTGATCCGTGCGCAGTACGCCGACGGCCAGCTCGACGTCGTGACCCTCGCAGGCCCCACACGGCCATAGCGCCCCGCGTCGGCGTCATTGCTCGAGGACCCGCTGTGTCCGGCGTCACGTGACTGTGGAAGCGTTGACCCCGTGGACACTGGCGCGGTACTCGACCTCATGAAGCAGGTGGCCGCCGAGGTCATCACCCCCCGATTTCGGTCGTTGGCCGACGGCGAGGTGATCGAGAAGAACCCGGGTGACCTCGTCACCGTCGCCGACCGTGAAGCCGAAGTGCTCATCACCAAGGCGCTCAGCGCGGCATACCCCGATGCCGTTGTCCTGGGCGAGGAGGCACACGCCGCCGACGGAAGCATCCTTGAGCGCTACACCGCGGCTGAGCACGCGTTCACGGTCGACCCGGTCGATGGCACCAAGAACTTCGTGCACGGCAACCCCGATCACGCGGTCATGATCGCCGAAACCGTTGCGGGACAGACGATTCGTAGTTGGATCTGGCAGCCCGAGCACGAGATCGCCTGGGTCGCCGAACGCGGCGCCGGCGTCGAACGCAACGGTGAGCGCGTCACCCGCCAGCCCGTCGCCGCCGACGACGACCCCCGTGGCGCGACGTCCATCTGGTCGCTGCGCGGTCACGCCCTCGCGGATCTGCCTGCGCTGCAACCCTCCTGGGTGTGCTGCGGCGTCGACTACCCCAACCTCATCGAGGGCAAGGTCGACTACATCCTCTACAGCCGATCCAACGCCTGGGACCACGCGCCCGGCTCGCTCATGGTCACCGAGGCCGGCGGGTTCGTCGGTCACCTCGACGGCGTCGAGTACGGCCCCCGCTCGACCGTTCCCGGTCTCATCGTCGCCGCAGACAGGACGACGTATGCCGCCGTCGCCCGCCGCATGCCGCAGGACCTCGTCCCGCGCTGATCGCACATCCCCTGCGCCTCCCGGCGTCTGAGGAGTCGGCTCAGTAGCGGGTGGTGCGCCCCGTCCACACCTCGACGGACAGCGGCACGAGGCTGTCCGGACGCCGTTCCAGCAGCCGGTCGTCCTCGGCGACGAAGACGTCGCTGACCTGACGAATCTCGCTCGCGCGCAGGGCATCCAACGCCTTGGTGCCTTCGGCGGCGAGCAGGATGAGGCGGCCACCCTTGGCACTGACCGCGTCGTCGATCGTCACGACTGTCGTGGCAAAGCGTGCCGGGTCCTGCTGCAGGGCTCTGGTCGTCGACAGCACCGGGTGGCCGCACTGTCCACGGACAACCTGCGGCCACTCGTTGGCCGCCCTCGAGTCCACCGCGAGGACCACGTCACCGTCCTTGAGTGAGGCACACACGCCCTCCACGGCGGCGAGCTCTCCCAGCTCCACGCGCTCACCCTTGTGCGGCCAGGTCGCGAAGGCCGTCGGGACGATGGTCGCTGCGACGAGAACCACGCCCGCCCCGATCGCGACGGCGACGGGAGCTCGACGCGAGAGGTGGCGGACGGCATACGCGGCTGCTGCGACGCACAGGAGGATGACGAACGGCAGGACGATGACGAGACGGCGCTCGGCCCACGGATGGTCGGGAGTGATGCCGGGACGCCAGAGGGTGAGGACGGTGGAACCGGCTCCGACGAGGAGCGGTCCGGTCCACGCCGGCAGCGACTCCCCCGCCGTCCACGTGCTCGCCACCACACGCACCGCGCAGGCCAGCGTCACGAGCGCGATGACCAACGCCGGGATGCCGACCCACCACGACAGCCAGGCGACCGTCTGTTCGGCGTAGGTGCGGCCACCATCGACTGCCAGGCCCTGCCTCAGCTGGAGCCCGGCGACGACGCGTGAACCCGGGTCATCAGGTGACTGGCGCACGGTCTGCCACAACGGCCGGCTGGCGAGGAAGAGGCCGAGAACGACGACCCCGACACCCAGTCCAGTGGGCAGGAGTCGCGAAATCGACTGTGACACAGCGCCTCCACGCCGCTGCCACCAGAGCAGCCCGGCCGACAGTAGCCCCATGATGACGCCGAGTCCGACGAGGGGAACGAGACTCGCGGCGATGCTGCCGAGGTACTGGTTCGAGAGCCACAGGGCCGCAAGTCCCGCGAGGACGGTTGAGACACCGGCCCCGATCAGAGTCGTGCGCGGCCACTTCTGACCTTGCGCGAGAGCCAACGCGGCGACCGGGATGAGCAGGATGGTCTCGCGCAGCCCGTCGATGCGGACGAACGCCGTCCCGCCGATGAGGACGCCAGCCAGCAGCGCGGCGCGACCGATCTCTCCCCGGCCTCCCTGACGGGCGGCGATCACCAGAGCGAGCAGCCCGCCGCCGAGGGTCACCATGGCCAAGGGTTCGGAGTAGGTCGCCCGGGCCGTGTGCAGGACCGGGAAGAGGAGGGCCACACCCGCAGCGGCCAGCGGCGACCAGCGGGGTGCGCCGATGCGAGCGGTGAGCAGCCCCAGGCCGAGGATGCCGAGGGCCGACACGAGGGCCGGGAAGAGCAGGGCACCCGCCGGTCCACCGAGCCACACCCCCATCGACCAGATCGCGCCAGGTCCGATGACGAACTGCGGCTGGATCGCGGGGTCCGCGTCGCCGCCGACCTCGTAGAAGGCCGGGCTGGCGAGGGTGATGCCGTCGAGGGCGAGGACCTCAGGACCGCCCACCGATGCGGGATCCACCGGCACGACGCGATGGTGCGTCTCCGCCATGGAGATCGCCGACTGGAGGTAGCTCGCGGAATCGCGCCGAGGCAGGACCTGCTCGGAATGCGTTGTGGCAGTCCAGATTCCGGCACCCACGCTGACGACGACGAGGAGCGCTGCGGTCCAGACGGGCAACGCCCGAGCGGGTATGCCGTGTGCCAACCACCCGCTCGCACCCGCACCGACCAGGGCGAGAGGCAGGACCAGCCACGGGAACCACGCGCCCAGCCCCGCCAGCACCACGGCGAGCAGCGACATCGCGACGACCCACGTCGCCGCCCCGAGGACGATCGTCTGGAGCCACCGACCCCCAGCCCGCTCGAGCGGTGAGGAAGGCAGGTCCTCGTCAGCGATCGGCAGCGAGCGGCTCATGGGCGCCAACGCTATCCGTTGGGGTTCGCACCCTTCGCGCGGCGGGCCGACCGTTGCCCGGCTCGGCTACTGGAGCCCCACGTGTCCCGGGTGCGGCTCGGACGGGATGACCCCGAGGCGTCCGGCCTGGAAGTCCTCGAAGGCCTGGACCAGCTCGGCGCGCGTGTTCATCACGAACGGCCCGTAGGCCGCCACAGGTTCGCGAATCGGCAGCCCGCCCAGGACCATGACCTCGAGCTGAGGACTGCGTGACTCCTGGCGTTCCGTGGCGCTGACCCTGATCGAGTCACCCGCGCCCAGCACCGCGAGCTGCCCCATCCGGATGGGTCGCCGCTCAGCGCCGACCTGACCGTTTCCCGCCATCACGTAGACGAGCGCGTTGAAGTCCGGTCGCCACGGGATGTCCACCTCGGCACCGGGCTCGATGGTGGCGTGGACGAGTGCGATGGGGGTGTGCGTGATCCCGGGACCAGCGTGTCCGCCGACCTCACCGGCGATGACGCGCAGCAGCGCGCCGCCGTCCGGTGAGCTGAGCAGGCGAACCTCGCCGCCGCGGATGTCCTGATACCTCGGGTCGGACATCTTCTGCCGGCTGGGCAGGTTGACCCACAGCTGGGTTCCGTGGAACAGCCCACCATTGACGACGACCTCCTCGGGCGGCGCCTCGATGTGCAGCAGGCCGGAACCGGCGGTCATCCACTGGGTGTCCCCGTCGGAGATGACGCCACCACCACCGTGGGAGTCCTTGTGCTCGAAGGTCCCGTCGAGCATGTAGGTCACCGTCTCGAACCCACGGTGTGGGTGCCACGGTGTGCCCTTCGGCTCACCCGGCGCGTACTCGACCTCACCCATCTGGTCCATGTGGATGAAGGGATCGAGGTCGGCCACGTCGACACCGGCGAAGGCGCGACGCACGGGAAAACCCTCACCCTCGAAGCCACTTGGCGCGGTGGTGATGCTCTTGACCGGCCGACCTTGGGCGGTCACGTCGGGAGCGGCGAGCCTCGGCAGGGCGAGCACGTTGTCAACCGTCACTGCAGGCATGTCTACCTCCGTTGAGAGATTGAAACTTCAATCAGAGTATGCAGCGTGGGCCGCTTTCGGTCTATTCCGCACCCTGGGTGCCATCCTCGCCCCTTCCGTAGGGTGACTGCTGTGACCCGACCCGCCGATGTCCTGCAGCAGATGCTCCGCTCCGACTCCGCGAAGCCGCGGATCACGACCTACGACGACACCGACGGCCCGACCCGGGGTGAACGCATCGAGCTTTCCGCACGCGTCCTCGGCAACTGGGTCAACAAGGCAGCCAACGCCCTGCAGGACGAGTTCGACATCGCCCCCGGCTCAGTCATCCACCTCGACCTCCCGCCGCACTGGCGCACGGCCTACTGGGCTCTGGCCGCTTGGTCCGTCGGAGCCACCGTCAGCACCGACGCTGCGGACACCACACCAGACCTCCTGGTCACGACCGACCCCGACGCCGCCGGAGCCAGCGACTCCCCCGCCGTCCTCGTCACTCTCGCCGGACTCGCCCGCTCCGCCGCCGCACCCGTCCCGCAGGGCGTCATGGACGAGGCCAAGGAGCTCAGCACCCACGGCGACCAGTTCGCCGCCTACGAAGAACCCGAAGACAGCGACACCGCACTCATCGCGGGTGGCGAGCGAACGGCATACGCCGATCTTGTTGTCCCACAGCGGAACTCAGCAGAACGCCGGCACCTCACGATGACTGATACGGCCGACTTCCTCCGCGCCTGCCTTGCCCTGTGGGCGGCAGACGGATCGGTCGTGCTCAGTCGCGGCGAGGCGCCGGCGGACGTTCTGGTGGAGCGGTCCCGGGTCGAGGGGGCCATTTCGGACTCAGCCTCCTGACCCGGGAGCGCGCTACATCTGCTTCTCGACGGCCTTCCAGGTCAGCGTCGCGACGACACCGGTCTGGCTGAGCTTGGCTCGCGCCTGCGCCGCCTTCACGGCCGCGAGGGTCGCGGGACCGAAGTTGCCGTCTGCCGTGATGCGCAGGGCCCGCTGCAGGGCGACCACGTTTGCGCCCTTGGAGCCGGACTTGGCCACCGTGGCCCAGTAGGGGATGAGCGGGTGCACGGTGAGCTCGAGACGGTTCCAGGTCTTGAGGTTGACGACTCCGGACGCGGGGAGGCCCCACCTGGTCTGAAGCGCCTTCACCGCACCGACCGTGGCCTGCCCGAAGGCTCCGTCAACCGCCAGGCCCCCGAGACCGGCCTGGAGCACCTTGACTGCAGTGCCCTTGGACCCGGCGCTCAGCATCGTCGACTTGTAGGCCGTGAACTCCGTGCTCGTCGGCGAGGTCGTGGCTGGCGGCGGGGTGGTCGTCGGGGTCTGACCCATGAGGGCGGCCCACGTGGCGGAAGCGACGACACCGGTCGGGCTGATGCCCTTGGAGGTCTGGTACGCCTTGACCTTGGTCTCGGTGCCGGGACCGAAGCTGCCGTCGGCGGTGATTCTGAGGGCCTTCTGCAGGGCGATGACGGCGGGACCCTTGGAGCCTCGCTGGATCACGCTCTTGGCATAGGCCGAGAGCGGCGACGTGGTCGGCGCCGGGGGCGTGGTCGGCGTCGGCGTCGTGCCCATCAGGGCCTTCCACGTGGACGAGGCGACGACACCGGTGGGCGAGATCCCCTTGGACGACTGGTACGCCTTGACCTTGGTCTCGGTCCCCGGGCCGAAGCTGCCGTCCGCGGTGAGACCGAGGGCCTTCTGCAGGGCGATGACGGCGGGACCCTTGGAGCCCCGCTGGATGACCGTGTTGACGTAGGCGGACAGCGGACTGGGCGCCGTGGTGCCGCCGGTGCGGGACGGGATGAGCTTGAGCTGGACGAGCTTGGTCCACGTGGCGTTGTCGAGCTGCTTGGTGACAGCGACGCCATTGCGTGACTGGAACGACGCCACGGCCGCCTCGGTGCCTGGACCGAACTGTCCGTCCTTGCTCAGGCCGAGTGCACCCTGGGCGATCAACAGGTCCTTGTGGGAGTCACCTCGCTTGAGCAGCGGGTAGCCGGACGCCGTCATCGTCGGAGTGGTGACCACCGGCGTGCTGGGGTCGGCGACGGGGCCGGAGTACCTGACGGCCAAAAGCGCCTTGCCCGTCCACCACGACGTCTGCTGGTAGGCGCCGTCCCAGGTGAACGAGATGTGGATGTGGTCGGTGTGCGGGGCACTGCCGGTGTACGGCGCCCAGCCACGACCCGGGTCGTATGCACGCCACATCTGGCGGTTCCAGATGATGTAGTTGATGCCGAAGCGACGGGCCATGGCGCCCGGGCGGCCCTGCGCGTCGGGCGCGGAGAGCCAGCGAGTGATCGCGTTGCCGAGAGCGAGGCCGTCGGCGGTGTAGGCGTTGTTCATCCAGTCGAGGGCGCGGCCTTCGCCGTGCTCGAGCGCGCACATCCGGTTGATGCCGTAGACGTGCTTGCCGTACGTGTCGTTGAGCAGCTTCGCGAAGGCGGTCGGCCCCGGACGGTCACCGGTGAGGCAGCGGTAGCCCTCCTGGTACTTCGGGGCGATGTCGAGCTCGCTCGGCAGCGGCTTCGTCGGGGGCGGCGGGATGCTCGATGCCAATGTGGCAGAGGCAGATCCGCCCGCGAGGGAGAGACCGAAAGGGATCGACAGGAGAGAGACGGAGACGGCACCGAGGGCGCGAACCGGTCCTCGGGTCGACGTGGCAGGCAGGGTGGCGCGCGTCAACGAAAGCTCCTCAGGGGCAACGGAGTGAAGCGATGTGTGCCCCGTGCGCCGTCCCAGACGTCACACCAGACACTTTGGCAAGGTCAGTTGTCCCATCTGTCACACTGGTTACGCAAGTGGAACGGGGTGAATTACACGCATGTACTTCGCCCGACCCCGTCTGGTGCGGTGGAATCTCCGGCAAATACACGCAAATTCAGGAAAATCTCCCGCTCGTGTCGCGGCCCCATAACTAGTCCCGGGCTCTGGACCCCCACCACATCGAAGCCCTCCCCCTCGGTGACTAGAGTCACCGCCATGGACAAGGTCGTCTCCTCTGCAGCCGCAGCCCTCGAGGACGTCCGCGACGGTGCCAGCCTGGCCGTCGGCGGATTCGGGCTCTGCGGCATACCCAGCGTTCTCATCGCCGAGCTGCACGCCAAGGGGGTGCGCGACCTCGAGGTCTTCTCCAACAACTGCGGTGTGGACGACTGGGGTCTGGGCATCCTTCTCGGCAACAAGCAGATCCGGCGCATGGTCTCCTCCTACGTCGGCGAGAACAAGGAGTTCGCCCGCCAGTACCTCCAGGGCGAGCTCGAGGTCGAGCTGACACCGCAGGGCACCCTGGCCGAGCGCCTGCGCGCCGGCGGCGCCGGCATCGCAGCCTTCTTCACCCCGACCGGTGTCGGGAGCCAGGTCGCCGATGGTGGACTGCCGTGGAGGTATGCCGCTGACGGGACTGTCGCTCTCGCCTCACCTCCCAAGGAGACGAGGACCTTCGGGCTCGGCGGCGAGGAACGCACCTTCGTCCTCGAGGAGGGCATCGCCGCCGACTTCGGGCTCGTGCGCGCCTGGAAGGGCGACCGCCACGGCAACCTGATCTTCAACAAGTCCTCGCGCAACTTCAACCCGCTCTGCGCGATGTCGGGGCGCGTCACGATCGCCGAGGTCGAGGAGCTCGTCGAGCCGGGCGAGCTCGACCCCGACCAGATCCACCTGCCCGGGATCTACGTCCAGCGCGTGGTCCCCCTGACGCCAGAACAGGCTCAGGACAAGCGAATTGAGAAGCGCACCGTGACGACCCCGAAGGAGGCCTGACCATGGCCCTCACTCGCGACGAGATGGCCGCACGCGCGGCCAGCGAACTGACCGACGGCTCCTACGTCAACCTCGGCATCGGCCTCCCGACGCTCGTCCCCAACTTCGTCCCCGACGACGTCGAGCTCGTCCTCCAGTCCGAGAACGGCATCCTCGGTGTCGGCGCCTACCCGGTCGAGGACGCGGTCGACCCCGACCTCATCAATGCGGGCAAGGAGACGGTGACGACCCGTCGTGGCGCGAGCTACTTCGACAGCGCGACGAGCTTCGGGATGATCCGGGGCGGCAAGGTCGACGCAGCCATCCTCGGCGCAATGCAGGTGTCACGCGCCGGCGACATCGCCAACTGGATGATCCCCGGCAAGATGGTCAAGGGCATGGGCGGCGCGATGGACCTCGTCCACGGCGCCAAGAAGGTCATCGTCCTCATGGAGCACGTCGCCAAGGACGGCACCCACAAGATCGTCGACGAGTGCGACCTCCCCATCACCGGGCTCGGTGTCGTGCAACGGATCATCACCGATCTCGCGGTCATCGACGTGACCGCCGACGGCCTCGTCGTGCGCGAGCTCGCCCCCGGGGTCACCGAGGACGAGCTGCGCGAGAAGACGGGGCCCGAGCTGACCTTCACCCTGGGGTGATCATCACCTTGGGCTGATGGCGCAGAGCCTCAGCCCTCGAACGGCTTCAGGCCGCGCCACGTGGTGACGGTTTCCGGGCTCTGGGTGACCCAGCGGATCACGCTGGGGTCCGCAGTGCCCGCAGCGACCCGGACCGTTCCCGAGGCGTCCTTGACGACGAGATCTGACAGCGAGTCGCTCGTCGCGTCGCCGATCGCCATGACGACGGAGCCCTGGGGCGCGACGAAGTTGAGCTGCGGTCCATTGGAGAGGACACCTCCCCCAGCGTTGCCGTAGATCAGCGGGACTCCGGCGGTCGTGATGCCGAGCACGTCGGAGTCACCGTCCCGGTCCCAGTCGCCGACACCCACGATCGAACGAATGCCGTTCCACCGATAGCCGACGACCTTGGGCTTCAGGAAGCTTCCCTTGCCGTCGCCGGGGTACACCCGCAGCTCAGAATCGGAACTGGTCGCCGCCAGGAGGTCCGGCACTCGGTCGCCCGTGACGTCACCCACCGACGTCATGATGCGCATCGTGTTCCATCCCGTTCCGACCTTCACCGGCGTCCGGAATCCCCCAGTGCCGTCACCGGGATACAGATAGAGCCCTCCGTTGCTCGCGAGCCGACCCAGGACGTCGACCGCTCCGTCGCCGTCCCAGTCGCCCGCGACCCGCAACATGTCGAAGCCCGCCGGGGCGAGACTGGTCTTCACCTCCGGTGCCTGAAGTGCCCCCGCGCCATCTGCATGGACGAGCGCGAGTCGCTGGCTCCCATCGAGGGTGAGCACGTCGTTGTCGCCGGCGTTGTCCGCGTCGCGCCGCACCGTGAGCGCGGGCGTGTTGGGCGTCGCAGCGCTGGTCGCCGTGGTGATCGCCGGGATCCGCGCGTACAACGCGGCACCGGGGCACTCCGTCTCGACGTTGTCGCGGTGCCCCGAGATGGAGCGCTGCGTCTTGCCGCCGAGGTTCACGGTCCAGTCCGGGTCGAGCTGGTGCAGCGAGGCCTTCCAGGCAAACAACTTCGTGTATGCCGTGGTGATCGCCGTCGGGACCGTCGTCCCGCTGCTCGTGAAGGTGCCGATCGCTGCGGCCGAGGTGGTCCACGAGTTCACCCCCGGACTGTGCGCCCCGACGACCGGGCGCGCGATGCCGCCGTAGCGACCCTCCCAGGTCCGACCGAAACGGTCGATGAGGAAGTTGTAGCCGATGTCGTTCCAGCCGTTGTGGTTGACGTGGTAGTCGTAGATGGCCCGGATGATCGAGGGCACCTGATCGGCCGCGTACGTGTTGGCGTTGACGGTGTGGTGGACGACTTCGCCCTTCACCGCGCCATAGGACGGTTCACCCTTGCGAAGGGACTCGTCGGCACCCCAGGCCGCTCGGGTGAGGATCGTGGGAGCGGCCGCGCCAGCCGCGCTCTGCGAGTCCTGCGAGCCCTGGGTCGCATCGGGCGCGGTGGCCGACCGAGAAGTCGGGGCCGCATCGACGGGAGCAGCTCCGGCTTCGTCGACAGTGACCCGCAACGAGGTGGTCCGTGCGGTGTCGCCGCCGAGCACCCGAAGCTCGACCGATCCCGGCTGGGTCGTGAGCAACGGCTCGGAGGCCCTCCGGGCTCCTGCCGCCTCCGCGGAGCCCGCATCGGGACCGTGGGCGTCGAGAGGGAGTTCGGACCACGTCCCGACCTCGCCCGAGGTGGGAAGGAACCGCCACTGCAGCACGCCACGGGGAGTCGCGCCCGACCACGTGACGCCGACGGCGCTCGTGACACCGCGCACGGTGAGGCCTGTGGCCACCCCGGTGACGACCGGCTCCACGCGGTGCTTGCGCGCCTCCTCGCGGTCCGGACCGGAGACCTTGGCCTGATCGGAGGACTGGGCGGCTGGCGTGAACCGGGCCGACCGGTGAGGATCCGTGGTCGCCGCGATGGCCGTGGTCGACTCCGTCGCTCGCGCCGGGAGGGCGAGGAGCAGCGCTGCCGGCAGGCTCAATGCGAGCGCGCTGGCGGTTGCTGCGCGTATTCCGGTGCCCATGGGTTGCCTCCAGTTGGTCGGACGATGACTAGTCACTGTAGTCACATTGGTCCCAATAGCCCCATCTGTGAGTGGTCATTTCGAGCTTCGACACGCCCGAGCCCACTGATATCTTGAGCGCTTGGGGGACGGTCGCTCGGCGGTCCTTGAGTTCACACACCGGGAGACACCATGTCCATCCGTCGACCCCTCGTCGCCACCGTGGCGTGCATCGGGGCCCTCCTCACCGGTCTGGCGGCACCCTCAGCGGGCGCCGCAGCCGAGCCGATCACCCCGTCGCAGAAGCCCGCCGGCAATGCCGTCCGGACTCACGACGCGCCTGCGCTGGCTCGCCAGGACGCCAACCTGGGCCGTGCCGACGGTGCCACGGGCGAGCGCTCCACGACGGCCGCCGGTGTCATCGAGCTGCCGGGTTACTGCCCCACCGGCTTCGCCCCGGGCAAGCTGCTCAACAAGGCGAGCTTCGAGGGCGCGCTCCCCTACCCGGCAGATTCCTACGGCTTCAATGCGACGACCAACGGAGGGGCCACTGATGGTTCCTACAACGCATCGTCGACGATCAGTGCGGGGTACCCGCTCCTGACCTACGTCAACAGCACCCACGTGCCCGTGCCTGCAGGCACACGCATCGGAATGTCGTTCTCCTACACCGGTTTTGGTCCCGACACCATTGGCTTCTCGGTCAACAACTCAGGTGGCACCCTGGCCCCCACCACCACCTGGAGCCGAGTCGCGCTGGATGTCACGTCCGAGGCACGGACCAACGCCGGGTTCCTCGACGCCTTCTTCTTCAACGACACGAGTGTTGACTCGAGCCAGAACTCGACCATGCGGGTGGACGAGGTGCGCGTCTACACCTGTGTTCCCACGCCGTTCAAGCGCGGTGACTGGACCGGCGACCAGCGAGTTGACCTGCTCGGCATCCACGGCTCGGGCGACCTCTACCTGTACCCCGGCACGGGCACCGGCGACATCGTGGCCGGGACGCGGGTCGGTCCCGGATGGGGCTCGTTCACCTGGGCTGGCTCACCCGGTGATGTCGACAGCAACAGCATCAGTGACCTGCTCGGCGTCTCCGCTGACGGCACCCTCTACCTGTACTCGGGTCGCGGCAACGGAGCCTTCGCCACGCGTCGCGCCATCGGCACGGGCTGGGACGTCTTCAGTGCCATCACGACGCCGACCGACGTCACCGGGGACGGAAGCCCCGACCTCATCGCGCGCGATGCTGACGGGACGCTCAACCTGTATGCCTTCGACACGTTCGGTGAGATCAAGCGGGTCAAGGAGATCGGCTGGAAGTTCAACGGCATGAAGTGGATCATCGGGATGGGTGACCTCAACCGCGACGCTCGCGGTGATGTCGTCGCCGTCAATGCCACGGACGGGTGTCTCTACGCCTACAACGCCACGAGCGCCCCTGCGCTGAAGCTGCACGCCAAGGTGGGCTGCGGCTGGAGTGCCATGACCTGGCTCACCAGCCCGGGCGACCTCAACGGCGACGGCCTGGGCGACCTCGTGGCCCGCGACGCCAACGGCCAGCTGTTCTTCTACCCCGGGCGCACCGGTGGTGGCGTCTACAGCGCCGTCAAGGTCGGCTCCGGCTGGACCGGGATGAAGTTCATCCTCTGACGGCTACAGGTGGCCGACTCCGGGATCACGTGCCGCGCAGGTGCAGAACATCCCGGAGGACGGCCGCCGAGCGTCGCCCGTCGTGGACCTCCGAGGCGAAGGTCGGCCCGGCTGCAGCCGCGGCACGTGACTCGTCCCGGTCGGCAACGAGGCGTTCGACCACCTGGCGCAGCTCGTCCGGGGCGGCCTCGACGAGGGGAACAGCCCCTCCGAAGGTGTCTCGGACGGACTGGGCGACATGACCGACGACGACTCGACCGGCAGCCATCGCCTGGACGGCCATGACGCCATAGCTGCCCAGGGTGAACTGGTCCAGCACAATGTCGGCGTCGCGGATGGCGGCGGGCATCTCAGCCGGCGCGACACCCTCCAGGAGCCGGTACTCGACGAGCCCGGCGTCGGCGAGCGGACGGATCGCACTCTCGACGTGGCTCGTGCCCTTGATCGCGGCCCGGCTCGGTGCGTGCAGGACGACGGGCACTTCGCGCTCCATGGCGGGCACGTCGCTGCGCCAGCGCTCGATGTCGACGACGACGGGCAGGAGGTGCGCGTGGGGGACGTCCTCGAGCAGGTCCGGCGTCGACACGAAGACCGGACCGTCGAAGGCCATGACGAGGGGATGCAGGACCTCCCACTGGCGTTGCAGACGTGCGGTGAGCTCGTCGTCGGGGTCAGCGAAGGGTGACCACGACACGGAGGCGGCGTGGCGGCGCGGGTTGCGGATCTCGCTGCCGTGCAGGACGAGACCGACCTCGATACCCACGGAGCGCAGGACCGGCACGTCACCGGTGAAGTCCCGCCCGTGCCTCAGGCCGAAGAGCGGGCGCCCGGCCTCGAGGAGGGCATGGGTCCACTCGTCGAGGCCACGCGCCTCCAGGGACTGCGCCCACCGTGCGTCGTTGGCATAGGTCGCCGCCGGCACGATGTCGTCGGCCTGGAACTGGATGGGGCCACCACGGTCGACGGACAGCACCTCGGTGCGCACCCCGTCGATGTCACGCTCGACGGCCTTGGCCCACTCCCAGGCCTGCCCGGCCATGTTGGCGGGTCCGATCGCGAGGACGGAGGCGCGGTCGTTGCGGACGAACGGCTCCTCACGCAACCCCTCGAGGGGCGTGGAGACGTCGGGTTCGCGCACGGCGGTGTCGCCGAGGATGCCACGGTAGACATCACGCAGCACCAGTTCCTGGCGGTCCCACGCGAAGGGAGTGAGGAGGTCCGCGTCCTCAGCGATCCGGGAGCGCAGGGCAGCGTGACGCGCCCAGACATCCTGGAACGCCGTGACGAAGGACGCCGTGTCCTTGGCGACGTGCACGCCACCGACCCCGTGCTGCTCGACGAACTCGGCCGTGGCGCGGGTGTCACTCACGAGGAGCGGGATCCCCGCGTGCAGGTATTCGAAGACCTTGTTGGGCAGGGCCACTTCGTGGCTGCCGAAGTGGTGGATCGGCAACAGGCCGACATCGGCGGTCCGCAGGTAGGCCGCGACCTCGTCCGGTCGGACCGGGTCGAGCAGGTGCAGACGGTCGGCGACCCCGAGCCGGACGGCAAGCTTGTGCAGCGACTTCGCTGCGGCGATCTCACGGTGGGGAACGGCGACGACGGCGAGGTGGACGCCCGGCAGGTCGACGAGAGCCTGCACTGCCGTGTCCACGCCACGCACCGCGGTGACGCCACCGCTGTAGACCATGAGCGGCACGTCGGGCGCGAGACCGACGTCGTCTCGAATCGTGCGCTCGATCTCGTGGTCGGCCGCGCCGAGCATCGGGCTGTTCATGACGACGGCGGGCCGCGCCGGCAGCCGGTGGTCGCCCTGAAGCTGCTCGGCCAGCGGCTCGGTCACGGTGACGACCGCGTCGGCAGCTCGGACGTACTCGCTCTCGAGGTCGAGGTAGCCCGCGCGACGTCGAACGGTGCGGGGCCCGTAGATCGAGAGGCCGCGAACATACTCGTGTGCGTCGTAGACCCAGGCGGCTGATCGGCCCTGCGCCCGCCGACGGGCCACGGCGCGTGCCGCCACCCCGACAAGGTGCACGTCGTGCGCGTGCAGGACGTCCCACTCGAGCTGGTCGAGCACGGGACCGAAGGCCAGCTCGTAGTCGTCGATCTCGGGGAGGATTCGGCGCCACTGCGCGCCATAGGGAGTGCGGTGCGTCAGCCCGTCGACGGCCTTCCAGGCGTCGCGCTCGTAGGTGCGCAGGCGGCGGTCCGCGCCAGAGCGCACTCTCGCGACGAGACGACGGGCCTTGATCTGGCCGCCGCGCGCCTTGGGGCCGAGGCCGGCACCACTCTCGACCTCACGACGACGCAGGGCCGCCTGGAGGTCGAGGGCGCGTCGCCGGGACGGGTCCATCGCGAGGTTGAGGAGCCCGCGCCGCTCCTTCTTGCGGGCCGCAGCAGCGTCCCGCAGTCGCCACGCGACGGGCACGCGCAGGATGCGCACGTTGCCGAAGCGGCGCTCCTCGCGCACGCCGGAGGAGGCGTAACCCAAGAGCGTGACGTCGAGCCCGGCGTCGGCCAGAGTGAGGCCCATCTTGAGAACCCGCGTGTCGTGGGCAATGTCGTTGCCCACCATCATCACGACCTTGGGCACGTCCTGACGGTCCGCGCTGGACACGATCAGCCCGCGGCGGGCTCGGTGGCCGCGACACCCACGGTGCGGTGGGTGATCCCGGGCCAGTCCTCCGACTTGGTGAGGCGACGGCCGTCGACGAGCGTCTTGAGACCCGGCAGGTCTGCCGGCTTGAGGTCGCGGTACTCAGCGTGGTCGGCCTGGATGACGGCCGCGTCGACCTGCTCACCGAGGTGGTAGGCCGCGAAGCCGAGGGCCTCGAGCTCCTCGTCCGTGTACATCGGGTCGTGGACGACGACGTCGGCACCCAGTCCCTTGAGGGACGTGACCGTGTCGAAGACGCCGGAGAACGCGGTCTCCTTGACGCCACCGCGGTAGGCCGCGCCGAGGACGACGACCTTCTCGCCGGTGAGCGAACCGTGCGCGCCTTCCAGGAGATTCGTCGTGTATGCCGGCATCGCAGCGTTCGCTGCGCGCGCGGCGCTGACGACGGTTGCCGACGGGTCGGTGTGCAGGTAGAGGCGGGGGTAGACGGGGATGCAGTGACCGCCGACGGCGATGCCGGGCCGGTGGATGTGGCTGTAGGGCTGCGAGTTGCTCGCGTCGATCACCTGGAAGACGTCGATTCCCTGGGTCGCGGCGAACTGCGCGAACTGGTTGGCCAGACCGATGTTGACGTCGCGGTAGGTCGTCTCTGCGAGCTTCGCAAGCTCGGACGCCTCAGCGGAGCCGAGGTCCCAGACACCGTTCCCGCGCTCGAGGTCGGGGCGGTCGTCGAAGTCCAGGACGGCCTCGTAGAACTCGCGGGCCTTGTCGGCGCCAGCCTCGGAGAGGCCACCGATGAGCTTGGGGTACTTGCGCAGGTCCTCGAAGACACGACCGGTGAGGACGCGCTCGGGGCTGAAGACGAGGTGGAAGTCCTTGCCCTCGACGAGGCCGGAGATCTCCTCGATCATCGGCTTCCAGCGGTTGCGAGTGGTGCCGACCGGGAGGGTCGTCTCGTAGGACACGAGGGTGCCGGCCGTGAGGTGCTTGGCGAGCTCGCGCGTCGCGCCGTCCATCCAGCCGAAGTCGGGCTTGCCGTCGCCGTCCACGAAGAGCGGGACCACGAGCACGATGGCGTCGGCACCGGGGACTGCGTCGGCGTAGTCGGTCGTGGCGCGCAGGCGGCCAGCGGGCACGAGCTCCTGGAGCTTCTCCTCGAGGTGGGCCTCGCCCGGGAACGGCTCGTGGCCCTCGTTGACGGTGTCCACCGTCGCCTGGTTGACGTCGACGCCCACGACGTCGTGTCCCTTGCTCGCGAACTGCACGGCGAGCGGCAGTCCGATCTTGCCGAGGGCAACAACGCAGATCTTCACAGTGGTTTCCGTCCTGAATCGAGAAAAGGCGACCCCCAGATCATACGGACCCCCGGCCTCGACGACGACGTGCGCGTGCCCCGCCCAGTCAGGACCCGATGATCGATGCCTGCGAGTAGGGGTAGAGGTGGACCACGAAGGGCAGCCCGCCCTGCCACTGCACCGTGGTGTAGGTCGTCCAGGCGCCACAGTTGACGCCCACCGGCAGGGTCGCCGACATGTCCAGCGAGTGCCCGAGGTGGTGGGTCAGGTGGTCGAACGTCTTCACCGTGCGGGCCGTCGCGACCGTCTTGCAGGCCGGGTTGGTCGGGACGAGGAACCCCTGCACCGCGAAGGTCGCGGATCCGCTCGCCGGGAAGGTACGGCGCGGACAACCGGCTCCCCCGGCGCCGTAGCAGTTGGTGAGATAGACGTCGCTGCGGGCCTGGATCTTGGTCGCTCCTGCGGGGGGCAGGTAGCGGAAGATCGGCACCATCTTCTGGACCGTCTTGTCGCCCGCCTCGAACATCTGGACGCCGTACGTCTGGCGCGAGATGCCGAGCCTCTGGGTCGTGAGGGTGCCGAAGGCGTCGCCGATGAAGCCGCTGTAGAGCGTGGCCCGACCCGGCGTCGCGTAGTGCGAGTTCACGTAGACACGCAGCCGGCAGTAGTAGGTGCCTGCGGTGGGAGCCACGAAGAGCAGACGGTTCGCGACGGGGGTGAGTCCGTTGCGGGTCAGGAGGTTGGTACCGGTCCAGGACTCCTTGACGATCGAGCCGTCGGGCCGTTCGCAGGTGATCTTCTGACCGATGGCGTTGCGGTCGGGATACCCGTCGTAGACCTTGGTCTCGGCCATGAGCAACCGGGCCTCGCCCGCCTTGAGGACCAGCGGCAAGGTGGCCCGCACCTCACCGATGCTCGTCGGCGGGCGCTCGGTCATCACGAGGCCACGGGTCGCATAGACGACCTTGACGTAGGCCCAGGCGGTCGAGGTCTGGCCGACCACCACGATCGTCAGGGCGAAGGCGAGCACGAGCGTGGCGCGGCGCAGGGTCCGGCGCGACATCGTCAGGAGAGTGTTCACAGGATCACCGCCATGCCGGTCCAGCCGGATCCGACCTTGACCCCGGCGCGGACCCCACCGCCGGCCTTGCCGGGGTAGAACCACAGTCCCCCATCGGCCGCACGGGCAACGAGGTCTCCGAGCTTGTCGCCGTTGAGGTCGCCGGGCGAGGCCAGGAAGGTCATGCCGCTCCAGCCGCAGCCGACCTTGGTGGCAGACCCGAGGGTGAGCGCCGACGTCGTGACGTAGGCGTAGAGACAGGCGTTGTCACGGTTCACGCCGACGGTGTCACCGCGACGGTCGCTGTTGAGGTCGCCCATGCCGATGATCCAGGACATTCCGTTCCACCCGCTGCCCACCTGTTTGAGATAGCGCAGCGCACCGGTGGACGAGAACGAGTAGAGGTGCAGGGTCGAGTCCGAGCGGCGGGCAAGAAGCTCGGGGCTTCCGTCGAGGTTCATGTCGGTCGGTGTGGCGAACGCGGTCATCGCGCTCCAGCCCGAGCCGACCTCCTTGCGGGCGCTGAACGCCCCGCCGCCCGCGCCGGCATACAGGTACATCCGACCGTCGGTTCCGCGACCCACGAGGTCGGAACGCCGGTCGCCGGTGACGTCGCCGGGGCTGCCCACCCACGAGTAGGTCGACCAGCCGCCGCCGATGAGGACTCCAGCGCCCACCCCGCCGGTCCCTCGACCGGGGTAGAGCCACAGCTCACCCGCGGCCGTGATGCCAAAGAGATCGACGAGGGTGTCGCCGGTCCAGTCCCCACGGATGCCCGTCGCCGGGATCGCGGCACACGACCAGGCCCTGACGTCGTCGATCTCGACCTGGCTCACCGTGCCCTTGGCCGCGGTCACGAGATCGACGAACACCTCGACGGTCCCGAAGGACGCGCCAGCCGTGGCGTTGACGCGCGTCGTGCGCCACTGCGTGGACGGGGCCAGTGCCCCACTTCCGTCATTGACGTAGAGGCCGACCTCACCGGGCGCGAACGTGCCCCGATAGGTCACCGAGACATAGAGGCTTGCGCCGGGGTCCACCGACGCGAAGATCGGGTTGATGACGTTGTCGGTCGCCGTGTCGACCGCCGACGCGGACCTCGCCACGAGCGCGCCCTCGGGCGCAGCACCGGCGCTGGGAGCACCCACGGTCCAACCGACGGAGTAGTCGGGGTTGGGGACCTCGCCGTCCTCGAACCCCGCAGTGAGGTAGGTCTTCTTGACGACCTGACCCGACGGGCACACCGCACCGACCTCGGGGAGCGTCGACGCCGATCGCGCGTCGCGCCTTCGGACCGAGCCGTCCGCAATCTTGCCGTCCGGGTTGGCCTGGGTCGTGCTGTGAACCCCCCGACCGACCGGGCCGGGTCGTTCGAGCGAGGTGATCGGACCCGGAGTTGACCCGCCCGTCCTTGCGTGTGCCTGGGCCGGTGCGGTCGGCGCCACCAACGCTGCTGCGACCACCGTCCCCGATATCAGAGCCGTCATCAGCCGTCGACGTGACGCCACCATTGTTCACCCCTTGTCCCGAAGCTGGCTCGAGCCACCCCCATGCCGCCGCACGATAGCAATGGGTCACGCGGGACGCGCCCAAAACGAAAGAATCCGTCAGGGCGAAGGACAGGGGCCCTCGGTGGCGCTGCGTCGCGCTCCCGATCGGGTCCGAGAGGTCAGCGACCCAGGCGCTTGGCGGCGGAGCGGGCGATGCGCCGCGACCCACCGACCGGGTCTTCGCGCAGGATCGCGACCGCCCGTTTGGCCCTGACCGCGGGGCCCTGCGCCGCCCTGGCCCGTGCGTCGCGGGCGGCCTTCTGGGCCACCGCGATCTCGCTCTGGAGGTCGGCCCGCTCATCGCGCGCACGGGTCTGGAACTCGTCGAGGCGAAGGCGGAGCTGGGCGGCCTCGTACTCGGCGCCGCGCTGACGAGCGGCGAGCCGCTCGAGTCCTGCTCGCAGGGCCAAACCCTCGACGAGCCATTCGTTGGCCAGTCGCAACGTGGCCCTTTCGTCCGTCGCGACGGGCGTGGCCGCAAGGTATGCCGTGACCGGCACCTCGGAGTCGCGGGTCACCGTGAGCACGCTGCGGGCTCGTCGGTGCTGGACGCCCTGGGCCCGCACGACGCGCAGACCTGTCTCGGTGGCCGCGGCCACGAGGGGGCCCACGGGCAGTGCGTCCGGGGCGACGACGAGGGCGAGGATGCCCACACCACGGTCACCGATGGCCTCGGCCAGAGTCTCGAGGGCCGTCACCTCCTCCCCTTGGGGCGCATGGGCGACGACGACCGCTCGCCCGCCCTCACTCTCGCCGGCGTCCGTTCGAGCAAGGTTGGTCGGCACGACTCCGTTCAGGGTCTCGGACCCCGCGAGCAGGGTCACCACGGCGTCGGCGCCGACGGCGGCGCTCGTGGACGAGACGTAGTCACTCAGGGACATCAGGACACCCTCACTGCCAAGTGCATTCCGGACGGATCATCGGTGAAGTCGTTGCGGATGAAACCGATCACGGCGAAGCCGCACGACTCCAGGACCTCACGGTAGCGGCCGTTCGATCGCGTCTTCTGATAGTCCCTCCACACCCGGTCCTCGTCGCGGTCGTGGTCGACGAGACCGATGCGCCCACCGAGCCGGACGAGCGTTGCGAGATGGCGGATGCTCGCCTCCCACTCGGCGTCGTCCATCAGGTGATAGAGGACATCGATGGAGACGATGGCGTCGTACAGGTAGGGCGGGGACCAGTCGGTGAGGGCCGACACGTGGTAGCTCTGCCGAGGTCCTGCCAGGGCACGACACTCGCCGATGGCGTGGGCGCTCGTGTCGATGCCGTCCACCCGGTGCCCGAACTCCGCGAGAAGCCTCGTGTAGTAGCCCTTGCCACAGCCCGCGTCGAGAACTCGACGCCCGGCGCCCGGGTCCGTCCCCGGTCCGAGGGCGGTGACCAGCCGAGCCGCACGAACGGCATACAGCATCGCGTTGGTCGGCTCGTCGAAGCCGATGTTGCCGCCCGAGGCGAGAGCGCCCGTGGTCGCGTGGCGCCGGTCCCAGTAGACCCGCGACTGCGCCGCCGACAACGTCTGCGTGGCGGCCGAATCTCCGACCGACGACTGCTCTGACAACGCGAACCTCCGCTGGGGTGTGGTGGCGGACACGCTAGTGTAGGAAAGCGTTTCCGAGTGCCCGACTGACGATCTTCGAGGAGCCTTTCCGCCCCATGCGCGTTCTGTCGATTGTCGGGGCTCGGCCCCAGTTCGTGAAGCTTGGCCCCATCGCCCACGCGCTGACGTCGGCCGGCCACGAACACGTCATCGTCCACACCGGACAGCACTACGACGCCAAGATGTCCGACGTCTTCTTCGACGACCTCGGCATACCCGCCCCCGACGTCCACCTCGGCGTCGGCTCCGGGTCCCACGGAGTGCAGACCGGCGCGATGCTCACCCAGCTCGACGCCGTCCTCGAGGAGCACGACCCCGACTGGGTGCTCGTCTACGGCGACACCAACAGCACGATCGCGGGAGCCCTGTCGGCGGTCAAGCTGCACTACCCGCTCGCCCACCTCGAAGCCGGCCTGCGCTCGTTCAACCGCCGCATGCCCGAGGAGCACAACCGCGTCCTCACCGACCACGCCGCGGACCTCTGCCTCGCGCCGACCGAGGTCGCCCGCCAGCACCTCGAGTCCGAGGGCCTGGGCGAGCGCACCATCGTCACCGGCGACGTGATGACCGACGTGTGCCTGGCCACAGCGGAGCGCGTGCGTGACATCCCTCCCACCCTGCCCGACGGTGTCGAGCCCGGCACCTATGTGCTGTCCACGATCCACCGCGCCGAGAACACCGACGACCCAAAGCGCCTCGCCGCCATCATCACCGGGCTGGCCGCACTCCCCTACCCCGTCGTCCTCACCGCGCACCCCCGACTCCTGGCCAAGGCCGCCGACCACGGCATCGACCTCACCCAGGGATCCCTCCACACGATCGAGCCCTTTGACTACCCCGCCATGGTCAGCGCCGTGCAGCACGCCCGCGCCGTCGTGACCGACTCCGGCGGACTCCAGAAGGAAGCCTTCCTCCTGCGCACCCCCTGCACGACCGTGCGCACGGAGACCGAGTGGACCGAGACGATCGACCTTGGTTGGAACGTCCTCGCCCTCGACCTCGACCAGCTCACGGCACTCGTCGACCGCCCCACCCCCGCCCCGACGGACGAAGCGCCCTACGGCGACGGCCACGCCGCCGACGCGACCGTGGCGGCCCTCGCCGAGCGGGTCCGCACCCGACCCTGAGACGTGAGCGGGCGGCATACCCGCTCCGTTGTTGTTCTCCGGGAATGACGAACGCCCGCCTCACAGGAGGCGGGCGTTCGTCATTCAGGTGCGTCAGAGCGCGACGGTCTGGCCCGTCTTCGCCGACTCGATGCACGCCTCGGCGACGCGCACGGTCTGCAGACCCTGCGTCATCGTGACGATGTCGGCATCCTTGCCGAGCACCGCGTCGCGGAACTGCTCGTGCTCGACGCGCAGCGGCTCGGGCTTGGCGATGGCGTAACGGATGACGTCACCCTCGGAGACGCCGCGGAACTGGGCGATGTCGTCCCAGGTCGTCTCGATCTCGCCGTTGGCGTAGAAGGTGAGGTCGGCGGTGAGGGTGTCAGCGACGAACGCGCCCTTCTCACCGGTGATGATCGTGACGCGCTCCTTGAGCGGTGACAACCAGTTGACGAGGTGGTTGGTCACGACGCCGTTGGAGAGCTGACCGGTGACCGCGACGAGGTCCTCGAACTCACGACCGCTCTTGAACGCCGTGCGGGCCGCGACCGAGGTGAACGTCTGCTGGGTGACCCAGGCAGTGAGGTCGATGTCGTGGGTGCCGAGGTCCTTGACGACGCCGACGTCGGCGATGCGCGCGGGGAACGGGCCCTGACGACGGGTCGAGACCTGGTAGACGTCACCGAGGTCGCCCGCTTCGAGGCGACGACGCGCCTCCTGGAGGGCCGGGTTGTAACGCTCGATGTGACCGACAGCGCCGACGAGGCCCTTGGCCTCGAACGCCTCGGCGACCTTGGTGGCGGCCGGGGTGTCCTGGGCGAGGGGCTTCTCGATGATCGCGTGCACGCCGGCCGCCGCAAGGGCGAGACCAACCTGCTCGTGGTAGATCGTCGGGACGGCGACCATGCAGTAGTCGATGCCCTGCTCGATGAGCTGCTCGATGTTCTCGAGGACGGGGCGACCGCCCGCGACACCGTGGACGTCACCGCCCGGGTCGGCCACGGCAATGAGGTCGACGCCCGGAAGGCTGGCGAGGACGCGACCGTGGTGGCGGCCCATCATGCCGAGGCCGATGAGGCCAGCGCGCAGGTTGGCCATCAGGCACCTGCCTTGGCGAGCGCGTTGACGGCCTCGACGATGCGCTCACGGTCACCCTGGCTGAGCGAGGGGTGGACCGGGAGGGACAGGCACTCGGCCGCAGCCTTCATCGTTTCAGGAAGATCGACATCCGCTGTGTCTCCCACGAACGGCTTGAGCTGGTGGTTGGGCACCGGGTAGAACATGCCCGATCCGATGTTGTACTGCTCCTTGAGGGCGGCGGCGAAGCCGTCACGGCCCTCGGGGACACGCACGGTGTACTGGTGGTAGACGTGCACGGCGCCATCGGCGACCGGCGGCGTCGTGACACCTTCGAGGTTGGCGCTGAAGAAGGTGGCGTTCTCCTGACGCGTCTTGGTCCAGGC
The DNA here is from genome assembly GCF_000152705.1 of Janibacter sp. HTCC2649. Classification (GTDB taxonomy): domain Bacteria; phylum Actinomycetota; class Actinomycetes; order Actinomycetales; family Dermatophilaceae; genus Knoellia. The sequence goes on along the minus strand of NZ_CH672413.1, from coordinate 3,795,934 downwards.
ACCGACCTTCTTGAGCTGCTCGCGGCCGATGGCGGCGTGGATGTCGGTCATGCGGGTGTTAAAGCCGACGACCTCGTTGTGGTACTGCTTCTCCATGCCCTGGTTGCGGTAGAGACGCATGAGCCGCTCGATCTCGGGGTCGGCGATGGAGACCATGCCGCCCTCACCCGAGGTCATGTTCTTGGTCGGGTAGAGCGAGAACATCGCGAACGTGCCGAAGGCACCGACCGGAGTGCCGTTCAGCGAGGCGCCGTGGGCCTGGGCTGCGTCTTCGTAGACCTGAAGGCCGTGCTTGTCGGCGATCGCCATGATCTGGTCCATCTTGGCCGGGTGGCCATAGAGGTGGACCGGCATGATGCCGACGGTCTTGTCGGTGATGTTGGCCTCGATGGCGGCCGGCGAGATGCAGAAGTCGTCGGCGTCGATGTCGGCGAAGACCGGCGTGGCGCCGGTCAGCGCAACCGAGTTGCAGGTCGCGGCGAAGGTGAACGACGGGACGATGACCTCGTCGCCAGCCTTGACGCCACTCGACAGCAGACCGAGGTGCTGCCCGCTCGTGCCGGAGTTGACGGCGACGCAGGGGCGGCCGAGCTCGAAGTGGGCGGAGAACTCCTCCTCGAACGCCTTGACCTCAGGGCCCTGAGCGAGCATGCCGCTGCGCATGACGCGGTCGACAGCGGCGCGCTCCTCGTCTCCGATGAGGGGCTTTGCCGGGGGGATGAACTCGTTCACTTCGGGGCCTCCGTCAGGCTCTCGTTGTCTTCAATGTAGGTGTCGCCAGTCTTGGGGCAGACCCAGGTTCCGGGCTCGTTGCCGGCTTCCAGCGGGACACCGGCACGGCCGACCCACCTTATCCGCCGAGCGGGCACCCCCGCGACGAGCGCGAAGTCGGGGACGTCCTTGGTGACGACCGACCCGGCCGCCACGAGCGCCCAGCGCCCGATGGTCACGGGAGCGACGCAGACCGAGCGGGCGCCGATCGACGATCCCTGCTTGCAGGTCACACCCACGGCCTCCCAGTCGTCACCGCGCTTGAGCGTGCCGTCGGGGTCGATGGAGCGCGGGAAGTGGTCGTTGGTGAACACCACGGCCGGGCCGACGAAGACGCCGTCCTCGAGAACCGCGGGTTCGTAGACGAGTGCGTAGTTCTGCAGCTTGCAGTTGTTGCCCATCTGGACTCCGGTGCCGACGTAGGCGCCGCGACCGACGATGCAGTTCTCGCCCAGGACCGCCTGTTCACGCACTTGGGCCAGGTGCCAGACCGAGGTTCCGTCGCCGAGGTGTGCGTCGGGCGAGACGTCCGCGCTGTCCTGGATTCTGACTGCCACTCGTGCTCCTTTGTTGAGATGGATCGCGGCTCAGGCTACGGCGTGTGCTGATCCGCCCGCGAACCGACGCGCACCTCGGGACCATGGAGATAGCCCTCGAGGACGAGCGCCGAGGCGCGGCCGTCGTGCACCGCCCGGGCAAACACGGCTCCAGCCTCCCCCACCTCGCGGCAACGGGCGGGGTCGTCGATGAGGTCTCGCAGCACGTCAGCGACCTCGGCCGCCCTCGCCTGGACGACCGGAAGCTCCAGGCCCGTGGCAGCCAGGACCCGGGCGCGCACCTCTGGACGGACGTGCCCGACCACGACCCGACCGGCCGCCATGGCCTCGACGGCCGCCACGCCGTAGCTGCCCAACGCGAACTGGTCGAGCACGATCTCGCTGGCCGCAATCGCAGCGGGCATCTCGGGTTGAGGGACGCCGCGCACGGGGCGGTACTGGATGTGCCCCGCGGCGGCGAGCTCTTCGAGGACGGGCTCGACGAGCTCGGTGCCCTTCCACATGGCGTTCGACGGGATGTGGCTCACGACCGGTGCCACACCACGATCACGGGCGCCGATCTCGTCACCGGACCAGCGCTCCACGTCGACGACGACCGGCAACCACCGCGCTCGCGGAACATCGTCGACCAGGTCAGGGGTCGAGACGAAGGACCACTGGGCGGCGTCCATGAGGGGGGCGATGCGGTCGGCGTACTTCTGACGGGTCGCACGGATCCTCGCCGAGACCCGGGGGAAGGGCGAGTCCGGTTCGATCGCCTCATGCCGGTCGGGGCGCCGCACGTCGGAGCCGTGGGCCACCATGCCCACCCGCACACCGGCCGCACCGAGCACGTCGGCATCGCCGTAGGCGTCGAGTCCGTGGACCAGGCCGGTCACCGGGCGCCCCGCCTCGATGAGGACGTGGGTGAAACTCCTGACCCACTCCTCGTGGGTGGCCGCCCACTGCGGATCGGCGAACTGCTCCTTGCCCACGAAGTGGTGCGCGGGCAGGGTCAGACCGGTCGGGTCCTCCACGGCAAAACTCGTCGCCGAGATGTCGGGGATGCTCCCCGCAGCATCGGCCCAGGCCCTGCCCTGACCTGCGAAGTTGGCGGCCGCGACGAGCAGGCGCGTGCCTGCGGCATCCGGCGGGGTCGGGTCTCCCGGACCTTGCTGGGCTGACATGGTGCCCTAGTCTAGGCGGCACGCCCGTCCCCGATCCGGGACCTGCCCAGACCCGTCAAGGAGACCCGTCACATGGCCGCCCCCGGCTCCGCCCCGCACGTCCTCTACGTCGCTTGGGGCTTCCCGCCGTGCCGTGGCGGGGGTGTCTACCGCGCCCTGGCGACGGTCAATGGCTTGGCGGCCAAAGGTTTTCGCGTCACGGTCCTGACAGCCACGCGTGAGACGTTCATCAAGTTCACCGGCGCCGACACCTCACTCGAAGCGCTGGTCGATCCCCGCGTCGAGGTCGTCCGGGTGCCCTTCTCCTGGCCCCACCTCGAGATGGACGTGCGCGAGTGGAGTCCACTGCGCGCCTTCGCTCCGCGCGTCTGGCGGCGTGCACGGCTGCGCCTCGACGTCATGGACTTTCCCGAGAAGTCCTACGGTCCGTGGAAGAAGCCGCTCCTCGCAGCGGCGGACCGCATCCACGCCAGCGACCCGGTCGACCTTGTCGTGGCCTCGGCCAACCCCAACGTGGACTTCGCTGTCGCGGATCACCTCCACCGCGTTGCCGACGTTCCCTATGTCATGGACTACCGCGACGCGTGGATGCTCGATGTCTTCGACGGCGGGCTCCTGCACGACGAGGGATCACGAGTCTCCAAGCTCGAACGTCGCTTCGTGGCCAACGCCACCGAGATCTGGTTCGTCAACGAGCCGATCCGCGTGTGGCACCAGAAGCGCTACCCGACCTCGGCCAACAAGATGTACGTCGTCGCCAACGGCTACGACCCGGATCTCGCACCCTCCTCCCAGCCACACTCGCCCGAGGCTGGCGCCCCGCTTCGGTTCGGCTACATCGGCACCGTGAGCGGCAAGGTGCCGTTGGCCGAGTTCGCAGCCGGGTGGCGTCTCGCCCGATCGCGATCACCCGAGCTCGCCGGGGCGACCGCTGAGATCTGGGGCTACCTCGGCTACTACGGAAGCCCGAGCCAGGACCTTGTCGACCTCATCGAGGACCACGCCGACGACGGGGTCGTCTACCGGGGGCCATTGCCCAAGGGCCAGGTCAAGGACGTCTACTCGACCTTCGACGCCACCCTGCTCATCCTCGGAGCCGGGCGCTACGTCACGAGCGGCAAGGTCTTCGAGTACACCGCCGCGGCCCTGCCGATCGTGTCGGTGCACAGCCCCGACAACGCCGCCAAGGACGTGCTCCAGGGCTATCCGCTGTGGTTCCCGGTGACCGACCTCGAGCCCGAGACCGTGGCCCGGGCACTCCAGGAGGCTGCCGCCGCCGCGAGGAACGCGTCGGCCGAAGTGCGGTCAGCCTGCGCCGACTTCTCCCGCCAATACTCTCGTGAGCTCCAGCTCGACCCGCGGCTCGATGCGATGGCCGACCTGCTTGGCTGGCAGTCCCCCGCCACCGAACCGGAGGTGATGGCATGAAGGTTGTCCTGCTGAGCACACGACGTCTGCGCGCCCACATGATCGACACCAGCCGCGCTGAGCTCGGACTCGATCCGGGCGACGCCCAGGACCTCACCGTCGTCACGTGGAATCCGCCGATCGGACGGCTCCGCGTCGCCCAACACCTCGTCGTGGGCCCGATCCTGTCTCCCACGGGCAAGGTGCGTTTTGCGCGGGTCGACCCCGTGGAGCAGGCACCACCTGAGACGACCTCCTCCCCTGCCGACGACGCCACCGCCCCCGACGTCGCTGTCGCCGACCCGGCGGATGACGCGTCGATCGAGGACGACTCCTTCGCTGACCCCGAAGATCGGGACGACCAGGACGATCAGGACGACGCGGCGGTCGTGCGCACCGGCACTCGGCGTGTCGGCCATGCCGTGAAGTGGCGGGCGAACCGCGCCCGCCTCTCCGTCCAGGGTCATCCCGTCGCCCAACGGATCGGCGCCAGCACGAAGGTGCGCCGGCTCCGCGCCGCGATCACCCCCGGCGGACTCGCGACCCACTTCGCGCTGGGCTGCAGCCGCAGCCCCGTCGTGCGTCGGGCCGTCGAGGGCGCCGACCTCGTCGTGGCCCTCGACCAGAACTCGCAACGGGCCGCGTGGCTGCTGGCCCGCCGCATTGCCGGACCGGATGTCGTCGTCGGGATCCCCGCGGGCGCTCGCCTCGTCGCACTCAAGCGCGACGGTGGCCTCAGCTGATCTCGGGACGACCCGCGAGCGCGCCGAGGGCTCGCACCGCCTCGTCATAGCCGCCGGTCTCCAGGGCGACCTCACGCCACCGTCGAGCCTGGCTGCGGTGACGCTCGATGTCGGCCTCGTCCAAGGCCCACCCGGCCAGAACCTTCGCGCACTCCGCGCCGGCACGGGCATCTGCGGCCACGACTGCTCCTGCCCCGATGTGCTCGACGAGCTGTCGTTGGCGGGGAAGGTTGGTGACGACCACGGCCAGCCCACTGCCGAGGTACTCATAGAGCTTGCTCGGAACCGCATCCCGGAACGCGGGGGTGTCCTCGAGCAGGGCGAGGCCACACCAGGCGCCGTCAGCGAGCCGCCAGGCCTTCTCCGGTGGCTGACGACCGTGGAAGCGCACGCGGTGGGCGAGTCCCCGACGTTCCAGCTCGGCCTCGGTCACGTCAGGTGCATCAGCGGCGGCCACGGGGCCCACGACGTCCAGATGCCAGCTCGGCGATCCTTCGACGGCGTCGAGCATGGCCTGCAGCCCGCGGGACCGTCGCACGTCGCCGATGTAGATGGCCCGAGGAACGTCGTCGAGCTCGCTGGGCTCGGGCATCATCGCCAGGTCGGGGACGTTGCGGACGACCAGCCGATCGGCCACGTCGTGCGGTGGGATGTGCGCATCCGCCACGAGGACGAGGTCAGCGTGTCGGGCGGCTTCGGTCGCTGCCCGGGCGAGGCGTGCCGCGATCGCGCCCTTGAACCCGCGCGCCCAGGCACGGTCGGACAGCAGCGCCTCGTAGTCCTCGTGGATGTCCGCGACCACGCGCCGACCACGAGGCCGCGACACCGCGAGACAGGCCAGGAGCGAATCGGGGTCCAGGGCGACGAGCACCCGTCCGCGAGCCCGCAGGGCATAGCGGACGGCCAGGAGGGCTCGCCTCGCGAAGGATCCACGAGGCGTCGCGGTGACGAAGTCGGCCCGGGGCGCGTCACTTGCCGACCCCAGACCCAAAACCTCGATCGTGAGCCCGGCTCGTCGGGCCGCCGCAGCGAGCCGGTGGAGGCGCGCATCCGCGACGTCGTGCCCGCTCGTGACGAAGCTGACGTCTACGGGCACGCGGTCAGAGGTCCTCGAGGATGACAGCGGAGTCACCGACCTGGACGAATTTCGTGTAGGCCGCGCACACCTCTTCCGGTGTCCCGCGCATCATCAGCTCGCCCTTGTGGAGCCAGATCGCGTCGTTGCACAACTGCTTGATCGAGTTGAGCGAGTGGCTGACGAGGAAGAAGGCTCGGGCGTTCTCCCGCAGCTCGCCCATCTTCTCGGCGGCCTTGGTCTTGAACGTCGCGTCGCCGGCCGAGAGTGCCTCGTCGATCATGAGGATGTCCGGGTCCATGTGCACGGCGACCGAGAACGCCAGTCGGCTGTACATGCCCGAGGAGTAGGTGCGCATGGGCGCGTCGATGAACTCTTCGAGCCCGGCGAACTTGGTCACGTCCTCGGCACGCGCCACGACCTGCGCCCGCGACAGACCGCTGGCGAGTCCGCCGAGGATGATGTTCTCGCGGCCCGAGAGGTTGGCGTTGAAGCCGACGCCCAGGGAGAGCAGCGGGCTGATGCGACCGTGGACCTCGATGCGCCCCTTGTTGGGCGGCAGGATGCCGGCGAGCGCACGCATCAGGGTCGACTTGCCAGCACCGTTGTTGCCGATGATGCCGAGGGCGGTGCCGTCGGGGACGTCGAACGAGACGTCCTTGAGCGCGTGGACCTCGACGAGGGATCGCTGTCCGCGGCCGAAGCGCGTGACGGCGTTCTTGAACGTGGGTACCCGCTCGAAGGTGGTCTTATAGGTGATCGACAGGTTCTCGACCTTGACCGTGAGCGGCTTGCCCGCGGCCACCGGGGGGAGCGGCGTCGTGGTGGATTCAGAGGCGGACAGCGAACTCACGCTCCCTAGACATGAAGAACAGCGAACCGATGGCGAAGGCGACCAAGGACCAGATGGTCGCGGTCACCCACGTGTGCAGCTCGGGAACGTCGCCGTTGACGAGACACTGGGTGAAACCGCCGAGCATCGAGTGCAGCGGGTTGGCGTACTCGAGGATGGACAGCACCTTGAGGAACTTGGCGGGCACCTGCTCGATCGACCAGATCACGGGCGACGTGTAGAGCCAGATGCGGTTGAAGTACGGCATGAACGCCGTGGTGTCGCGGAAGTAGACCTGGATGGTCGCGAAGAAGGCAGCAATGCCCATGCCGAAGATCACGATGAGCAACAGGAAGTAGAGGGCAAAGATCATCGACGGGTGGAAACCCAGGCCAGCGATGATGTGGAACAACGCGTAGACCGGCAGCGTCGGCAGGAACCGGAAGAACGCCGTGCGCACGGCCGAGAACGGCATGAGCAGTCGCGGGAAGGCCGTGTTGAGCAGCAACTTTCCGCCACCGACCACAGACGCGGCGCCCGTCGACATCGATCCCGCGATGAAGTAGAAGGTGAAGAGTCCGCCACAGAGCTGGGCGAAGTACTCCATCCCTCCGCGCGCACCACCGGACAGCACCTGGACGAGCAGGAAGTACACGGCCGCGAGGAGCAGCGGGTTGAGGATGAGCCACAACTGTCCGAAGACGGTCAGGGTGTTGGCACCGCGCAGCGTCGCCTTGGACATCTCCGAGGCGAACTCGCGACGACGCCACAGCTCGATGGCGTAGTTGCGGATCGGCGGAATGCCCGCCCGGTGCGGTTCATAGACATGGTGGGTGGTGGTGAACTCGTTTTCCTGTTCACTGGCCACGACCTTGTTGTCGGTGCTCATCATCCTCGCTCTCCGAGCCGAAGACGCTGGCACGCTTCGACTCCGCGAGTGTAGTGGAGTCGCACGAGACTCAGAGCACCCCCGCGTAGACCCCGAGGAGCGCGTCGCTGTCGGCGCTCCACGACAGCGATGCTCGCGCTGCGGCGGCGGCCGCGACGAAGGTCGAGTGGTGGGCAAGGAGCTCGTCGATGGCTCGCACGAGGCCGTCGGCGTCGCCCGGGGCGTAGAGCGTGCCGAGGCCGTGCCGACGCACGAGGGCACCCAGGTCGCCCACGTCGGTGGCCACGACGGGCAGCCCGAGGCTCACGGCGTGAAAGAGCTTGTTGGGCATGGCAAGGCGGTGGTTGAGCCACGTGTCGCTGTGCGTGACGAGCGCCGCGCCCGCCTCCCGCAGCCGCGCGTCGAGTGCGGTGAGCGGCTCGGCGGGTAGCACCTCGATCGCCCTGGCGTCGAACGTCCGCAGCCATTCCTCGTCCGCCGGGCCGAGTGCCGTGATGGGCAGCGCCGAACGCTCACTCGCCGCGGCGATGACTTCAAGCTCCCGGTATGCCGCGAGCCGCCCCCCATAGACCAGTCGCCTCGGCGGGTCGGCCTGGTCGATCGCAGGCAGGTCGGCGCGCAGCGGGAAGGTGTTGCGCACGACGGTGACCTCGGGCCAGGTCGGGTGGTCCGCGCGCAGGGCACCTGCGACACCGTCGCCGACGGTGATGACTGCTGCCGCGTCCCGGACGAGCGCGTCCTCGCTGCTCGCCTCGCTCCGGCGGATCAGCGGAGCCGGGCGCCCTTCGACGGGCCGACCCACCCAGTACTCGTGCGTGTCGTAGACGAGCGGCACTCCCCAGCTCTCTGCCAGGGCGTGGCCGACCGACAGGGCGGTGAAGTCGTGGGCGTGGACGACGTCGGGCGCGACCTCGTGCTGGCTCGACCAGTCGAACGCCAGGGTGGTGGCTTCGCGCTGCCACGCGGTGTAGCGGCGTCGGACGTGAATCGGCAGCAGCGCCCAACGTGCGAGGCGTTCGGGTGCGGTGAGCTCGCGGCGCCGCGTCGCGGCCGAGGGTGCCTGACCTGCGCTGTCGACGGTGACCCCGTCGGGTGGCACGAAGTCTGCAGGGACGGCGCGGCCGATGATGTGGACCCGAGCGCCGGCCGACACGAGGGTCGTGGCCTCTCGGAGCACGCGGGTGTCCGTGGCGACACCGGTCCACACGAGCATGAGGATGGTGCGCCCGGTGAGGTCGACCTGGTGTCCGCGGGACGTCATGGCTGCTCCTGGCCGAGGGACCTCGGGCTCGTGAGGAACCCGACGCCCCACGACCAGTGCATGGTCGCGAGGACGACCGGCGTCAGGGCGCGGGTCCGGGCCGACTCACCCCCGCTGATGGCGAGGCCGCCGAATGCGATGCCTGCGGCGTATGCCGTGGGCACCAGGAGCGCTGGCGGCCACACGAGCCCCAGCAGGGTCGCCATCGTGGTGCCGGCGACCATGACGGGGGGTGCGAGATAACGGGCATTCACAGTGTCCGGGTGCTCCCGCGCGACCACGCGACGCCACCGGCCGTACTGGAAGTACTGGCGAGCGAGCGCCCTGACCGTGGGCCGCGGCCGGTAGGTCACCTCCATGTCGGGGGTGAACCAGATCGTGCCGCCGCTCTGGCGGAGCTTGAGGTTGAGGTGCCAGTCCTGCGTGCGCGTGTAGCGCTCGTCGTATCCGCCGACCCGCTCGAGGGCGCCGCGAAGGAACGCACCGAGGTAGACGGTGTCGACCGGCCCGGCTCCCCCACCGATGTGGAACGTCCCGCCACCGACTCCGATGCGGCTGCGCATGGCGCAGGCCACGGCCTTCTCGAACGCCGACGTGCCCACGGCCTTCATGAGGCCGCCGACGTTGTCGGCACCGGTCTCGTGGAGGGTCCGCACCGCGGTCGCGACGTAGTCGGACGGGATCTCGGCGTGGCCGTCGACGCGGACGATGATCTCGTGGCGGGCAGCCCCGATGGCCGCGTTGAGGGCTGACGGGGTCCGGCCCGAGGGGTTGACGACGGTGCGCACACGCGGGTCAGCGGCGACGAGGTCGGCGGCCACGGCATCGGTGTCGTCGTTCGACGGACCGAGGGCCAAAACGACCTCGAGGTCACCGGCATACTCCTGCGCGAGAACCTGGTTCACGGCGTCACGCAGGTGGCGTCCCTCGTTGAGGACGGGAATGACCACGCTCACCGGCGGCTCTGCTGAGACGCTGTCCTGGGGGTCGCCGTCGGGGCGGGAATGCTCGCTCATCGCGTCGATCATCCCCCAACGAGCCACGACGACCGGCGGGTAGGGGTCGGCGCGCCGTTTTGCTTCCGTGGGTAGCGTCGGCGGAGTATGGGTCCGTGTCTGAACGCCCGCCTCGTGGAGACGACGTCCGACCGATCCCTCAGCAGGGTCGGCCACGTCGTCCACCTCGCGACGACATCGACGACGACGATGTCTACACCGTCGACACCCGTGGCCGACGACCCGCTCGCCCCCGTCCCTCCGCCCAGACCGGTGCCCCGGCCCGACCGGCGCGACGCGAGCCCCGCCCCCAGGAGACCGCGCGCCGTGGCGTTGCTGGAGAGCGGCCCGCCCGGGGCGAACGCGATCCGCGTCAGGCCCCGCCCCGGCAACCCGTCGCACGACCCCAAGGTCCTCCGCGCGGCGGTCGGCCCATGGCAGAGCCCCTCGAGGAGGGCCAGCCACGTCGTCGCCGGCGCCTGTGGCGGCTCATCCCCGTGGTCGTCCTCCTCTGGCTCGCCTTCCTCGTCATCACGCCCTTCCACGCGTGGAACACCGTCTCCCGGGTCGACGACGCGCCGTCCGGCGACCGCCCCGCCGAGACACCGGGCAACACCTACCTCCTCGTCGGCTCGGACGGACGCGACCAGCTGACCCGCGCCGAGCGCAACGAGCTCGGCACGGGCAGCGCCGAGGGGCAGCGCACCGACTCGATCATGCTGATCCACGTTCCCTCGGGTGCCGGCAAGTCCGTCATCATCTCGATCCCCCGCGACAGCTACATGCCGATCCCGGGCAAGGGCAGCAACAAGGTCAACGCGGCCTACTCCATCGGTGGCCCCAAGCTCCTCATCCAGACGCTCGAGCAGGTGACCAACCTCCGGATCGACGGCTACCTCGAGATCGGTTTCGGAGGGTTTGCCTCCGTCGTCAACAGCCTTGGCGGTGTCGACATCTGCGTGCCGTTCGACATGGACGACAAGCAGGCCCACATCAACCTCAAGAAGGGGTGCCAGACCCTCGACGGCAAGAACGCCCTCGGCTTCGTGCGCGCCCGACACTCCGACATCCGCGGCGACATCGGCCGGGCCGAGCGTCAGCGCCAGTTCCTGGCCGCGATCATGAAGGGTGCGGCGACCCCGTCGACCGTCCTCAACCCGTTCCGCTACTGGTCCTTCACGCACACGTCGGCCGGTGCCGTCGGTGTCGGCCAGGACACCTCGATGAAGGACGCGGCCAACATCCTGCTCGCCATGCGAGGCGCCGGGAACGACTCCACCCTCAGCCTCACGGTGCCGTTGCAGGACACGGCCTACGAGACCCGCGCCGGGCTGGCGGTCAAGTGGAACAGCGATCGGGCGCAGGCCCTGTTCACGATGCTGCGCGAGGACCAGCCGCTCGAGGCCCCACCCGCAGGCACGGACGGCAAGCCCTCAGGCTGAGCCCGCTCGCGAAGGCGAGCGAACGGCATACTCCACGTCGTTTCTTGGGTATGCCGGGTCGTCACTGACCGCGCAGCTCGCGCACCTCGGTCGCGCCCTCGGCCCACGCCTGGCTCGGCAGCCCGTCGGGAAGGACCTCGTCGAAGACCCTGCGCAGCGTCTGCGCCTGCGCACTCCACGAGAAGCGGTGGCGCAGCTCGGCGTCACCCTCGATGCGTCGCCGGGTTTCGGGAGCCTTGGCCAGTCCGGCCTCGATGGCTCGCGCGCAGTCACTGACGTCGCCAGCGATGTGCACCTCGCCGAGTCCGAGCTCGTTGACGAGGTCGGCCTGGGCCGGCGTGTCACTCGTGACGATGGGCAGGCCGCCCTGGAGGTACTCGCAGAACTTGTTGGTGATGGCGACGTCGTGGTTGATCGCGTGCAGCAACGGGCTGACGCCGATCGTCGCCGAGGAGAGGTAGCGCGGGACGAACGCCGGCGGAACGAACGGCGCGAAGTGCACCCGGTCGCCGTAGCCGGCCTTGTCGGCCGCTGCTCGCAGCTCCTTGGAGTAGGCGTACATGCCTCGGACGACGATCGCCAGGTGCACGTCGGGGAGCAGCTCGAGGGCGCCGAGGACCGTCTGGACCCCACGGGCGGCGTGCACCCCACCGCCATAGACCACGAGGGGCACGTCCGGGCCGAGGCCACACACGTCGCGCACCCCGACGACCCGGGTCGCGCGATCGTCGGCGATCGGTGCGTTGAGGACGACGTCGGGCCGCTCTGCCAAGGAGTGGGTGCGCTCCAGGAGGTCGGCGAGTTCGGGCGAGACCGTGATGACCCGGTCGACCTCGTGGATGAAGCTGCGTTCGAGGTCCGCGTAGGCCGCGACCTGCTTCGGCGGGACCATGGCCAGCCCCGGGACGAACTCGTGCGCGTCGTAGACGACCTTGACCGTGCGGCCGGCGAGGGCGGCCCGCTGGGCGGCGCGCACGGCGATGCCGATCATGAAGACGTCGTGAACGTGGATGACGTCGGGCTCGAGGCGCGCGAGGACCGGGGCGATGGCCAGGTCCTGGTCGATGATCTCGGGCAGGACGCTCTTCCACCGGCCCAGGCCGGGCACCGCGGTGTAGGCCTTGATGAGCGCCTCACGACGGCGACCCACACCGGTGTCGGTCGCCGCAGCGCGACGTTGGCGCACCGAGGACAGCTTCACGGGAGCGGCCCGGCCCTTGAGCAGGACGCGTTCGGCCTTGAGCCAGCGCCACGTCGCGGCCTGGCGGGCCCGTGCGGCACCCGTCGGCTGAGCGGAGGTTCCGGCCTCACCGGCGCGACGCAGGGCCTGTCCGCGGTCGGCCGACAGCTCGCGGGTGCGGTGCTCCCAGCGGGCCACGGCGTTCTTGTAGTCGTCGGCGTTGGTGAACCACGGGGCCACCGCGGTGCCCAGCTCGCCGAGGCCGTTGCGGGCCCGCTTCCACCGGGCGCGGGCGCCGCTGCTCGAGACCCTGTTGCCGGGCGCGACGCGGATGATCTTCATGCCGTTGCCGAGGTCGTCCTCCGGGGTGAACCGGGGACGGATGAGGCCCACGGCGGTGACGTCGACGCCGAACCCGTTCACCGTGTTCATCGCCTTGATGACGCGGGCGTCACCGGTGATGGTGTTGCCCGCGAGCATGACGACGTGCGGTCGCCGCGCGCCGTCGGGCAGGGCGTCGGGTGCTGGCGTGGGTCGGCCGGTGGCTGCGGGTTCACCGGGACCGACGGTCGCGAGCGCCTCGACCTGCTCGGCCGTCCACGGCACGCCGGTCACGGCTCGCAGATCGGTCAGCAGGGGATGGATCGGCTCGGTGGATGACTCCGGCATGACTCGCTCCCGACGGCGGCTAGGACGGGATGCAGTATCGCATCCACGTGCGGTCGGTCGCGGTCAGCCCTTGAGCAGCTGGCGTGCCATGACGATGCGCTGCACCTGGTTGGTGCCTTCGTAGATCTGGGTGATCTTGGCGTCGCGCATCATCCGCTCCAGCGGGAAGTCACGGGTGTAGCCCGCGCCACCGAGCAGCTGCACGGCGTCGGTCGTCACCTTCATCGCGACGTCTGAGGCGAAGCACTTGGCCGCTGCCCCGAAGAAGGACAGGTCTGCGTCGCCGCGCTCGGACTTGGCTGCCGCCACGTAGACCATCTGGCGGGCGGCCTCGAGCTCCATCGCCATGTCGGCGAGCATGAACTGGATGCCCTGGAACTCGGCGATGTTCTTGCCGAACTGCTTGCGCTCCTTGACGTAGGCGAGCGCGTGGTCGAGGGCTCCCTGTGCGATGCCGACCGCCTGGGCGCCGATCGTGACGCGGGTGTGGTCGAGCGTGCGCAGCGCGATCTTGAGGCCCTCGCCGGGCGCACCGATGATGCGGTCGCCGGGGATGCGCACGTTGTCGAAGATCAGCTCGCGCGTGGGGCTGCCCTTGATGCCGAGCTTGCGCTCCTTCTCACCGAAGGTGAAGCCCTCGTCGGACTTCTCGACGACGAACGCGCTGATGTTGTTGCCACGAGTGCCGTCAGGGTCGGTGACCGCGAGGACGGTGTAGTAGTCGGAGACACCGGCGTTGGTGATCCACGACTTCTGCCCGTTCAAAACCCAGCTGTCATCGCCGGCTGACTTGTCCAACTTGGCGCGGCACTTCATGCTCGCCGTGTCCGAGCCGGCCTCGCGCTCCGACAGTCCGTACGAGAACGACGTCTCTCCTGCAGCCAGCGGCGTGAGGTACTTGCGCTTGATCTCCTCGTTGCCGCCGAGGATGACCGGCATCGAGCCGAGCTTGTTGACGGCCGGGATGAGGGACGAGCTCGCGCAGGCGCGGGCCACCTCCTCGATGACGATGCACGTCGCGAGGGCGTCGGCGCCGACACCGCCGTACTCCTCCCCGACGTGCGGGGCGAAGAAGTCGGACGCCACGAGCGCGTCGTGCGCCTCCTGCGGGTAGCGGGCCTCCTCGTCGACCGCTGCCGCGAACGGCGCGATCTTGGCCGCTGCCAGGTCGCGGACTGCCTCACGAATCGCTTCGTGGTCCTCGTTGATCTGGAACAGGGGGAAGTCGCTCGATGCAGTCACCCGGTGATCCTATCGACGCGTATGCCGCGCCCTCGCCCGATCTGCTGTGTCACCGACCACGTCGCGAAGCGGCTGGCACGTCGCCGAGCCGCTCGTCCACGAAGGACGCCAGCAGCGTCGAGTACTCGGTGCTGAGATGGCTGCGGTCCTTGTAGACGATGACGTCACCGATCTGGCTGAAGCAGGAAGTCAGGTCGCAGAACAGGTCGGTGAGGTCGATGACCGGGATGTCGACGGAGCGAGCCGCTGCGGCCGCAAGGTCGGGTACGACGGCCGCGCCCCTGGGCATCGCGCACTTCTCAGGATGCCCGGCGTTGCCCGCGATGCAGTTGGGGACGAGGCCACTGGCCGGACGCGGGACGTCAGCGATCACCACCACGTTCTTGCCCGCGTCGACCCAGCGCGTGTAGCGCGAGACATAGCCGTCGCGCCCTGCGCTGGCGCCCTTCGATCCGTTGGCGCCGAGCCACTCATAAGCACTCGTGTACGAGCTGGCCAGGACCAACGAGATCGATGTGTCCCGAAGGATCTGCTGGTCGACGGCCTCGTTGTATGCCGTGCAGCTCGCCTGCCGCTGGTCGGAGGTCTCGGTGGCCAGGACTCGTTTTGCGTCGGTCGACGGGCAGGATCCCTTGGTCTGGACGATGACCTTCCAGCCCCGACGCTTCCCGAGCTCGTCGACCATGGGGACGAAGGCACCCGCGTGCGAGTCGCCGACGAGGGCGATCGTCCCGTTGCGGCCCGAGCGATCGCCGACGACGCAGTCGAGCAGGAACGAGTCGCCGAGCGACTGCTGGCACTTCCGCAGGAGGTCTGACTTGTTCTGGGTGATGACGACCTCCGGCGGCGCGACGAGCGGCCCGTCACCCGCCACCGGGCCGCAGGCGTTGCCGGGGACGAGTGCCCCCGGGCCGATGCACGGGTCGCCACCGGTGAGCCGGTCCGAAGCCACCTGTTTGGCCACGGCCTCGCGGCGGTCGAGCGCAATGCTCCATGTGGCGGTGAGGCCGACGACGAGCGCCATGCCCACGACCGCGAACGCGAAGGCCCGGCGGGGCGCCTTGGCCAGCAGCGGTCGGGTGCGCAGGGGGTCCTCGACGTAGGTCTTCGACAGCCACGCCAGGGCCAGGGTGAGGACGAGGATGCCGAGCTTCTCGACCCAGCGCAGGGGGTGCCCCGTCAGGTGCGGCAGCACGACGATGATCGGCCAGTGCACGAGATAGATCGAGTAGGAGATGTCGCCGATGAAGGTCATGGGACGCGTTCCGAGGACTCGACCGACGACCGTCGTGGAACCCGCGAGGAGCAGGGCGACCGTGCCGAGCACGGGGAACAGGGCCAGCCAGCCGGGGAAGAGGCTGGTCTCGCTGAGGGCGAAGCCCGAGCCGACGATCGAGGCCACGCCGAGCCAGGCGAGGACGCTGTCGACGGGTCGGCCGATCCGGGTGAGCAGCATCGCCGCCACACCACCGGCGGCGAACTCCCACACCCGGGTGAACGTGCTCATGTAGGCGAACGCCTGGTCCTGTCGGGTGGACACGATCGACCACACGAGCGACGCGACCAGGATGACGGTGAGGCCCGCGACGATGGCCTTGCGGGCATCTTTGTGGCCGCGCATCCTCATGACGATGAGCAACCCGAGGATGAGGACGGGCCACACCGCGTAGAACTGCTCCTCGACCGAGAGAGACCAGAAGTGCTGGGCGACGGTGGGCACGTTGTCGAGCGCCATGTAGTCCACGGCTGACGTCGCGAGCTGCCAGTTCTGGACGTAGAGCGCGCTCGCCCCGATCTCGTGGGCCGACTGGGCCCACGTCGTGCTCGGGGTGAGGGTGAAGACGGCCAGTCCCGAGACGGCGAGCACGAGGAGGCTGGCCGGCAGGAGCCGCCGGATGCGCCGGGCCCAGAACCGGGTGACCTTGAGGTGGCCGGTCGACGCGATCTCACGGTGGATGTGCGAGGTGATGAGGAACCCGGAGATGACGAAGAAGACGTCGACGCCGACGTATCCACCCGAGAGACGTGTGGGCCACAGGTGGTAGAGCACGACGAGACCGACGGCGATGGCACGCAGCCCCTGGATGTCGGGGCGGAAGTCGGAAGCCACCTCGGGTCGGCGCAGTCGCCGTGAACCCGCCGGTGCCAGCGTGTCGTCAGGAGTAGTCATCGGGCGGACATGCTACCGACGCTCCCGGAAAATCCAGAAGCCGCGCCGGTCAGGGGCGTGCGCCTATCCGTGATCACCGCAAGCCAGGGATGACCTCGCGTTCGAACAGCTCCACACCTGACAGGTCGTAGGCGGACTCGACGAAGTTCGTGATCGCGTAGGCCATGCCGAGGTCCTCGAGGTCCGCGAGCGCACTGGCGACCTGGTCCGGCGTGCCGACCGTCGGACTCTCCCGGTAGGTCTGCAGGGAGCGGGCGACGTCGGCCTCGGGCACCCCGGCGCTGCGGAGGTGGTTCTCGATCCACCTGAAGCGCTCCTCGACCTCCTTGGCGTTGTGACCGATGACGACGTTGAAGTTCGAGGACCGGGTGATCGTGTCGAAGTCCCGCCCGATGTCGGCACAGTGCTGCCTGAGGATGTCGCTCTTGGCCTTGAAGACATCGACCGTGCCGAGGAAGTTGGTGTAGTCGGCGTACTCGGCGGCGATCCGCAGCGTCTTGCGCTCCCCTCCGCCCGCGATCCACATCGGGATCCCGTTGCGCTCGGAACCGTCAAAAGCGGTGCCCTGCAACGGTCGTGGGAAGCACATGGCGCCGTCGACCTGATAGTGCTTGCCGGCATACGTTGCCGTTCCGGTCGTCCACATCTGCTGGAAGATCTCCACGCCTTCCCGCAGCCGCTCGAGTCGCTCGCCCGCGCCCGGGAAGCCGTAGCCGTAGGCGCGCCACTCGTGCTCGTACCAACCGGCGCCGATCCCCATCTCCAGGCGGCCCTCGGAGATGACGTCGACCGTCGCCGCGACCTTGGCGAGGTAGGCCGGGTTGCGATAGCTCATGCAGGTGCACATCTGGCCGATCCGGACCCGGCCGGTGACCCCGGCGAACGCCGCCATGAGCGACCACGCCTCGTGCACGGCCTCCTGCGTCGGGTACGGCACCGGGTGGAAGTGGTCGTAGACCCAGATCGACTCCCAGTCGCGTATGCCGTCCGCTCGCCGTGCGAGTCCTGCCATCACGCCCCAGTGGAGTTCCGGATCGATGCCGACAAGATCGTGACGCCAGCCCTGGGGAATGAAGAGTCCGAATCGCATGGTCTTCACTCAACCCGTCCGCACCCTCCCCCGCAAGCCCCCGCGCGAGGTGCATGATGCAAACGTGAGTTTCCGACAGCGCAACGACCCTGATCTCATCCGCGAACTCCTCAACGACCCCGGTGTGTGGGTGGTCGTGGGACTGAGCAACCACGTGGAGCGGCCGGCATACGGCGTCTCGCAGTGGCTCAAGCACGAGCTGAACAAGGGGATCATCCCCGTGCATCCCAAGGCTGAGACCGTGCATGGGGCACAGGGCTACGCGAGCCTCGCGGACATCCCGGACCAGGACATCAAGGTCATCGACTGCTTCGTGAACTCCGAACATGTCGGTGCCGTGGTCGACCAGGCGATCGAGCACAAGGACCGGCTGCAGATCGACGCGATCTGGATGCAGCAGGGCGTCATCGACGAGCCGGCTGCGGCTCGGGCTCGCGCCGCCGGGCTCGACGTCGTCATGGACACGTGCCCCAAGATCGAGTGGCCCCGCGTCAAGGGTGAGGGCTCAGCCCGCTGACGTCCGACTTGTTGCGCAATCCGTCGGGGTCTAGGAACGGCGGCGGTCGCGCAGGGCCTGCCCCTTGGCGTGCGCCTCGTCGCGCAGGCTGACCCGGAAGTCCGCCATCGCCGCGCGGATGCGTGCGGCCTCGTCACCCTCACCGGCACCGAGAATGCGGGCCGCGAGGAGACCGGCGTTGCGCGCTCCCCCGACGGACACGGTCGCGACCGGCACGCCGCCGGGCATCTGGACGATCGAGAGCAGGGAGTCCATGCCGTCGAGGTACTTCAGCGGCACCGGCACCCCGATGACCGGCAGCGAGGTCACCGACGCCAGCATGCCGGGCAGGTGGGCCGCTCCCCCGGCGCCGGCGATGATGACGCGCAGTCCACGCTCCTCGGCCTGCTGGCCGTAGGCGATCATCTCGTCCGGCATCCGGTGGGCCGAGACGACATCGACCTCGTGGGCGATGCCGAAGTCCTCGAGCGCCTTGGCAGCCGCCTCCATGACGGGCCAGTCGCTGTCACTTCCCATCACAACCCCGACGACGGGATGATCCGCGGAATTCGTCATGCTGTTCACTCTTGCACCGCTCCCTCGATGTAGTCAGCCGCGTGCCGCGCCCGCTCGCGCAGGTCGGCGAGATCGTTGCCGCTCACGTTGACGTGCCCGATCTTGCGACCGGGCCGCACCCCCTTGCCATAGAGGTGCGCCTTGATCTCCGGGTCACGCGCCATGACATGACGGTATGCCGGGTAGAGGTCCGGGTGCTCCCCGCCGAGGATGTTGCCCATCACCGTCCACCGGTGGCGCGGCTTCGGCGAGCCGAGGGGCAGGTCGAGCACGGCGCGCAGGTGCTGCTCGAACTGGCCGGTGATCGCACCGTCCATGGACCAGTGACCACTGTTGTGCGGGCGCATCGCGAGCTCGTTGACGACGAACTCGCCACCCGGCAGCTCGAACAGCTCGACGGCCAGGACTCCGGTGACACCGAGCTCGCCGGCGATGCGCAAACCGGCTTCGGTGGCTCGGGCCGCGAGGTCGGGGTCGAGGTCGGCCGCCGGGGCAATGACCTCGGTGCAGATGCTGTCGGTCTGGACCGTCTCGACGACGGGCCACGCAGCAGCCTGGCCAGAAGGGCTGCGAGCGAGCAGCACGGCCAGCTCACGGGTGAAGCCGACCTTCTCCTCCAGCAGCAGTGGGGAGTCCTCAGCGGCGGCCCGCTCGAGCCAGTCGGTGAGGTCGGTGGCGGAGTCGATGACCCGCACACCCTTGCCGTCGTAGCCGCCGCGAGGCGTCTTGGCCACGATCGGCCAGCCGACGTCGGCACCGAACGCCTCGACGTCGGCGGCGGTGTGGGCCGGCACCCAGCGCGGGCACGGGATGCCGAGCGCCGTGAGCCGCTCACGCATGGCCAGCTTGTCCTGGGCGAAGACGAGCGCCTCGGGGGTCGGGTGCAGCCGGACGCCGGCCTCGACGAGCGCGGCGAGCACCTCGGCGGGGACCTGCTCGTGGTCGAAGGTCACGACGTCGCACTCACGGGCGAACGCGAGGACAGCCTCGACGTCGGTGTGCTCACCCACCGGCGCCGAAGGGATGACCAGCGCGGCGCTGGAGTCGGGCGCTTCGGCCAGGACGCTGAGCGTGAGCCCGAGCTCAACCGCAGGTCCGGCGCACATCCGGGCGAGCTGACCACCCCCGATGATGCCGACAACGGGGAATCCTCCGGGCGCACGCTGGGGGGAAGTCACTCCGGGAGGATATCGGCGTGCGGTGAGCACCCGGCATACCGGGATCTTCTCGGGCGAGGGACCGATGGCAGGGTTCGACGGCTACGCTCGCCCGGTGACGTCCACGACGCCTCCCAGGGGCCCGATCGCCCGGCTCCGCGGAGCCGTCGATGTCCTCTATCGCGAGGTCATCAAGTTCGGTGTCATCGGCGTGATCGCGTTCGTCATCGACATGGGCAGCTTCAACCTGCTGCGGCACACGATCCTTGAGGACAAGCCGACCGCTGCGGTCATCATCTCGGCCTCGATCGCCACGGCGTTCGCGTGGGTCGGCAACCGGGCCTGGACCTTCCGCCACCGACGCAACCGGCCGGCCCACCACGAGGCCGCGCTCTTCGCCGGCACCAACGGCGTCGCCCTGCTCATCCAGGCTGCAGCGGTGGCGTTCTCCAACTACGTCCTCGGCTACGAGTCACTCACGGCCGACAACGTGGCCAAGATCGTCGGGATCGGCCTGGGCACGCTCTTCCGCTTCTGGGCCTACCGCCGGTTCGTCTTTGCCGGGGAGCCACTCGATGTCGACCAGTCCCCCCTGGCCGACAGACGCGGCACGGACGACGACACGCCAACACTCGACCAATAGGTCACGAATGGCGGGTATGCCGTCCAGCAGGTTCGCGCTTGCGGCGCACCTTCGGTCAGTCGTCGGCTTCGGAGAGGAAGACCGCGAAGACCGCAGGCTGCGTGCTCACCAGCTCGAGTCGACCGCCGTTGTCCTCGGCGAGGTCGCGGGCCAGGGTCAGCCCGAGCCCCGATCCGGACGATGAGACCGAGCGCTCGAAGATGTGCGGCGCGATCGCCGGTGGCACGCCCGTGCCCTCGTCACCGAGTTCGATGACGACGGATGGTCCGGCGCGACGGGCGGCGATGTCCACCGTGCCACGACCGTGCGCGAGGGCGTTCTCGATGAGCGTGGAGACGATCTGACCCAGGGCCATGGGCGTCGCCCGCACCCGCAGGCCGCGCTCACCGTGGATGCGCATGCTTCGCTTTGACGCCGCGAAAGCCGGCTGCCACTCCCGCTGGAGCGAGGCGAGCACCGCATCGAGGGACACGCTGGGACGGGTCGGGTCGCTGACGCGGGTGCGGCCCATGAGGTCGTCGACGACCTTGCTGAGCCGATCCACCTGCGCGATGGCGACCTGTGCCTCCTCCTGCACGACGGTGAGGTCGTCGGTGGAGGCGATCTCGTCGAGTCGCATGAGCAGCGCGGTGAGCGGCGTGCGGAGCTGGTGCGAGGCATCGGCGGCGAAGTCCCGCTCGGCGGCGAGGTTGCGGGTCACCTGGGTGGCCGTGCGTGACAGGACGTCGCTGATCCGGTCGAGCTCGCCGATGCCGGAGTCGAGCGGCAGGAAGCGGGACTCGCCCGCACCGAGCCGCTCGGCACGGTCGGCGAGCGCAGTCAGGGGGTCACCGAGGAGCCGCGCCCGGCGTTGCGCCACGAACCAACCGGCCGCGAGGCCGAGGAGCACCAGGGCAATGACAAGGCTCGACAGGATCAGCACGCCCTGCAGGCCGGACGTGCGCTCGACGAGGCGGGCCCGCCTCTCCGCGGGCGCCGTCGCCACGATGACTCCGAGGGCGAAGAGCGGCACCCCGAGGAGGGCCAGTGCGGCGCCGACCGCCGCCAGCGTTGACCTCAGGAGGAGGCGACGCATGCGCGGTCATTCCCCCGCAGGGTCGAACCGGAAGCCGACGCCGCGGATCGTCGTGATGTAGCGCGGCTGCATGGCGTCGTCCCCGAGCTTCTTGCGCAGGACGGAGATGTGCATGTCGAGGGTCTTGGTCGAGCCGTACCACGCGGTCTCCCACACCTCGCGCATGAGCTGCTCGCGGGAGATGACCTTGCCCTGGTTGCGGGCGAGGACCCGCAGGAGTTCGTACTCCTTGGCGGTGAGCTGGATCTCCTCGTCGTGGAGGAAGACGCGGCGCGACTCGGCATCCACGCGGATGTCGACCTGCCCCGTGGGAACCGCCTCGGGGATGCCGCGGCGCAGCAGGGCACGCGCACGGGCCAGGAGCTCGGCGAGTCGGAACGGCTTGGTGACGTAGTCGTCGGCACCGGCATCGAGGCCGACGACCGTGTCGACCTCGTCGGCGCGCGCCGTGAGCACGAGCACCGGGACGGTGTGGCCCTCGCCGCGCAGGCGGCGGCAGACCTCGAGCCCGTCCATCGTGGGCAGACCGAGGTCAAGAACGACGAGGTCGGGATTCTCGCGGGCCGCCTCGAGCGCCTCGCGGCCGTCCGCACGGACCTCGACTTCGTATCCCTCGCGACGCAGGGCTCGGGCCAAGGGCTCCGAGATCGCCGGGTCGTCTTCGGCGAGCAGCACACGAGTCATGCGGCGATGCTAGTCGCCGCAGGGTGATTCACGCGTGCTGATCCCACGGCCGGTCGCGTCGCGCTCCCTTGGATCGGGCCAGTTCAAAGGGTGTGATGGTCCCGATCCCGCGCAGATGGCGGCGGCGCTGCTCGATCATCGCGAAGCCCGAGAGGGTGCTGAGGGAGCGCGCCACCTCGTCGTCGACGAACACCCGACCGGGTGGGGTGACGGCCGTGAGGCGGCTCGCGCGGTTGACCGTCGTCCCGAAGACGTCGCCCAGCCGGCTGATGACCTTGCCGTAGGCCATGCCGACCCGCACGTCCGGCAAAAGTGGGTCCTCACCCATGGCGTCGACGAGGTCGAGGCCGATCGCGGCCGCGGCATCGGCGTCGACGTGGACGAAGAGCACCTCGTCACCCACGGTCTTGATGACGCGTCCGCCGTGGGTGGTGACGACGTCACTGGCCAGCTCCTCGAACCGCTGCACAAGAGTCCCGAGCTGGCGCTCGGTCATGCGGCGCACGAGCGAGGTGAAGTTCACGAGGTCGGCGAACCCGACGACCCGCAGTGGCGCGCTCGGGTCGTGGTCGGTGTCGCGCGCGTCGGCGAGCATGCGCGTGATCGCGGAGGTGAGGTGACGTCGCCAGACGTAGACCATGAGGGGTTCGAGCTGGTCGACGATGTCGACGAGTGCCGTCGCCGCTGCCTCGGCCACACCGCGGTCGGGCACGGAGCGCGCGTCCTTCTCGCCGATCTCGGCCTCCTGCTCGGGCGGCGTGAGGTACTCCGCCACGAGCTGGGTCTGCCACACGGCCAGACGGTCGGAGGTGCGGGCGAAGGCGCGCGCCATCGCGAGCGCGAGGTCCTCGTCGAGATCGTTGTCGCGCGCGAGGTCGGCCACCCGCCGCAGGGCGTCGAGGTCGGCCTCGGTGAACATCAGGTCTTCGTCATCGACGATCTGGAAGCCGAGGGCGTGCCAGAACTTGCGGGCCGACTGCACCGACACCGATGCCTCGCGGCTGATCTCGCGGCGCCCCATCGTCGCGGGACGACCCAGCAGTCGCTCCGCGATCTCGGCCTCGAGGTCGCGCGGGATGTCGGTCACCTGCAGCCTCCGCTCATCGGACGTGGACGACGTCACCCGCCGCCACGGCATACGGACCGTTGTCCGTGCTCAGGCACAGTCTGCCGTCTGCGTCGATCTCGGTCGCGACTCCGTGCACCTCTCCCTTCGGAAGGTGCGCGACAACGGTGCGCCCGAGCGTGCCGCACGCGGCAGCGTAGGCATGGCGGACGGCATACGCATCGTCGTCCAGATCGCTCAACAGCGTTGCGAGAGAACGAAGGTATGCCGTGAGCACGCTTTCGCGGCTCACTCCCGGTGCGCCGGCGAGACGGAGCGACGTGGCGCGGTCGACGGGGAGGTCGGCGCGCTCCTGGTCGATGTTGATGCCTGTGCCGATGACGACGCCGGCGGGCGTGAGTTCGGCGAGGATGCCGGCGACCTTGCGGTCGTCGTCGGCGGGGACGAGGAGGTCGTTGGGCCACTTGAGGCTGATCTCGACGCCGCTGACGTCCGTGAGGGCATCGCGCAGGGCGAGGCCGACGACCAGTGGCACCCAGCCCAGCGGTGCGGTCCGTGGAGGCGGCACGAGAACACTCGCGGCGATGCTCGAGCCGGGGGTGGTCGTCCAGGCCCGGTCGAGGCGGCCCCTGCCCGCTCGCTGCTCCTCGGCCGTCACGACCCGCCAGGGCCTGGGGTCGCGGGCGAGCTCGGCGTTGGTGGAGTCGAGGGACTCGTGCACCTCGACCGGCAGCCACGGAGGCCCGGGTGTGATGAGGGACGCATTCATCGACTGAGCGGCAGCAGGTGGGGTCACGAGGTCAAGGCTAGAGTCGCCACCATGGCTCAGACGGACACCCAGCCCACCGGCGGAACCGACCTCCCCGCAGCGGACACGGGCATTGACATCCACACCACTGCCGGCAAGCTCGCCGACCTCAAGCGACGTGTCGGCGAGGTGGCCCACGCCGGGTCCGAGCGCGCTGTCGAGAAGCAGCATGCCCGAGGCAAGAAGACCGCCCGTGAGCGCCTCGAGCTGCTCCTCGACGAGGGCTCGTTCGTCGAGATGGACAAGTACGCCCGACACCGCTCGGTGGCGTTCGGTCAGGACGCGAACCGGCCCTATGGCGACGGTGTCGTCACGGGATATGGGACGGTCGACGGGCGCACCGTTGCCGTGTTTGCGCAGGACTTCACGGTCTTTGGTGGCTCGCTCGGTGAGGTCTTCGGAGAGAAGATCACCAAGGTCATGGACTTCGCGATGAAGGTCGGCTGCCCGGTCGTGGGGTTGAACGACTCCGGTGGTGCGCGCATCCAGGAGGGTGTCGCGTCGCTCGGGCTCTATGGCGAGATCTTCCGCCGCAACGTCCATGCGTCCGGTGTCATCCCGCAGATCTCGCTGATCATGGGCCCGTGTGCCGGTGGCGCTGTGTACTCGCCCGCCGTCACCGACTTCACCGTCATGGTCGACCAGACCTCGCACATGTTCATCACCGGACCCGACGTCATCAAGACCGTCACCGGTGAGGACGTCGGCTTCGAGGAGCTCGGCGGTGCTCGCACGCACAACTCCAAGTCCGGTGTCGCGCACTACATGGGCACGGACGAGGAGGACGCCATTGAGTACGTCAAGGCGCTCCTGTCCTACCTGCCCTCCAACAACATGGAGGAGCCGCCGTCGTTCGAGGACGGCGAGCTGTCCCTCGAGGTGAGCGACGAGGACCGCTTCCTCGACACGATCATCCCGGACAGCCCCAACCAGCCCTATGACATGCACCAGGTCATCGAGTCCCTCGTGGACGACGCCGACTTCCTCGAGGTGTCGCCGCTCTTCGCGCCCAACATGGTCATCGGGTTCGCCCGCATCGAGGGCCGCTCGATCGGCATCGTCGCCAACAACCCGATGCAGTTCGCCGGGACCCTGGACATCGACGCGTCCGAGAAGGCGGCGCGCTTCGTCCGGACGTGCGACGCGTTCAACGTGCCGATCCTGACGCTCGTCGACGTGCCGGGCTTCCTGCCGGGGACCGACCAGGAGTGGGACGGCATCATCCGCCGCGGCGCCAAGCTCATCTACGCGTATGCCGAGGCGACGGTGCCCTTGGTCACCGTGATTACGCGCAAGGCCTATGGCGGCGCGTACGACGTCATGGGATCCAAGCACCTCGGCGCCGACATCAACCTCGCCTGGCCGACGGCGCAGATCGCGGTCATGGGCGCGCAGGGTGCGGTCAACATCCTCTACCGCAAGCAGCTGGCCGCGGCCGCCGAGCGCGGCGAGGACGTCGACGCAGCCCGTCAGACGTTCATCGCCGAGTACGAGGACACTCTGGCCAACCCCTACGTGGCGGCCGAGCGCGGCTACATCGACACCGTCATCACGCCGTCGAACACCCGCATGAACGTCAGCAAGGCGCTGCGGGCGCTGCGCACCAAGCGCGAAACCCTCCCGCCCAAGAAGCACGGAAACATCCCTCTCTGATGGCTGACTCGAACGACGTCGCGGCACAGCGCATCGAGGTCATCGGCGACGCCACCCCCGAACAGGTTGCGGCCCTCGTCGCGGTCCTGTCGGCAGCGTCAGGTGGCGCGGTCGAGGTGGCCGCACCGCGGCATACGTCGCAGTGGTCCGCCCCCGCCCGCCAGCACCGCAAGCCCCTGACCCCAGGCACAAGGGCCGCCGCAACCTGGCAACACTCCCTCCGTCCCTGACCCACCCACCGACGACAACTTTCGTCCAATAGGACGCGTTTGGTTGACGGCGGCCCCATCGGCCCGCGACAACTTTCGTCCAATAGGACGCGTTTGGTTGGCACCTGTGGATATCCCGAGAGCCGCTTTGCGTAGCCGGTCAAGACTTGGGTATGCCGTCCGCGGACTTCGATTCCATGCAACCCTTCACGCCCGATGAGGCTCGTGACGGCGGAGTGAGTCGTACCCAGCTGCGGAGCAAGCTATTCCGGAAGATCTTCCATGGCATGTACATCGATGCGCGGATCCCGGACACCCTCGTCGTTCGCTCACGCGCAGCCCTGCGTCTTGCGGCTGACGGAGCGGTTCTGAGCCACTGGACTGCGGCTCGTCTATGGGGTGGAGTCGTCCCGGAGAACGCCAACATCCACCTGTCGTTCATGCGCGATGTCCGCTTGCGCATCGACGGCATCAAGCCCCACCGCTTCCGTCACCGGCTGCACATCGTCAGGCGGCATGGACTTCCCGTGACCGGCCCTGAGCAGACCTTCGTGCACCTTGCCCGCTTCCTCAATCTGCTGGACCTCGTGGCGCTTGGGGACAGCCTCGTTCGCAGGGAGGTGACCACGCCGCAGGCGCTCCTGGCCTACGCAATGGGCTGGGAGGGGCAGTGCCGCCGCGAGGCGGTCGCCGCAGCAAGACTCGTTCGAGAACGCGTCGACTCCGTTCCCGAGACCAAGCTGCGGGTGCTGTTCGTGTTGGCAGGCCTGCCCGAGCCCGAGGTGGACATCAGGATCCATGACGCTGACGGAATGGTCGTCTTCCGACTCGACCTCGGCTACCGCAGGGCGAAGTTGGCCTTCGAGTACGACGGGCGCTGGCACGACGAGGGCGACCAACCGGCCAAGGACGAAGAGCGCCGTCAGTACTTGCAACGGGAAGAGGGGTGGACGTTCGAGGTCTTCGTTGCCAAGGACGTCTTCGAGACGCCCGAGACGACGATCGAGCGCGCGGCAACTGCGCTTGAATCCATGGGCATTCGCGTCCCACGCCCCCTGAGCGATGCCTGGCGTCCGCATTTCCGGTGCGATACGGCGCAAGCCGCCTGACGGCATACCCTGCATTGCGTGTCTGCACGAGTGCTGTCGGTGAATGTCGGCGAGGCGAAGACTGGCGTCCTGAGGTCAGGCAGCACTGGCATCGACAAGCACCCCGTCGACTCGATCGCCGTCTTTGACCCCGGGCCCAAAGGGATCGGCGCGAGTGGCGTTGACGGCGACGCCGTGGTCAATCGCAAGCACCACGGGGGCACATTCCAAGCGGTGTATGCCGTCGCCAACGAAGAGCTGGACTGGTGGTCCGTCGATCTTGGTCGGGATCTCCGTCCGGGGGCCTTCGGTGAGAACCTCACGACTGCTGGCTTCGACGTCGATGCGTCGCTCATTGGCGAGCAGTGGCGCATTGGCGGATCGGTCATCCTCACGGTGACGGCGCCACGGGTTCCCTGCGCGACCTTCGCCGCGCACATGGCTGTGTCAGGGTGGGTCAAGGCCTTTGCGGCACGCGGCCGCACGGGCGCGTACCTCGCGGTGACCCAACCCGGGACGATCCACCCCGGCGACGAGATCCACGTGGCATGGCGCCCCAGCCACGGCGTCACCGTCCCAGAGATGTTCCGGGCTTGGATGGGAGACCGCGATCTCGCCCGGCGGATCCTTGAGGCAGACGCCTTGAACGTCGTGGATCGGGCCGCACTTGAGGCCAAGCTGGCCAAGTGGGAACACTCCCGCTCGGCCACGACGTCCTGACCTGAAGGCAACGATTCGTGACCGTTGGGCGAGAGTGGTTGCCGGGGGTGAGGTTGCGAGGGGCCGGACCACCGCCATTCGCGTCCTATTGGACGATTGTTGTCGTGGGAAATGGGGCGGCGAGGCCGCAGCCGCGCGGGTAGCGTGCGGCGGGTGACTGACTCTCCTGCCGCGCCCACCGCCGCTCGCACTCCCACACCCGTTGATGCCATCGCCGAACAGCACTTCGATGCCGTGATGCAGAACAGCCCGATCGAGGCGACCTATCTCGGCGTCGACGTTCGCCAGGACGAGTTCGACGACTTCTCGCCGCAGGGATATCGCGCTCGTGCCGACCTCGCCCGCGCCACCCTCGCCCAGCTAAACACCGTCGAACCTCAGGACGACATCGACCGCGTGACGATCGCCGCCATGCGCGAGCGGCTCCAGCTCGACGTCGACCTCCACGAGGCCGGTCTCGACCAGTGCGACCTCAACGTCATCGCCTCCCCCATGCAGTCGGTGCGTGATGTCTTCGACCTCATGCCGACCGACACCCAGGAGGAGTGGGCGACGGTCACCCGCCGCCTCGGCGCCCTCCCGACCGCCCTTGAGCAGTGGCGCGGTTCGCTCCTCGCCTCGGTCGACGCCGACCCCACCCGCATTTCCGCCCGGCGCCAGGTCAAGGCCTGCATCGCACAGTGCGACGACCTCGTCGGTGACAAGGGCTTCTTCGCGACCTTCGCCGCCGACGCCCGCACCGGCGGTGACACTCCCCTGCCCGACGCCGCCCAGGCCGACCTCGTCGCAGCCGCCCAACGGGCCGCCGACGCCTACGCCGACCTCAAGACCTTCCTCGCCAACGAGCTCCTCCCCCGCGCCCGCCCCGAGGATGCCGTCGGCCGCGAGCACTACCAGGTCGCGAGCCGCGTCTTCCTCGGCGCCACCGTCGACCTCGAGGAGACCTACGCGTGGGGCCAGGAGGAGACCGCCCGCCTCGACGCCGAGATGCGCCGGACGGCCGACCGCATCACACCTGGCGCCAGTATCAAGGAGGCCATCGCAGCGCTCGGTGAGGACCCGGCATACAAGCTCGAAGGCACGGACGCTCTCCAGAAGTGGATGCAGACCAAGGCCGACGAGGTCATGGACCTGCTCGACGGCACCCACTTCGACATCCCCGAACCCGTGCGCACCATCGAGTGCCGGATCGCGCCGACCCACACCGGGGGCATCTACTACACCGGCCCGAGCGAAGACTTCACCCGCCCGGGGCGCATGTGGTGGTCGGTGCCCAAGGGTGTCGAGACGTTCGGGACCTGGGCCGAGCTGAGCACCGTCTATCACGAGGGCGTGCCGGGGCATCACCTCCAGGTGGCGCAGACGACCTATCGCGCCGAGCTGCTCAACCGTTGGCGCCGGATGCTCTGCTGGGTGAGCGGTCACGGCGAGGGGTGGGCCCTCTACGCGGAGCGGCTCATGACCGAGCTCGGCTACATGGACGACCCCGGCAACTACCTCGGCTTCCTCGACGCGCAGTCACTGCGAGCCGCCCGCGTCGTGCTCGACATCGGCATCCACTGTGGGTTCGAGGCACCGGCCGAGGTCGGCGGCGGCGACTGGACCTACGACAAGGCCTGGCAGTACCTCAGCGCCCACGCCAACAACGACGAGGCTTCGCTCCGCTTCGAGCTCGACCGCTACCTCGGCTGGCCGGGTCAGGCCCCGAGCTACAAGATCGGCGAGCGCATCTGGATGCAGCTGCGCGATGAAACCGCTGCGAGAGAGGGCGATTCGTTCGACCCCAAGGCGTTCCACCGCCGCGCCCTCGATGTGGGTTCGGTCGGGCTGGACGTCCTCGTGGAGGCCCTGCGGGCCTGATCGGGTTTGGCGTGTCGCGTCCCCAACCGTCCAATGGGTGAGTTCGGGACGGACCGAAACGCGAAAGGTATGCCGGTCGCTCGGGTGAGCGACCGGCATACCCTGCGTTGTGGTTCAGTCCGTCAGGGTCACCAGATCAGCCAGCAACCACTGACCTGCGGGAGTCCGGCGAAGCGCGCCTCGAAGAAGGCGTAGCTCTCTGCGGACGAGGGGAACGCGCCACCGATGTGCGTGGGCCCGACGTTGGCCGACAGACGCACGTTGGCTCCCTTGCCACACCAGTCCTTGGCGAGCTGCTTGCCCACGGCGTAGGGAATGACGTCGTCGATGAGCGAGTGCGAGATCAGCACGGGCGCGGACGGCTTGCGGTTGCCGATGCGGTTCTCGGCGATGACCGACTTGAAGGGCTCTTCGGCGAGGTAGGCCGTGATCGGCCGGCCGTCCTTGGTGAGGGTCGCCGAGTTCTGGAAGGCCGAGTTGGCGAGGTCGAAGACGCAACTCCCCTCGGTGCGCTTGGCGACGGCCTTGCCCGCATCGTTGAGGTAGGAGTTGATGTCGATGCCGTGCCCGGCCGCCAGACCGAGCAGGGCGTAGTTGAGGAATTCGGCGTAGAAGCTCTTGTCGAGGTTGGCCGCGACCTTGGCGAGATCCGCCGGCACGGCCCCGGCGACGGTGCCCTTGACCTTGAGCTCAGGGGCATAGGTGCCCGCGAGCTCAGCCGCGGATGCGGCCGCACCGCCGCCCTGCGAGTAGCCGTACAGGCCAACCGGTGTCGTGCTCCTGAGCGTGGTCCCGGGGCGCTTGAGGGCGGCGCGGGCGATGTCGAGCACGGCCTGGCCCTGCGCGGCGCGGTTCATGTAGGTGTGCGTTCCCGGCGTCCCCAGGCCCTGGTAGTCGGTGAGCGCGACGGCATAGCCACGGTTGATGAGTCCCTGCATGAAGATCTTTTCGTACATCGTGAAGCTCTCGGCGAGCTGGCGAGACGGGGCGCACCTGTCGCCGACGCCCATCGTCCCCGGGGCGAAGCTGATCAGCGGGCGGGAGCTCAGGCCGATCCACGGCGTCTTCGGCTCGAAGATCGTGCCGGTCACGGCGATGGGCCGAGCGAGCCGGTCCTTCGACGCGTACATGACGCGGGTGGCCGACACGGTCAGGCTCGACAGCCCCAACGGGTCGATGAACTCGGTGGCCGGTTGGGAGCGGATGATCGTGCCCGGAGTGCCGGAAATGGCCGCCGGCGGTTCGTAGAAGGCTGGGCGGGCCGGCTCGGGGGTGTTGGTGACGGTCGTCGCGCCAGCAGTGCCGGGGATGGAGTCCGGGCCAGCGAAAGCGGGTGCGGCCAGGGCGGCCGTGAGACCGAGGGTGGCGAGCGGGACGAGAGCCCGGCGGAACATGCGTGACGTCATTGTCAGCCTTTGTTCGAGTGGAGGTCGAGCGAAAGAGCACTTCGCGGTGGCTGAAACCTACCGTTGGGTAACCAACCTCGCAAGACTTACGGTCTCGTAGGTTCGTCACACGGCGAGCGGTGATCCCCGACAATGTGCAGGTGGACCTCGCCCTCACGCTCGCCGCCATCGCCGTGACCGTCATCCTCGTGGCGCGCCTCAGCGCCCCGCTCGGACTGCCCGCCCCGATCGCGCTCCTCATCGTCGGACTCATCGCGTCCGTGCTGCCCTTCATCCCCGACGTCTCGCTCGACCCTGACGTCGTCCTCCTCGGCCTGCTCCCACCGCTGTTGTATGCCGCCGCGCTGAACACGTCGCTGGTCGACATCCGCGCCAATCGCCTACCGATTCTTGGCCTGTCGGTGGGGCTCGTGCTCTTCACGACGTTCGGCGTTGCGCTGCTCGCGTGGTGGTTGCTTCCGGCCGTGCCGTTCACCGTGGCGGTGGCACTCGGCGCGATCGTGGCACCCCCCGACGCCGTTGCCGCGACCGCCGTCGCGCGTGGAATCGGTCTGCCACGCAGGATCACCACGATCCTCGAGGGCGAATCACTGCTCAACGACGCGACCGCCCTCGTGACCTTGCGGACCGCAATCGCGGCCGCTGGGCTGGCCACCTCGCATCACGGATTGGCCTCTCACGGACCGGTCTCCACGAGTTCGGTGGCCCGCGACTTCAGCCTGGCCGTCGTCGGGGGCGTGGGTGTGGGCTGGGTCGTCTTCATGCTCATCGGGCTCATCCGCAAGAACCTCAACGAAGCGACGTCCGACACCGCCCTGTCGTTCGCGGCGCCGTTCCTGTCCTACCTCCCGGCCGAGCAGCTCGGCGCCAGCGGCGTGCTCGCGGTCGTGACCACAGGGCTCCTCCTCGCGCACAAGTCCCTGGTCCTGCAGTCCGCAGCCTCGCGGCTCAGCGAACGCGTCAACTGGGCCAGCATCACCTTCCTCCTCGAGAACACCGTCTTCCTCCTCATCGGGCTGCAACTGTCGAGCACGGTCGCCGACGTGCAGGCGAGCGAGATCTCGCTCGGTCGTGCCGTCGTGGTCGGACTCGTCGTGCTTCTGGCCGTACTCGTCCTGCGGCCGGTGTGGATGTTCCCGTTCAGCTGGATCTCCGCGCGACTCGGGGGCGCAGAACGGGTGCCGGGCAAGGCGGCCAGCATCGCCGTCACCTCGTGGGCCGGCATGCGTGGCGTGGTGACGTTGGCGGCAGCCCTCACCCTCCCGGCGACCACTCCCGAGCGCCCCACGCTCATCCTCATCGCCCTCATCGTCACCGTCGGAACCCTGGGCCTGCAGTCCTCGACGCTTCCTGCGCTGGCCCGTGCCCTGGGCGTGAGAGGGCCAGACCCGCGTGAGGACGCGCTCCAGGAAGCCACCGTCGTGCAGGCCGCGACGGGCGCCGGTCTGCGCTCGCTCGATGACGAGCCGAACCTCGATCCCGCTGTGGCACAGGAGCTTCGCAACAACGCGGAGCTGAGGGTCAATCGCATCTGGGAGCGACTCGGCACTCTGGGACCGAGCGAGTCGGAGCCCCCGACGGAGACCCGACGGCGACTGCGCATGGTCATGCTGGACGCCGAGCGGCGCGAGCTCGTCCGCATCCGTGACGAGGACGACGTGGACCACGAGATCCTGTCGAGCGTGATGAACCAGCTGGACGCGGAGGAAGCCGCCCTCACCTGGAGCATGAACCGCGCTGCCCGGTTGCGCGACACTCCCCTTCTCACACCGGACCAGGTGTCACCCGGCTGCGAGCACCTCACCTCCCTGCCCGACTGCGCGGTGCCGACGAGCACCGAGGGCTGCGTGGACTGCCTGCGTGAAGGCATGACCTGGGTGCACCTGCGGGTCTGCGTGTCGTGCGGCAACGTCGGCTGCTGCGACTCGTCCGAGGGGCAGCACGCCGCGAAGCACTTCGTGGCAGACAAGCACCCGGTGATGCGGTCGCTCGAGCCGGGCGAGGCGTGGCGCTGGTGCTTCGTGGACGAGGTCCTCGGCTAGTTCCCCAGCAGGTCCAGCAACTCATCGAGCATTGAGCCCTGCGTGGGTGCAGGCGTCGGCGACGAACTCGGCGCTGGCCCCGGCGGAGGAGTGCTGGGCGCCGCCGTGGACGGCGGAGGCGTCCGCTTGGCGGAACGCGAGGGTGAAGATGTCCTTGCAGGGTCGGGTTCGGTCGCCTCCGGCGTCACACTGGGCGTCTCGGCCGAAGTCCGCGCGTCGCTGGGCTCGGTCGCCGGGCCTGATGTCGCCGGATCCTCGGTCGTCGGCGACGCCGTCTCCGACGATGACGCATCCGGGGTCACCGTGGAGGGCGCGCTCGTGGCGTGAGGACTGCGACTGCTCTGCGACGTGGCGAGCGATGGTGCGCCCGGCCCGGCGTCGAGCGATTGGAGGGCCGCGGCAAAGGCGCCCGCCACGATGAGGACGACGCCCATGAGCACGAGTCGTCGTGCTGCTGCGAGACCTCCGGAGCGGTGGCGACGTGACGTCAAGCGCATGCAGAGATTCCGTTCGTCGTTCGGAGTGGCCTCCCCCTTCCTCCTCGGAGGCCCCCGACACCCTACGGTGAGGGCGTGCCCTCTCGCCCGTTGAAGCCCACCGTTCTTGTCCTTGCCTCCGCCTCGCCGGCCCGACTCGCGACCCTTCGCTCCGCTGGCGTCGAGCCCACCGTTCAGGTGAGCAGCCTCGACGAGGACGCCGCTCTCGCGGCAGCCGAGGAGATCCACGGCACCTTGCCCCCGGGCGACGTCGCACTACTCCTCGCTCGGGCCAAGGCCGAGGACGTCGTGCGCACTCGCATCGATGACGACGAGCCCGAATGCCTTGTCCTGGGCTGCGATTCGGTTCTCGAGCTTGATGGCGAGATCCACGGCAAACCCGCCGACGCCGCTGAGGCGACATCGCGCTGGCAGCGCATGCGTGGCCGCTCGGGGGTGCTCCACACCGGCCACTGGCTCATTGACGACCGCGACCCCGATGATGGTGGAACCAGTGGCGTCGTCGGCGCCACCGCATCGACCACGGTGCACTTTGCGCAGATCGACGACGACGAGATCGCGGCCTATGTCGCGACCGGCGAGCCGATGCACGTCGCCGGCGCGTTCACTCTCGACGGGCTCGGTGCGCCCTACGTCCGCGCCATCGAGGGCGACCCCTCCAATGTCGTCGGAGTCTCCCTGCCGCTGCTGCGCGAGCTCCTCGCAGAGCTCGGCGTCCCCTGGCACGCCCTGCGGACATCAGCCGAAGAAACTACTTGACAGGTTGGAAAGTAGTTTCTTAGAGTCTCCTCATCGACAACGACAGGGGACAGTCATGAACGCCACCTCCAGCAACGACGCAGCCCAGGCCCGCGCCGCCCTCGAGCAGGCCGAGAACGCCAGCCTCGCGACCGACCGCGACCGCCGCATCCACGGCCTCGCCACCGCCGGCTTCGGTCTCCTGATGGGTGTCTACGTTGCGGCCTACCGGCTCGTCGACGGCAGCGGCTGGGGTGAAGGGATCCTTCTCGGCCTCTACATCGTCACGCTGTTCAGCCTGGCCGCATGGCAGCGACGTGCGGCCAACACCGTCCCCCGCAACGCGCGCCAGATCGGCTACGTCGGGGTCATCGGCTCGGCGATCCTCGTGCTCGCGTCGATCATCTGGATGAACATCCGCCAGGGCGACAACCGCGTCGCCGGCATCGGCGACCAGCCCGACCACTGGTGGGTCTACGCGATCGTCGGCATCGTCACCTCCCTGCCGTCCCTGGCCGCTGGTCACGTGATCTTCTACGGCCAACGCCGATGACCCCTGGGAAAAGCCCGGCAACGGGTCATGCCCGCTTCCAGCTCGACGAGGTCATCCACGCGCCCGTCCGGTTCAGCATCGTCGCCGCCCTCGCGACGGTCGACGAGAGCGACTTCGCCACCGTCCGCGACGCCATCGAGGTCTCCGACTCGGTCCTGTCCAAGCAGGCCAGCGCCCTCGAAACCGCCGGCTACGTCAAGATCCGCAAGGGCTACGTCGGCAAGCGGCCACGCACGTGGCTCTCGCTCACCAGCCGGGGGCGGACGGCATACGCGCAGCATTTGACCGCGCTGCGCGCGATCGCCGGCGGTTGAGAATCAGACGGGGGGTATGCCGCGTCGCTTGCTTGCGAACGTGCGGTCCCGGTGCGCTGCGTAACGCAGGCGCTTGAGGAGCTCGTCGCGCAAGTGCTCGGGCTCGGTGACCTGGTCGATGACGAGGTCCGACGCGAGGCGTTCGAGGTCGACGTCCTCTTCGTACTCACGCCGCTTCTCGGCGACGAAGGCGTCACGGGCCTCGACACCCTCAGCAGCCTCAACCTCGGCGATCTTGTTGGCATAGACCGCGTTGACGGCGGCCTCGGGACCCATGACGGCGATGCGAGCCGTGGGCAGCGCGATGGTGGCGTCCGGGCCGAACCCGGGCCCGCCCATGGCGTAGAGGCCGGCGCCGTAGGCCTTGCGCACGACAACGCAGAACTGCGGCACCGTGGCCGACGAGACCGCGGACACCATCTTGGCACCGTGGCGGATGATGCCACCGCGCTCGACCTCGGAGCCGATCATGAAGCCGGGGACGTCGGCGAGATAGATGAGCGGGATCGAGTAGGCGTCGCACAGCCAGATGAAGCGAGCAGCCTTGTCGGCGCTGTCGGTGAAGAGCACCCCACCCTTGACCATCGAGTTGTTGGCCACGATGCCGACGGTCTCGCCGTTCATGCGGCCCAAACCGATGACGAGCTCAGGGGCGAAGAGCGCCTTGATCTCGAAGAAGCTGTCGTCATCGATGAGCCCGTCGATGACGTCGTGGACGTCGAACGGCTGGCTCTCGCGCTCGGGCACCGAGTCACGGGTGAGGGGTGCCAGCGGCGCCTCGGCCTCGTAGGACGGGGTCGGCGACTGCCAGTTCTGCGGCACATAGGAGAAGTAGAGCTTGGCCATCTCGATGGCCTCGGCATCGTCCTGGACGAGGATGTCGCCGACTCCGGAGACGGTGCAGTGCATCCGCGCCCCGCCCATGTCTTCGAGCGAAACCTTTTCTCCCACAACCATTTCGGCCATGCGAGGGCTACCGAGATACATGCTTGCGTTGCCCTCGACCATGATGAGCAGGTCGGTGAAGCTGGGGATGTAGGCGCCCCCAGCGGCCGACGGCCCGAAGAGGCAGCAGATCTGCGGGACCTTGCCCGACAGGGCCACCTGGTTGTGGAAGATGCGGCCGGCGCCGCGGCGCCCGGGGAACATGTCGACCTGGTCGGTGATCCGGGCACCGGCGGAGTCGATGAACCAGAAGATCGGCAGCTCCTCCCGCAGGGCCATCTCGGTGGCGCGCACGATCTTCTCGACGGTGAGCGCCCCCCAGGACCCGGCTTTCACCGTCGGGTCGTTGGCAATGACGATGACGGGCCGGTCGTCGACCGTGCCGCGGCCGGTGACCACGCCATCGGCGGGCAGCCCCGTGGAGAGGGCGTTGGCGTAGCGGCCGTCCTCGATGAAGCTGCCCTCGTCGATGAGCAGGGCGATGCGGTCGCGGACATAGAGCTTGCCCTGGGAGGCGAGCTTGGCCGCCGCCTTCTCGGGCGCGGTCGCCGAGGCGGCGTGCGCGAGCTCCAGCCGACGACGGACGTCGGCGACCTTGGGATCAGACTCACTCACCGGCATACCCATCACTCTGTCAGTCGCCGAGGCCGAGGTGACGGGCAATCAGCATGCGCTGGACCTCGCTCGTGCCCTCGCCGATCTCGAGGATCTTGCCGTCGCGGTAGAAGCGGGCCACGGGGTACTCCTCCATGAAGCCATTGCCACCGAAGATCTGTACGGCGATGCGGGTGGCCGTGACGGCTGCCTCGCTGGAGTAGAGCTTGGCGATCGAGGCGGCCTGCTTGACCTCCTTGACGGAGCGTCGGCCGGCTTCCAGCTCGTCCTTGAGCCACGCAGCCTTGTAGGTCAGGAGGCGAGCGGCCTCGACCGAGACCGCGAGATCGGCGATCTGGAAGGAGACACCCTGGTTGGCGCCGATGGGGCGACCGAAGGCGGTGCGGGTCTTGGCGTAGTCCGTGGAGAGGTCGAGCATCGCCTGGGCCATGCCCACGGCCAGTGCCGAGATCGCGATGCGACCGTCGTCGAGGGTCTTGAGGAACTGCTTGAAGCCCTGTCCCTCCTCGCCGAGAAGGTTGGCCTCGGGGACGCGGACGCCCTGGAAGGTCAGACCGTGAGTGTCCGAGATGTGCCAGCCGAGCTTGTCGTAGGCCGGCTCGACGGTGAATCCCGTTGTGCCAGAGGGGATCATGATCGCGCTGATCTGGGCGTTGCCGTCTGTGTCAGTGCCGGTGCGGGCGGTGACCGTGACGACGGACGTGATGTCGGTTCCGGAGTTCGTGATGAACGCCTTGGCGCCGTCGACGACCCACTCGCCACCATCGCGCGCGGCCTTGGTGCGCGTGGCACCCGCGTCCGAGCCGGCGTCGGGCTCCGTGAGACCGAAGCCGGCGAGGGCGCGACCGGCGACGAGGTCGGGCACCCAGCGCTGCTTCTGCTCCTCGGTGCCGTAGGTCAGGATCGGATTGATGCCGAGGCCGACACCCGCCGACAGGGTGATGCCGATGGACTGGTCGACGCGACCGAGCTCCTCGATGGCGACACAGAGGCTCGTGAACGCACCGCCCTCTTCGGGATCGAGGCTGCCGCCGAACTCCTCCGGGACGACGAGACCGAAGAGCCCGAGGTCGCCCATCTTGGGGACGAGGTCCGCCGGGAAGTGGTGGTCCTTGTCCCACTGCGCGACGTGGGGCGCGACCTCGCGCTCGGCGAAGTCGCGGACGACCTTGCGGAAGTCCTCGTGGTCCTGGCTGAGCTCGAACATCGGTGTCCTTCGTCTGGCGATCGGGTCTTGACGTTGACGTAAACGTAAAGCAAACTACCGCCCATGGCAACCCCTTCCGACGAGCGCGAGCAGACCTGGACGATCCGCCAGATCGCCGAGGAGTTCGACGTCACCCACCGCACGGTGCGCCACTATGAAGAGCTCGGCCTCATCACCCCGGAGCGAGTCGGCACGACCCGGATCTATCACCGCCGCGACAAGACCCGGCTCAATCTCATCCTGCGCGGCAAGCGCCTCGGCTTCCCGCTCGAGGAGATCCGCACGATCATCGACCTCTACGACGCTCCCCGCGGTCGACGCAGCCAGCTCGAGTACGTCCTCGGCCAGATCGACGAGCGCCGCACCGACCTCGAGCAGCGTCGCCGCGACCTCGACGACGCAATCTCGGAGCTGGGGCAGTTCGAGAAGTCCTGTCGCGCGGACCTCGGGCAGCTGAAGTAGTCGGGTGGACGTGACCGGGGAGTTCTCCCCCGCGCTCTAGGTTGATCCCAACACCGGGGCCTGCGTATGTTTGCGATAGCAAACAGACCTGTGGAGGGGAAGAGACCATGCGACGGACCATCACTGCGACAGCAGTCGCCATCACCGTGGCCTGCGTGGCCCTGCTGCCGACCGTGTCGGCGGTCGCCGACGTGAGCGATGACCCGGTGCCCGGCAAGCTGCTGCTCATGCTCGACGCGTCCGGGTCGATGAAGGCCAAGGACCCCAGCGGCCTCACCAAGATCGAGGCCGCCAAGAAGGCCCTCACCGGTGTCGTCGGCGCACTGCCCGACACCGCCCAGGTCGGACTCCGGGTCTACGGCGCCACCGTCGACGGCAAAGGAAAACCCACCCCCGCCGCGTGCGCCGACACCCAGCTCATCACCCCGATCGGCACGATCGACAAGCCAGCCCTGACCTCCGCCATCAGCGCGATCAACGCGCTCGGCGAGACCCCCATCGCCCACTCCCTGACCGAAGCCCTCAAGGACCTCGGCCCCACCGGCAAACGCAACATCGTCCTCGTCTCCGACGGCGAGGAGTCCTGCACTCCCGACCCCTGCCCCGCCGTCAAGAAACTCACCGCAGGCGGCGTCGACCTCCAGATCGACACCGTCGGCTTCGGCGTCAACGCCAAAGCCCGCTCCCAGCTCCAATGCATCGCCGACGCCGGCAAGGGCACCTACTACGACGCCAAGGACGCACCCGCCCTCGCCGCCTCGCTCTCCAAGCTCAGCCAACGCGCGCTGCGACCCTTCACCGTGACCGGCACCCCCATCACCGCGACCTCCACCCCGGAGACCGCCCCTGTCGTCACCCCGGGCCAGTACACCGACACCGTCACGACGGGTGCAGCCCAGCGCTACTACAAGGTCCGCCGCACCGCCGGCTCGACCATCAGGTTCTCGATCACGGCTCGGCCCCCGGCCAACCCCGAGGACTACAGCTCCGAGCGCCTGGACATCGAGGCGCGGCTCCCGGACGGCACCCGATGCGAGGGCGAGAACGCGCTGCGTTTCGACCCGGGTCAGCGGACCGAGGCCGTCGTCTCGGCGATGAGGATCGCCGGACCCAAGGACGCCGACGACACCGACGACTGCGCGGTGGCCACGGAGTTCCAGGTGTCGGTCCACCGCCCCAAGGGAGCTCCTGGTGAGGTCCCGGTGGAGGTGCTCTACGTCGAGGAGCCGCCCGTCACCAACGCCTCGTCGCTGCCGCCGGCACTCCAGGCCAAGGACGTCACCCCGCTCATCGCACCGGCCACGGGTGCTGGTGCCCCGGTCGTCGGCGGCGGCGGCTTCTCCGATGCCCTGACTCTCCAGCCGGGCACCTACAGCGATGTCATCCTCCCCGGTGAACAGATCTTCTACCGCGTTCGCGTCGGCTACGGCCAGCGCGCCGGGTTCACCGTCGACGCACCCACGCCCGGCCAGACGCTCACCATGAGCAGCACGTCGTACACCGCCTTCGCCGTGGACGCCTACACGTCCTGGCGCTACCCGATCAGCAGGACCAGCTCCAAGCCCGCCAACGCCGGGAGCATCGGGCCAAGTGGCGCCTCGATCGTGCTCGGCGAGTACACCCCGGAGGTCCGCTACCTCAACCGCGAGGCACCCGGCGGGTCCGGCCAGTACTCCTTCGTCCCTCTTCGAGAGGTGAGCCTTCCGGGTTTCTACTACTTCGCCCTGGGTCGCAGCGCCGAGAAGGCGGGCGCGGACAGTGCCGTCCCTGTCACCGTGCGCCTGCGCGTCGCCGTCGAGGGTGAGACGACAGGAACACCGGCGTATGCCGGTGCGGCACCGGTCGATCCCGCGTCACCCAACGCTTCGCCCGAGCCCACCCCCTCGACCGGAGCGGAAGACGCCACGGCGGCTGCTCCCCGGACGGACGACCCGTCGCCGTCGCCGCTGCCCTGGGTGCTCGGAGGACTCGTCGTCGTCCTCGGCCTGGCCGCCGTGACCACCGGCCTGCTCCGCCGCAGGACTCGTGGGCACGACGACACCCTGGTCGCTGCGGACGATCAGCCCGGCGGCGGATCCCAGGCGTAGCTCCCGTTGTCGCGGCGCTGACAGACGACGGCGACCCCGTCGACGGTCTGCTCCCTCACGCCCACATCGCTGAACTGGCAGGGCTGGCCCGGCGTCACCACCACGGTCCCGACGCCGACGGAGCCCTGAGGGGTGGCCGAGGACGGGCTCGCGGTCGGTTGACGTGTCGGTGACGCGCTGGGGGTGGCCGTCGGCGACGTCGCGCTCGGGGTCGAGGACTGAGTCCGGTCGGTCGTCCTCGAGCCGTCATCGTCGGAGGACCACGGCGACCACAGGACGAACCCGGCAACTGCGGCAAGGACGACGAGGGTGGCGAGCAGCACGGCGATCCCACTTGACGGCCCACGCGAGTTCGAACCAACTGCACTGTCCCGCAACTGTTCTGGCGTCGCAGGCGAAGTCGAATCCGGTGCTTGCGCTGGGGGCAGGAGCGGCAACGGTGCCGGCTCCACGAGCGCGTTGCGCACACGCGTCGCGTCGTCGGGGCGGGCGCTGAGCTGGGCGATGCCGGCGCCCGGTTCCGGCACGTGACGCAGGACCTCGACGTCACTCATGGCATCGGCGCGCCACTCGAGCACCGGCACGTCGAGTCGTCGGAGCACCTCGCCCGCTGTCTGCGGACGGGCGGCCGGGTCGATGCGAGTCAGCTCGATGAGGAGTCGCCAGAGCTCGTCCGGCGTGCCCGCAGGACGCGTCGGCGAAGCCGAGGGGCGCTCTCCAGTGAGCATCGCAATGCCGACCTGACCCACGGCATACAGGTCTGCTGTGGGATCCGGCTCGGCCCCGAGCTGCGACTCCGGTGCGCTGTAGCTCGGGGTTCCGGACCACTGTCCGGTCTGCGTGAGTCGGACGCCGTCGAGTTCGATCGCGATGCCGAAGTCGGTGAGGAAGGCGTGGGGTCGGTCGGCGCCCGTGGCCGCGAGCAGGACGTTCGCGGGCTTCACGTCTCTGTGGAGGATGCCCGCCGCGTGCACGGCATCGAGCGCCCCGGACAGCTGGCGCAGGATCTCGGCGACGAGCCGCGGAGGGAGCGGCCCGTGGTCACCGATGAGGCTGGCAACCGAGCCACCCTCGACGACCGGCATGGTGAAGAGGACCCGGTCGTCCTCCCCCGCCCAGCCCAAAGGCGTCAGGACGTGCGGGTGGA
The DNA here is from genome assembly GCF_000152705.1 of Janibacter sp. HTCC2649. GTDB lineage: Bacteria > Actinomycetota > Actinomycetes > Actinomycetales > Dermatophilaceae > Knoellia. The sequence goes on along the minus strand of NZ_CH672413.1, from coordinate 3,754,397 downwards.
CGACGCGGAAGGCTTGCTCGCGCACGAACCGGAGCAGCGAGACGGCATCCGACTGCCGCAGCACCTTGGCCGCGACCATGCGCTCCTCTCGGGAGTCCCACACCCGCCAGACCGTGCCCATGCCGCCCTCACCGAGCGGGTCGAGCAGCTCGTAGCGGCCCGCGAAGACCTCACCCACGGGCGACCCCGGCGGCGCGTCGAAGCTGGTCGGCGAGCACCGCCGCTCCCGCGGCCTCAGCTGCTGTGGCCGTGGCCAGCAGCTGCTCGACCGAGGCCGAGGTGGCCAAAGCCCGGACGGTCTGGGCGTCATCGGTCGCTGCCCCCGTCAAGGTCGACTGCTCCTCGCGGATGGCCGAGATGCGGGTTTCGATCTCGTCCGGAGAGAGCCCGTGGCCCTCACGCGCCAGGTCCAGGAGGCGCTGCAACCGGTGAACGACAGCGGGATTGCCGATCTTCACGCGCTGCCCGCTCATGAGCTGCGACAGCATCGGGGCCGAGAGACCGAGCGCCTCGGCCAGCCGACCCTGCGTCAGGCCGAGGCTGCCCCGGACCGTCGCGCCCAGGTCGGCGAGCGGCGCGCCATAGAGGGCGCGCTGCTGCTCGAGGGCTTCGGTCGATGTCACACCGGCATCCTAGGTCGGTAGGCGATGATGGGACGGACTCGAGACACGGAGGTGGCCATGGACAGCTCGGACGAACGATCCGCACTCGCCTGGATCATGTCGGGGACGGTCGGCGCCGTGGTTGCCGCCGGACTCGGCAAGGTCCTCATGGACCGGCGGCGCGCCCGGATCGCGGCTGACGTGGAGTCCCACACCGACTCCGACGAGCAGGCCGAGGCCGAGGGTCACCCGAGCTGACGATCGACGAGGCCGGCACACCACGTCTGGATGTGCCGGCCCCGCCTGTGTCTCGTCGCCACTCGGAGGGGTGCTGATGGCGACGAGCGTCAGTCGCAGTCCTACGGGCTGCTGATGGTTCCGCCGTTGCTGATCGTCAGCGTCGACGTCTCGTGGCACGACGCCGGGATGTCACGCTGCGCCGCGTTGGTGCTGTCGTAGCTCACCCGCCAGGAGATCGCGGGCGCCGTCGTCGACACGGTGGTGTTGGCTGTCCCGACCGTCCTCGGCGAGGCGCCGCTGACATTGGCCGTCGACGAGTAGATCGCCGTGCCACTGCAGTTGGCGCTCTCGTAGGCATCGAACGAGACCGTGCCGGCCATGGATCCGCCGGCCGTCGCGCTCACCGTGACCGAGTCGTTCGGAATGAACGACTGGGTCGACGTCAGGCTCGACGGGACCGTGTTGACGACGACGTCCTCATCGGTGTCAGCACAGGTCGCGTTGTGGGTCGTCCCGGTGTTGTTCGGGAGGTTCCCGCTGTAGACCGCGACCCAGTGATAGGTCCCGGGTGCGGTCGGGACGAACTGCGGAGCTGGGCTGTTGTACGTGTTGTTCCCACTGACCGGGACCGTGGCCGAGGTGTAGGCAACGGTCGTGCAGTTGTCGGGCCCGTACAGCTTGAAGGTGAGCGTTCCGCCAGCCGCCGCGCCCGCCGTGCCGGTCGTGTTGATCACCGGGTTGGCCGGTTGGGTCGCCAGTCCGGTGAGGGTTGCGGAGTCCGTGACCGCCTGTCCGAGGAAGGCGTCAGCCCCCGCGGTCGTGGCCAGGCCGGGGGTCACCGGGTTGACGGTGAAGCACTCGGACGAGGCGAAGTCGGACGAACCCGGTATGCCGTTGGCACTGTCGCCGGTGAACGTGGCCCGCCAGCAGTACCTGCCGGCCGATGTCACGTAGGCCGTCGGCGAGACCACGGTCACGGGGTATGCCGCGCCGGTCAGGTTCGTCGACCCGACGCTGGTGCCGCCGGTGTCGCACAGACCGGGTGCGTCAACCTTGCAGAGGGAGAACGCGACCGAGCCCGTCGGGGTGGCCGTCCCGCCCACGAGGCTGACGAGAGCCGAGTCCTTCACGGGGACGACCCCGGTGCCGATCGAGAGACCCTCAGCAGGAACGTTCGCCCCGGCTCCGGTCTTGGGCGTGGTGACGGTGCTCGACTGGCAGTTGCTGATCGGAGGCGTCGTCTTGAGGATCGTGTCCTTGTAGTCCGCCGTGTCCGAGTTGCCGGTCACGGTGCTCGGGATCGTGTTGGCGAACGACAGGCACGCTGCACTTCCGCCGAAGATCGTCGCGGTCAGGTCGACCGCGGCCTCACCCCGGAAGCCGTCAGAGCCGTAGGCGGCCTGCGACGCCGCGGCGTTGAGCAGGGTCGGAGCTCCCAGGGTCAGGTTCGGGGCGATGCCCGACCACGTCCTCAGGTAGAGGTCGAGGCTGTTGCCCTGTTGGTCCCACAGGATCATGAAGTCGCCGGCCGTGCGGTTGGCCCAGGGGTTGCAGTTCGCGATGAGGGCTGCTTCGGTGGCGGTTTCGTAGGCACAGCTCGCAGGCGCCTTGTTCTTCATGAACTCGTAGGCGATGAAGCCGCTGCCGCTGTTGGAGTCTCGCTCCCACGCGAAGTAGAGCCAGTCGTGCTGTGTCCCGGCGTCACGCGCGGTGCCGAGCCACGCGCGGCGGAGGTCCACCTGCGCGTTCGGGTTCGTCAGGCCGAGAGTCGGAACGGCATCACTGTGGATGACACCGATCTTCGTGGTGTTCGAGTTGAGTGGTCCGAGCTCCTTGACACTGCCGAAGGCGTCGGTGATCTCGGTCGTGCCGCCGTCGGGGACGGTGCCGTCGATCGAGAAGGGGCCGTCGGCGGCGAAGGCGCTGGGCACCAAGAAGCCGAGGACGAGGGCGAGCACGGAGACGGTGACGAGCAGGAACCGTCGAATGCCCGAAGGCTGTGACGGGCGCGGCGGCCCGACAGGCGAACTGGTGAACATGACTTTCCTCATTCCGCCCCACCCGGGGCGTGGGTGAATCACCGATGAGGAGGTCGGTGCCGGCTCAGATCGACCTCGAGGACGCACAGCGTCATCGCCCTCGACATGCCGGCTCAGCGCCGAGGGGTGGCTCAGCCACGGACTCACTATGGACCCGAGTTCGCCCTGTCCGCAGTCGAATTCGTGTTTGGCGGAGACATGCCAAGGCTGGCGAAATTCGACACCCGGGCGACCAAGAGGTGTGCTGCTGCGTCAGCCCTGCTCGGCCAGGAAGGCGTCGATCTCGGCTGCCGTCGGCGCCGTCGCCGGCCCACGCCGAGTCACCTTGATCGCGCCACCCGCATTGGCCCGGCGCGCGGCGTCGACCCAGCTGGCGCCGGCAGCGCGGCATGCCACGAGAACTCCCGTGTGGGTGTCGCCCGCGCCGTTGGTGTCCACCGGCTTCTGCGGATATCCGTCGAGATCCGTCGTCTCGCCGTCCGCGCGGACGGCACAGCCCTCCGGTCCGTCCCGGACGATGGCGACGGCACCCTCGGGCAGATGGTCGATGCACCGGGCGGCCGCGACGACGATGTCGGCCTCACCCGTCAATGCCTCACTTTCCTCGGCGTTGCCGGTCCAGACCGTCGTCATCGCCAACATCCGCTCGCGGACCTCATCGTCGAGCTCGGCGAAGATCGCGCCGGGGTCGAGGACGACCTCCACACCTTCCGGAAGGCCAGCGAGCCACTGCAACAACGGATCTCGCGTTGTTCCGGTCAGGCTGTAGCCGCTGACACAGACCAGGTCGCCGGCCACGGGCGCCGACGTCTGCAGCGACTCGGCGCTGATGACCCGCTCGGCCGCCTGGGTCGTGACGAACGTCCGCTCGGCCGTCGGCTCGAGCATGACCACGCAGATGCCGGTGTCGAGGTCGGGCACGACTGGACTGGAGACACCCACCCCCTCGGCCTCGAGCGCGGCCCGAACGAGGTCGCCATGAGGCCCTGTCCCGGTGGCTCCGGCGTGCACGCATTCCGCCCCTTGGCGCGCAGCGGCGAGCAGGATGTTCACCGCTCCCCCGGCATACTCCTTCGGCGGCGGAGCCATGACGTTGCCACCGCGACGCGGCAGCGACGGCACCTCGACCACGACGTCGACGAGTGCCTGTGCGGTGTGGATCACCCGGGGAGCCATGGACGGCATAGTATGCCGTCCGCTCACCCCGTTCGGGGAGCGCTCCCCTCCCCAGACGCTTGCATCTTTGCTATTGCAAACGTTACGGTTGGCCTGCCACACCGTCGAAGGGGGATACCACGATGCGGATCCTTGCCGCTCTCACCACTGCCGTCATGATCGCGCTCACCGGAGCCGCGCAGGCAGCACTGCCAGCTGCCGCCGCCACTGCGAGCGACGAGCCCGTGCCGGGCAAGCTGCTGCTCATGCTCGACGCGTCCGGGTCGATGAAGGCCAAGGACCCGTCCGGGCTGACCAAGATCGAGGCCGCCAAGAGAGCTTTGACCGGAGTTGTCGGAGCCCTGCCCGACACCGCCCAGGTCGGACTCCGCGTCTACGGAGCCAAGGTCGACGGCAAGGGCAAACCCACCCCGGCCGCCTGCGCCGACACCCAACTCGTCCACCCCATCGCCACGCTCGACAAGCCCAAGCTCACCTCCACCATCGCCGCCATCAAGGCCCTCGGTGAGACGCCCATCGCCCACTCGCTCACCGAAGCCCTCAAGGACCTCGGCACCAGCGGCAAACGCAACATCGTCCTCGTCTCCGACGGCGAGGAGTCCTGCGTCCCCGACCCCTGCCCCGCCATCACGAAACTCACCGCAGCCGGAGTCGACCTCCAGATCGACACCGTCGGCTTCGGGGTCAACACCAAGGCCCGCGCTCAACTCCAGTGCATCGCCGCCGCCGGCAAGGGCACCTACTACGACGCCAAGGACGCCAGCGCCCTCACCACGTCACTGAGCAAACTCAGCCAGCGCGCCCTCCGCGCGTTCACCGTGAGTGGCACTCCGGTCAAAGCGACCGAGGCCCCTGCGAAGGCGCCCGAGATCAAGCCCGGTCAGTACGTTGACACGTTCGTGGCGAAGGCCCCTCAGCGACACATTCTTCTGCGTCGCACGCCCGGCTCCACCGTGCGGCTCTCGCTCGTGGCACGGCCACCTCGGCAGGCGAGCGAAACGGACACGGACACGTGGGAACTGAGTGTCTCCACGCCCGAAGGAGTGGACTGCACGTCCGAACGCGCGGCCGGACTCGAGTTCTTCCGCAACGGCCAGGCCGTCACCCTCTCGGCGACGGTGAACCTCAAGAACGCCCTCACGCAGAAGATCAAGGACAAGGTCAAGGTCGCGTGCGCGTCGTCGGAGACCTTGCTCATGACGCTCAGCCACCCCGAGGGTGCGTCCGCCCCGCAGCCCGTCGAACTGGTCTTCATCGATGAACCACCCGTGGCTGCCGTGACTGGGCTGCCGGCTGCGACAGAGCCGGATGCAGTCCAGAAGTTCACCGCCCCGGCGACGGGGAGCGACCAACCCGTCCTGGGCGGTGGTGCCTTCTCTGACGCCGTAACCCTGGCCCCCGGCTCCTACACCGACACGGTGATGATGAGTGAACAGCTCTACTACCGGGTCAAGCTCGACTTCGGCCAGCGGGCAGCGTTCACCGTCGAGGGACCGGCGAAGGGTGCCACCCTCCCAGCAGGTGCGGTTGACCGCCAGTACCTCGTCGTTGGGGCATGGACGCCCTCTCGCTCCTCCTTGACGAGGGTGAGCGGCACGCCGTCGAACAGAGGGATGTTCTCGAGTAGCACCGACAAACTTGAGCTCACCGAGTTCACCCCCGAAGTGCGCTATCTCAACCGCGAGTCCTTCGGCAACGGCGACTACCACTGGCCTGACCTCGCCCAGGTGTCCATGCCCGGCTACTACTACTTCGCGATCAGCCGCAACCCTCCTGTCCGCGGCAGCGCGGACGGGAACGTGCCCCTCCCGATCAGAATCCGGGTTGCCGTGAGCGGCGAACCGAACGGGCAGCCAGCGTATGCCGGGACCTCACCTGACGCTTCCGCGTCACCGAGCACTTCACCCACGGCCGCAGGCGATGCCACGGCTGCCGAAGCCACGGACGCCAAGCCGGCCGAGGACGAGGGTTCGGGCTGGTTGCTCTGGGTCGGGCTGGGACTGGTGGCGGTGCTGGGAGCCCTGGGCGCGGCATACGTGATCCTTCGCACCCGACTTGGCCGCCGTACTGACAATGATGGAGAACTGCAATGACCCGCACGCGCATCACCGCCACCGTTGCGGCCGGGATCGCCTGTGTCGCCATGCTTTTCGGAACGGGAGGCACGGCAGCAGCGACTTCATCGGCCGATGAGCCTGTGCCAGGCAAGTTGCTGCTCATGCTCGACGCCTCCGGGTCGATGAAAGCCAAGGACCCCAGTGGGCTGACCAAGATCGAGGCCGCCAAGAAGGCCCTCACCGGTGTCGTCGGCGCACTGCCCGACACCGCCCAAGTCGGGCTGCGCGTCTACGGCGCCACCGTCGACGGCAAGGGCAAACCCACCCCCGCCGCGTGCGCAGACACCCAGCTCATCCACCCCATCGCTGCGCTCGACAAGACCAAGCTCACCACCACCATCGCCGCCATCAAGGCCTTGGGTGAAACCCCCATCGCCCACTCGCTCACCGAAGCCCTCAAGGACCTCGGCACCAGCGGCAAACGCAACATCGTCCTCGTCTCCGACGGCGAAGAATCCTGCGTGCCCGACCCCTGCCCCATCGTCAAGAAACTCACCGCAGCAGGCGTCGACCTCCAGATCGACACCGTCGGCTTCGGCGTCAACGCCAAAGCCCGCACCCAACTCCAATGCATCGCCGACGCCGGCAAAGGCACCTACTACGACGCCAAGGACGCAGGCGCCCTCGCCACCAGCCTGAACAAACTCAGCCAACGCGCCCTCCGCCCCTTCACTGTGTCCGGCACCCCGGTCAAGGGCATTGCTGACGAGAAGGGCGACGCCCCCGTGCTCACACCTGGCCAGTACCTTGACAACTTCGGTGACGAGGCCAGGCAAACCGCACGTTCCACAGGCGGCTTCGAGAGCCGGCTCTACTACCGCATCAAGCGCACGATCCCCGGGTCCACCCCGCGCGTGAGCGTCACCGCTCGGCCCCCGACCCAGTCGAAAGCAGTCAGCGCCGAAGGGTGGAGCGTCAATCTCACCACCGAAGACGGTCAGGCCTGCGGTTCCGCCAACGAGATCACCCGCAACGAGAACCTCAAGAGCCAGATCGTGTCCGTCAGTGCCGCGGCTTTCACGATCGATCCACGCAACGGTCAGACCACTGATGACACCTGCGCCAGCGCCGACACGCTTGTCCTGAACGTCGGACGGACCGGCGATGGCGGATCGGCTCCTGCGGAGATCCGCTACGTCGAGGAACCGCCGGTGACCGATGGAGCGTCTCTTCCCGCTGCTGTCACGGAGTTCGACCTCAAGGCGAAGTCACCGCGTAGCGGCAAGGAAACACGGGTGATCGGCGGCACGTCCTTCAACGACGCAGAGGCGATCACCTCTGGCACCTACAGCACGTCGATCGTTCCGGGCGAAGAAACGTTCTTCAAGATCCCGATCGAATGGGGACAGAGTGCGGTCTTCGCCGTCGATGGGCCGGACAGGGTCTGGTATGACCGCGGGCTTCAGGAGATGCTCCACGTCTACGGTCATGTGCGTTCTCCCGACCGCCAGCCAGTGGACACCTGGGACGGGCAGGACTCCATGTGGATATCGACCGGCAAGGTTCCGGCGGACCCAATGGTCAACGTCATCCCTGCCGTCGCCTATGGGAACCGCTGGGCCAAAGAGGTGAGTGGATTCTCGCTGGCGGGTAACTACTACCTGTCCGTCGGCATCACAGGAGAGCACGGGGGCGTGGGCCTGGCCGGAGTCTCGATCCCTGTCACCTTCTCCGTCGCAGTCAACGGAACCGAATCGGGCAGGCCGACGTACGCCGGCCCCTCGCCTGACGCCTCCGGCGCTGCGTCGGCGTCGCCCACGTCCACGGACGACACCAAGGCCACCGAAGCCACCGGGGCGAAGGCCACCGAGGACGAGGGGTCCGGCTGGGTGATCTGGGTCGGGCTGGGACTCGTGGCGGTGCTGGGAGCCTTGGGCGCGGCATACGTGATCATTCGCACCCGACTTCGCGGCAGCCGGACCGAGTAGCCCCACGGCCACAGTGTCAGGATGGCCGGGTGACTACACGCTTCGGCTCGATCGACGAGGTGCGCGAGCGCCTGTCCGACACCGGCTACCTCGCGTCCGACGCGATCGCCACGACGGCGTTCCTCGCCGACCAGCTCGGCAAGCCGCTGCTGGTCGAGGGTCCGGCGGGCGTCGGCAAGACCGAGCTCGCCAAGGCCGTTGCGGAGGCGACGGGGGCCAAGCTCATCCGGCTCCAGTGCTACGAGGGCGTTGATGAGTCACGTGCCCTCTACGAGTGGAACCACGCCAAGCAGCTCTTGCGCATCACCGCCGAGCGAGACGCAGCCGATGGCTGGGATGCGTTGCGGGACAACATCTTCAGCGACGAGTTCCTCCTCCCCCGCCCGTTGCTTGCAGCCATCCGCAGCGAGGAGCCAGTCGTGCTTCTCATCGACGAGCTCGACAAGGCCGACGTCGAGATCGAGGGGCTGCTCCTCGAGATCCTCGGCGACTTCCAGGTGACGGTCCCCGAGCTTGGCACGATCACCGCGACCCACAAGCCGTTCGTCGTCCTCACGTCCAACGCGACACGCGAGCTCTCCGAGGCCCTGCGTCGACGCTGCCTGTTCCTCCACATCGACTACCCGAACGCCGAGCTCGAGCAGCGCATCGTCACTCTGCGAGCGCCCGGCCTCGACGAGGCCCTCGTTGCCTCTGTCGTGCGCCTCGTCCAGCGACTGCGCGAACTCCGCCTGCGCAAGGCACCGTCCGTCTCCGAGACCGTCGACTGGGCACGCACCCTCATCGCCCTCGGTGCCACCCAGGACAGCGATCTCAGCGCCGAGCTCGTCCGCGACAACCTCGGCGTCCTCCTCAAGCACCAGGACGACATCGAGCGCGCCGCTGTCGCCCTCGACCTCCCCGCCCCCGCCTGACCGGGTCGACACCATGTCAACGGCACTCGACTCCCGCCTCGTCGGCTTCGCCCGCGCCCTGCGCGGTCACGGGGTCGTCGTCGGCACGAGCGAGATCGTCGACGCGGGCGCAGCCGCCCACGTGCTTGGCCTGGACGACCGCGTCCGTCTGCGTGAGGGCCTTGCCGCCGCCCTCCTGCGTCGCGCTGGCCAGCGACAGGTCTTCGATGACCTCTTCGACGTGTGGTTCCCGGCCGCCCTCGGCGAACGCTCCGGAGTCGACGCCGATGCACCGCCCGGCACCCTCGAGGACCGACGTTCCCGCGCCGCCGAACTCCGCGACGACCTCGCCAGAGCCCTGGCCGCTGGCGACGACCGCGCCCTGGACGAGCTCGCGGCCCGCGTCGTCGCCGAACTCGGAGCCCTGGCCAACGCCGCTACCACCGGCTCTTTCTCCGCCCAACAGGCCCTCGACACCCTCGCCCCGCAGACGGCCATCGCCGGAGCCCTGGCCCGCAGGCAGGACGCGGCCGAAGACGCCCCCGGCGGATCCGGCGACGGCAGCGGCGGCTCTGGCGGATCCGGATCCGGTGTGAGCGGCCCCGCCTCGGGCAACAACTTCGCCTCCCGCTTCACCCGCGACGAGATCCGCACCGGCGTCGCGGCCTTCCGCCGTCGCGTCGAAGCCGAGACCCGCCGCCGCAACGCAGAGGCGCGCGGCGCCGAACGGATCAGCCGGTATGCCGTCCGCCCACCTGCCGAGCAGACGCCCTTCCTCCTCGCCGGCCCGACCGAGCTCGAGGAGCTGCGGGGCGCGATCCAGCCCCTCTCGCGCAAGCTCGCCACCCGGCTCGCTGCCCGCCGGCGGCGCTCCTCTCGTGGGCGCATCGATGTCCGCCGCACCCTGCGCCGCTCCATGTCCACCGGCGGCATCCCCATCCGTCCGGCCCTTGAGCATGCGAGCCCGCACCGGCCCGACCTCGTCGTCCTGTGCGACCTGTCCTCGTCCGTGGCTGGCTTCTCACGGTTCACGATCCTGCTGGTCCAGGCCCTCGCGACCCAGTTCCGCCGCGTCCGGATCCTCGGCTTCGTCAACCGCGTCGACGACCTCACCGACGAGATCATCGGCGCTGCCCCCGGCAGCGACCTCAGCGGCGCCTTCGATGACCTCTCACGGATGACCCGGTGGCACCGCAACAGCGACTACGGCGCCGTCTTCGCCGACGTCGTGGAGAACCACCTCGACGCCATCGGCCATCGCACCGCTGTCCTCATCCTCGGCGACGCGCGCTCCAACCACACCGACCCGCAGTTCGACATGCTCCGCGAGATCGCCGGCCACGCCCGCCACGTCTCCTGGCTCAACCCCGAACCCGCCCGCATGTGGTCCAGCGGTGACTCCGTGGCCCTGCGCTACTCCGAGATCGTCAACATGCACGAGTGCCGCAACGTCGCCCAGTTGAGAGAGTTCGTCAGCCGCCTCCTCCCAGTCTGAGTGAGCGGCCCAGCTCGCCCGCGGGTCTGGGGCCGTGCCAAGACGCAAAGGTGACTGACGGGCGGAGCAGAAGTACCGGTGCGCCGCTGGCTGGGCTTGGCGGCGGGTCCCACGCTCTGCGTGGGCGCGCGGAGTGCGTTCTACGCGCGCAGCGCGGATGGGATTGCGGCGCACCGGTATTTCTGCGGAGCCGTACGAAACTCAGCCGTTGAACTCATCGGGATTGGGACCCGTGCGGAAGCCGCGGTCGAGGGCCGCGATCTCGGCCATGTCCGCCTCCGTGAGAGCAACTGAAGTGGACGCGAAGTTCTCGGCGATGCGCGACGGGGTGACCGACTTGGGGAGCACGACGAAGCCGCGGGCGAGGTGCCACGCGATGATCACCTGGGCTGGGGTGGCACCGAGGCGCTCGGCGATGGCGCCGATCACGGCGTCGTCGAGGACCTCCTTGCCGGACGCGAGCGGGCTCCAGGCCTCGGTCACGATGCCGTGCTCGGCGTTGAACTCGGCGACCTCACGCTGCTGGAGGTAGGGGTGGAGCTCGATCTGGTTGATCGAGGGCCATTCGCCGGTCTCGTCGAACAGCCGCTGCAGGTGGTCGACCTGGAAGTTGCAGACGCCGATGGCGCGCACGCGCCCGCTGTCGCGCAGGGCCTGCAGCGCCTTCCACGCGTCGACATAGTTGTCCTGCTCGGGGAACGGCCAGTGCAGGAGCAGCAGGTCGAGGGTCTCGAGCCCGAGGCGATCCATCGAGCCGGTGAACGACTCCACGGTCTCCTGCGCGCCGAACTCGCTCGGCCACACCTTGGTCGTGACGAAGATGTCGTCGCGGGGGACCTCGGTCGCGGCCAGGGCCCGGCCGACCCCGGCCTCGTTGCCGTAGAGCTTGGCGGTGTCGATGTGGCGGTAGCCGGTCTCGAGGGCCGACAGGACGGCAGCGTCGACCTCTGCGTCGGGGACCTGCCACACGCCGAAACCGAGCTGCGGGATGTTGACCTCGGTTGATCCGGACTTCAGGACGATGTCGTTGATGGGCATACATCCACCGTATGCCGGGTGCTCGGCGTGCGTTGACGGGTGCCCTTGCGCAGGGCTGACCGGAGCTGTGGCTGGGCGAGGAGGACGCTGCCGAGGACGAGTCCCATACCGAGGAGGTGGACGGGCCCGAACGGCTCTCCGAGGAGCACCACACCGAGGAGGGTGCCTGCGACCGGGTTGAGCAGGCCGATGACGGCGACGGCGCCCGCGCTCATCGAAGCAAGTCCCCGGAACCAGGCGACGTAGGCGACCCCGGAGCCGACGAGCCCGAGGTAGGCCAGGGCCAGCCAGCCGGACAACGGGAGCTGCGGGGGCCGGCCCTCGACGAGCAGCGCGACCGGAGTGAGCAGTAGTCCGCCGGCGACGAGCTGCCAGGACGTGACCACGATGACGTTCTCGTCGGCGCTCCACCGTTTGGTGAGGACGAAGCCCGCGCTGGCGGAGGTCACCGCACCCAGCGAGGCGAGGACTCCGATGAGGTCGACGCTCCCCTGGCTCCTGTTCTGCAGGACGAGGAGCAGGACTCCGGCGGCACCGACCACTGAGGCCAGAAGCGTTGCCCTCGCGGCTCGCTCACGCAGGAAGAGCCATGCGAGGACCATCGTCACCATCGGGCTCAGGGCGGTGAGGGTCGCCCCGAGACCGCTGGGCAGCCTCACCGCAGCGACATAGAGGAGACCGAAGAAGAGGCCCATCGTCAGGCTGCCGAGGACGAGCGAGCGCCACCACCACGACCCGCGAGGCAGGCGTCGGTGCCACGCCAGCATGAGGAGCCCGACGGGCAGGACGCGCATGGCGCCGGCGAAGAGCGGACGGTCGGCCGGGAGGAAGAGGTGCGTCACGGCATACGTGGAACCCCAGACGATCGGAGCGATCGCGGTGACGGCGACGAGAGCCAACCCACCCAGTTTCTTGCCCGACATAGTTTCCATGGAAGGGATAATACTTTCCGCGGAAGGTATATTCCAGTCCATGCCCGAGAAGCAGCCCGACCGCGCCGACCAGATCGTCGACCAGTGGCGTGCCGAACGCCCCGACATCGACCCAACCCCGTTCCTCGTCATCGGGCGGATGCACCGCGTCGCCAACGCCCTCACGACCGAACTCGTCACCGTCTACGCGAAGTTCGGACTCGGCGAGGGCGAGTTCGACGTGCTCGCCACGCTGCGACGCCAGGGCGGCGAGTTCGCCCTCACACCGTCCGACCTCTCGGAGCACACGGTCGTCACCACCGGCGCCGTGACCAAGCGGGTCGACCGTCTCGTGGCACAGGGCTACGTGGAGCGCCGACCGAGCGGCACCGACGGTCGCTCCCGCCTCGTGGCGCTCACCCCCGCGGGCAAGAAGCTCATCGACAAGGCGTTCACCGCCCACATGGCCAACGAAGCGCGCCTCCTCGAGGCCCTCTCCCCCACCGAGCGCGCCGGCCTCGAGCGTGGCCTGCGCGCCCTCGCCCAGTCCCTCGGCGTCTGAGCGCAGCGAGCGCCCACACCGTCCGGGCCGACTGCCATGATCGGAGGGTGATGACCAAGGACGAGTACCTCGCTCACGCCGACCGGCAGGATGACTGGGCCCCCGGATGGCTCGCGATCGACGCGGCGTTCGACTCCCTCTATCCAGGAGTCACGCCCCCTCACCTCGGAACCGATCTTCACGCGCGGGCGACCCTGGGCACGGTCCGGATGAGTGCAGGTGGGCGGTCAACTCCCTGAGCAACGTCGGTCGCTACACCTACACGTCCACACGATTCTTCGAGCCCTACCAGTTCGTCAGTGGCAAGGGGCAACCACTGCGCACGGGCAGTGACACCCTCCTGACGAGCTACGTGATCGTTCCGGACACCGAGGTGCCGGGGATCGACACGGTGCACGGCCGCGTCGACTTCCTGCAACTGGTCGGGATCACCCAGCCGGAGCTGGACTGGATCGCCGGCGAGTCCGCAGACGGGGCTGCGGATCGGGCACGCGAACTGGTGGCCCGGATGGCCGCAAACGGCGATGTCCGCCTCACCACCGACCTCGACCGTACGGAGAGCTTCGTCTAGGCCCGAGGTGTGACCGACCACGCTCGACCACGGCCCACACAGCCTCAACGGACCTACTACAGTCCGGGTCATGGCCATTAGCAAAGTCCTCATCGCCAATCGCGGCGAGATCGCCGTCCGCATCGCTCGCGCCTGCAAGGACGCCGGCATCGGCTCCGTCGCGGTCTACGCAGAGCCCGACCGTGACTCCCTGCACGTCAAGGTCGCCGACGAGGCCTTCGCGCTGGGCGGCACGACCCCGGCGGACTCCTACCTCCTGCAGGACAGGCTGATCGAGGTCGCCAAGGAGGCGGGAGCCGACGCCGTGCACCCCGGCTACGGCTTCCTCGCCGAGAACGCCGAGTTCGCCCAGAAGGTCATCGACGCAGGCCTCGTCTGGATCGGCCCCGGCCCCGCCGCGATCGACTCCCTCGGCGACAAGGCCAAGGCCAAGCACATCGCTGTCAAGGCGAACGCACCGCTGGCCCCCGGCACCAAGGACCCGGTCAAGGACGCTGACGAGGTCGTCGCCCTGGCCAAGGAGTTCGGGCTGCCCATCGCCATCAAGGCGGTCTACGGCGGTGGCGGTCGCGGCCTCAAGGTCGCCCACACCCTCGAGGAGATCCCCGAGCTGTTCGAGTCCGCCGTCCGCGAGGCCGTCACCGCCTTCGGCCGGGGCGAGTGCCTCGTCGAGAAGTTCCTCGACAAGCCGCGCCACGTCGAGACCCAGTGCCTCGCCGACCAGCACGGCAACGTCGTCGTCGTCTCGACCCGCGACTGCTCCCTCCAGCGCCGCAACCAGAAGCTCGTCGAGGAGGCGCCCGCGCCCTTCCTCACCGATCAGCAGAACGCCGAGCTCGTGCGTGCCTCCAAGGCCATCCTGCGCGAGGCCGGCTACGTCGGCGCCGGCACCTGTGAGTACCTCGTCGCCCACGACGGCACGATCAGCTTCCTCGAGGTCAACACCCGCCTCCAGGTCGAGCACCCCGTGACCGAAGAGGTCACCGGCATCGACCTCGTGCGTGAGCAGTTCCGCATTGCCGACGGCGAAGAGCTCGGCTACGACGACCCCGCACCGATCGCGCACTCCTTCGAGTTCCGCATCAACGGCGAGGACGCCGGCCGCAACTTCATGCCCGCGCCGGGCACCGTCTCGCGCATGGTCGTCCCGCAGGGACCCGGCGTGCGCTGGGACGCCGGCATCGTCGAGGGCGACACCGTCGCCGGCGCGTTCGACTCGATGATCGCCAAGCTCATCGTCACCGGCCGCACCCGCAAGGAAGCGCTCGCGCGCTCGCGTCGCGCCCTCGCCGAGCTCGAGGTCGACGGCATGCCGACCGTCCTTCCGTTCCACCGCGCGATCGTCTCCGACCCCGCGTTCGCCCCCGAGGGCGATGCGCCGTTCACGATCCACACCCGCTGGATCGAGACCGAGTTCGACAACCAGATCCCGGCATACTCCGGCGAAGCCGCCGAAGGCGCCGAGGACCAGGGCGAGCGTCAGCGCGTCACCGTCGAGGTCGGCGGTCGTCGCCTCGAGGTCGTCCTCCCCGCCGGGCTCGCGCTCGGTGGTGGCGGCGGCGGCGCTGCCAAGAAGAAGGCGCCCAAGCGCTCCGGCGGCAGCAAGGCCGGCGCCGCCGCATCCGGTGACTCCCTCACCGCGCCCATGCAGGGCACCATCGTCAAGGTCGGCGTCGAGGAAGGCGCCACCGTCGCAGCCGGTGACCTCATCGTCGTGCTCGAGGCCATGAAGATGGAGCAGCCGATCACCGCCCACAAGGCCGGCACCATCACCGGGCTCAGCGCCGAGGTCGGAGCGACCGTGACCAACGGCGCCGTCCTCTGCGAGATCAAGGACGCCTGACCCAGACCCGCTCGTCGTTGACGCGGCGTCGACCCTGCTCACCGAGCGGGATCGGCGTCGCGTCGCTACGTTCGAGGGATGAGCCCTCTCTCCAGCACCGTCCGACGCACTCTCGCCACGACCACGGTGATCGGCACCCTCGTGGCCGCCGCAGCGGTCACGGGCGGCACGGCATACGCGGCTTCTGAGCAGGCCAAGCCGCCCGCGACCTGCGAGTTCCGACCGACGCCCGACCGGCCGGCTGCGCGTCCGGTCGACCTGCCCAAGGAGAAGCAGAAGTCCCACGGCACCGTCGACGTCGAGATCGCGACGAACTACGGACCCATGGTCTTCCGCCTCGACCGAGACCTCGCACCCTGCGCCGTCGGCAGCCTTGCGCACCTCGCCAAGGCCGACTTCTACGACGCGAGCCAGTGCTTCCGCCTGACGAACTCGGCGCGGCTCGGCGTCCTCCAGTGCGGTGACATCTACCGGCAGGAGGAGGGCGGCCCGGGCTACGAGTTCGATGACGAGGTGACGCCATCGCTCACCTATCCGCGCGGCACCATCGCCATGGGCAACCAGGGGCCGGGGACCAACGGGAGCGAGTTCTTCGTCGTCCACAGCTTCGCGAACATCTCACCGGACTACACCGTGATGGGCCACCTGCTCAGCGGGTTCGAGGCCCTGGACGCCATCGTCGAGGCCGGCATCGCGGACACCGACCTCGACGGTCCGCCCGCGCAGCCCGTGTGGATCACGGACGTGAGCGTGGTCGGCCAGCACGGCTGAGTTCGCCTGTCGCACAGGACAAACGAACGTCCCGTATGCCGGTCAGTCGGCGTACGGGACGTTCGTGCGTTGCGCTGTGGTTGGGTCAGCGCGTGGTTTCGTCCTGACCGAGGTCGATGGTCTCGCCGCCGTCGGCGGGCTGGGAGCCGCCGGGCGTCGTCGCGGAACCCGGGTCGCCCTGCTGGGTCGACCCGCCCTCGGGGAGCCCACCGGACTCGCCCTCGCTCGCTGAGCCCTGGGTCGGCGGCTCAGCGTCCGGGGCCGGAAACGCCGGCTCAGACGGGGCCTCGGTGCCCTCACCCGGGATCGTCGACGGAGCGGTCGTGTCAGGGGCGTCGATCGGTGCGGTCGGGTCCTGCTGCGGCTGGGGGTCGCCGGTGCCCGGGCTCGGGTTCGGTACGGGAACCTCCTCGGGCTGCTCCGGAGCTGACGGGGCGCTCGGCTCGGTGGGGGCGGTGGGCGGCGTCGGCTCGGTGGGGGTGGTCGGCGGCGTCGGCTCAGCGGGGGTGGCGGGCGTGGCACCCGGGTCGGCGGGCGGCGTGCTCGGGTCGCCCGGGGTCGGAGTACTCGGCGTGGTGGGCTCAGCGGGAACCGTGCCACCCTCGTTGCTCGGGATGCCCAGCTGCTTCTCGATGAAGTCGCCGCCCTTGTCGATGAGGCCCGAAAATTTCCCGCCCGTCTGCTTGTCGAGCAGATCCTCGACCTTGTCGATGGCACCGCGCGCGGTGTCAGGGTTGTCCTTGGCGAGGTCCTTGGCCTTGTTGAAGGCCTCGTCGCTGCTGATCGGCTGCTTCTGGTCACTCATCGTGAATCTCTCCCACAGTGTCGGGTTCGGATGATTTCCAAACTAGCCACGAGTGGGTCCGAAGTGGGGTTTGGCCACTGACGGTCCGTACCTCGGTGCGAGGGTCAGATGCCGGTGGCGTGGAGCCGCCTTGCCGCCTCGGCGATGGAGCCAGAGAGCGACGGGTAGACGGTGAAGGTGCTCGCGAGCTGGTCGACGTTGAGTCGGTGGTGCACCGCCAAGGTCACCGGGAAAATCAGCTCGGACGCGCGCGGCGCCACGACCACGCCACCGATGACTGCGCCAGAACCCTTCTGCGCGAACAGTTTCACGAAGCCATCGTTGATGCCCGACATCTTGGCGCGGGGGTTGCGCGAGAGCGGGAGCATGACGACGTCGGCATCGGCGGTGCCGTCGTCAATGGCCTTCTGGGAGATGCCGACGGTGGCGATCTCGGGGTCTGTGAAGATGTTGGCCGAGACGACTCCGAGGTTGAGCGGGGCCACGGCGTCACCGAGCGCGTGCGACATCGCGATCCGGCCCTGCATGGCCGCCACGGACGCAAGGGGAAGGACCCCGGTGCAGTCACCGGCGGCATACACGCCTCTGACGGACGTGCGGGAGACTCGGTCGACCGCGATGTGGCCGGACTCGGTGAGCTCGACTCCCACGTCCTCGAGTCCCATACTCGCGGTCTGCGGGATGGAGCCGACGGCGAGGAGGGCGTGCGAACCCTCGACCTCGCGACCGTCCACGAGCTTGACGACGACGCCGTCGCCACGGCGTTCGACCGCGGCCATGCGGGACTGTCCGAGCACTTCCATGCCACGACGCTTGAAGACGTCCTCGATGACCGTGGCAGCGTCCGGGTCCTCGCCCGGGAGCACCCGCTCGCGCGATGACACGAGCACCACGTCACTGCCGAGGCCGAGGTAGGCCTGGGCCAGTTCGGCGCCGGTCACACCGGAACCCACGACGATGAGTCGCTCGGGCAGGGCATCGAGCTCATAGATCTGCTGCCAGGTGAGGATGCGCTCGCCGTCCGGCTCGGCCGTCCCCATGGTGCGCGGCGTTGCGCCGGTCGCGATGAGGACGACGTCAGCATCAACCAACTCGGTCGAGCCGTCCTCGAGAGTTGCCTCGACGCGGGTCGCGGAAAGGAGCCGACCAGTCCCGGGCAGGACTCGCACGCCGACCTCGGCCACGCGCTCGCCGATGTCGCGGCTCTGGGCGGCAGCCAGGTCCTTGACGCGCGCGTTGACCTCGCCCAGCTCGGCCTTGGCGTCGCTGACCTCGTCGCCCTCACCGTCCTCGAGGTGGACACCGAGGTGGGCCGCAGTCTCGAACTCGGACATGTAGTCGGCCGTCGAGATGAGGGTCTTGGACGGCACGCAGTCGGTGAGAACCGCTGCTCCGCCCAGCCCGTCACGATCAACGATCGTCACGTCTCCCCCGAGCTGCGCTGCCACGAGGGCCGCCTCATATCCGCCGGGACCCCCACCCACAATGACCACTCGACCCGTTCGCGCATTCACGACAACCATCCTTGCATCCCGCTGACCGCGCGCCGACTCGCACCAAGCGTTCACGCGGGCCTTGCCACCCGGACACGAGTTCGGCCCCGGGCGGCCCCGAATGGGTCTAGCGTCCGGATAGGGCGTCCCCGCGCCCCGATGGCTGCTGCCAAGGTCGGAGCGCCATCCTGCACTCGCACAAGGACTGAGATGACTCGAGCACTGACACGCGGCGCCTTCATCGCGCTCGCCGGCCTCACCGCAGCCACCGTTGCCGCCTGCTCGCCGCCCGCCAAGGACACCCCGGCCGCCACCGGGACCAGCGGCACGGTCAACGCAGCCACCGCCACGTCCGCCAAGGACCTGGGCGGGATGGACGCTCTCGTCGCCGCCGCAGAGAAGGAAGGCGCGCTCAACGTCATCGCGCTGCCGCCGGACTGGGCCAACTACGGCGAGATCATCAAGGGCTTCCAGGCGAAGTACCCCAAGATCAAGGTCACGAGCGACCAGCCCGACGCGAGCAGCGCCGACGAGATCTCGACCGCCACCCGCCTCAAGGGGCAGGCCACCGCCCCCGACGTCTTCGACCTCGGCCCCGCCGTCGCGCTCGCCAACACGGCGACATTCGCGGCATACAAGGTTGAAGCCTTTGACAAGATCCCGGCCGACCTCAAGGACGGCAATGGCCTGTGGGTCAACGACTACGGCGGCCTCATGACGGTCGGCTACGACTCGGCCAAGGTGCCGGCCCCGACCTCGCTCGCCGACCTGCTCAAGCCGGAGTACAAGGGCAAGGTCGCCCTCAACGGTGACCCGACCAAGGCCGGTGCAGCCTTCGCGGGCGTGCAGATGGTCTCCCTCGCCGAGGGCGGCACCGCTGCCGACCCGGCCAAGGGCATCGCCTGGTTCTCGTCCCTCAAGAAGGCCGGCAACTTCCTGCCCGTCGACCCGACCCCCGCGACCATCGAGTCCGGTCAGACGCCCGTCGTCTTCGACTGGTCCTACAACCAGGTCGGCGTCACGGCGAAGGTCCCGACGTGGAAGCTCTGGGCCCCCGACAACGCAGCCCTCATGACCTACTACGTGCAGGCCATCAGCAAGGACGCACCGCACCCGGCGGCAGCTCGTCTGTGGCAGGAGTACCTCTACAGCGCCGACGGTCAGAACGGTTGGCTCAAGGGTGGCGCCAAGCCCGTCCTCTTCGACGAGCTGACGACCGCGGGCACCATCGACAAGACCGCGGCCGACGCCCTGCCCAAGACCGGCACCGTCACGATCCCGTCGTCCGAGGACACCGACAAGGCGAAGGCCGCACTGGCCACCGCCTGGGCGAACGCCGTCGGCTGACACCTTGTCCGACCCTGCAACACCAGCACGCCGCAGGGCGCTCGGTGGACTTCGTCCGTCGGGCGCCCTGATGGGCGTCGTCCCCTTCTTCGCCTACACCGCCGTCTTCCTGCTCGTGCCGACGCTCGTCGTCGTCATCGGGGCCTTCCTCGACCCGGACAACAGACCGACCTTGGGCAACATCACGGCCCTGGGGCAGCCGGCCTTCGTCAAGGCGCTCACCCAGTCACTCATCCTGTCCGGCGTCACGGCCGTCGTGGGTGCCGTCATCGGTGCCGTGCTTGCGTATGCCGTGAGCACCGGTGCGAGCGACGGTCTCCTCAAGCGGTTCGTCACCTCGTTGTGTGGTGTCCTCGCGCAGTTCGGTGGCGTTGCGCTCGCCTTTGCGTTCATCGCCAGCTTCGGCTTCGGCGGGCTGCTCACCACGTGGGCCGGCGCGTTCGGGCTCGACCTCGGCTCGGGCATCTGGCTCTACGAGTGGGACAAGGGGCTCATGCTCGTCTACCTCTACTTCCAGATCCCGCTCATGCTCATCGTCTTCCTGCCTGCCGTCGAAGGGTTGCGTCCGCAGTGGCGTGAGGCGAGCGAGACGTTGGGTGGAACGACCTGGACCTATTGGCGGCGGGTGGCCGGACCGGTGCTGTGGCCGCCCTTCGTCGGCGCAACCCTGCTGTTGTTCACCAACGCGTTCAGCGCGTATGCGACGGCTGCAGCCCTGGTCTCCCAAGGATCACCTCTCGTGCCACTGGCGATCGGCGGGACCCTCAGCTCCGAGGTGATCCTGGGTCAGGAAAACGTTGGCAAGTCGATGGCTCTCGCCATGGTCGTCGTCGTGGCCATCGTCATGACGATCTACACGCGCCTCGACAAGCGTGCGAGCGTCTGGATGCAGCGATGAGTGGCCAGCGGGCAGCGTTGCGTCGCAAGCAGACCGTGTTTCGGTGGGTTGTCGTCGGCATCGTCCTGACCTTCTTCGCGCTCCCGATGCTGGCGGCGTTCGAGTTCACGACCCGGGCGCGTGGCACCGGCGGTGGCCGCAGTGCAGAGACGTGGGCCGCCATCGTCGATGTGCGCAAGCTCAACGCCGACTACCCCGTGCTGGTCTCCGGCATCCTCGCGTCGATCGCGTTGGCCGTCGTGACGGTCGCGATCATGCTCGTGCTTCTGGTGCCGACGATGACGTGGGTTCGGTTGCGACTCCCGGGCCTGTCGCGGGTCGTCGAGTTCATCTGCCTGCTCCCGCTCACGGTGCCGGCGATCGTGCTCGTCGTCGGGCTCACCCCGGTCTATGCCTGGGTGGTCTACCTCCTCGGCGGGGCGGCTGTGTGGCTCGCCTTCGCCTACGTCATTCTCGTTCTCCCGTATGCCTATCGGGCACTCGATGCCGGGCTCAGGGCGATCGACGTCAGGACCCTGGCCGAAGCCGCTCGCTCCCTCGGCGCGAGCTGGTTCACGGTCATGTGGCGGATCATCCTGCCCAACCTGCGCACCGCCGTCCTCTCGGCGAGCTTCCTCTCGGTCGCGCTCGTCCTCGGTGAGTTCACCCTCGCCAACCTGTTCGCCTACAAGAACCTGCAGGTCGCGATGTACGAGCTGGGCAAGTCCGACGCGCGCATCAGCGTGGCCGTGGGGCTGGCTTCGCTCGCCTTCGCATTCGTCGTCCTCTTCGCGATGTCCTTCGTGGGCTCGCGCAAGGAAGGGAAGTCATGACCACCAGCGCCACCACCTCGGCGACCGGAGTCGCCGTCGAGCTCTCCGAGATCACCCGCGAGTATGCCGGGAGCGTCCGTGCGCTCGACGGCTTCACCTTGCGCATGGAGCCGGGCGAGTTCATCGCCCTGCTCGGCCCGTCGGGCTGCGGCAAGACGACCGCCCTGCGGTGTCTGGCCGGTCTCGAGGACCCCGACTCCGGCCGGATCGTCGTCGGCGGTCGGGACCTCACCGACGTCTCGACCAACAAACGCGACATGGGGATGGTCTTCCAGGCGTACAGCCTCTTCCCGCACATGACGGCGCGACAGAACGTCGAGTTCGGGCTCGAGCTCCGCAAGCAGGACAAAGGCACTCGGGCCCGGCGCGCCGCCGACATGCTCGACCTCGTCGGGCTCTCCGCGCAGGCGGACCGCTTCGCCCACCAGATGTCCGGCGGTCAGCAGCAGCGCGTGGCGCTGGCCCGGGCACTGGCCATCGAGCCGCAGGTGCTTCTCCTCGACGAGCCCCTGTCCGCGCTCGACGCCAAGGTCCGCGTGCAGCTCCGCGACGAGATCAGGCGGATCCAGCTCGAGGTCGGCACCACCACCTTGTTCGTCACCCACGACCAGGAGGAGGCGCTGGCCGTCGCCGACCGTGTGGGCGTCATGAACGCCGGTCGGTTGGAGCAGCTCGCCGCCCCGGATACCCTCTACTCGGCGCCGGTGTCCGAGTTCGTCGCCGACTTCGTGGGGGTGACCAACCGCATCGCCACGACCGTGGACGCCGGGGTTGCCCACGTCTGGGGAGGTCGCGTTCCCCTGCTCGACGGATCAACCGAGAAGGGGCCGGCCATCCTTCTCGTGCGTCCGGAGGGAGTCCTCATCGACGCCGCCGAGGGCGCGAACGCCACGGTCGTCTCATCGAGCTTCCTCGGCAGCCACGGCAACGTCGTGACCACCACCGACGAGGGAGATCGAGTCGTGGCCCGGGTCTCCAACACCGAGGTGACGAGCTTCGCGCCCGGAGACCGCGTGCGACTCCGACCACGTGGCGACCGGGCTCTCGCAGTCGGCGCCTGAGATCTGACCCGTGCCTCTAGTCTGAGCCAATGAGTTCGACGCCCGCGCCCGAGCGCGCCCTTGACCTGTCCGACCCGGCGACCGATCCCCTTGCTGTTGCCGAGGCAGCCGCTGCGGTCATCCGCGAACGCACCGGCGTCGAGAGCCATCACGTCGCACTCGTCCTCGGCTCCGGCTGGGGCCAGACCGGTGACCTCATCGGCGAGACGCTGGCCGAGATCGACAACACCGACGTGCCCGGTTTCGCCAAGGCCGCCGTGGCAGGCCACTCGGGCACGATGCGCTCGGTCGCCATCGGTGACACCGGTCGTCGCGCCCTGGTCTTTGGCACCCGCACCCACTTCTACGAGGGCCACGGAGTGCGCGCGGTCGTCCACAACGTCCGCACCGCGGCCGCCCTGGGCTGCCGCACCATCGTCCTCACCAACGGTTGCGGTGGCCTGCGCGAGGAGTGGCCTCCCGGGACCCCCGTCCTCATCCGCGACCACATCAACCTGACCGCGAACTCCCCCATCGAGGGCGCGAACTTCGTCGACCTCACCGACGTCTACACCCCTCGGCTGCGTGACCTGGCCCGCGAGGTCGACGGCGGCCTCGACGAGGGTGTCTACGTGCAGTTCCGTGGCCCCCACTACGAGACCCCTGCCGAGGTCCAGATGGCTCGGATCATCGGTGGCGACCTCGTGGGCATGTCCACGTCGCTCGAGGCCATCGCGGCCCGGCAGAGCGGCATGGACGTCCTCGGCATCTCGCTCGTGACCAACCCTGCGGCCGGCATCTCCAAGACCCCGCTCAATCACGAAGAGGTCCTCGAGGCCGGCAAGGCCGCGGCCGAACGCTGCGGCCAGCTCCTCGCCGCTGTCGTCGCGAAGATCTGAGGAAACATGAACGACGACCTCGTGGCAGCCGCTCGCGCGTGGGCCGCGGACGACCCGGATCCCCAGACGAAGGCCGAGCTCGAGTCGGTGGCCGACGCCGCCAGTTCCGGTGACCCTGCCGCCGTGGAGGACCTCCTCGACCGGATGTCGGGTCTCCTCCAGTTCGGCACCGCCGGCCTGCGCGGCGCCCTCGGAGGTGGCCCCAACCGGATGAACCGCTCAGTCGTCATTCGAGCGGCAGCCGGCCTCACGGCATACCTGAAAAAGACTGTTGCGGAGCCGTTCGTCGTCATCGGGTTCGACGCTCGCTTCAACTCCGATGTCTTTGCTCGTGACACCGCAGCGGTGGTCCTCGGAGCTGGAGGACGCGCGTCGGTGCTGCCTCGTCCGCTGCCCACACCCGTTCTTGCGTATGCGATTCGGCATCTTGGCGCCGACGCTGGCGTCATGGTCACGGCGAGCCACAACCCGCCGCAGGACAACGGCTACAAGGTCTACCTCGGCGACGGCTCGCAGATCGTGTCGCCGTCCGACGTCGACATCGCCGCCGAGATCTCCCGCATCGAGCGGACCCTCGACGTGCCGCTCGCCGACGACGGCTGGGAGACGCTGGACGACGAGGTGCTCGAGAGCTACCTCACACACGTCATAGACGTCGTCTCGCCCGACACTCCTCGCGACCTGGTGGTCGTCCACACGGCGTTGCACGGTGTCGGCTCCGAGACCGTCGCGCGTGCGTTCGTCGCTGCCGGGTATGCCGCTCCGCTGCCGGTTCCCAGTCAGGCAGAGCCGGATCCACTCTTCCCGACGGTGCCGTTCCCGAACCCCGAGGAGCCCGGCGCCATGGATGCGGCGCTTGAGCTCGCCGAGCAGACGGGGCCCGATGTCGTCATCGCCAACGACCCCGACGCCGACCGGTGCGCTGTGGCCGTGCCGGGTCCCGGTGGGTGGCGGATGCTGCGCGGCGACGAGGTCGGAGTCCTGCTCGGTGCGCACCTCCTGGAGCGCGGCGTGCCTGCGGACGCCGTGTTCGCGAACTCGATCGTGTCGTCCCGGATGCTTGCGACCGTATGCCGTTCGGTCGGCATCGCACACGAGGAGACCTTGACGGGGTTCAAGTGGATCTCGCGGGTGCCGGGGCTGCGTTATGGCTACGAGGAGGCGCTGGGATATTGCGTCGATCCGGGGCAGGTGCGTGACAAGGACGGTGTCTCTGCAGCGCTCGTCGTGGCCGAGATCGCGGCGTCACTCAAGGCCTCCGGTGGGTCGATCACCGAGCGTCTGGACGAGCTCGCCGTGACGCATGGCGTGCACGCGACCGACTCGTTCTCGGTGCGTGTCGAGGACCTTGCGCTCATCGACCAGATCATGGCCCGCCTGCGCGCTCAGACGCTGAGCACCGTTGCGGGAGTGGAGGTTTCGCGCGTTGACGACCTTGCTGCCGGCGATGGGGGGCTGCCGCCAACCGAGGGCTTGCGCTACTTCTTGGCCGACGACTCTCGCGTGATCGTGCGTCCATCGGGCACCGAACCCAAGCTCAAGGTCTACCTCGAGGTGATCGAGGCCGTGTCCGACGGTGACCTCGTCGGTGCCCGCTCGCGGGCGGGTCAGCGGCTGTCTGCGATCAGGTCCGACTTCGAGGCCGCCACCGCTCTCTGACTCGTCGGCGTCTGCCCGGGTCCACCGATGGGTGGAGGCGCGGGCAGCCCTGTGTGGGCAGGATGGAGACATCGCAGGGGGACGACATCCCGCTCACCGAAGGAGAACTCGATGCAGCAGCGCTACCTCAACATTGCCTGGATCCTGACGGCCATCCTCGTGGTCTGGGCGATCATCGCCGGCAACGTGGACAGCATTCCGAGCTGGACCATTGCCATTCCGGCGGTGCTCACGGGTTTCTGGTGGGCCTTCGGCAGGGGCTTCCTGTCCAACTCGGACGACGAGCACAAGAACCCGACCGCCTGACCCGGGCGGTTCGGTTCACACTGGTGTCATGGCTTTTCACGAGTCGTGGGTCGAGAAGCAGATCCGTGAGGCGCAGGAGCGCGGTGAGTTCGACAACCTGCCCGGTGCCGGCAAACCGCTGAAGGGGCTGGACGACCCGGACCCCGACTGGTGGGTCAAGAAGATGATGGCTCGCGAGGGGCTCGACCCCTCTGACGCCATGCCATCCGTCATGATCCTGCGGCGCGAACACGCGAGCTTCCCCGAGTCACTGCTCGATGTGCGAACGGAGGACGGGGTCCGCGAAGTGCTGCGTGAATACAACCTGCGCGTGCTCGACGATCGTCGCCGACCGGCGTTCGGCAAGGACTCGCCGATCTGGGCACCGACCGTGGAGGTCGAGCCGATGGTCGAACGGTGGAGAGTGCTGCGGGCCGAGCGGGCTGCCGCTGCCGAGGCGGCCGTCGCGGCAGCGGCGGCAGCCGTCAGCGAACCAGCGCAACCGCGGAAGCGGTGGTGGCAGCGGCGCGGGACCTGACGGCATACGCCAAGCCTGTCGGTCTGTAGTTGTCAGCTGAGGTGGCGCGAGAACCACGCGTGGCGGGTCACGGCGTACTCGACCTCGCCGTCGGGCTCGTCCCACGAGCGGACGAACCGCATGCCGACGCTTTCCATCACTGCGCGTGAGCCCATGTTGTCCGTCACTGCCTGCGCGATGACGCGATGCAGCCCGAGCTCCTCGAACCCGTGGCGAAGCAGTTCGCGCGATCCCTCGCTGGCGAAACCCTGTCGCCAGAAGCGGCGGTGGAGGCGGTAGCCGAGTTCTGCCACGCCGGGTGACGTCCGCCAGTCGCCCTGGTCCGGGCCGTGCAATGGCCCGAGGATCCACCAGCCGACGAACGGACGGCCGGGCTCGTCCCTCGCGAAACCGGCCCAGAAACCGAGTCCGTCGATCTGGCGTCCCCGTTCCATGCGCTGGGCGTGTGAGGCGAGCACTTCCTCGCGGGTTCGGGGGCGGCCCCAGACGTAGTGAGTCACGTCAGGGTCGGCGTCGAGCGCGATCTCTTCGGCGAGGTGCTCATCGGTGAGTGGAATGAGGTCGAGGCGCGCGGTCTGCAAGGGAATCTGGGGCACAGCTTGATGGTCCCGCCGATGCGGGTGGTGCGCGACTGGATTTGACGGTTGCCCCATCAGGCTCAGGTGTCACGTTGCATCGGACATCGACGCAAATGTGTTGCGCTGCAGTCGAATTCGCATGTGGAAAACCAGTTGAGTGTCAGCGAACAGGTGTACGATGAAAGGTATGGAGGGGACACCGTCACTGGCAGGGCCTGACCTTCAGGTCCGCTCTTTCCTGTCCTCTTTGGGTGGTGTGGATCCCGAGGGTATGACCGAGCCGGAGCGGGTCGCGGCGGTGTCGGCGTTGGAGGCGTTGAAGGGTGCCGCAGCCGCAGCGCAGGCACGGCTGACTGCGGCTGCAGTGGTGGATCGTGAAGCGCTGGGTGAGGACTCCCGCAGTGTCCGGGCGGACATTGCCTTGGCGCGGAAGTGTTCGCCGACGCTGGCGGATCAGCACGTGGGTGTCGCCAAGGCACTGGTGTCTGAGATGCCAGAGACGATGGCCGCGCTGACCAGGGGTGAACTCAGTGAGCGTCGGGCGGGGATCCTCGTGCGCGAGACCGCGTGCCTGAGTGCCGAGCACCGCGCCGAGGTCGACAAGCAGTTGGCCGCAACCATGACGTCCTTGGGTGACAAAGCTCTGGCGGGTGCCGCCCGACGGGCTGGTGCAGCGCTGGATGCGGAGTCGTTGGCTGAGCGGAACCGTCGAGCAGTCGCGAGTCGCCGCATGAGCGTGCGACCCGCGGTGGATGGGATGGCGTGGTTGTCGATTCTGGGACCGATGAAGGACGTCATCGGTGCGCACGTGGCTCTGACCGCTGAAGAAGCCCGACGTCACGTCATCGACCCCACCTTGTCCCCCCAGGCGTGGGCGGCTGCCGCAGCCGCTGCTGAGGCTGACACTCGCGGCAAGGGTGCCTGGCTCGCGGACCGCGCCCTGGAACTGCTGTCCGGTCGCGCGAAGGATCAGCCGCAACCGGTCGAGGTCAACCTCGTCATGACCGACAAGGTCCTGCTCCCGGCAGCGTTTGACGGTCAGACCCCCGACGATGACGTCGCTGTGATCCCCGGCTGGGGCCCGATCCCCGGCGAAGAGGCTCGCACGCACATCGCCGACCTCCTCGACTCCCAGACCCAGACCTGGATTCGTCGGCTGTTCACCGACCCCACCGGGCGTGACCTCGTCGCCCTCGACTCGCAACGCCGCCGCTTCCAAGGCGGCCTGCGCAAGTTCCTGCAACTCAGGGACCCCACCTGCCGCGTCCCGTGGTGCGACGCACCCGCGATCGAAGGCGACCACGTCCAACCCGTCCACGACGGCGGCGGCACGACTGGTGCCAACGCTGGCGGCCTGTGCAAACGCCACAACCAGATCAAGGAAGAGGTCGGGTGGTACTTCGCCGTGCGCTCCACCGGGCTCGACGGGACCGGACCACACGGCATACGCATCCAGACCCCCACCGGACGAGTCCACGACTCCACGGCACCACCGATCTTGGGTGAGGGCTGGATCGCGCCCTCACTTGAAGATGAGCCCGTGCCCGACGCTTGGATGCTTGACGCCGAGATCCACGAGATGCCGCTGCCAGAGGACCCGTGGGGCGGCTGGATCCCCGACCCGCCTGACGACTTCGGGCTCAACGCCGAGAACCCGTGGGCCGCCTGATCCTGCCGTGAATTCAGTTGCATCGACTAATCCGCGCTGACGACGTGCCGGGTACACGACTTCTCGGTCGCTCGATACGAGGACGAACTTCGCCAACTGGACGCACAGATGCGAGCGGGCCACTCCTTCGTCGCCCACTCGACCCGGCACCTGATCGATGCCCGTCGCGAGCCCTGAGCCTGTTCCGCTGACGCTACGGCGGGACTCTTCTGCGCGGATACACTCCGGGGGTGAGCACCACAAAGACGGCCGTCGACCCTGAGCTCGACACCACGGCCCGCGCCAGAGATCTCCTCGGAGTCTCCCGGTTGACCAATCAGTCCCTCACGCGCTGGCTCCACGGATTGCCGGGCGTCGACCAGGTCGGCTGCGAAGCCCGAGCCGCTGGCCTCGGCACGCGCTCGATCAAGACCACGAGCAAGGCGTGGGCCATCGACCTCGCCATCTCGATGATCGACCTCACGACCCTCGAGGGTGCTGACACCAAGGGACGCGTGCGAGGCCTCGCCGCCAAGGCCCTCGTCCCCGACCCCAGCGACCTCAGCACGCCGCGGCCCGCCGCAGTCTGTGTCTACGGCGACATGGTCGGGACCGCCAAGGAAGTCCTCGGCAACAGCGGCGTCAAGGTCGCAGCAGTCGCCACCGCGTTCCCGAGCGGTCGCGCGAGCATGGCGGTCAAGCTGGCCGACACCAAGGACGCGGTCAGGGCCGGCGCCGACGAGATCGACATGGTCATCGACCGTGGCGCGTTCCTGTCCGGCGACTACCTCACCGTCTTCAACCAGATCGTCGAGGTGAAGAAGGTCTGCGGCGACGCTCGGCTCAAGGTCATCATGGAGACCGGCGAGCTCAACACCTACGACAACGTGCGCCGCGCCAGCTGGCTGTCGATGCTCGCCGGTGGCGACTTCATCAAGACGAGCACGGGCAAGATCCAGCCCGCCGCAACGCTTCCCGTCACCCTGATCATGCTCGAGGCCGTCCGCGACTGGCGCGACCTCACCGGCACCCAGGTCGGGGTCAAGCCCGCCGGTGGCATCAAGACGAGCAAGGACGCGATCAAATTCCTCGTCACCGTGAGCGAGATCGCCGGTGACGACTGGCTCGACAACCACTGGTTCCGCTTCGGTGCGAGCAGCCTGCTCAACGACCTCCTCCTCCAGCGCCAGCGCATGACGACCGGTGCCTACTCCGGCGCCAACTACATCGCCGACGACTCCCCCTCCACGGCCTACTGAGCACCAAGGACATCGAGATGCCCAAGTTTGAGTACGCACCGGCCCCCGAGTCCCGGTCCGTCGTCGACCTCAAGAGCTCCTACGGACTCTTCATCAACGGCGAGTTCGTCGACGGCTCCGGAACCAGCTTCAAGTCGATCAGCCCCGCCACCGAAGAGGTCCTCGCCGAGGTCTCCGCGGCAAGCGAAGCGGATGTCGACGCGGCCGTGAAAGCTGCGCGCACGGCATACACGCGCGTGTGGTCCAAGATGTCCGGCGCCGATCGCGGCAAGTACCTCTACCGCATCGCCCGCATCCTCCAGGAGCGCGCGCGCGAGTTCGCGGTTCTCGAGACCCTCGACAACGGCAAGCCGATCAAGGAGAGCCGCGACGTCGACATCCCGCTCGCTGCCGCTCACTTCTTCTACAACGCCGGCTGGGCCGACAAGCTCGGGTATGCCGCATTGCCCGGTGGTGCGAACCCCCAGCCTCACGGTGTGGTCGGGCAGATCATCCCGTGGAACTTCCCCATGCTCATGCTCGCGTGGAAGATCGCCCCGGCCCTCGCGACAGGCAACACCGTCGTCCTCAAGCCCGCCGAGACCACGCCGCTGACGGCGCTGCTCTTCGCCGAGGTGTGCCAGCAGGCCGACCTGCCCCCGGGTGTCGTCAACATCGTCACCGGTGCGGGCCCGACCGGTCAGGCGATCGTCGACCACCCCGGCATCGACAAGCTCGCCTTCACCGGGTCGACCGGCGTCGGCAAGATGATCGCCCGCGCCATCTCCGGCACCCGCAAGAAGGCGACGCTCGAGCTCGGGGGCAAGGCCGCCAACATCGTCTTCGACGACGCCGCCATCGACCAGGCGGTCGAGGGCATCGTCACCGGCATCTTCTTCAACCAGGGCCACGTCTGCTGCGCCGGTTCGCGACTCCTGGTGCAGGAGACCATCGCCGACGAGGTCGAGAGTCGCCTCAAGCGTCGCCTCGAGACCCTGCGCGTCGGCGACCCGCTCGACAAGAACACCGACGTCGGCGCCATCAACAGCAAGGCCCAGCTCGACCGGATCATCGCGCTCACCGACGCCGGTGAGGGCGAGGGCGCCGTGCGCTGGGACAACGGCTGCGAACTCCCGAGCAAGGGATTCTGGTTCAGGCCAACGGTTTTCACCGGGGTCACGCAGACGCACCGCATCGCCCAGGAAGAGATCTTCGGACCCGTCCTGTCGGTGCTGACGTTCCGCACCCCACAGGAAGCCGTGGCCAAGGCCAACAACACGCCCTACGGCCTGTCCGCAGGCATCTGGACCGAGAAGGGTTCGCGCATCCTCTGGATGGCCGACCAGCTCAAGGCCGGAGTCGTCTGGGCCAACACGTTCAACCAGTTCGACCCGACAAGCCCGTTCGGTGGCTACAAGGAGTCCGGCTACGGCCGTGAGGGTGGCCGACACGGCCTCGAGGCCTACGTGAAGGGAACGCAGTCATGAGCCGCGTTGACGTGAAGAAGACCTACAAGCTCTACATCGGCGGCAAGTTCCCGCGCAGCGAGAGTGGTCGTTCCTACGAGGTCCATTCCGCCCCGAAGGGAAAGGCTCAGAAGGGTGCCTTCCTCGCGAACGCAGCCCAGGGATCACGCAAGGACGCCCGCGACGCGGTCACCGCAGCGCGAGCCGCGCAGCCCGGCTGGGCCGGCGCCACGGCATACAACCGCGGTCAGGTTCTCTACCGCGTCGCCGAGGTCATGGAAGCCCGTCGCCCGCAGCTCGTCCAGGAGGTCCGCGACGCCGAGGGTCTCTCCCCCGCAGCGGCGGAAGCCGTTGTGTCACAGGCGATTGACCGCTGGGTCTGGTATGCCGGGTGGTCCGACAAGTACGTCCAGATCCTCGGTGGGCTGAACCCCGTCGCCGGTCCGTTCTTCAACATCTCGGGCTCCGAGCCGACCGGCGTCGTCGCCGTCCTCGCGCCGCAGGAGTCGAGCCTGCTCGGTCTCGTGTCGGTCATCGCGCCCGTCATCGTGTCCGGCAACGCCGTCGTCGTCGTGACGAGTGCCGACCGTCCGCTGCCCGCGATCACGCTCGCCGAGTGCCTCGCCACGTCGGACGTGCCCGGCGGTGTCGTCAACATCATCACGGGCAAGGCCGCCGAGATCGCCCCGTGGCTCGCGAGCCACCGCGACGTCAACGCGATCGACCTCGCCGGTGCCGCTGGCGCCGAGGGCGTCGACTGGGGCGCCCTTGAGGAGGCCAGCGCCGAGAACCTCAAGCGCGTCCTGCGCCCCGCTGGTTCGGGTGCCGGTGCGGTGGAGCCTGACTGGACCGCGACCCCTGACCTGTCCCGACTCACAGCCTTCCTCGAGACCAAGACGGTCTGGCACCCCAAGGGCCGTTGACTCCGGCGCAGACCGGTCGGGCACGCATCGTCGTCCTCGCCGGACCGAGTGGCGCCGGCAAGTCACGTCTCGCCGAACGTCTCCACACCACCCACGGGTGGCCGATCGTGCGGCTCGACGACTTCTATCGCGACGAGGATGACCCGTCGATGCCCCGCAGCGACGAGCTCGGCATCATCGACTGGGACCACCCGGACTCCTGGAATGCGTCCGAGGCCGTGGCCGCCCTCGCCGAGCTCGTCGACACCGGGTCGGCCGCCACGCCGGTCTACGACATCTCGGTGAGTCGCGCCGTCTCCACGACCACCGTGACCGCGGGCCCCGACGAGCTCATCCTCGCCGAGGGGATCTTCGCTGCCGAGATCGTGGCCGCCCTGCGTGACGCGGGGATCCTGCACAGCGCCTGGTGCATCCACCACCGACCGTTCGTGACGTTCGTCCGGCGACTGGCCCGTGACCTCAAGGAACGCCGCAAGCCGCCGATGGTGCTCGTGCGCCGCGGGCTCGCGCTGATGCGCGCCGAGCCGGAGGTCGTGCGCCGTCAGGTCGCCCTCGGCGCCGAGGCAGCGCGCGCCACCGATGTCGAAGCGCGCCTGGCCACGTCCGCCGGGTAGTCGTGGCGACGCGTCAGTCGCCGCGCAGGACCCGCAGCAACCGGGCCCCGAGTCCGGAGCGCTCCTCGCTGATCGTGGCGGGGACGGAGACTGCGGCAGCGGCAGCGGCGCTCCGTGGTGGCGTCTCGTCCGACCCCGACGCCTGACGGACCACCTCGTCCAGGAGGGCGTCGACGTCTCCACAGTCATAGCCCCGTCGCATCGACGTCGTGGGGAGCCTGGCACTGCTCGCGATCGCAGCCACCTCCGTGCCGGACGAGCCACGCTCGACGGCGCGGACGAGCTCGTCGAGGAACTGGTCGACCGCGACCTCGTCGTACCCGCTCCGGAACTGGGTCGAGCCGAAGGCTGCGTTGCGCACGGTGCTGACCAGTGTCACGGGATCCATGGGTCAAGCCTATGGCCGCGACCTGCTCGGTTAGGGTTCGTGACAGTCACTGCCACGGGGAGAAACAGATGAGCGACCAGGGTTGGACCGCACCCGGAGGGGATTCCGGACGTCCGGAGCCGCAGCCACCCCAGCCGGTCCCTGCCCCGCCCCAGCAGCCCTCCCCGGCATACCCCCAACAG
Source organism: Janibacter sp. HTCC2649 (assembly GCF_000152705.1). Classification (GTDB taxonomy): domain Bacteria; phylum Actinomycetota; class Actinomycetes; order Actinomycetales; family Dermatophilaceae; genus Knoellia. The sequence goes on along the minus strand of NZ_CH672413.1, from coordinate 3,721,398 downwards.
CAGTTCCAGCAGCCGCCGCAGCAGCGACCGCCCTACGTGTCGCCGAGGCAGCTGGACCTGCGACCCGGCATCATCCCGCTGCGGCCCCTGACGATGAACGACCTCTTCGGTGCGGTGTTCCGCGCGGTCCGGGGCAACGTCGGCGCCACCGTTGGTCTGGCTGCCTTGACGTCCCTGGTCTTCCTCGTGCCCTTCACCGCGCTCGGCGCCTGGGTGTCGAGCCAGGAGGAGTCGATTTCGTTCGAGGACTCGGTCAACAGCGACACGGCCGGGCTCCTGGGTTCGCTCGGCTCGGTCATCCCGTCGATCGGCTCGTGGTTCTCGACGATCCTGCTCACCGGATTCCTCGCCTACGTCATCGGCCAGGCCGTCCTCGGTCGCAAGGTCAGCGCCGGGGAGACCTGGCGCGGGACCATCCACCGCATCTGGCCGCTCATCGGCGCCACCCTCCTCACCGTCCTCATCTACGTCGTCGTCTTCAGTGCGATCTTCGCCCTTCCCGTGGCCCTGCTCGTCGCCGGCGGCACGGGGGGCAGTGATGGCGCCCTCGCGGCCGGATTCGCCCTGTTGTTCCTCGCGGGCGTGGTCGCGATCGTCGTGATGCTCTTCCTCTGGACGCGACTCGCGTTCGTCACACCCTCGGTCATGCTCGAGAACCTCGGCGTCGGCAAGGCGTTCGGGCGGTCCTGGCGGCTCACCGGCGGGAACCTGTTCTGGCGCCTGCTCGGCATTCGCATCCTCGCCGCGATCTGCATCGCCATCGCAGGGTCGGTCATCACCCTCCCCCTCACCCTGCTCGCGGCGGGACTCGCCTTCACGGGCATCCCCCTCGACCAGATGTACATCTGGCAGGCCGTGCTCACCGGCGTCACGGGCGTCTTCGCCGGCGCCATCACCACTCCCATCACGGCCGGCCTCGACGCGCTCCTCTACGTCGATCACCGCATCCGTCGCGAGGGCCTCGACGTCCAGCTCATCCAGACCGCGCAGGGCGCTGCCGGCGCACCATGGCCCCGCGCCTCGGCATGATCTTCGACGCGCCACCGCTCGACCCGTCCCGGAGCGATGGCCGTCGCCTGCTCGAGGACGAACTCGCCAAACCTCGGTATGCCGTGGAGCCCAGTCTCTGGGACCGCTTCCAGGAGTGGTTGTCCGGGCTGTTCAACGGCACCGGAGGAGTCGGCCTGCCGAGTTGGGTGTTCGTGATCGTCCTCCTCATCGGCCTGGCGGTCGTCGCCCTCGTCGTCGTGGTGCTGCTGCGACCCGAGGCGCGGGCCCGTCGTTCAGGCGACGACCGCGGAGTCCTCGACGAACGCGGAGTCGACGCTGCGGCATACCGAAGTCGCGCGCAAGCTGCTGTGCGAGAACGTGACTGGGACACGGTCGTCCTTGACTCCTATCGGGCCATTGTCTCGTCGGGCGTGGAGCGGACCGTGCTCGACGAGCTGCCCGGGCGCACGGCTCACGAGGCCTCACTCGAGCTGTCGCGCGCCTTCCCCGACGAAGGTGAGGGCCTGCGGGCGAGCGCCGACCGGTTCGACGCGGTGCGCTACGGACACGACCGCGCCACCGAGGACGACGCCCGCGGAGTCCTCGCTCTCGACGATCGACTGGCCCGGAGCCGGCCCGTGCTGACACCTCTGGGTGCGACGTCATGACGGGCCTGGCGCGCTGGCGTCGGCCGGGGTTGTGGGCCCTCGTGGTCGTGCTGGCTGTGGGCGCCCTCGCCGCCATCGCGATCGCGACGACGCCACCCGGCGACCCGATGGATCCCGAGGGTGTCGGCCCAGCAGGGGGTGCGGCCCTGGTCGCAGTGCTCCAACAGAACGGCGTCGACGTCGAGACCAGCTCGTCCATCGACGACGCGGTCGCCGCACTCAAGGAGCGCGATGACGACACGACTGTCGTGGTCGCCAACACGCGCAACTTCGGCCTGGGCGCGGCCACGACGCTGCGCCAGGAGTCCCTCGGTGTCGACCGCATCGTCGTGCTGTCCCCCTCGACCGAGCAGCTGAAGGCCCTGCGCGCCGACGCCACTGCCCTCGCCGTCGGCGCCGCCATCCAGGTCGAGAGCCGGTGCGACATCGGCACCGTCGACCAAGGTGACTCGCTCCTCGGCATCGACACGCGCTATGAGGCCGGCAGCGATGCGACGCAGGCCAAGGCGTGCTTCCCCCTCACCATCGCGGCCGGCGATGGCGGCGACGAGGGCGAGGGCCAGCACGGCGCCGGGCTCCTCGAGCTCCCCTCGACCTCCGGGCACCCACAGCTGACCATCGTCGGGAGCACGACCGGCTTCACCAACGGGGTGATCACCCAAGAGGACAACGCGGCCATCGCACTGCGACTGCTGGGTGCTTCGTCCCGGCTCATCTGGTACCAACCCGACATCGCCGACCTCGTCGACACGGACGCGACCGGCGCCGACGACGGCTCCCTCCTGCCTCGATGGATCCCGCCCGCCCTCGCTATCGGCGCCGTTGGACTCCTCATGCTGGCCCTCGTCCGCGGTCGGCGACTCGGGCGGCTCGTGCGCGAACCACTGCCCGTGGTCGTGCGTGCTGTGGAGACGACCGAGAGCCGGGGCCGGCTCTACCGACGCGCGCAGGACCGACCGCGCGCCGCCACCGTGCTCCGGCTCGCCACCCTCGACCGGCTTCGGGCTCGCCTCGGCCTGCGTCGTGGAGACTCTGTCGACACCGTGGCCCGAGCCATCTCGGCCGCCACTGGCCGCCCCGTGCGCGAGGTGCTCGACCTCGTCGCCGGCCCCCAACCCACCGATGACGCCGCCCTCGTGCGGCTCGCCCAGGACCTGTCCGACCTCGAGGAGAAGGCACACCGCCCATGACCGACAACGTCACGCCCGAGAACACCGCTCCCCAGCCCGCCGCCCCTCGGCCGACTGCTCCGGCGGCCGCCGCACCCGAGGCCCGAGACGCGCTGCTGCGGGTGCGCGCCGAGGTCGCCAAGGCGGTCGTCGGCCAGGACGCCGCCGTCACCGGCCTCCTCGTCGCCCTGCTCTGCCGCGGCCACATCCTGCTCGAGGGAGTTCCCGGCGTCGCCAAGACCCTGCTCGTCCGCTCCCTGTCGCAGGCCCTCGACGTGCAGACCAAGCGGGTCCAGTTCACCCCTGACCTCATGCCCGGCGACCTCACCGGTTCGCTCGTGTTCGACGCGCGCACCAGTGACTTCACCTTCCGTCAGGGGCCGGTGTTCACCAACATCCTGCTCGCGGACGAGATCAACCGGACGCCACCCAAGACCCAGTCCGCCCTGCTCGAGGCCATGGAGGAGCGGCAGGTCAGCGTCGACGGTCAGCCGCACCCCCTCGCCCCGCCGTTCATGGTGGCCGCGACCCAGAACCCGGTCGAGTACGAAGGCACCTATCCGCTTCCCGAGGCCCAGCTCGACCGCTTCCTCCTCAAGGTCACCCTGCCCCTGCCTCCTCGCGCCGACGAGGTCGCCGTCCTCCGCCGTCACGCCGACGGGTTCGACCCCCGCGACCTCGGCGCCGCAGGTCTGGGCCCGGTCGCCTCCGCGGCCGACCTCGAAGCCGGCGCCGACGCGGTGCGCCAGGTCGAGGTCAGCGACGACATCGCGGCCTACGTCGTCGACATCGCGCGCGCGACCCGCAGCTCCCCGTCGCTGTCCCTGGGCGTCAGCCCTCGTGGCGCGACGGCGCTCATGTCGACAGCGCGAGCGTGGGCCTGGCTCAACGGTCGTGGCTACGTCACGCCCGACGACGTCAAGTCGCTGGCCCACGCGACCCTCGCTCACCGGTTGTCCCTGCGACCCGAGGCCGAGCTCGAGGGTGTCGACGTCTCCGCCGTCCTCGACAGCGCCCTGGGTTCCGTCCCGGTCCCCCGCTGAGTCCTGCTGACTGCTGATGGCTCTCACCTCACGAGCTCTCTGGCTCGTCCTCCTCGGCATCGTGCCGGTGGTGCTCCGGCCCACCGCGTCCACGGTGTGGCTCTGGCTGCTGCTCTGTGCGGTGGTCGTGGCCGTGGATGTCCTGCTCGCGCCCAGGCCACGGAGCCTGAGGTTCGAGCGCGCCCTGCCCACGTCGGTGAGGCTCGGCGAATCGGTCAGCAGCTCACTCCTCGTCACGAACCCCGGGACCCGGACCGCGCGCGGGCTCCTGCGCGATGCGTGGCCGCCATCCACGGGAGCCGAGCTGACCCGGCATACTCTCCGGCTTTCCGGTGGCGAACGCACGCGTCTCACCACCGCTCTGACGCCCACACGACGCGGCGACCGGATCGCCGACCGCGTCACCGTCCGCCTGCGGGGACCGCTCGGCCTCGCTGCCCGGCAGGCCTCGTTGGAGGTCCCCGGGCGCCTGCGGGTGCTCCACCCGTTCCCGTCGCGCAAACACATCCCCAGCCGACTTGCCGTCCTGCGCCAGCTCGATGGGCGGGCCGCCATGCGCACCCGCGGGCAGGGCACGGAGTTCGACTCGCTGCGTGACTACGTCGAAGGCGACGACGTGCGCTCCATCGACTGGCGGGCGACCGCGCGGCGGCAGGCCCTCGTCGTGCGCACCTGGCAGCCCGAGCAGCACCGGCGCATCGTCATCGTCCTCGACACGTCCCGCACGAGCGCCGGCCGCGTCGGGGACGCCCCGCGACTCGACTCGGGGATGGACGCCACGCTCTTCCTCACCGCGATCGCCGGGCACGCCCGGGACCGGGTCCACGTCATCGCGGGCGATCGGACCGTGCGCGCCCACGTCTCGGGTCACGACCGCGCCGCCCTGTTGCACGACGCCATCTCGGAGCTCGCTCCCGTCGACGCCCAGCTCATCGAGGCCGACTGGCGGCTGCTCGCTTCAGAGGTGACGAAGGTTGGCGCGCAGCGTGCGCTCGTCGTGCTCATCACGCCGCTCGAGTCGTCCGCACTCGAGGAGGGTCTCCTCCCGGTCCTGCCGGCCCTGGCGTCCCGCCACCGCGTCGTCATCGCCTCGGTCTCCGACCCAGCCGTTGAAGCGTTGCGCCTCGGGCGTGGAACAGCAACAGAGGTGTATGCCGCGGCAGCAGCCGAGCGGACCGTGGGCCTGCGTGCCCGGACCGCAGGGGCGTTCCAGTCCTTGGGTGTCGAGGTCCTGGACCAGCCACCCGAGCGCCTGCCGCTCGCGCTCGTCGACCACTACCTGGCCCTCAAACGCCAGGGCCTCCTCTGAGGTCTCAGCCGAGCGGGTCGGGAGGCATGAGTCGGTGCGTGCGGATCGCCTCCGACTGCAACCGGTCGAGGTCGCGGCGACGACGCTCGGCCAGCACGGCCCGCAGGATCCACTCAGCGTGAACGCCTGGTGGCGGCGGTGGGGACACATGCTGCAGCACCTGCGCGCAGAGGTCCTGGCCGAGGTGCTGGCGCGACTGCTGCGTGAGTCCGCCCGTGCGCGTGAGGAACTGGCGCGTGCCGATGCTGAGGGACGCGGGCATGGGACCGATGTCGGCCGCGCGCACCCAGTGCTCGAGTGCCGGCGGCACCTCGGGTGGTGCGGTCACCTGGAACTTGTGCCGCAGGGACATGACGTAGGTGCCGGCCGCCATGTCGCCGAGTCGCTTGGCACGCGGGTGGATGAAGGCAGCGATGATGGCCGGCGATCCGCCCAGCAGGTAGAACTCCACGAAGCCCACGAGCTGGCGAATGGCACTGTGGCGCAGGGTGATCGGGCCGCCATCGTCGCGAACAGTGACCAGCCCGAGGGCGTACTTGCCGGGGCTGCGGCCACGCGTGAGCGTCTCGAAGATGACCGGCAGGATCACGGTGAGACCGACGGTGAGGACGATGCTCACTGCCGTCGCAACGGCCTCGGACGACCGCGCGGTCAGAACACCGAACGTCAGGAAGCCCACGATCGCGAGAATGGCAGTGATGAGCAGGTCGATGGCCCGCGAGGCCATGCGGCTGGGCACGCTCGCGACGGGGACCTCGACGAAGACACCCTCGCCCGTGACGAGGTCGTCACCGGCGTAGCTGCGGTAGCCCCCGTCCACGCTCATGGAGCCGAGGTTATCCCGACGCCCCGCCGCATAGAGTGGCGACGTGGATCTCGACGCCTACATCGCCACCCATGTGGGTCAGTGGCGCCGACTCGAGGAGCTCGTGGGGAGGCGTCGGCTCTCGGGAGCCGAGTCGGACGAGCTGCTCGACCTCTACCAGCGGGTGTCGACACACCTCTCCGTCGTGCGGTCCTCCAGCCCGGACCCGTCGCTCGTGAGCTACCTGTCAGCGTTGCTCGCGCGGGCACGGCATACGGCAACGGGGTCCCGGAGCACGTCGTGGAGTGACGCGGCACGCTTCTTCACCCAGACGTTCCCCGCCGCGCTCTACCGGACGCGGCGCTGGTGGCTGGCGACGATGATCGGCAGCGTGGTGCTGGCGTTCGTCGTCGGCGCCTGGGCCGTGCGGCACCCGGAGGTCTTCACGGCGCAGATGACGCGCGCCGAGATCGACGCCTACGTGAACACCGACTTCGAGCACTACTACTCCGAATACCCACACCATGAGTTCGCACCCCTCGTGTGGACCAACAACGCGTGGGTGGCGGCGCAGTGCATCGCCCTCGGGGTGCTCGGCCTACCCGTGCTCGCCATCCTGGCGCAGAACGTCATCGGCGTCGGGATCGCCGGTGCGCTCATGGTCAGCCACGACCGCGGGTCCCTCTTCTTCGGCCTGATCCTGCCGCACGGACTCCTCGAGCTCACCGCGATCTTCGTCGCTGCGGCGGTCGGGCTGAGGCTCTTCTGGTCATGGATCGAGCCCGGTCCGCGCAGTCGACTGGACTCGCTCGCGGCCGAGGGGCGCACCGCGATGGCGATCGCCCTGGGGCTCGTCGTGGTGCTCTTCGTCAGCGGCGGGATCGAGGGGTTCGTGACACCGTCGGGGCTTCCGACGTGGGCCCGGATCCTCATCGGCGTCGTCGCCGAGTCGTTGTTCTTCGCCTATGTCTTCGTCGTGGGTCGCCGGGCAGCACGGGCCGGGGTCACCGGGGACGTCGCCGAGAGCGACCAGCCCGCCACCGCCCCCGTCGCCGCCTGAAAGGCCAGCCCCTCCCCGCTACGTCTGCGGAAGTGGCTGCTAGAACCACCGCATCCGCAGACGCAAGCGGGCTCGAGGAGAGGGGTCAGCCCTGCCAACCGCGCGTGCGCAAGAGCCCTGCGAGCGCGTCGAAGAGCGGATCAGGATCGCATCTGTCGCATCCTTCGCAGTCCAACGCCGGGTTTCGTGGAGTCGCACTCCCGAGAGCGGCTGGTTCTCATGCCCCTTGGGCACCCAGATGTGGATCACGGGCTCGATGTAGCCCGTCAGTCCATCTGACTCCAGCGCGGTCATCCCACCCAGTCGAGCACCGGGACCAGCAGCAAGCAGTGCCTCACGCCACTTCGCCTCGCCACTCGTCGCCACCCCGCGGCTCACCCCTGCGTCGCGAGGGACCGACAGTGGAACCACTCCACACCGCTCATCGATGAGTGCTCAACGGCATACCCAACGTCTGCGGAAACGGTCGCCAGAACGACCGCATCCGCAGACGCAAGGGGGGAAGGGAGGGACCTGAGCTCAGGTTGCTGCGGACAACGCGGCATACCCCGGCTTGACGACCCGCTCGATGATCGCGAGCCGCTCGTCGAACGGGATGAAGGCCGACTTCATGGCGTTGATCGTGGCCCAGCGCAGGTCGTCGAGGGTCCAGCCGGCCTCGTCGACGAGGAGCTGCATCTCGCGGGTCATCGACGTACCGGACATGAGCCGGTTGTCGGTGTTGATGGTGACGCGGAACCGCAGGTCCTTGAGCATCGTGATCGGGTGTGTCGCAATGGACTGCGCCGCGCCCGTCTGCAGGTTGGACGTCGGTGCCATCTCCAGAGGGATACGACGATCACGCACGTATGCCGCGAGCAGACCGAGCGTGTGCGTGTCACCTTCGCTCGTGATGTCGTCGATGATGCGCACCCCGTGCCCGAGGCGGTCGGCGCCGCACCACTGGATCGCTTCCCAGATGCTCGGCAGGCCGAACGCCTCACCGGCGTGGATCGTGAAGTGGGCGTTCTCGCGACGGAGGTACTCGAAGGCCGACAGGTGGCGGCTCGGCGGGAAGCCGGCCTCGGCCCCGGCGATGTCGAAGCCTCCGACTCCCCGGTCGCGGTAGCGCACGGCGAGCTCGGCGATCTCGTCGCTCTTGGCGGCGTGCCGCATCGCGGTGAGCAGCGAGACCATCCGGATCGGGGTGCCCGCAGCAGCGGCCTCGGCCTCACCCTCGCGCAGACCCTCGAGGACTGCCTCGACGACCTCGGTGAGGGCGAGCCCCTTCTCGACGTGGAGCTCGGGGGCGAAGCGCGACTCGGCATAGACGACGCCGTCGGCGGCGAGGTCGACGGCGCACTCGCGCGCCACCCGTCGCAGCTCGTCGGGTGTCTGCATCACGGCGACGGTGTGGCTGAACGTCTCGAGGTAGCGCACGAGCGAACCGGAGTCGGCGCTGTCGCGGAACCAGCGCCCGAGCTCCTCGGCATCGGTGGCGGGCAAACCGTCGTAGCCCGACTCGGCCGCCAGCTCGATGATCGTCTGCGGTCGCAGACCACCGTCGAGGTGGTCGTGCAGCAGCGCCTTGGGCGCGCGCTTGACGATGGCAGCGGGCACAGCACCCATCAGGAGATCCTGTCGATGACGAGGGGAAGCAGGTCGGGGCGCGAGCCCTCGGGGGCGATGGTGAAGCCGCCCTCGAGTGCCTCCTTGGCCCGCTCGAACTTCTCGGGGGTGTCGGTGTGGAGGGTCATGAGCTTCTCGCCGCCGCGCACCGTGGCGCCGGGCTTGAAGTGCAGCTCGATGCCGGCACCGGCCTGCACCGGATCCTCCTTGCGCGCGCGACCTGCGCCCAGGCGCCAGGCGGCGACGCCCACGGCATACGCGTCGAGCTGGGTGAGCACTCCATCAGCGGGAGCGAGGATCTCTTCGGTGTGCTTGGCGACGGGGAGTTCGGCATCGGGGTCGCCACCCTGGGCGGCGATCATCCGGCGCCAGGCATCCATGGCGCGACCGTCCTTGAGCGCGGCACCCACGTCGTCACCGTCGCGACCGGCGGCCTGGAGCATCTCCTGCGCCAACCGGACGGTGAGTTCGACGACGTCCTCGGGCCCGCCACCGGCGAGCACCTCGATCGACTCGCGGACCTCGAGCGCGTTGCCGGCCGTGAGGCCCAGGGGCGTCTGCATGTTGGTGAGCAGCGCGACCGTCCTGACGCCAGCGTCGGTGCCGAGCTCGACCATCGTGCGGGCGAGCTCGGTGGCGTCCTCGCGGTTCTTCATGAACGCGCCGGAGCCGACCTTGACGTCGAGGACGAGCGCTCCGGTGCCCTCGGCGATCTTCTTGCTCATGATCGAGCTGGCGATGAGCGGGATGGCCTCGACGGTGCCGGTGACGTCGCGCAGGGCGTAGAGCTTCTTGTCGGCGGGCGCGAGGCCGGTGCCGGCGGCGCAGATGACGGCCCCGACGTCGTCGAGCTGGCGCATCATCGCCTCGTTGCTCAGGTCGGCCTTCCACCCGGGGATCGACTCGAGCTTGTCGAGGGTCCCACCGGTGTGTCCCAGGCCGCGGCCGGAAAGCTGCGGAACGGCGACGTCGAAGACGGCGACCAGAGGTGCCAGCGGCAGGGTGATCTTGTCACCCACACCACCGGTCGAGTGCTTGTCAGCGGTGGGACGCGACAGGGACGAGAAGTCCATGCGCTCTCCACTCGCGATCATCGCCGCGGTCCAGGTCGCGATCTCTCGACGGTTCATCCCGTTGAGGAGGACCGCCATCGCCAGCGAGCTCATCTGCTCGTCGGCCACGGCTCCGCGGGTGTAGGCATCGATGACCCAGCGGATCTGGTCGTCGCTCAGTTCGTGCTTGTCCCGCTTGGCGGTGATGACGTCGACCGCGTCGAAATTCTCGCTCATGGCGTCATCATGTCACCCGGCGAGACCACGCGAGGATGGCTCAGGGACGCTGCGCGAGGTTGTCCGGACCGAACGCCTGGGGCAGCACCTGAGCCATCGTCTGGACGCCCTCGGGCGTCATGAGCTGGCAGGCCGCGCCGCCGTTCTCCCACAGCAGCTGACGACAGCGGCCACAGGGCATGAGGGCCTCTCCACGACCATCGACGCAGAAGACCGCGACGAGCAGTCCGCCTCCCGTGGCGTGCAGCTCGGAGACCATGCCGCACTCGGCGCAGAGCGTCACGCCATAGGCGGCGTTCTCGACGTTGCACCCGGCGACGATGCGACCGTCGTCGGTGAGCCCGGCGACGCCCACCCGATAGTTCGAGTAGGGCGCGTAGGAATGAGTGGTCATCTCGATTGCCCTGTCGCGCAACACATCCCAGTCGATGTCACTCATGCGTGCTTCCTTCGTTCTTGACGGTGTGGGCCACGACGACTGAGGCGAGCAGCCGTGCTCCGCAACTGATGGCGTCCTCATCGATGACGACGTCGCCCTGGTGCAGGTCATAGGTGCGGCCACCCGGCGTGCGGGTGCCGAGGCGGGCCATCGCGCCGGGCGCGTGGGAGAGGTACCAGCTGTAGTCCTCGCCACCCAGCGACTGGACGGTCGGCGCCACCTGCAACCCCGAGCCGAGGCACGCGAACCGCAGCGCGTCGATGGCGTCCGCCTGGTTGACGACCGGTGGCACGCCCTTGATCCGCTCGAGCCGGGCCGTCACGCCATAGGGGGCAACGACGCCCTGGACGATCTCGTCGAGGAGAGGTCCGACGGTGAGCCAGGCATTGGCGTCGAGCATGCGCAAGGTGCCACTGCACTCCCCCGTGCTCGGGATGACGTTGCTCGCCGTCCCGGACCGCACGACGCCCCACACGAGTGCGGCTCCGGCGCGTGGGTCGAGGCGGCGGGACAGCGCGGCGGGCACGTCGGTGACGACCTTGGCCAGCGCGTAGGTCAGGTCCTCGGTCAGCTGCGGACGCGAGGTGTGGCCACCCCGTCCGGTGAGGTGGACGCGGATGTGGTCGCAGGCAGCGGTGATCGGCCCCTCGCGCAGACCGACCTGGCCCACGTCGAGCGACGGGTCGCAGTGGACGGCGAAGATCGCGTCGACCCCCTCCATCGCACCCTCCGCGATCGCCTCGTGAGCACCGCCGGGGATGACCTCCTCGGCCGCCTGGAAGATCGCCCGCACACCGGTCCCGCGCTCGAGCAGCACCTGCTCGTGCTCCTTGAGAGCCAGCATCGCTCCGAGGAGTGCGGTGACGTGGACATCGTGGCCGCACGAGTGCGCAACACCGTCATTCGTCGACGCGAACGCAAGGTCGGTCTGCTCCTGCACGGGGAGCGCGTCCATGTCCGCACGCAGAGCGACCCGGTATGCCGCCTGCTCGGCTCCGAGGTCGGCCACCAGTCCGGTGCCGGGGAACCGCCGCACGCGAACGCCCGCCTGCTCGAGGCGATGGGCGATGACGTCGGTCGTCCGGGTCTCGAGTCGCGACAGCTCGGGGTGGGCGTGGAGGTCGCGGCGGATCTCGATGAGTTCAGGAAGCGCCGACACGACGCTGGCGCCGAGGGCTGTGAGGGTGTCAGTCATGGGACCGCCCATCGTACTGGGGGTGCCACCTGCTCCCCTTGCGTCTGCGGATTCGGTCGCCAGAACCGCCACATCCGCAGACGCAACAGGGAAGGAAGGGGGCGGCGGTCACCGGGCGCGCTTGTAGGCGTCCCATCGGTGGATGATCCCGCTCATCTCCACGGTGACGAACTCGAGGAACTCCTGGGACAGCTGCAGCCGAGCTCCGGCAGCGGTCTCCGCGCCGAGGTGCTGCACACCGTCGGAGAGCGCCGCGATGATCGGGGCGTAGATCTGGTCGGTGCTCGTGAGGGCGCCGTGCCACGCGTCGTCGAGGACGACGAACACGTCCTTGCGTCCGCCACGTTCGCGTTCGCGCCGGAGCAACCCGACGTGTCCGAGGTAGCGCACCGCTCCCGAGACGGCTGCCGCACTCACGGACAGCTCTTCGCTGAGCTCGGCCGCGGTCATCCGCCCGTCGTCGTCGACGAGGAGAGCGGCGAAGACCCGCGACGGCATCGGCGGGAAGCCCGCGAGGGACAGGGCCGCACCGAGTCGCTCGACGACCGCGTGCGACTCGTCATGACTCACCGCGGCCGGCCCGTCGCCAGCCCTGCGGGCGGCGGTGCGGACGGCGGCGCGAACGGGCTCACGAGAGGCGGACACGGACGACGAGCGAGACGGCATACGCAAAGTTTATAGCATTCACGTTTTTGTGAAAACGGTGTATGTTCGAAGTCGTGAACACCGTCATCGAGACACGCGACCTCCGCAAGACCTTCGGCGCCACCGTGGCGCTCGACAGCCTCGACCTCACCGTCCCCGAGGGTGAGGTCCATGGGTTCCTCGGCCCCAACGGCGCCGGCAAGTCCACCGCCATCCGCATCCTCCTCGGCCTCACCAAGGCGGACTCGGGCCACGCCTCACTCCTTGGCGGAGACCCGTGGACCGACGCGACCGAGCTGCACCGACGGGTCGCCTACGTCCCCGGCGACGTCGCGCTGTGGCCCAACCTCACCGGCGGCGAGACCATCGACGTCCTGTCCACACTGCGCGGGGGCATCAACGAGAGCCGACGGGCCGACCTCATCGAGCGGTTCGAGCTCGACCCGACCAAGAAGGCGCGCTCCTACTCCAAGGGCAACCGCCAGAAGGTCGCCCTCATCGCCGCCCTCGCCTCGGACGCTCCCCTCCTCATCCTCGACGAGCCGACGTCCGGCCTCGACCCGCTCATGGAGCGCGTCTTCCAGGATGAGCTGCGCGCTGCCCGGGCCCGCGGCCACTCGGTGCTGCTGTCGAGCCACATCCTGAGCGAGATCGAGCACGCGTGCGAGCGCGTCAGCATCGTGCGCGCCGGCCGCATCGTCGAGTCCGGCACCCTCGCCGACCTGCGCCACCTGTCACGTTCGACCGTCCACGCGATCGTGAAAATGCCTGTGGGACAGCAGATTTCGCAGTGGACAGGTGTTGAGGACGTCCTCGTCGACGAGTCCGGCACCGACATCCGCTTCTCCGTCGACGCGGCTCACGTCGGCGATGCCGTGAGCCGGCTCGACCAGCTCGGTCTCACGACCCTCACCTGCGAGCCCGCGAGCCTGGAGGACCTCTTCCTGGCGCACTACAGCTCGTCGCCCGAGGACGTGACCGTGGCATGAGCAGCCTCACCGGCACCGGCACGCTCCTCCGCCTCGCCTGGCGACGCGACCGGATCCTCATCCCCACGAGCCTGCTCGCCCTGACGGCCCTCTCGGTCGGGTCCGCGCAGGCCACCATCGACCTCTACCCCACCGACGAGGCTGCTCGCTCCGGACTCGGAGCCGTCCTCGCCAACCCGTCGATCATCGCGATGTACGGGCCCATCGGTGCCGAGAACCGCGACTCCCTGTCCGTGTTCAAGACGGTGCTCATGGGTGCCGTTTTCGTCGGACTGTTGGCGTATGCCGTGGTGCGCCGCCACACGCGCGTCGAGGAGGAGGTCGGTCGCCTTGAGCTCGTGGGCGCGGGCGTCGTCGGGCGCCGGGCGCCGCTGACCGCCGCCATGACCCTCGCCTCCCTCGCCGTCGTCGGGGCCGGACTCCTGTCGACGGTCGGGCTCATTGCCGTGGGCCTCGACGCCACGGGGTCGATCGCCATGGGCGTCGCCTGGGTCATCGCCGGCTTCGCGATGGTCGGCATCACCGCGGTCGCCGCCCAGCTGACGACGAGTGCCCGCGCCTGTGCCGGCATCGCACTCAGCGCCTTGGCGGCCATGTTCGTCATCCGCGCCATCGGTGACACCGCAGGAGGTTCGGTCGAGGTGATCTCGTGGGCCAGTCCCCTGGGGTGGGCCTCCAAGGTCGGCGCCTACGGGGCAAACCGGTTCTGGATCCTAGGCCTCGCCGTCCTGCTGGCCGGGGCGCTCGTGAGTCTGGCCTTCTCGTTGCTCGACCGCCGTGACATCGGCTCCGGGGTCTTCCCGTCGCGCCCCGGTCCGGCCCGGGCCGGGGCGAGCCTCGGCACTCCCCTGGGTCTCGTGTGGCGCCTCGACCGTCCGGCGGCCATCGGCTGGCTGGCCGCCTTCGTCATCCTCGGCGCGGTCCTGGGTGGGTTGGTCACCTCGGTCGCGGACATGGCGTCGGACCAGTCCGTCGTCGACATGCTCAAGAAGCTCGGCGGCAGTGCCGGCACGATCACCGACATCTTCCTCGCGACCGAGCTCGCCTTCGTCGGCATCGCTGCCACGGCGGCTGGCATCTCGCTGGCCCTGCGCCCTGCTGCCGAGGAACGCGCGGGTCGGGCCGAACCCATCCTCGCGACCGCCACCTCACGCACCTCGTGGCTCGGCGCGCACGCCCTGCATGCCTTCGCCCTCCCGGCAGCCCTCCTGTTGGCACTCGGCCTCGTCGTGGCACTGGTCTCCGGCGGTCAGGGTGACGTGCCCGGCATGGGCGCGCTGCTCGGCGCCGCCGCCGCTCGGCTCCCGGCGATCGCGGTCATGGTGTCGGTCGCACTCCTTGCTGCTGCCGCAGTGCCGAGCCGGGCCTCGGCCATCGGTTGGGGTGCGCTCGCCGCGGCCTTTGGTCTCGGCGAGCTCGGCACGACGATCGGCCTGCCTGACTGGATCGTCACGATCTCGCCCTTCGCCCATGTGCCTCAGCTGCCGGGAGGTGCGTGGTCGGCCACTCCGACGATCGTGCTCTGCGCCATCGCCGCAGCGCTCACGGGACTGGCCTTCACGGCATACCGGCTCCGCGACGCCGCCTGACCCCCACGCGCGTCACGTGAGGTCGGTGCGGCCCAACTCCTTGAGCTGCTCGACGATCCTCTTGACGTCCTGAGCGCGCTCGCGGGTCGTCACGAGCACCGCGTCACCCGAGTCGATGACGACGACGTCCTCGAGCCCGACGACGGCGATCGGACGCCCACCGCGTGGCGACACCAGCCCGGTCGAGTCGACCGAGTGGACCAGCGAGGCGTCGCCCAGGATCCGTGGCCCCTGATCAGGCTCGGGCAACAACGAGGCCAGGCTCGAGAAGTCACCGATGTCGTCCCAGGCGAAGTCACCGGGCACCACAGCGACCACACCGATGTCCGAAGCGGGTTCGGCGACGGCGTGGTCGATGGCGATCTTCTCGAGCGTCGGCCAGATCTCCTCGAGACGCTCCGGGGCTGCCGCGATGGCACGCACTCCGTCGGCCAGCTCGGGGTGCCAACGGTGGAGCAGGTCGAGCAGGGACGCGGCACGCACGACGAACATCCCTGCGTTCCAACGGAACTCACCCGTCGACAGGTAGGCGGCGGCGCGGCGGGCATCGGGCTTCTCCACGAACTGGCGCACCCGCCGGGCCGTGGCTGCGCCCGAGATCCGCGTCCCCATCTGGATGTAGCCGAAGCCCGTCGACGGATGGGTCGGTTCGATCCCGATCGTCACGACGAGTCCGTCACGGGCGACCTCGACGGCCTCGGCCACGCACGCCTGGAAGGCCGCAGCGTCGGGGATCACGTGGTCGGCAGCGAAGGACCCGATGATCGCGTCGGGGTCCTGGGCCTCCACGACCGCGGCGGCCAGGCCGATCGCCGCCATGGAGTCGCGTGGCGCCGGCTCGGCGAGCACCTGCTCGGCCCCGAGCGAGGGCAGCTGTTCGCGCACGGCGACCGCGTGGGCAACCCCGGTCACGACGACGACCCGTTCCGCGGCCAACGGCGTCACGCGGTCGAGGGTCTGCTGCAGGAGGCTTCGGCCCGAGCCGGTGAGGTCGTGGAGGAACTTGGGGTGGCCGGCACGCGAGAGCGGCCAGAGACGTGTCCCGGCTCCGCCAGCAGGGATGACGGCCCAGAACCCGGCAATGTCTGACATGGTCGTCAGGCTAACCACCCCGACACCTACGATGGCCCGATGGATCTGCTGGAGCCGGTGCTCTTCACCGACGCCTGGGGGTCGCACGTGTCGATCGCGAGCCTCCAGGGACGCAACATCCCGAGTGCCGAGCCCGAGTCCGAGCTATGGATGGGCGCCCACGAGAGCGGCCCGTGCGGCATCACCCGCGATGGGGTTGCCACCACGCTCACCGACGTCATCCGTGCCGACCCGGCCCGCGAACTCGGCGAGCAGTGCGCCGCCGACTACGAGAACCGGCTGCCCTTCCTCCTCAAGGTCCTCGCCCCGGGGCGAGCGATCTCCATCCAGGCGCACCCGACCGCCGAGCAGGCCCGTGAGGTCCGCGAGCGCGATGCCAGGACGAGCCACGTCGACGCGACCTATGTCGACGACTGGGCCAAGCCCGAGATGCTCATTGCCATCGCTCCCTTCACCGTCTTCGTGGGGATGCGCACCCCCGACGAGGTGGCGTCCCTGGCCAAGCGGTTGGCCCTCCCCCGGCTGACCGCCCTCGTCGAGGCGGCCGTCAACCAGCCCAACCCCTCGCACGCCCTGCTCGACGCGATCCTCGCGACGCCCGCGAGCGAGCACACCGCCTTTGCACGCGAACTCGTCGCCGCCTGCGTGCGGGTCTCGGCCAGCCCCGACGACGAGGGCCACCAGTGCGCCGCCATCGCCCGCGTCGCCGAGGACCACCCCGACGACATCGGCCTCGCCGTCCTCCTGCTCATGTACCACCGGGTCCTCGAGCCCGGCGACTACATCGACGTGCCCGCGGGCGTTCTCCACTCCTATGTCAGTGGCCTCGGCGTCGAGGTGCTCGCCAACTCCGACAACGTCGTTCGTGCCGGACTCACCGGCAAGGAGCTCAACGTCCCGGAGCTCCTGCGCATCGTCGACCCCGATGCCGACGGGAGCGTTGGTCACGCCGAGCCCGACCCGCTGCTCCCCGCGACCCAGCAGTTCCCGAGCCACTCCGACCGGTTCGCCCTGCGGCGGCTCCACGCTCCGAACGAGGTCCCGATCCCGGGCAACGGCACGCCCCGCATCGTCTTCTGTCTCCACGGCGACGTCACCCTCACGTCACGCAAGGCGACCCTCACGCTGGGACCGGTGCGGGCGGCATACCTGTCAGCGCAGGACCACGACGTCACCGTCACGGGCAGTGGCGAGGTCTTCCTCGTCACGCTGCCCGGGGTGTGAATACTGACTGACGTTCACCCAGAAGCCACCTGACGCACCTCCGCAGGCTGCCGGGACACCATGCGCCCCCGGGACCGTGGACCCATGCGAGTTGCCATGGTGACGGAGTCGTTCCTCCCCACGCTCAACGGCGTCACCACGAGCGTGTGCCGCGTGGCCCAGTCCCTGCGCGCCCTCGGCCACGAGGCTCTCATCATCGCGCCGGGCCCGGCGCCGGCGACGTTCGAGGGGTTCAAGGTCCACGGGCTCCCGTCGATCAACGTTCGTCAGTTCCCGACCGGGGTGCCGACCCCGGCTTTGCGCAGGACCCTCGAGGAGTTCGGGCCCGACGTCATCCACGCCGCCTCGCCGTTCGTGCTCGGTGCCCGCGCCCTCCAGCTCGCGGACCACACCAACACCGCGGCGGTCGCGATCTACCAGACCGACATGCCGAGCTACCTCGCGCAGCACGGCCCGGGTCGGCTCGGTGCTGGTGCCGCGAATGCTGCGTGGCGCTGGATCCGGCGCATGCACGCGCACGCGGACCTGACCCTCGCCCCGTCGCGCCCCACGCTCGCGGAACTGCGATCTCACGGCGTGCCGCGCACCGACCTCTGGGCCCGCGGCGTCGACACGAGCCTGTTCTCGCCGCGCTGGCGCACCGATCCCGGGACGCTCGAGCTGCGTCGGGCGCTGGCCCCCAGCGGTGAGGTCGTGCTCGGCTACGTCGGACGGCTCGCCCCCGAGAAGGAACTGTGGCGCCTCACCGAGGTCGCGCAGATCCCCGGCACTCGCCTCGTCATCGTCGGCGACGGCCCGAACCGCGCCCAGATCGGGGCCCAGCTCACGGAGGCCGTGGCATCGATGCCCGGACGCCCCAACCGCTCACCCGTCTTCCTCGGTCGCCAGTCCGGTGACGACCTTGCCCGCGCGTATGCCGCGTTCGACGTGTTCGTGCACACCGGCACCCGCGAGACCTTCGGCCAGACCCTCCAGGAGGCCGCCGCCTTCGGGTTGCCCGTCGTCGCTCCGGCGCGCGGTGGCCCCCTCGACCTCGTCGACCACGGCCGGACCGGTCTGCTCTTCGACCCCGACCTCCCCGGCTCGCTGCACGACCACGTCGACGCGCTCGTCGGTGACGCGGCCTGGCGCACGACCCTGGGCGCGAACGCCGAGGAAGCCGTCCGTGGCCGCTCCTGGGACAGCCTCACCGAGCAGCTCGTCGGGCACTACGAGGCTGCGCGCACTGCCCGCGCCCACCGCGCCGCCTGACCCCTGTCGTCCCGTAGGGTCGTTCGGTTGGTCCGTTTTCCCTGGCGGATCGGCCGAGAGGAGCGTCGATGCGCAACGTTGCGCTCGCCGTCACCACGACGGCCCTCGTCGCGGCTGCCCTGACGGCGGCTGCGTCACCTGCCCTGGCCACACCAAACCCCAGCCCGACCAGCCCGACCCCGGCGCCCAGCGTGAGCGCCAGCCCGGCCCTGCCCCGTGTTCCTGACCTCCTCGATCCCGAGCTCAGCGTCGGTGGTCCGCGCCTGGCGCAGATGAACTCGGTGATCGTCGACACCCCGACCGGTGTCCCTGCGCCGCCCGACGTGAGTGACGTCGCGTGGCTCATCGCCGATGCCGACACCGGGGAGATCCTCGCTGCGAAGAACCCGCACGCCCACCTCCTGCCGGCAAGCACCCTCAAGACCCTCACCGCCATCCACCTCCTCCCACGCCTCAAGCCCACGGCCGTCCGGACGGCCACGACCCTCGAGTCGAACGCCGAGGGCACCCGGGTCGGCATGGTCGCCGGCGGGACCTACACGGCGGCGCAGCTCTTCCAGGCTCTCGTCATGTCGTCGGGCAACGACGCCGCCTACGGTCTCGCCGAGCTCAACGGGGGCCTCGCCAAGACGGTCACGGAGCTCAACGGGCTCGCGGCCGAGCTCGGCGCGCACGACACCGTCGTGGCCGACCCCAGCGGTCTCGACTCCCCGGGTCAGTACAGCAGTGCCTACGACCTCGCTCTGTTCGGGCGGGCGGCCATCGCCAACCCGGCCTACCTCAAACTCGCCTCGACCAAGACGGCGACCTTCCCGGCGGCGACCTCCCGCTCCTCGCGAAGTCGGTCGAGCTATGCCATCGGCAACCACAACCGGCTTCTGTGGAACTACCCCGGCACGATCGGCGTCAAGAACGGCTTCACCAAGGCCGCGCACCGCACCTTCATCGGCGCGGCCACCCGAGGCGGCAAGACCTACATCGTCACGGAGATGTACGGCACCGGCAGCAGCTGGCGGCCCGCTGCCTCGTTGCTCGACTGGGCCTTCGCCCACGGCGCCGTCGCGAAACCCGTGGGCCGGCTCGTCGACCGCGGTGAGGTCCCGCAGGCGCCCACGGCTGCTGAGCCGAAGGCCCCGGCAGCGCAACCTGCGGGAGAGCCCGACGTGGCGGCCGCCCTCACCTCACCGACCGGCGACGTGACGCCCTCTTTGCTGCCGCTCGTCGGAGGCGCGGTCCTGCTCGCCCTGGTCCTCGGCACGCGCGGGAGGCGTCGCCGGCAGCGACCTGGGCCGGCGTCCTCCGGGCGACACCGGACCTGATCGGGCCTGGCGTCAGCGGCGGCTGGTGACGCGGCGCAGCAGTCGGGTCGCCGCACCCAGACCGAGAGCGGTCGACGCGCCGAGAGCCGCACCCAACGCCAGGTTGACCCGGTCCTCGGCTCGCCTCGCGGCCGGCGCAACAACGCGGTCGGTATGCCGTGTCACCGGGTTGGACTCCGACGTCACCCCTTGCGCCTGTCGCGTCACGGACTCGGCAGGCTGGGGCCCCTCGAGCAGCTTGGTGCGCTGCCCTTCGGTGAGTTCCGCACCCGCCTCGAGCGGGAGCGAGTTGGCGCTCCACGCGGCAGCGAGCAGCACGATGCGGGACATGAAGTTGAGCCAGGCGAGCAGACCGACGACGAGGGCGATCGACGCGAAGAGAGGGTTGCTCGTGGTGCCGGCGATGACGGTGGCGCCCAGCACCTTGAGGAGGGTGAGGCCGACACCGCCGATGACCGCACCACCGATGAGACCGCGACGAGGCACGTCCACTCCGGACAGGAGGCGCAGCATGACGAGCACGACCAGCCCATCGAGGACAGCACCGACGACGAAGGCGATGACGCTGAGCAGCCACGCCTGACCGCCCAGTCCGATCGCTTCCGCGACCCACGACGTTGCGGCCCCGGCGATGCCGGTGACAGCGGCCGACACCACGATCGCCATCCCGAGGATGACGAGCACGCCGAGGTCCCGCAGCTTGGTGGTGACGAAGTTCCCCGGCTGCCCCTCCACCCCGAAAATCGTTCGGATGCCGTCGCGCAGGGCACCCAACCAGCCGAGTCCCGCGAACAGGAGTCCCGCCAGACCGATGAGTCCGGTGACGGTCAGCGTGTCACCGGAGGGAATGGTCAGGGGGATGAGCCCCTCGGTGCCGCCGTCCTGGATGAAGCCGGGCAGAGTCTGATTCAGGTAGTCCTTGATCTCGTCGAGCCACTGCGGGTTGCCCTGCAGCAGGACACCGAAGACGGTGAACGCGAGGGCCACAGCGGGGAAGATCGAGAAGAAAGCGAAGTACGTGACCCCTCCGGCGAGCAGGTTGCCCCGCGCGTCGCCGTAGCGCTTCCAGGCTCCCCAGAGCCGGGTCCGTTGCAGGTCGGCCCACAGCTTCTTGACCCGGTCCATGCTCAGCCCTCCAGGGTGAACGTCGACAGGGGGCGCCACACGCCGTCATCGTCCTGGTGATACAGCTCGAAGGTCGTGACCTCGAAGGTGCAGCGGAAGTCGACGAGCCCGTCGAAGGCAGCGTCGAGCTGCTCCTCGCCGAGGTTGTGGGCGATCGTGACATGCGGGTGGTAGTTGAAGTCGAGGCGCCGCACCACGGGGCCGTTGCGCACAGCGGTCTCGAGGAGCTCGCACTGCGAGATGCCCGAGGACACCTGGACGAAGACGACCGGTGACAGGGGCCGGAAGGTGCCCGTCCCCGACAGCGTCATGCCAAAGGGTGCGTGGGTGCCGGCGACGACCTCGAGGTGCTGCTCGAAGTCGTGGAGCGACGGCGCGTCGATCTCGGTGGGCGGCAACAGGGTCACGTGGGGCGGGATGAACCGGGCCAGCGGATCGCCGAAGCGGTCGCGGGCCTCCTGGAGCGCGGCCCCGTGAGGTTCGGGAACCGTGATCGCCACGCCGTGGGTGGGCATGCGCTCGACCCTATCGGGCGGCGGGGAGAAGGCCGACGTGCTCACGCACGCGAACCATGGTCGCCTGCGCGATGACACGCGCACGCTCGGCACCGGATGCGAGGATCCGGTCGAGCTCGGCGGGATCGTCGAGCAGCTCTCCCATGCGCGCCTGGAACGGCTCGACCGCAGCGACGACGACGTCGGCCACCTCCTTCTTCAGATCGCCGTAGCCCCGACCCGCGAACGACGCCTCCAGGTCCTCGATCGACTGCCCGGAGAGGGTCGAGTGGATGACGAGGAGGTTGGAGACGCCAGCCTTGGCTTCGGTGTCGAACCGGATCTCCGCGTCGGTGTCGGTCACGGCCGACCGGATGTTCTTGGCGATCTTGGCCGGCTCCTGCATGAGGTCGATGAGACCCTTCGGCGAGGAACCCGTCTTGCTCATCTTCGACGTCGGGTCCTGCAGGTCCATGATCTTGGCCGCGCCCTTGACGATGTAGGGCTCGGGCACGACGAGGGCCTCACCGAAGCGGGTGTTGAAGCGTCCGGCGAGGTCGCGGGTGATCTCGAGGTGCTGGCGCTGGTCCTCACCGACGGGCACGAACGCCGCGTCGTACATGAGGATGTCGGCGGCCATGAGCATGGGATAGGTCAGCAGGCCCACATTGGCGTTCTGGCCCTTGGCGGTCTTGTCCTTGAACTGCGTCATGCGCCGCGCCTCACCATCGGCGGTGAGGCAGTTCATCACCCAGCCGAGCTCGGCGTGCTCCGTGACGTGGCTCTGGCAGAACACCGCGGAACGCTCGGGGTCGACTCCACCGGCGATGAACTGGGCGGCCGTCTTGCGGGTCCGCTCGCGCAGCACGGCAGGGTCGGTCGGCACCGTCAGAGCATGCAGGTCAGCGACGAAGTAGTAGGCGTCGAACTCGTCCTGCAGCTTGACCCACTGGACCAGCGCTCCGAGATAGTTGCCGAGGTGGAGTGAGTCGCTGGTGGGCTGCATCCCGGAGAGGATCCGGGGAGCCGCCGTGGGTGCGTCGGGTGCGGACATGCGCGTCATTGTGTCAGGTGGCCCCACCTAGACTCGCAGCGTGCCGCGCCTCACGAAGACCTTCACTGCCCGCTTCGGTCACGCCCCCGAGGGTGTGTGGTCCGCGCCCGGGCGGGTCAATCTCATCGGAGAGCACACCGACTACAACGGTGGCCTCGCGCTCCCCATCGCTCTCCCGCACCGCACCCGCTGCGCCGCGTCGCCCCGCGAGGACGACCTGCTCCGGATCCACTCCCTCCAGGACGACGCGTTCGTCGAGGTGCTCATCCAAGACGTCGCACCCGACATGCCCAAGGGTTGGACGGCCTACGTCGCCGGTGTTCTGTGGTCCCTGCGGGAGGCCGGGTATGCCGTGCGCGGGCTTGACGTGGTCGTCGACGGCCAGGTGCCCCTCGGGGCGGGCCTGTCCAGCTCGGCGGCCCTGGAGTGCTCCGTGGCAGCCGCCGCGTCGGACCTCTTCGGACTCGACCTCCTCGGTTCCGTTGAGGGGCGCTCTGCGCTTGCCGCAGCCTGCCAGCGGGCCGAGAACGACATCGCCGGCGCTCCGACCGGTGGCATGGACCAAGCCGCCTCGATGCACGCCACCAAGAAGCACGCCCTGCGCCTCGACTGCCGCGACGGCGCCACGACCCAGGTGCCGTTCGACCTGTCCGCACACGACTTCACCCTGCTCGTCACGGACACCCGCGCGAGCCACGCGCTCGCAGACGGTCAGTACGGCGCCCGTCGCGACTCCTGCGAGACGGCCGCCGACGTCCTCGGTGTCGAGTTCCTTCGCGACGTCGATCCCTCGGCCCTCGACGAGGCCCTCGCCAAGCTTCCCGATGACGTGCTGCGTCGACGCACCAGACACGTCGTCACCGAGATCGCCCGGGTCGACGAGGTGGTCGAAGCACTGCGACAGGGTGACCTTGCCGAGGTCGGGCGCCTGTTCACCGCCTCGCACGAGTCCCTCCGTGACGACTACGAGGTGTCGTGCACCGAACTCGATCTCGTCGTCGACACGGCCCTCGCCGAGGGCGCCCTCGGTGCCCGAATGACGGGTGGCGGTTTCGGTGGTTCGGCCATCGCGCTGGTGCCGGCCGCCGACGCCGAGCGGGTCACGGCGGCGATCGCTGCCGCGTTCGCCAACGCCAAGCTCACGGCGCCAATCTCGTTCTCCGTCACCGCTGCTGGCCCTGCGGCCAAGGACTGAGGTCAGTCCAGCGTGAGGTCGTAGTCGACCGTCAGAGGAGCGTGGTCACTCCACCGCTCGGCGTACGTCGACGCGCGGCCGACGTCCGCCCGCGTCGCCAGTTTCGCGAGGGGCGCGCTCGCGAAGTGGTAGTCGATCCGCCACCCCGCATCGTTGTCGAACGCCTTGCCACGCCACGACCACCAGGTGTAGGGACCGGGGCCCGGACCGTGGAGGGCACGGTGCACGTCGGCGTAGGCGAGGGCGCCCACCCAACGGTCGAGGTGCGCCTGCTCCTCCGGGAGGAACCCGGCCTTGCCGACGTTGCCCTTCCAGTTCTTCAGGTCGTCCGCGGAGTGGCAGATGTTGAGATCACCCGTGAGGACGGCATACCCGTCATTCACGGCAAGGTCCGCAAGACGTGAGCCGACAGCGTCGAGGAAACGAAACTTCTCGTCCTGTTTCGGGGTGAGGGCCTCGCCCGTGTGGACGTAGGTCGAGATCACGGTGACGGGTCCCTCGGGTCCACGCACATCGACCTCGAGCCAACGCCCCGCATCGGCGAACTCCTGCGGGCCGAGGTCGCTGCTGACCCGCAGCGGCGGCTGGCGGGTGAGCACGGCGACACCTGCATGGCCCTTGGTGCGCCCCTGCGCGGAGCTGACGTGCCACTGCGCCAGACCGCCCTGCGCCAGCACGTCACGGAGCTGGTCATCGCTCGCCCGGACCTCCTGCAGTGCGATGACGTCGGCGTGCTGCATCGCCAGCCACTCGAGTCCACCTCGACGAGCCGCAGCGCGAATTCCGTTGACGTTGGCTGAGATGAGGCGCACCGCGCGAGCCTACCCAGTGCTCACCCGGCCTGAGCAGCCACCACCCGGGCGTGCACCCGGGCGGGCACTCCGGACGCAACAACTCCTGCAGGAAGGTCATGGGTGACGACCGCTCCGGCGCCGACAAGCGTGTGCCCCCCGACGCGGAGCCCTTGGAGAATCGTCGCGTTGGCCCCAACGAGTGATCCGGTTTCAAGGGTCACATCACCGGAGACACAACTTTGTGGGTTGAGTCGAACGAAATCCTCCAGGTCGCAGTCATGGCCGACAGTGGCGTTCTGATCAACATGGACATGCCGTCCGACGCGAATCTGAGCACTCAGCCTGGCACCGGCACAAATGACGCTTCCCTCCCCCAAGGTGACTCCCGCGCCCACCGATGCTTGAGGATGCACCAAGATGGGGAAAGTGGCATCGGTGACGCTTAGGCGATCAGCGATGGCTCGCCGTGCAGTAGCCGATCCGATTGCGAGCACGACGGGCGTCTCACGACAATTTCGCACCAGATCGTCCACAGTGCCGATAAGTGGCACCCCGAGGCTGTGAAGGCGTGCTCGATTGGCCATGGACGGTCTGTCATCAACCACACCAATGTCACCGAACCCCACACCCCTTGAGCGCAGCTCAAAGAGCAAAGAGGCGACTTCGCGCCCGAAGCCGCCGGCACCCACCACCACAATCCCCTGTACCGGCCAGTTACCCATAGGACGAGCGTAGATCGGCCGCGTCGCCTCGGTGCCCGGATTCGGACATCTCCCCCGTCCGTGGTACGTACGGTGCTGCCGAACCACCCGATTGTGCAGTAGAACAGGCAGGTCACGGGCCTGAAGTTGTGAGATCGAGTGACTCACAGTGACTAGCCCAACATAAGGTGGACACATGGCCCCAGACGTCGCTGCTCAAGCCCTCAACGGCCACATCCTTGTGGTCTGCACCGGCAACATCTGCCGCTCGCCCTACATCGAGCGCGTCCTGGCTCACGAGCTCGCCGGAACGGGCATTTCCGTGTCCAGTGCCGGAACGAGCGCCCTCGTCGGAGCCCCCATCGATCCCGAGTCCGCGAGGCGCCTGGTCGCCGTCGGAGCAAGCGACCATGAGTACGCCGCGCGACAGATCACCCGCGAGATCGTCGCGGATGCTGACCTCATCATCACGGCGATGCGTGACCACTTGTCTCAGGTCGTTCCGCTTCACCCCCGTGCCCTGCGCTATGGCTTCGCCCTTCATGACCTCGGCGACCTGCTGGGAGCTGTGGTTCCCGCGGAGATCGCCGCTGCGCCGGGCGACAACCACGTCGCCAAGGTCGCGGCCGCCGCCATCGCGAAGCGCGGAGTCGTCGCTCCACGGCTGCCCAAGGACTCCGGGATCGTGGACCCCTATCGCCAGCCGTCGGCGGTCTTCGACCAGATGGTTCGCGAGATCTCCACTTCCCTGCCCGCCGTGGTCACGGCCCTCCGCGGCTGAACAGTTCATTCCACGCCAAAGGCGTATGCCGTGGGCGCCCCTTTCGCGTGTGACCTGGCCGAGCGTTGCGCTCAGCTGCCGACGAGGTCCTTGCGCGGTCGCGTCGTGTCGTCACTGGACTTGCGACGACGACGGCGGGTGCTGCTGCGACCGTCGGCCACGGGGAGCGCGTCGGGTCGATACTCGTAGCGATAGTCGTAGGCGCCGCGGGCCTGACGCGGGATGCGGTTGATGACAATGCCCAGGACCGTCGCGCTGACCGTCTCGAAGGTCTCGAGCGCGTGGCCGAACTGGTCCTTGCTCACGATGCCGCTGCCAGCAACCACGATCGCCCCATCAGCCAGGCGGGTGAGAACGGTCGAGTCGGTGACGGGAAGCACGGGCGCGCCGTCGATGAGGACGTAGTCAAATCGATGTCTGAGGTCGTCGAGCACCGTGCGCATCGCAGTGGAGCCGAGGAGCTCGCTCGGATTGGGCGGGGACGCGCCGGCGCCGAGGACGGTCAACGAGTGCGCCCCGAACGGCTGGAGCACGTCGTCCAACTCGTAGCGACCGATGAGGACGTCGGTCAGGCCAACCGCTCCCTCAAGTCCGAGATACGTGAGAAGACGGGGTCGGCGGAGGTCACCCTCGACAACACAGACACTGGCTCCCGACTCGGCCATCGCGAGGGCCAGGTTGGCCGTCGTGCTCGACTTGCCCTCACCAGCGATGGACGACGTAATCACTATGACCCGTGGATGGTTCGTCGCATCCACGAACTGCAGGTTGGTGCGCAGGCTGCGGAAAGCCTCCGCTCGGCCGGCGAGCGGGTCGGCCTGGATGATCAGGGGGTGTTTGGCCGCGTCGGCGTCGAAGGGAATGCCGCCGAGGACGACCTTCTCCGTGAGGGCTTCGACGTCCTCCTTTGAGCGCAACTTCGTGTCGAGGAATTGCTTCAGGACGGCAGCACCGAAGCCAAGCAGCAGGCCCAGCACGATGCCGAGAGCGATGTTGCGGAGTGGCCGAGGGCTGACAGGCGAGTCGGACTGGATCGGCTCACGCAGCAGAGTCACCTTGACTGGGCTTGGCGCGTCGGGGGTGACTCGCTCCAGGTCGGCGACGACCGCCGGGAAGACCTCGGCGATCGCCTGGGCGACGTTCTTTGCCGTCGCGGCGCTCGAGTCGGTCACTGTGACGTCGATGAGGACAGTGTCGGGGGGCGTCGTCGCGGCGATTTTGTCAGCCAACGCCCCTGGCTTGGCGTCGATTCCCGCCTTGGCTATGACCGGGTCAAGCAACTTGGGTGATTTGAGGAGTTCGCTGTAGGACTTGACGCGCTGCTGGGTAAACGTTCCACCTTGCGCCAGTTGACTGCTGTTGGCTGAATCCGCCGTCGAGACGAAAAACTGCGTACTCGACGTGTACATCGGGCCGGCCAACAGCGTCAACAGGGCGGACAGCCCGATGACGACGAGGGCCACGGCAGTCAGCGTGCGCCAGCGACGTCGCAGGATCTGCACGTAACTCATCAGGTCCAACGGACAATCCTCACAGTGGGGTCGGCCTCTCGGCCACAGGTCTGCGTGCAACAGTACCGGTCGCTCTCGACTAGTCTGGTTGCTCGACGTCAATGACGACTTCCAACCCCTTTGTAACTACTCGTCCTCACATGAATCACGGAGCACCCAGCCACTGTGTCCACGCGCCCAGAACGCCGCGACGTCGCCGTCCGCATCGGTTGGACCCTCGTCGACGCTCTGATCGTGTCACTCTCCGTCCTGGCCGCCGCGTGGATTCGGTTCGACATGGACGCCCGAATCGCCACGGCACCGGACATTCTGAGTTATTCAAGCGCCGCCGGACTTCTCCAGTTTTTCGCGGGCCTAACTCTGGGACTCGTGCACCACCCGCACCGACGGGGATCCTTCGAGGAAACCGCGCAAGTGGCGCGAACAACACTCATCGTCGGTGTTGCGCTGGTCGGACTCCGGTTCTTCACGGACTGGTTCTCAATCCCGCGCAGCCTGCCGTTCATCGTTCCGGTCATTGCTCTCGTGGGCATGTTCGCCCTGCGCTTCATCGTCCGTTCCTACCGCTGGGGCCGGCGCGACATCGGCGACACCGACACGGCCGTCGTCGTCTACGGAGCCGGCGAGGGCGGCCGCCAGTTGCTGCGCGCGCTCACCCGAGATGCCTCCCCCAACGGCCGGCTCGTGCCGGTGGCGCTCCTCGATGACGACCCGCGCAAGCGCCGAATGCTCATCGAGGGGCACCGGGTCTCTGGTGGCGCCGACCGACTGGCCGACGTCATCGAGCGCACTGACGCGACAACGCTGGCCGTGGCCATGCCGTCTTTGTCGGCCGATCGCCTCCGTGAGATCCGCACGCTCGCCCGCATCCACGGACTCGACCTGCTGGTGCTTCCCCCCGTGGGGCGCCTCCTCGGGCCGGCCAGCGGGGCAGATCTGCGTCAGCTCAACCTCGAGGACCTCCTCGGTCGCCAACAGATCACGATGGACGCCGCGACGATCTCCGACACGATCACGGGCAAACGAGTCCTCGTCACCGGCGCCGGCGGTTCGATCGGGTCCGAGCTCGTGCGTCAGATCGCCAAGTTCAGCCCCGCGAAACTCGTCCTTCTCGACCGTGATGAGTCGGCCCTGCACGCGACCCAGATGAGCCTCACGGGGCGCGCGCTCCTCGATGACGGCACACTGGCCCTCTGCGACATCAGGGACTCTGCAGCCCTGCAGCGGGTCTTTGAAGCGGAACGTCCCGAGGTCGTCTTCCATGCGGCGGCTCTCAAGCACCTCACGCTCCTTGAGCAGTTCCCCCTCGAGGCCTGGCAGTCGAACGTCCTTGGCACCGCCAACGTGCTCACCGCCGCCGAGGCGGTCGGTGTCGAGAAGTTCGTCAACATCTCGACCGACAAGGCCGCGAGCCCCACGTGCGTCCTCGGCTACAGCAAGCGGCTGGCCGAGCGCCTCACGGCCGAGTTCGCCGAGCACCACCGTGGCACCTACGTGAGCGTGCGTTTTGGCAACGTCCTGGGTTCGCGCGGTTCGGTCATCACCGCCTTCACTGCTCAGATCGAGCGCGGCGGACCCGTCACGGTGACCCACCCCGATGTCGAGCGCTACTTCATGCTCATCCCCGAGGCCAGCCAGCTGGTGCTGCAGGCCTCGGCCATCGGCGCCAATGGCGACGTGATGGTTCTGGACATGGGGGAGCCCGTCAAGATCCTCGACGTGGCCAACACGCTCATAGATCTGTCCGAGAAGCCCGACATCGAGGTCGTCTTCACCGGTATGCGGCCGGGTGAGAAGCTCTCGGAAGAACTGTTTGCCAACGGCGAGACGATCACGTCAGCGGGCCACGCACTCATCAACAGGGTCGCCGTGCCCAGGATCTCGCTCCAGGAGATCGCCGACGCCGGCATCGAACAGCCCGAGCCTGCCCGCGAGTGGATGCTCGAGAAGGCAACGACAGGCAGAGTACTCACATGAGCGATCGCATCTTCCTTTCCCGGGCCCACGTGACCGATGTGGAGGAGAAGTACGTCCTCGAAGCCCTGCGCTCTGGTTGGGTCGCGCCCTTGGGACCCATGGTCGACCGCTTCGAGCGCGAGATCGCGGAGCGTTGCGGTGTGAGCGGGGCCCTCGCCCTGTCGTCGGGCACTGCCGCCCTGCACCTCGCCCTGCTCGACGCCGGAGCCGGTCCCGACAGCGTCGTCGTGCTTCCGACGATGACGTTCGCTGCGTCCGCGAACGCCGTCGCCTACACCGGTGCTGCTCCCGTGTTCGTCGATGCGACCGACGACGCCAACGTCGACATCGACCTGCTCGTCGAGACCGTGCGGACGTTGCAGGGCGAGGGCCGCACCGTCGCAGCGGTCATGACGGTCGACCTGTTCGGACGCGCCTGTGACTACACCGCTCTCGGCACTCAACTCGATGCGCTCGACGTCCCGCTCATCGAGGACGCTGCCGAGGCTCTGGGCGCAACCCACCACGGGCGCCCGGCAGGTTCCTTCGGCCGTGCCGCCGCCCTGTCGTTCAACGGCAACAAGATCATGACGACCTCGGGCGGAGGCATGCTGCTCAGCAATGACACGGACCTCCTCGACCGAGCGCGTTACCTCTCGACCCAGGCCCGCCAGCCCGCACCGTGGTACGAGCACACCGAGATCGGCTACAACTACCGGATGTCCAACATCCTCGCGGCGCTGGGCATCGGTCAACTCGAGCGACTCGACTCGATGATCGCGCGTCGCCGTGATATCCGTGACCTGTATGCGGGCGCGCTGGCCGACATCGACGGCGTCAGTTTCCTCGGTCGGGACCAGGGCGGGGACGCAGAGGACAACCACTGGCTCACCTGCATCACCCTTGACCCCAAGCTCATCGCTACGGACCCGACCACGGTCATGGCAGCGCTGGACGCAGCCGGTATCGAAGCTCGACACCTCTGGAAGCCGATGCATCTGCAGCCCATCCACGCCTCCGCGCGTGCCGCAACGACGGGCACCGCAGAGCGGCTCTTCCGCACCGGCCTGACCCTTCCGTCGGGATCCGAGCTCACCGATCCCCAGATCGACCGGGTCCTGGGCACCCTTGCGCCCCTCCTCCAGGGACAGGCCACGTGACCGACACCAAGCGGCTCTTCGACCTCGCTGTCACCCTCCCTGCCTTCGCCATCTCCCTCCCGGTGCAGGCCGTGGTTGCTCTGGCCGTTCGCTCGAAGCTCGGGTCACCTGTGCTCTTCACGCAGGAACGCCCCGGCCTGGGCGGTCGCACCTTTGTCATGCGCAAGTTCCGCACCATGCTTGAGCCTGACCCGGCCAGGGGTCTCGTCACCGATGCCGATCGACTTACCCCATTCGGCACGTTCCTCCGCTCGACCAGCCTCGACGAATTGCCGACGTTGTGGAACATCGTCCGAGGCGACATGTCCCTCGTTGGACCGCGGCCGCTCCTCGTCCGCTATCTCGATCGCTACTCCCCCGAGCAGGCGCGACGACATGACGTGCGTCCGGGCCTCACCGGGCTCGCACAAGTGTCGGGCCGCAACGCCATGAGCTGGGAGCAGCGGCTCGCGCTCGACGTCGACTACGTCGACACGCACACGCTGCGAGGCGATCTCGCGATCATTGTGCGCACGGTTTCCGCCGTCCTGCGACGTGACGGTATCGCCGCCGAGGGCGAGGTCACCATGTCCGAGTTTGACCCCCACGAGAGGACCAACTGATGGCTCGCCCGGTAGTCATCGTCGGTTGCGGCGGCTTCGGTCGTGAAGTCCGCGACGTCATCGACGCCTGCATAGCGAATGGCGAGGACTGGTACTTCCGTGGCTACGTGGATGACGACCCATCAAGCGCCAACCTCGCTGCCGTCGAACGATCACAGGATGAGATCCTCGGCGGCGTCGACTGGCTCGAGAATGCCCCCAAGGACACCCATGTCTTCATCGGCATCGGAACGGGCTCGGTTAAGGCCCGTATTGACGCCACGCTTATCCGTCTGGGCCTGTCTGAGGGGGTCCTTGTGCACCCCACCGCGACGCTTGGTCGAGACGTCACAATCGCCGGGGGATCTGTCGTCTGCGCGGGCGTGCGCATGACGACAAATATCCACTTGGGCCGCCATGTCCACGTCAACCTGAACACCACAATCGGGCATGACGTCGAGATCGCTGACCACGTGTCCATCAACCCGCTGGTGGCCATCTCGGGCAACGTGCGGATCGGCGAACGAAGCATGATCGGCACCCACGCCGCCATCCTCCAAGGACTCGATGTTGGACCAGACTCGATCGTCGGTGGTTCCGCCCTCGTCGTGCGGAACGTCGAGGAAAGCAGCACGGTCAAGGGCGTGCCTGCACGATGAGGATCGGTTTCGTCACTCAGTGGTTTCCGCCCGAACCCCGCACTGTGGTCCCTGAAGGCATCGCCAGCGGTCTCGCCGCGCTAGGCCATGACGTTGATGTCGTGACGGGTTTTCCGAACTACCCAGCGGGTCGCATTATGGAAGGGTGGTCACAACGGCCCTATCTACGCGAAGATGCCACGGAACGCATCAGAGTTCACCGCAGTCCGCTTTATCCCAGCCGCGAGGCTCATGCGACGCGGCGCATGGCGAACTACCTCAGTTTCGCCGGCACGGCCACGATTGCGGTCAGTGCAAAGGTTCCGCGTCCAGATGTGTGGCTCGTTTATTCATCCCCTGCCACTGCTGCCCTACCTGCCCTGCTGGCCCGCCCCGGACGCCGAGCGCCGATCTGCCTATACATCCAAGATCTCTGGCCCGACAGTGTGACGGACAGCGAGTTCGTGACAGGACGAGCAGCACGAGCCATCGAACGTGGCTTGCACGCGTTCACCAATGCCTCGTACCGCGCCGCGACGCGCATCGGAGTCATCTCGCCCTCGATGAAGCACGTCCTCATCGAGCGTGGCGTGCCCGCTGACAAGATCGATTGGGTACCCAATTGGGTGCCTGAGTTCCGCACCTCAGAGCACACCGTCGACCGCCAGCGCCTTGGCCTCCCCAACGGTCCGCTCTTCTTGTACGCCGGAAACATGGGCCAGTTGCAGGGTCTGGCACCACTCGTCGAGGCGTTTGCGAGTGTTCCTGAAGCGAGTCTCGTCCTGATGGGCGACGGGGTTGAGCGTGACTCGTTGACGCGGGCGGCTCGCACAGCCGAAGCTGGCAATGTCCACGTCCTTCCGAGCGTCCCCGTCGACGCCGTCGGAGACTATCTTTCCGCAGCCGACGTGCTCGTCGTCTCGTTGCAGGACTCCGCGCTGCTGCGGGCCACCATGCCCAGCAAGGTGCAATCGTCCATGTCCGCTGGCAAGCCCGTTTTCGTTCATGGAGCCGGTGATGTGGCTGATGTCGTCACCAAGGCTGGGGCCGGCGCCGCTGTGGGTCCCGGGAACACCGGCGAGGTCGCCGAGGCCATCCGAAAACTTGCCCTCCAGCCGCAGGCCTGGGCAGCCATGGGGCAGTCGGCCCGCCAGCACTACGAGGACCACTTCGCCCCGGATGTGGGCATTACGCGCCTCGAGAGCATGCTGCACGAGGCCGCCAAGAGAGGGCAGCAATGAGCCAGATGACCGGCGCCACCGTGACCATCACCGGAGGAACCGGTTCGTTCGGCTCGACGATGGTCCACTCACTGTTGAGTCGCGGGGTCGGGAGGATCAACATCCTCAGCCGCGACGAGGCCAAGCAGGACGAGATGCGTCAGCGCCTGGGAGATTCCCGGGTCAAGTTCTTCGTCGGCGACGTCCGCGACTACTCCAGCGTTGAAGACTCCGTCACCGGCGCCGACTTCGTGTTCCACGCAGCAGCCCTCAAGCAGGTGCCGTCGTGCGAGTTCTTCCCTGACCAAGCGGTCAAAACCAATGTCGTCGGCAGCGACAACGTCATCAAGGCCTCACACCGCTCAGGTGTCCGGTCGGTTGTTTGCCTCAGCACGGACAAAGCCGTCTATCCCGTCAACGCCATGGGCATGAGCAAGGCGCTCATGGAGAAGACGGCCCAGGCGTTCGCCCGAAACCATCCCAACTCGCCGACGACGGTGTCGGTCACCCGCTACGGCAATGTCATGTATTCGCGCGGCTCTGTCATCCCGCTGTTCGTCCGTCAGCTGAAGGAGGGCAAGCCACTCACGGTCACCGAGCCGACGATGACGCGCTATCTCATGTCCCTCCAGGAGTCTGTCGATCTGGTCGAGCATGCATTTCTCCACGCAGCGCCCGGCGACCTGTTCGTCAAGAAGGCGCCTGCCTGCACCGTCGAGACCCTCGCCAGGGCCGTGTCCATCGTTCTCGGGCAGGGAGACCCCGAGGTGCGCCGGATCGGCATGCGGCACGGAGAGAAAATGTTCGAGACCCTTCTCACCCGGGAGGAACTGCTGAAGTCCGAGGATCAGGGGGACTACTTCCGCGTCCCGTTGGATGCACGCTCGCTCGAGTACGAGCTCTTCGTCGAAGAGGGTGAGACCAGCACATCCGACGTTGTCGACTACGACTCCAACACCACGGACCAGATGAGCGTCGAGCAGACCTGTGATCTCCTGCGCACCCTTCCTGAGATTCAGGGCCTCACTTCGGAGACGAAGCTGTGAAGGTCGTCGTCACGGGATCTGCCGGATTCCTCGGCTGGCACACCCGCCTTCGACTCCGGGCCATGACCGACCACGAGGTCGTGCCGATCGCCCGCGACCAGTGGACGGACCTTTCCCAGGCTCTGTCAGACGCGGACGCCGTCATCCACATCGCCGGCGTCAACCGCGGTGACGATGATGCGGTTCGAGAAGGCAACGAAGGCCTTGCCAGAGATCTCGCCGCGGCGCTGGCATCGTCCGGACGCCCGACACGGGTTGTCTTCGCCAACTCGATCCAGGACGGGAACGGCACTGCGTACGGTGCAGGCAAGGCCAAGGCACGCGAGATCCTCGGCCAGGCCGTCGACGCGACCGGCGGTTCCTTCGTCGATGTGCGCCTGCCCAACCTTTTCGGCGAACACGGCCGACCGGCATACAACTCGTTCGTCGCAACGTTTGTTCACGCAGTCCGCGACGGCCGGCCCCCGCAGGTGACCGACCGACAGGTCGGACTTCTCCACGCCCAAGGCGCAGCAGCAGCTCTCATCGACGCTCTGGACGGCGATGCGAGGCGCATCGACCCCGACAGCACGTCGGTCGGCGTCCAGGAGGTCCTTGACCTCCTGCAGGAGTTCAAGGCGTCCTACGACTCGGGAGAGATCCCCGACCTCTCCAGCCCCCTCAGAGTTGACCTGTTCAACACGTACAGGGCAGCCCTGTTTCCCGAGCACGCGCCGATCGCGCTGACACCGCACACGGACCCTCGAGGCACCTACGTGGAACTGGTCAGAGTCCGCGGCGGTGGCGGTCAGTCTTCCTTCTCAACGACAGTGCCCGGCATCACCCGTGGGGAGCACTTCCACCTCCGCAAGGTCGAACGATTCGCTGTCATCAGCGGAACGGCAAGAGTCTCGTTGCGCAAGATGTTCACCGACGATGTCTTCGACTTCGCTGTGTCCGGTGATGTCCCGTGCGCCATCGACATGCCGGTCGGTTGGGTGCACAACATCACCAACACGGGCAACGACACCCTCATCACCCAGTTCTGGTCTCATGAGCTGCACCGTCCCGATGACCCCGATACCTACTACGAGTCCGTTCGCCCTCAGGGAGCCTCCGCATGAAGGTCATGACGATTGTCGGAACCCGACCCGAGTTGATTCGCCTCTCACGAGTCATCCACCGGCTCGACGAGACGGTCGACCATGTCCTCGTGCACACGGGCCAGAACTACGACTACGCCCTCAACGAGGTGTTCTTCAGCGACCTCGGCATCCGCAAGCCCGACCACATGCTCGGAGTCGACACCACGAGCCTGGGTGCAGTGCTTGGTGGAACCCTCATCGCCGCCGAGAAGGTCATGCTCGAGGAGGCGCCAGACGCCGTGCTCGTCCTCGGAGACACGAACTCCTGCATCGCCGCCGTCATGGCCAAGCGCCTGCGGATACCGACCTATCACATGGAGGCCGGCAACCGCTGTTTCGACGAGAACGTCCCAGAGGAGACCAACCGTCGCCTCGTCGACCACGTCGCCGACTTCAACCTCGTCTACACCGAGCACGGGCGCCGCAACCTGCTGGCCGAAGGGCTGCACCCGCGCCGCATCATCAAGACCGGTTCGCCGATGCGTGAGGTCCTCGACGCCTACCGCGACGAGATCCTCGCCTCCGACGTCCTCGACCGCTTCGAGCTCACCGAGGGCGGTTACTTCCTCGTCAGCGCGCACCGCGAGGAAAACGTCGACTCTCCGGAGCGCCTGCGCGCCCTCATTGACTGCCTCACCGCGGTGTATGCCGCGTTCTCCCTTCCTGTGTTCGTCTCGACCCACCCGCGCACGCGCAAGCGGCTCGAGGCGCTGCCCGACTGGTCGGAGCCAGAGGGCATCACCTTCAGCGACCCGCTCGGCTTCCACGACTACAACAAGCTCCAGCTCTCGGCCGCCTGCTGCCTCTCGGACTCCGGGACGATCGCGGAGGAGTCCACCCTGCTCGGCTTCCCGGCCGTCACGTTGCGCGACTCGATCGAACGCCCTGAAGCCCTCGACACCGGGGGCATCATCATGACCGGTCTCGACGCCGGCGATGTTGTTGCGGGCGTGCGAGCAGCCATGAACACGCCACGCCGCCGCGACGGTGTCGACCACCTCACGCCCGAGGACTATCTCATCGCCAACACCAGTGAGCGGACGGTCAACTTCATCCTGTCCACTGCGCACCGGCACCATGCCTGGACCGGAATTCGAGGGGTGCGATGAGCCTCGATCGGACGGGACGGTTGTATCAAGGGCTCCGCAAGGCACGTGGCCGCGCGGTGGTCATGACCAAGGGCCTCGCCAACGTGCACCCGACCGCGTCCGTGCACAGGAGCGCCAAGGTCAGCAAAGATCTCAAGGCCCGTGAGTACGCCTACGTGGGACCCGAGTGCTGGATCAGTCCAGGAACCACAATCGGGGCCTACACGCTGCTCGCGCCTCGAGTGGCCATCGTGGGCGGGGACCACCTCAGCGACGTCGTCGGCACACCCATCCAGTTCACCGGCCGTCCCGACCAAACGCCCACGACCATCGGGCGCGATGCCTGGATAGGCTACGGCGTGATCGTCAGCCGCGGTGTCACGATCGGGGATGGCGCCGTCGTCGGCGCCGGGTCAGTCGTCACAAAGGACGTGCCCGCTTACGAGATCTGGGCGGGGGTGCCCGCGCGACATCTTCGAGACCGCTTCACAGGGCATGATCGCGTCAGGCACGCAGCCGCTCTGGATCGCGGCGACTTTCGCGCCACGTTCGCATCTCCCCAGAATGACGGGCCCAACTGATGCACGTTTGCGTCTTCACGACTGCCCATCCATGGGATGACGTCCGAGTCAAGAGCAAGATCGTTGACTCCTTCTTGGACGCCGGCGATCGCGTGACTTGGGTAGGACCCGACCGTGCTTTTTTTCAGTCTTCCTCTAGCAAGGACCCCCGTGTTGAACATCGGCTAGTCGCGTCGCCAACGGGGTGGAAGGGGCGGCTCCAGGCGATGCGATC
Organism: Janibacter sp. HTCC2649; assembly: GCF_000152705.1. Classification (GTDB taxonomy): domain Bacteria; phylum Actinomycetota; class Actinomycetes; order Actinomycetales; family Dermatophilaceae; genus Knoellia. The sequence continues at coordinate 3,684,451 of NZ_CH672413.1, read as the reverse complement.
GCTGCGGGCAGCCCTTGCCTCCCTGCCGGACGTCGATTGGGTATATACCCCCGACCCCGATGCTGCGGCTTTGGCACTTACCGTATCGAGGGTACGAGTCCTCTTCGATATTCACGAGGAGTACCACAAGGGTCACCTGGCTCAGTCAGTCCCACGACCGACGCGACCCGCAAGCGAACGGGCAGTGCGCACGACCCTCGCCCTAATCGCCAAAAAGTGCGACCTTGTGACATCCGTCAACCAGGCAATCTTGGATGCCTACGGGGTCACCGACGATCACGGCTTGGTCACTTTCAACTCACCCCCGCCCTGGTTCGCGCGCTCGTCACCCAAGCCCACAGGAAACTCGAACGCCCTTACTTTTTTCCATGGAAAGGCGTTGGCCGGGAACGGCACCAGCGTCGTGCTCGACGCGGTTGCCGAGGTCCGCAGCCGTGGTGTCGACGCTCGCGTTGTCATGTTCCCATCGAACGGGAATGTCGACGGACCGCCCTACGACGCGGAATTTGCCGCCAGGTCCCGTGAGCCAGACCTACAGGACTCACTGGACCTTTTGTCGGGCAGACCCCACCGCGCCATGCCGGAGGTCCTCAGCAACGTCGACGTCGGACTTATTGCGTACAACCGCGTGCTGGGAGTGGGTAGTCTCCCCAACCGGTTCTTCGAGTACTTGGCTCTCGGCATCCCTGTCATCGTCCCCGAATACTCACCGCTCATGAGTGAAATTGTTGCGAGAGAGGGCTTGGGCCTGACCGTAGACTTCGAGGACCCTGCCAGCGTTGCGAATGGTATGCAGCAAATGGCCGCTGACCTGCCTGAACTGACTGCCATGGGACGACGTGCCAAGGAAAGCTTCGATCGGACGTATTCTTGGGCGCCCGCATTCCACCGACTTCGCGATCGAATGATTTCCTAACCATGACGGCTCAAAGGACCCGCGGACCAGATCTCGGCAGTGGATTGTCTAGACGACTGCACTTTCACCGGCTAAGGCTCGATGCGCGTCCTGGGTTACGTGGCGTTACACGAGTAAGGCTAAGCTTGGTCGGAGTGCTCGCACAAGGCGGACTGCGGTTCGGAACCAACCTCCTAATAGGGCACCTAGGAGGGCCCGGGGCGCTGGGCGCGTCTAGCACCGCAATCGCAAGTGCGCAGCTCGCAAGTCTCGCGGGGCCGACAACAAGCGGCTCCGCCGCGAGCAAATTTGTTGCAAGATCTCAGGGTTCCGGAAATTTTCAAGAGGCGACGCTGGTAGCAAGGTATATCACTAGAATTACTGTGTTCCTCGCCCTCTCCCTCGGTCTCATAGCGTCGGCCCTGTGGCCAGCTCCACAAATCATGTGGTGGTCGGAAGACCGGCTGGTTGTGTTCCTTCTAGTACTTGGCTATTCCGGCTATTCAGTGGCCCGCGGCGTGCAATTCGGTTCAGGCCATTTTTGGCGTGGCACAAAATTTGACTTGGTGACTTCAGCAATGGGGATCCTCGGCGTTGGGGTCGTACTGCTTATGGGGGCACCGCCAGTGCTCTCTCTGCTACCCGTTGCGCTGAGCATGCTGGCCTACTCAATTTCGGGCCTAGTGTCCGAGGCAGAAGGAACCCTTTCGGCAGAACTCAAGTCGGAAATTCGCATGTTCCTATTTCTCGGCGTGATCGGGACGCTCAGCAGCGCTGGCCTTCTCCAAGGGTCAGTGCTCATCGCACGTCAAGTTGATGGCATCGTCGGCGCCGGGTACTACTCAAGCGCCCTGACCTTGGCCACACCAATCTCGCTCATTGCTGGTTCTATTTCCCTTGCACTTTTTCCATCGTTGTCACACTTGCACGGGAGTGGCGACGAAAGCGCCCTTAAGAAGCTCACAGACATAACCTTTCGCGACATGAATGCGCTCATTCCGCTCGCCTTTGCGCCCCTAGTCATCTGCAGTTCTTCACTCCAGCATTTCGTCTGGGGAGAGGCGTATGCGTCCCGCGACCACGCCGCACTACTGCCCATGCTTCTCCTTGCGTGCATGGCCAACACCCTTGGAGTCGCCTGCACAACCACACTCACGTCCAGAGGCCCCAGTGGAGTGAGGCGCTCAACAATCTTTGGCCTCGCCGCGACGACCCTTTGCGCCCTCGCTTGGCTGACCCTGACGCCACTCATTGAACTGGAGGGCGTCGCCCTTGGCTACTTGATGGCGGCCACACTACTTTGGCTCTTACCAGTTGTCAGTGTTTGGCGGGAGGGTGGTCATTCCTGGCTAGGTCAGGTTGCGTCAATACTCGCAGCTGGAGGGGGAATGTTCGGAGTTGCCACACTCGCGCGACAACATGGCCTCCCGATCCAGATTGGGCTAACCATCGCATTCTGGGCGATCTGGTGGGCTGTAGCGCGGCCTCCCATATTTCGCTACCTTGGAATGTCCAGGGAGAACTCCACATGAGCCCAGACACAATTCATCCTCCGATCGAGGCGCCCAGAAGGTCTCCACCCACCCCGCTCCTTCCCAGCACGATCACGCGGGGAGCTCTCATTCTCCTACCTTCGGCTGCCGCATTAGGCCCCTTCCTCCCGGTGGCCGGCCCTTTCTTTGCCTATCGCGTCATGGTTCTGGCCCTTGCTTTCGCGGCCCTTCTGCCTGGGATGCCAGGTCGCCGCGGACGAGTTGCAGCCCTTCCCCTGATATTGATCTGGACGCTGTTCCTGATAGGAGGCATGATCGACGCGCCAGATTATGACCTCGCCATGAAAATGGCTTTGGCAGTGAGCATTGGGCTTTTGTGCATCCTGGCTCTTGAACGACTGGCATTTTGCGTGGAAGCTCTGCGATTTCTTGAACTAGGCTGGATTGTCGCCTTTATCGTCACCGGGACGCTCGGCCTGCGTGAGTCCCTCACCGGGATCCACTACGGCGGATACCTTTCCACGGTGGAACTGGCGCGCGTAGACACGCGCCTAGTCGCGAGTGTGTTCGGAAATCCTAATGCATTTGCCGTCTTCTTGGTAATGAGTCAGCCCTTCCTTCACATGCTCGCACTGGGCGCCAAGCGGTCCTCAGTGAGACTCATAGGGGTGGGACTCATCGGCTTGAACTTCGTTCTTGTGCTCGTTACCGGCAGCCGACTCGGTCTCGCCGCGACAGTCATTCAGCTTGGACTATTCATGCTGCTGCACGGCGGGACTCGATCCGCTACTTCTCTCGTCGCTGCGACCATCGGAATCGTCACTCTTTCCTCTGTCGGCGTTCTGGACAAACTGATACCCTTACTGCCTGGCAAGGTGGCTCCATTTCTGGAAATCCTCCTCAACGGCGGGTCAGGCTTGTCTCAAGACGCCTCCGGCGTCGGGCGGCTCAATTTATACAGAGATGGCATTTGGCTACTTCAGGAATCCTGGGGCCTTGGCCTGGGGCCAGGCGCCTACCAGTGGAATCTCCTAAATAGCGAGCTTCCTTATCCAACCGGAAATGTGGGAAGCCCACATAATGGCTATCTCGAAATCGCGGTGGAATTCAGTGCCCTAACACTGCTCGCACTGCTCATCTGGCTTGTCCGAGCGGCAAACATTTTCGTGAGGAGTCGCAAGAATGAAGCTCTCCAGAACCTTCGCGCCAATGCTCTTCTTGCAAGCATGGGCGGGATCTCGATAATGTGTCTCGCCAATAGTTCGTTCCTCAGCAGTGCAACTACGTGGATGTGGCTCAGTACGATTGGTGCCTACGCCGCTGCGCTATCTCTGGATGATTCTCGAGTTACGCCCGTCAGGCGACACCCGTGACGCAGCTCGCGATAGGACCGGCCAATTTTGCTGGGCAAGCCACTGAGTGGGCGCGAGCCGTTCAGTCGCACTTGGGAGTGTCAGCCCACTCGTTTGCCTATGGTCAGATTCCTGTACTTTCAAGGCGCACGTTCGGACATAAGTCAGACAAGTGGTTACCTCCAGGACGCGTTCCGTACACTCCACTTCGTCGGCTTGCTCTCACGAGTGCCATAGGGAAGGCCGATCACGTCGCAATCGATGGCTTCGTGACAATCGGCGGCCGGGTTGGTGTCGATTCCATCGTCAGAGACATTGACAAGCTCCGAGAACGGGGGCGTGCAGTTGCCCTGATCGCTCATGGATCCGACGTGCGCTCTCCGGATTTGCACATGGACCTGAGTGCCAGTAGCTATTTTCATAACGCTCCGAACGACTGGGTCGAGGCCGCGCGGCAGCGGTCCGCAACAAATAGATCGATCGCAACAACATCGGGGCTCCCTCTTTTTGTCTCGACGCCCGACTTGATCAACGACCTCCCCATGGCCAAATGGCTACCCTTGACGATCGATCTCGAGGCGTCGCCGTTCATTCCACGTGCCTGGAATCGTCGCCCCCGCGTTCTTCATCTTCCTAGTCGATCATTTCCTCCCATCAAGGGTACTGAGTTGATTGAGCAAGTCTTGGCAGATCTGAGCCGGCAAGGAATCTTGGAGTGGGTCAGGAAGCCAACCCTGAGGCACACGGAATTCATCAAGCTCTTGGCTTCAGTGGACATCGTTGTCGATCAAATACTGGGGGGCTCTTATGGAGTCACAACCGTTGAAGCCATGGCGTCGGGCTGTGTAGTTGTTGGCAATGTTGAAACTCTCGCAGCACGTCACATGGCCGAAGCTCCACCTGTCGTGCAGGCAGGTCCGGGTGAATTGGCTGAGACGCTGGGGTGGATCGCGGGCGAACCAAACATGTTGGAGCGGCACTCAGAACTGGGACGAGGGTTCGTCAAGAGGTGGCACGAAGGCAAAGCGGCCTCTCAAGTACTTGAGCCGTTCCTCGTTTGAACCCCAATCCGTTCCCCCCGCGAGACAGAGCCCTCTAGGATCGAACGTGTTGCCTCGATCCCGGCCTTGTCGGGGTTCAGTCCCGACCGAAGAGGTCGCGGGTGTAGACCTTGTCCGGCACATCGGCGAGTGAGTCGCTCACCCGGTTGGCGACGATGACGTCCGAGCGGCGCTTGAACTCGTCCAGGTCGCGGATCACCTCGGAGTTGTAGAACCGGTCCTCCTCGAGCGCCGGCTCGTAGAGCACGACCTCGATCCCCTTGGCCTTGATCCGCTTCATGATCCCCTGGATGCTCGACACCCTGAAGTTGTCGGAGCCGGCCTTCATGATCAGCCGATACATGCCCACGACCTGGGGCTTGCGGCGCAGGATGTCGGTCGCGATGAAGTCCTTGCGCGTCGTGTTGGAGTCGACGATCGCGCGGATGAGGTTCTGGGGCACGTCGCTGTAGTTGGCGAGCAGCTGCTTGGTGTCCTTGGGCAGGCAGTAGCCCCCGTAGCCGAACGACGGGTTGTTGTAGTGCGAGCCGATCCGCGGGTCCAACCCGACCCCGTCGATGATCGAGCGGGTGTCGAGACCGTGCGACACGGCATACGTGTCAAGTTCGTTGAAGTAGGCGACACGCATCGCGAGGTACGTGTTGGCGAAGAGCTTGATCGCCTCCGCCTCGGTCGGATTGGTGTGCAGGAGAGGCACATCAGAGTCCAGGGCACCTTCGACGAGCAGCTCACCGAAGCGGCGCGCACCGTCACTGTGACCACCGACGACGACCCGGCTCGGGTGCAGGTTGTCGTGCAGGGCGCGACCTTCGCGCAGGAACTCCGGGGAGAAGACGACGTCGAGACCCGGGTGGGCCGTCCGCATCCGCTCGGTGAAGCCCACGGGCACCGTCGACTTCACGACGACCGTGGCCGACGGCACCAGCTCAGCAGCCGAGGCGATGACCGACTCGACCGACGACGTGTTGAAGAAGTCCCGCACCGGGTCGTAGTCGGTCGGCGTCGCGACGATGACGAAGTCGGAGCCGGGCAGGGCATCCGCAGCCGAGGTGGTGGCCGTCAGCGACAGGTCGTGGTGGGCGAGGTAGTCCTCGAGCTCGGGGTCGACCAGCGGTGACTCGCGCCGGTTGACCTGGTCAACGCGTTCGGCGTTGAGATCCACGGCCACGACGTCGTGTCGTTGCGCGAGGACGACGGCGTTGGACAGACCGACATAGCCCAGACCCACCACGGAGATCTTCACGGCGGTCACGCTACCGGTCGGCTGTGTCGCATCACCCACCACGCCCCACCCGTGGGCCACAATGGGCGTCATGCAGACCCCTGAGATGTCAAAGCGCCTCCTCGCGGAGTTCGTCGGCACGTTCTGGCTCGTCTTCGGGGGGTGCGGGTCTGCGATCTTCGCGGCCGGCTTCCTGTCCACCCCGACGCTGGGGTCGGGCGCGCCCGTGCACCTGGGCATCGGGTTCCTGGGTGTCGCCTTCGCCTTCGGCTTGTCGGTCGTGACGATGGCGTATGCCGTGGGGCACGTTTCCGGTGCTCACTTCAACCCGGCCGTGACGCTGGGTGTCACGATCGCCAAGCGCTTCGAGTGGAAGGACGTGCCCGGCTACGTCGCCGCGCAGGTCCTCGGTGGTCTCGCCGCTGGTGGCGCCCTGTGGGCCATCGCCAGCGGCCGCGACGTCTTTGACGCGACGGGCAACCTCGCCGCCAACGGCTACGGCGAGCACTCCCCCGGTGGCTACTCCCTCATGGCGGTGCTGTGCGCCGAGGTCCTGCTCACCATGTTCTTCGTCTACGTCATCCTCGGCGTGACCCGCGAGAGCGCCCCGACCGGTTTCGCACCGCTCGCGATCGGCCTCTGCCTCACGCTCATCCACCTCATCTCCATCCCGATCTCCAACACGTCGGTCAACCCGGCGCGTTCGACGGCGGTCGCGTTCTTCAACGGCAACGGTGCACCCGGACAGCTCTGGCTCTTCTGGCTGGCGCCCCTGGTCGGTGCCGCCATCGCCGGCGCAACCTTCCACCTCATCACCGGTGTCGACCGTCGTGACCGCGACATCACCGGTCAGGTCCGGGTCGAGGACGAGCTCGTTCCCGAGGGCGTCGACCCCGACGCACCCCGCAAGGCCTGAGCGCAAGCCGCGCAACCGGCATACGTCGCGGTTTGGCGGTTCGATAGATTCGCCTCATGGCGAAGATCATCTACACCCTCACCGACGAGGCACCCCTCCTCGCGACCTACTCCTTCCTCCCGGTGATCGAGGCCTTCGCCTCCACCGCGGGCGTCGACGTCGAGACCCGCGACATCTCCGTCGCGGCGCGCATCCTCGCCGCCTTCGCGGACCAGCTCCCCGATGACCAGAAGGTCCCGGACGCCCTCGCCGAGCTCGGTGAGCTCGCGACGACGCCCGAGGCCAACATCATCAAGCTGCCCAACATCAGCGCCTCGGTCCCGCAGCTCAAGGCCGCGATCAAGGAACTGCAGGACAAGGGCTTCGACCTTCCTGCCTACAGCGACGAGCCGAAGACGGACGCGCAGAAGGACGCCAACGCCCGCTACGGCAAGGTCATGGGCAGCGCCGTCAACCCGGTGCTGCGCGAGGGCAACTCCGACCGCCGCGCCCCCGCCGCCGTCAAGAATTACGCCAAGGCGCACCCCCACTCGATGGGTGCCTGGAGTGCCGACAGCAAGACCAATGTCGCGACCATGGGCCACGACGACTTCGCGACCAACGAGAAGTCCGTCGTCCTCCCCGCCGACGACACCCTGACCATCCAGCTCGTCACGGACGCTGGCACCACCGTCCTCAAGGGCGGCCTCACGGTCCTCGAGGGCGAGGTCGTCGACGGCACCGTCCTGCGCGCCGCCGCCCTCGACGCGTTCCTCACCGAGCAGATCGCCCGGGCCAAGGCCGATGACGTCCTCTTCTCGGTCCACCTCAAGGCCACGATGATGAAGGTCTCCGACCCGATCATCTTCGGCCACGTCGTGCGCGCGTTCCTGCCCGAGGTCTTCGCCAAGCACGGCGCAGCACTCGAGGCAGCCGGCCTGTCCCCCAACAACGGTCTCGGCGCGATCCTCGAGGGTCTGTCCACCGTTCCCAACGGTGACGAGATCAAGGCCGACATCGACGCCGGCCTCGCCGCCGGCCCGAAGCTCGCGATGGTCAACTCCGACAAGGGCATCACCAACCTCCACGTCCCGAGCGACGTCATCATCGACGCGTCGATGCCCGCGATGATCCGCACCTCCGGTCACATGTGGGGCCCGAGCGGCGAAGAGGCCGACACCCTCGCCGTCATCCCTGACAGCTCGTATGCCGGCGTCTACCAGGTCGTCCTCGATGACTGCCGCGCCCACGGCGCCTTCGATCCGACAACGATGGGTTCCGTGCCCAACGTCGGGCTCATGGCACAGAAGGCCGAGGAGTACGGCTCGCACGACAAGACCTTCGAGATCGCCGAGGCCGGCAGGGTCCAGGTCGTCAACGCCGCCGGCGACGTGCTCATCGAGCACGACGTCGAGGCTGGTGACATCTGGCGCGCGTGCCAGACCAAGGACGCCCCGATCCGCGACTGGGTCAAGCTCGCCGTGACGCGCGCCCGCGCCTCGAAGACGCCGGCGATCTTCTGGCTCGACGAGAAGCGCGCCCACGACGCCAACCTCATCGCCAAGGTCACGACCTACCTCGCCGAGCAGGACACCGAGGGTCTCGACATCCAGATCATGAACCCGGTCGACGCCACGAAGTTCTCCATCGAGCGCATCCGCCGCGGCGAGGACACCATCTCGGTGACCGGCAACGTGCTGCGTGACTACAACACGGACCTCTTCCCCATCCTCGAGCTCGGCACCAGTGCCAAGATGCTCTCCGTCGTGCCGCTCATGAACGGCGGTGGCCTCTTCGAGACCGGCGCCGGCGGCTCTGCCCCGAAGCATGTCCAGCAGCTCGTGCAGGAGAACTACCTGCGCTGGGACAGCCTCGGCGAGTTCATGGCCCTGGCCGAGTCATTCCGGCACCTCGCCGACACCGAGGACAACGCCAAGGCTCGCGTCCTCGCCGACACCCTCGACCGGGCGACCGAGACCCTCCTCCAGGAGAACAAGGGTCCGGCGCGCAAGGTCGGCCAGATCGACAACCGCGGCAGCCACTTCTACCTCGCGCTCTACTGGGCGCAGGAGCTGGCCAAGCAGACCGAGGACGCCGACCTGGCCGCGGCCTTCGCGAGCGTCGCCGAGAAGCTGACCAGCCAGGAGCAGAAGATCAACGACGAGCTCCTCGCGGTGCAGGGCTCCCCCGCCGACATCGGTGGCTACTACCGCCCCGACGAGGCCAAGGTGAGCGCTGTGATGCGACCGTCCACCACCTTCAACGACGCGCTCGCCAGCCTGAGCTGAGACTTCGTCTTCGTGCCCCTCACTGACAGCGAGCGCCAGCGAGTTGTCCGTGCGGGGCACGAAGACGATCAAGGGGTCTGGTGGGCGTAGCGTCACGTCCATGAGCGACTGGAACGCGGGCGTCATCGAGGAGTTCAGGGCCAACGGAGGCAAGGTCGGTGGCCCCTTCGAGGGTGCGCCGATGATCCTCATCCACCATCTCGGTGCCAAGACCGGCACGGAGCGGGTCACACCCCTCATGTACTTCCCCCAGGACGACGGCTCGATGATCATCGTCGCGTCCAAGGCTGGCGCCCCCGACAACCCGGACTGGTTCCACAACGTGCGCGCCAACCCACGCTTCGACGTCGAGGTCGGCACGCAGACGTTCCCGGTCGAGGCCGAGGTGCTCCCGCGCGACGAGCGCGACGCCCTCTGGCCGCGCCTGGTCGAGAAGGCACCCGGATTCGGCGGCTACCAGGAGAACACCGACCGGATCATCCCGGTCGTGCGACTGCGCCGCACCACCTGAACGGACCGTCCGACGATCCGACCGGGTCAGAGCGGCAGCTTCATCCCCACGTGCGACGCGACGAAGCCGAGCCGCTCATAGAAGCGGTGCGCACCCTCACGGCTCGCGTCGGTCGTGAGCTGCACGATCACCGCACCTCGGCGGCGTGACTCGTCGATGGCCCAACGGAACAGCCCCTCGCCGAGCCCCTGACCGCGCCGGCTCGACGCGATGCGCACGGCCTCGATCTGGGCTCGCAGGGCACCTCCGCGCGAGAGTCCCGGCAAGATCGTCAGCTGAAGCGTGCCGATGACCTCACCGTCGTCGTCGAGGACGACGAGCTCGTGCGCCGGGTCGGCGTCGATCAGGTCAAATGCGCGAAGGTATGCCGCCTGCTCACCTTCGGTCTCCCGCGTCGCCCCGAGCGGGTCGTCGACGAGGAGCGCCACGATCGCCGCCACGTCCTCACGGGTCGCGGTACGAACGCGCACACCCGTCACGGGTAGCCGTTCGGGTTCTCGCTCTGCCACCGCCACGTGTCGACGCACATGTCGTCGACGGTGCGGGTGGCCTTCCAGCCCAGGTCGGCCTCGGCCTTCGTGGGGTCGGCGTAGGACTCGGCGATGTCGCCCGGGCGTCGGTCGACGATCTCGTGGGGCAGGTCGTGACCCACGGCCCGTTCGAACGCGTGGAACATCTCGAGGACGGACGTGCCGCGTCCGGTGCCGAGGTTCCAGGTGTTGACCGCGGTGTCGGTGGCGGCGAGGCGGTGCAGCGCGGCCACGTGGCCCGCGGCGAGGTCCTCGACGTGGATGTAGTCGCGCACGCCGGTGCCGTCGGGCGTCGGGTAGTCGCCGCCGAAGATCGAGAGCTTCTCGCGCCGACCGACCGCCACCTGGGCGAGGAAGGGCATGAGGTTGTTGGGGTAGTCGCTCGGGTCCTCACCGATGGTGCCGCTCGGGTGGGCACCCACCGGGTTGAAGTAGCGCAGCAACGCGATCCGCCACGTCGGGTCGGCCACGGCCATGTCGCGCAGGACCTGCTCGTTCATGACCTTGGTCCAGCCATAGGGGTTCGTGGCGGACGTCGGTGCGTCCTCCTGCATCGGCACGGTCGCGTCGGCGCCGTAGACCGTGGCCGAGCTCGAGAAGACGAGCTTGCGCACACCGTGACGGTCCATGGCGCGCAGCAACGAGAGCGTCGTGTCGAGGTTGTTCTCGTAGTAGCTGAGCGGCTCCGCGACGCTGCGCCCCACGGCTTTGAAGCCGGCGAAGTGGATGACCGCGTCGATCTGGGTCTCGACGAAGGTTGCCTCGGTCTTGTCGCGGTCGGTGAGGTCGAACGACCGCACGTCGAGCGACTCGCCGGTGAGGGCCTCGATCCGCCCCACGACCGAGGGCTTCGCGTTGGCGAAGGAGTCGACGACGACGACGTCGTGACCGGCGGCGACGAGCTGGACGACAGTGTGCGAACCGATGTAGCCGGCACCACCTGAGACGAGAACACGCATGGCTCCACCCTAGGGCCGGGCTCTGTCCCCAGCCTGTGTGGGCGCTGATAGCGTCGTCAGCGACCACATCTGCCCCGTACGAAGAGGTACCCATCGTGAGCCAGACCCCCGTCAAGGTGGCCGTGACCGGCGCCGCCGGCCAGATCGGCTACAGCCTGCTGTTCCGCATCGCCTCCGGTGCCCTCCTCGGCCCCGACGTCCCCGTCGAGCTGCGACTGCTCGAGATCACCCCGGCCCTCAAGGCACTCGAGGGTGTCGTCATGGAGCTCGACGACTGCGCCTTCCCGACGCTCGCGGGTGTCCAGATCGGCGACGACGCCGAGACCGTCTTCGACGGCGTCAACCACGCCCTCCTCGTCGGCGCCCGTCCCCGCGGCCCCGGCATGGAGCGCGGTGACCTCCTCTCGGCCAACGGTGGCATCTTCGCCCCCCAGGGCAAGGCCCTCAACAAGGTTGCCGCCGACGACGTGCACATCACCGTCACGGGCAACCCGGCCAACACCAACGCCCTCATCGCGATGAGCAACGCGCCCGACATCCCCACGTCGCAGTTCTCGGCGCTGACCCGCCTCGACCACAACCGCGCGATCAGCCAGCTCGCGGCCAAGCTCGGCGTCCCGGTCACCGAGATCAAGAAGATGACGATCTGGGGCAACCACTCCGCGACGCAGTACCCCGACCTCTTCCACGCCGAGGTCTCCGGCAAGAACGCCGCACAGCTTGTGCGGAACGACACAGACGGTGACTCGTGGCTCGCGGACACCTTCATCCCGACCGTCGCCAAGCGCGGCGCGGCGATCATCGAGGCCCGCGGCGCATCCTCCGCCGCGTCCGCCGCCTCGGCCACCATCGACCACGCCCGCACCTGGGTCGAGGGCACCGCCGAAGGCGACTGGGTCTCGATGGCCGTGCGCTCCGACGGCTCCTACGGCGTGCAGGAGGGGCTCATCAGCTCCTTCCCCGTCACCGTCAAGGACGGCCAGTGGAGCATCGTCCAGGGCCTGACCATCGACGAGTTCTCCCGCGGCAGGATCGACGCCTCCGTGGCCGAGCTCGCCGAGGAGCGCGACGCCGTCAAGGGCCTGGGATTGATCTAGCCTGATCCGGCCTTGACGCCGAAGGCCAGAGCGCAACGCGACCACGCGGCATACACCGGATATTTTCGGCGTATGCCGCGTGCTTGCGTTCCGCTGCCCGCACGCGCATTCGATGTCTCGCGCGGCGATCACGCCGTAGGGTCGGAACGTGAGTTCTGCTGACTCGACCACAGCGCGGGTGTCAGCCACGCCTCGGGGCACGTCCGGGCGGTTGGCGAAGGGCGCGGGAATGGCCGGGGTGGCGGCTCTCGTACTCGCAGGGGCGTTCGGCCTGTTGGGTCCGCGCACGAGCACCGTCGAGGCCTCGGGCGGCGGCTACGACCTCACGGTCGAGCATGCTTCCATCACCCGTGCCGGGCAGCCTGCCCCGATGCACGTGCGCATCGAAAGTGCTGACGGGTTCGCCGGGCCGGTGCAGGTCTCGGTGTGCGAGGGACTGTTCGACCACTTCGACTTCCAGAACTGGTACCCGAACCCCTCGGCCGAGACGGCCTCGCCGGGTCTGGTCCTCTACGAGTTCGACCCACCCTCCGGCTCGGTGCTCGACGTGAGCCTCGATGCGCGCACGGCGCCCGGCCAGCTCGGCGGGCGGGAAGCCTGTCGCATCGCCGTGCTCAAGGATGACGAGCCGGCCGTGTCGGTCGCGTTCACGACGTGGGTGCTGCCCTGATGGACACCGTCCTGCGCGCGGTCGTGATCTTCGTGCTGCTGTGGGTCGTCATCCGGGTCAGCGGGAAGCGCGAGATCGCCCAGCTCTCGGCGTTCGACATGATCCTCCTCGTGACCCTGGGGGACCTCGTGAGCCAAGGCGTCGTCCAGGAGGACTACTCGCTCACCGCGGCCGCACTGGCCGTCGCGACCTTTACGCTCGCCAGCTTTCTCCTGGGCTGGGCCGACTTCCACTTCCCCCGCCTGCGCCCGCTCATCAACGGGCGTGCACGAGTCGTCGTGCGGGACGGCGAGCCGGTGCTCGACGTGCTCGCCTCGGAGCGGATCACGATCGAGGACATCCAGGAGGCGTCCCGCGAGAAGGGCATCCGTCGGCTGAGTGACATCGAGCTCTGCGTCCTCGAGACCGACGGCGGCTTCTCGTTCTTCACCCACGAGAACCCCGGCGACAGCGAGGGCGCGGACTCCGACCACGACATCCAATGACACTCCCGACACCGAGGCGTCCCGGTGTCGGGTAGACATGGAATATGCCTCCCACCAGCAGAGATGCCTTCACCTTCGACGGAGAATGGACCGGACAGCTCGTCACCACGGCCATCCACACCGGTCACGACCTGCGGGCCGAGACCGCCCGGCACATGGTGCTCGACGAGTCCACTCGGCTGCGCGAGGAGGACCCTTTCACCGACCTCATCGGGGCCGCGTGCCCGGCCCGTGTGGTCGTCCACCGCTCACGCTTCGAGGTCGACCTCAACCGCGAGCGCGACGAGGCCGTCTACCGACGACCCGAGGACTGCTGGGGCCTGGAGGTCTGGGACGAGACGCCCCTGCCCGACGACGTGACCGAGGGCTCCCTCGCCGTCCACGACGCGTTCTATGCCGAGCTGGGTGCTCGGCTCGACGAGGTCGCCGCGCGCGGGCCGTTCGTCCTGTACGACGTGCACTCCTACAATCACCGCCGCGACGGTGCCGACGAGCCCGAGGGACCCAGCGAGGACAACCCCGAGGTCAACGTCGGCACCGGGTCACTGGACCGCAACCGGTGGGGCCACGTCGTCGACACGTTCATGTCGACTCTCGCCGGCACCGACACCGCCGGTGGTGAGATCGACGTCCGCGAGAATGTCCGCTTCAAGGGCGCCCACCTCTGCGCCTGGGTGCACGATCGCTACCCGGACCACGGCGTCGCCCTCGCCCTGGAGTTCAAGAAGACCTACATGGACGAGTGGACCGGAGAGCCGGACGCTGCGCGGATCGCCGTCCTCGCCCAGGCGCTCGGCGAGACCGTGGAGCCGGTGCTGCGCAGCCTCGGCTCGCCGGGACGCCCTCGATGAGCGGCGTCGCTCTCTCGGTCGCCGACCTCGCCATCGACCACACGCTCGCGCAGACGGCGGCGAGCATGCAGTTCCTGCTCGACGTCACCCCGACGAACGCCGACGACGTCCGCGAACAGTTCGCGCAGGGTCGCGTCGGTGAGCCGGAGTTCACCTACCGTCCGCTGGAGGTGGCACCGGAGGTCCTGGCCAAAGCCCTCGACAACATCGATGTCTCCACCGTCGAGGACGCCACTCTGGGCCACCTGCTGCGCGCCAAGCAGCGCGAGCTGGCGCTCCAGATCGAGATGCTCAAGGCCCGGGACACCGACGACTTCAGCGCCCTGAGCATCCAGCTCTACGGTGCGGCCTCCCCGGAGCTCCAGGCGCAGGCCGAGAACATCCTGGCGCGGGTGCACAGCACCGAGGGAGCCGGTGACAGCCTGTCCGCCCCTGAGTTCCTCGAGCTCGCGCAGGCCGAGATCGAGCACTACCGCGAGATCGACCCCGAGATCGACATCCACGCCGAGGTCCGAGAGGACGTCAACGGCGTCATGGTCAGCGGCAACACGCTGCTCATCGACCCCGACGCCGTGGTTCAGCGGGCGCGGGCCAACGCCCTCATCCAGCACGAGGTCGGCACCCACCTCGTCACCCAGGTCAACGGCGCAGCCCAACCGGTGCGCGTACTCGGTTCCGGGCTGGCCGGCTACGACGAGACGCAGGAGGGGCTGGCGGTGCTCGCCGAGATCGGCTGCGGCCAGCTCACGGCGTTCCGCCTGCGCCAGCTCGCGGCGCGCGTCCTCACCGTGCACCGCTTGCACGACGGGGCCGACTTCGTGGACGCGTGGCGTGCCCTCGTCGACGACGGGTTCCCCGAGAACAGCGCGTTCACGACGACCATGCGCGCGTATCGCTCGGGCGGCCTCAGCAAGGACGCCATCTACCTCCGCGGCCTCGTCGAGCTGCTCGTCCACCTCCGCGGTGGCGGCGAGCTCGACCTGCTGTGGCTCGGCAAGTTCTCACTCGAGGACCTGCCTCTCATTCGCGATCTCGACGAGCGAGGCGTGCTCAACCCTCCCCGACTGACCCCTCGTTACCTCGAGGACCCCGACGCGCGACTCAGGCTCACCGCCGCGGCCGACCAGGCCGACGATGTCGCGCAACTCATCCAAGGAGCACCATGAAGATCGGATTCGTCGTCAACGACGTCCTGAGCGAGTCGCCCGTCTACACCACGACGAGGCTGGCCATGGCCGCGACCCAGCTGGGTCACGAAGCCTTCCTCATGGGCATCGGCGACTTTGCCTTCGAGCCGGACGGCTCGCTCACCGCGCGTGCCCGAGGAGGCGCGAAGAAGAAGAACTACCGCTCGCTCGAGCGCTACCTCGCCGACGTCCAGAAGCCCGACATCGAGGAGCAGATGCCGGTCGGCGAGTTCGACGTCGTCATGCTCCGCAACGACCCGGCCGAGGACGCCGAGTCACGGCCGTGGGCCAACAACGCCGCGGTCGCCTTCGGGCAGCTCTTCGCCGCCGCAGGGGTCCTCGTCGTCAACGACCCCACGAACCTCGCCGACGCCCTCTCGAAGGCCTACTTCCAGCACTTCCCCGAGGTGGTGCGCCCGCAGACCCTGATCTCTCGCGACGAGGAGCAGATCTCGACCTTCATCTCCGACATCGGCGGACGGGCGGTGCTCAAGCCGCTGCAGGGCTCCGGCGGCAGCGGGGTCTTCCTCGTCAACAGTGCGGAGTCGCCCAACCTCAGCCAGATCATCGAGGCGATCGCCCGTGACGGCTACGTGGTGGCTCAGGAGTACCTCCCGGCCGCGAAGGACGGTGACGTGCGCATGTTCGTCATGAACGGCCACCCGCTCGAGGTCCAGGGCCGGATCGCCGCGTTCCGCCGCAAGGGAAGCGGCGACGACCTGCGCTCGAACATGTCGGCTGGTGGCAAGGCGCACCAGGTGGCCGTGACCGACGAGATGCTCTCCCTCGTCGAGACCGTGCAGCCCAAGCTCGTCGCCGACGGGATGTTCCTCGTCGGACTCGACATCGTGGGCAACAAGCTCATGGAGGTCAACGTCTTCAGCCCCGGCGGCCTCGGCTCCTGCCAGGCCCTCTACGGGCACGACTACGCCAAGGCGATCATCCAGGACCTCGATCGCAAGGTCGGGATCAGGCGCCACTACCGCTCGGAGCTGACGAACCTTCGCCTCGCCACCCTGTGAGGTGAGGTCCGGGCTGAGGGCGAGCACGCGGCATACCCCGGATTTTTGAGGGCGTATGCCGCGTGGCTGCGTTGCGAAGGTATGGATTGCACAAAATTGTGTGAGAACTATGGACGCCACCGGTGAGGCGCTGGCAAGGTGCTCCATGGGGCTGCTCACGGCTCACGGCCCGTGCCCCCTCCCTGGGGGGTGCGGGCCTTTGTCGTTGGTGCGGGCCTCAGGGAACTGCGGCGAGGAAGAGGTAGGCCGCGCAGAGCGTGAGGTGAACGCTCGCCTGCAGGCGCGTTGCGCGCCCCGGAACGACCGTGAGCACACCGGTCACGATGGTGATGGCGAGCAGGGTGATCTGGGTGGCGTCGAGACCCAGGTGGAGGGGGGTGTCGATCCAGATCGTCGCGATCGCGAGGACCGGGATGGTGAGGCCGATGCTGGCCATGGCCGAGCCGAGGGCGAGGTTGATGCTGGTCTGGATGCGTTCGCGGCGCGCGGCGTTGACGGCGGCGAGCGTCTCGGGGAGCAGCACGAGCAGGGCGATGACGACACCGACGAACGAGTGCGGCAGACCCGCGGCCGAGACGGCCTCCTCGATCGACTTCGACTCGACCTTGGCGAGGCCGACGACGGCGACGAGCGACAGGAACAGGAAGCCCAACGAGGACCAGGCCTGGTTGTTGCTCGGCGGCGTCGCGTGCTCGTCCTCGGGCAGGGGCTTGCCCTTGGACCCCACGGGGAGGAAGAAGTCGCGGTGGCGCACGGTCTGGGTGAGGACGAACGCGGCATACAGGCTGAGGGACGCGACGGCCGCAAACACCAGCTGGCTCGACGTGAAGACGGGGCCCACCTCGCCGGTCGTCACGGTGGGGAGCACGAGGCAGACCGTGGCGAGCGTGGCCACGGTGGCGAGCGCGCCGCCGGTGCCCTCGGCGTTGAAGCGGATCATCCCGAAGCGCCGCGAGCCCACGAGGAGGGACAGGCCGAGGATGCCGTTGACGGTGATCATGACGGCGGCAAAGACGGTGTCGCGCGCCAGGGTTGACGTGCCCGCTCCGCCGCTCAGCATGAGCGTGACGATGAGCGAGACCTCGATGACCGTCACGGCGACGGCCAGGACGAGCGAACCGAAGGGCTCACCGACGCGGTGCGCGACGACCTCGGCGTGGTGGACCGCAGCCAGCACCGCGCCGCCGAGCAGGAGGGCGATGACGCCGACGACGATGCCGTTGATGTCGCGGCCCCAGGTCAGGGCGAGGGCGATGAGGGCCAGGACGGGCGAGATCGTCGTCCAGTGGAGCAGGTTGGTCGTGGTCGGAGCACTGGGAGTGGTCACGGCTGCGGACTTCGGCATCAGCCGGTCCCGTGCTCGGCTGAGGTGAGCTCCTGGGCGGCCTGCTTCTCGGCAATCGCGACGACATTGCTGAGCAGCATGGCGCGGGTCATGGGGCCGACCCCGCCCGGGTTGGGGCTGACCCAGCCGGCGACGTCCGCGACGTCGGCGGCCACGTCACCGGCAATGACCGAGCGACCGTCGTCCTCGACGACTCGGCTCACACCGACATCGAGCACAGCAGCGCCCGGCTTGATCATGTTGCCGGTGATGAGTCCGGGGACACCGGCCGCGGCGATGACGATGTCGGCGCGACGAACCTCGGCGGCGAGGTCAACCGTGCCGGTGTGGCACTGGATGACCGTCGCGTTCTCGGAGCGGCGGGTGAGGATGAGCGACAGGGGGCGACCCACGGTGATGCCGCGGCCGACGACGACGACCTTGGCGCCGGCGATCGGCACGTCGTAGCGGCGAAGCAGCTCGATGCACCCCACGGGCGTGCAGGGCAGCGGCGCTTCCTGACCGAGGACGAGCCAGCCGAGGTTGGTCGGGTGGAGCCCGTCGACGTCCTTGGCCGGGTCGACGGCCGCGAGGATCTGGTTCTCGTCGAGGCCGGTGGGCTGCTGCACGAGGAAGCCGGTGCAGGCGGGGTCCTCGTTGAGCTCACGCACGACCGCGAGGACGTCGTCGAGGCTGGAGTCGGCCGGCAGGTCGCGGCGGATGCTCGAGATGCCGATCTCCGCGCAGTCCTTGTGCTTGGCGTTGACGTACCAGCTGCTGCCCGGGTCATTGCCCACGAGGACGGTGCCGAGGCCGGGCGTGATGCCGCGTTCGGCCAGCGCGGCGACACGGCCGCGCAGCTCCTCCTTGATGGTCGCGAGGATGGCCTTGCCGTCAAGTGTCTGAGCAGTCACAGGTCAATTCTCCCAGACGTTGAGCCCCCGCCGACCACTCGACCGGCGCCGCGCCCCCTTGCGTCTGCGGTAAGGGTCGCTGGAACCGCCCATTCCGCAGACGCACGGGGAGGGGAGGCGTTGCTCAGGTGGTCGCTGCGGCCAGGGCGGCCAGGGCGGCCGGGAAGCACTCGGCGGGCGGCGTCACCAGGCCGGCGCCGACCTGGCCCGTGCCGGCGACGCGACCAGCCATGCCGGTATTGATCTGCGGCAGGATCCCGGTGCGCACGACCGACACGACGTCGATCCCCGTCGGCGTGCCACGGAAGTCCAGGATCGGCACCTGGAACATCGGGTGCTCCCCCACCGTGATCTCGTACATCGTCTGCGTCGCCCGCAGCGCGAACGCCACGTCGCCGCCGACGAACTTCACGATCGCTGGAGCCGCGGCCATCGCGAACCCACCGATCCCACCGGTCTCGGTGATCGCCGAGTCGCCGATGTCGGGATTGGCGTCATCGGGGCCGTAGTCACCGAGGAAGAGTCCCTGCGGCGTGTTGGCCGGTCCGGTGAACCATTCATCGCCGGTCCCGGACACGCGGATCCCGAAGTCTGTGCCGTTGCGCGCCATGGTCGTCACCACGGACGAACCGGGTATGCCGTGTGCCGCCATCGTGGCCAGCTTGCAGGCCGGCATACCGAGATTGAGGAAGAAGTGCTCGTTCGCTCCGGAGAAGCGGACCGCCTCGGCGATGTCGGTCGAGCTCGCGTCGGCCGTGATCATGCCGGGCAGGAGCTCGCGCAGCAGCATGAGCGAGCCCGCGCGGTTGCGGTTATGGCCCTCGTCGCCCATCTGGAGCATCTGGGCGAGGATCGCCTTGATGTCGAAGGGGCCGGTCCTGCGCACCGACTGCTGCAGGATCGGACCGAGGACGTCGGTCATCCAGTGGAGCCGGTCGATCACCTCGGGGCCGTACGCGCCGTAGCGCAGCACCTTGCCCAGGCCTTCGTTGAGCGAGCACCACGACCAGGCGTCGTGGACCTCGTCGTGCAGGGCATACATCCACATGGACGGCGAGACGACGCCCGCCATGGGGCCGACGGCGTCGCGGTGGTGACAGGGTTCCAGCGTGAATTTTCCTGCGGCGAGCGCCTTTTCGGCTTCCTCCGCGTTGTCGGCGAGCCCCTCGAAGAGGACGGCACCGATGAGGGCACCCTTCATCGGACCCGACGCGCGCTCCCACTCGAGCGGCGGGCCGGCGTGCAGGAATGTGCCCCGCTCCAGATGGAGGGCGTCCTTGGCCTGGACGACGTCGGTGAGGACGGCGCCTGCGGCGGTCATACGTGCGTATGCCGTCGCGTTGGCTTCCGCTCGCCGCGCATCGGCCATCACCGTGGCCAGGTCGGCCTCGGTTCCGGGCATGGGCGGCTGCCAGTCGGCCTCGACGACGGAGACCGCCTGGCCGCGCAGCGCATCGGCGAAGAGCTGGACACCGGCGGTCGCGACCGAGGGCGACTCGACCGAGAGCAGGCCCCGCAACGGACTGGCGGTCGTGGATGGCTGGGTCATCGCGAGCTCCCGAGGAAGGTGAGGGCGTGCCGGGTGGCATCCCGGTTGGAGAGGAACACGGAGGCGCCGGCCGCTGCGAGGGTCTCGCCGGTCCGGGTCAGGCCCTGCGGGTCACCGTCGGTGCCGATGACTGCGACGACGACCGGCAACTCACGCGCGGCTACACCCTTCGCGGCGCGGATGGCGTCGGCGAGCTCAGCCGCGGGATCCTGGTGGGCGCCGAAGCCGAGCACGAGGTCGAGAAGCAGCACCCCACAGGTGGGGTCCTGCGCCTCGGCCGCGATGCGCTCCATGCGCAGGGTCGGGTCGATCATCGGGTGGGCGCGGCCCTGGGTCAGGCCATCGTCACCGAAGTCGATGACGAGGTGTCCGGCGTCCGTGAGGTCAGAACCGAGAGCGAGGTCGTCGCGAAGGGGGATGTTGGACCGGATGTCACCGAGCGACTCGGCTGCGAGGAGCATCGCCTCGTCGGCGAGGGTGCCACCGCAGAACAGCCCGCGCAGGCTCCCGTCGACCGAGCCGGGCTCAGGATCGCTGTCGGACAGCCACTTCGGCCACTGCGGCACGTCGCGCCCCTCGGCCTCGAGGACCGCCTCGACAGCTGTGGTGAGGTCGGGTCGACCAGCGCCGAGCGTGGCCCAGCGGACAGGGAGACCCAGCCCGGCGGCATACGCCTCGAGGTCCGTGAGGACCTCCTCGTCCGGCGGCTTGGAGACGACGACGATCGAGGTCGTGGCCGGGTCAGCTGCCAGCGCGGCGAGGGCCTGACGGGTCGAGCGTCCACCGACAGCGGTCTTGAGGTCGCGCCCACCGACACCGAGGCAGTGCGAGATGCCGACACCGGCCGCGTCGAGGAGGCACATGACCTGTTGAGCGCCCGTGCCCGAGGCCGCGACCATGCCGATCGGGCCGGCCCCGACCACGTTGGCGAAGCCGAGGGCGACTCCGCCGACGACGGCCGTGCCGCAGTCCGGGCCCATGACGAGGACGTCGGCTGCCGCGGCAGCGTCCTTGAGCCGCACCTCGTCCTCGACGGGGACGTTGTCGGAGAAGAGCATCACCGAGGCGCCGGCGGTGATGGCATCGAGCGCCTCGGTCGTCGCATAGCGGCCCGGCACGGAGATGAGCGCGAGCTCGGCTCCCCCGACCCGGACGGCCCCGCTCGTGGTGCGCGGCGCGGGCGCGTCGCCGAAGCCTCCGCTGGGCGCGGCCTTCGCACTGAGGGCACTGGCGGCCGCGGCCAGACCGGCCGCGACGGCGTCTTCGTCAACGGCTCGGACGGCCACGACGAGGTCGTTGGGTCCGGCGCCTTGGGGGATCTCGAAGCCCATCCCGGTGAGCACCTCGACGTTGAGCTCGGTCGTCATCGCCACCTGAGCCGCTTCGACCCCCTCGACGTCGGCGACCGTGCGTGATACCTGGAGCAGGGTCACGGAGTCGTGGTAGGCGCCTCGGCGCAGGTCGACGTGGGTGATGCTCACGACGGGATTCCTTCCGGCAGAGGGCAGTTGGCGGTGTCAAGCATGAGGTCGATGCCCTCGAGGAGACCTGCTCCCGAGGTGTGGCCGATGGCCAGGACGTGCTCGCGGGTGCGGTCGGCGTCGGAGGACCCGGCCACCGCGTTGGTGACGTGGTCGACCACGCAGGACACGGCATACCCGGCGTGTGCGGCGACGACGAGGGAAGCCGACAGGCTCGTGGTGCGCTCCACGGGAATCTCGTCCGGCCCGGCGATCCCGAGGGCGCGGGCGGCGAGCAGGGCGCCGCAGAGGACATCGTCGGCGCGCGGGGTGAGGCCCTCGCCACGTCCGAGTTCGTCAAGAAGCGGCTCCCAGTCGAACCACATCGGTTGGGACGATGCAGTCACGACCCGGCGTGGTCGCCACGAACGAACGATGCGTATGCCGTGACTCGGCAACGCGATCTCGTCACCACCGAGCGTCACGACGTCACCCGCGGACACACCCCAGTCACGAGGGCCGGGGTCGGCGAGGCGGACGGCCGTGGGGAGGACGAGGGCGTCGCTCGTGACGATCGGGAGGACGTCGGCGTGGCCGGCCGCGTCGTCGGAGAGCGCGAGATAGAGCGCCGTGGGGAATGCTGCGAGCACAACCGCTGGGCGTCGTGGGCCCGCGACGAGGATCCGAGTGAGCGGGGAAGCCGCGGCTGGATATCTCGGATGCACCCTTGGAACGCTAGCCAGCGTGACTACAGTGGCCTGATGGTAAATGTTGCCAACGATCTTGGCCCTCAGCCTCAGCACTTGCCAGCCGAGGAGATGATCGCGTCCCTGCGTCGCGTCGTCGATCACCAGGCTGAGCTGCTGCGCCGTGAGGACGAGGTCAACCGGATCCTCGTGCAGACCGTGCTCACCGGCGGCTCCCTCGCGGATCTCGGACAGGCCCTCGTCGGGCTCTTCCCGGGCGTGACGCTCGTGACGACGACCGATGGGCGCCTCGTCGCCACGGCCGGGTCCGACGAAGACGTCGCGGAGGTCATGGCGCTGGACTGCTTTGACCGCACCGGTCGCCTCATCGTCGAGGAGGAGCCGGTCGGCGTGCGCTCTCCCGGCGTCGCGAAGTCCGAGCGCACCATGGTCCGGATTGTCGCGGGCACGTCGGACCACGGGTTGCTGGCCGTCTTCACGCCCGGCCGGGTCCTCACGACCACGGACGTGCACGGGCTGGAGCGCGCCGCGGCCGTCGCTGCCCTGGCGATCACCAAGGAGCAGGCTGTCTCTGCGGTCGAGGGGAAGTATCGCGCCGAGTTCCTGCGCGACACGCTCGTCGGGCGCGGGGGCGCACCCGAGGAGGCCATCGCGCACGCAGCCTCGCTGGGGTGGAACCTCGATCGACGCATGGTCGTCGTCGTTGCAGAGACCGACGAGGACGACGCACAGACCAGCCGCGATGGCGACGAACTGCGTTCTCTCCAGGAGCGATTCGTGCGTGCCTGGGTGCAGGCCGTGCGCACCCGGGAGCCCAAGGCCCCGGTCGCCGGCTTCTCCCAGGAGGTCGTGGCGCTGCTGCCTGCCCCCTGTAGCGGCGAGGGCGAGCAGCAGACCGTGATGCGTTCGATCGGCGAGATCGTCAAGATCGTGCGCGGCGACGGCGGCGGCGGCCGGCGCACGTTCTCGACCGGGGTGTCACGACCGGTCGACTCGGTGGACGACATCCCGCGCGCCTACGCCGAGGCGCTGCGGGCCGTGGCTGTCGGTCGGCAGATGCAGGGCGAGTCGGCGGTCATGCACTTCGACGGACTCGGGATCTATCGACTGCTGTCGCTCATCCCCGACAACGCGGACCTGCGGGCGTTCGTGGACGAGGCCCTCGGTGAGCTGGCGACCGACGCCCAGCCGTCGTATGCCGACCTGCGGCAGACCCTGCAGGTGCTGCTCGACACCAACCTCAACGTCGCCGAGACGGCCCGACTCCTCTTCTTCCACTACAACACGCTGCGCTACCGGATCACCAAGCTCGAGCAGATGCTCGGACCGTTCACCTCTGACCCGCAACTGCGGCTCACACTGTCGCTGGCCCTGCGGATCCGCCAGATGCGCGGCGTCTGAACAGTCCCCAACCCACCCCATTGGACGGTTGGGGACACCCGTGGCGCGTAAGGCGCCTAGACAGACTCCAAGGTGGCCTTCAGCCAGGCGTTGCGTTCCTCGAGGAGCCGGGGCAGGTAGCGGTTGAGGGCGAGCGTCTCGGCGATCGATCCGAGCGGCCCGAGGGGCGCTCGGAACCGCACGCGATCGGTCATGTGCGTGCCGCCATCGGGTGTCGCCTCGAAGGTGTGCTCGTGCCACCACTCCTTGAACGGTCCGCTCACCTGTTCGTCAACGAACCGATGAGGAGCGTCGTATGCCGTGATGCTCGAGGTCATCGTGAACGGAAGGCCGAAGTGCCGGGCCCGCCAGGTCACCGCGTCGCCCAGAGCCATGTGCCCGGACGTGACCCCGGCGACGGCCTGCTCACCCGAGTCGCCCATCGACTCGCGGTGCGCGTCCACCGAGAGCGACAGGTCGAAGCACGCCTGCGACGGCGCCTGGATCGTGGTGTGCAGCTCGAACTCCGGCATGCGCCCATCATGGTCGACGCCTGACTCACGTCCCCAACCGTCCAATGGGGTGAGCTGGGGACGGGGTCAGCGAGGCAGTTGCTCAGTCGGTCATGCTCTTTCAGTCAGTCATGCGCTTTCAGTCGGTCATACCCAGTCCGCGGCGGCCGATCTCGTTGAGCTGCCCGGGCTGGAAGCGCCCTTCCCACTCGCGTTCGTAGTGCTCCTCCGGGAAGTCGCTCGGGCTGGAACCGGACTCGAACGCCTCACGCACGCTGGCGGCATACGCCTCGTTGCGGGGGCACCACGGCGCGGCCGGGATGTACATGACGTTGCCCCAACCGACCTGGTCCTCCACCTGGGCGACGGAGTGGATGAGGTCGCAGTGCCACCACACGGTGTCGCCGGCCTGCACGTCCGGAATGCCCGAGACGGCCTCCATGAGCAGCGGGTGCCACTTCCACGAGATCGGGAACGTCTGGTTGTGCGCGACACCGCAGAGTTCGTCGTCCGGGACGTCATCGAGCAGGGGGCGCAGCATGAGGTAGGCCATCGCCTCGGGGATCGGCACCGTGTGGAGCACGCCCTGGTCGTGGTCCATGTCGGAGAGCGCGGTCCACCCCTGGAAGGTGCGGAAGGCCGAGCACATCGTCGACGCGGGGTAGTTCACGGCGTCGGTGCGGTGCGCGGCATCCCACGGGTCGTAGCTCTCGACGGTGCCGTCGAAGAGGTGGCGGAAGACCTCCTGGTAGCCCTGCGTCAGGTAGAGGTCGATCGAGCCGGTGTCGAGGTGGGTGCCGAGCCCGGCGGAGTCGGTGCCCGGCGGGCGGCGCCGGATGCGGTCGGGGTACAGCGAGTCGCGATCGGGGTCGAACCACTGGGTCCCTTGGGATGCGAACGTCCACTGGCTGTTGAGGAAGCCCTGGACTGCGGCCATGCGCGGGCTCTGGCGCGCCTCCATCTGCGGCTGCGACCAGTAGATCGGGTAGATCTCGGGCGTGGACTCCACGCTGGCGAAGAAGTCGTCGGCGGGGCCGGTGTAGTTCTCGAAGAACTTGTTGCGCTCGACGTAGTCCACGATGTCGCGGTCCCACTGCAGCGCCTGCTCGTGCGGGAAGGTGCCCCGCACGACGGCGCAACCGCGCTCCTTGACCTTGGCGACGAGCTCGGGCGCGACGGTGCCAGACTCGATGTCGGCGAAGTCGATGATCGGCCACACGTCGCCGCCACCCGCGCGCTCGGCCTTGATCTTCTCGACGCGCTGGGAGATGCGCGCCTCGAGGTCGACGAAGTGCTCCTCGACGGTGCGACCACTGCGGGCGATGCGCGCACGAAGCGCTGCCTTGATCTCGCGGATGGCTCCCGTGACGTCCTCGGGCTTGCTCTCCCAGTGGGGAAGGGGCCGCGTCTCGGTGCTGTCGGTGGTGGTCATCGTCGACCTCTCAAGTCGTTGAAGGCAATTGGTTAGGACTCCTGACTGAACTGCTTACCGAAAGGTTAGCGCGCATCTCTGCTACTTTGCAAGGACTCCTAACGAAAGGCTGGTCGTGGCCGTCGACCTCCCCTCGCTCGACCTGTTGCGCTCGCTCAGCGACCGCCACGTCCTCGCCGCAGTCGCCTCTGCGGGCCAGCTCACCCGCGCCGCCGTCGCGACCGCCACGACCCTCTCCAAGCCGACGGTGTCGCAGAGCGTGTCCCGCCTCATCGCTGCCGGCGTCCTCGTCGAGGGCGGACGGACGACCGGCGGTCGAGGTCGCGCCGGCACCTACCTCACCGTCAACGATGCCGCCGGGTGCGCCCTCGCCATCCAGGCCGGCCCCGAAGGCGTGATCGGCGAGCTGATCGCGCTCGACGGGCGCGTCCTCTCCACCAGGGAGCGCCCACTCCCCGTTCCCGTCACCTCCGGCGCGTTGGGCCGAACGCTCGTCGGCGTATGCCGGGCGCTCACCTCTGACTCCCCCGGCCCGATCCGTGCCCTCACCCTGTCCGTGGCCGACCCCGTCGACCGTCGCACCGGCAAGGTCGTCGAGCTCCCCGAGAGCCCCTTCCTCGTCGGCGAGCTCGACCCCGTGCGCCTCCTCAAGGACGTCGTCCCCGTGCGGCCCCTCGTCGACAACGACGTCAGCTGGGCCCTGCTCGCCGAACGCGAACAAGGCATCGCCGCAGGGGTCGACGACGTCCTCCACCTCTATCTCGACGAAGGAATGGGCGCCGCCATGTGGAGCGGCGGCCGACCTCTCCACGGCTCACGTGGGCTGGCCGGCGAGATCGCTTACTCCCGCACCTCCGTCCTCGCGGCGGGCAGTGGCCGCAGCAGCAACCGGGCGACCAGTGGCACCCTCATGGACTGCGTCGAGTCCCTCGGCTACCTGCGCGAGGGCGCCAAGGCCATCGATCTCGAGACCCTCCTCGACGACCTGGACCACGGAGTCGGGCAAGCCCGATCCCTCGCTGCCGCCGTCGGCGAGGTCGCCCGGGCCCACGCCTATCTCCTCGACCCGGAACTGGTCGTCCTCAGCGGACGGTGGGGACGGCATACAGAAATAGTCGACTCCGTGACCGCAGCGATCGGTGACGCGGGAGGCGTCCAGGCCACCGTCACCGTCGCGCGTGTGACCGAGAATGCCCCGCTTGTCGGGGCCCGGATCGCCGCCCTTGGCGAGTTGCTGCAGACGTGGTCCCCGGAGTCGAACGCCGTGCCACGATGACCCGTGTGACAACCGTGTGACACAGCGCACTTCGACTTGCCAAGACCCCGCGCGGTCCCCTGTCACAGATTGACGAATGTCCTTGAGGCCGCCGCCACTAGCGTCCTCCTATCTTGACGACGTGACCCTGCACGCCGTCCGCTGAGGAAGGTCACACGCACATGGCTCTTGGACTTGGTTGGAAGCTGAAGGAGGGCACGCTCGGACCCGACGATGTCGTCGCCCCCGATGAGCGGTTGGACTGGGGTCGCACGGTCGGCCTCGGCGCGCAGCACGTCGTCGCGATGTTCGGTGCGACGTTCGTCTTCCCCCTGATCATGGGTCTCAACCCGCAGCTCGCCATCATGATGAGCGGCATCGCGACCATCGCGTTCCTGCTCATCGTCCAGGGCCGGGTCCCCAGCTATCTCGGCACGTCGGCCGCGTTCGTCGGTGGTGTCGCCGCGATCCGCTCGCAGGGAGGGGACTCCTCCGAGGTCACCGGCGCGATCCTCATCTCCGGTGTCGTCCTCCTCCTGGTGGGTGTGGCCATCCACTTCCTCGGGTCGGCCGTCCTGCACAAGGTGCTGCCGCCGGTCGTCACCGGCGCGGTCGTCATGCTCATCGGCTTCAACCTCGCGCCCGTCGTGTCCAAGACGTATTGGCCCGCCGACCAGTGGGTTGCCTTCTTCGTCATGCTCTTCACGATTGTCTGTGCGGTGGCCTTCAAGGGCTTCATCAGCCGCATCGCGATCTTCCTCGCGCTGATCTTCGGCACCGCCCTCTCGTGGCTCCTCGACCACACCGTCGGGCAGATCACCTCCGTCCTTCCCGGCGCTACCGAAGCGACCAAGCACCTTCGCTGGGACACCTCGGGCGTTGGTGACGCGGCCTGGTTCGGCTTCCCCGCCAAGACGATCTTCAAGGCTGACGGCACCGAGGTTCCCGGCTGGCACGCACCGAGCTTCTCCACCGCCGCCATCCTGCTCGTCCTCCCCGCCGTCATCGCCCTCATCGCGGAGAACACCGGCCACGTCAAGGCTGTTGCCGAGATGACCGGCGCCGACCTCGACAAGGACATGGGTCGCGCCATCGCCGCCGACGGTTTCGGCACGATCCTCGCCTCGTCCGTCGGTGGCTCGCCCACGACGACCTACGCCGAGAACATCGGCGTCATGGCCGCCACCCGCGTCTACTCGACCGCTGCCTACTACGTGGCCGCTGTCGTCGCGCTCATCTTCGGCTTCTCCCCCAAGTTCGGCGCGCTCGTCGCGTCCGTCCCCGGTGGCGTGCTCGGCGGCATCACGGTCGTCCTCTACGGAATGATCGGCCTGCTCGGCGCCAAGATCTGGAAGGAGAACGGGGTCGACTTCGCGAACCCGATCAACCTCGTTCCCGTCGCCGCCGGCATCGTCATCGGCATCGGTGACGTGACGATGAAGCTCAGCGACGACTTCAGCCTCAGCGGAATCGCCCTCGGCACAATCGTGGCAGTCGGCGCCTTCCACCTCGCCCGCACCCTCGCCCCTGCCGACCTCCGCAACCGCGCCGACGGCAAGGGCGGACCCGGCGGCACGGCCATCGCCACAGGCGACCGCGTCTACGGCGACGAAGACGGCATCGACGACCTCTACCAGTCCAAGCGCTGAGGAGCTGAACCCCCGACGTGAAGCCTGCCCCCTTCGTCCACCACGCCCCACGCACGCTCGACGAGGCCGTCGCGGCACTCGCTGAGGTCGGACACGACGGCAAGGTCCTCGCCGGGGGTCAGAGCCTCATTCCGGTGCTCAACATGCGGCTCGCCCAGCCGGCGCACCTCGTCGACATCAACCGGGTCGCCGGCCTGGACACCGTGACCGTCACCGACGGTCACGTCCGGGTCGGCGCCACGGTGCGGCACGCTGCACTGCAGAAAAACGATGAGGCGTATGCCGTTCTGCCGCTCTTGCGTCAGGCTCTGCGCAACGTGGCCCACCCGGCCATCCGCAACCGCGGCACCACCGTGGGCTCCATCGCCCACGCTGACGCCGCTGGAGAGATGCCCTCGATCGCCGTGCTGACCGATGCGGTCATGGAGATCGTCGGCCCCGGTGGGCGTCGCGAGGTCGCGGCCGGTGACTTCTTCGAAGGGCCCCTGCAGACCGTGCTCGAGGCCGATGAGCTGCTGGAAGCCGTGCGCTTCGGCCGCTTCGGCTCCACGACCCGCACTGCTTTCATCGAGTCGGCCCGCCGTCACGGGGACTACGCGCTGGCCGGCGTCGGCGTCGCGGTCGATCTCGAAGGGCAGGGCCGGGACGCGATCGTGCGAAGTGCGCGGGCGGCATACGTCTCCGTCACGGACATTCCCGTCGTCATCGACCTCTCCGAAGCCGTTGTGGGGCAGTCGATCTCGTCGCGCTGGGATGGCATCGACGATCTCCTTCAGGCCGGGATCGCGCCCGAGGCCGACATCCACGCCACCAGTGAGTACCGCCGCATGCTCGCCGCCGAGCTCACCCGACGCGCTCTGACCATCGCCACGACCGAGGAGGACGCATGACCGACATCGACCAGGACGCGACCACCACGGTGGACGTGACCTTGAACGTGAACGGCGTGGCCCACACCCGCACGGTCGAGTCGCGACGACTGCTGTCCGACTTCATTCGTCACGACCTGCGGCTCACCGGCACCCATGTCGGCTGCGAGCACGGCGTCTGTGGTGCCTGCACCGTCCTTGTGGACGGCGAGCCCGTGCGCTCGTGCCTCATGTTTGCCGTGTCCGCGCAGGAGCACACGATCACCACCGTCGAGGGGCTCGGCACCCAGGACGCCATGGGTCCGGTGCAGCAGGCGTTCGTTGAGTGTCACGGGCTCCAGTGCGGCTTCTGCACACCGGGATTCGTCACGACGATCACCGCCTTCATCGAGGAGAACCCGGACCCGACGAGCGAGGAGGCGCGCGAGGCCATCTCGGGCAACCTCTGCCGCTGCACCGGCTACCAGAACATCTGCAAGGCCGTCCTGCGCGCCGCCGAGATCAAGCGTGACCTGAGGGCCAAGAAGTCCGAGGCAGGTGACGCCTCATGAGCACCCGCCAGTTCGGCCAGCCCGTCCTGCGCAAGGAGGACCCGCGCCTCGTCACCGGCAACGGCCGCTACCTCGACGACCTCGGTCACGACGCCTACGAGGTCGCGTTCGTCCGCAGCCCGCACGCCCACGCGCGGATCACCGACATCGACGTCGACGGTGCGGTCGAGATCGACGGCGTCATCGCTGTCTACACCCACGAGGACCTCGACGGGCCGGCCGCCGATCGGCTGCCCCTCCTCATCCCCCACCCCTCCATCGAGGCCGGGCGCACGGGTTACGCGCTCGCCAAGGACGAGGTCAACCACGTCGGCGAGGCCATTGTCATGGTCATCGCGCGCGACCGCTACCTCGCCGAGGACGCCGCCCAGCGCATCGTCGTCACCTATGACTTCCTGCCGCCGGTCGTCGGCATCGCGAACTCGCGCGACGGAGACCGACTCGTGCACGACGACGCTCCCGGCAACGTCGCCGCCCACCTCCTGCAGGAGGTCGGCAACGTCGAACCCGCCATGGCCGCGGCCCCCCACACGCTCACGCTCGACCTCGAGATCGAGCGCAGCGCCTGCATGCCCATGGAGGGCAAAGGCGTTCTCGCGCACTGGGACTCGGACGAGCAGCGCATGCGCATCCACTCGTCGACCCAGACCTCGACGGGTGTGCGCGCGGCCGTCGCTGCCAAGCTCGCGCTGCCACTCGCGCAGGTCGAGTGCATCGCCCCCGACGTCGGCGGCGGCTTCGGCGTCAAGATCATGCACCCCTGGCCCGAAGAGGTCCTCGTCCCGTGGGCCTCGCGCAGGCTCAACCACGACGTCAAGTGGACCGAGGACCGCCGCGAGCACTTCACCTCCAGCGCCCACGAACGCGGCCAGCTGCAGACGGTCACCGTCGGCTTCGATGACGACGGGCGACTCCTCGCCCTCGACGTGAAGTTCTGGCACGACAACGGCGCCTACCTCCCCTACGGGGTCATCGTCCCGATCATCACCGCGACGCAACTGCTCGGCCCCTACAAGCCGCAGAACTACCGTGTCGAGTTCTGGTCGCTCTACACCAACACCGTTCTCGTGACGCCCTATCGAGGCGCTGGACGACCGCAGGGCTGCTTCGCCATGGAGCGCACGATGGACGCCATTGCGGCCGAACTCGGCATCGACCGCACCGAGGTCCGCGCTCGCAACTTCATCCAGCCCGAGGAGATGCCCTACGACCAGGGGCTCCTCTTCCAGGACGGACGCCCGCTCAAGTACGACTCGGGCGACTTCCCCGCATCCCTCGCCAAGCTCAAGGCGCTCGTGGGCTGGGACGACTTCGCGGCATACAAGGAAGAGGCCGAGGCGGCCGGACGCAAGGTCGGTCTCGGGATCGGCTGCTACGTCGAAGGCACCGGCGTCGGTCCCTACGAAGGCGGCCACGTCCAGGTCGAGACGAGCGGACGAGTCAATGTCGCCACCGGCCTCACCACCCAGGGCCAGGGGCACCAGACGATCCTCGCGCAGATCGTCGCCGACGAGCTCGGCGTGCCGATCGACGACGTCTACGTCACCACCGGTGACACCAGACGGATGCCGTATGCCGTCGGGACCTTTGCATCGCGCGGTGCCGTCATGAGCGGCAACGCCGTCGCCCTCGCGGCTCGGGCCGTGCGCGCCAAGGCGTTGCGCATCGCCGCCGACGCCCTCGAGGTGTCGCAGGACGACCTGCAGATCGAGGACGGTGTCATCAGCGTCAAGGGTGCGCCCCACGCCTCGATCGCGCTGTCCACGGTGGCGGTCATGTCCAACCCGCTGCGCTATGCCTTTGACGAATCCGCAAAGGCCGCAACGCAGTTCGCGGGTAGCTTTGATCCGGACAAGCCGCCGGTCGCCGATGACGACGAACCCGGACTCGAGGGCAAGGACTTCTACTCGCCCACCCAGGCCACCTTCGCCAACGGCATGCACGCGGCCATCGTCGAGACCGACCCGGTGACCGCCGAGATCAAGATCCTGCGCTACTGCGTCATCCACGACTGCGGGACCGTGGTCAACCCGATGATCGTCGAGGGCCAGGTCCATGGCGGTGTGGCGCAGGGCGTGGGTGGTGCGCTCTATGAGCGGATGGTCTATGACGAGAGCGGGCAGCTGCT
This sequence comes from Janibacter sp. HTCC2649, assembly GCF_000152705.1. Classification (GTDB taxonomy): domain Bacteria; phylum Actinomycetota; class Actinomycetes; order Actinomycetales; family Dermatophilaceae; genus Knoellia. Next base: position 3,652,203 of record NZ_CH672413.1, on the reverse strand, counting down.
CAACGCTTCGTTCATGGACTTCCTCATCCCCTACGCGTCCGAGGTCCCGCACATCGAGACCGACCACCTCGAGACGCCCTCGCCGCTGAACCCGCTGGGGATCAAGGGCGCTGGCGAGGCCGGGACCATCCCGGTCACGGCCGTCATCGCGTCCGCGATCTCCGACGCCGAGGGCTTCTTCATCCGCTCGATGCCGATCAGCCCGGTCGAGCTGTGGGAGCTGCGCGCGCAACACCGCCAGAACGAACTTCAGCACCAGACGAGCACCACCGAGGAGCACCGATGAAGATTTCCGGCACCGCGACGATGGCGGCCTCCCCCGAGCAGGTGTGGCAGGCCGTCCACGACCCCGCCGCTCTGGAGCGCAGCATCCCGGGCTGCGAGAGCCTGCGTGAGCTCTCCCCCGGCCGCTACGCGATGACGGTCATGGCCGGTGTCGCGGCGATCAAGGGTTCCTATGACGGCGAGGTCGCCATCTCCGACATCAATGAGCCCGACCGGTTCACGATGAAGGCCGACGGCGCCGGTGCTCCCGGCACGATCTCCACCACGGTCGACGTGACCCTGGTGCCGGCCGAGGGTGGCGGAACGACCATCACGTATGAGGCCGATGCCCTCGTCGGCGGACCCATCGGCGGTGTCGGTCAGCGCATGCTCGCCGGTGTCGCCCGCAAGATGGCCGGTCAGATGTTCAAGGCGCTGGACGACGACATCGCCGGTGTCCGCAAGGAGAAGAAGGCCAAGGGCAGCGCTGTCGTCGCCGGCGTGAATGCCGGGCAGGTCGACAGCGGCGCTCGATCGCTCCCTGTGGGGACACCCGCCGCTGGTGGTCGAGCCGGCTTTGTCCCGGGCGCCTTGTTCGGAGCGGGTGTCGCTCTCGCCGGCGTCATCGTCGGCTGGCTCATCGGAGGTCGCTGATGCGTGCTCTCACTGCCGCCGCCATCCAGGTCGCACCCGTTCGGGGATCCCTGACGCCGCAGGTTGTCGAGGCCAACATCGCCCGTTGCATCGACTTCGTCCGGCGCTGCGTCGCCGAGACCGGCGCCGAACTCGTCGTGCTGCCCGAGTCCGCAACGACCGGTTTCACGCCCGACTGCCCCGTGGAGAACCTCTGGGACCTCGTCAGCGAGCTGCCCGGACCCATGACCGCACCGTTCCAGGCCGTGGCCCGTGAACTCGGCATCGTCCTGTGCGTCGGCACCTACGAGCGCGGACCCGAACGCGGCATCGTCTACAACGCCTCCGTCCTCATCAACTCCGACGGTGAGCTGCTCGGCGTCTATCGCAAGACGCACCCCTTCTGCACCGAAGCCGTCTCCGGCGGCGGCTGGGTCACCCCCGGTGACACGGTCACGGTGTGCGACACCGCCATTGGACGCATCGGCATGATCATCTGCTTCGACGGCGACTACCCCGAGCTGTCGCGCATCCAAGCGGTCCAGGGTGCCGAGATCATCTGCCGCCCGTCGGCGCTGCTGCGCTCGGCCGACATCTGGGAGCTCACCTCCCGCGCCCGCGCCTATGACAACCACGTGTTCGTCATCGGCGCCAACGCGACGGGCATCGACCCGGCCGGCGTCATCTACTTCGGCAACAGCCACATCGTCACGCCCAACGCGACGATCGTCGCCAAGGCGGCATCGCACGAGGGCTGGGTGTCGGCCCGCCTCGACCCGGCCACGGCACTGTCGTCGCTCACCCCCGGGTCCAACATCAGCCAGGGCTTCGACCACCTGCGCGACCGCAACCTCGACCTCATCCGTAACCACCGCGAAGAGCTCGAGTCCCCCGCCAGGACGGCCTTCCCCCACGGCGCCCCGCGCCCCGACCACAAGCCCGAAGGCGACTGACCCCACGGCCCCCCTTTCCCGTTGCGTCTGCGCATGTGGCGGTTCTAGCCACCCATCACGCAGACGTTGCGGGAGAGGTGCCCAGACTTAGCCAAGTCTGGCTAAGTCCGTTATGGTGAGGGCATGCCCACGCAGGTCAACGTCCACGAGGCGAAGTCCCAGTTGTCCAAGCTCATCGAGAAGGTGCTCGCCGGCGAGCAGGTGACGATTGCGCGCGCAGGCAAGCCCGTTGTCGACCTGGTCGTGCACGAGGAGCCCAAGATCATCTTCGGTGTCGAGGGGTGGATCGGTGTCGAGTACGACGACGACGTTCTTGAAGGAATCGACCCCGACATCCAGGAGATGTTCTACGGCAAGGACTGGGACAAATGATCCTGCTCGATTCCAACGCCCTGCTCTGGCTGGTGACTGGAGGAAGTCGCTTGGGGCCCATGGCCCGGCACGCGCTTGGCGGCCCCGGCGTTCCTGCCTACTTCTCGCCTGTGAGCGTCGTGGAACTCACCATCAAGAAGATGCTGGGAAAACTGGACCTGATGGGACCCGTGAGCGACGCCGCTGGCGCTGCTGGCTTGCGAGAACTGCCCCTCAACGGATCACAGGCTGAGGGCATCGTGAGCTTCCCTTCGCTGGTGCGTCACGATCCATTCGATCGGATGCTGCTCGCCCAGGCCCGCATCGAGGGCATGCGCCTCCTCACCTCTGATCGAGTTCTGCTGTCCGCCGAGCCTGAGCTGACTATCGACGCCCGCGCCTGAGTCACCATCCTGACGACGGGGTTGGCGGGTTGTGAGGCGACCACGGCGATCCGTTGGCACTCATTGACAAAGTGAGCGGACGGCATACCCGATTGAATCTCTGCATGGCGCAACGACGGATCAGAATCGGCATCGACACCGGCGGCACGTTCACGGACGTGGTGGCGTTCGACGAGGACTCGGGAGAGCTCGTCACGACCAAGACGCCGAGTACGCCCAGCAATCCTGCGGACGGTTTCATCAACGGCATCGAGAAGGTCCTCGGCCTCATGGAGGCGAGCGGCGACGACATCACCGCCGTCTGTCACGGGACGACCGTCGCGACCAACAAGCTCCTCGAGGGCAAGGTCGAGCAGCTCGGGTTCATCACGACCGAGGGTTACGAGTTCATGCTCGAGATCGCCCGTCAGGCCGTCCCCGATGGTTACGGCAACTCCTACTTCTGGGTGAAGCCGCCGCGCATCGTCGCCGCCGACCACGTCCGCACCGTCGGTGGGCGAATGGACTTCGAGGGCAACGAGATTCGCCCCTTCGACGAGGAGAGCGCCGTCGCTGCGGCCCGCTGGTTCAAGGAGCGCGGCATCACGACGATCGGCGTCTGCTTCCTGCACTCGTATGCCGCCGACGGCCACGAGCTGCGGATGCGAGAGATCCTGCGCGCCGAGCACCCCGAGGCCATCGTGTCGATCTCGAGCGAGGTGCTGCGCGAGTACCGCGAGTACGAGCGCTCGATGACGACCCTCGTCGACGCGGCCGTGAAGCCCAACGTCAGCCGCTACGTCACCAACATCCACAGCCGGCTCGAGGGCTTCACCAGTGGCTCGGGACGCGAGATCCCCTTCTACATCATGAAGTCCAACGGTGGCGTCCTCTCCGCGGACGAGGTCGTGCACCAGCCGATCACGACGACGATGTCCGGCCCCGCGGCCGGTGCACTCGGCGCCGCCCTCATCGCGCAGAAGGCCGGCTTCGACAAGATCCTCACGTGTGACGGCGGCGGCACCTCGACCGACGTGTCCGTCGTGCTGGACGGCGAACCCACACTCACCACGGAGGGCTCGGTCGGCGCCTACCCGAGCAAGATCCCGATGATCGACGTCGTCACCGTCGGTGCTGGCGGTGGCTCCATCGCCTGGGTCTCCCCCGAGGGCGCCCTCAAGGTCGGGCCGCACTCGGCCGGCGCCGACCCTGGCCCGCTCTGCTACGGCAAGGGCGGCCTCAACCCCACGATCACCGACGCCCACGTCACGCTGGGGCGCATCCCTCCGCACCTGCTCGGTGGTGAGATCCCGCTCGACGTGGACGCCGCACGGACCGGCATCGAGGCCCTGGCCAAGCAGCTCGGACTCGACTACGAGCGGTGTGCCACAGGCATTCTCGAGATCTCGGCCTGGAACCAGGCCAACGCCCTGCGCCAGGTGAGCGTCAAGCGCGGCCTCGACGTCCGCGACTTCATGCTCACGACGTTCGGCGGATCTGGTTCGCTCCTCGCCTGCCTCCTCGTCGACATCCTTGACCTCGCCGGCGTCGTCGTCCCGCAGAACCCGGGCAATGTCAGCGCCTTCGGCCTGCTCACCGTCGACGTGAAGAACGACTACGTCCAGACGCAGGTCGCCAAGCAGGCTGCGCTCGACCACGCCGCGATCGAGAAGACGTTCACGTCCCTCACGGAGCGTGCCGCAGCTGCCCTCGCCAAAGAGGGGTTCGCCTCCTCGGAGCACCAGTTCACCCGCACCGTCGACCTGCGCTACTTCGGCCAGGCCTACGAGGTGCGTGTCCTGGCGCCCGCTGACGAGGCCGTTGACGAGGCGTATGCCGCGAAGGTCGCCGAAGCGTTCCACGACGCCCACACCCAGCTCTACGGATACGACTTCCGTGGCGACCCCACCCAGCAGGTCGAGTGGGTCAACCTGCGCGTCACCGGCGTCGGTCCCATCACGCGCCCGGAACTACTTGAAATCGCCTCTGCCGAGGGCGAATCCGGATCCGTCGAGGAGCGAGCCCGTCGCTCGACCCGTCAGGTGTGCTTCGACGCCGACCACGGCTACGTCGACACCGGGGTCTGGTGGCGACCAGACCTGCGTGCCGGAGACGTCGTGACCGGCCCCGCCATCATCGAGGAGTTCGGCTCGACCGTCCCGGTCCACCCCGGCTTCGTCGTCAAGGTCGACACCTTCGGCAACCTCGTCATCACCAAGGAGGACAAGTGAGCACCACCGCTGTGACCCCAACGACAGCCCCGGTGAACCCGGCTGGTCTCCCCACGGCATACGAGCACGGGAAGCGCCTCACCTCGCCCGGCAGCACCGTGGACCCGATCCTCGTCGAGATCGTCCAGGGCACCCTGGCCAGCGTCGAGATGGAGGTCGAGACTGCCATCGCGCGCACCAGCCGCAGCCCCATGATCCGCGACGCCCACGACTTCCGTGCGGGCATCCACGACCGCCAGCTGCGCAAGCTCACCGGCCGCTCCTATTCGGCGCTGGTGCACCCGATCGTGCGCGACTTCCCGCTCGACGAGATGCACGAGGGTGACGTCTTCTTCCACAACGACGTCTACGAGTCCGAGGGCGGCATCGGCCACCTGCCGGACCTCTGCGTCACCGTTCCGGTCTTCCACGAGGGCACGGTCGTCGCGTTCGTCCAGGCCTTCGGTCACCACGACGACATCGGCGGTGCTTGCCCCGGGTCCATGCCCAGCGGTGCGCAGTCGGTCTTCGAGGAAGGCCTGTCCGTCCCGCCGATCAAGCTGTGGGACAGGGGCGTTCCCAACAAGGCCGCCCTGCGCATCATGACCCGCAACTCGCGCATGCCCGACAGCCTCGCGGCCGACCTCGACGCCGAGTGCTCCGCGTGCCTCATGGGTGCGCGCCGCCTGTCGGATCTCTTCGCCCGCTACGGCCGCGACGACATCGAGACGGCCTTCGACGCCATCCTGGACAGCACCACCGAGACCTACCGCCGCGAGATCCTCAGCAAGATCCCCGAGGGCACCTACGTCTGGGAGGACTACGCCGAGCACGACGGCGTCGATGAGCCGCAACTGCACACGCAGCGGATCACCCTCACCAAGGTCGATGACGCGCCAGCCGACCCCGAGACCAACTTCAAGGGCGGCGCCCGCCTCATCGTCGACTTCACCGGCACGGCGCCCCAGGCCAAGGGTCCGATCAACCACTGCGGCGACTACGTCGGCGGCAACTTCCTCAAGAAGTGGCTCGCACCCATCCTGCGCAACCTCGCCGACACCCCCGAGCGGATGGCCGAGCTCGACGTCAACGAGGGCATCGTGCCCCTCATCGAGATGCGCTTCCCGGAGAAGGGCACGTTGCTCACGCCGATCTATCCGGCGCCGACCAACGCCCGCACCTTCGTCATCCTGCGCCTGCTCGGCGTCCTCGCCGGGGTCGTCGCCAAGGCGGTCGACGGGCAGATGCCGGCCGACCAGGAGACGATCCGCTACACCGGCGTCTACGGCAAGGACCGTGACGGCAACGACTACCTCATGCGCGAGGTCCTCGGTGGCGGCTCGGGTGGGCGTTACTACGCGGACGGGGAGGACACCATCCACGTGGTCCCCGACTCCCGCAACCTGCCCAGCGAGTTCACCGAGTCACGCTTCCCCTTCATCGTCGAGCGTCTGGGCCTCGCGGTGGATTCCGGTGGCGCTGGCCGCTATCGGGGCGGTCTTGGCTACGAGAAGCACATCCGGATGCTCCGCGACGGGCACTTCATGTCGATCGCCGACCGCTCGATCCTCGCCTGCTGGGGAGTCAAGGGCGGCAAGGCGGGTATGCCGTTCAGTGTCGTCATCGATCCCGGTGGCCCAGACGAGCGCGAGGTCGATGCGCTCGCCGACGCCGAGCCGATCAAGGCCGGCCAGGTCGTCCGCATCCGCACCACGGGAGGTGGCGGCTGGGGCGATCCGCTCGAGCGTCCCCTCGACGAGGTCGAACGCGACCTCGTGTGGGGCAAGGTGTCGCCGGAAGGTGCGCGGACGGCATACGGCGTCGTGGCCTCTGGCGACAAGGACAACGTGAGCGTCGACATCGAGGCGAGCGAGGCCCTGCGTGCCCAGCTGCGCGACGAGCGCGGCGTCGAGCCGTTCTTCGACCGTGGGCCGGGCTACGCGCAGCTGGCCGGCGGCGCGACGTCCAGCGAGTACGACTGGATGTGAGTTGACCTGAACCAGGTGCTCGTCATTGGCGCGGCCGGGAAGACCGGCCGCGCTGTGACGCGCGCGCTCGTGAAGCGCGGTGTCGGTGTGCGAGCGGCCATCCATCAGGGTCGGCGCTCCCGCATCCACGCCGATGACCTGGTTCATCCCGTTCCAATCGACCTCGCGACCGGGGTGGGCATTGAGGCCGCCGTGTCAGGCGTCACGGCGGTCTATCACCTGGCGCCGAACATGCACCCCGATGAGGTGTTGATGGCGACCCGTGTTGCCGATTCCGCCCTGCGACAGGGGGTTTCGCGCTTTGTCTACCACTCGGTGCTTCATCCCGACGACGCCTCGATGCCCCACCACCTGCGCAAGGGAGAGGCCGAGAGGGCCATCCGCGCACGACTGGAGACGGCCACGGTCCTGCGCCCCACGGCATACCTGCAGAACCTTGATCGGCCGGCGCTGCACGGAAGGATCGAGGTGCCGTACTCGTTGGACGCACCCTTCACCAACGTCGACCTCGACGACGTCGCCCAAGTGGCTGCGCGAGTGCTGACCGAAGACGAGCACGCCGGCGCCTCGTATGACCTCGTCGGTGGCGAGCAGCTGTCCGTGCGCGAGATGGCGCAGGTCGCCGCGGACGTTCTCGGGCACCCCGTCGACGCGGTCGCCGTGCCACTCGACGAGTGGATCTCGGGGCCCGGCCAAGACCTGACGGATCAGGCCCGCGATGACCTGGTCGCAATGTTCCGCAGCTACGACCGCGGTGGACTCGTTGGCGACTCGCGCACCCTGCGCGACCTCCTCGGTCGGGAGCCTCACAGCTGGCACGAGGTCCTGAGCTCATATCCGAGTCCGTGATGTCAGCATGAGGGCATGACTGACGACCAGAAGTGGCTGGACCGCGCCATCGACCTCGCCATCGCCAACGTCAGCGGCGGTGGCGGCCCGTTCGGTGCGGTGGTCGTCCGCGGCGGTGACGTCATCGGCGAGGGCACCAACCGGGTCACGCTCGACCTCGACCCGACCGCGCACGCAGAGGTCGTCGCGCTGCGCAACGCGTGCCGCGAGGTCGGCGACTTCTCGCTCCCGGGGGCGACGGTCTATGCGTCGTGCGAGCCGTGCCCGCTGTGCCTGTCCGCCTCGCTGTGGGCACGGGTGGACGCGGTCGTCCATGCAGCGGACCAGCACGCGGCAGCGGATGCGGGCTTCGACGACGCGGTGTTCCACGGACTGCTCGACCCGACGCCGGACCCGGAGGCGTGGCCGATGCGCCGCGTCCACCTCGCCGTCGGCCGGTCGGAGGCGCCCTTCGACGCGTGGCGGGCCCTGCCGGGCCGCACGGAGTACTGACCATGGACGTCTCGACCTTCTACGCGCTGTTCTCGGCCACGTGCTTCACGCTCGTCGGGCTGTGGTGGTCGGTGGTCCAGAAGCACGAGGCGTGGTTGCGCAGCCCCACCGGTCGCCGTGACGCTGGCGGGATCTACCTCGCCTTCCTGCTGCCCGCGCTCATGGGCCTGTTTGCCCAAGTTGGCGGGACGGCCAACCCGCACATCTGGCGTGCCAGCTTTGTCATCGTGGCGGCCATCGGGTGCTGGTCGACCCTGCGGTTGCTGCAGCGCGCCCACGCCGCCGGTGACGCCGGCACGTTCGCCCGCCACCGGTGGATCGCCGCCGTGATCTACGCCGCGGTGGCCGTCCTCGGTGTCGCGCCCGAGCTGTCCAAACCCCTTGGCGTGACGCCGCTCCAGGCCGAGGCGACCCTGCTCATCCTGCTCGTGGCCTTGGCGCACTGGCTCGTGTGGGAGTTCATGACCCACTCAGAACCCGGCGTCGAAACGGAGTCGTGACCGGCCGGCATACGCTATCTTGTGTCGCATGGTACCCAGCGACGACGCCATCCTGACGCACCTGCGTCGTGGTGCCCTGGAGTACTGCGTCCTCGCGATGCTGCAGGGGCAGGAGCTCTACGGCTTCGACATCGCCCGGCGCCTCACCGTCGACGGGATCCTCATGTCAGGCGAGGGCACGCTCTATCCCCTGCTCGCCCGCCTCCGCAAGGCCGGACTCGTCGACACCACGTGGCAGGAGTCGGTCGAGGGGCCGCCACGCCGCTACTACTCCCTGACCGCCGAGGGGCGCGCCGCCCTCGAAGCCTTCACCCGCACCTGGAAACCATTCCGCGACGCGGTCGACACCGCCATCCAAGGAGGCACGCCATGACGTCAGCACTGAGCCACCCACTCGTGAGCGCCTATCTGCGCGACCTCGAGCTGCTGCTCCACGGCGTCGATCCGGGCGAACGCGCCGAGGTCCTCGCCGGGGTGCACGAGCACCTTGACGCGTCGCTCGCTCCCAGCGCCTCCGACGAGGACGTGCGCCGATCACTCGCCGAACTCGGCTCACCCCAGTCGGTTGCCGATGAGGCGTATGCCGGCCGCCCGGCCGCACCACCCGTCTCACCCACTCGTGTCCGCCCCTCGCCGTGGACGGCTCACGCCGCCTGTTTTCTCAACGGCGCGGGGCTGGCGTTTCTGGCCTTCCTCACCCTGGTCAGCGTCCTGAGTTCAGGCTTCATGGCGCCACACCCCGCCGAGCTGGCTTTCCTGGCGTTCGGGTTCGTCATCCCGTGGTTCTTCCTCATGGTGCTGACATCCATGTCGGAGGTATGGGGATCGCCCGACAAGTTCCGGTCGATCTTGCTCTACCCGGCGACGGTCGTTGCGCTCGCCGTCATGGCGTTGCTCGTCGGAGTCACTGGCGTCGGCGCCCTGGAACCGGTGCTGGCAGTGCTCATCATTGCCGCGGCAGCGTGGGTGCTCGTTCGATTGGTCCGAGCCACGCGCAGCTGATCCTTTGGCAGAAGGTGACACCGTGTGACCTTCGTCTTGCCATGGACTCACCGATCACCTGACCCGTCTCGCTCCCTACGCTCGATCCCACGCGCATCAAAGGAGCTAGCCGTGACCGGACCCCTGCAGGACATCACCGTCGTTGACCTCTCGCGAGCCCTCGCGGGTCCACATGCCGCGATGATGTTGGGAGACATGGGCGCTCGCGTCATCAAGGTCGAGACTCCCGGCACTGGCGACGACACCCGCGGCTGGGGACCGCCCTTCGTCGGCCCCGAGGACGACCCGATCTCGACGTACTTCCTCAGCGCCAACCGGAACAAGGAGTCGATCACCCTCGACCTCAAGTCCGACGACGGCCGCGACGTTCTCACCCGCCTCGTGCGGCGCTCCGACGTCCTCATCGAGAATTTCCGTCCGGGTGTCCTCGACCGCCTCGGCTTCACCGTCGAGCGGCTCCACGAGCTGAACCCGCGCCTCGTCGTCCTCGCCATCAGTGGCTTCGGGCACGACGGTCCGCAGGGTGGTCGCGCCGGGTACGACCAGATCGCGCAGGGCGAGGCCGGCCTCATGTCGGTCACGGGACCCAGCGCCGATGAGCCCACCCGCATCGGCGTCCCCATCGGCGACCTGCTCGCCGGCATGTACGGCGCCTACGGCGTCGTCGCCGCCCTCCACGAACGCAACACGACCGGCAAGGGCCGGGTGGTCCGCACGAGCCTGCTCGCAGCGGTCGTCGGCGCACACGCCTTCCAGGGCACGGCATACACGGTTGCCGGTCATGTCGGGCACGCCCAGGGCAACCACCACCCGGCGCTCTCCCCTTATGGCCTGTTCCACTGCGAGGACGGTGACATCCAGATCGCCTGCGGCAGCGAGTCCCTCTGGGTCAAGCTCGCGGAGGCGTTCGACATCGACCCCACCGCACCGGGTTTGGCGACGAACCGCGACCGCGTGACCCACCCGGAGCTCGTGCGTTCGACGCTCAACAACACTTTCGCGACGTGGCGCCTCGACGACCTCCTCCCCCGCCTCGCCGAACTCGGCATCCCCTCGGGCGAGGTCCGCACCATCGACCGCGTCTACGACTGGGACCAGACCCGATCGCAGGGCCTGGTGCTCAACGTCGACCACCCCGTCCTCGGCGAGATCGAGATCCCCGGACCGCCCATCCGCTTTGACGACAACGCCTTTGCCGGCGGGCGTGAGACCCACCTCGCTCCCCCGACGCTCGGCCAGCACAACGACAGCGTGCGCACCTGGCTCGCCGACGAGGACTCGGCGTGAGCGACAAGCCCTCGCGCCCCACGTCGAGCGAACTCCTCGCCGCAGTCCTCGATGAAGACACGTGGCAGTCCTGGGACGAGTCACCGATCGCGGTGCCCGAACCCGGCAGTCCGTATGCCGCCGAGCTCGCCGCCGCTGCCGAGAAGGCCGGGACGGACGAGTCCATCGTCACCGGCGAAGGGCGCATCGGTGGGCACCGCGTCGCCGTCATCGCCGGCGAGTTCCGCTTCCTGGCGGGAAGCATCGGTGTCGCCGCGGCCGAGCGCATCGTGCTCGCCTTCGAACGCGCCACCACCGAGCGCCTTCCTCTCTTCGCGGCCCCCGCATCGGGTGGCACCCGCATGCAGGAAGGCACGCCCGCGTTCGTGACGATGGTCAAGATCTCGGCGGCCGTCGCGGCCTACAAGCGCGAGCACCTTCCCTACATCACCTACCTGCGCCACCCCACGACCGGCGGGGTGTTCGCCTCCTGGGGGTCGCTGGGTCACGTCACCGTCGGCGAACCCGGGGCGACGATCGGCTTCCTCGGCGCACGTGTCTACGAGGCGCTCTACGGGCAGCCCTTCCCCGAGGGAGTCCAGACCGCTGAGAACCTCTTCGCCCACGGCCTGCTCGACGCCGTCCTCCCCGTCGAGCTCCTCACCGCGACGGCGGCCCGCTTCCTCGACCTCGTCCTGGCGCCGCACGACACCACGCCGGCACCCGAGGTCCCCCGCGAGCCGCTCCCGGACACACCCGCCTGGGAGTCAATCCTGCTGTCCCGCAAACCTTCTCGGCCCGGCGTGCGTGCCCTGCTCAAGCTCGGCGCCACCGACGTACTGCCCCTCTTCGGCACCGGCGCCGGTGAATGGGACCGATCGCTCTTCCTCGCGCTCGCCCGCTTCGAGGGCACCCCCTGCGTCGTCCTCGGCCAGGATCGGCGCGGCGAGCAGACCGAGGCTCCCCTCGGCCCGTCCGGACTGCGTGTCGCCCGACGCGGCATGAAGCTCGCCACCGAGCTCAACCTCCCCCTCGTGAGCATCATCGACACGGCCGGTGCCGCCCTGAGCAAGGAAGCCGAGGAGGGCGGCATGGCCGGCGAGATCGCGCGCTGCCTCTCAGAACTCGTCGTCCTCGAGGTCCCCACGGTCTGCGTCCTGCTCGGTCAGGGAACCGGCGGTGGCGCCCTCGCCCTCATGCCGGCCGACCGTGTCATCAGCGCCCAGCACTCGTGGCTGTCCCCCCTGCCGCCCGAGGGTGCCTCGGCGATCCTCTACCGGACACCCGACCGCGCCCCCGAGCTCGCCGAGACCCAGCGGGTGCGCTCCCTCGACCTCCTCGCGGACGGCATCATCGATCGCATCGTCGCCGAGCACCCCGACGCCTCCCAGGAGCCGGAGGCGTTCTGTCGGCGCATGGGGCTCGCGATCCGCCACGAGCTGGCCGAGCTCGCCGACGTCGAACCCACCCAGCGCCTCACCGACCGACACTCCCGATACCGCCGACTCTGATTGAGCACCGCGACACCTGACAAACGGGACGGCGTCGCCTGTCAGGTGATGCCAACGCTGCACCGCAGCGACCTCCCTAGGCTCGCGGCAACGGCATACCGACGGGGTATGCCGACCGGTCCGGAAGGTGAGCGCGTGCGAGTTCTCGTGGCACTCGGCGGCAACGCCATGACCTCCCCTGAGGGGTCGGCGCACCCGGCCGATCAGGTGCGCGCCATCACGGAGGCGATGGAACACGTCGCCGAGCTCGTCGCAGCGGGGCACGAGGTCGTCCTCACCCACGGCAACGGTCCGCAGGTGGGCAACCTCCTCGTCAAGAACGAGATCGCCGCGTCCGTCGTCCCGCCCGTGCCGCTCGACTGGTGCGGCGCCCAGACGCAGGGAACGATCGGCTTCACCATGCTCGACGCCCTCGAGCCGGCCCTGACGCGTCACGGCGTCGACCGACCCGTGGCCGCCCTCGTGACGCGCACGCTTGTCGACGCCGATGACCCTCATTTCCGCGAGCCCAGCAAGCCCATCGGTCGCTACCTTCCCGCCGGCGAGGCTCAGCAGATGATCGACCACGGCCAGCGCTGGGAGGACCGCGGCGACAAGGGATGGCGCCGCGTCGTCGCCTCCCCCGAACCTCGCGAGGTCCTCGACCTGGCCGCGATCCGGACTCTTGTCGACGCCGGACACGTCGTCGTCGCTGCTGGTGGTGGCGGCATCCCCGTCGTCCGCGACGCCGACGGCGCCCTCCACGGCGTTGAGGCGGTCATCGACAAGGACCTCACGGCAGCGTTGCTCGCGAGGGCCCTCGAGTGCGACATCCTCATCATCGCCACAGACGTCGACCACGCGATGGTCGACTACGGCACGCCGCATGAGCGCCCGCTCGAGTTCACGTCCCTCGCGCAGATGCAGGCGTATGCCGCCGACGGCCAGTTCACGTCCGGCTCGATGGGCCCCAAGGTCGACGCCGCGATGCGTTTTGCCGAGTCCGGCGGACGCAGCATCATCACCTCGCTCGCGCACATCACCGACGCCGTCGACCGCGAGTTCGGCACCATCATCGACACCAGCCCATGACGCTCAGCCCCCTACAGAAAGGTCCAGTCGTGCCAGAAGCCATTGAGGTCCGCAAGGTCCCGCTCCACAGTGTGTCCGACGCCTCCGAGCTCGCAAAGCTCATCGACGACGGTGTGATGGAGGCCAGCCGCGTCATCGCCATCATCGGCAAGACCGAGGGCAACGGTGGGGTCAACGACTACACCCGCATCATTGCCGACCGCGCGTTCCGTGAGGTGCTCATCGAGAAGGGTGCACCGGCGGACCAGGTCAAGCAGGTCCCGATCGTCTGGTCGGGCGGCACGGACGGCATCATCAGCCCCCACGCCACGATCTTCGCGACCGTCCCCGCCGACAAGGCGGAGCAGTCCGACGAGCCCCGGCTCACCGTCGGCTTCGCCATGAGTGAGGCGATCCTCCCCGAGGAGATCGGCTACGTCGGCATGGTGACCAAGGTCGCCGACGCCGTCAAGGTCGCCATGGAGCGTGCCGGCATCACCGACCCGGCGGACGTGCACTACGTGCAGACCAAGACCCCGCTGCTGACGATCCACACGATCCGTGACGCGAAGTCGCGCGGCCAGAAGGTCTGGACCGAGCACACCCACGAGTCGATGGACCTCTCCAACGGCACGACCGGACTCGGCATCGCCGTCGCCCTCGGCGAGATCGAGATGCCGACCGACGCGGACGTCATGCACAACCGCTCGCTCTTCTCTTCGGTGGCGTCCTGCTCCTCCGGTGTCGAGCTCGACCAGGCTCAGATCGTCGTCGTCGGCAACGCCCGCGGTGTCGGTGGCCGCTACCGCATCGGCCACTCGGTCATGCGCGATGCCCTCGACGCCGACGGCATCTGGGAGGCCATCAAGGACGCTGGCCTCGAGCTGCCCGACCGCCCCCACACGAGCGACATCCAGGGCCGCCTCGTCAACGTCTTCCTCAAGTGCGAGGTGAGCCAGGACGGTCAGGTCCGCGGTCGCCGCAACGCGATGCTCGACGACTCCGACGTGCACTGGCACCGCCAGATCAAGTCCTGTGTCGGTGGCGTCACCGCCTCCGTGACCGGTGACCCGGCCGTGTTCGTGTCGGTCTCGGCCGCCCACCAGGGCCCCGACGGCGGTGGCCCCGTGGCCGCGATCGTCGACCTCGGCGAAGGTGACCCGACGGGCTACGCCGCCCCCGGAGCCCCCGCCTGACCACTGCTCACCGGGCTCATTGCGCAAGGACCACCGTCGGAAGCCGAAATCAGGCCTCTGCCGGTGGTCCTTGTGCAATGAGTCGACCGTCTCCGTGTCCCGGGTCTTCAGCCGCCCCATCCGCCGCTGCTACCACCGGGCCTCATGAGTCGCGCCGTGTTCTTGGCCTCGAGCTGGCCCGCGTTGGTGTCCATGCCTTCGCCGAACGTCGAGTCCTTGCCATGGCGTCGATCAAACAACCAGGCGCCGACGAAGATCGCCACCAAGAAGATTCCGACCGGGATCCAGAACCACAACATGCCCCCTGCTCCTCACCGCCGGCGCACACGTCCGACCGTGACGTCAGTGTGGCACCCGGCGGTGAGAAAGGTCGGGGTATGGATCAGTGGGCGAAGTGGCGGGTTCCGGTGAAGTACATCGTCACGCCGGCAGCCTGAGCGGCCTCGATGACCTCACCGTCACGCATCGATCCACCGGGCGCCACGACCGCACGCACACCGGCGTCGATGAGCACCTGGAGTCCATCGGCGAACGGGAAGAACGCGTCCGACGAAGCAACGGCACCTCGCGCCCGCTCCTGACCGTCAGAATTGGCCCGCGACACGGCGAGGTGGCACGAGTCGACGCGGTTGACCTGACCCATGCCGATGCCCACCGAGGCGCCGCCGGACGCCAACAAGATGGCGTTGGACTTCACCGCACGCACCGAGCGCCACGCGAACTGCAGGTCCGCCAGCGTCGCCTCGTCCGCAGCCTCACCCGACACGAGGCGCCAGTTCGCGGCCTCGTCACCACCGGTGACGGCACCGTCGTCGCCCGTGACGACAGCGTCAACGGTGTCGCGGTGCTGCATGAGCAGCCCGCCGCTGATCGGTCGGATCTCGGCGCCACCGCGAGAGGGCGCAGCGGCTTCGAGCAGGCGGATGTTCTTCTTCGCGGTGAGCACCTCGAGTGCGTCGGCGTCGAACCCGGGCGCGACGACGACCTCGGTGAAGATGTCAGCGACGACCCGTGCCATCTCGACGGTCACGGGACGGTTCGTGGCGATGATGCCGCCGAACGCAGACACCGGGTCGCACGCGTGCGCCTTGGCGTGCGCGGCCGCCACGTCGTCACCCACAGCGATGCCGCACGGGTTGGCGTGCTTGATGATCGCGACGGTCGGCTGGTCGCCGTGGTCATACGCGGCGCGCACCGCAGCGTCCGCGTCGACGTAGTTGTTGTAGGACATCGCCTTGCCGTGCAGCTGCTTCGCCTGGGCCAGTCCCGGCTGCGGCACGAACCCACTCACATAGAGCGCCGCGTTCTGGTGCGGGTTCTCGCCGTAGCGCAGCACCTCGGACCTGTTCCACGTCGCGCCGACCCAGGACGGGAAGCCCGTGCCCTCGGTCGAGTCCGTGTAGGCGCTGCCCATCCACGACGCCACGTGCACGTCGTAGGTCGCCGTGTGCATGAAGGCCTTCGTGGCGAGCGCCTTGCGCTGCTCGAAGGTGAACCCTTCGCCGCGCACGGATTCCAGAACCTCGGCGTATGCCGCTGGGTCGACGACCACGGCCACGCTCGGGTGGTTCTTCGCGGCCGCTCGAACCATCGACGGCCCGCCAATGTCGATGTTCTCGACGATGTCGTCGGCCGCGGCACCCGAGGCGACGGTGTCGGCGAACGGGTAGAGGTTGACGACGACGAGGTCGAACGCCTCGACACCGAGCTCACCCAGCTGCTCGAGGTGGTCGGGCTTGCGGGTGTCGGCGAGGATTCCGGCGTGCACGAGCGGGTGCAGGGTCTTGACGCGACCCTCGAGGCACTCGGGGAAGCCGGTGAGGTCCGCGACCTCGGTCACGGGGATGCCGAGACCTTCGATGAGCTTGGCCGAGCCACCCGTCGAGACGATGGCAACCCCGGACTCGTGGAGTCCGCGGGCGAGATCCTCGAGCCCGGTCTTGTCGAAGACGGAGATCAGGGCCCGTCGGATCGGGCGCAGGTCCTGCGTGGGTCCGGGCGGGGTGACGGAGACGGCCATGGGGAATGGCTCCTATCGAAATGAATCGGGCGAGGGGTGTGCAATCACGAAGCAGCGGGTGCACCCAGGCGGGCGATGCGTGTCCCATGTGACTCCCCGGTGGTGGTCCACCTGCGCCAGTCGTCACCCGTGAGTCTAGCGACGAGGACGGGTCGCCCCAACCTCACCCAGCCGCGCTCGGACCTGGACGCGATCAGCCCGGAGGCGTCAGATGCAGCAGGAAACCTTGGGCCGGGGCGAGGATGGGCAGTGCCAGACCCACCTCGGCGAGGGCGGCACCGGTCACCACGACGCCCTGCGCAACCGCGTCGCCCCACCATGCCGGTGGTGTCACTTGGACCGTCGCGGGCAGACCTGCTTCGGAACGGACACGGACCCGGTACGAGCGTGTCGGATCGAGGCCGGACAACGGGACGACGCCCGGCGACACGCCCTTGGCCGTGGTCACCGACACCACCCGGAAGACCGCAGCCGACCGGTCGGGTGCGACGACCCCGTCGACGACCAGCGAGTCGTCGGCGTGATCGGACCGCACCGCATCGCCACTGTGCAGGAGCTCCCGCAGTTCGCGATAGAGCCCGGCCCATGACCGGAGGCCCGCGAGCTCCTCGGGGCTGCAGGTCGTGAGGTCCCACTCGAGTCCGGCATGCCCACCGAGAGCGACGACCGTGCGGAGCGAGAGGTCGAGGTCGCGATGGGTCGTGTGGGCCCGTGGGGGGCCGACGTGGGTGCCCATCCTTTCGGGTGGCACGAGCAGGCCGGTCCACCGCTGGATGGCGACCCGTTCGAGCGCGTCGTTGCAGTCCGAGGTCCAGACTCGGTCGGTGCGAGCGAGTGCGCCGAGGTCGACCCGCGCCCCGCCGCTCGAGCACGATTCGATCTCCAGGTCGGGATGGCGTCGCCGCAGTTCGTCGAGCAGTCGGTATGCCGCCTGGGTCTGGGCGTGGATGGCCGGGCGGTCGGTGCCCGTGGCGTCCGAGTGGACACCATCGTGGAGGTCGCGGTTGTGGTCCCACTTCACGAAGTCGATGCCGTAGTCGTCGACGAGGCTGCTCATCGACGTCAGGATGTGGTCGAACGCTTCCGGGTTCGCCAGGTCGAGCACGTGTTGCTGTCGCGAGGCCCGCGGGCGCCCTGCGACCGGTCCCAGCACCCAGTCGGGATGGGCGCGCACCACGTCGGAGTCGAGATTGACCATCTCCGGTTCGAACCAGAGGCCGAACTCCATGCCCAGTCCCTTGACGTGATCGACGAGGGGGCCCAGACCCTCGGGCCACACCTCCGGAGAGACGTGCCAGTCGCCGAGGCCGCGCGTGTCGTCACGTCGGCCGCCGAACCAGCCGTCGTCGAGCACGAACCGCTCGACTCCCACCGACGCCCCCACGTCGGCGAGCCGGAGGAGGTGGTCGAGGTCGGTCTCGAAGTAGACCGCCTCCCAGGTGTTGAGCACGAGTGGGCGCGGGGTCGATCGGTAGCCCTCCTGAGAGCGCTGGTGGCGCACGAGGGAGCGGGTCAGGCCGTCCAGACCCTCGCTCGAGTGCACGAAGACGACCGGTGGAGCGGCATACGTCTCCCCCGGACCGAGGCGCACCTCGCCCGGGTCGAGCGCCTCGCCCCCGCCCATGACCGCTGCATGCGAACCCGCGCCCTCGGGCAGACGCTCGACGAGGTGCGTGTGGTTGCCGCTCCACGCCACGTGCACGGCCCAGACCTCGCCCGACCGGAACGCGAACCGGGGCGTGCCCGCGACCATGAGCAGCGTCGCGTCGTGACCGGTGCGGCCCCGACGCCCGGTGCGGAGCAGGGTGCCGTCGGCGAGTGGCCTGCGCTGCGGGGAGCGCTCCCGGCACCACCGGCCGGTGAGGTCGAGGACTTCGCGGGCCCTCGACGGCAGGGGCATCAGGATCCTCAGGGCCGCCAGGTCGAGCACCGGCTCGTCGGCCGACGTGTTGGTCACCTCCGACCCGACCGTGAGGACACCGTGCTCGTCGAGTCGGAAGCGGAGGACCGCCTCAACCCCGATGTTGGATGCCGTCGCGTGCACCTCTGCGGTCATGGCGCCGGCCTCATGGGTCGCCGCGAGGGTCGCGACCCACCGCGGAGCCGAGGAACCCCCGGCGCGGTGCGCGGCATACGCCGGGGTGCCGAGCCAGCCCTGACCGGACGTGGGCAGGACGCTGAGCTGCCACACGCTGTCCAGCTGGTTGTGCCCGACCGGAGGATCGGTGAGGAGCTCGAGGTCGGCCAGGGCAGCGTCGGGCAGGTCCGAGCCCCAGTGCACGACGTGTGGCAGTGCGTCGCCGACCTGTGCGAGAGCCAGGGCCGTGCCACCTCCGCGCAACACCGTGAGGATGGAGGTCATCCCTTGGTGGACCCCAGGGTCAGCCCCGACACGAACTGCTTCTGGAGGACGAAGAAGACGATGAGGACTGGCAGCGCGACGATGATCGACCCCGCTGCCACGAGGTTGGTGTCGGCGAAGAACTGCCCGCGCAGGTTGTTGAGCGCGCTCGTGATCGGCAGCTTGTCCCCCCGCGAGATGAGCACCGTGGCCCAGAAGAACTCGTTGTAGATCCACGTCACCTGCAGCGTGCCCAGTGCCGCGAGGGCCGGCCGCACGAGTGGCATGGTCAGCTGCCAGTACTGCCGCCAGATCCCGGCACCGTCCATCTCGGCAGACTCATAGATCTCGTAGGGCAGCGTCTTCATGTAGTTGCTCAGGACGAAGGTGCAGAACCCCATCTGGAACGCGGTGTTCACGAGGATCAGCGCCCAGAAGCTGTTGAGCATCGTGCCGCTCTCGCTCATGACCGAGGGCAGCGGGATCTCGCGGAACATCCGGAAGACCGGGATGAGGAGCGCCTGTGGGGGCAGCAGGTTGGCGGCGAGGAAGACCCCGAGGAGGGTGAGGTTGAAACGGTAGGAGAACCGCGCCAGCACGAAGGCGACCATGGACGACAGGAAGAGGGTGATGGCGACGGCCGGGAGCGTCACGAGCAGCGAGTTCCGCAGGTGCAGTCCGAAGTTCCCTCTGCTCCATGCGTTCTGGTAGTTGTCCAGGGTCCAACCACCGAACGACAGGTACCCGTTGGTCTGGGTGTAGGAGTACGAGCGGAAGGAGTTGTAGAGGGCCCAGAGCAGGGGGAACAGCCACGCGATCGCCAGGCCGAGCATGATGACCGTGGCCACCTTGCCGCGCCGACGGTTGAGGACTCCGCCGGAGGGTCCCTTCTCCCCGCCTCGGCCCGCGGTCGCCGTGGCCGGCGAGACCGCCGGTGCTGTCGTGGCGCTCATCGGCGCTCCTCTCGGAAGACGATCCGTAGGTAGATGGTGATGAAGACCGACGAGATGACCATCATGATGACGGCCAGGGCGGAGCCGAAGCCGTAGCGCGTGGCTTCGCCGATGACGTTCTGCGACACCAGCGCCGAGATGAGCTCGAGCCCGTTGCGACCCTTGTTGATGATCCACACGAGGTCGAACGCCCGGAGCGACTCGATGACCACGATGACGAGGACGATGAGGTTGATCGGCCGCATGACCGGGAAGATCACGTGGAAGAACGTCTTGACCTCGCTGGCGCCGTCGACGGCCGCTGCCTCACGCAGCGACGCGTCGATGCCCTTCAGGCCGGCCAGGTAGATGAGCATGATGTAGCCGGTGTGCCGCCAGGCGGTCGCGACCAGCACCGCCCAGAGGTTCACGTTGGGGTCGCCGTACCAGTCGACATTGGAGCCGAACACCTCGTTGATGAGGCCCTGGTCCGTGGAGTAGAACAGCTGCCAGATGAACCCGACGAGCGCCATCGACAGTACGACCGGCAGGTAGAACGCCGTCTGGTAGAACCGGCTGCCCCACATCTCGTGGTCGAGGATCACCGCCAGCAACATCCCGAGGAGGGTCGGGAACACGAACAGGAACACCAGCCAGATGAGGTTGTGCTGGATCGCCGGCCAGAACGGCGGGTAGATGGTCGCGATGTCCTTGTAGTTCTGGGTGCCGACCCACTGGATGCCACTGAGCTTGAAACCGTTCCACTTCGTGAACGACAGCAGCACCGAGCCGATGGCTGGGAGCCACACCAGCCAGATGACGAGCAGCGTCGGGAACCCGATCATCGCCGTGATGACGAGGCGGTCCCGGGTCGATCGACGTTTCTCGACCCGACGGGTGCTCGGGCGGCGTGCGGTGCGCGTGGCCATGTTCGCTCTCCGGGAGGTCAAGGTCAGCCGAGGATTGACTTGGCCTGCTGCTGGATCGAGGTCGTGATCGAGTCGATCTTGTCGGGGCTCTTGATGAACTCCTGGAGCGACGCGGTGATGACCGTGTTGGCGAGGTCGGCGTTGGTGTCGCGGTCGAGGAACTGCGCGATGGACTTGGCGTTCTGGACGACCTCGACGGACTTCTTCTGGAGCGCGCCGTACTTCGCGGTGCTCGCGCCCGCGTTGGCGGCGATGAACGGCGCCGAAGCGGCGTTGTTGCCCGCGTCAGCGGCCTCGGCGCTCCCGAGGTACTTGATGAATGCCTTGGCCGCCTCCTCGTTCTCGGCGTTCGCCGACACGCAGAACCCATCGATCGGCGCGTCGAGGGCATCGGCACCGATGGTCTGGTCCAGCGCGGGGAAGGTGAAGAAGTCGAGGTCCTCCTGGGTCTCGGTGGGGATCCCGTCGACGACGAACGTGCCGAGGAGATACATCCCGCATTCGCCCTTGGCCATCGACGTGGCCGCCTCCTGCCACGTGCGCCCGAGGGAGTTCTCCTGGTGGAAGGGCAGCAAGGTCTTCCAGGTCTCGAAGACCCGACGGACCTCGGGGCTGTCCCAGGCCTTCTTGCCCTTGGTGAGTTCCATGTGGAAGTCGTAGCCATTGAGCCGCATGTTGAGGATGTCGAACGTTCCCATCGGGGCCCAGGCGTCCTTGGCCGCGAAGGCGAAGGGCGTGAGCTTCTTGCCCTGCATATCGGTCATGAGGGCCATGAGCTCGTCCTGCGTCTTCGGCTCGGTCCAGCCGTTCTTCTCGAACACCGACTTCTTGTAGAAGACGGCCCAGGGGTAGTAGCTGACGGGGACGAAGTACTGCTTGCCGTCCTCCGCCGTCGCCGACTTCTTGAACGCGTCGCTCATGCCCTCGATCGGCCACACGTCGCTGACGTCGGCGATCTGGCCGTTCTCGGCGAACTGCGACATGCGGTAGCCGGCGAACCAGGTGAAGACGTCGTCGGGTGTGCCCTGCAGGTAGGTGCTGATGCTCTCCTGGAAGGTGTTGTGGTCCACGGCGTTCTGCGAGACCGACACTCCCGCCTTCTTGGCGTAGGCATCGGCGATGGCGCTCAGGCGCTCGTATGCCGGTCCCGAGCCCTTGGCCTCGTTGAAACCGAACTTGACCGGTCCGGCCTTGGCCGAGGCACCGCCACCGCTCGCGGCGGGGGTGGCGTCGCCACTGCAGGAGGCCAGCAGTGTCGGCACTCCCAGGAGGGCTCCCGCGCCGACGGCTCCGCGGAGCAGCGACCGGCGGTCGACACCTCGCACAGATGCGGGGACGGTGGGACTGGTGGGGCCGAAGGATCCCGGAGTTGTCATGGTTGTCTCCTTTGACGAACGTGCGGTAACTGACAATTTCGATCAGAAACCAACATTGACTGCGCTGAGTGTTCACCCGCCCCATTCATCGTGTCAAGGGCTCGGTCACGTCCTGAATACGCGCTCATAGGTGGGCAGTTGGCGTTGCGCACCGCAAATGAAATAGACCAGCCGCCGTCCGAATTGCCGACGCAATCTTTTGTCTGACCAGCAACCGACGTGTCGCAAAGTGTTGACAAATGTTCGACCTGTTTGCAGACTGACCGCCATGCGAGCCTGGCCCGGCGATGGGATCGCCTTCGGTGGCGACTACAACCCAGAACAGTGGCCCCGTGCCACCTGGGACGAGGACATGCGCCTCATGCGAGACGCCGGGGTCACCTTCGTGACGCTCGGTGTCTTCTCGTGGTCGTGGCTCGAGCCGACCAAGGGTGAGTACACCTTCGAGTGGCTCGACGAGGCCATGGACCTGCTGCACGCGAACGGCATCGCGGTCGACCTCGCGACGGCGACGGCCACACCGCCCCCGTGGCTGACTTCGGCGTACCCGGAGATCCTGCCCGTCGACCACGACGGTCACCGCCTCTGGCCGGGGAGCCGGCAGTCGTGGTGCCCCTCCTCGCGTCTCTACCGAGAGCTGGCCCTGGCCCTGACCGACAAGCTGGCCGCCCGCTATCACGACCACCCCGCCCTGGCGATGTGGCACGTCTCCAACGAGTACGCCTGCCACAACCTGCCCTGCTACTGCGACACGTGCGCGATCGCCTTCCGCGCCTGGCTCGCGCAGCGCTACGCCACGCTCGACGCCCTCAACGACGCGTGGGGCACGGCCTTCTGGAGCCAGCGCTACACCGCGTGGGAGGACATCCTCCCGCCGCGTCGCACGACGACCTTCGCCAACCCGACGCAGGTGCTGGACTACCACCGGTTCGGCAGCGACACCCTCCTGTCCTTCTACCGCGACGAGCACGAGATGATCCGCCGCCATTCACCGAAGGTGCCGGTCACGACCAACTTCATGACGATGAGCAACTTCCGGCTCCTCGACTACCACGACTGGGCCCCGTTCCAGGACGTCATCAGCACCGACCACTACGTCGTGGACGCCCTCGACGACCCGCGCGCCGAGCTCTCCTTCCACGGCGACCTCACCCGGGGCCTGGCCGGTGGCCGCCCGTGGATGCTCATGGAGCACTCCACGAGCGCCGTGAACTGGCAACCGGTCAACCCGGCCAAGGCGCCGGGCGGGACAGTCCTCGACTCCCTGACCCACGTGGCTCGCGGCGCCGACACGCTGGGCTTCTTCCAGTGGCGGCAGTCCCGGTCCGGGTCCGAGAAGTTCCACTCGGCGCTGGTCCCCCACGCGGGTGAGGACAGCGACCGCTTTCGCGAGGTGTGCGAGCTGGGGGCGATCGCGGCCAGGCTCGGAGAGGTCCTCGGCTCGCGCGTCGACGCAGACGTCGCGGTGCTCTGGGACTACGAGGCCCTGTGGGCCATGAGTGGTCCGTGCATGCCGAGCAGCGAGATCGACTACGTCACGGCGCCCCACGCGGTCCACCGCCTCCTGCGCGACCGCGGGATCACCTGCGACGTGGTGCACCCCTCGGCCGACCTGTCCCGCTACCGGATCGTCGTCGTGCCGAGCCTCTACCTCGTGTCCGACGAGGACGCTGCGTCCATCGCCGCGGCCGCAGCGGCCGGCGCCCACGTGGTCGTCACCTACTTCTCCGGCATCAGCGACCCCGACGACCACGTGCGGCTGGGCGGCTATCCCGGCGCCTTCCGCGAGCTGCTGGGTGTCAGGGTCGAGGAGTTCTTTCCCTTGCGAACCGACGAGGTCGTCGCCCTGTCGGGTGGCGGTCATGGGTCGCAGTGGAGCGAGGACACGAGAGTCGTGGACGCCGAGGTGGTGACGACCTATGCCCAGGGACCCCTGAGCGGCCGCCCAGCTGTCACCCGCCGCTCCGTCGGTGACGGAACGGCCTGGTATCTCGGCACCCTCCCTGACGACACCAGTCTCGGGTCCCTGCTCGACGAGGTGGCCGCGCTCGCGGGAGTCGAGCCGGTGACGACCATGGCCGCAGGGGTCGAGGCCGTACGCCGGTCCAGCGCCGACGGCTCGTGGCTCTTCCTCCTCAACCACACGACCACCGAGCACGAGCTGACCGTCAACGGTCACGATCTCGTCAGCGGGAGCGACGTGGGCCCGACCCATGTGCTCGCCCCGCTCTGCGCCGCCGTGATCCGGGAGTCCTGACCGTGCTCGCCAGCCAGCGGCGTGCCGCGATCCTGTCGATGGTGCAGGACTCCGGAGCAGTGAGGGTGTCCGACCTCGTCGAGCATCTCGGCGTCTCCGACATGACCGTGCGCCGCGACATCGAGCGGCTCGACACCGACGGACTGCTGGAGCGGGTGCACGGTGGCGCCCTGGCGCTGCTCCCGAGGGCGACGGACGAGCCGGGGTTCACCGCGAAGTCCTCCCTCATGACCGCCGCGAAGCACGCCATCGCGCTTGCGGCCGCTCGCCTCGTCGACCCGGGCGCCACCATCGGGATCTCCGCCGGGACCACGACCTACGAGTTCGCCCGAGCCATCCGCAACATCCCCCACCTCACCGTCGTGACCAACTCCGTCCCGGTGGCACAGCTCCTCCACGAGTCGGGCGGCAACCACGTGGTCGTGCTCACCGGTGGGGTCCGCACCCCCTCCGACGCGCTCGTGGGTCCGGTCGCGGTCGCGGCGCTGCAGGGCCTGCACGTCGACCGACTCTTCCTCGGTGCGCACGGGATCGACCGCAACGCCGGCCTCACGACCCCGAACCTCGTCGAGGCCGAGACCAACCGCGCCCTGGTGCGCGCCAGCCGCTCCGTCTGCGTCCTGGCCGACCACTCCAAGGTGGGCATCGTGGGGCTCTCGACCTTCATGGCACTCCATGAGGTCGACACCCTCATCACCGACCCGGGCACCCCTGCTCGGGTGCGCGCGCTCCTCGAGGACAGCGTCGACCACCTCGTCCTCGCTGAGGTGGCGAGCGCCGCGACCGGCGCGGCCCGCGTCGGCCCGCGCTCACCGGGCGCGGGGGCCTGAGGCCGACGGACTCAGCCAGGGTTGACGGATGTTGGCTCTGCAGCGAGACGGCCGACGAGGTCGACGAGCAGCTCGCGCTCCTGCGCCTTGATCCGCTCGTGCAGCGACTCCTCGGTGTCGTCATCGCGCACCTCGACGGCACGCTGGGCGAGGATCGGCCCGGTGTCGACCCCCGCGTCGACGAGGTGGGCGGTCGTCCCGGTGACCTTGACCCCGTGCGCCAGCGCGTCTCGGACGGCGTGCGCTCCGGGGAAGCTGGGCAGCAGCGCCGGGTGCGTGTTGAGGATCGTCCGCCCCTCCAGCACCACCGGCCCGAGGATCTTCATGAAGCCGGCCGTCACCACGAACTCCGGTGCGCGAGAAGCGATCTCGGCAGCCAGCCCCGCATCCCAGGCGTCCCGGTCCGGGAAGTCGCGCACCCGGCATACAAAGGTCTCGATCCCAGCGCGCTCCGCGCGACGCAAACCTTCGATGTCGTCCCGATCCGCTCCCACGGCAAGGATCCTGACCCCGTATGCCGGGTCGAGACTTGCGTCGATGAGCGCCTGGAGCAGGGTGCCCGAGCCAGAGACGAGGACGACGATGCCGGCGGGTGCACTCACGTCGAGCACCCTACCGACACGCCGTCCTCGTCCAGTCAGGCGTCAGCTCGCGGCGTAGACCCCGAGCTCGTAGATCGAATAGCCCCAGTCGAGCTTGCGGTCGATCCCTTGCACGCGGACGTACTGGACCGGGTCACCGGCCTGGAACGTGAACAGGTCGAGCCCGCACGTGGAGTCGTCGACCCGCTTGAGCGGAGTCCAGGTCGTCCCGTCGGTGGAGGTCTGGATCTCGTAGGCGTTGGCGCACGCCGCCTCCCAGCTCACCGTCACCGCCCGGACCACGGTGGGCTGGGCGAGGCGCACCTGGACCCACTCGGTGTCCGTGTAGCCGGACGCCCAGCGGGTCGAGGGGTCGCCGTCGTTGACGAACCTCGGTGCCAGCCGGTCAAGGTTCTGCTCCGTGCTCGACGCCGTCGCGACACCGCGGGGCGCCACGTTGGCGACGTCCCCGGCCTCCCACAGGTCGAGGGTGAAGCCCGCCTTGAAGACGAAGGTGTCGAGGACGCCGTCAGCGATCTTGACCCGTGCCCTGCCCCACGCGTTGTCGGGTGGGTCGACGACGACGGCCGCAGCCTTGGCCGCCGTGGCCTTCGAGGCGGCGTTGAGCTCGTCCGAGGCGGCCTTGTCGCCGTCGAGGCGGGCACTCATGGCATCGAGAACCTGCACCAGCGCCTGTCCCCACAAGGTCGTGGCATCGAGCCACGGCTTGGCATCGGCGACGAACCCGGGGTCGGTCGACCCGCCGCGGATGGTTGCTGGCGCTGCCGCGATCGACTGTGCGTAGGTGCGCAGCGCAGCGATCGCACCGGCCTTGTCGCCAGCCTCCCACTGGGTCCAGAACGCAGCAGTGCGCTTGGCCAGCTCGGGCGACTGCGGCTGCCACGGCGTGCCGAAGCTCGGTGCGAGGTGGTTGAGATCGGCGAAGACCCGCAGAGCCGCCGCAGTGTTCTGGTCACCGTTGGCGACGTACTTCAGCGCCTGGGTCCAGTTGCGACCGGCGTCGTAGCCCGTGTCGTTCCAGCTGAAGTCTGCGAAACCGAAGATCGCGATCTTGCTCGCGGCCGCCTGGTTCATGGGGTTCGACACGATGCCGGCGAGGTAGGCACCAAGTCCGGCTTCGCGCTTGTCGTACGGCGCAAGGAGCAAACGACCCGCGGTGTTGCCGTAGTCGTTGACCGGGTAGTTGTCCCAGAGGAAGGTCGAGCCGCCGAAGACGGTCGCAGCCTTGCGGGCCTGGTCGACGGTCACCGACTGCGGCACGACGCCCTCACCGGTCCACATCACGACGATGTCGTCGTCCATGGTGCGCAGCGCGGCCTTGTAGGCCGACTCGGTGGTGTTGTAGTACTCGGTCGGAACCATCTGCAGCGGCCGAGCGCCCTCGT
This sequence comes from Janibacter sp. HTCC2649, assembly GCF_000152705.1. Taxonomy (GTDB): domain Bacteria; phylum Actinomycetota; class Actinomycetes; order Actinomycetales; family Dermatophilaceae; genus Knoellia. Next base: position 3,624,883 of record NZ_CH672413.1, on the reverse strand, counting down.
GGGTCTCGATGAACTCCTTCTGCACCCGGTCGAGGAAGTAGGCCTGCGCCTTCCCTGCGGTGCCGGCACCGGGCGAGCCGAACTTCACGCGGTCGGCGTCGCAGTGCCAGCGGCCGTAGTCAATGTCATCGAGCGGGATGTTGAAGGCTCGGACCCCGACGTCGTACATCTGCTGGAGCTTGCCGGTGAGCGCCGCGTAGTCGGCCTCGCTCGAGTAGCACACGGTGTTGCCCGGCGAGAGAGCGAAGGTGAAGTTCACGTGGTTCGCGGTCGCCTTGTCGGCGAGCGTTGCGAGCTCGGCGAGCTTGTCGGCCGGGTACGGATCGCGCCACCGTTCGCGGTGGAAGGGGTCATCCTTGGGCGCGTAGATGTAGGTGTTGGCCTTGACGTCACCGTAGAAGTCGAGCTGGTCGAGCCGCTCGGCCTGGGTCCAGGGCTGGCCGTAGAAGCCCTCGATGGTCCCCCGCAGCGGCATGGTCGGAAAGTCCTTGATCGAGGCACCCGAGATGCGGAAGCCACCGTCATCCTTGGGAACGAAGAGCTGGTCCAGGGTCTTCACGGCATAGAACTGCCCGGCAGCGTCGGACCCGCCGAGGGCGATCGTGCCGAGCGGCCCGCGGGAGGCGTCGACCCTCAGCCCGTAGCCTTCGGCGTGGGTCGGCGCGCCCGTGGAACCCAACGATGCCTTGACGTCACTACGGACTGCAGGACCGAGGTGAATCGTCAGGGGCGCGGTTCCGCTGGCACTCGCCCGCTCGACGATCCGGTCCACTCCGCGCTCGGTGAGCGACTTCTTGAGCGCACTCCGGGCAGCCGGGTCGGTCGATGCATCCACCACGACCTCGACCCGTCCGGGGAGGACGACATCGGCGCCAACCCGGCTCATGGCCTGGGGCGTCGGCGAGATCGTCGGCAGTGGCTGCGTCGTGGGAGCGGCCTGCGCGGGTAGCGCGGCCAAGGCCCCCGTCACGGCCATGGCAAGCCCGGCTGTGGCTGCGAGAGTCCTACGAGGGGAAAGCACCATTGCCTCCTATTGGTCTAGACCATCTCGGTCCTCATCGTCGACCACCCGTGGAGCGCTGTCAATAGTTCATGCGTCAAACTTTTGACTGGACCACACATGTGCGGCGACAACGGCACGCCACGAAGGCACCCCGAAACGTGACAGGGCCACGGCCCGCGCTGGTCGGAGACCGAGCGTCAGCGACGAAGGCGCCAGGCATCCCACGCGACGACCGCGAGGGCACCCACGATGAGCTCGAGTCCCAGGGCCAGGGTCATCCACAGTGCGGAGGCACCCATGTCGGAGAGTCGGTAGGCGCCGAGCGAACCACCCCCGAGCCCATCGAGGACCCCGACGGCGAGAGCGACCATGGCACAGGCCGCGACGGCCACGGAGGCCTTGGTCCGCAGGGATGACAGCCGAGCCACGGAGACGAGCGAACGCCGCCCGATGTAGCCGCCGATGAGCACCGGCACGAGCACGAGCAGGCGAACCACCCACGGGTACGACCCCGGCTCGGGCACGGCACCGAAGACCGGCACGAGGGGCATGAGGCCGGAGGAGGAGCTGGTCAGCGAGGTGTGGGCACCATCGACGACGGAGAATCCCGGGCCGGCGAGGAGCGACACGACCCACAGGGCGAGGTTGGGCAGCGAGGCGAACTGGGCCCCGGAGAGCAACACGCCACCGAGGAAGCCCGGACCGGCCTCCTTCTGCAGGCTGCTGACCGAGCCCCAGCTCAGGACGATCGCAGCGAGCACGGTGAGCAGGGCGACCCCCAGCAGCAGGGCGAGCCCGCGCAGTGCGGGGCCCCAGGCGCGGCGCGCGGCTTCGGGTGCGACGAGGGCGTCGAACCGCGGTCCGAGGATGTCGGCCTCACGCGCTAGGCGTCGGCCAGCGATCGCGAGCGCCAGCACAGGCACGACGACGAGCGGCACGACCAGACTCAGCCACCGCAGGGGCAACGACCCCACGAGGGTGAGAGCGGACGCCAGACCGATGGCCACGGCATACCCGAGCCACCAGCGGCCAGCAACCGTGGCCACCGAACGAGGCACCAGATCGGCGACGAACTCGCCCTCGACGTCGGCGGTGTCCAGGGCGCGCAGGGCTCCCCTCGCAGCACCCCAGACGGCAAGCGCCCCGAGCACGAGCGGGACGAAGGCGACGACGGTCGCGCCAGAGCCGAGATGGGCGCCCTGGACGAGCAACCACAGGGAGGCGGCGGCACCGAGCGGCTCGCTGAGAGACGCACCGGGACGGGGATCGAGCATCCACCCGAGCGCCGTGGGCACGAGGACGACGAGCAGGGAGAGCAAGCCGGTGACGACCCCGATGAGGACGTCACGAGCAGGGTCGGGCAACCACGGCGCGGCCGGCGTTCCCTCGCCGTCGGCGTCGTCGGAGGGGCGCACACCCCGCAGCATGTCCATGACACTCATTGCCTCCCAGTCTCCCCCGCTTGGGCAGCCCACCGGCGGCACACACGCCGACGCCCCCGACCAAAACCTCGCCCTGACGATGCAACCTTCTGCACCGCCAATGCGTCTGAATCAGTGATCAGCTGTAGAGGGCCTACGTGGAGGGGCGAGCCGTGCGAGATCGAGACAGCAGCGCCTTTGATGTGTTCTATCGAGCCACCGCGCCCCGCGTCGTGCACCTCGTGTATGCCGCGACAGGTGACCTGACGCTCGCGCAGGAGGCCACCCAGGAGGCTTTCGCCAGGGCTTGGCGCGACTGGAAGCGGGTCTCCACGCATGATGACCCCGTCGCGTGGGTTCGCACGGTGGCTCGGCGGATCGCCATCTCCGAATGGCGGCACGGACAGGCGCGTGGCCGGGCACACACCCGTCATGGGATGACCGAGACGGTGGGATCGCCGAGCGATGACCGCGTCGCAGTGGTCGCGGCGTTGCGCCAGCTGAGCCCGGTGCTCCGCGAGACCGTCGCGCTGCACTATCTCGCCGACCGAAGTCTTGAGCAGATCGCTCAGGAGCTCGAGGTGCCCATCGGAACGGTGAAGGCCCGACTCCACCGCGGTAGGGCGCAGCTCGCCGACCTCCTTCGATCCACCGAGCCGATGAGCTCGGCCGCTCTCGCTCGACCCAGCAGCCTCCAGAGAAAGGAGAACGGCCATGCATGAGCTGGACGCCACCGAGCGGTGGACCATCGAGGATGACGACTTCTTGCGCGGAGTCCTGCTCACACTGCGCGTCGACGTGGACGCCTCACCCCTCACCGATCCCGAGGGTGCACGCGCCCGGGGCGACTTCCGCCGCCGTCGGATGCTGGGGCTGACCGCCGGAATCGCCGCAGCCATCACCATCATCGCGACTCTCGGATTCCGCGGCATCGCGCACGAGGACGCCTCTCCCCCACCGCTGCCAGCGACCCCTCCCACCCTGAGCCTCACACCCGCCCCGCTGCCGAGCGGTGCGAACAAGGGGATCGCCCGGCCGACGCCGAGCCCGGGAGAGATTCTCTCCTGCCTGGCGGTGGAGTATGGGCCACCGGACACCTCGGGCATCCCGTCAAAGATCGCGGACACCGCGCGCGCATTGCACGGCCAGGCCGGCTGCGAAAGCAAGGGGGCTGTCGTGGCGCGCTTCGAACGTGACGCAACGGTGGTCTCCTTCGGCGGTGCGGCCGTGGCCGACGCCCTCGCCCTGCCCGAGCACCACGAGCGCCATCACCTGCTCCGGGCTCTTCTCGAGACCCGCCCGTCCTACGACGAAGGTCTCGCCCGTTGGCCTGCACTGCCAGAGAGCGACGCCGATTGGAACCTGCTCATCACCTCTGGAATCCTCACCAGCGAGGACGCTGCAGCGATGAGGGCGTCAGGGCAGGGCTACACCGGCTGGCGCGTCGTCATCGCTGACGACGGCAGGGTCACTGCCTTCGTCACCGGGGACTGAGCCGACCACACCACGCAAAGCGAGCGGGCGGCATACCGAAGATTTCTCGGTATGCCGCCCGCTCGCGTGTGGTGCGTCAGGCTGGGTTCAGAGGCTGCGCATGATCTCGCGCATGAGCTCGGCCGTCTCGGACGGCGTCTTGCCGACCTTGACCCCGGCGGCCTCGAGGGCCTCCTTCTTGGCCTGGGCGGTGCCCGACGAGCCGGAGACGATGGCGCCGGCGTGGCCCATCGTCTTGCCCTCGGGAGCCGTGAAGCCCGCGACGTAGCCGACGACCGGCTTGGTCACGTGCTCCTGGATGTAGGCGGCGGCCCGCTCCTCGGCGTCGCCACCGATCTCGCCGATCATGACGATCGCGTCGGTCTCGTCATCTGCCTGGAACGCCTCGAGCGCGTCGATGTGCGTGGTGCCGATGATGGGGTCACCGCCGATGCCGATGGCGGTGGAGAAGCCGAACTCACGCAGCTCGTACATCATCTGGTAGGTCAGGGTGCCCGACTTCGAGACCAGGCCGATGCGGCCCGGACCGGCGATGTCGCCGGGGATGATGCCGACGTTGGACTTGCCGGGGCTGATGAGGCCGGGGCAGTTCGGGCCGATGATGCGCGTGGCCTTGCCGAGCGAATAGTTGAAGAACTCGGCGGAGTCCTTGACCGGCACACCCTCGGTGATGACCACGACGAGGGGGATCTCGGCGTCGATGGCCTCGACCACGGCGGACTTGGTGAAGGCCGGGGGGACGAAGACGACGGAGACGTTGGCGCCGGTGGCCTCCATGGCCTCCTTGACCGAGCCGAAGACCGGGATGTCGGTGCCGTCGAAGTCGACCGAGGTGCCGGCCTTCTTCGGGTTGACGCCACCGACGACGGCGGTGCCGTCAGCGAGCATCAGCGTCGTGTGCTTCATGCCGACGGCGCCGGTCATGCCCTGGACGATGACCTTGCTGTCTGCGTTCAGAAAGATTGCCATGTGGTGTGTTCCTGTCCTGAAGTCAGTTGGCCTGGGCGGCGAGCTCGGCGGCCTTGGCCGCGGCGCCGTCCATGGTCTCTTCGATGGTCACGAGCGGGTGGTTGCGCTCCGCGAGGATGCGACGACCCTCATCGACGTTGTTGCCGTCGAGACGCACGACGAGCGGCTTGGTCGCAGCGTCACCGAGCGTGTCGAGCGCGCCGACGATGCCGCGGGCGACCTCGTCACACGCGGTGATGCCACCGAAGACGTTGACGAAGACGGCCTTGACCTGCTCGTCGCCGAGGATGATGCCGAGCCCGTTGGCCATGACCTCGGCGCTCGCACCTCCACCGATGTCGAGGAAGTTGGCGGGCTTGGAACCGACCGACTCGCCGGCGTAGGCGACGACGTCGAGCGTGCTCATGACGAGCCCCGCGCCGTTGCCGATGATGCCGACGTTGCCGTCGAGCTTCACGTAGTTGAGGTTCTTCTCCTTGGCGGCCGCCTCGAGCGGGTCGGCAGCGGCCTTGTCCTCGAGTGCGAGGTGGTCGGGCTGACGGAAGTCGGCGTTCTCGTCGAGGGTGACCTTGCCGTCGAGGGCCACGATGTCGCCGTCGGTGGTCTTGACGAGCGGGTTGACCTCGACCAGCGTGGCGTCCTCGTCGCGGTAGACGAGCCACAGCTTCTCGAGGACGGGCACGATCTTGGCGCCGGTCTCGGCGTCGAAGCCGGCCGTGTCGACGATCTCCTGCGCCTTGGCCGTGTCGATGCCGACGTTGGGGTCGACCGCGACCTTGGCGAGGGCCTCGGGGCGCTCGACGGCGAGCTGCTCGATGTCCATGCCGCCCTCGACGCTGCACATGGCGAGGTAGGTGCGGTTGGTGCGGTCGAGCAGGACGGAGAAGTAGTACTCCTCGGCGATCTGCGCGCCCTGGGCGATCATCACCTGGTGGACCGTGTGGCCCTTGATGTCCATGCCGAGGATGGCCTCAGCGTGCTGCTGCGCCTCGTCGACCGTCTTGGCGACCTTGACACCGCCCGCCTTGCCTCGTCCACCGGTCTTGACCTGAGCCTTGACGACGGTGACACCGCCGCTCTTGGCCCCGATGGTCTCGGCGGCCGCACGGGCCTCCTCAGGGGTGGTGGCAACTGCTCCAGCCAGCACGGGTACACCGTGCTTCTCGAACACATCGCGTGCCTGGTACTCGAAAAGGTCCACGGATTCGTTCCCGTCCTCACGTCGTCGTCTACTGACCGCTGGTTCGTTCGGGGCGAGCCTAGACCCGCCGCGAAGGCTGCACCGCCGACGGGTCTCGATCTGGTGACGCCAGCCGCGTGATCCTCACTACATCGGGCACGGTCAGACGGCGGGGCTATACGGTGAAACCACCATGGATGCATCAGTGAGGACGCACCCGGCCGATTCGGCCAGCGCCGAGAAGGTCTGCCCGTGATGGGCCGCGCCCGCCAGCTGGCGCTGTCCGGAGCCCAGCTGGCCCGTGGCGTCGGGACGCTCCTCACCCCGCGAGCCATCTTCGGCATGGCCATCGAGACGGCCTGGGTGGGGACGCACCTCGCGACCTATCCGCTCGGGATCTTCCAAGAGCGCGCCGATGGTCTGCGCGGGTACCGGATCGAGCACTTGGCGCCCGTGCAGCGCGGCCTCATCATTTCCCACCTCGAGGCCTCGGGCACGCCGATCCTGCTCGTGCACGGCTTCATCGACAACCGCTCGATCTTCACGCTGCTCCGTCGCGGACTCACGCGTCGCGGGTTCGGGTCGGTCTACGCGATGAACTACTCCTCCCTCACCGCCGACATCCGCACAGCGGCCGCGCAGCTCGGCGAGGAGATCGAGTCGATCGTCGCCGACACCGGCTACGAGAAGATCCACGTCGTCGGCCACAGCCTCGGCGGCCTCATCGCCCGCTACTACGTCACGCGCCTCGGCGGCGACGAGCACGTCCACACGCTCGTCACGCTGGGCACACCCCACCAGGGCACCTACAGCGCCTACGCCCTCCCGAGCCGGCTCGGCACCCAGATGCGCCCGGGCAGCGGCCTCCTCAACGAGCTCGACGAGCCCGCTCCCGGCTGCACGACGCGATTCATCTGCTACTGGTCGGACACCGACATCGTGGTCGTCCCGCAGGGCAACGGCCGACTGCGCCACCCCGATCTCTCCGTCCGCAACATCCGCCTCCACGGGGTCGGGCACATCTCGCTGCCGATCGTGGGCGACGTCGTCCACGGCATCTCCACCGCACTGGCCGAGCTGGACCAGGACGGCGGCACGGTCACCGCGGGCGTCACGCCGATCGCGCACCGCGGTCGTGCCGATGACCTCGCGAGCCAGCACGGCCGACGCTCGGCGAGCGGACGGCATACGGCCGACGGCCTCAGCTGACCGATCGGGACGTGGCTGCCGAGTGGCCACCGGGCGACACGCCGGCGCGACTCGCCGAAGCGGAAATCGCATCCCTGCAGGTCAGAGCAATGATGTGGACAACGAGTTTGTATAACGGTCAGGTCACGGTACGGTGGTGCCTCCCGTGTCCCCTGCACGTGAGGTATCCCTGTTTTGACTTCCCCTTACCAGGGGCGCCACCGAGGCCGTCACCGCAAACCTGCGACGACCACCCGAGTCTCCCGCGCCCTTCATCCTGGTTTCGTGTTGCCCACTGCCGCTGCTGCGGCGCTGGTCGTCACCGCCACGGGTGCCACAGTTGCCGAGTCCGCTCCGCTGACCCTCGACCTGACGGCTGCCCAAGCGCAGACCGCCCGGGACCAGGCTGCGACGGAGGTCGCCCAGCAGGCTGACCTCTCGACGCGCCGCCAGCAGGTCGCGATCCAGACGGCAGCCCTGCAGGGTCGGGTGACCGAGCAGAAGCGCGTGGCTCGCAGCAAGGCTCGCGTCGCTGCGGCCGCTGCCGCCAAGGCCAAGGCCGATGCCGCCGCGAAGGCCAAGATGGAGCGCGAAGGCAAGAAGTGGGTCATGCCCATCTCAGGCGCCACGTTCACGTCGGGCTACGGCATGCGCTGGGGACGCATGCACTGGGGCAACGACTTCGGTACGGCCGTCGGAACGCCGCTGCACGCGATGTCCCGCGGCACGGTCACCTTCGTTGGAGCCAACGGCAACATGGGCAACCTCGTCCGGATCAGCTACTGGGACGGCACGGAGTCCTTCTACGCGCACATGAGCCGGTTCGCGACCCGCGTCGGCGCCGAGGTCATGCCCGGCGACATCGTCGGCTACTCCGGCAACACCGGTCGCTCCACCGGCCCGCACCTCCACCTGGAGATCCACCCTGAGGGTGGCGGCGCCGTCAACCCGGCACCGTGGCTCGAGGCGCACGGCCTCCAGTGAGCTGACGCTTCACGATCAACGTCGCAAGGGCGGCACCCATTCGGGTGCCGCCCTTGTTCGTTCGTTGGCGTATGCCGTGCGCTCGCCTCGCGCTCCAGCCTCGGCTCAGAGCTTCTCGAGCGGGGCGAAGCGGAGCAGGAAGCGCTTGACGCCGGTGTCGCCACCGAAGTCGACCTCGGCCTGGGTCTTGTCACTCTCACCCATGGTGCGCACGACGCTGCCCATGCCGAAGGTGTCGTGGGTGACCTTGTCGCCGGGTGACAGCGCGATGATCGGGCGGTTGCCGGGCGAGCGCACACCAGGGCGGGCCGCGAGCGAGGCAACGGCGGGGCGTTGGCCGCGCTGCCCGATGGCGGCCAGGCCACTGAGCTCGCGCTCCCAGGAGAGGAGCTCGGTCGGGATCTCGTCGAGGAACCGGCTGGGCGGGTTGTATTGCGGTGCGCCCCAGGCGGAGCGCACGGCGGCCCGTGACAGGTGGAGCCGTTCGCGGGCGCGGGTGATGCCGACGTAGGCGAGGCGCCGTTCCTCCTCGAGCTCCTTGGGGTCGGCGAGGGACCGCAGGTGCGGGAACGTGCCGTCCTCCATCCCGGTGAGGAAGACGACGGGGAACTCGAGGCCCTTGGCGGTGTGCAGCGTCATCAGCGTGACCACGCCCTGCTCCTCGGCCTCCGCGGAGTCGGGGATCTCGTCAGCGTCGGCCACGAGCGAGACCTGCTCGAGGAAGTCCTCGAGACTGTTGACCTCACCGGTCTCGGCGCGAGCCTCGTCGAACTCTCGGGCCACGGCGACGAGCTCGGCGAGGTTCTCGACGCGGGTCTCGTCCTGCGGGTCGTGGCTGGCGCGCAGCTCGGCGAGGTAGCCGGACTTGTCGACGATGGCCTCGAGCAGGTCGGCCACGCCGGCGTTGTCGTCGTCGCGGACCGTGCCGAGGTCCTCGAGCAGGGCCGTGAACCCCTTGATGCAGGCGATCGAGCGGGTGGCGATGCCGGGAGCATCCTCGGGTCGGCCCAGCGCCTCGACGAACGAGATGCGCTCGCGTTCGGCCAGCGCTGCGACGACGGCCTCGGCCCGGTCGCCGATGCCGCGCTTGGGGACGTTGAGGATGCGGCGAAGGTTGACCGTGTCGGCCGGGTTGGAGAGCACGCGCAGGTAGGCCAAGGCGTCCTTGACCTCGCGGCGCTCGTAGAACCGCGTGCCACCGACGACCTTGTAGGGCAGGCCAACGCGCACGAAGACCTCTTCAAGGGCACGGGACTGCGCGTTGGTCCGATAGAAGACGGCGACGTCTCCGGGTTTGACGCCGTGCTCGTCCCCGAGCTTGTCGATGGTGCGCGCGACGAAGGAGGCCTCGTCGTGCTCGTTGTCGCCGACATAACCGATGATCGGGGCCCCCGAGCCGGAGTCGGTCCAGAGGTTCTTCTTGCGGCGCGACTCGTTGCGCGCGATGACGGCATTGGCGGCGGTGAGGATCGTCTGCGTGGAGCGATAGTTGCGTTCGAGCAGGATCGTCCGGGCCTCCGGGTAGTCCACCTCGAACTCGACGATGTTGCGGATCGTCGCCCCACGGAACGCGTAGATCGACTGGTCGGCGTCACCGACGACGACGAGCTCGCTGGGCTCGACGGAGTGTTCACCGCGCTTCTCGTCCGAACCGACGAGCTCGCGAATCAGTTGGTACTGGGCGTGATTCGTGTCCTGGTACTCGTCGACCATGATGTGCCGGAACCGGCGACGGTAGTGCTCGGCGACGTCCGGGAAGGCCTGCAACATGTGGACCGTGAGCATGATGATGTCGTCGAAGTCGAGTGCGTTCGCCTGACGCAGACGACGTTGGTATGCCGTGTACGCCTCCGCGAGGAGCCGTTCCGTATGAGTGCCACCAGGGTTCTCGGCGCTGGGCTCGGAACCCACGGTGGCGGCATACGTCTCTTCGTCGATCAGCTCGTTCTTGAGGTTGCTCACCTGGTGGCTGAAGGTGCGCGGGTTGTAGCGCTTGGGGTCGAGGTCCATGTCGCGGATGACCATCGACATGAGGCGCTGGCTGTCGGCGGCGTCGTAGATCGAGAAGGTCGACTTCATCCCGACCTTGTCGGCCTCGCGGCGCAGGATCCGCACGCACGCGCTGTGGAAGGTCATGACCCACATGGCGCGGGCGCGCGGCCCGACGAGGTCCTGGACGCGCTCGCGCATCTCGGCGGCGGCCTTGTTGGTGAAGGTGATCGCGAGGATCTGGCCGGGCTGGACGCCTCGGGCGGCGAGGAGGTAGCCGATGCGGTGGGTCAGGACACGCGTCTTGCCCGAGCCGGCGCCGGCGATGATGAGGAGCGGTCCACCGGCGTGGATGACGGCTTCACGCTGCTCCTCGTTGAGTCCTTCGAGGAGGGCTTCGGGGTCCTGGGCGGGCGTCGAACCCCAGGCCGGCTCCCTGTGGACGGAGCCGTCGCCTGTGTCATTGAGGGCCCACGAAGGGACACCGGCCGCGTTGACGAGCGCCGCGTGGGCGCTCACCTGCGTGTCGTGGTCCGTCGTGGGTGCGCTGTCGGGGTCTGCGGCGGAATCGGGCTCGCCAAGGCCCGTCCCGTTGAAATCCATGCCATCGAAAAGGGTGCTCATCTTGGCCACAACCCTACGTCGTGACACCCACAGTGCCCGAACACCTGTGCGTCAGCGAGCGACCCCTTGGGCCGGGATGATCAGCTTCTGCCCGACCGTGATGAGGTTGATGTCGTCGAGCCGGTTGACTGCGGCGATGTCGATCCATCGCTTGCCGAACCGCTGCGCCAGCTCGGACACGGTGTCGCCCTCGACCACGGTGTACTCAAGGTCTTCACCGCTGTCGGCGACATTGATGACCTGACCCACCTGGATCTGGTTCGGGTCGTTGATCGGGTTCCACCGCAGCAGGTCCGCGAGGGTTCGGTTGTAGGTCTGGGCGATTCCGCTGAGGGTGTCACCAGAGACGACGGTGTGGGTGGTCGGCAGGATGCTGGGTGTGCTCATGGAGCCAGCCAACCGCACGCGGGTCACAGCTTCAATGGCACGCGTGGGCCGTTCCACTGTCCGCGCAGCCATCGGTCGTGGCTCGCGACGATGACCGTGACGGGCGTGCGGGCGAGGGCTGCCTCGACCTCTTCGACGAGGGCGAGGCTGAGGTGGTTGGTCGGCTCGTCAAGGAGGAGCAGGTCGGGTTGCTCGCCGATGACGATGGCCAGCGCCAGCCGTCGCTGCTGCCCCTCGCTGAGGAGTCCGACCGGGCGGTCGACGTCGCGGGGGTGGATGAGGCCGAGCTCACCGAGAAGCAGTTCGGAGCCGGTCGCCCGATAGGTCTGACGGACCGTGGCGGCCGGGTCGGGGAACTCGACGTCCTGTGTGAGGAGGCCGACCCGTCGCGCCGACACCTGGACGTCGCCGGCGTCCGGGGCGACACGCCCGGCGAGAACCTTGAGGAGAGTGGACTTGCCGGAGCCGTTGGACCCCTCGATGAGGACGTGCTCCCCCGCTGCGACGTCGAGCCGCGGCACGTGGACGCGCCCGTCGACGAGGAGATCGCGCACGCGGACGGACGCGGCGCCTGCCGCCGTGAAGTCCCCGGCGAACGTCAGCGGCGGGCGCGGCTTGCGCACCTGGTCGCGTTCGAGCACCTCGATGCGTTGCTGGGCGTCACGACTTCGACGGCTGGCGGACTTCTGGACCCGGGCGCCCTTGAAGGCATGGATGAACTTGTCGTTGTCGCGTGGACCTCGGTTGTGCGCGACATCGCTCGTCGTGGTGCGCGCAGCGGTGCGCAGGTCGGCCAGCTCGGCCTGCTGGGCGGCATACGCCTCCTCCCAGCGTCGCTGGGAATCGCGACGAACCGTCAGGTATGCCGTGTAGTTGCCGGTGAATCGTCGCCCGCCTTCGCCGTCGGTCCCGAAGTGGCTGGGGTCGAGGTCGACGACCGCCGTGCAGACCGTGTCGAGGAAGGTGCGGTCGTGGCTGGCGACGAGGACCGCCCCGGGAAGTTGGTTCAGCTCGGACTCGAGGTGGTCGAGGGCCTGGTCGTCGAGGTGGTTGGTGGGTTCGTCGAGGACGAGGCACTCGGGGCGTCTGGTGAGGAGGGCTGCGAGGGCGAGGCGGCTGCGCTGGCCTCCGCTGAGTTCGGCGATGGTGCGGGCGTGGTCGAGGGCGCCGAGGCCGAGGCGTTGCGCGGAGATCTCGGCTCGCCGGTCCGCGTCCCAGGCGTCGTGGAAGGTCGCCCAGGTCAGGAGTTCGTCATAGGTCTGCGCCGCAACGGGATTCACGAGGTCGTGGCTCAAGGCCTCCAGGCGCGCGACGGCATCGTGGAGTGGCGCGAGGGCCTGGGTGAGGACGTCGCCGATGGTGTTGCGGGGGTCGAGTCCGCTGTCCTGGGCGAGGTAGCCGAGGTCGTGGGGCGTGGTGATGCTGCCGCGGTTGGGCTGCTCGATGCCGGCGACGAGACGGATGAGCGTCGACTTGCCAGAACCGTTTTCGCCGATGAGGCCGACGCGCTGGCCGGGCGCAACGGTGAGATCGATGGCGTCGAGGACGCTGCGGCCGGCGTAGCCGTGCGAGACGTCGCGGAGGGTGAGGGGGTGAGACATGGAACTCCAGCGGGGAGGGTTCAGTGGCTCGCGCGGGCGGGTGGCCTCGGGCGCGTGCGTGGTCGCTGGATCAGTTCTTCATGATGCGAACAAGGCTACGTGCGCCTGGCGGTCTCCGCATCTTCCTTTACCGGATTCGACGTGACCTGGGCCGGGCGGGAAAGGCTTGGTGTGGAGGAAAGGTGAAGTACAGCCCGGGGACGGTGACCAGCCCAAAGAGGGCGACGAGCCAACGCGCCCCCGAGAACACGGTGCCCGACGACGGGAGCGACGTAAGGCCCCACCACAACAACCCGCTCACGATCAGGAACACGACACCGAAGACGACCCAGTCCCGACGCTGGACGGATCCGTGCCCCTCGGATTGCCGCACCGCACGACGGCGGCTCAACCACACCAACACCGTCCAGCTCAAGATGGGGAGGGTCAGGTAGGGCATCGCGGTTTCGAGCATCAGGTAGTCAAAGTTCAGGTCCTCTGTCCACCCGACCTCGCTGGCGGTCAGCGAGAAGATCAAGGCCCATCCGCGACCTGCACGACGATCTCGGCGACCTTCTGCCCCCGAACCCCGTTGAACCGCAACTGCTCGGCGAGAATCCCGCAGTAGGTCGAGAGGCCCGTCAGCTGAACCATCGCCGCACCCTCATTCGCAGCGTCGATGACGGTTGGTCCGGCATGTTGCGAGTCGGTGGATTCCAGAAGTACACGCCAGGGACAGTAAGGATCCCGAAGGCCGCAACGAGCCAGCGCGGCTGCGAGAACGCCGTGCCGGATGGGAGGAAGGAATCGTCACCCCACACGAACAACCAACCCACCACGACAACGGCCACGACGAAGAGAAGCAGACTCAGAGCGCGCAGCAGCCACTGCCTCCGTGGATCGCCGAGCACTCGAGATCGCTGGCGGCTCAGCCACAGCCCCACGGTCCAGCCCAGGACGGCAGTAGTCACATACGCCGCCACCATCGCCAGAGCAGCCGTATCGACGTCGATGTTCTCGGTCCACCCAATGTCCCCAGCAGGCACCAAGGCCGTCAACAGAGCCACCAGCCCCGTCACCCCCAGGCAAGCAGTTGTGAGACGGAGGAGCCAGGAGGTCCATCGAAGGGGACGCCAGGTGCCGGCATAGTCCGCAGGCTGGCCGAACGCCACAATCGGGTCCTCACCTGTCATCAGGACGTGGTCCTGGACCTGGGCGACGATCTCGCGCACCTCGCGTTCCCTGACTCCATTGATGCGGAGCTGCTCGGCGAGGAGCTTCGAATAGGTCCATACGTCGGTCGGCATCCTCAGCCCTCCAGTGCCTTGGTCATGGTCTTTGAGAAGCTGAGCCATCCGTCGCGTCCGGAGGCGAGCTCGGCCCGTCCTGCGCCGGTGAGCCAGAAGTACTTTCTCGGCGGACCCGACTGCCCGGTGACCCACTCACTCTTGACGAGGCCGTCCTCCTCGAGGCGGCTCAGCAGCGGATAGATCGTGCCGCCCTTGATCCCCTCGAAACCGAAGTCCGCCAGGGACGCCATGAGCGTGTAGCCATAGGCCGACGTCTCGCGCGACAGGGCTGCGAGGACGGCGAGATCGAGGACTCCCTTGAGCCACTGGCTCTGTCGGTCCTCGCGCACTTTGGCCTTCCCCATGGCTAGATGGTTCCCCTATCTAGTTAGGAATGTCAACTAGTCCTCGGGCTGGACTGTCGGTGGCCGTTGCTAACGTCGTTGACAAGCGCCGGCCTTGCCGTGCCCATTTGGTGAATTGGGTTGTGCGAGTGCGGAATTCAGCCCAGAGCGTAGCCCGAATTCCTTGACTCTAGAACTCACGTTCGAGTAAAATCAGGTCATGGAAAGCACCGCCGCGACCGCCGCCCTTGAGGGCCGGTATGCCGCGCTGCGCGCTTCCGCACATGAGTTGAGTTCCGAGGAACTCCTGGACGTCATCGAGCTCGCGCAGCGGGAGAAGGACGCCGCGTCGGCCCGGCAGGCGGTCGCGTTGGCGCACCTGTCCGCGCGCGATGTCCACCGTCAGGAGGACGGCACCTCGGTGGAGGTCCATCACGGGTTGGGGCACCAACGCCAGGACGGGCCGGAGCTGGCGGCACCCCGGTTGGGGTGTTCGGTGCATGTCGCGACGAACCGGATCCTCGATGCGATCCGTCAGCTGACGCGCACCCCTGCGGTGGTGGATGCGATGGCGTCGGGTGATTTGGATGAGCAGCGTGCCCGGGTCGTCACGGAGGAGACGGAGTTCTTGTCGGCGGAGTCCGCGGCTGAGGTCGTGGACCGGGTCAAGGACGTGTGGGGACAACTGACCACGGGGCCGCTGCGCCGGCTCCTGGCGCGCACCGCGGCGCAGGTCGACCCGGACGCGGTCGCCCAGGAAGCTGAGGAGGAGCGGGCCCGGCGCGGGTTGACCCGCCGAACCGGGGAGCACGGCACCGACCACTGGCGCGGTGACTTCCGGGTCGAGGACGCCAGGGGTGCGTGGGCTGCCGTCACCGAACGCGCCCGGCAGTTGGTGCGCGACAAGAAAGCCAGCAACCTGGAGATGGCTCGGTCTGACGCGATGATGGAACTCATCCTCGAACACTCCGACGTCAAGGTCATCGTCCACGCCACCCGCGCCGCCGACGACGAAGCGCGACCCACCGACACCACCGCCGACGAGACCACCACTGCTGACCGCACCACCGCGCCCGCAGAGACGACTGTGCCCACTGAGGCGAGCGGTGCGGCCGAGGACCTCGTCGAGGTCGGTGGGCTCGGACAGGGTGGGACCACGTTCGTCCGCCGTGAATGGCTCGACCAAGCCGACACCTCGAACCCCGACCGTGACCTGACCTGCGACAACGACACCGGCGCCCTCCTGCACGGTGACGTCCCGGCCGCCTTCGCGCGTGGTCAGGGCCGAGCCCGACACGCTCGCCGCAAAGCCGAACGCTGCGGCCAGGACCTCGAAGACTTCAGCCAGTCCTACCGGGTCCCCGACGGCATGGCCCGACTCATCCGGTTGCGCGACGGATCCTGCCGCTTCCCCGGCTGCGGTGTGCCCGCACGCCAGTGCGACCTCGACCACGTCCGCCCCTGGCCCATGGGTCCCACCACACCCTCAAACCTGATGGCGTTGTGCCGACGCCACCACCAGATCAAGCAACGCGACGGCTGGAGCGTGAAGCTCCACCCCGACAGCACCGTCACCTGGACCGACCCCACCGGGCTGCAACGCACCACCTGGCCCGTCGACCACCTCCACCTCATCACCGCTGGCACCACCACGTCGGGACGCGCCACAGCAGACCCCGCCGACATCCCCACGACCTTCGAGGAAGAACTCATCGAACTCCTCGGCGGCCCCGCCAACGCCGAACCCCGTGCCTACCCGATCACCTTCGACGTTCGCGGCAACACGTACGGCGGCCCACCGCACCCCATCGACCTCGACGCCGGACACGGCCTACCCACCCTCACTGGACCAAGGATCAGCGTCATCTTCGACGGCCCACCACTGCCACCCCCGCGACCGGACGTCATCCCGTTCTGAGGTTCGTCCGCGCGAAGTTCTGGATACGTGCGGGTGAGCGGACGGCATACGGTGTCGTGCATGGCCTCTCGCAAGGGTGAATTCGGCGAACCCGTCTACCTCGATGTCGCCGGCCACGAGGTGAAACTCTCGAGCCCCGAGCGTGTCTACTTCTCTGCCCGAGGTGAGACCAAGCTCGACCTGGCCAACTACTACCTCTCGGTCGGCGACGGCATCCTCAACGCCCTGCGCGAACGCCCGACGATGCTGCACCGCTTCCCCGACGGCGTCGACGGCAACAAGGTCCACCAGAAGCGCGTCCCTCGCGGCGCACCCCCATGGCTCGAGACCGTCCGGCTGCACTTCCCGCGATACGGGCTGCACGCCGACGAGCTCTGCCCCACCGACCTGGCCCACATCATCTGGGCCGTCCAGATGAGTACCGTCGAGTTCCACCCGTGGAACAGCCGCCGCGCCGACACCGAACAGCCCGACGAGTGGCGCATCGACCTCGACCCCATGCCCGACGCCCCCTTCGACCGGGTCCGCCGGGTGGCTCACGTCGCTCACGAGGTTCTCGACGAGCTCGGCGCCACCGGCTTCCCCAAGACGAGCGGCGGCCACGGCCTCCATGTCTACGTCCGCATCGCCCCCGACCACGGCTTCCAGGACGTGCGCCGCGCCGCCCTCGCCTTCGCCCGTGAGGTCGAACGCCGCGCCCCCGACGACGTCACGACGACGTGGTGGCGCAAGGACCGAGACCCCGAAGCGGTGTTCGTCGACTACAACCAGAACGCCCGCGACCACACGATCGCGAGTGCCTACTCAGTGCGCGGCAACACGATCGGCACCGTCTCGACCCCGATCGAGTGGGACGAGGTCGACGACGTCGAACCCCAGGACTTCACCATCGCCACCGTTCCGGAGCGCTACGCCAGGCTCGGCGACCTCCACGCGGACATCGACAAGCACGTCTTCGACATCACCCCCCTGCTCGAGTGGGCCGACCGCGACGAACGCGAAGGTGCAGACACCCCGCCCGAGCCCGAACCCGAGGACGACGAAGCCAAGCCATGACGGCCGAACGCAACATCAGCGGCACCGATGGAGTGACGCGCGTCGGCCCCGACAGGCACCCCATCACCGGCGAGCCCTTCCTCTCCCCCGTGCCGCCCGGAGCCGGCTGGCCCGGCGACCCGGCCACCACCGACACCCCCGTGGCCCACAACGTCGACGACGTCCACGCACTCGCCGCCAGCGCCCTCACCCTCACCGAGGTCGACGCCCGCGTCACCGTCTGCCGCGCCTGCCCACGCCTGGTCGACTGGCGTGAAACCGTTGCGAGACATGACCGTCGGGCATCCTTCGCCGACCAGCCCTACTGGGGACGGCCCGGTCCGTCGTTCGGTGACCCCGACGCCACCGCCCTCATCGTCGGCCTCGCGCCAGCAGCCAACGGCACCAACCGCACGGGTCGCATGTTCACCGGCGACGCCTCCGGCGACTTCCTGTATGCCGCCCTCCACCGAACCGGGTACGCGAACCAGCCGACCTCGGTCGGCGCCGGAGACGGCCTCGAGCTGACCGGCATACGCATCGTTGCTGCCGTGCGATGCGCCCCTCCCGGGAACGTACCCACCCCGACCGAACGCGCCACCTGCGCCACGTGGCTCGGCCGCGACCTCGAGCTCCTCGGCGACCGGCTGCGCGTCATCATGACGCTCGGCGAGATCGGCTGGAAGGGCGTCCTCGCGGCCACCACCACCCTCGGCTGGACCGTCCCCGCGCCCCGCCCGAAGTTCGGCCATGCCACCGAAGCCATCCTCCGCACCCCCAGCGGGCACCCCGTCCGCCTCATCGGTTGCTATCACGTCAGCCCGCACAACACCTACACGGGACGCCTCACTCCGGACATGCTCGACGCAGTCCTCGCCACACTGCGCCCCTGACCAACGTGGGCGATTGACATCCAACTCCGCAGATGCGGGACTAGAGTGTTCTGCATGCCGCACATGCGCCTGTCCGAAGCCGCGATGTTCCTCGGCGTCAGTGACGACACCGTCCGACGTTGGGTCGACAGTGGCGCCCTCGACGCCCACACCGACGACGCCGGCCGCAAGGTCGTCGACGGTCACGCCGTGGCCCTCCTCGCCCGCGAGCAGGCCCGCGCCGTCGCCGACCCGTCGAGCGTCGGCCGCTCCGCCCGCAACCGCTTCGTCGGCCTCGTCACCGACATCACCATGGACAAGGTGATGGCTCAGGTCGAGCTGCAGTGCGGCCCCTTCCGTGTCGTCTCGCTCATGTCGAGCGAAGCCGTCCGCGAGCTCGAACTCGAGCTCGGTTCCGTAGCCGTCGCCGTCGTGAAGTCGACGACCGTCATCGTGGAGACCCCGTGAACATCGCCAAGCACACCCGCGCGTATGCCGTCCGCTCGTCCATCGCTGTCGCCAGCCTTCTGCTCGTGGCTGGGTGTGGATCGAACGACACCCCTGACAGCACGGATACGCCTGCGGCGCAGTCGAGTTCGTCCGCAGCAACTCCTCGCACGCTCACCGTCTTCGCGGCAGCCTCCCTGCAGAAGTCGTTCGAGGAGATCGGCAAGACCTTCGAGAAGGCTCACCCGGGCGTGACCGTGAAGTTCAGCTTCGGCGGCTCCTCCGGCCTGGTCTCGCAGCTCTCCGACGGCGCGCCCGCTGACGTCCTCGCCACGGCCAACGAGTCCACGATGAAGAAGGCGGTCACGGACGGTCTCGTCACCGGCGAGCCCACCCCGTTCGTGAGCAACACGCTCCAGATCGTGGTGCCCAAGGACAACCCCGCCGGCATCACGTCCCTCGCCGACCTGACCAAGCCCGGCGCCAAGGTCGTCCTGTGCGCTCCCGCCGTGCCCTGCGGTGCGGCCGCCATCTCCGTCGAGAAGGCGGCCGGAATCGACATCAAGCCGGTGAGCGAGGAGCAGGCCGTCACCGACGTGCTCGGCAAGGTGCGTTCGGGTGAGGCCGACGCCGGCCTCGTCTACGTCACCGATGTGAAGGGCGCAGGCGCAGAGGTCACCGGCCTCGACTTCGCCGAGGCCAAGTCGGCCATCAACATCTATCCGATCGCCTCGCTCAAGGGAGCCACCGACGCCACCCTGGCCGGTGAGTTCGTCACCGCCATCACCGGCGCCGAGGGCCAGAAGGTGTTGCAGGCAGCAGGATTCGCCGCCCCGTGACCAGACTGACCATTCCGCGATGGCTGCTGGTCCCAGCAACCATCGGGGCTCTCCTCGTCGCGGTGCCCATCGTTGCGATGGCGCTCACCGTCGACTGGGCGAACTTCTGGCCGCTCATCAGCTCCGAGGCGTCCACGGCGGCGCTCTGGCTCAGCCTGCGCACCGCCACCGCGAGCACCGTCCTGTGCCTGCTCTTCGGTATCCCCCTCGCCGTCGTCCTCGCCCGCACCACCGGGACCGCCTCGACCCTGCTCCGCTCCCTCGTCCTGCTCCCTCTCGTCCTCCCACCCGTCGTCGGAGGCATCGCGCTGCTCCAGGCCTTCGGCAGGCGCGGAGTGCTCGGCCACACCCTCGACGTCCTCGGCATCGACATCGCCTTCTCGACAACCGCCGTCGTCATCGCCCAGACCTTCGTGGCGATGCCCTTCCTCGTGCTCAGCCTCGAAGGCGCCCTGCGCGCGGCTGGCACCCGCTACGAAGACATCGCCGCCACCCTCGGCGCCGCACCCACCACCGTGTTCCGACGAGTCACCCTCCCGCTTGCCCTCCCCGGACTCCTCTCCGGCACGATCCTCGCCTTCGCGCGCTGCCTGGGCGAGTTCGGCGCCACGATCACCTTCGCCGGGTCCCTGCAGGGCACGACGCGCACGCTCCCCCTCGAGATCTACCTCCAGCGCGAGGGCGACCCCCGAGCCGCTGTCGCCCTCTCGCTCGTCCTCGTCGCCGTCGCCGTACTCGTCATCGGGCTGACCCGTGCTCGACGCGACTCCCTCGCGGCTGGTACGCCATGACCCGGACTCCTGAGGGCCCCACCTTCGAGATCGACCTGACCGTCGCCCACCGCGACGTCGACGTCCGCGTACGCGTCGAGCAGGGCGAGACCCTGGCCCTGCTCGGCCCCAACGGCGCTGGCAAGTCGACGATCCTGGCCGCCGCTGCAGGACTCCTGCGCCCCGACACCGGCACCGTCCGGCTCGGCAACCGCGTCCTCTCCGACCGCGCCACCAACACGTGGGTCCCGCCCCACGCCCGCGGCATCGCCCTCCTCGCGCAGGAGGCCCGCCTCTTTCCCCACCTCAGCGCCCTCGACAACGTCGCCTTCGGACCTCGAGCGACCGGCACCGCGCGTCGAACCGCGGCCGAGCGGGCGGCGACGTGGCTCGAGAAGGTGGGCATGGCGGCATACGCCGATCGTCGCCCCCACGAGCTGTCCGGCGGACAGGGGCAGAAGGTCGCCATCGCCCGCGCCCTCGCCACCGAACCCGCTGTCCTCCTCATCGACGAACCTCTCTCCGCGCTCGACGTCGAGGTGGCGCCCGACGTCCGTGACCTCCTGCGCCGCGTCACCCATGACCGCACGACCATCCTCGTGACCCACGACGTCCTCGACGCCGCGCTCCTGGCCGACCGCGTCGCCGTCATCCACGGCGGACGAGTCGTCGAAGAGGGCGAGACCGCTCGGGTGCTCAGTCGTCCGACGAGCGACTTCGGCGCACGGTTCGCCGGTCTGAACCTCCTGCGCGGCCTCTCGGCCGATGGAGCCCTGCGTATGCCGGACGGTCGCCTTCTGCACGGCATCGCGGACCAGCCGCTCGGCGAGGGCGAGCCCGTCGCCGCCGTCGTCGCACCCTCGGCGGTGAGCGTCCACCTCGAGGCGCCCCACGGCAGCCCCCGCAACAGCCTCGACGCCACGGTCGTCGACCTCGAGCCACACGGGCACCTCGTGAGGGTTCGCACCGACGTGCTCAGCGCGGACATCACCCCGGCCGCCGTGGCCGACCTGAGGCTCACACGAGGCGACCGGATCGTGCTCGCGGTCAAGGCCACAGAGGTCCACCTGCACCGCGCATGAAGCACCTCGCTAGCCTGAGTTGATGACTTCAGGTTCAGCGCTGCCCGAGTCCGCCCCCGCCCTCGTCGTGACTGCTCACGGTGGAGGCGACGTCCTCGAGGTCCGAGAGCAGGCCCTCCCGGTGCCCGGCTCCGAGCAGGTCCTCGTGCGGGTTGCCGCCGCTGGCGTGAACTTCATCGACACCTATCAGCGCGAAGGCGTCTATCCGATCCCGACTCCGTTCGTGTGCGGGGCCGAGGGTGCGGGCGAGGTCGTCGCGGTCGGACCCGACGTCAACTGCTTCGTCATCGGCGACCGGGTTGCGTGGGGCCAGGGCCTCGGCTCGGCCCAGGCCTACGCCGCCGTCGACACCAAGAACCTCGTCCACGTCCCGCAGGGCGTCGACCTCGAGACCGCTGCCGCGGCGATGCTCCAGGGCCTCACCGCGCACTACCTCTCGACGAGCACGTATGCCGTGCAGCAGGGCACCGTCGCCCTCGTCCACGCCGCGGCCGGTGGCGTCGGTCAGCTGCTCACCCAGATGGTCAAGAAGCGCGGGGGGCGCGTCATCGCCACCGCCGGCTCCGCCGAGAAGCTCGAGACCGCCCGCGAGCGCGGCGCCGACGAGCTCGTCAACTACGCCGAGGTCGACGACCTTGCCGCGACCGTCCGCGAGCTCACCGACGGGGTGGGCGTCCATGTCGTCTATGACGGCGTCGGCCTCGACACGTTCGAGGCGTCGCTGAACTCGCTCCGACCGCGCGGCCTCATGGTGCTCTATGGCGCCGCGAGCGGTCAGGTCCCGCCGTTCGACCTGCAGCGACTCAACAAGCTGGGTTCGCTCTTCGTCACCCGACCGACCCTCGGCTCCTACGTCGCCACGCCAGAGGAGCTGCGGGCCCGTGCCACCGAGCTCTTCGAGTGGATCGAGTCAGGAGACGTGCAGGTCAGCGTCGGTGGGCGCTACCCGCTGGCTGAAGCGCGCACGGCATACGCCGATCTGGAGGGTCGTCGCACCCAGGGCAAGCTCCTGCTCATCCCCTGACGGGGTTCAGCTCGCCGAGGTCCAGAGGACGGCGATCAGGGTGTTGAGGACCGCGAGGGCTCCGGCGGCGTGGACGAGCTGCGGGTTGCCCTGACCCTTGCGCTCACGAGCGGCGGCGATCTCGGCACAGGCCGCAACACCGATCGCGATGAGGAGCTTGACGCCGATCTTCGTGTGGTTGAGCGGCTCGTCACCCGCCTCGTTGAGACCGACGAGGATCAGCCCGGTGATGATCTGGGCCCGTGCACCCCACACCAGCGCCGGTGTCGGAACGCCCCGCGCGACGAACACCGCGCTGCCGACGATCGCGGCGAGGCCCAGCAGGTGCAGGACGACGAAGACGTTGATCAGGAAATCCATGGCAGTCACACTAGGCGACGGCCCATCGCCCAGGCGGTGAGCTCGTGCCGTGACGACAGCTGGAGCTTGCGCAGCACCGAGGACACGTGTGTCTCAACGGTCTTGACCGAGATGAAGAGCTCCTTGGCCACTTCCTTGTACTGGTAGCCACGCGCGATGAGGCGCATGACCTCACGCTCGCGCGCCGACAGCCGGTCGAGCTCCTCGTCGACCTCGGCAATCTCCCCAGCGGCCGCACCAAAGGCGTCCAACACAAAGCCCGCCAGCCGCGGAGAGAACACCGCGTCGCCGTCGGCCACCCGCCGCACTGCCGTCCCGAGGTCGCGCGCCGTGATCGTCTTGGTGACGTAGCCGCGAGCGCCCGCCCGGATGACGGCGATGACGTCCTCCGCCGCGTCAGAGACCGACAGGGCGAGGAAGCGCACCGGCGCCCCCGCCTCGGTGTCGACGCCGAAGCAGCCATTGATGACGTCGGCGCCCCCCTTGCCCGTGCCGCCGGGCAGGTGGACGTCGAGGAGCACGACGTCGGGGCGCGTCTCACGGATGACCTTGACCGCCGCCTCGACATCCGGCGCCTCGCCCACGATCTCGATGGCAGGACCCGCCTCCTCGGCGAGCTCGCTGCGCACCCCCGTGCGGAACATCCGGTGGTCGTCGACGAGCACCACCCGGACGGGGCCGGTGCGCGGGGCGGCAGGCTTCTTGTTGGGCTCGGTGCTCATGACTGTTCTCCTTCGAGAGGCGGCAGCGTGAGCTCCACCTCGGTTCCGTCCTCACGGCGGCGGATCCTGGCGGTGCCTCCGTGTCGTTCCATCCTGCCGAGGATCGAGGCGCGCACGCCCAACCGGTCCTCGGGGATGTCGTCCATGTCGAATCCTTCGCCGCGGTCGCGGACGAACGCGTCGACCCCTCCGGGGCCTATTTCGGCGTATGCCGTCACCGGCGCCTTCCCGTGCCGCGTCGCGTTGAGCATCGCCTCGCGCATCGCCCGAACCAGGGCGGTGCCGTGCTCCTCCAGCGGACGGTCACCGGTGACGACGAGGTCGATGACGACGCCGCCCCGGTCCTCGACATCGTGGGCGGCGGCCGTGACGGCAGAGGCGAGGGTCTCATCGGAACCGGAGGGACCGGCATACAGCCACGAGCGGAGCTCGCGTTCCTGGGCGCGGGCGAGCTGGGTGACCGAGGCCGGGTCGTGCGAGCGGCGCTGGATGAGCGCGAGGGTCTGCAGGACCGAGTCGTGGAGGTGGGCGGCGATGTCGGCACGCTCATTGGCGCGGGCCGCGACCTCCTGCTCCTCGCGGTAGTCGCGCCACAGGCGCACCACCCACGGGGCAGCGATGAGGGTGGCGCCGACGAGGACGGCCACGGTTGCGAGGAGCGCGTCGCCGATCGCCGCAAACGAGTTGCCGCGGATCGTGAGGACAAGGATGCCGATGACCGCGACGGTGATCCCGAGGCCGAGGCGCAGGAAGAGCATGCCGCGGTCCTGCTGCTGGGTGCCGAGCCACTTGGTGCGCTCGGCGTCGTCGAGGTGCGACCACGCGACGGCAACGCCCGCGGCGATGAGCAGCAGCGGCAGGAGCACGCCAGCGCGCACGTCGACCCCGGCCCATTGGAGGCCGACGACGGTGCCGATGAGGACGAGCATCCCGCCGGCGGCGACGAACATGCCCCACCGGGACTCGCTCAGACCGGACACAGCACGCAGGGCACCGGGTTCGCGCTGACCGCCGCCGATGTCACTGGAGGGCGTCACGACCCAGAGGAAGAGGTAGACCGGAAGACCGGGACCGGTGAACGCCAGCACGATGAAGGCCAGGTGCACCCAGCGCAGTCGCACACCGAGGTGCTCGGCAATGCCGACGCACACTCCCCCGAGCCAGCGGCCCCCAATGGGTCGGGTCAGGGCCGGTCGTCCCTCGTGCGGGTCGACTGCCTGATCCCTGGTGCGCTCGTACGGTGTGGCCACGCCCCCATCCTGTCGCACGAATGCCAGGAAGTCGGCGGGTGCAGGGGTCTCACAGGGGTCACCTCAGGGGGTCGTCAGGGTCGACCCTCATGGCAGCGAAGGCTCGCGTCGGTCAATGTTGATGACATGACGCAGACACCCAACGCGGCGGAGACCGCCCAGTCCCAGGGAACCAAGTTCTGGGACGACATCCTCTCGATCGGCATCCGCCGCGATCGCTCCCGCCAGTGGTTCGGTGGTGTGTGCTCCGGCATCGCCCGCCGGGTCGACGTCGACCCGGTCCTCATTCGGGCCGCGATGATCGGCCTCACCCTGCTCGGCGGCTTCGGCGTCGTCGTCTATCTCCTCGCCTGGCTGTTCCTGCCCGACGAGACCGGTCGGATCATGGCCCGCGACGCGATCAACCGCGACGGCACCACGGACGCCGGCGGCGCGATCGCGCTGTCAGTTGTCGCGGTCCTCGTCATCGCGGCAATGGTCTTCGGGGACAACGGCTTCCTCCTCGGGTGGGGCATCGTCCCTCTCGCCGTGATCGGCTGGTTCGTCTGGCGTCACCAGCAGCGCAAGGACGGCGTCGCGGCCTCCCCGTGGACGTCCACCTCGCAGGGTGGTCCCGTCGGAACGGACGTGTATGCCGCTGGCTCGGCTCCCACGTCCTACGCACCGACGGCGCCCACTCACCCCACGGGCGCGAGCTCCTCTGGGTCCGGTTCCGATGCGTGGCAGCCGCCCCCCGCTCCCCCCGTGCCGCCGCGCGCCCACCTGCCGCTCGCTCCCCCTCCCCCGCCGCGGCCACGCCGTCGCGGAGCAGGCTTCGCCGGATTCGCTCTCGTGCTGGGTGCAGCGATCGTCGGTTACGGCGCCGGGCTCATGCTCGACGGACCGATGGACTTCTCGGGCTCTCGCGAGCTCTTCGGGGGCGTCATCGCCCTCGGCGCCGCCTCCCTGACGACCATGGTCATCGGGCTTCTGGGCCGACGCAGCCTCATGTCGGTCGTGCTCGTCATGATCCTCGGCCTCGGCACGGCCGTCGCCGCAGTCGGCGAGGACACCTGGGGCAACGGCCAGGGCACCCGCACCTGGATCCCGTCGCTCTCGACGACGACGACCCGCTTCGAGCTCGGCGCCGGTGAGACCACGGTCGACCTCCGCCCCCTCGTCAACCAGCTCGCCAACCCCACTGGGCTTCCGCCCGTGGCGACCCCCGTGCCGACACCATCGCCCAACGCCAGTCCGTCACCCAGTGTCGCTCCGTCACCCAGCGCTTCGGCGCCCGGAGCAGCTGCCACGATCCCGCAGCAGATCGAGATCAAGCAGGGCGTCGGTGAGATGACGATCATCGTGCCGGCCGGGGCCAACGCCCAGATCCGGGCCCGTTCGTCCTTCGGTGACGTCGTGGTCCGGGGCGACCTCCCAGCTGGGGTCTCCACCCGGGACCAGGGCAACGACGACGGACCCAGCGAGACGCTGACCGTCAACGTCGGTACGAGCTCCCCCACCATCATCATTCGCGCCGACATCACCGCCGGCCAGATCACCATCCAGGAGGGCTGACCCATGAGCCAGCACGACGACACCAAGCCCGACGAGACTCGGACCATCCCCCAGGGCAGTGACGAGACCACCACTCTCGAAACCCTCCTCGACGAGTCGCAGCCAGAGAGGTCGACTGCCCAGACGTCGAGTGCCCAGACGTCGAATGCTCAGACGTCGAATGCTCAGACGTCGACCGCGGACACCTCGACCCCCGCGCCGGCCCACGCGTCCCCGTACACAGCGTCGTACGGGACCCAGACCCTCCAGACCGCCGTGCCGGAGTACAAGTCCAGCCCGGCTCCGACGACGTCGGTCTTCGGACTCCTCGGCCTGCTCACCGCGATCGCGGTGCTCATCAGCAAGTCCACCGATCTCGACATCCCCTGGGGTGTCGTCGGGCCCGTCGCCGTCGTCGGCGCCGGCGTCCTGCTCGTCGTCCTCGGGCTGGCGGGTCTGCGTGGTCAGCGGTTCAGGGGCTGACTCCTGGTCACAAGGGCACGCCGGCAACGGCGAGCGCTTCTGGGACCGAGCTCGCGAGCGGCAGGCTCGTGAGCTCGGTCTCGGGCATCCAGCGGGCGTCCGAGGTCGAGCCGCCCACGTCGAGCACCACCGGGACCGTCGGCTCGGGGCAGTGAGCGGTGTGGAACAGGCGGACCGCATGGAAGTCCTCCACCCGCCCGTTCGGCGCCCGTCCCACCCAGTGCCGGGTCATGACCGTGAGCAGCGCGACGCCCACGACGTGTTGTCCGGTTTCCTCGTGGACCTCACGAACGACAGCGTCCGTGGGGTCCTCGCCGAGGTCGAGACCGCCGCCGGGCAGGTTCCACAGGCCGGCCGCGTTGGTCCTGTCCGACAGCTCGGTCATGAGGATTCCCCGGGAGCTGCGCACGACGGCATACGCCGCAATGCGTTGGTACGGAACCACATTCGCCAGGTCACTGTCCGCGAGACCGTCGTCGTGCGCCACCCCGGAGTCGCCTTGGGTGAGTGTCGGTGCGCACGGCTCCACGGCATACGTGATCGTCAGGTCGTCGGATGAGCCCCGCTCCGCGGACACTGCCCGACCAGTCCAGCCGCGTCGGGCGAGCTCGGTCGAAGGGTCGCACCCATGCTCCAGAGGGAAGCGCTCCACCTCTCGATTCCCCTGCAGCGCAACGATGTCGATCATCGCGCGGCCCGTTCGTACTCAGCAAGCGTCGCTCCGATGATGCTGTCCCAGGACTGCGCGGGTGGCGTGGCGAGGTTGTGCGCTCGCAGCTGCGCGAGCCCGGTGGGGTCGCTCGCGAGCTGCGCGAGTCCCGTGGCGAGGTCGTCATCGGAACCGCGGAGTATGCCGTTGCGCCCGTCCGTGACGAAGTCCTCCACTCCGGTGCCGCGAAGGGCTGCGACGGCCAGGCCGGCGGTGCGGGCCTCGAGGGGCGCGATGCCGAAGGCTTCGAGGCGGGCCGTCGTGAGATAGATGTCGCTGCGCCAGTGCAGGTCGCGCAGCTGTTCGCGGGTCACGCGCCCGGGCAGGTGGATCCAGTCGATGCCATGGCGCTGGAGCTGCGCCGCGATGAGTCGCCGCTGAGGACCGTCTCCGACGAGGTGCGCCTCGAGCCGGACATGGGGGGTGGTGCGATCGAGCTGTTCGCGCGCGGAGCGGAGGACGTCGATGAGGGCACCCGGGCGCTTGCGCCGGACGAAACGCATGGCGCTGACGACGCGGACGACACCGTCCGTGGGACGGGCCGCGTCATCGGGGGTGGGACGCCAGCGGTCGACGTCGATGCCGTTGCCGAGGACCTGCACGTCGGCGCCTCCCGCAATGCCGGACACGCGCTCGGCCGCCATCGACGACACACCGGACAGGGCAGCTCCGGCTTCGCCCCACCGACGGGCATGACCGAGGGCGCGAAAGATCGGACCGCTCCGGTCGATGACGCAGTGCCAGGTCGCGGCCGTCGGCAGGCCCGCATCGACGGCCACGCCGATCATGTCGGTGGCGAACGGGCTGACGACGCCCATGTGCCCGTGGGCGACGTCGAAGCCGCCGGACGTGAGGAGTTCGCGGACCTCGTCCTTGACGAACGGGTTGATCGGCGGTGCACCGGGGATCCGCAGAGGGAGTCGGTGCACGAGCACCGAGGTGCCGTCTCGCTCGTCGATCTCCACGTCGTGGGTGGTGTCGCGCGTGTCGCCCGGCGTGGCCGTGACGACCTCGACCTCGTGCCCGGCCGCGCTGAGCCGGTGCGCGAGATCGTGCACCTGGACCTCGATACCGCCGAGGCGAGGCAGATAGCAGTCCGACAACAGGGCGACCTTCACGAGCGTCAACCTTGCCATGCGTCAGGATGGGCACGATGACCCGCACGCTCGTGGCCTTCCACGCTCACCCCGATGACGAGGCACTCCTCACCTCCGGCACGATGGCCAAGGCCGCTGCCGAAGGTCACCGAGTCGTGCTCGTCATCGCCACCGACGGCGCCCTCGGCCTGGCCGCGAGCGAGTTCAAGGGCGGGACGGACTTCACCCACGGCACGGCGCTCGCCGACGTCCGGCTCGAGGAAGCACGCGCCTCGGCCGATGCCCTCGGTGTGGCCCGAGTCGAATGGCTGGGCTACGCCGACTCCGGGCACGACGGCCCCATCCCGGCAGACCCGCCCGGGCAGGTGCGCTTCTGCCGCGCGCCCCTCGAGGAGGCCGCTGAGCGTCTTGCCGCCATCCTGCGCACCGAGCGCGCCGACGTCCTCCTCACCTATGACGCGGCCGGCGGCTACGGGCACCGAGACCACGTGCGCGTCCACGAGGTCGGAGCTCGCGCCGCCGAGATCGCCCGCGCCTCGTCGAACAGCCAGACTCCGCGCGTCCTCGAGGCGACGGTCCCTCGGGACACCATCGCTCGCGCCGTGCGCCTCGTCGGCAAGGTCTACCACTACCCCGACGAGTTCGACCCCACGGTCTTCGAGCGCAGCTACACCGCCCGCGCCGACATCACCCACCGGATCAACGTCCGTCGTCAGATCGGAGCCAAGCGGGCCTCCATGCGCGCCCATGCCTCCCAGGCGTCGAGCGACGGCGGGGATCGCACCCTCGCCGCCTTCTTGCGCATCCCCCGTCCCGTCTACGACCTGGTCTTCGGGCGCGAATGGTTCCGCGACCCGGACGCGAAGACTTCAGAGGGCCGAGCCGGCATACACCGCGATATTTTTGAGGGGCTGCCGTGAGCACGCGCACCAAGCAGGTCATCAGAGTCGTCCTCGGGCTGGGGCTCGCCGTGGCCCTCCTCGGCTGGGGCTTCCCGCGGTTTGCCCACACGACCTGGGGCAAGGTCTGGGAACAGGTCCAGATGGTGTCCGCGTGGCAGTCGGTCGGCTTCCTCGGGCTCGTACTCGTGGGCCTGGGCTGCTACACGTTCACCTTCACCGGGTCCCTGCCGGGGCTGAGCCATTGGCGCGCCTTCATCGTCAACATCTGCGGCTCGTCGGTGAGCAACCTCTTGCCCGGAGGCGGCGCGGTCGGACTGGCGGCGACCTACACGATCCTGCGGTCCTGGGGCTTCAAGAACCGTGACGTCTCGACCTCGGCCATCGTCACGGGCGTGTGGAACACCCTTGCCCGCATTGCCCTGCCCATCATCGCGATCATCATGCTGTGGGTCGGCAACGACGGACTCCCCAAGGCACTCACGAGCGCGGCGATCGTCGCCACGCTCACCGGGCTCGGGATCTTCGTGGCGTTCGTGGCCATCCTCGCCAGCGAGAGGGCCGCCCAGACCATCGGGCGGGGCCTCGACAAGCTCCTCGCACCGCTCTTCCGTCGGCGCAAACGGACGATGAGCATCGACGCCCTCGTCCACGACATGCGTCTGCGGATCAACGAGGTCGTCCGCACCGGCTGGTTGCAGATGACCGCGGGCATGGTCGGCTTCTTCGGGTTCTACTACCTGCTCTTCGTGCTGATCATGCACTCGGTGGACGTCTACCTGCCGCTGGGGATCCTCTTCGCAGCGTTCGCGATCGGGCGCCTCCTCACTTCGGTCGGCATCACACCGGGCGGGATGGGGGTCACCGAGTCAGCGACGGCCGTGGCCCTGGTCGGGTGGGGCGCCGACACCGCGTCGGCCGGTGCCGGAGTGGTGCTCTTCTCGATCTTCACGCACCTCATGGAGGTGCCGCTCGGCGCGCTCGGCTGGCTCGTCTGGTCGATGAGCCCCCGCGTCAAGGGCGCCACTGGCGAGGACGACGCGGACCCCATCGACGACGAAGCCGCCGTCACCGCACGTTAGCCCTGGATGAAGACGAGGGCCATGGGGGTCTGCTCGCTGCCCTGACCCAACGGGTTGTCGGCGAACATCTCCTCGAAGCGCGACGTGTCGTCGGCCACGTCACTGCCAAGGACGTTGCGACCGATGTCGTTGGCGTCCATGACAATCGTCCCGGCGAACGAGTTCTTGTAGGCCGCGGGCACCCGGGCCCGGATCCCTGCGGAGAGCCGTGCGGCCACCTTGTCCGGGTCCTTGGGCGCGAGCTTGGCGGAGACGTTGGACGGGTAGGCGGAGTACTCGGTCGGCCCGTCGATGGCGGCGATCTGGTTGCCGACGAGCTCGTAGAAGAGCCCCTTGCGGCCGATGGCCTTGCCCACGGCACCGCCGGCAGCGGCATACAGGACACGCGGCAGGCCGGCCTCCTCGATGGCGAGCTGCATCGTGAACGGTGACCCCAGGCCGATGCCGGCCGGGGTGCGGGTCACGTACTTGGACAGGATCCGGGCGGGCTTGCCGACCTTGATGTCCCAGATGAAGTACGAGCGGCCCTGGGTGATGGCGATGATCTTCTCGGAGATGAACAGGTACCACTGCCCCTGGGTCGCGGCGTCGTGCTCAGGGCCCCCCGCAGGCAGCGCCGTGAAGAACTCGTCGATGCGCGGCAGGACCTTGGCGTCAAGGTCATCGCCCTTGTCGAAGAGCTCCGTGCGCAGCGGGTAGCGGCGCACGGTCTCGCCACGTGCCGTCGTGATGTCGAGGCTCTTGCCGGCATTGGGCTGGACATCGTCCTTGGGAGCGGCCTGAACCTTCGCCTTGTCGACCTGCGGGGCCTCGTCGAAGTACTCCTGGAGCCAGATCTCAAGGTTGAGGATGCGCCAGAACGTCATCGTGTCGACAGCCTTGCTGCCCTTGATCCAGCCCTCGAAGGCGTGGAGCACCTCGGTCTGCTTGAAGTAGCTCCGGTTGGCGAACGGCTCACTGAGGAAGATCGAGTAGAAGTGGTTCTTGAGCCGCATGAACCACTCGGACTGTGCCACGGCGGGGTCGATGTCACCGCGGCGCTGGCTCACCGACTCGGGCAGGGCACCTCGCATCGCGTCACGCAGGATGCGAGTGTTCGAGCCACCCTTGGCGATCGCGTCCTCGCTGAGACCGAGGACGAATCCGAGCAGATCCTTGTCGAGGAACGGCTGGCGCGTCTCCACCCCGAAGTGGCGCGCATTCCTGTCCTGACGTCGAAGGATGCCCGGCACGCTGTTGCGGAAGAGGTCCTCGAGCAGGCGCTTCTTGACGCTGCCCTGCTCCACCGAGAACGTCTCGTCGGCGAAGCGCCCCACGAACTTCGCGTTGAGGAGGGAGGTGACCGGCACGTCCTTGCGTCCCCTGAGTCGGGCCGTCACGAGGGACTGACCGCGACGCAGGAGGCTGTCCGACGGCCCGCTGAACTCGGCGGCCGCAGTCGGGGCGCCCACACCATCGAACACGACGTCCACGTTCTCGCCGGCCTCACGCATCACTCGGAACTGCACGTAGCCATCGCTGGTGCTGAGCGGCTCCTCCTGGCATCGGACGAAGTCACGAAGGTCCGCCTTGAACTCGTCAGCCGTCGGCCGGACGCTGATCGGCGTGGGGTTCGCGCCGACCTGGCCCACGACAACCGCAACGGCCGAGCTGGCGAGGTCGGTGCCTGCGGAGTTTTCTGGGACTGCGGAGTTCTCGGGGACTGCCACACCCACGGACCCCTGGGCCGGCAGCCGCAGTCGTACGGCCTCGTCGAGGCGCTCCTTGTAGGCGGTCGCGGTCGCGTCGTCGTACGGGCTCTGCCCCTGCGCCAGCTCGGTGAGCTCTTCGCGCACGCGCGTGAACATGCTTCGGCGTATGCCGTCCGCATCGACTTCCAGCATCTCTCCGGCCTGCAGCCGCTCGATGCCGTCGAAGAAGGTCTCGGTGCCGTCGTCCTGCGCGCCGAACGCGAGGTAGCGGTAGATCGAGCGCTCATTCGGCGCCTTCTCGTGCACGCCGCTGGTGAGGATCGGGCGGATCTCGCTCGAGAACAGCAGGGCCTCGGAGGCGGAGCCGGAGGCATCGGCGGGCACCCGGCATACGTGGACCGGTTTGATACCGAAGTGGTCGCGCGCGAGGGTGAGCCGCTGCTCGTCGCGGTCCCAGATGGCGAGGCCGAACTGGCCGCCCAGGCGGTCGAAACCCGCCCCGCCCCACTGCGCGAACGCGTGGAGGACGACCTCGGCGTCGGCGTCGGTCGCGAACGTGCGGCCCAGGCCGACGAGCTCCGTGCGCAGGGCGGCGTGGTTGTGGATCGCACCGTCGAAGGCGATCGTCCAGCGACCGTCGGCGCTCGTCAGCGCAGGCTGCGCCAGCCCCACAGGACCGTCGACGAACCCGCCCTCACCGTCAGGGACGAGCGCTTCGTTGGCGCTCAGGCCGTAGTAGCCGGCAATGCCAGACATGTATGGGGATCCTCAGTTCTGCTCAGGGGTACCGGTCAAGATTGCCACGACTCGATGTGGAGGGTCACTCCCACTCGATGGTGCCCGGCGGCTTGCTCGTGACGTCGAGCACCACGCGGTTGACCTCGGACACCTCGTTGGTGATGCGGGTCGAGATCTTGGCCAGGACGTCGTAGGGCACGCGCGTCCAGTCGGCCGTCATGGCGTCCTCGGACGACACGGGGCGCAGCACGATCGGATGGCCATAGGTGCGCCCGTCGCCCTGGACACCGACCGAGCGGACGTCGGCGAGGAGCACGACGGGGCACTGCCAGATGTCGCGGTCGAGGCCGGCTGCGGAGAGCTCGTCGCGGGCGATCTGGTCGGCGGCGCGCAGGATCTCGAGGCGCTCACCGGTGACCTCACCGACGATGCGGATGCCGAGCCCGGGGCCAGGGAACGGCTGGCGCCACACGATCGCCTCGGGCACGCCGAGCTCGAGACCGACCTGACGGACCTCGTCCTTGAAGAGCAGGCGGAGCGGCTCGACGAGCTTGAACTGGAGGTCGTCGGGGAGCCCGCCGACGTTGTGGTGCGACTTGATATTGGCCGTTCCGGTGCCGCCACCGGACTCGACGACGTCCGGGTAGAGCGTGCCCTGCACGAGGAACTCGACCGGGTGGCCGTCGCTCTCTGCTGAGCCGACGACGTCGCGAGCGGCCTGCTCGAAGACGCGGATGAACTCGCGGCCGATGATCTTGCGCTTCTCCTCGGGGTCGCTCACGCCCGCGAGCGCCGACAGGAACTGGTCCTTGGCGTCGACGGTGACGAGGTCGACGCCGGTGGCGGCCACGAACTCTTGTCGGACCTGCTCGGCCTCACCGGAACGCAGCAGACCGTGGTCGACGAAGACGCAGGTGAGCTGGTCGCCGACGGCGCGCTGGACGAGCGCGGCCGCGACGGACGAGTCGACGCCACCGGAGAGGGCACAGAGCACACGCTTGTCCCCCACGGTTTCCTTGACCTGCTCGACGAGCGACTCGACGACGTTGTGCGCCGTCCACTCGCCCGAGAGGCCGGCCCCGCGCAGGAGGAAGTTCTCGAGAACGCGCTGGCCGAAGGTCGAGTGCAGGACCTCGGGGTGCCACTGCACGCCGTAGAGGCGACGTTCGTCGTCCTCGAACGCCGCGACGGGCGCGCCGGAGGTCGTCGCCGTGACCCGCATGCCGTCGGGCGCAGCGGTGGCCGAGTCGCCGTGGCTCATCCACACCGACTGCTCCGCCGGCTGCCCGTTGAACAGGGTCGAGGTCGAGTCGGAGATCTGGGCGGGGGTCGAGCCGTACTCGCTCAGACCCGTCTTCTCGACGGTGCCGCCGAGGGCCTTCACCATGGCCTGGAAGCCGTAGCACATGCCGAAGACGGGGATCCCGGCCTCGAGCAGGGCCGGGTCGAGCGTGGGCGCGCCCTCGGCGTAGACCGAGCTCGGTCCACCGGACAGGATGATCGCGGCCGGCTCCTTCGCGAGCAGCTCGGAGGCGGGCATCGTCGAGGGGACGACCTCACTGAAGACATTGGCCTCCCGCACCCGCCGCGCGATGAGCTGCGCGTACTGGGCGCCGAAGTCGACGACGATGACGGGGCGCTCGGACAGGGTGGGGTTTTCGCTCACGGGCACAGGCTACCGGCGGCCCACAGCGCGCCTTTCACGCCGTGGGCCGCCGGTGATCAGGGCCTGAGGGTTTCTCAGTTCCAGAGGGTGTTGACCTCGCTGGCCTCGACCGAGTCCGGGTAGGGGTTCGTGCACGAGGTGCCGGGTCCACCACCGGACATGAGCTTGCTGCACGGCTGCGTGTAGCGGTCGGGCAGACCGAGCGCGTGGCCGGTCTCGTGCGCGACGATGCGCAGCGGGGCGTACTGGTTGGCCTGCGCGTGGTCGATGAAGATGAGGCCGTCGCCGCGTCCACGCCCCTGGTAGTACGAGCCCTGGTCGGTGCCCTCGTAGTACTTCAGGGTGGCGCTGCCATCACGCTCGACGAGCTTGACGCTGGTCACCCGCGCGTTCCAGATAGCGGCGCTCTGGTCGATGAGCGAGTCGTAGGTCGGCGCGTTCGAGTCGTCGTAGTAGATGACCGCGGCGGCCTGCGTTCCGGGCTTCTTGGCACCGGAGGCCGCGTTCTTCTCGGCCCGGGCGATCGCCTGGTCGAGGGCTGCCTGAAGTCGCGCGTTCTGCGCCTTGTCCAGCGAGCCCGGCAGGTAGCTCGACGTCGAGGCGGCAGACGGTGCTGAGCCAACGGGCGCTGCCGAACTCACGGCGGGTGCGCTGCTGAAGGCGACAGCGCCGGTGAGTGCGACAGCCGCGGTGGCGACGGTGCGACGGAGGGTGGCCATGGTGGTCCTCGTTCCTTTGTGGGGGACAACAGACGTGCCGCGTGGGCACCCGTCCTGTCTATCCACCACAGCCCCAACCCCGGGTCAGCCCCGGGTCAGGGTCACCCCAGCATCAGGTCAGGGCTGGGTAAGGCGACCCTCGACGTCGGCCGCGACCTTGCGCTCCACCCAGAACGACAGGAACGGCACGCAGCCGGCCAGCATCACCGCGACCATCTTGGGCAGCGTCCACCCGACCTTGAAGCCGAGGTTGGCGGTCGCGACCAGGTAGAGCATGTAGATGAAGCCGTGCGGCTGCGGCCACCAGCGGAGCGGGTTCTGGTCGCCCGTCATCGACGTGGCGTACTCGAGGATCATCTCGACGACGAGCACGAGCAGCCCGATGCCGACGATGAACGCCATCACCTTGAAGAAGGTCAGCGCCTTGCGGGCCGCCGTCTCGTCACGAAGGGTGGGGGTCACGCTGCTCTTGCGATTTTTCGCCTGGTTCGACTGGGTCACGTCCGCCATTGTCCCCTGCCTCCATGGCTGCCTCGTCCTCGGTGTCAGCTCGGACGGTCCGCCACCACAGGTAGAGCGCGAACAGCGCAAAAACCCACCACTGCAGTGCGTATGCCGCATTGCGCCACTTGAAGCCCGTGTCACCTGTCGGAGTGGGCACCCTCTTGAGAGCTCCCAGCGTGGTCGCCGTCGGTGCCGGAACCTCTGTCTGTTGGAAGACGAAGCCGTTGTAGAGCTCGCCGGGCCAACGGCCCACGAGAACGGACGTGTCGATCGAGCCGAGCTGGCCCTCGGGAGGTGGCGGGCCGGCATACGGGGACTCTGGCGGAGCCAACCCACCCGTGACGGTGACGGTTCCGGTCGGGACGGGCGGCGCGTCGGCGGCAGAGGCGACGAAGCCGCGCAGGATCGGCAGAGTCGCACCCGTGGCCGCGACCTTGAACGGTGCGACGACCCAGAAGCCGGTGCGCCCGTCGAGGCGGCGTCCCGCGACGACGACCTGGTCGGTGCCGAACTCGCCCGTGGCCGACACGGGGTGGGTGCTCAGGCGGTTGGGGAAGTCCTCGTGCGGTCGCAGCAGCGTCTCGACGAGCACCGGTGTCTCACCGCGCGCCTTCTCGAGGGACTCGCGCAGGGCCTCGTCCTCGGCGACGCCGAGCTGCCACCGGCCGAGCTGGACGAACGCGATGACGATGAGCAGCGCGACCGCGAGCAGCCCCAGGTGGCGGGGCTTGAGCGCGGATCGGAGCACCCGACGAGCGTAATCGGCTGTCCTGCGCGGAAACTCAGTGGATCGGCCTCGGCCGTCTCCGTACCGTGGAGGGGCGATGCCGATCAAGCCCTGGCGCTACGCCCTCCCGGACGATGCCACTCCCCCGACCGACGCCGACCGCCTCCTCCTGTGGATCGTTCGGCGCCAGTGGCGAACCGTCGCAGCGGGAGCCGCGTTCGGCATCCCCTGGATGCTCTCCATCGCCCTCGTCCCGGCGGCGATCGGCAAGGCCATCGACGACGGGCTTGTCGCCCGCGACGGGCGCGCGCTGCTGTTGTGGGCCGGTGTCATCTTCGGCATGGGTCTGCTCAGCGCGGCGACGACCAACCTGCGGCACTGGTTCGCGGTGAGCAACTGGCTCTTCGCGGCGTTCCGGGCGGCGATCGTCACCGAGCGCGCCGTGCGCAGGGCCGGTCCGGCCCTGACCCGGGACAAGCCTGCGGGTGAGGTGCTCACGGCCTTCGCCAACGACTTCTGGAAGCTCGGCATGGTCTTCGACGTGTCGGCGCGCTTCGCCGGTGCGATCGTCAGCTTCATCGTCGTCTCGATCATCCTGCTGCAGGGATCGCTGCTGCTCGGGCTCGTCATGCTCATCGGTGGCCCCCTGCTGTTGGCGTCGTTGTCCTTCGTCATGCGTCCGCTCCAGAAGCGTCAGGCCGCGCAGCGCGAGGAGTCCGGACAGCTCACGGCGCTCGGCGCCGACACGGTGACCGGCCTGCGCGTGCTGCGTGGCGTCGGTGGCGAGGAGAACTTCCTGCACCGGTATGCCGCGCAGTCCGGTCGCGTTCGCGACGCCGGTGTGCGGTTGTCAGGTGTCCAGGCGCTGCTGGACGCGGCGCAGGTGCTGCTGCCCGGTCTCTTCGTCGTGGTCGTGACGGGTCTGGGCGCGCACCTCGCGGTGGCCGGTGAGATCAGCCCGGGTCAGCTCGTGGCGTTCTACGGCTACACGGCGTTCCTCACGATGCCGCTGCGGACGGCGACCGAGTTCGTCAACAAGCTCATCACGTCGCGCGTCATGGCCGGTCGCCTCGTCTCCATCCTCGCCGCCCAACCCGACCACCCCCAGACAACCCAACGCGTCCAATTGGGCACGAATGGTGGGGCCAGGGAACTCGTGGACCCGATTTCTGGGGTGCGGATCGAGCAAGGGCGGCTCACGGCGATCGTGTCGGCCCGCCCCGAGGAGACTGCTGAGATTGCCGCCCGCCTGGGTCGCACCGTGCCGGGCCGGCACGGAGTCACCTGGGGCGACCTCGCGATCGACGACCTCCCCATCGACGACGTCCGCCGCAGCATCGTCGTGTCGCAGTCCGACCCGCACCTCTTCAGCGGTCCGGTGCGTCGCGAGCTCGGCGCCGACTCCACACCCGGAGCCGACGACGATGCACTGCTCGCCGCGCTGCACACCGCAGACGCCTCCGACGCGGTCGACTCCATCGACGGCGGCCTCGACGGTGAGCTCGAGGAACGCGGCCGGTCACTCTCAGGCGGTCAGCGACAGCGTCTGGCCCTGGCTCGCGCCCTCCTGCGCGACCCCGAGGTGCTCGTCCTCGTCGAGCCGACGAGTGCCGTCGACGCTCACACCGAGGCACGCATCGCCGAGCGAATCCCGAAGCACCGCAACGGTTCCACGACAGTCGTCGTCACGGCCAGCCCGCTGCTGCTCGACCGCGCCGACACGGTCCTCGTCGTCGAGGACGGTGTGGTGACAACCCACGGAACGCACCATGACCTCGTTCGCAACAACCCGGCATACCGACGCATCGTTCTGCGCGGAGAGGACGACTGAGCGATGACCCCGATCCTCGACCAGCTCGGCGACACCGACCACGCCAAGCGCTCGCTCCCCATCGCGAGCCGCCAGACGGTCGTCGCCCACACCCGCGTCCTCCTGCGCGACCACCGCCGTCCGCTCTTCTGGGTCCTCGGGCTCCACGGCCTCGCCGCGCTCGTCGGGCTCGTCGGTCCGTGGGTCGTCGGCCAGATCGTCCAGGAGGTCACCCAGGACGGCCCCGCGAGCGCCAGCCTGCGCCGCATCGACGTCCTCATCGCCATCCTCGTGACGGCGATCCTCACGCAGGCCGTCCTCACCTGGCTGGCACGTCGTGCGGCCTTCATCCTGTCCGAGCACGTCTTCGCGCGGCTGCGTGAGGACTTCGTGCGTGACGCCGTCCGACTCCCCCTGTCGACCCTCGAACGCGCCGGCACCGGTGACCTCGTCGCCCGCACGACCAACGACATCGAGGCGATGACCCACGTCATCCGCTTCGGCATCCCCGCCATCGTCGTGTCGGTCATGACGGTCACGGCGACAGTGATCGCGGCCGTCATCACGTCGCCTCTCGCGGCCCTCGCCCTGCTCACTCCCCTGCTCGTCCACATCCCCTCCAGCATCTGGTACCTCAAGCGCGCCGGACGCGTCTACCTCTGGGAGCACGCTTCGTACGCACGGCTGAATTCCGTTGGGGCAGAGACGATCGAGGGTCTGCGGACCATGGACAACCTCGGCCTGAGCGAGAGTCGGCGCGAACGATTCGACGAGGCCCTCGCCGAAGCCGGGCGCGCCGAACGCGTGGGCGTCAGCCTGCGCCTGCGCTGGTTCCCGTGGCTCGAGATCGGCTTCTTCCTGCCCATTGCCGTCTCGGTGCTGTGGGGTGGCTGGCTCGCGTGGAGCGGTTACATCACCATCGGTGCGGCAACGGCCGTCACGCTCTACATCCAGCAGATGCTCGACCCGCTCGGCGACCTCATCAGTTGGCTCGACGAGATCCAGTTCGCGGCGACGTCCCTCTCCCGCGTCCTCGGTGTCGGCGAGGTCCCACCCGACCGGGTCGCGACCGGCGAGGAGCCGACCGGCGAGACGATCGAGGTCGAGGACGTCCGCTACTCCTACCGCGAGGGTCGCGATGTCCTCCACGGCGTGAGCCTGACGCTGCAACCCGGCGAACGCCTCGCCATCGTCGGCCCTTCAGGTGCGGGCAAGTCGACGCTCGGGCGTCTCATGGCCGGCATCGACGGCCCCCGCACCGGTCGTGTCACCGTGGGCGGCGTTCCGCTCGTCGACCTCACCCTGGCGAGCCTGCGCAGCCAGGTCGCGCTCGTGACCCAGGAGCATCACGTCTTCGTGGGCACCGTCGGTGAGAACCTGCGCCTTCCGCGCCCACTCGCCTCCGACGCCGAGGTGTATGCCGCCCTCTCGGCTGTCGATGCGCAGGCCTGGGTCCGTGCGTTGCCGCACGGGCTGGACACCACGGTGGGCTCGGGCGGGTATCCGCTCAACGAGGCGCAGGCCCAGCAGCTTGCCCTGGCCCGGCTCGTGCTGGCCGACCCGCACACCCTCGTGCTCGACGAGGCGACCTCACTCCTCGACCCGCGCGCGGCCCGTCACCTCGAGCGCTCGCTCGCAGCGGTGACCCAAGGTCGCACGGTGGTCGCGATCGCACACCGGTTGCACACGGCATACGACGCAGATCGGGTGTGTGTGGTCGAGGATGGACGGATCAGTGAGCTCGGCACGCACGACGAACTCATCGAGCGCGACGGCGCCTACGCCGCCCTGTGGCGAGCCTGGCGCGACGAGGACTGAGGACTAGACCCGCAGGGCCGGCATACCGAGGTCAACGCCGGCGCTGTCGACTCGATGGATCTCGCGCACCGCAGGGTTGCGCGGGGCCACCGGGTCGAGGCGCTGATAGGTCTCGCCCTGTGCCGGGCGCAGGTCAGCCTCGCCCTTGTTGGGCCACAACGACATCGCCCGCTCGGCCTGCGCCGTGATCGTCAGCGACGGGTTCACCCCGAGGTTGGCCGAGACCGCTGACCCGTCGGTGACCGAGATGCCGGGGTAGCCCCAGACGCGGTGGTACGGGTCGATGGCGCCGGTCTGTGGGCTGTCGCTGATCGCCACGCCTCCCAGGAAGTGGGCGGTGAGCGGCACGTCGAAGACCTCGCCCCAGCTGCCCCCGGCGATGGTGTATTCGCCGGTGAGCTTCTGGAGGCGCTGGGCCACGGCGATCATCGACTCGTGCCCGGCCTTGATGTAGGTCGGGTTCGGTTCGCCGTGCCCCTGCCGGGACGTGAGGCCACGTCGGAAGATGCCGCGACGGCCCGAGACCCGCAGCGAGTTGTCGCTCGACTGCATGACGAGCCCGATGACCGTGCGCTCACTCCAGCGTCGCGCCATCGGGAACTGCTTGAGCAGCGCCTGGGGTTCGCGCGCCAGCTGGCGCAGGAACTCCAGCGGTCGGGGCAGTCCCGTGTTGCCGGGCACGAGCAGCGTCGACAACAGACCCATGGCATTGGACCCGCGCCCATAGCGGACGTTCTCGACGTGCGTGTCCTTGTCGGGGTGGAACGACGACGTGATGGCGATGCCCTGCGACAGGGCCGCCTCGTCGTTCACGTGCTGCGTCATGGCCCCGAGGATCGCCTCGCTGTTGGTGCGGGTGAGGTGCCCGAGCCGGTCGGACATCCGCGGCAGCTCGCCCTCGTCGCGCATGGCATGCAGGAGAGTCTGGGTCCCCCACGTGCCCGCCGCGACGATGACGCGCTTGGCGGTGATGACCTGGGTGTCCTTCCCTGCGACCGGACCGGTCTTTTCATGCAGGACTCGATAATGCTCGTATGCCGGCCCGCTGGCGTTCGTGCCCGGCACGACTCCCAGCCGGGTCACCGTGCGCAGCGGCTCAATGACGACACCGAGGCCCTCGGCGAGGTGGAGGTAGTTCTTGCGCAACGTGTTCTTGGCGCCGTGGCGGCAACCGACCATGCAGTTGCCGCACTCGATGCAACCCCGACGTTTGGGCCCGGCCCCGCCGAAGAACGGGTCGTCGACCTCGGCTCCGGGCTTGCCGAAGAAGACGCCGACCGGGGTCTTCTGGAAGGTCTCGGGGACCCCCATGTCGTCAGCGACTTCGCGCCAGATGTCCTCGACGGGACCTTCGCAAGGGTTCTCGACGACGCCGAGCATCGCCGAGGCGGTCTCGTAGTGCGGTGCGAGCTCCTCGCGCCAGTCCGTGATGTGGCCCCACTGCTGGTCGCGGAAGAACGGCTCCGGTGGGACATAGAGCGTGTTGGCGTAGTTGAGCGAGCCACCGCCCACACCGGCGCCGGCCAGGATCATTACGTCGGGCAGCTTGTGGACACGCTGGATCCCGTAGAGACCCAGAGCCGGAGCCCAGAGGTAGTTCTTCAGATCCCATGAGGTCTTGGCGAAGTCGTCGTCCTCGAACCGGCGACCGGCCTCGAGCATGTGGACGGTGTAGCCCTTCTCTGCCAGGCGCAGGGCAGCGACGGAACCGCCGAAGCCGGTCCCGATGACGACGACATCAACATCGACATCGCCGGCCGTGGTGGTGGTGTTCGTCATTTCAGGCCCAACCCCTTCATGATCCGCAGGGCGGCAGTCATTCCCTGCGCGTAGGTGTCCTCGGGAACCCCGGGCAGCCCGCCGAATCCGACGAGGTGCTGGGCGGTGACGTTCTGGCTCTCGGTGTACTTGACGATGCCCTCGCGACCGTGGCGTCGGCCGATGCCGGAAGCCTTCATCCCGCC
Organism: Janibacter sp. HTCC2649; assembly: GCF_000152705.1. Classification (GTDB taxonomy): domain Bacteria; phylum Actinomycetota; class Actinomycetes; order Actinomycetales; family Dermatophilaceae; genus Knoellia. The sequence continues at coordinate 3,582,672 of NZ_CH672413.1, read as the reverse complement.
CATCGGAGCGCCGACGCTGGCCCAGGCCGCGGCATACCCGTCGTTGACGTTGACCGTGCCGGTGCTGATCTGCGCGGCGATCCGGCGACCACGACGCACGTCGCGGGTCCACACGGACGAGTTGAGGCCGTACTCGGTGTCGTTGGCGAGCGCGATGGCCTCGTCGTCGGAGCCGACCTCGTAGAGCGACACGACCGGGCCGAACGTCTCACCGTCACGGCAGAGCATCGTCTCCGTGACCCCGGTGAGGACGGTGGGTTCGTGGACAAAGGGCCCGAGGTCCGGCCGCGGGCGGCCGCCGGTGAGCACGATGGCGCCTTGCGCCCGGGCGTCCTCGACGTGCTGGGTCACCGTGTCGAGCTGGCTCTGCCCGACCAGCGAACCCATGTCGTAGCCGTAGGCGAGGTCGGTGCCGAGCTTCATCGACTCGACCGCCTCGACGAACTTCGTCACGAACTCCCCGAAGACGTCGCGGTGGACGAGGAGGCGCTCGGCACTGATGCAGAGCTGCCCGGCCGAGGAGAAGCAGGCACGCACGGCACCGGCGACGGCGCGCGAGATGTCCGCGTCCGCAGCGACATACATGGAGTTCTTGCCACCGAGCTCGAGGCTGCAGCCGACGAGTCGCTTGGCGGCGGCCTGAGCGACGATGCGCCCCGTGGGTGTCGAGCCGGTGTAACAGACGTAGTCCGCCTGGTCGACGATCGCCTGACCGGTCGAGCTGCCCGGACCGAGGACGACCTGGAAGACACCCTCGGGCAGGCCAGCCTCGAGCAGCAGCTCATGACCGGCGAGAGCGGTGAGCGACGACTGCTGGTCGGGGCGCAGGACGACGGCGTTGCCGGCCATGAGCGCTGGCAGGGCGTCGGTGATGGCGAGGCTCAGCGGGTAGTTCCAGGGCGAGACGATGCCGACGACGCCCTTCGGGCGATGACTCACCACGGTCTGCGACAGCACCGGGATGCCACCGCGAACCCTGGTGTCCTTCAGGTATGCCGCCGCCGCTCGCGCGTAGTGCCGGGAGACGATCGCACAGTCGGCCACCTCCTCGAAGGCGTGGCTGCGGGCCTTGCCGGACTCGAGCTGGATGAGGTCGAGCAGCTCGACCTGGCGCTCGAGCACGAGGTCGTGGAAGCGCAGGAGCACCTGGCCGCGGCGTTCGATGCTGAGCCGACCCCAGGCTCGCTGGGCGGCCCGGGCGGTGCCGATGGCGACCGCGACGTCCTCCGGCGTGGAGACCGGGAGTGACGCCAGGGGCGCACCCGTCATCGGCGTGTGGCTCAGGTGCTGCTCAGCGCCGGGGCCGGCGACGACCCGAGACGCAAGCCGTCGCGCGCGACTGGGGTCCACGGCATAGGTAGCGGTGGGGTCCAGCCCCGGGTCTGCGATGACGTCGGCCATTACCCGAGAGTAACCAAAGACTCCGCACAATGGCAGGGCGTGTGACCCCAGTCGCGGGACGCGCCCGGCTCAGCCGCCTTCGTAGGGCGCGACGACGACCTCGACCCGCTGGAAGTCCTTGAGCTCGGTGTAGCCGGTCGTCGCCATGGCGCGACGCAGCGCCCCGACGAGGTTGGTCGTGCCATCGGCGACCTTGCTCGGCCCGAACAGGACCTCCTGGAGCGAGGCCACCGCGCCGACCTCGACACGCTCACCACGCGGCAGCTCGGGGTGGTGCGCCTCGGCGCCCCAGTGGAAGCCGCGGCCGGGCGCCTCGGTCGTGCGCGCCAGCGCGGCACCGAGCATCACGGCGTCGGCGCCACACGCGACGGCCTTGACGATGTCGCCGCTCGTGCCGACTCCACCGTCAGCGATGACGTGGACGTAGCGCCCGCCGCTCTCGTCGAGGTAGTCACGTCGCGCCGCTGCGACGTCGGCGATGGCCGAGGCCATGGGGGCGTGGATGCCCAGCGTGCGACGGGTCGTGTGCGCCGCGCCGCCACCGAAGCCGACGAGGACGCCGGCCGCACCGGTGCGCATGAGGTGCAGGGCTGCTGAGTAGGACGCGGCCCCACCCACGATGACCGGCACGTCGAGCTCATAGATGAAGCGCTTGAGGTTGAGGGGTTCGGCGCGGCTCGACACGTGCTCGGCCGAGACGGTGGTGCCGCGGATGACGAAGAGGTCGACTCCCGCGTCGACGACGGTCTTCCACAGCTGCTGGGTGCGCTGCGGCGTGAGGGCTCCGGCCACCGTGACACCCGCCTCGCGGATGGTGCGCAGCCGCTCGACGATGAGCTCGGGGACGATGTCCGCCTTGTAGATGTCCTGCATGCGCGCGGTCGCGAGCGCCGGCTCGAGAGTGGCGATCTCGGCCAGGAGCGGCGCTGGGTCCTCGTAGCGCGTCCACAGACCTTCGAGGTCGAGGACGGGCAGTCCTCCGTGCCCGCCGAAGGCGATCGCACTCTCCGGTGACATCACCGAGTCCATCGGAGCAGCGATGACCGGCAGGTCGAAGTGGTAGGCGTCGATCTGCCAGCCCACGTTCACCTCTTCCGGGTCGCGCGTGCGCCGTGAGGGCACCACCGCGACGTCGTCGAAGGAGTAGGCGCGCCGGGCACGCTTGCCACGTCCGATCTCGATCTCATTCACCCCCGCACCCTATCCGCGCGCCCGGAAATATCAGATTGGCGCCGGAGGTTGCGGGAGGAGCACAATGATTCGTGCGGGCTTTTCCGCGTCCCGGCAGCGTCGCCGACCTCCACATCCCCTTGCTCTCGAGGAGCCTCGTTTGTCCAGCCCTGCCCAGATCGAGTACCCCGAGAAGATTGACGGGGCGGTCCTCAAGATCGCTGGCGTCGTCGTCCTCGGCGCCATCATGTCGATCCTCGACATCACTGTCGTCAACGTCGCGCTTCCGGACCTGCAGGTCACCTTCACCGGCACTGACAACCCGCTCCCCTACTCCACCGTCGCGTGGACGGTCACGGCCTACACCCTGGCTCTCGCCACGGTCATCCCGCTGACGGGCTGGGCCGCCGACCGCTTCGGCACCAAGCGCCTCTACATGGCCGCACTCACTCTCTTCACCCTCGGCTCGGCACTGTGTGCCGCCGCCACGAGCATCAACATGCTCATCCTCTTCCGCGTCATCCAGGGCCTCGGTGGCGGTCTCCTCATGCCCCTCGGCATGGTCATCATGACCAAGGCAGCGGGCCCGGCCCGGATGGGTCGTCTCATGGCGATCCTCGGTGTGCCGATGCTGCTCGGCCCGATCGCCGGTCCGATCCTCGGTGGCTTCCTCATCGTCAACCTGTCCTGGCACTGGATCTTCCTCATCAACCTGCCGCTCGGCCTGCTCGCCCTCGGCTACGCCTGGTGGGCCCTGGCCAAGGATGCTCCGGAGCCCACGGAGTCCTTTGACTTCGTCGGCATGCTGCTCATGAGCCCCGGGCTCGCCTTCTTCCTCTACGGCATCTCGTCGATCCCCGAGGCCGGCACGTTCTTCTCGGCCAGGGTCCTGGGCTTCGCTGGCGCCGGCCTCGCGCTGATCGTCGCGTTCGTCTTCTACAGCTTCAAGCCCGAGCACCCGCTGCTCGACCTGCGCCTGTTCAAGAACCGCAACCTCACCTGGTCGATCATCACGATGTTCATCTTCGCCGGCGCCTTCTTCGGTGGGCTCCTGCTCGTCCCGACCTACCTCCAGCAGGTCCGCGGCGAGAGCGCCCTCAGCGCCGGTTGGCTCATCGCGCCGCAGGGCCTGGGCGCCATGCTCACCATGCCGATCGCCGGTGTCCTGGCCGACAAGTTCCCGGTGGGGCGCATCGTCCCTGTCGGACTCGTCCTCATCACCGGTGGCATGTTCGCCCTGACCCAGGTCGATGGCGACACGTCCTACTGGGGCTACCTCATCCCGGTCCTGTTCGTCATGGGTCTGGGTATGGGCGCCACGATGATGCCACTCATGACCTCGGCGCTCAAGACGCTCACGGCGCACCAGGTCGCTCGCGGTTCGACGCTGCTCAACATCTCGCAGCAGGTCGCCAGCTCCATCGGTGTCGCGATCATCTCGGTCGTCCTCACCAACGGTCTGAAGAACGACCCACTCGTCTCGCAGGCCGGTGCGTTCGCGGAGGCCTCGAAGGGTGTTGACCCGTCGCAGACGGGCGGCCTCCTCGAGAAGTTCCCGCTCGTCGGCCAGATCCTCGGCCAGTTCCAGGACCCGGCTGCGGGCGCTGCCGCACTCAAGAGCGCTGTCGAGAACTCGATGGGTGAGGTCTTCGGCAACACCTTCTTCGTGGCCGCGATCATGGTCGCGTTCACGTTGGTCTCGGCCTGGTTCCTCCCGCGCAAGCACGAGGAGAGCCACCTGCTCGACGACGAGGACGCCGTCGAGGTGGCGCCGCCGGTCATCCTGCACTGACGCTCACCCTGCCTGACGAAGGCCGGTCCACCTCTGACGGGTGGGCCGGCCTTCGGCATGCTGGCCCCATGGACACTCCCCGACCGGGCCGGCACAACGCGATCACCGACGTCGCCGGGGTGCGCGTCGGTCACGTGACACGGGACGAGCCCGGCTGGCTCACCGGAGTCACAGTCGTCGTGCCCCCGACCGGCACGATCGGTGGTGTCGACGTCCGCGGCGGCGCTCCGGGCACCCGTGAGACCGACCTGCTCGATCCGGTCCGCCTCGTCGACCGCGTCGATGCGATCGTCCTTGCCGGCGGCAGCGCGTTCGGTCTCGCGGCCGCGGACGGCGTCATGCAGGAGGCGTATGCCGCTGGCTCCGGATGGCCGGTCAACCTCGAGGACGGCTCCGAGGTCGTGCCGATCGTGCCGGCCGCCGTCATCCTCGATCTCGCGCGCGGTGGCGAGTTCACCCACACCCCCAGTGCCGCGGACGGCGCCCGCGGCTGGCGCGAGGCCATGACCGGCCCAGTGGGGCAGGGTTCGGTCGGCGCCGGCACGGGCGCCAGGTCCGGCGGCCTCAAGGGCGGTGTCGGAACTGCCAGCGCCATCGTCAACGGCGTGACCGTGGGAGCGATCGTGGTCGTCAACGCGATGGGCTCACCCTGCGCTCCTGACGGATCCCTGTATGCCGTCCGCTCCGGTCTCGCAGACGAGTTCGCCGGATTGCCCGACGCGAATCCGGCAGCAGCACAGGCCTATTGGCAAGCCTTGGCCCAGGCAGAGGCGATGCTGCGGGCCGGGATGGCGACGACGATCGGGGTCGTGGCCACGGACGCGGCCCTCACCAAGGTGCAGTGCAGCAAGCTCGCCGAGGTGAGCCACGACGGACTGGCGCGGGCACTGTCGCCGGTGCACACGGCATACGACGGAGACACGATCTTCACCCTCGCGACAGGTGAGAAGGAAGCGCCCGGCGACCTCGATCTGGTCCACCTCCAGACGGCCGCAGCCGACTGCGTCACCCGCGCGATCGGTCACGCAATGCTGGCGGCCGCCTCGATCGACCGCACGGCCGACGGCGGCGTCGCCCTGAGCAGCTGGTCTGACGCCCTGGCAGAGAAGGTACCCGGGTAGACGTCAGTGGTACCTTGGTGCCATGGCCCTCAACATCAAGAATGAGCGCGTGGTGACCCTCGCCCGCGACGTCGCGGCGCGCACCGGCACGACTCAGACGGGCGCCATCGAGAGCGCCTTGGAGCGCTACCTCGCCGACCTCGTCCGCGAGGCGGAGAGCGATTCGAAGCGACGACGTATCGACCAACTCCTGGCCGAGATCGATGCGGAGCGAACCGATGGCGGGCCAACCGTCGAGGAGATCATGGACGAGATGTACGACCCGCAGACGGGCCTGCCCCGGTGATCGTCGACTCTTCGGCCATCGTGGCCATCCACGAAGGAGAGCCCGAGCGGGCACGGTTCCTCGATGTCCTCGCCGCAGCGCGTGGATCCCTGATCTCGGCGGCGACCTATGTCGAGTGCGGGGTCGTCCTGGACCTCAAGCGACCAGAGCAACCAACCAACCGACTCGACGAACTCCTCGACGAGTTCGACATCAAGGTCGTGGCCCTCACTCCAGAACAGGCCCGTGTCGCCCGACGGGCTCATCGACGCTACGGACGTGGGTCGGGCCATCCAGCCAAACTCAATCTGGGCGACTGCTTCTCCTACGCGCTGGCCATGAGCACGGACGAGCCCCTGCTCTTCAAGGGCGAGGACTTCACCCACACGGACGTCAGGAATGCCTCAGCGAACTGATCAGCGTGACGAGGAGTAGTTCGGTGCCTCGACGATGCCGTGGATGTCGTGCGGGTGGCTCTCCTTGAGGCCCGCCGTGGTGATGCGGATGAACTGGCCCTTGGCCTTGAGCTCGGGCACGGTGCGCGCACCGACGTAGAACATCGACTGGTGCAGGCCACCCATGAGCTGGTGGACTACGGCTCCGAGCGGTCCCCGGTAGGGCACCCGGCCCTCGATGCCCTCGGGCACGAGCTCGTCGTCGCTGGCGACGTCGGCCTGGAAGTAGCGGTCCTTGGAGTAGGACTTCTTGCCGCGTGAGGCCATGGCGCCGATGGAGCCCATCCCGCGGTAGGCCTTGAACTGCTTGCCGCCCACGAACACGAGCTCACCCGGCGACTCCTCGCAGCCACCGAAGAGCGAGCCGATCATCACCGAGTCGGCGCCGGCGACGAGGGCCTTGGCGATGTCACCGGAGAACTGGAGGCCGCCATCACCGACGACGGGGACACCGGCGGCACGACAGGCCAGCGACGCCTCGTAGATCGCGGTGACCTGCGGGACACCCACACCCGCAACGACGCGCGTGGTGCAGATGGAGCCGGGTCCGACCCCGACCTTGACCCCATCGGCGCCGGCGTCGACGAGCGCCTGGGCCCCGGCGCGGGTGGCGACGTTGCCAGCGAGGATCTGCACGTGCTTGGTGGCCGGGTCACTCTTGAGGCGCTTGATCATGTCGAGCATGAGGCGGGCGTGACCGTTGGCGACGTCGGGCACGAGGACGTCGACCCCCGCGTCGACGAGGGTGGTGGCCCGCTCCCACGCGTCGCCGAAGTAGCCGACAGCCGCGCCGACGAGCAGACGGCCAGAGGCGTCCTTGCTCGCGTGCGGGAACTGCTCGGACTTCACGAAGTCCTTGACGGTGATGAGGCCGGTGAGCCGACCCTCGCCGTCGACGAGCGGGAGCCGCTCGCGCTTGTGCTGACGGAGCAGGCTCGTGGCCTCTTCGTGGCTGATGTCCTGGGGGCCGGTGATGAGCGGCATGTTCGTCATGACGTCGCGCACGAGGGTCGTGGCCCATTCGGCCACGGGCGTGAAGCGGAGGTCGCGGTTGGTGATGATGCCGAGCAGGTGCATCTGCGGGTCGACGACCGGAAGGCCGGACACACGGTAGCGACCGCACTGCTCGTCAAGATCCTCGAGCGTGGCGTCGGGACCGATCGTCACCGGGTTGGAGATGCGACCGGTCTGGGTGCGCTTGACGAGGTCGACCTGGTAGGCCTGATCCTCGATCGAGAGGTTGCGGTGGAGGATGCCGAGACCGCCCTGGCGGGCCATCGCGATGGCCATCCGCGCCTCGGTGACGGTGTCCATGGCTGCCGAGATGAGCGGCACCCGCAGGCTGATGTCACGGGTCACCCGCGACGTCGTGTCGACCTCGCTGGGGATGACGTCGGTCTCGCCCGGCTGCAGCAGGACGTCGTCGTAGGTGAGCCCCAGAGCAGCGAACGGAGCGGGGAGCGCGGGCTGCGCCGCGTCGGCGGCGCCGACCTCGGGGGCCTGCTGCGCGAACGGCGCCGACGCCGGCGCGGCGGGCTCTGCCTCGAGGTGGGTGGAGTGACGGTCAACACCAAGGCTCATTGCCCAAGTCTAGAGCAGCCCTCGCGCGGCTCCGAACCGGCGAAAACGTGCCCACGCCTTGGTCAGGGGCCGGCGCCGGACGCGGCCCCCGGAACGGCGCTGACCTGCGAATTTCCGCGCCCCTGCCCGACTTTGCCAACTTCTTACCTGCCCCAGACCCGCACCTTGCCAACGCGTTCCTAGCCTGATGCTGCGCACGAGGGGTGTGTGACTACTACGGCGACCGACGACGAGGTCGGAAGCCACGGACAGGAGGGGTCATGACTGACATCGCACGACTGCCGAAGCCGACACTCGATGTTTGGGAGTGGCAGTTCGACGGGCACTGCCGTCAGGTGAGCCCGGAGGTCTTCTTCCACCCCGAGGGCGAGCGCGGCAACCAGCGCCGCAGCCGCGATGACCGCGCCAAGGCCGTCTGCGACACCTGCCCGGTGCTCAAGCTGTGCCGTGAGCACGCGCTGTCGTCACGCGAGCCGTATGGCGTCTGGGGCGGAATGACCGAGGAAGAGCGCATTCGCATCCTCAACCAACGTGAGCTCGCCAGCTGACTCGATCAGCAGCGAGTGACCAAACGGCCGGACGGCTGAGAGCGACCAGGGACGCGCTCAGGTGTTCGGCAGGCCAGCCGGGCGGCTGGGAGCGACCAGGGACGCTCTCAGCCGCCCGACATTTTTCTGGGTAGGGGTCCGGCAAAGCGTCGGTCAGCCGAGCATGAAGTCGACGCCGGCATCGGCGTGGATCCGCGTCGTGTCATAGAGCGGGACCGAGCTGTCCTGCTCACTCACCAGCAGCGTGATCTCGGTGCACCCCAGGATGACCGCCTGCGCGCCTCTCTCGACAAGGGACGCCATCACGTCGCGATACGCAGCGCGTGACTCGTCGAGCACGACGTCGAGGCAGAGCTCGTCATAGATGATCCGGTGGACCTCCGCGCGCTGGGGTGCATCAGGGACGATGACCTCGAGCCCCTTGGCCCGCAGCCGTCCGACATAGAAGTCCTGCTCCATCGTGAACGCCGTGGCGAGCAGGCCGACCCTGCTCACCCCATCGGCGACGATGGCGTCTGCTGTCGAGTCGGCGATGTGGAGCAGCGGGAGGCCGGACGCCTGCTGGAGCTCGTCGGCCACCTTGTGCATCGTGTTCGTCGCCACGAGCAGGGCCTCGGCGCCACCACGAGCCAGTCCTTCGGCAGCGCGCGCCAGGATGGCGACCGTCGCATCCCAGTCGCCGTCGTGCTGGGCCTTCGCCACCGGGTCGAAGTCGACGCTGTGGAGGAGGAGCTGAGCCGAGTGCAGCCCACCGAGCCGGGCCACGACCCCTTCGTTGAGGAGGCGGTAGTAGCTCGCCGTGCTCGTCCAGCTCATGCCACCGAGGACTCCGAGAGTGCGCATGCTTCGCACACTAGGCCACTCCCCTTCGCACCTATCCTTGCGGCGTGACACCTACCGAGATCCCCATTGCCGGCGAGAGCATCCGCCTCGGCCAGCTCCTCAAGTTCGCGTCCGTCGTCGAGGACGGGGCTGACGCCCGGGCCGTCGTCGAGGCCGGCGAGGTCGAGGTCAACGGTGAGGTCGACGTCCGCCGCGGCCGCCAGGTGCGCCCCGGCGACACGGTGACCTACGCCGGAGAGACCTTCGCCGTCATCTCCGAGAGTTGACCGCAGCGACCACAATCGTCCAATAGGGCACGAATGGCTGGCGCCATTCGTGCCCTATTGGACGATTGTGGTCGCTCTCAGGGGGCGGGCGGCATACACCGGATGAGGGTGACGTCGCCGCTCACGGTGACGTCACCGGCCGCGAACGGCACGAGCAGCACGTCACCGGCGCGCACCTCCCGCGCGCCGTGCGCGGACGTGAACGTCCCGTGCCCGTCCACGACGACCACTGCGGCGTATGCCGCCCCCACCGTCACGTCGCCCGTCACCGGCCGCACGACCTCCGCCCGGAAGTAGGCGCTCGCCTCGTCGGGCAGCGCCGAACCGAAGTCGACGACGTCGGCCCACCGACGTCGCAGGGTCTCGAGGCGCTCGCCCGTCACCGGGCCGTGGTCGACGCTCTGCAACGCGACGGGGCGCTCGAGACCGAGGAAGGCGTGGTCGAGTTCGAGGCCAAAACGCTTGTGCTCCAGCATGACTGAGAAGTCAGTGGGTTCCTGGAGCTCGAGGATGAGCACGCCCTCGCCGATGGCATGGGGCTGCCCGGCCGGGACGAGAACGGCATCGCCCGCCGACACCTTGATGGGGTTGAGTGCCTCAAGGAGCCGGTCGTCCTGCGCGTCGACGAGCTCGGCCAGGTCCTCGGCCGAGAGCTCGTCGCGAAAGCCCACCCACACGGTGGCGTCAGGGTCGGCAACGAGGACGATCCAGGCCTCGGTCTTGCCGTGGTCGCAGTCGAGGTGGGTCGTGGCGAACGCTCGGCTGGGGTGCGAGTGGACGGGGAGTCGCTCGCCGCTGTCGAGGAGCTTCGTCAGCAGGTTGGGGTCGCCGCCGAAGCGCGCGACGTGTGCTTCGCCGAACCACCCGTCGGCGTCAGCCGCGAAGGCATCAGGAAGCTCGCGTCCGCCGTCGAGCGTCGTCACTCCCCCACCACCCTCGGCGAAGAGTCGGGCCGTCGAACCGATCCAGTCCTCGGGGCGGTAGCCGTCGAAGTCACTCGGCGCCTCAAGACCACGGAAGGCGAAGATGCGCTCGCCCCCGCGATAGAACCGCCGAGGCGTGTTGGTCGCCAGGGCAGCGGTCGTGGCGTGGACCGCGCTCGTCGAGATGTCGGTCATGAATGGGCCTTCCGAACTGGGACGGATGAGGGGAGACGACCGGACTCGCGCACGATGAGTCGCGTCGGCATGACGACTGTCTGAGCGGGCGACTCGTCGCCGAGCAGGCGCGCAAAGAGCTGGAGGACGGCCTTCTGGCCGATCGAGGCCGGGTCCTGGTGGACCACGGTCACGGAGGGCTCGATGAGGTCGGCGAGCTCGAAGTCGTCGTAGCCGACGAGCCCCATCTGCACGCCAGCACGGCGCATGGCGTGCAGGGCGGCCAGGGTGACCCGGTTGTTGCCGGTGATCACGGCCGTCACAGGGGTGCGCTCCCGCGACCAGCTGCCCAGCCGCTCGGCCAGGGACTCCGGTGTGTGCGGCCCCATGGCGATCCGGGTGTCACCGGGCAACCCGAGCTGGTCGTGGATGGCGACGAACGCCTCGCGTCGTTGTCGAGCGGTCCAGAACTCCGCGTCGTCCCCGAGCAGGGCGATGCGTCGGTGACCGAAGGCCACCAGGTGCTCGACGGCGCTGCGCACGCCGCCGGCGTTGTCGCTGAGGACCGTGTCGCAGGGTTCCCCCCGCACGGGTCGGTCGACGTAGACGATCGGGGTCCCGCTGGCGGCCACGGTGGGGTCGGTCGCGGGACGCTCGCCGGCCGGCACGACCACGAGGCCATCGACCCGGCGGTTGATGAGGCCCTCGAGGACCACGCGCTCGCGCGTCGGTGAACCTTCGGCAGACGCCGTGATGAGCTGGTGCTGGCGAATGCGGGCCTCGCGTTCGACTGCCGCGCTGATCTGTGAGTAGAAGGGGTTGGCGAGATCCTCGACGACCAGGGCAATGGTCTGCGTGCGCCCCTGCCGCAGGATTCGCGCACCGTCGTGTCGCATGAACCCGATGCGGTCGATGACACCACGCACCCGCAGCTCCGTGTCGCGACGCACCCCCGGCTCACGGTTGACCACCCTCGACACCGTCTTGACGGAGACGTGAGCCTCCTCCGCCACGTCGGCCATGGTCGGCCGCGCGGATGTCCGTTTTCCTGACAACGCTGTCACAGGTCTGATCACACCAAACTCCGCGCTGCAGAGCAACGTAGGACCACCTGCCGAAGCCCCTTCGGAGACGATTTGTCCGATGAGTTGTCTCCATCGGACAAGGTGAGGGGCTCCCGTTGCGGACCGGACGGCATACGGACAAGGTCGTGAAAGATGGCCGATCGAGGGAGATCGGTCACTGCTCAACGACGAGCCCGGAGGAACCATGCGCTTGACCACCGCCGTCCCCAGAGGACTGACCGCAGGAGCCGTTGCGCTTGCACTCGGATGGGCTTGCGCCCCCGGGACCGCAACTGCCGCTCCGCCGCAGGCAGCCCCACCGACCGCAGCAGCCGAGGGAGGTGCGTGGTCGACCTCGTTCGAGACCGGCCAACCGCAACCCCTCGAGTCCACCGTCGAGGTGGACTCCACCGGACCGCGCCAGCAGAACGTCACGGGTGGCGCAGCCGCCGACGGCAGCCTGCTCGGAGCGGTCACCGGAGTCACGGCGAGCGCCGAGAACGCTCCCGGTGAGGTGGCTGCCAACCTCACCGACGCCAACCCCGACACGAAGTGGCTCGCGTTCGCCGCCACGGGCTGGGTCCGCTACCAGCTGTCCGCCCCGAAGCGCGCACTCACCTGGTCGATGACCTCGGGCGACGACGCCCCCGAGCGCGACCCCAAGAACGTCACGCTCCAGGGCTCGACCGACGGCACGACCTGGACCGACATCGACCAGCGCTCGGGCATCGTCTTCGCCGGTCGCAAGTCCAAGCAGACGTTCACGGTGACGACGCCGGGCGACTATGGCTTCTACCGCCTCAATGTCACGGCCAACAACACCGGCAACATCGTCCAACTCGCCGACTGGAACCTCTTTGGCGAGATCGACCCGAACGAGCCGGCGCTGACCCCGATCGCCACCGTGGTGGGTGCCGGGCCGCGCTCCGGCTTCAACATCAAGTCCCAGGTCGGATGGACCGGGGTCAAGGCGCTGCGCTACGGAGGCCGGCACACGGCAGCCGGGCGAGGCTTCGCCTGGAACCGGCTCTTCGACGTGGATGTGCCTGTGGGACAACGGTCCCAGCTCACCTACAAGATCCTCCCCGAGATGATCTCGGGTGACCTGAGCTACCCGTCGACCTACTCCGCCGTCGACCTGCGCTTCACCGACGGGACGTTCCTGTCCGGTCTGGGCGCCACGGACAGCACCGACACCGCGACCTCACCCAACGGGCAGGGCGTCGGCAAGATCCTCTACGCCTCGCAGTGGAACTCCGTCGTCATCGACCTCGGCCCCAAGGCGCAGGGCAAGACGATCGACGCGATCCTCCTCGGCTACGACAACAGCGCGAGCCCCACGAAGGACACGACCTTCAGTGGTTGGGTCGACGACATCAAGGTCGATCCCGCACCCGTTGCGCTCGACCGCTCCAGCCCGACGTATGCCGTGGACGTGCGTCGCGGAACGAACTCCAGTGGGTCCTTCTCGCGCGGCAACAATCTGCCGATCAGCGCTGTTCCCAACGGTTTCACGTTCTTCACGCCCGTCTCGGACGCCAACTCGCAGTCCTGGCAGTACTACTACCAGGCCGGCAACAACGCGCAGAACCGACCGGTGCTCCAGGGCCTCGGCATCTCGCACGAGCCCTCCCCCTGGATGGGTGACCGCAACCAGATGTCGGTCATGCCCTCGATCGCCCAGGGCATCCCGACCGGCAGCGCGACGGGACGCGCTCTCGCCTACGACCACGCCGACGAGGTCGCCCGCCCGGACCACTACCGCGTCCACCTCGATGGCGGCATCACCGCGGAGACCGCGCCCGCTGACCACGGCGGCGTGTGGCGCTTCACCTTCCCCGAAGGTGCACCGACGAGCAACCTCGTGCTCGACACCGTCGACAACAACGGCAGCTTCACCGTGAACGCCGCGGCGGGCACCGTCGACGGCTGGGTCGACAACGGCAGCGGCCTGTCCGTGGGACGCAGCCGGATGTTCGTCCACGGCGTCTTCGACCGTCCGGCAGCCTCGACCGGTGTTGCGCCGTCCGGGCACACCGGCACGCGCTACGCCAAGTTCGACACGACGACCGACAAGGACGTGGAACTGCGTCTCGCGACGTCGTTCATCTCGCTCGACCAGGCCAAGCGCAACCACGACCTGGAGCTTGCCGGCAAGACGTTCAACGACGTCCAGGGCGACGCCAAGGCCAAGTGGGACAAGCGCCTCAACGTCGTCGAGGTCGAGGGTGCGAGCGACTCAGAGGCCCGCACGCTCTACTCGAACCTCTACCGCCTCAACCTCTACCCGAACAGCCAGTTCGAGAACACGGGCACGGCGGCGGCACCGCACTTCCAGTACGCCAGCCCCGTGTCGGCCAAGACCGGCAGCGCCACTCCGACGACGACGAACGCCGCCGTCAAGGACGGCAAGATCTATGTCAACAACGGCTTCTGGGACACCTATCGGACCGTGTGGCCGGCCTACTCCCTCCTCTACCCGGAGGTGGCTGCCGAGATCGCTGACGGCTTCGTCCAGCAGTATCGCGACGGCGGCTGGGTCGCCCGGTGGTCCTCGCCCGGCTACGCCGACCTCATGACCGGCACCAGCTCGGACGTCTCGTTCGCCGACGCCTACGTCAAGGGTGTGCCGCTGCCCGACAAGCTCGGCACCTACGATGCCGGGCTCAAGAACGCGACGGTCCTCCCGCCCTCGTCGGGCGTCGGCCGCAAGGGTCTGGCCACGTCGCCGTTCCTCGGCTTCACCTCGGAGAGCACGCACGAGAGTGTGTCGTGGGGCCTCGAGGGTCTCGTGAACGACTTCGGCATCGGCAACCAGGCCGCGAAGCTCGCCACCGACCCCAGTGTTCCGGCCGCACGCAAGGCCACGCTCAAGGAGGAGTCCGAGTACTTCCTCAAGCGCGCCACCGAGTACACGAACTACTTCGACCCCAAGACCGGGTTCCTGCGGGTGCGCTCGGCCAACGGTGAGTTCGCGCCGAACTTCGACCCCGACGTGTGGGGCAACGGCTACACCGAGACCAACGGCTGGAACTTCGCGTTCCACGCACCTCAGGACGGCAACGGTCTCGCCAACCTCCTCGGTGGGCGCGCGGCCATGGCCGACAAGCTCGACGAGTTCTTCACGCGGCCGGAGACGGCGACGAAGGTCGGCTCCTACGGCGGCACGATCCACGAGATGATCGAGGCCCGTGACGTCCGGATGGGCATGTTCGGGATGAGCAACCAGGTCTCGCACCACATCCCCTACATGTACAACTGGACCGGCAAGCAGTCGCGGACGGCCGAGAAGGTGCGCGAGATCCTGCGCCGCCTCTACGTCGGTGGCGACATCGGCCAGGGCTATGCGGGCGACGAGGACAACGGCGAGCAGTCGGCCTGGAACATCCTGTCCTCGCTCGGCATCTACCCGCTGCAGGTCGGTTCGGCCGAATGGGCCGTCGGCTCACCGAAGTTCACCAAGGCGACAGTGCACCGCACCAAGGGTGATCTCGTGGTCAACGCTCCGGCGAACTCCGCGAAGAACATCTACGTGCAGAAGCTCAAGGTCAACGGTGACGGCTTCAAGAACGTCTCCATCCCGCACAGCCTCATCGCGGGGGCCGCGACGATCGACTTCGCCATGGGGTCCTCGCCGTCGGACTACGGGACGAAGCCGAACGCCGCTCCGCCGTCGCTCACCAAGGGCGACGCCATGCCGGCACCTCTGCGTGACGCCACCGGGCCGAGCGCGGGCACCGTCACGGCACCCGCCGCGACCACCCCGGCCGCGCTGTTCGACAACAACTCGACCACGGCGACGACGTTCACCACGACGACGCCAACGGTGACCTACAGCCTCTCGGGCATCGGTCAGCGGGCGACGTTCTACACGCTCACCAACGGCGCTGCTGCTGGCGAGCCGAGCGCGTGGCGGGTCGAGGGCAGCAAGGACGGACGGTCCTGGGAGACGATCGACAGTCGCACCAGCCAGACCTTCGCCTGGCGCACCCAGACGCGGCCGTTCAAGATCGCCGCACCCGGCACGTACACGGCCTACCGGCTCGTCGTCACGGCGAGCACCGGGACGCCGACCCTGTCCGAGATCGAGTTCCTCACGGACGGTTCACACGCCCAGAACACCGGGCTCAAGGTGAGCGCGTCCAGCACCCTCGAGGGCATCGAAGGCACCTCCATCAGCGGGGCCATCGGCACCTTCTCGGGCGGCAAGGGTTCGGCCGTGGGCGACTACACCGCCACCATCGCGTGGGGCGACGGCACGTCGTCGGCCGGCACGATCACCGCGGGCGACCTCGGGTCCTACAGCGTCAAGGGCAGCCACACGTGGGCCGACCCCGGCGTCTACGAGACGGTGCTCACCGTCAAGGACCCCAAGGGTGAGGCGAGCGCCGTCGGCTCCGTGACGGTGCACCAGGCCGTCGTACCGTCGTACGCCTCCGGGTTCGACCTCGTCTGCATCGGCGACCCCGGAGAGCAGAGCGTCTGCGACGGTGACCAGGCCGGCGTCTCACGCCCGGCGCTGGCCGAAGCCGGCGCCTCCCCCGGCAAGCTGATCACCGTCCCCGGGACGGACCTGAAGTTCGCCATGCCGGCGATCCCGGCCGGTGAGAACGACAACGCCACCGGCGCTGGGCAGACCCTGCCCGTCACCCTCGCGCCGGGCGCCACGAAGCTGAGCCTCATCGGCACGGCGACCCAGAAGGACCAGGACACCACTGGCACGGTGACCTACACGGACGGGACGAGCACGGCATACAAGATCCAGTACGGCGACTGGTGCGGCGACGTGAAGTTCACCAACATCCTCGCGGTGGAGATGACCTCACGCCTCAACGGCACGGGCACGGACGGCTGCCACCTCAAGCTGTTCGCGACCGCACCGCTCACCATCCCCGCTGGCAAGACGGTGGCCTCGGTGACCCTGCCGACGCAGACCGGAGACCCGCATGCCAACGGTCGGATCCACATCTTCTCGGTGGCCGACAACGGGACTCCCCTGACGGTGACGCCGGCATCGGGCGCGACCGCCAAGGCCGGCGTCGCCTCCACCGTGACGCTCGGGACCGCCAACGGTGGGGTCCCCGCCGAGGGCGGCTACACCGCTCGCGTCGCCTGGGGCGACGGCAGCCCGACGACGGACGCGACCATCACGGTGGCCTCCGACGGCACCGCCACGCTCAAGGGTTCGCACACCTGGGCGACAGCCGGGGCCCACACGGTGCGTGTCCTCGTGGGCGACAGTCGCAACGACACGGTGGCGACGGTGACGGTCAACGTCACCTGAGCCCACGGGCACGCCCTGAGAGACGCGTATGCCGCGTGCTCCCCCTGTACGGGAGCACGCGGCATACGCGTCTCGGCGTGCACGACCGACGCGCGCGTCACCACCACGGCGGTCGGCGGACCATGCCCTTCGTCATCGAGGCGGACCCGTCCGATCGCCCATCTCCTGCTCCGCACCATGCATCGCCAGCTCGATCCGCGATCCCACGTTGAGCTTGTTGCGGATGTTCTGGATGTGGTTCTTGACGGTGTTCTGGCTGATGAACAGCTGCGCGGCGATCTCCTTGTTGCCCTTGCCCTGCCCCACCAGCTGCAGGACCCCGAGCTCGCGATCGCTGAGCCGAGGGGTCGTCGACTCCCCTGGCGTCTGCCGGGGCTGCGACAGCTCGCGGATCAACTGACTGCTCATCCCCAGAGGGATCAGGGCCTGACCCCGGTGGGCCAGGCGCAGCGACTCGATGATCTGCTGTGCAGGGAAATCCTTGAGGAGGTAGCCACTCGCGCCGGCCGCCATCGCCTCGACCAGGTCCCCTTCGTCCCCGGAGCCCGTGAGGATGAGGCTCTTCGTCCGCGGGGCCCTGTCACTGATGGCCCGGCACGCTTCGATCCCGCTGTGGCGAGGTGGTCGATGGCCGAGGATGACCACGTTAGGGTCGAGGTCCACACACTTCGCGACGGCCGCGGGAAGGGACCCGACCTCGGCCACGATGTCGATGTCCGGCTCGTCACCCAACACGGTCAGCATTCCGCTTCGGTAGAGCTCGTGGTCATCCGCAATGACGATCCGCATTCGTTTCGCCCTCTCCCCTGACATCTCACTGTGTGCGGCCAACTCCGAGTAGCCACGTCGTGGATTTTGGACGCTACGTGAGGGCGCCACACACACGGGAGGTCCGTGTGTGTGGAGTCAAACGCCGGGATGAGGCACGACCAGCGGCTATTTTGACGCGCATGGACCGCAGACCGTCGACGCGCACCAGCGACTTCGCTTCGACCCTCGATGCAGCCATCCGGGAGCGCGGCCTCACTCTCGCCGAGCTGCGGCGACGCCTGGAGCACCTGGGAACCCCCATCAGCGAGAGCGCTCTGAGGTTCTGGCGCACGGGAGCACGACGCCCCGAGCACCGGCACTCGCTCGACGTGCTCGACAATCTGGAGGACATCCTTGGACTGGGCAGGGGTGACCTGACCGCTCGCCTCGGACCCTCGCGTCGACTGCGCCGAAGCCGCGCTGATGCCACCGACAGCATCGCGGGCACACCCGGCGTCCTGCAGCCACTCCTGGAGACGATTGGCTGCGTGGACCTCGCCGAGCTGGAGCGGCTGAGCGACAGTGTCGTCATCGAGATCGGGGCTGATCGGCGCATCCGGTCCGCCTCCAACCGGAGCCTCTGGCGATCTCGTGTCGAGGGCGGCCGCCGCCTCATGGTCCCCTTGTCGATCGACAGCCCGACCGAGAGCCGACCGACCATCTCGGTGAGGGGTGCCGAAGAGGGGCGTTGGGCCTACGACTCCGCGACGGGCTGGGCGGTCTGGGAGCTGTTGCTGCCGCGCGGTCTCGCGATCGGAGAGACCGCCGTCGTCGAGTACTCGTGCACCGACATCGTGGACACCGAGGACGTCACCCACTTCGCGTGCTCAGCCGAGAGGCGGTTGGCTCATGCGGGGCTGTGGGTGCGCTTCGACGGCGACCCCCCACGGTGGAACGAACGGATCGAGGAGGACGACACCGGCTTGTCCACCTCCGTCATCTCACCCATGGGGAGTTCTGTCCACCGCACGGTCCAGGACTTCGGCCCCGGCCTCTTCGGACTCCGCTGGACCTGGTGACACGACGGCGGCGTCGTCGCAACGCGGCACCACCCGAGAAACGCGTATGCCGCGTGCTCCCCCTGTACGGGAGCACGCGGCATACGCGTTTGTGATCAGAAGCGCTGGGGCTTCACGGGTTCAGCTCAGTGGCTGTGGCCGTGACCGCCGCCGTGGCTGTGACCAGCCCCGCCGTCCTCGTCGACCTTCTTCTCGACGACGAGGGTGTCCGTCGTGAGAACCATGGACGCGATCGACGCTGCGTTGCGCAGGGCCGAACGAGTCACCTTGACCGGGTCGATGACGCCGGCCTTGATGAGGTCTTCGTACTCACCGGTCGCGGCATTGAGGCCCATGCCCGGCTCAAGCTCGGAGACCTTGGCGACGGCGACGTAGCCCTGGAGACCGGCGTTCTCGGCGATCCAGCGCAGCGGCTCGGCCGCGGCCTTCTGCACGATGCTGGCGCCGACCTTCTCGTCACCCTCGAGACCGAGCGTGTCGATGACCTTGACGGCCTGGATGAGAGCGGAGCCGCCACCGGCGACGATGCCCTCCTCGATGGCCGCGCGGGTCGCCGAGATGGCGTCCTCGATGCGGTGCTTCTTCTCCTTGAGCTCAACCTCGGTGTGGGCACCGACCTTGATGACGCAGACGCCACCGGCGAGCTTGGCGAGGCGCTCCTGGAGCTTCTCGCGGTCCCAGTCGGAGTCGGTGCGCTCGATCTCGGCCTTGATCTGGTTGACGCGTCCATCGACCTCGGCCGAGTCGCCCGAGCCGTCGATGATCGTCGTGTTGTCCTTGGTGACAACGACACGACGGGCCTGACCGAGAACGGTGAGGTCGGCCGTGTCGAGCTTGAGCCCGACCTCTTCGGCGATGACCTGACCACCGGTGAGGACGGCAATGTCCTGGAGCATCGCCTTGCGGCGGTCGCCGAAGCCGGGAGCCTTGACGGCCACGACGTTGAACGTGCCGCGGATCTTGTTGACGACGAGCGTCGACAGGGCCTCGCCGTCGATGTCCTCGGCGATGATCACGAGCGGCTTGCCCGACTGGACAACCTTCTCGAGGATCGGGAGGACGTCGGCGATCGCCGAGATCTTGCCCTGGTTGATGAGCACGTAGGCGTCCTCGAGGACAGCCTCCATGCGCTCGGGGTCGGTGACGAAGTAGGGCGAGATGTAGCCCTTGTCGAACTGCATGCCCTCGGTGAACTCGAGCTCGGTGGACGCGGTCGAGGACTCCTCGACGGTGATGACGCCGTCCTTGCCGACCTTGTCGAACGCCTCGGCGATCGTGGCGCCGATCTCCTTGTCCTGAGCGGACAGGGAAGCGACAGAGGCGATCTCGTCCTTGCCGTCGACCTCGCGGGCCGTCTCGAGCAGCTTCTCGGACACGGCGTCGACTGCCTTGTCCATGCCGCGCTTGAGCCCGGCCGGGGCCGCACCGGCGGTGACGTTGCGCAGGCCCTCGTGGACCATGGCCTGGGCCAGGACCGTCGCGGTCGTCGTGCCGTCACCGGCGACGTCGTTGGTCTTGGTCGCGACCTCCTTGGCGAGCTGGGCGCCAAGGTTCTCGTAGGCGTCCTCGAGCTCGATCTCGCGAGCGATGGTCACGCCATCGTTGGTGATCGTGGGGGCGCCCCACTTCTTGTCGATGACGACGTTGCGGCCCTTCGGGCCGAGCGTCACCTTGACGGCGTTGGCGAGGGCGTCGACGCCACGCTCGAGCGCCTTGCGGGCGGAGTCGTTGAACTCCAGTTCCTTGGCCATGAATGTCCTTGTCTAATCGTTGCGTCTGCGCCCGTGGTGGCTCTAGCAGCCATCGACGCAGACGCAAGCAGTGGTGGTGATGCGCGTATGCCGTGAGCGCACCATGGGAGGTGAGCCCACGGCATACGTGGTGGTTCAGAAAAGCAACGCTCGCTCAGGCTGTGATCAAGAAACGATCGCGAGGACGTCGCGAGCGGAAAGGATCAGGAACTCCTCGCCGCCGTGCTTGACCTCGGTGCCGCCGTACTTGCTGTAGATGACCTTGTCGCCGACGTTGACGTCGAGCGGGACACGGTTGCCGTTGTCGTCGATGCGACCGGGGCCAACCGCGAGGACCTCGCCCTCCTGGGGCTTCTCCTTCGCGGTGTCCGGGATGACAAGACCGGACGCCGTCGTCTGCTCTGCCTCGAGCGACTTGATGACGATGCGGTCCTCGAGCGGCTTGATGGAAACCGACACTGTGTGACCTCCCCTTTGGGATGAGTCGAAGGTGGACAATTGAGCTGCAAAATGTGCGCCGAACTGTGGAACCAACACGCCGTCGCGGGGGTCGAGTCGGTCCGCCTGCGCTGGCACTCACACAGGGCGAGTGCCAATGGTCCAAATCTAGGTCGCCGTTAGCACTCGGTCAACTCGAGTGCCAAAAGTTCTCACGGTGTTCGCTGTCGGCAGAGCGTGCGTAAAGGGATTGCGGTGACCGTCTGCGAGCGCAAGGGTCGGGGCATGACCGAACCTGATCCCGCCATCCTGCTCGAGGCCTACGACAGCCAGCTCCGCCGTGACGCGGAAGTCCCCTCCGCGCTGAGCACCACGGCACTGGGGCCACTGCTGCTCGCGACCTACCTGGGCGGAAGGGGCTTCATCACCTATCGCGACCTCTCCAGCGCGAGCGGGCCGGCCACGGAGGAGTCGGTGCGTGGGCTCGTGGCGGCGGCGGTGGAGCACTACGGAGCGATGCCCGAGATCCTCAAGGTCGAGTGGAAGACGCGCGGCCACGACCACGCCCCGGGCCTGCACGAGGCGCTGCTGGCCGCCGGCTTCGAGGCGCAGGAGAGCGAGTCGGTGATGATCGGCGACGCTGCGTTGCTCGCCCTCGAGCTCGAGGTGCCCGAGGGCGTCACGATTCGCCAGGTCCACGACGAGGCCGATGTGCGAGCCATGGTGCTCATGCAGGGCGAGGTCTTCGGCGATGACGAGGCCGAGACGGACGCGATGTACGAGGAGATCATCCATCGACTCCGCACGGCCGACGACATGGAGATGTGGGTCGCCGAGGAGGCCGGCGAGATGGTGAGCGCTGGCCGGCTCGAACCCGTCGAGGGCACCGACTTCGCCGGGATCTGGGGTGGGGCCACCCGGCCGGAGCACCGTGGCCGCGGGATCTACCGGGCACTGACTGCAGCTCGAGCGCGGTCGGCCATCGCCCAGGACAAGCGGTGGATCAACAGCGACTCCACCGAGTTCTCCCGACCCATCCTCGAGCGATCGGGCCTCGTCAAAGTGTCGACGACGACGCCCTACGTGTGGAAAAGTGCCAAGAGCACCACTGCCACCTGATCGACTCGGGGGTGTGGCAGGTACTCGCCATGACTCTGTCGCCGCCGCACCACTTGGGGAATGCTGATCCTATGAACCGTCTGACCTCGATCGCGGCTGCCGCGGTCCTCCTTGCCGCACCGATGACCGTTGTTGCGAACGCCTCGTCCGCTGCCCCGCGAGGCACGACCGCGCCGGTGGCTTCGACCACCGCGGCGAAGCCGGCCGCGGACACGTTGGCCACCCAACGCGTCGCCGAGGACGCGACGCCTGAGGCGGGAGGCAAGACGGCGGCGGCAAGCACGGGGCCGGTCATCGGGCTAAGCGGGCGCGGCTTCGGGCATGGGCGAGGAATGTCGCAGTGGGGGGCGCGCGGCGCCGCCAGTCAGGGCAGGACAGTCGCGCAGATCCTCGACTTCTACTACCCGGGGACGACCTCCGCCAGCATTGGCAACCCGCAGGTGCGCGTTCGCCTCAGTGCACTGGGCACCTCAGCCACCTCGGTCTACGACGAAGCCGGCCTCACCCTCACCGACGGCACCTGCACGGCGGCGCTGACGCAGCCGGGCGCCACGGAATGGCGAGTCCAACCCCTCAGCGGTGGGAAGTGGAACGTCCAGAGCTACTACCCCAACGTCAACGGGTTCGTCGGGTGGTGGAACTACCCGACGACGTGCCCGGGCTTCGGCACGGCCGCGGACCTCACCTTCGTCGGTGACGGCTCCATCGGTTCCTCCGTCCTCAGCGTGAGGACGCCGTCGGGCAAGCGCCAGTACCGCGGCGGGATCCGCGCGGCGCAGGACAACCGACCCGGCCTCGTCGGGTTCACCGCCACCATCAACGTCGTCCTCATGGACAGCTACCTCCGGTCGGTCGTCCCCGCAGAGATGCCGGCATCATGGGGCCTCGAGGCAGTCAAGGCCCAGGCCGTCGCTGCGCGGACGTATGCCGCAGCGCGACTGGGCAGTCCCTACACCTCTGACATCTGTGACACGACGTCCTGCCAGGTGTACCCCGGCCTGACGAGCGCCAACCCCGAGCACCCGAACTCCGACGCGGCCGTGGCCGGGACCTCGGGCCAGATCCGCAAGTACGGCACCACTATCGCCAACACCGAGTTCAGCTCGACCAACGGTGGTCAGATCGTGGGCTCCGGTGTGGCCTACCAGGTGGCCAAGGCCGACCCCTACGACGGGGTGTTCGTCGATGCCCCCGACACGTGGACCTACCTGACGATGCCGGTCAGTGCCATCACGGACAACTGGTCATCGATCGGACAGTTCGTCTCGATGAGCATCGGTCGCGACGGCAAGGGCGCCTTCTTCGGCGGGCGGGCCGACACCATCGTCCTCAACGGCACGGCGACCTCCGTGGCTGTTGGTGCCGAGACCTTCCGCACCAGGCTCAACCTGCGGTCCACCTATCTCATCCCGCTGGGCTCGTCGGTCGGCACCGACTTCGCCAGCAACGCGTTCTCGGACCTCATCGCCCGTGACTCCTCAGGGGTCCTGTGGAACTACCCGACCGACGGTCGCGGTGGCTGGCTCGCACGCACCCCGATCACGTCGGGCCACCCCGCCGTGCCGGAGATCCTGGCGCCGGGAGACTTCTCGGGTGACGGTATACCCGACCTCCTGCGCCGATCCACGACCGGAACGCTGACGCTCGACCGCGGGACGGGTACGGGCACGATCGCCTCCAGCTCGACCGTCGGTTCGGGATGGCAGAGCTTCACCGCGGTCATCGCGCCCGGCGACCTCGATGGCGACGGCAACGTCGACCTCCTCGGCCGCGACGCGACCGGCACCTTGTGGCTCTACCCCAGCACCGGGACCGGGTCCTGGAAGTCGCGCGTGAGCAAGGGCGCCGGCTGGGGCGGGTTGCGCGAGCTCGAGGCCATCGGCGACTTCGACGGTGACGGCGGGACCGACCTCATGGCCAAGAGCGACGCGGGCGCGCTGTTCCTCCTGCGGTTCTCGAAGACCGGCGCCTACCTCGGGGCCAAGACGATCGGCAGCGGCTTCGCCACCTACTCGGGCTTCACCGGCCTCGGTGACGTCGACGGAGACGGCGCCGTCGACCTCGTCGCCAAGGACTCGGCCGGGGCCCTGTGGGCCTACCGCGGCACGGGCACTGGTGGCTTCGCAACCCGTCTCAAGATCGGTTCCGGTTGGTCGACCCTGACCTTCGGGAGCTGAACCCCTCGCGTCCCCCACGCGTGCGGCACCCGCCCAGCGGATGCCGCACGCGGCGACCCGGAGGACGCAATGAGAAGGTTGCTCCGTGGACGTGAGCACGGTGAGGGCCCTTGCTGCCCCTGAGGGGCAGGAGCTCTTGCGTTCCCTCCCGCCCTACAGCGACTCCGACGTCCTCACGCTCCACGACCGCCTCCGCCGTGCCGGACACTCCTCGGACCTCACGGCTGCTGCGCTGACCCAACAACGGCTGCGCGCGAGGGCCACGGCCAAGTTCGGCGAGTTCGCTGCGGACATGCTCTTCACCCCTGACGGGCTCGAGCAGGCGACCCGCCTGGAGGTCGCCGTCGCTCACGCCCATCGGTTCAGTCGGGCGAGTCTGGCGCAGGTCCATGACCTGGGTTGTGGCATCGGGGCCGACGCCGTGACCCTGTCCTCGCTCGGCGTCACCGTGCGCGCCGTCGACTCCGACCCCGTGACGGCCGCCGTTGCCGACGCCAACCTGCGGCCGTGGCCGGACTCGCGCGCCCGCGTAGGCCACGCCGAGGACGCCGACTTCGGCTTCGACCCGGGACGCAACCGGGTGGGTGCCTGGCTCGACCCGGCCCGTCGCACCCGCGGCGTCGCCGACATCACCGGTCGCACCCGCCGCACCTTCCGCCTCGAAGAGATCTCGCCGTCCTGGGACTACGTGCAGCAGGTCGCCGCAGTCGTGCCCGCGACGGGGGTCAAGCTCAGCCCCGGCTTCGACCACGCCGCGATCCCCAACGGCACCGAGGCCCAGTGGACCTCGTGGGCCGGCGACGTCGTCGAGTGCGCCATCTGGTGGGGACCCCTCGTCATGGCCCGTGGTCGCACCGCGCGAGTCATGGGCCCGGACTCGTCACCGTCCGTGGTCACCGAGTCCATGGCTGACCCCGTGCCACCGACGGCTGCGTCCTTGGTCGACGTGGGCACCTGGCTCCACGACGTCGACAAGGCGGTCATCCGAGCCGGACTCGTCGGCGCCGTCACCCGCAGCACCGAAGGCATGGAGTCCGACGAGGGCACCGGCTACGTCCTCACCTCACGCAACGTGTCGTTGTCCTACACGCGCCGGTATGCCGTCCACGAGGCGATGCCATTCACCGTCAAGAGCCTGCGTGGTTGGCTTCGCGAACACGGCGTCACCGGCCTGACGATCAAGAAGCGCGGGATCCGCCTCGACGACGAGCAGCTGCGCCGCGACCTCAAGATCGGGACCAAGGCCGGCAGCGGCGAGCAGGCCACGGTCGTGCTCACGCGCGTCGGCGGAGCCCCCACGGCCCTCATCGTCTCCCCCGCCTAACCCATCCCTGGCGTCTGCGGATTCGGCGGTTCCGGCAACCACATCCGCAGACGCAAGGTTGGGTCAGAGGGCGGGGTCGGGCTGAGCGCCGACATGCTGGACTGCGGCGGCTCCCGCTGACAAGGCTGCCTCGAGGGCTCCGGCGCGGTCGGCTCCGGTGGCGAGGGCTGCGGCCAGGGCGCCGCAGAAGGCATCTCCCGCCCCTGTGGTGTCGCGCACTGCCAAGTGATCCACCCGGTGTGCCGGGACGGTCTCGCCGTCCCAGGTGACGCCGTTGGCGCCGAAGGTCACGAGCAGTGAGGCGGGTTCGGCGCCGGACTCGGCAAGGGCCACCATCTCGTGCTCATTGGCGACCACCGGGTCGCCGAGCGCGATCACATCGGCCGGGAGGGCGGCATACGGTGCGGTGTTGATGACGACTCGGGCACCGACGTGCGCCGCCCGCCGGGCGGCGGCACAGACCACCGGGAGCGGTACTTCGAGCTGCAGGAGGAGCACGTCACCGGGGCCGAGAGCGTCGACCGCGGCGATCTCGGTGGCGTCAAGGAGGCCGTTGGCGCCGGGGATGACGATGATGCTGTTCTCGCCTCGGTCGTCGACGGCGATGAGGGCGTGACCGCTGGCCTCGCCCGCGACAGTGCGGACGCGGGACACGTCGATTCCCCTGTCGCGCAGGCGTTCGAGATAGGCCGCTCCTCCGCCGTCGTCTCCGACGCACCCGACCATGAGCACCTCGGCACCGGCGGCTGCAGCTGCGACGGCCTGGTTGGCGCCCTTGCCACCGGCCAGTCGGTCCAGCCCTTCACCCAGGAGCGTCTCGCCGGGGCTGGGGTGGCGTTCGACGCGGGTGACGAGGTCGACGTTGAGCGACCCGAGGACCATGACGCGGCCCATCAGTGGGCGCCCTTGATGGTGTCGACCCAGAGGCGGGCGACGCGCGGTCCGTCGATCTCGAGGGCAACCTCGACGTGCTGCGCGTGGGCGAGTCCGTGCGGGTCGTGCTTCATGTCGCCGGACCAGTCGCGGGTGTCGACGATGGTGCGGCCGCGAGTCCACGTGCCGGAGAGCTCGACGCGCACGGGTAGTCGTTCGGTCCGCACGGCCCCGGGATCGATGAGCAGCGCCACCGCGCCGGCGTCGCCGATCGTGGCGCTGTCACTGGTGAGACGCTTGCTCATGAACCGCATCAGACCGGCTCCCAGGGCGCCGGGACCGCGATCGTCGAGGGCAGCGAGCTCGTCTGCGTCGGCGAGGGTGATCTGGGGTCCGTAGAAGACGTCGAGGCCATACATCGTCACGGACACGTCGTGGTCAACGCTCGCGTCGAGCACGATGGCCGTGGCCTCCGGGTCGTGGAAGACGTTGAACTCCGCCGATGCGGTCGCGTTGCTCACCATCGCGCCGCCGCCCATGAAGACGATGCGGCCGATTCGGGCGAACGACTCTGGGTACATGCGCGCGAGCAGGGCGATGTTGGTCATCGGCGCCAGGGGCACGAGCGTGACCGGCGTTCCCTCGGCCGCCGCGACGTCGATCGTCTCGCGCAAGAGGTCGACCGCATGACGCGGGTCGACAGCGCCTCGAGGCGCCGGCCAACCCAGGTCGGCCATGCCGTCGTCACCGTGGACGTGACGCGCGTCGACCGGCCGTTCGAGCAGCGGATGCGACGCCCCGGCACCGACCGGGACCGCGCTCGCGCCACATGCCTCGAGGACGGTGAGCGTGTTGCGGACGACGTCCGGGAGGGGCGCGTTCCCGCCGACGCAGGTGACGGCGCGAAGGTCCAGGTCGGGGTGGAGCGTCGCCAGAATCAGGGCGCACGCGTCGTCGACTCCGGTGTCGACGTCGAGGATCACAGGAAGAGCCATGGGCCGAGCGTATGCCGTGCGTCGGCTAGCGTCGTGGGGTGACTTCCCGCTCCACGACCTCTGCCCGCCGCCGCCTCACCGCCACCGTCGCGATCGCCCTCGCGGGCGTCCTCGCCGCAGGCTGCGGTGGAGGCGACACCCCGGACAGCAACACCTCCAGCAGCCCTGCAGGCACGGGATCGGCAACGGACACCACACCAAGCAGCGCGTCTCCCACGCCATCCCCCTCGGCGAGCGCGAGCACCTCTGCGTCTGGGCCCGCGACGGGCGAACCGGCGAACGTCAGCGCCTGCGCCCGCAGCAAGGCCGACGCACTCACGGAGGAGCAGTCCCTGGGGCAGCTCTTCATGGTCGCGTTCGACACCTCGGCATCCCGCACCGCACTGGACGGGCTCATCGCCGACCAGCACGTCGGCAACGTCATCTACCTCGGCGGCTGGGACGGCGCGGCCCGGGTCAAGCAGACCAGCTCACACCTCCAGGCGCAGGCCACGACTGCGGCGACGGCCGGCATACCCCTGCTTCTCGCCGCCGACCAGGAAGGCGGCGAGGTGCGGCAGTTGCGCGGCGAAGGCTTCTCCAAGGTGCCCTCGGCCAAGGTCCAGGCGCAGATGTCCCCCTCGCAGCTCACCGCCGCCGCCAAGGTCTGGGCCGGCGAGCTCAAGGCCGTGGGGATCAACGTCAACCTCGCCCCGGTCACGGACACGGTGCCCGCCGACATCGGCACCGCCAACGAGCCGATCGGCAAGTACGGCCGTCAGTACGGCTCGACGCCCGCAACGGTCACCAAGGCCTCGACCGCGTTCCTCAAGGGAATGATCGAAGGTGGTGTGATGGGCACGGTCAAGCACTTCCCCGGGCTGGGGCGCGTCCAGAAGAACACCGACTTCAACACGACCGGCATCACCGACACCGTGGCGACGCCCAAGGACCCCTTCCTCGCGCCGTTCACCGCCGGGGTCAAGGCGGGTGCCGGGCTCGTCATGGTGAGCTCGGCTCGCTACCCGGGGCTCGACGCCACGAAGACGCAGGCGATGTTCAGCAAGCCGATCATCACCACCCTCCTCCGCGGCAAGCTCGGCTTCGAGGGCGTCGTCATCACCGATGACATCAACGCCAAGTCGGTGCGCTCGATCCCCGCAGCGAAGCGTGCCGTGGACTACATCTCGGCCGGCGGCGACATCCTCCTCACCGGCGACCCGAAGTCGGTGCCGACGATGGCCAGGGCGCTCGCGGACAAGGCGCGCGCCGACGAGGCCTTCGCCACCCAGCTCGAGTCCTCGGTGCTGCGCGTCATCGCCCTCAAGGAACGCATGGGCCTCGTCACCTGCAAGTGAGCGGTGAGGCCGAGGTCAGTTCTGGATCTGGGTGACGGGCATCGATGAGTCTGCGGGCAGGTCGAGTCGTGAGGCGTCGCGGCCCTTGACGACCATCTGGGCGCCGAGGGCAGCCACCATGGCGCCGTTGTCGGTGCACAGTCCGGGGCGCGGGACCCGCAGCTCGATACCCGCGGCGTCACAGCGGGACTGGGCCATCGCCCGCAGTCGTGAGTTCGCCGCGACGCCACCACCGATCTGCAGGTTCTCGGCGCCCTGTTCCCGACAGGCCAGGACTGCCTTGCGGGTCAGCACATCGACGACAGCCTCCTGGAAGGACGCGGCAACGTCGGCGACCGGCACTGGCTCCCCCGCGGCCTCCTTGGCCTGGACCCACCGTGAGACAGCGGTCTTGAGCCCCGAGAACGAGAAGTCGAAGCGGTAGCGCTCCATGTCGCGCCCCGTCGTCAGCCCGCGCGGGAAGTCGATGGTGACCTGGCCGTCCCGCGCCATGCGGTCAATGTGCGGGCCACCGGGGAACGGCAGACCAAGGACCCGGGCCACCTTGTCGAAGGCCTCGCCCGCAGCATCGTCGATGGTTGAGCCAAGGCTGCGGATGTCGCACGTGACATCGGGGACGAGCAGCAGCGACGAGTGCCCGCCGGAGACGAGCAGTGCCATCGTCGGCTCGGGCAGCGGGCCGTGCTCGACGATGTCGACGGCCACGTGTGACGCGAGGTGGTTGACGCCGTAGAGCGGGATGCCCAGCGAGAGCGCCAGTGCCTTGGCGGAGGCCACTCCCACCATGAGCGAACCGGCCAGTCCCGGTCCGGACGTCACGGAGATGGCATCGAGATCCCGCAGCTGCACCCCCGCCTCGCGACAGGCCCGCTCGATCGTCGGCACCATCTCCTCGAGGTGCGCGCGACTGGCGACCTCGGGCACGACACCGCCAAAGCGCGCGTGGTCATCGACGCTGCTGGCGACGGCATCGACGAGCAGGGTCTCGCCACGAACGATGCCGACGCCGGTCTCGTCGCAGGACGTCTCGATGCCGAGGACCAGCGGCTGCTCGGCGCTCATGACTCAATTCCGTTCTGTGCCAACATTTTTCGCATGACCAAGGCATCGACGTTGCCGGGTTGGTAGTAGGCGCGACGCACAGTGAGCACGTCATAGCCACGTCGGTCGTAGAGCGCACGCGCCGGTGCGTTGTCGGCTCGCACCTCGAGCATCAGGGCTTCAGCCCCGGCCGTCGTCGCCCGCGACTCGAGCTCGTCGAGGAGCTGGACGCCCAGACCCGTTCCGCGGTGTCGGGGCGCGACGGTGATCGTCATGAGGTCGGCGACCTGGCCGCCGTGATCAAGACCGGCGTATGCCGCCAGCTCACCTTCGCGGTGCACGACCACGTAGTCGCGGCGAGGCCTACCGGCCAGCTCGCCCCACCACGAGGCCTCGGCCCACGCGTCGTCGGGGAACGCTTCGCCCTCGAGTGCCACGAGGCCCGGGATGTCGGTCCACGCGAGTTCGCGCAGTCCCGTCACCACCTCGGCGGTCATTTGCGTGCCGCCCGTTCGGCCGTCGTGAGCGCATCGGGGCGACGCAGGTAGAGCGGCTCGACCGGCATCGGCTCTCCTGTCTCGATCCGGGCGACGGCGACGGCTGCCAGCACGGCGGCGTCGACGTCGAGGACCGGCAGGGCCGTGGCGAACAGCTCTGGATAGAGCACCGGGCCACGACCAGCGCTCGGCAGGGCGCGCACCTCGTCGGGGAGGTCGGCGGGGCGGTCGACGGCAGGTTCGGTGAGGCGCTCCACGGAACCGGACCGGACGGCATACCGGGCCCAGTAGACCTCCTTGCGGCGCGCGTCAGTGGCGACGAGCAGCTCGCCGTCGGCGACGAGCTCGGCTGCCTGTGCTGCGAGGGCGTCGAGGCTGCAGACTCCGTGGACGGGGACACCGAGGGCGTGCCCCATCGTGAGACCGGTGACCATGCCGACCCGCAGCCCGGTGAACGGGCCGGGGCCGACGCCGAAGGCCACGCCGGTGAGGTCGGACGGCTGCTTGTCCGCGTCGGACAGACACGTCGAGATGAGAGGGGCCAGCCATTCGGTGTGGGCGCGCGCATCGAGGTGGGAACCCTGCGCGATGGCCCGGGTCCCGTCGTGCAGCGCCACCGTGATGGCGGAGGTGGAGGTGTCGATGGCGAGGATCAGCACGACAGACCGTCCTTCCAGCGTTCGCCGTGGCCGATGATCTCGGCGGTTCGTGACTCGGTCCCGGGGTCGGCGCGGAGCACGATCTCGAGCCGGTCGTCGGAGAGGTCGTCGGCGACGCCCTGGCCCCATTCGACCACGGTCACGCTGTCCTCGAGTGAGGCGTCGAGGTCGAGGTCGTCCAGCTCTGAGATCCCGCCGAGGCGGTAGGCGTCGGCATGCACGAGCGACGGGCCGCCCACGAGCGACGGGTGGATGCGTGCGATGACGAACGTCGGTGACGTGATGGGGCCACGCACGCGGAGCCCCTCGGCCAGGCCCTGGGTCAGCGTGGTCTTGCCGGCCCCGAGCCCTCCCGTGAGGATGACGAGGTCGCCTGCCCGCAGCTCGCTGGCCAGGTCCGCGCCGAAGGCCCGGGTGTCGTCGGCCGTCGCGAACACGCGCCCGCTCATGAGCTCGCCTTGCTTGGGCTCTTGGCCCGGGCCTCGGCCTTCTCCGGGGACTTCGACGCCGCCTTGGCCCGACGGACCAGTCGACCCTTGGCGATGTCGATGACCTTGCGGCGCACCCGGGGCTTGTCGCTCACCGCGATGCCGGCCGCGGCATCGGCCTCGGCGCGGTCGATGAGGGCGAGGATCTGGCCCGTGACGACCTCGGGGTGCTCGAGCATGATGAGGTGCCCGGACTCCTCGACGACGACGTGCTCTGCACCGGGCAGGCGCTCGACGATCTCTTCGCTGCGTTGCGGCGGCGTGAGCAGGTCTCCGGTGCCGTTGATGACGAGAACCTGCTTGTCGAGCAGGGCGGCCAGGGTCTCGTGCTCGTCATGCATCCGCAGCGCCGGAAGGAACGCCGCCATGACCTCGAACGGCGTGGCGAGGATGAGGTCGGCGGCGAAGCGCACGGTCGCCTCGCTCACCGGTGAGTCGAACGAGAAGCGGTCGACGAGCAGGTCCTCGACGTTGCGTCCGATGCGACGCACGGGCGCCAACCACTTCTGGTGCGGAGCAAGGCGCGAGAGCACGCGCGGACCCGCCTGGCCGATGGCGCGGCCGACGAGCGGTCCCATCCCGAGGTCGGTGAGGCCCTCTCCCCCGGCCGCGGTCGAGACGAACGCCACCGCCGTGACGCGTTCACGCACGAGCTCGGAGTGGAGGCGGGTGAACGCCATCGTCGTCATGCCACCCATCGAGTGGCCGACGAGGACGAGCGGGCCGTCCGGGCAGGTCGCATCGATGACGGCGCGCAGGTCGTTGGCGAGCTGGTCGATGGTGCAGTGCGCGAGCTCCGACTTCTCGGACTCGCCGTGGCTGCGCTGGTCCCAGAGGACGACCCGGTAGCCGGCCTGCACGAACGCACGCCGCTGCAGCACCCAACCGCGCAGGCTGAGGCAGTAGCCGTGCGACATGACGATCGTCGGCAGCGCGGGGTCGAGGTCGTCCGGCGTGTCGACCTCGACGTGGAGGTTGAGCCCGTCGCTGGCGATGACCTTGAGCTCGAGGTCGGCCCTGTGCGCGAACCCGTCGGCAGGATCGAGCGCACCCAGGCGACGCCGGGCCGCTGCCGCGCGATCCACGGCCACGCCGGCCGCTGCAGCACCGGCCGCAGCCGCCGCGGCCGCGCCGAATCCCATCGCCCTGCCCACGCTGACCATCAGACGTCCCCACCGATGAAGACCCGAGGCAACCGGTCGCTCATGCGCGTGACGATCTCGTAGTTGATCGTGTCGATCGCCGTCGCCCAGTCCTGGGCCGTCGGCTCGTCGTCGACCCCACGGCCAAGGATGACGACCTCGTCACCGGCACCGCCGGCATACCCCGCTCCGAGGTCGAGAACGAACTGGTCCATGCAGACCCGGCCGGCCACGGTGAGACGACGATCGCCGACCTTGACCGGTCCGACGTTCCCGGCGTGCCGCGGGATGCCGTCGGCGTAGCCGATGGGCACGAGCCCCAGCACGGTGTCCTCGGGGGTCGTGTAGATGTGGCCGTAGCTCACGCCCTGCCCCGTCGACGCCTCCTTGACGAGGGCCAGACGGGCCGTGACCCGCATGGCCTCGCGCAGCCCGAAGTCCTGCGGCGAACCGAGATCGGGCACGGGCGAGAGTCCGTAGACCGCGAGGCCGGGGCGCACCAGGTCGAAGTGGGCGTTGGGGTTGGTGAGCGTGGCGGCGGAGTTCGCGAGGTGCCGGAGTTGTGGGCGTATGCCGGCCCGCTCGAGTTCCTCGGCAGCCTCGACGAAGCGGTCGCGCTGGCCCAGGACGGTGGGGTCCTGCGGGGCGTCGGCGCGCGCGAAGTGGGACCAGACGCCGATGACCTCGACGGCGCCTTCGGCCACGACGGGCCCGAGGGCGGCAATGAGATCGGTCCAGCCCTGGCCCAGGGCGCCGTTGCGCCCCAGGCCGGTGTCGACCTTGACGTGGATGCGGGCGGCGCGGCCCCGTGCGCGTGCGGCGGCGACGACCGCGTCCAGTGCCCACGGCGCGGAGACCGAGATGTCGATGTCGGCGTCGATGGCCGCGCCGAAGTCGACCCCCGGCGCATAGAGCCAGGTCAGCAACGGGGTCGTGACTCCGGCGGCCCGCAGGTCGAGGGCCTCGTTGAACTGGGCCACGGCAAGCCAGGTCGCGCCACCGGCGACGGCGGCGCGGGCGCTCGGGACCAGTCCGTGGCCGTAGCCGTTGGCCTTGACGACCGCCATGACCTCGGCGCCGGGCGAGCGTCGATCGAGCTCGCGGACGTTGTCGGCGATCGCGGCGAGGTCAATCGTCACCCATGCCGAGACGCCCTCGGGCGGTGCGGCGGAGACGGGGGCAGCTGGCGTGGTCATGAGGCGATCAAGTCTAGGTGGGGGCTGTCCTGGACGGCGCTGGGGTTCACCCTCGGGTGAGGAGGTGTGCCACTGCTTCGGGTATGCCGTGGGCGACCCGGAGGGCGCGTACCGGACCTCCCGCGCTGGCTCGGTCGGCGGCGACCCCGTGGACGAGGGCACCGAGGGCGCCCGCGTCGGCAGGAGAAAGGCCGGCGGCGAGGAGGGTGCCGATGAGCCCGGCGAGGACGTCGCCGGCGCCAGCGGTCGCGAGCCACGGCGGCGCGTCGGCCTGGGAGCGCACCGGCTCGCTCGGGTCGGCGGGCACGACGAGCGTCGTCGAACCCTTGAGCAGGACAGTCATTCCGGTGCGTTCGGTGAGGGCGCGCGCGTGACGCAGGGGCTCGGCCTCGACGGCAGCACGCTCGACCGTGATGCTCTTGCGCGACCGCCGGCTGGCGCCGAGGCGGGTGAGCAGGGTCGCGAGCTCGCCAGCGTGGGGGGTGAGGAGCGTGGGACGACCACGACGGGCCTCGATGACGTCGTCGTCGACGAGGTCAAGCCCCCCGGCATCGACGAGCACGGGCTGTTCGCCCCCGAGCGCCACGCGGGCGACCTCGAGCTGGGTCGTCGCGTCACGCCGCGTGGACGTGATGTCGAGCCCGGGTCCGACGACCCAGGCCTGGACGCGGCCCTCACCGTGGACGGCCTCGGGGACGGCGGCACGGACGAGCCCTTCGGGCGTGGGCGTGCCGACGTAGCGCACCATCCCGGCACCGGCCTCGACGGCGGCCGTGACAGCGAGAACCGCTGCGCCCGAATAGTTCTCGCCACCGGCGACGATGCCGACGACGCCCCGCGAGTACTTGTCGTCCTCGGGGCCGGGCACCGGCCACACGTCGACGACGTCATCGAAGGTCAGACGGACGACGGCCGGACCGGTGTCGAAGGTGAGCCCGATGTCGACGACGGTGAGCATGCCGCACGCCTGCTCGGTCGGTGGGAGGAGGTGGACGGGCTTGGCCACCGAGAACGTCACCGTCTCGTCGGCGAGGACACCATCGGGGTCGAACCCCAAACCGTCCGCCGCCTGACCGGAGGGCAGGTCGACCGCGATCACGTGCGCGTCGTCGGGGATGGCCGCGACCCACGCCGCCGCCTGCTCCGGGAGCCCCGGACGTCCGCCCAGCCCGACGATCCCATCGAGCACGATGTCGGCCTCCGCGATGTCCTCCAGCGCCTCTGCGCCCGAGACCAGCACGACGCCGGCAGCCCGCGCCGCCTCGAGCGCGCCCTCGTGGACGCGCGAAAGGTCCACTGCGGCAGCGCAACTGACGCCGGACTCGGCGAGCTGAGCCACGGCATACAGGGCATCTGCTCCGTTGTTTCCGCCGCCCACGAGGGCGACGACGGTCTCGGCGCCGAGCTGCGAGACGCGAGCCGCGACGACGTCGGCCAGGCCCTCGACAGCTCGGGCCATGAGCTCACCCGAAGCAAGCTCCTCCTCGAGAGCTGCCTCGGCGGCATACACGTCTTCGGGCGACCACGCTTCGATCACAGGTGGATCCTCTGCAGTTGGGGTACTCAGGACTCCGCAATGACGACGGCAGAAGCAATCCCTGCGTCGTGGGACAGCGACACGTGCATGTGCTTCACGCCGAGCTCGGCGGCGCGCGCGGCCACTGTCCCGATCATCTCGATGCTCGGGCGACCGGTTTCGTCGCGCACCACGGTGGCGTCGGTCCAGGCCAGGCCAACGGGGGCACCAAGGGCCTTGGCCAGGGCCTCCTTGGCCGCGAATCGCGCTGCGAGAGAACGCATCGGCAACCCCCGCTCACTCTCGGTGAACAGGCGCGTGAGCAACCCCGGCGTGCGCTCGAGCGTCTCAGCGAAACGCGCGATGTCGACGACGTCGATCCCGGTGCCGACGATCACGTCACTCGACCGTGACGCTCTTGGCGAGGTTTCTCGGCTGGTCGACGTCGAGACCCTTGGCCGTCGAGAGGTGCAGCGCGAACATCTGCAACGGCACGACCGTCAGCAACGGCTGGAGGAGCGGCGACGTCTGGGGCACGCGGATGACCTCGTCGGCGAAGGGCACGACGTCCTCGTCACCCTCCTGCGCGATGACGATGGTGCGAGCGCCGCGAGCGCGGATCTCCTGGATGTTGGAGACGACCTTCTTGTGCAGCTCGTGCGGCGTGTCGGGTCCGGGGACGACGATGAAGACCGGCTGGCCGGCCTCGATGAGCGCGATCGGGCCGTGCTTGAGCTCGCCGGCCGCGAAGCCCTCGGCGTGGATGTAGGCGAGCTCCTTGAGCTTGAGCGCGCCCTCCATGGCGATGGGGTAGCCGACGTTGCGGCCAAGGAAGAGCACCGAGCGGGTGTCGGCCATGAAGCGGGCGATCTCCTTGACCCGGTCCATGTTGCCCAGGAGCTCCTCGAGCTTGGCGGGGACTCCGTGCAGCTCCTTCATCACGGCCTGCGCGTCGTCGGCGAAGGCGCCGCCACGCAGCTGGGCGAGATAGAGGCCGAGGACGTAGCAGGCGGTGATCTGCGCGAGGAAGGCCTTGGTCGAGGCGACCGCGATCTCGGGTCCGGCGTGCGTGTAGAGCACGGCGTCGGACTCGCGTGGAATCGTCGAGCCGTGGGTGTTGCAGACCGAGATCGTCAGCGCGCCGAGCTCGCGGGCGTGCTTGACGGCCATGAGGGTGTCCATGGTCTCGCCGGACTGGCTGATGCTCACCACGAGCGAACGCTCGTTGACGATGGGGTCGCTGTAGCGGAACTCGTGCGCCAGGGCGACCTCGACCGGGATGCGGGTCCAGTGCTCGATGGCGTACTTCGCGACCATGCCGGCATACGCCGCAGTGCCGCAGGCGACGACGGTGATGCGGTCGACGTTCTTGAGCTGCTCCTCGCTGATGCGGAGCTCGTCGAGGACGAGACGACCGCTCTCGTCGGTGCGACCCAGGAGGGTGTCGCCGACGGCGTGGGGCTGGTCGAAGATCTCCTTCTCCATGAACGTCGCGTAGCCACCCTTCTCGGCGGCCGCGGCGTCCCAGGTGACCTCGTAGGCCTTGCCCTCGGCGGGCTCACCGTCGAAGGTGATGACCTCGTGGCCCTCGGGGGTGATCGTGACGATCTGGTCCTGGCCGAGCTCGAGCGCGTGGCGGGTGTAGCCGATGAACGCGGCGACGTCGGAGCCGAGGAAGTTCTCGCCCTCTCCGAGACCGACGACGAGTGGGCTGTTGCGACGGGCACCGACGACGACGCCGGGCTGGTTGGCGTGCACGGCGAGAAGGGTGAACGCACCCTCGAGGCGGTTGACGACCTGCTGCATGGCCTGGGTGAGGTCACCGGTCTGGTCGAACGCGCGGCCGACGAGCTTGGCCGCGACCTCGGTGTCGGTCTCGCTGAGGAAGTCGACGCCCTCGGCGAGGAGCTCCTTCTTGAGCGAGTGGAAGTTCTCGATGATGCCGTTGTGGATCAGGGCGAGCTTGTCGTCGTTGCCACCGTGGTGGGGGTGGGCGTTGCCGTCGGTGGGGCCACCGTGGGTCGCCCAGCGGGTGTGACCGATCGCCGTGCGCGAGGGGGCGAGGGGGTGGGCTTCCAAGGCGCTGCGCAGGTTCTCGAGCTTGCCTGCGCGCTTGTCCGACTGGACGCCCTCCTCGGTGACGAGGGCGATACCGGCCGAGTCGTAGCCGCGGTACTCCAGGCGAGCCAGGCCCTCCATGACCACGCTCTCGGCGCGATCATCCATGGCACTGCCGACATATCCGACGATTCCACACATGGCCGCAAGCGTAATGGCTCGGATCGCGTCTCCCGAACCACCGCGTCGCGCGCCGACGACGGCGTATGCCGTCCGCTCACCCCGCATGTGCGCCACAATGGCGCGCGTGTCTGTCACGCCCGCAGTTCCCCCGTCCGGGCCAGTTCCCCCGTCCGGGTCCGAGCCGACGGCGGTCGTGCCCTCGCCGTACCTCGACTTCTCCCGCGACGACTGGGCGGCCCGTCGGGAGAACCACCCGCTGAGCCTCACCCCCGGCGACATCGGCCGGATCCGAGGCATCGGTGACCGCGTGGACCTGCGGGAGGTCGAGGAGGTCTACCTCCCCCTGTCGCGTCTGCTTGCCTTCTACGTCAACGCGACGGCCGGGCTGCACCGGGTCACGACCGACTTCCTCGGCGACCGGCCGGCGAAGGTTCCGTTCGTCATCGGCATCGCCGGGTCGGTGGCCGTGGGCAAGTCGACGACGGCGCGCGTCCTGCGCGAGCTCCTGCGTCGCTGGCCGCAGACGCCCCGGGTCGACCTCATCACGACCGACGGCTTCCTCCGCCCCAACGCTGACCTCGAGGCGCGAGGACTGTTGCAGCGCAAGGGTTTCCCCGAGTCCTACGACCGCCGGGCTCTCCTGCGCTTCGTCGCAGACGTGAAATCCGGTATGCCGCGTGTCGTCGCTCCCGTGTATTCGCACCTCACGTACGACATCGTTCCGGGGGCCGAGATCGTCGTCGACCAGCCGGACGTCCTCATCGTCGAGGGACTCAACGTGCTGCAGCCAGCGACAGTGCGTTCGGACCTGCGGACGCGTCAGGTGCTGTCGGACTACTTCGACTTCTCGGTCTATGTCGATGCCCCCGTGGAGCAGCTGCGCATCTGGTACATCGAGCGCTTCCTCCGACTGCGTGAGACCGCGTTCGCGGACCCTGAGTCGTACTTCCACCGGTATGCGGCGCTGACCGACGCCGAGGCGCGCGAGACCGCTGCGGGGATCTGGGAGCGGATCAACGAGCCGAACCTGCTGCGCAACGTCCTGCCCACCCGTGACCGAGCCACGTTGGTGCTCTCCAAGGGTGCCGACCACGCCGTGACGAACATTCGCCTGCGCCGCCTCTGACGGGACCGGCGCCCTGACGGCTGTCCCGACGGCTGACCTCGCGAAATCGCGCAACCGCCCCTCATCGGCCCCCACCTCGTTCAGACTGACCCCGGAACACGCCCATTCAGTCCGGAGGAGCCCATCGTGAATGACGCCATCGAGTCAGGACCTGGCGGCGACCGGACGGTGAGAGCCTTCCGGGTCGTGGCGCTCCTGCTCTTCGCCGCCGCCGTCATCGTGTGGTTGCGACCGTTGTCGGTGCCGGGCGCCAACCTCCGCCCTTTCGGATGCGGTTCCCCGGCCTCCCCCATGGGTGACAACCTTGCCGCCGTCGTGTGCGTCGACGACTGGAAGGCCGCCCGCGTGCTCGTGATGGGTCTGATCGCTGCCGGCGTCGTGCTGCTGGGCGCAGGGCAGCTGCTCGCCAGCCGGCGCCCCACCCAAGGCTTCCTCCAGGGCGCCATCGTCGCGTCGATCGTGGGTGTCCCCGTGGCCGCCTTCGGCGTCGTCCGGCTCCTCCAGCCTGTCTTCACGCACGGCTCGGACTCGGCCCTCCTCCGGTGCGGGTCAGCGCTCTCCCCCACGGGCAACGCCATGACCACAGCGCTCTGCGGTCAGTCCACCCAGAGCCAGTTCTTCGAGGGCGTCGGACTCGTCGTGCTCGCCCTGCTGGCCACCATCGGCGGCGGCTACATCGTCGGTGGGTTCACCACGGGCACGAGGAACGACTTCGACGACGACGAGCCCGAGACTGGCCCCAAGAACGAGAACGACGCCGAGCCGGCCCTCAGTGCTAGGTCAGGCGACGGGACAGATCCATCGCCGGACGCTCGATGAGCGCGTAGGCGGCCGCTCCCAGGCCGATGCTCGCGGCCGTGATCGCACCCACCCGCACGATGAACTCACCCGGCGTGGACGACGGGAAGTGCGAGGACATGACGTGCACGAGCGGCAGGTTGGCCAGGTAGATGCCGTAGGACCACCGGCCCAGCGCCTCCATGGGGCGCGTCGCGAAGACGCGGGCGATGATGCTGGGGCGCGGCGAGAAGATGATCGACACGAGCAGCACCAGGGCAAGACCGATGTTCGCGAAGTAGCGCGTGTTGTCCTGGGTCGCCGTCGTGGGTTCGAAGTTGTAGCCGCCACCGAGCGTCGGTGACTGCACGACATAGAGCAGGACCACGGCGAGGATCGGCAGCACCACTGGTTTCGACGCGAGGCCCACGAGCAGTTTCACGGCAGCGGACGTCCTGCCCGCCTGATGCATCGTCTCTACATGGCAGACCATGGCGCCCAGGGCGAAGGCCGCGAGCCAGGCGGGTAGCCAGAAGTGAGCGCTCGACTGCGCCGCGTCCAGGCCGCGCTCCTCCCACAGGAGGAACACCGGGGTCACGAGCGCGCAGACGGCCAGGGCCGTGAGCCCGCGTGCGGGGCCGTGCCGCGAGCTGCGCACGGCGAGGACGACGAGCCCACCCATGATCGGCGCGAAGACGTACCACGCGAACTCGACGCAGAGGCTCCACGTGTGGAACAGCGCGGGTGGGCCGTAGTCACCCGAGTAGATCGTCGTGAGGGTCAGCGCCCGCAGCCACTGCGCACTGCCGTGCGGCTGCGACGTGGGGATGAGCATCGCCACGAGCACGAGACACACGAGGTAGGCGGGGAAGATGCGGAGCACTCGCCTGATCGCGAACGAGCGAAGCGATGGCAGGGCCCGACCGGTCACGGCCGCCTTGGACCACGGCTTGATCAGGAGGTATCCCGAGAGGACGAACAGCGCGATCGGGCCGAAGCCGTGCAGACCCAGCCACGCGTGGGGCGTGAGCACAGAGACGTGGACCAGGACCACGTTCATGGCCGCAAAGCCGCGCAGACCGGTCAGTCCGGCGACATAGCTCGCCGACTGCGGTCCTGAGGGCTTGGACGCGTCGAGCGTCACCGAACTGCTCGCGGTCACAGCAGGAATTAGAGCATGCTGGCCGGAAACGGGCACCTGTTTCCGGGTCGATCAGCCTCGGCGGAGAGCGTCCGCGAGGCGCGGTCCCTCAGTACCAGTGCGGGTAGCGGTTGTTCCAGAAGTCCCAGGCGCCACAGGGCGTTCCGTAGGACTGCTTGATGTAGTTCAGGCCCCACTTGATCTGGGTGACCGGGTTGGTGCGGTAGTCCGCGCCGACGCTGGCCATCTTGCTGGCGGGCAGGCTCTGCGGAATGCCGTAGGCACCAGAGGAGGAGTTCTCGGCCTTGAAGTTCCACGCACTCTCGCCCTCCCAGAGGAGGTTGAGGCAGCCCCACTGGCGGTCGCCACTGAAGCCGTAGTCGCTCATGAGCGCACGGGCCGCACCACGAGGGTCGGCCTGGGCGCCCGCGATGAGGGAGGCGCGCTGCTGGTCGCGGGCGGCCTTCTGCGAAGCGGCCAGACGGGCCTTGGCGAGGGCTGCAGCCTTGACCTTGGCAGCTGCGGCGGCCGCGTCGGCCTTGACCTTCGCTGCGGCCTGGGCCTTGGCCTCGACGGCGGAACGCTGCGCGTTGGCGCCGGCTCGCTCGTTCGAGATGCGGTTGCTGTCGGCGAAGCTCTCCTTCGCGGAGAGCGCGGCCTGGCTCACCG
This sequence comes from Janibacter sp. HTCC2649, assembly GCF_000152705.1. Taxonomy (GTDB): domain Bacteria; phylum Actinomycetota; class Actinomycetes; order Actinomycetales; family Dermatophilaceae; genus Knoellia. Next base: position 3,541,449 of record NZ_CH672413.1, on the reverse strand, counting down.
CGGACGCGCTGAGGGTGAAGGGTTCGGAGTCGGCGACGGCGTCGTTGGTGCCGACACCGACGGCTCCGGTCCCGACGAGGGCGAGGGCCATCCCGGCCGTGACAGCGGGGCGACGCACGACGCCGAGCGCCTGCGTCAGGGGTCCCTCGGATGGACGGGCGTGGCGCCCGCGGTGAGTTCCGCGGTACCTGCTCATACGAAGGGTTTCCTCTCACGACACAGAACAGCCCGGCTGACGGAGCAGTCGGGCTGCGTTACCAAATCGAGACCAATTTACGCGATGACCCGCGAATGGCCAAACCGGGCCCCTCAGGGTGGCCTCCCACGGGGGCGCCCATCCACCGAACGGGCGGTGACTCGGGTCACACCCTTTCACGGCGTGAGTATGCCGGTCGCTCCTGGTGAGCGACCGGCATACCGACGCGTTGTTCTTGCTCGAGAACTGGGCCTCAGAGGTCGCCGTGCTCCTGCTCCAGCAGGTCCGTCACGAGGGCCGCGATGGGGCTGCGCTCACTGCGCGTGAGCGTGACGTGCGCGAAGAGCGGGTGTCCCTTGAGCTTCTCGATGACCGCGGCGACGCCGTCGTGGCGACCGACGCGCAGGTTGTCGCGCTGGGCCACGTCGTGGGTCATGACGACCTTGGAGTTCTGGCCGATGCGCGACAGGACCGTGAGGAGGACATTGCGCTCGAGCGACTGGGCCTCGTCGACGATGACGAACGCATCGTGGAGGGAGCGGCCACGGATGTGGGTCAGCGGCAGGACCTCGAGCATGCCGCGGTCGAGAACCTCCTCGACGACCTCACGCGAGACGAGCGCCGACAGGGTGTCGAAGACGGCCTGTCCCCACGGGTTCATCTTCTCCGACTCGGAACCGGGGAGGTAGCCGAGCTCCTGGCCGCCCACGGCATACAACGGCCTGAAGACGACGACCTTGCGCTGCTGGCGACGCTCCATGACCGCCTCAAGGCCGGCACACAGCGCGAGGGCGGACTTGCCGGTGCCCGCGCGGCCGCCGAGGCTGACGATGCCGATGTCGGGGTCGAGCAGGATGTCGAGGGCGATGCGCTGCTCCGCGCTGCGACCGTGCAGGCCGAAGGCGTCCCGGTCGCCCTTGACGAGACGCACCTGCTTGTCGGCGCCGACCCGGCCGAGGCCGCTGCCTCGGGGCGAGAGCAGCTTGAGGCCGGTGTGGCACGGCATCTCGGCGGCGCCGAGGTGCTCGAGGCGGCCGTACTCGTAGAGGTGGTCCATCTCCTCGACGGTGACGTCGACCTCGGACATCCCCGTCCAGCCGGAGTCGACAGCGAGCTCGGCGCGGTACTCCTGCGCCTCCATCCCGCAGGCCGACGCCTTGACCCGCATCGGCAGGTCCTTGCTGACGATCGTGACGATGCGCCCCTCGTTGGAGAGGTTCTTGGCGACCGAGAGGATGCGGGTGTCGTTGTCACCCAGCCGGAAGCCCGCGGGCAGCGACGACGAGTCGGTGTGGTTGAGCTCCACCCGCAGCGTGCCGCCATCGTCACCGACGGGCACGGGTGCGTCGAGGCGACCAGCCTTGATGCGGAGGTCGTCGAGCAGCCGAAGGGCGGCCCGCGCGAAGAAACCCAGCTCGGGGTGGTGCCGCTTGGCCTCCAGTTCCGTGATGACCACGATGGGCAGGACGACCTCGTGCTCCTTGAACCGCAGGATCGCGCGCGGGTCGGACAGGAGGACCGACGTGTCCAGCACGTAGGTCAACATCGGCGACTCGGCGATCTCCGGTGAGACAGGTGGGGTAGCAGTGGAACTCGAGGGTGTGGCCACGGCGGGGCTCCTAGGCGCGCACGATCTGTAGGTGCGCTGACTCGAAGGTGTGGATCCCGGTCGGCTCACTGCCACGAGCAGGGAGCCGGGACCGGTCCCTCCTCCGGAGCGTGGTGTGCTCCATGCGATGGGCCTCCCGAACGCATCAGGGTGACGCGTTGGCACTGACGCTACGACCGGCACACGCTCACCTGTCACGCAGGCGCGCCGCGTGTCGAGGTGTTCACGCAGGCTTTACACGACGTCGGTGAAACCCCTGAGTCGGATGGTGCTGGTGTGACACAAGTGTCAGGTGTGCTCAGGCTCCGAAGCGGCGATTGCGCTCGCCGTAGGCGCGCAGGGCCCGCAGGAAGTCGACCTTGCGGAAGTCGGGCCAGTAGGCCTCGCAGAAGTAGAACTCGGAGTGGGCGCTCTGCCACAGCAGGAAGCCGCCGAGCCGCTGCTCCCCCGACGTGCGGATGACGAGGTCGGGGTCGGGTTGGCCCTTGGTGTAGAGGTGGTCGGCGATGTGCTCGACGTCGAGGAACTCGGCCAGCTCCTCGATCGTCGTGCCGCGATCGGCGTGCTCGAGCAGCAAGGACCGAACCGCATCGGCGATCTCGCGGCGACCTCCGTAGCCGACGGCGATGTTGACCAGCAGACCGTCGACCTCGGCCGTGCGAGTCGCAGCCCCCTCGAGGCGTTCCCGGGTGGCGGCTGGCAGGAGCGAGAGGGCTCCGACCGGGTTGAGCCGCCACTGGTGGGAGTCGGCGAGCTCGTCAACGGTCCGCTCGATGATGCCGAGGAGCGGACGCAGCTCGGACTCGGCGCGACTGAGGTTGTCGGTCGAGAGGAGCCAGAGGGTGACGACCTCCACCCCGACCTCCTCGCACCAGGACAGGAAGTGGGCGATGTTGTCGGCACCGGCCTGGTGGCCCTCACTCGTGCCGGCCCCCCGCGCCTTGGCCCAGCGACGGTTGCCGTCGAGCATGACCCCCACGTGTCGAGGAACACTCTCCGGGGGCAGTCGCTTGGTCAGCCGACGCTCGTATGCCGCGTAGAGAACATCGCTGAGCGCCATGTCGTCACCGTACCGCTGGGCGCACAGCGAGACGTAGACCACCTCACCGGCTCGGAACCTACGCAAACGTAGGTATCGTTGTGATGAATATGGACAAGCGACGTGAACCCCGCACCATCGATGCTCTCGAAGAGCGCGTCGATGCGGTGCTCGATGTCGTCAAGCCCAAGCTGCGCGGCTGGCTCCACCTGGCCATGGCGCCGATCGCGTTCATCGGTGGCCTCGTCCTCGTCGTCCTGAGCGACACGGTCCAGGCACGGGCCTCCGCGGCGGTGTTCACCCTGACGGCGGTGCTGCTCTTCGCGATGTCGGCGGTCTATCACCGCGGCAACTGGTCACCCAAGTGGGGCACGGCCCTGAAGCGGATCGACCACTCCAACATCTTCCTCATCATCGCGGGCAGCTACACGCCCTTTGCGCTGCTGCTCCCCCGCAACCAGGCCATCACGCTCCTCGCGATCGTCTGGGGCGGAGCGATCGCCGGCGTCGCGTTCCGGCTCCTGTGGATCCACGCGCCCCGCTGGCTCTACGTGCCCGTCTATGTCGCGCTGGGCTCCGTCGCGGTCTTCTTCCTCGGACCGCTACTTCGTCACGCGGGGACCACCGTCGTGACCCTGGTCATCACCGGTGGCGCCCTCTACACGCTCGGCGCCATCGTCTACGGCATCAAGCGTCCCAACCCCTCGCCCCGATGGTTCGGGTTCCACGAGATCTTCCACACCCTGACGATCCTGGCCTTCATCACGCACTACATCGCCGCCTCGATCGCGCTCTACGACCACGTCTGACTCGGCTGCGGGTTCCTGAGCAGCCCTGCTGCGGTAGGACATTCGGCGCAGGCGCGCGTTCATGTTGCGCATCAGGAACCACAGCGCGATCGCGAGGAACAGGAACGCGACGAAGGCCCACAGGCCCGGCGCTGCCTGCTGGCTCGGCGTGCCGTCGGTCGCCGTGGTGGGACTGGGTGAGGGCGTCACCGACAGCGGGAGCAGGGCGAGGTGAGTGAGCAGCGGGGCGATCATGCGGTGCGTTCCTTGCGTCCGTCGTGCGCGATGGTGAGGTCGGTTGACGTCGCGAGGGCGTCGGCCTCGGCGAGGTCCGCGGGCAGGCCGGCAAAGAGGTCGTCCTCGCCCTCGACGATGGGCACGTACGACAGCCCGGCCTCGTAGTCCTCCCACGGCCAGACCCGCGCCTGCTCCTCGCGCGACACCTTGAAGAAGTTGCCGTCGGGGTCGATCTGCGTCGCGTGTGCCAGCAACGCCTGGTCGCGCCGCTCGAACCACTCGTCGCACTTCACTCGCGTGGTGACCACGCGCTCACGCTCCGGTGGCCAGTTCTCGAGCCACGCGGCATACGGGCTCTCCTCACCGAGTGCGGTGAGGGCCTCGTGGAAGGCGACGACCCGTCCACGGCTGAACGTCTGGTTGTAGTAGACCTTGAGCGGCTGCCACGGCTCACCAGCACTGGGGTATGCCGTTGGGTCGCCTGCCGCTTCGAAGGCCGCCATCGAGACGGTGTGGCACATGATGTGGTCCGGGTGGGGGTAGCCACCGTTCTCGTCGTACGTCGTCATGACGTGCGGGCGAAAGCGACGGATCTCGCGCACGAGGGCCTCGGTCGCCACCTCGACCGGCTCGAGGGCGAAGCAACCGTCGGGCAGCGGCGGCAACGGGTCACCCTCGGGCAGACCCGAGTCGACGAAACCGAGCCAGGTGTGGTCGACACCGAGGATCTCCTGGGCGCGGCGCATCTCGTCGCGACGGACCTGGGCGAGGTCGCGCAGGGTGTGTGCATCGTTGGCGAGCTTGGGGTTGAGCACGTCGCCGCGCTCACCGCCGGTGCACGAGACGACGAGGACGTCATGCCCCTCGTCGACGTACTTCGCCATGACCGCGGCGCCCTTGCTCGACTCGTCGTCGGGATGCGCGTGCACACACATGAGACGGAGGCGGTCTGCCACGAGAGGGTCCTTTAAGAATCGGGGGTCGCACCAGCGACAATGGGCTCGCCCCATCTTCGCACTCGCTGTGCGCTCCACCACTCTCGACCCAGGACCCTCGATGCCACTTCCCCGCCCGGCCCCCGGCACCACTCGCTGGTGGGTGATCGGCGCCCTCGGCACATCGCTCATCCTGGCGGTCATCGTGTGGTTCGCCCTCGCGTCGGCGAACGCGCTGCGGGCCGACGTCACGGCATACAAGGTGGTCAGTGACGCGCAGATCACGGTGTCGTACGACGTGCACCGGCCCGACGGCGCGGCGGTGCGCTGCACCGTCGAAGCGCAGGACACCCGCCACGGCCGCGTCGGCGTCGCCGACGACGATGTCCCGTCCGGCGCGAAGTCGGTGAACCGCACGGTGACCGTGCGCACCAGCGCTCGCGCGGTCGTCGGGGTCGTCTCGTCCTGCGTCAGAGTGCCCTGACCTGCGGCGCTGTGGGATCGACGAGTCCCCAACAACGTGCTTTCCTGCGGCGACGTTGCTATCCTTGTTCTTTGCACCAACGGGTCTGGGGCCCACCGAACCGCACGAGGTTCAGGCCCCGGACCCTTTCACGTAGGACCATCATCCCCGTGTTCCGGGCGGCTGAACCCGCCTCGACTCGGGCACCCGAGGAGTGAAGTTCAGTGAGCGCGACCGTCGTCAAGACGAGCTACCTGACCCAGGAGGCGTTCGACCGCCTCAAGGCCGAGCTCGAAGAGCTGTCCGGTCCGGGTCGGGCCGACATCGTCGCCAAGATCGAGGCTGCCCGCGAAGAGGGCGACCTCAAGGAGAACGGCGGCTACCACGCGGCACGCGAGGAGCAGGGCAAGAACGAGGCCCGCATCCGCCAGCTGACGCAGCTGCTCGAGAACGCCATCATCGGCGAGACCCCTCCCGACGACGGCATCGTCGAGCCCGGCATGCTCGTCACGGTCGAGATCTTCGGCGACGAGGAGACCTTCCTCCTCGGTTCGCGCGAGATCGCCGACGGCTCCCTGCAGGTCTACAGCGAGCAGTCCCCCATCGGCTCGGCCGTCAACGGCAAGAAGGCCGGCGACTCGGTGACCTACGAGGCGCCCAACGGCAAGCAGATCGACGTCAAGATCCTCTCCGCGAAGCCCTTCACCGGCTGACCGTCCCGATCTGAAGCGTCCGTCGGGCCACCCTGGCGGTCGAGGTAGTACGAAACGCCGTGCCGAGTCATCGGTCCCGGCGTTTCTTACTACCTCGACTTCATGGTGCGAGATTCAGTGCCCCAGAGGGTCGGCCTCGTGGATGACCGTGTAGCCCTTGGCGCGCATGGCTGCGAGGACGCGCTCGCAGTGCTCGGGGCCGCGGGTCTCGAGCCGGAGCGCGATCTCGACCTCGTCGACGTTGATCCGGGGGCCGGTGCGGATGTGCTCGATCTCGAGGATGTTGGCGTCGACACCGGCGCAGTCGGCGAGGATCGCGGCCAGCGAACCGGGGGTGTCGGGCACACGCACCGAGAACTGGAGGTAGCGACCGGCGGCCACCAGTCCATGGCGGATGATCCGCAACATCAGGAGCGGGTCGATGTTGCCGCCGGAGAGCACGGCGACGACGGGACCCTCGATCGCCTCCTTTGCCTCGGACTCTGAGTTCTCCAGCAGCCAACCGACGGCGGAGGCTCCGGCCGGTTCGACGACCAGCTTGGCGCGCTCCAGGAGGAAGAGCAGGGCGCGGGACATCCCGCCCTCACTGACCGTCTCGACGCTGTCGACGAGGTCGCGCACGATCGGGAACGTCACGTCTCCGGGAAGTCCGACGGCGATGCCGTCAGCCATCGTTGACATCTTGGCGGCGGCCAGCGGGTGGCCCGCAGCCAGCGAAGCCGGGTAGGCCGCGGCCTGCTCGGCCTGCACGCCGATGATGCGAACGTCGGGCCTGAGCTCGCGCACGGCCACCGCGATGCCGGCGAGCAACCCGCCGCCGCCGAGTCCGACGACGATCGTCTTGACGTCGGGGCACTGCTCGAGGATCTCGAGGCCGCACGTGCCCTGCCCGGCGACGATGTCGTCGTGGTCAAAGGGGTGGATGAGGATGGCGCCGGTCTGCTCGGCCCAGGCCCGGGCGTGGACGAGGCTCTCGTCGAGGGTCGCGCCGATCTGCTCGATCGTCGCGCCGTAGGCCTTGGTCGCCTGGACCTTGGGCATGGGCGCGCGCACCGGCATGTAGACCTTGACCGCGATGCCGAGCATCTGCCCGGCGAGGGCGACGCCCTGGGCGTGGTTGCCGGCGCTTGCGGCGACCACGCCGCGCGCCTTCTCGTCCTCGGTGAGGTGGAACATGCGGTTGTAGGCGCCACGGATCTTGAAGGACCCGGCGCGTTGGAGGTTCTCGCACTTGAGGAAGACATCGGCACCGACTCGTGCCGAGAGACCGCGATTGAACTCCATGGGTGTGGGAGCAATGACGGTGGAGAGCAGGTCAGCGGCGGCACGGATCTCGGCCACCGTCACCGACGACGATGTGGGTGTCATGGCGTGAGGCTACTCAGTCCCGGTCGAGAGGAGAGAACGCGCCGCCTCACGGTGAGCGCGGACGGCGCGTTGTCTCCTCTCGACTGCTTGGGTCAGTCGGTGGTGCGCTTGTTGAACGCCCGCAGCGCGAGCGGGGCGATGACTGCCGTGATGGCGACCGACCAGATGATCGTCGCCAGCTCGGGGTGGTGGAGCGGCCACGGCGCGTCGGCGCGCACCGGGAAACCGCCCACGCCCCAGTTGTCGCGCATCGCCTGGCTGAGGGCGCTGATCGGGTTCCATTCGGCGACGGTGCGCAACCCCGACGGCATGACCTCGGTGCGCGCAAAGGCGTTGGACAAGAAGGTGATCGGGAAGATCGTCGTGAACATCAGGCCGTTGACCGCCTCCACCGATCGCATGGCCGAGCCGACGAGAATGCCGACCCAGATCATGGCGAACCCGAAGAGGAGGAGCAGGCCGTAGCTCAGCAGTCCCTTGAGGACGCCCTCGTGGATCCCCCACCCGATGAACAGCCCGGTCACGGACATGACCGCGACGCCGATGCTCGAGTGGATGAGGGCGGCGATCGAGCGCGAGATGAGGATGGAGGATCGTTGGATCGGCAGCGATCGCAGCCGGTCGACCATCCCCTTGCCGATGTCGGTGTTGAGCCCGATGGCGACGATGAAGGCGCTGAACGCGATCGTCTGCGCCATGATCCCGGGGAGGAGCCACGCCTTGTACTGACCACCGGGGATCGCGATGGATCCTCCGAAGACGAAGGCGAAGAGCAGCACGAACATGATCGGCTGGATCGTCACGTCGGTGAGCATCTCGGGCTGGCGCTTGATATGGGTGAGGTTGCGCCGGACCAGCGTCGTGATCTGGCGGAGCTGGCCCGCACCGCTGGGTCGCGGGGCCGTGCGGTCGAGAACTGCGGCCTCTGTGGCGGCGCTCATGCCGACACCTCTTCCTTGTTGCTCGTGTCTTCGGCCTTGTGGCCCGTGAGGGCGAGGAAGACGTCGTCGAGGCTGGGGCGTTGCATCCCGAGGTCGTCCACCTCGATGCCGGCTTCGTCCAGCTGGGCGGCGATCCGGGTGAGGGCGGGGACGTCCCCACCGGGTGCCGTGAGCTTGCGGGCGTCGGCGTCGACGTGGACCTCGCCCACCACGCCGCGAAGCAGCTCGGCGGCCTGGTGGACCTCGTCGTGGCGCGAGACCGTCACGACCAGGCTCGCGGCCCCGGACTGGTTCTTGAGCTCCAGCGGAGTGCCCTGGGCGATGATCCGGCCCTGGTCGATGACGACGATGTTGTCGGCGAGCTGATCCGCCTCGTCGAGGTACTGGGTCGTGAGCAGCAACGTCGTGCCGTCTCGCACGAGGTCCCGCAGCACGTCCCAGAGCTCGACTCGACTGCGCGGATCCAGGCCGGTCGTGGGCTCGTCGAGGAACAGCACCGGTGGGTGGGCGATGAGGCTGACCGCGAGGTCGATGCGGCGCCGCATGCCGCCGGAGTAGTCCTTGACGACCTTGTCGCCCGCGTCCGTGAGCGAGAACTGCTCGAGCAGCTCGTCGGATCGCTTGCGGACGAACTTCCGGTCCAGGCCGTAGAGGTCGCCGATGAGGCGGAGGTTCTCACGCCCGGTGAGGAGGTCGTCGACGGTGGCGCTCTGGGCGGTGAGGCCCATGCTCGCGCGCACCGCCTCGGGTTCCCTGACGACGTCGTGGCCGGCGACCCGGGCGGAGCCACTCGTGGGGACCGCCAGCGTCGTCATCATCCGCACGGTCGTCGTCTTGCCCGCGCCGTTGGGCCCGAGGAGACCGAAGACCGAACCCTTCGGCACGGCGAAGCTCACGTCGTCGACGGCGGTGAAGTCACCGAACCTCTTGACGAGGTTCTCGGCCTCGATGACGAGCTCCTTCATCAGCTCGCCTTCCCACACAGGCAGAACGGGTGTCCGGCCGGATCGAGGTAGACCCTGAAACCGCCATCTTCGCTGGGCTGGTCCGCGGCCACGGTCGCTCCCGCGGCGAGCACGGCCGGCTCGGCCTCGGGGATGACGGGCACGACGAAGTCGAGGTGGAACTGCTGCGGGTGGGCGCCACCGGGCCAGGTGGGCGCGACGAAGTCGTCGATGCGCTGGAAGCCCAAGGACGTGCCGCCGCCGGCCTGTCCATGCTTGATGCCACCACCGGGCGGCTCGAGCGTGGCCCACTCGCCGTCGGAGCCCTCCTCCAGCGTCCACCCCAGGATGTCGCCGTAGAAGCGGGCCAGGGCGAGGGGGTCGGGGCAGTCGAGCACCACGACGTCGAGGCGGAGGTCGGGTCGGACAGGAGCGGCGTCTTCACTCATGCCTGCGAGCGTAGGGCGAGCCACCGACATTTAGCGTTGGGGTAGGTTCGCGGGCGGCCGAACCACCGACCGGGACACGTGGTGATCCCTGAGCGCTGAGTGGTCGTCCGCGAGCCGGTGTCTGGTCGATGCGGTGTCCCTGTTCGGGAACTTGGAGCCAGCCGGTTGGCGTGGACTCCTGCTTAGAGAATGTCTGGGCCGCGGCCGCGAGGGTCAGTCACCTGATGGATCAGGATCCGACTGACAGGAGCGGTGACGATGGTATTGACATTGGGTATCGACGTGGCCTGCAGGGCTGCGCATCAAGCGACACTCGTACGCGATGGCGCGACCGTGTGGCGGGGCAGAAAGTTCTGGACCCGGCCCGCGGATCTTGATCGGTTGTGGGCCGATCTGGGCCTTTGTGACCCGGGCGATTTGACGGTCGTTGTTGAGCCCACCCGCAATGCGTGGATCGTGGTCGCGGAATGGTTCCGGCGTCGCGGAGCCCGGGTGGTGATGGTCCCGACGACGCAGTCGGCGGACCTGCGGAAGTACTACTCCAAGCACACCAAGAACGACCGGATCGACTCTGAACTGCTCGCCAGGTTGCCGATGCTGCACCCCGAAGGCTTGCGTGAGTATTCCGGCCAGGGACCAGCCGACGCGCTACGGCGGCTGGTCAAGCAGCGCTCGACGATGGTCAAGCGCCGCACTGCGGTCTACTCCCGGCTCGACGCTCTGGTCGAGCTCCTGGGCCCTGCCTGGTACGAGGTGCTCGGGTCGAACTATGGCATCGCTGCGCTCGAGTTCTGGCCCGCTATGCCGACCCGAACGCGGTGATCCGGCTCGGTCAGGCACGGCTGGCCAGGTTCCTGATCGCTCGTTCGCGCGGTGCGTGGCGTCAGGATCACGCAGCAGGACTGGTCGTGGCAGCCAAAGACACCCTCGCCCTGTGGGGACCTGCCGGGATGGACTTTGCCGAGCTCGCCGACGACATCGGCCACGAGGCCGAGCAAGCCTTGTTCCTGACCCGTCAGATCAAGCAGATCGACGAGCGGGTCGCGAACCTCTACGCCGAAGCCGACCCCCAGGGCATCGTGGCCTCCGCCCCCGGAGTGGGCCCGGTGATCAGCGCCGTCATCGCCGGCCGGATCGGCGACCCGCACCGGTTCACTTCGCTGGCCGCGATCCGCGCCTACACCGGGCTGGTCCCCAAAGTCAGCCAGTCCGGGGTCCGCAAGGTCGAGTCCTCAATCACCAAAGCCGGCGACCCCCTGCTGCGCGAAATGTTGTTCACCGCCGCCGACCAAGCCCGCAAGATCGACCCGCAGATCGCCGCGAAATACCAGCGACTGATGGTCGGCGACCGCCACCATGACTCCGCGATCTGCCACCTGGCCACCCAACTGCTCACCCGCATCGCGACCTGCATGCGCACCGGCCAGCCCTACGCCCTACGCGACGTCGACGGCACCCCCATCACCGAAGCCGAGGGCCGAGCCATCGTCAAAGAGCGATACCAGATCCCTGCGCGGCACCGCGACAACCTCCGCCACAAGCAGATGCGCGACCGCCGCAAGCAGGCGGCGAGCCCGGAGTCACAGAAGTCGCAAAGCGCTCCAACATCCGGGCCCGCCAACACCAAGCCTACGAGCCGCCAAGTGGCTTGACTCTGGTTAGGAACTCAGCGCCCACCCAATTTCGGACCAGCCCTCAGGCGATGGTCGCCGCGAGCGTGCGCGCTGCGGCAGGGTGCCCCTGCGCGAGCAGACCACAGGCAAAGAGCAGGTATGCCGTGTCGACGGCCTGCGCTGCCGCCGCCGGGACCGTCCACCCACCGGCGTGGTCGGTCACCACCGCGTTGAGCACCCCACCGGCCACCGCGTCCGGTCCGTGCCTGAGCACCCCACCCGAGCCGAGCACGAGCCCCACATCGGCCAGCGGTCGCGGCCGATCGCCGACGACTCGCGGACGACCGTGGCGGCGGGCGGCCACGGTGGCGGCGACCCGGGCCAGCTCGGCCTCGTGCTCCCACTCCCCCGGGGTCGACGCCCGGTGCGCCGTGTCAGAGGTGACCTGCACGGCATACTCCTGCGTTCCGGAGGACAGCGAGAGGTGCTCGCGAGAGGCGGCCTCGACGACGCCGAGGGCGTTCCAGCGCATGCCGAGGTCGGCCTCGACGGTGCGTTCGTGCCACATGGATCCGGCGACGTCGCGCTCGATCTCGGCGTCCTCGCCCTGGGGGCGAAGGACGGAGTAGACGTCGGTGGTCGCGCCGCCGATGTCGATGACCATGACGTCCTCACCGCGCACGTCGGCCAGGAGCTCGACGCCCTGGAGGACGGCATCGGGGGTCGCTGCGCGGACCAGCTCCGTGAACCCGCGCCCGCGCGACAGCCCCTTGCCGCCGATGACGTGCTCGAGGAACGCGGCCCGGATCGCACCTCGCGCGGCGTCCGGTGCGATGACGCCGATGCGGGGCAGGACGTTGCTCGTGACCGTGTGACGACGCCCGGTGCGAGCCAGCTCGGCCGACACCTCGTCGGCGACGTCGGCGTTCCCGGCGACGACGATGGGCATCGTGACACGGGCGCTGGCAAGTCGAGTTGCATTGTGCCGCAACACCTCTGCGTTGCCACCGTCCGTGCCACCCACGAGGAGCACCAGGTCAGGAGCGGCCGCGCGCAGCTCGCGCACCCCCTCCCCCGTCAGCGATCCCGACGAGACGTGGACGACCCTCCCACCGGCTGACAGGGCGACGCGGTGCCCGGCCTCGGCCGTGACCTCGCGTTCATAACCCACCACGGCGATGCGCAGCCCGCCGCCCGCGGACGAGCACACGAGCGTCTCGGTGACGGGTCCGTGGGAGGCGAGCTCACGGCATACCCGATCGACTCCGTCCATGACGTCCGACTCGATCGTCGTCGGGTGCGACGCCGCGCCCACGAGGGCGCCCGACGTGACGTCGACGAGGACAGCCTTGGTGAAGGTCGACCCGACGTCGACGCACAGGACGAGCCCTGCATCACGAGAAGGCACAGGTCAGGTGAGGCGGTCGAGGGCCTGCTTGAGGTCGGCGATGAGGTCTTCGACGTCCTCGATGCCGACGGAGAGCCGGATCATGTCCGAGGGCACCTCGAGCTCGGTACCGGCGACGGAGGCGTGGGTCATGCGGCCGGGGTGCTCGATGAGCGACTCGACGCCGCCGAGGGACTCGCCGAGGGTCCAGATCTGGGTCTCGCCACAGACCTTGACCGCGACGTCCTCGCCACCCTTGACGCGGAACGCGACCATGCCGCCGAAGCGCTTCATCTGACGCTTGGCGACCTCGTGGCCGGGGTGCTCGGGCAGGCCCGGGTAGTGCACGGCCGTGACGCCGTCGTGGCCCTGGAGGAACTCGACGATCTTCTCGGCGTTGTCGCAGTGGCGCTCCATGCGGATGGCCAGGGTCTTGAGCCCGCGCTGGACGATCCACGAGTCGAAGGGTCCGGCGATGGCACCCATGGAGTTCTGGTGGAACCCGATCCGGTCGCTCGCGGACTCGTTGTCGAACCACGGCACCGTGACCCCGTGGCCGACCACGACAGCGCCGCCGACGACGTCGGAGTGGCCGCCGCAATACTTCGTCGTCGAGTGCATGACGACGTCGGCACCATCAGCGAGCGGCTGCTGGAGGTAGGGCGACGCGAACGTGTTGTCGACGACGAGCAGCGCGCCAGCTTCGTGCGCGATCTCGGCCAGGGCCTTGATGTCGGCGATGCTCAGCATGGGGTTGGTCGGCGTCTCGACCCAGATGATGCGGGTCTTGCCCGGCTGGATCGCGGCACGCACGGCGTCGTTGTCGGCGATGGCCGCGATCGTGTGCTCGACGCCCCAGTGCTTGAGGACCTTGTTGAACAGGCGGTAGGTGCCGCCGTAGGCGTCCGACGGCACGACGACATGATCACCGGGGCTGAGCAGCGCGCGAAGGATCGCGTCCTCGGCGGCGAGTCCCGACGCGAAGGCGAACCCGCGCTCACCCTGCTCGAGGGCCGCAAAACCGGTCTCGAGCGCGGTGCGGGTGGGGTTGGCGCTGCGGCTGTACTCGTAGCCGTTGCGGAAGCCGCCGATCCCGTCCTGCTTGTAGGTCGAGGTCTGGTAGATCGGGGTGACGACGGCGCCCGTCGTGGGGTCAGGGTCCTGCCCGGCGTGGAGGGCGCGGGTGGAGAAGCCGAGGGTGTCGTCAGTCATGCCGACAGCGTATGCCGCGTGGTCGGCGTCACTTCAGGCGAGCCGCTTCTGCCACTCCCGTTCGATGGCGGTGGTGCGGTGGCCGAGGGCTTCGTTGACGGCGATCATCGGTGCGTTCTCGACGGCGTTCCAGGTGCGGACGGTGCGGGTCTGCGGGAACTCAGCGCGCAGGGCGCGCAGGTTGGCCACCTTGAGGGCTGCGCCGAGACCGTGCCCACGGTGCTCGCGCAGCACGATCGTGTCGTGTTGATAGGCGAGCTCGGGTTCCGCCGTCGGGACCTGCAGCTGCGTGAAGGCGACGAGGTGGTCGGTTGCGAGGTGACGCGCGACGGACTCGATCACGCGGCGGCCGCTCTTGCGGCTCGCTTGCCGTTCGCCCCTGAGCCGTTCGGCGTCCCAGTCCTCCTCCTCGAGGTCGAGCTCGCCGATCGGGGCGTCTGTACTCATCCGCTGCTGGAGGATCGCGCGGTCCAAGAGCCACTCGTCGAGCGTGTCGTCGGTCGAGGTCTCGATCGCGTACTCCGCTGTCTCCGAACGTTTTTCCCAGGCGTATGCCGTGACGTCCAGGTCGTTGCGGTGGTTCGTCTGGGCGAGATCGAACCCGTTGCGGCGTGCGAACGCTTCGCCCGGATCCGTTCCGTCCTTCGGGTATGCCGTCTCTGCGGCGAGCGAGGTACGCCCGGCATCACGGGCCAGCTGGGTGAGGTGCTCGAGCAGGGTTGTCCCGATGCCGTGACGGCGGCGCTCCGGGAGGACGTCGATCCGGAAGAGGGCGAGCTGGAGGTTGTCGCGCAGGGGCAGGGCGAGCGCGGCACTGGCGACCACTCTGGCCTCGTCGTCGATGGCGGCGAGGTAACGGTGGTCCCAGTTCGGGGACTCCTCGCGCACGCGGTGAGAAGCCAGTGAACGGGCATCGTGGTCCTCGCCCATCGTTGCCGCCGTCGAGACGATGGTTGCCTCGTTCCACGCCTGCGCCAGCTCGGCCTGCGCCGGGTCGAGCGTGGTGACTGGAACGATGCGGATACCCATACGCCCCATCGTCCACGCTCGGGCATGCGCCGAGCCAATGGGTTTATTCGGTCGCGATGCGGCGCGTCATCGCTCCAGACTCGGGGCCATGCAGGGATTCACGCCAGAGACCAGCTTCGGCCCAGAGGTCGCAGCGCTCCAAGAAGCCCATGTGCGCGGCGACGAGGACGCTTGCGCCGATTTCCTCGCCGGGCTCGCGTCGGGGCGAGCTGCCCTGGAGTTCGCCATCGGCGCCGGCCGGGTGGCACTTCCCCTGTCGCGCAGGGGTGTTCGCGTTGACGGCATCGAGCTGTCGCAGTCGATGGTCGACGTGCTGCGGACGCGACCCGGAGGTGCCGAGCTCGACGTGCGCGTCGGCGACATGGCGACGACCTCGATGGACCGGAGATACGGACTCGTCTACCTCGTCTACAACACGATCTTCAACATCCTCACCCAGGACGGTCAGGTGGAGTGCTTCGAGAACGCCGCGCGCCACCTCGACCACGACGGCGCCTTCGTCATCGAGGCTGCCGTGCCGAGCGCGTGGTTGCCGATCCACTCCTACACCCGCCCCGAGCGGGTGGAGGCGGACGCGGTCACTCTCGACGTCTGCTCCTACGACCCGGCGACGCAGGTCCTCGACGAGAACCACGTGCGGATCGCGGCGGATGGCATACGTTTCGCGCCGATCGCCTGCCGACTGGCGTGGCCCAGCGAACTGGATCTCATGGCCCGCATAGCCGGACTGGAACTCGTCGAGCGCTGGGGCGGATGGCAGCGCCAGCCCTACACCGGCAACGACGCCCACGTCAGCATCTACGCCAAGGCCTAAACCGACGCTACTTGCCGTTGCCGGGGCGACCGTCGGGGCCGCGCCCGAAGCTCGCGAGGTTCTTGGCTGACTCGTCAGCGAGCCTGGTGGCGATCGTGCGAGCCTCGGCCTGCGTCCGCCCCTGTGCCACCACCGCTATGAGGACGTCGCCCTCGAGGCGGAGGGCGATCTGTTTCGGAAAGGGAGGATCGAACTGGTCGGCCTGATCGGCGAGGAAGGTGGTCGCTTCATCGTGCCCCGCCCACGCCTCTCGAACGGGCGCGCTGAACCAGCGGGCCGTGCCACGGTTCGCCACGATCTCGTCGAACGCCTTCTGTCCATCGGGGAAGGAGGACCACAGCACGGACGTCGTAGGCAGCACCCCCTTGTTGGCATCCAGACCCGGCCCGGACAGGACGTACATGGCCTCGCGCACGGCCACGGCCCGTTGACCCGGATGTGCCGGGTCTCCCACCTGTGATCCGAAGACAGGGACGGTCCCCATGGAGGAGTTGCCCCAGGGCTCGTCACGGGTGAGCGAGGGGGTGCCGACCGCCTCGGGTGACGGAGCGATGGCGGGCAGGATGAAGGCGGCCCCGTCGGGAAAGGCTTCCCTGCGACCATCGGGCCACGACCAGACTGCAGGTTGAGGTTCGACGAGTGCCTTGCTCGCCAGAAGCGCGTCGACACTTGCGTCCACGAGCCGACGGGACTCGGCGAGGGCACGCGCTTCGTCCGAGCCGGAGGTCCACGCGTCAACCGTCACGTCTCCGACTCGGCGAATGGCGACGAAGCGCTTGCCGCCGGGCGTCACTGGCTCCTCGACGACGAACTGGTTTGCCTCAGTGGCAGCGAGTCCGGGCCACGCGACCTTCCGGAAGGGCCGGCTGAAGGCGCAGGCGCCGGAGTTGTCCGCGAGCTGCTGCATCGCTGTCACGGCCGTGGTGGTGGGCCAGCCGGTCAGGGTGACCTCCGCGCTGGCCGGCGCCTTCGCTTCTCCCTTCGGGCGGTAGTCCCAGGAGTCGCTCCCCCAAGGCTGGGGCGTCGCTGCTTCGGGGTTTGTCAGGCAGCCGACGGAGGCCATCCGGGACAGAGGAACCATGTCAGAACTGGTGGCAGCGCGCTCCAGCCCCGCTGGCGCTGCCGCACCCTGGGGCGCGACGTCGGGGAAGGCCATCGGCATGCGGTAGTCGCCATTGGCCAGCTTCACGCGCGGCGCGAACGCCGTCGTGGCCGGCACTGACGGCGACGGGGTCCCGCTCGCCGTGGGACGGTTCGACTTCGCTGGCGTGGCCTCTTGTCCCGTGAAGATCGCCGAGTTCGCCGCGCCCACGGCGATGGCGACCACGGCGGCAGCGGCGGCCGCCCCGCCGACGGTGGCGCGCAGCATACGAGCGCGTCGTTTGCCTGTTGCACGTGTGTCGATCGCTGCACGCAGGGCGCGCCAGTCGGGTTCGGGCGCATCGCGCAGCACCTCGCGGAGCTGATCCTCGAGTTGAGTGGTCATGACGAGACTCCTTTGAAGGTGTGAGCGACCGAGCCCGCGCGCAAGGCGGCCAGGGCGTGGTGGATGGACGAGCGGACGGTGCTGACCGAGCAACCCATGAGGGCGGCGATCTCGACGTCGGGCAGGTCCTCGAAGTAGCGCAGGGTCACGGCAGTGCGTTGTCGCGGTGGCAGCCCGCTCAGTGCTTCGAGGAGAGCGTCACGATCGACGACATCGTCGGCGTGGTCGTCCGTGGAGGGCACGAGCTCGGTGACGGCGGCGTCGGAGACGACGTCCCTGGTCCACCGCTTGCGCTTCTGACTCAGGAACGTGTTGACGACGATCTTTCTCGCGTATGCCGTGGAGTTCTGCGCTCGCGAGACCGTGCGCCATTTGCTCACGACCGTCGCGAGCGCCTCCTGGCTCAGGTCCTCGGCCGCGTGCTGGTCGCCCGTGAGCGCGTAGGCGAGACCATGGATCCGCGGCATGGCCCCATCGAGCCACGCATCGAGATCCGCCCCCTCGTTCGTGTTCATACCCACCTAGACGCAGCAACCTCGGGAATCATTGAGTGCTCCGGAGCATTGCACGGGACAGACCCCCCAGCTCGGGACAACCTCACAGGTGTACGAAGTCACAGATCAGGAGTGCCCCATGTTCGGATCGCGCGCCAAGACCACCCTGCCCACCGCCGCCGAGGCTCTGCCAGGTCGGGAGACCCGACCGTTCACGGTGCCGACGACCCATGAGGTGCTCGGCACGCCCCTCGAGGGTCCCTGGCCCGAGGGCACCCAGGTGCTCTATGTCGCGATGGGTTGCTTCTGGGGCGCCGAGCGCATCTTCTGGAAGCTGCCGGGTGTGGTGACGACGGCCGCTGGCTACATCGGCGGCTTCACGCCCAACCCGACGTATGAGGAGACCTGCACGGGTCGCACCGGGCACGCGGAGGCGGTCCTCGTTGCCTACGACCCCACTCGGACGACCCCCGAGCTCCTGCTCAAGGCGTTCTGGGAGAACCACGACCCCACCCAGGGCAACCGGCAGGGCAACGACATCGGCACGGCCTACCGGTCGGCGATCTTCTGGACCACGCCGGAGCAGGAGGCGGCCGCTCGCTCGACGCGTGAGGCGTTCCAGGGAGAGCTGACCCGCGTCAACGCTGGCGAGATCACCACACAGTTCTCGCCGGCCGACGAAGTGGGGCCGTTCTGGTACGCCGAGGACTACCACCAGCAGTACCTCCACAAGAACCCCAACGGCTACTGCAACCACGGCCCCAACGGACTCACGTGCCCGATCGGTGTCGCGAACCTCCCCGCGCAGACGGACATCGTTCCGCCCGCGTGAGCCCGGACCGCTGGCCCGCAGCCAAGGTTGTAGCGGTCTTTCGTCGGGCTATCAAGCAACACGATCGACTTCAGGAAGCGCATCGCGAGACAGAGCGAGTTCGCGATGCCATTGGATTCGTATCGGGCACGTGGCCGCCGGCATTGGCAACCGCCTACCAAGACGAGTTGGACGAGATGTACTTCTTCCTGCTGGCCGCCGCACAAGCAGTGACTGCCCGGGGGTTAATGGCAGATCGCCGCGGTTCGACACCAACGTTGCCGTTTCAGAGACAGCTGCGCGACTGGCGAAACATTGAAGAACACTGGGGCGACGAGGTCCAAGGAAAGTCCGTGTGGTCCCTGGACAGGTGGCGGAGGCACGAGTTCTCCACCCGCCCTGGCTTGGCCGCCTCCAGCTCGGAAACGCCTGAGGGTCCCCTGCTGACTTCAATCAGCGGCATCAACCTCGCGGCTGTCGTTAAGGGGTTGCGTGCGCTGCAGTCAGCTGCAATCGAGATGCAGCGGGAAGGGTTCGACCGAGAACTCCTTACGCCAGATGAGACCGCTCGGAGGCTAGGCATCACCCGGGCAGCATTGGATACTTGGTGGCAAGGCATGGATTTTGGCGAGGACGGTATCAGGTACCCGCTTGAAAGGGTCGAGGAGATGGCACAGCGGAACTACCGGCCCCCCGAACCACTAAACGGGCCGGGCTAGTTCAGGCGTGGATCTGTTCCGCCAACCAAACAATCCGAGATGCCGTCACGCACCTTGCGGGGCACAGCAGGCGTTCGTGACTGCCGACTTCGCTGCCAAGCCGACGCTCGAGGGCGAGCTGGTGACCCTGCGCCCGATCCGGGCAGAAGACGCCGACGTCATCGACGCGATCATCCGCGAGGACACCGAGATCGCGCGCCTCACGGGTTCGGTGAACGCGAGCTCGCAGGAGCCGGAGGGCATGCCGCTCGAGAGGCTCCGTGAGATCTATGGCGGGTGGGCCGAGGCCGATGACCGACTGGTACTGGCCGTCATTGATCGCGGGAGTGGCGGGCTGGTCGGCGAGGTCGTGCTCGCCGGTTGGGATGAAGGCAACCGGTCGTGCTGGTTCCGCACCCTCATCGGCGCGGCTGGGCGTGGCCGCGGGTTGGGCACCGAGGCGACGCGGCTCATCGTCGACTACGGGTTCCGAGTGCTCGGGCTGCACCGGATCACGCTTGAGGTCTATGACTTCAACCCGCGGGCTCGCCATGTCTACGAGAAGGTCGGGTTCGTCCACGAGGGGACTGGTCGCGAGGCGCTGCTGTTCGACGGCGAGTGGATCGACGTCCACTACATGGCCGTCCTCGAGTCCAACTGGACCGCCTGACCCCAGGTGTCGGGGGTTCTGTGACGAGTCGCCACCTCAGCAACCGCCGACTCGTCACGCAGGGCCCGACTCGTGCCCTTGGCCGGCAATCGCCTGCTCAGAAGGCCTTGGCGATCGTCAGGATCAGGCCGACCGTGGCTGCGGCGGCGAGGCAGCTGAACCCGGCAATGCGCAGGGGCGCCCCGACCTTCCAGTGATCGCGCGGGCCGGGTGCGTTGAACCCGGGGTGTGAACCGACGTCGGAGCTCCCGGCAGGACCACCGAAGCCACTCTTGATCTCGGCGGTGGGTCGCGCGCCGCGCAGCTGCAGGAAGCCGACCGCGAGCAGGATGACGCCGAGCACAGTGAGCACGACGACGAGCCACCACCATCCGGTCATGCCTGACAGGGTGCCATGGCCAGCGTCGGTGTCGGGCTGTCGAAGCCCGGCCAATCCAGCGGATCGCGGGGTCCGTCATGGGTCGGCTCAGGACGTGCCCTTGCTCCAGCAGGTGAAGCAAAGGCACGTGCGGAGCGGGACCCCGGTGAGGGTGGCTCAGAGGCGGGCGGCGAGCTCGGTGCCCTGGCGGATGGCGCGCTTGGCATCGAGCTCGGCGGCGACATCGGCTCCGCCGATGACGTGGACGGGTATGCCGCTGTCCCCCAGCTCGTCGGCGAGGGTCCGGACCGACTCCTGGCCAGCGCAGAGCACGACGGTGTCGACGGGGATGACGCGCGGGGCCGGGGCGTCCTCGCCGTCACCGAAAGACACGTGGAGTCCGTCGTCGTCGATGCGGTCATAGGTCACACCGGTGACCTGCTCGACGCCCTTGGCCTTGAGCGCCGCCCGGTGTACCCAACCCGTGGTCTTGCCGAGACCCTTGCCGATGCCAGATGCCTTGCGCTGCAACAGGATCACCTCGTGTTTCGGAGTCTCGACCACAGCTGTCGCGAGCCCACCACGCGACAGGGCCGGGTCACCCACACCCCACTCGGCACGCCACAGGTCGAGGTCCAGCGTCGCCGAGGGCTGAGCCGTGAGGAACTCGCTGACGTCCACCCCGATGCCACCGGCACCGATCACGGCCACGCGCTGACCGGGCTCGCGCTCCCCACGGACGAGCTCGGCATAGGTCATCACCGACGGGTGGTCCACGCCCGGGATCGACGGCACCCGAGGCGTGACACCTGTCGCCACGACGACCTCGTCGAACCCGCCATCACGCAGCTCGGCCGCCGTCACGGCACGCCCGAGGTGCAGCTTCACGCCGGTCACCTCGATGCGGCGACGGAAGTAGCGGATCGACTCGGAGAACTCCTCCTTGCCGGGGATGCGCTGAGCGATGGCGAACTGGCCACCGATGTCGTCGCGCGCCTCGAACAGCTCGACCGAGTGCCCGCGCTCCGCAAGCGCCGTCGCGCAGGACAACCCGGCCGGCCCGGCGCCCACCACCGCGACCCGTCGAACCCGGCGCGTCGGCCCGAGCACCAGCTCGGTCTCGTAGACGGCGCGCGGGTTGAGCAGGCACGTCGCCCGCTTGCGGCCGAAGGTGTGGTCCAGACAGGCCTGGTTGCAGGCGATGCAGGTGTTGATCTCGTCGGAACGAGACTCGGAGGCCTTGCGCACCCACTCGGAGTCAGCGAGGAACGGGCGCGCCAACGACACCAGGTCCGCATCACCGGCGCCAAGGATCGCCTCAGCCACCTCGGGCATGTTGATCCGGTTGGTCGCGATCACGGGAAGTGACGTCTCGGACTTGAGGCGGGCGGCATACGACGCAAAGGCCGCGCGGGGCACGGAGGTGACGATCGTCGGGACACGAGCCTCGTGCCAGCCGATGCCGAGGTTGAGCACGGTGGCACCGGCCGCTTCGACCTCGCGTGCCAGCGCGGCGACCTCGTCCCAGGTCTGGCCGTCGGTCACGAGGTCGACGGCCGAGATGCGGTAGATGACGAGGAAGTCCGCGCCCACCTCCTCGCGGATCCGGCGGACGATCTCGACGGCGAAGCGACGCCGCTTCTCCGGTGTTCCGCCCCAGGCGTCGGTGCGCTTGTTGGTGCGCGGCGCGAGGAACTGGTTGATGAGGTAGCCCTCCGAACCCATCACCTCGACACCGTCATAGCCGGCCTCGCGCGCCAGTCGCGCCTCCCGGACGAACGCGTCGATCGTCCGCTCCACACCACGAGCAGACAGGGCGCGAGGCGTGAACTTCGAGATCGGGCTCTTGATCGCGGACGGCGCGACGCACCAGGGCGTGTACGCGTAGCGACCGGCGTGCAGCAGCTGCAGCGCGATCCGCCCGCCCTCGGCGTGCACCGCCTCGGTGATCACCTTGTGCTGCTTGGACTCGCGCGCCGTCGTGAGCTTCGAGGCGAGCGGCAGGAGCGTGCCCTCGATGTTGGGCGCGAACCCGCCGGTGATGATGAGGGACGCCCCGCCCCGAGCCCGCTCCGCGAAGAAGGCCGCGAGCTTGGGGAAGTCCCGCGCGCGATCCTCTAGACCCGTGTGCATCGAACCCATGACCACCCGGTTCGGCAGCGTGACGTGGCCGAGGTCGATCGGCGAGAGCAGGTGCGGGTAGCCAGTCATTACTCGAGAGTACGGAAACACCCGGAGGCGCCGTCAGGGCATCGGGGTGTGTTCCTGCCCACCCACCGCCGGTCTGGTCGTGGGAGAGCTCGCGGGCCACGTCGCCCTCGCTACGACGGTGCCGGAGCAGACCTCGTCAACCTCAGGAACGATCGGGTCGGAGCGCCTGCTCGATGATCCACGCGATGTGGCCCGACGACTCCTCCGGCGTGCCCGAGGCTCGGATCACGTGGCTGACCACGAGGCGCACGATCATGTCGACGAGCGCGCCCAAACGGTGCGGCTCGATGTGGTGCTCGTAGCCTCCCAACCGCAGCTCGATGACCACAGCAGCCGCTGCGGCGAGCGACTCGGAGTCCGTGGTGAGCAACGGGAGCAGGCCCGTGTCGGTGCCCTCCGTCGCCGAGATGGCGGCGCGCAGCAGGGGATTGACCGAGGCCCTCTCGAGCACCCGCCGGATGGCCTCCCGGGCAGCGGCGATGAGGTCATCGGGGTGGGCGTCGAAGCCAGCATTGACCGCCTCGAGGAAGTGGCCCAGCTCCCACAGCACGAGCGACTCGGCCAGGTCGGGCTTGTTGCCGACCTCGTTGTAGATCGTCTGGCGACTCACACCCACCCGCTCGGCGAGCCTGCTCATCGTCACGCCGGACCAGCCCTGCTCGATGGTCAGGTCCGACGCCGCCTCGATGATGCGCTCGCGCAGGGACGTCGCCGACGCCGCCTTCACACCCTCACTCGTCACGAGGCTCATCATGCCGCGCGCGGCTCCACCACCACGAAGTCGACCTTCTCCCGAACGCCGCAGTCGGGGCAGCACCAGTCATCGGGGATCTGCCCCCACGAGGTCCCGGCGGCGAAGCCCTCTCGCTCCTCCCCCGCGACCACGTCATAGGTGTAGCCACAGCCCGGGCAGCGCGCCGCGAGAACCTCATCCACCAGGACGTTGCCACCAGCCGCACCATCGACCCGGGCACCGGCACGACCCGGCGCAACCGGCACCGGATGAGCTGCGAGCAGCTTCTCTCGCTTGCGCGGAGACAAGTTGGCTCGGCTCAGGTCGCCATCGAAGTGACGCAGCACCCGCGGGTCCATGACCCGACGCCAGATCGCCGGGACCAGCGCGAGAACGATCATCCCGGCATACCCGGTGGGCAGTGCCGGCGACTCCTCGAAGTCGCGCAAGGTCTGATAGCGGCGGGTGGGGTTCGCGTGGTGGTCGCTGTGCCGCTGCAGGTGATAGAGCAGGACGTTGGTCGCGACGTTGTTGGAGTTCCACGAGTGCGACGGGTCGACCCTCTCGTAGCGCTGCCGGTCGCCGTGGCCGACCTTCTGGCGCAGCATCCCGTAGTGCTCCATGTAGTTGACGACCTCGAGCAGTGAGAAACCGATGACCGCCTGGATGAGCAGATACGGCAGGATCCCCACGCCGAGCCACGCCATGAGCGCACCCCACAGCACCGCAGACATGAGCCAGGCGTTGAGGACGTCGTTGGACAGGCGGAACGGGTGCTGCTTGCGCCGACCGATCCGTCGCTTCTCCAGCCGCCACGCACTCTTGAGCGAGCCCCACACCGTGCGCGGCCAGAACTGGTAGAAGTTCTCGCCCACCCGACTCGACGCCGGGTCCTCGGGCGTGGCGACGCGCACGTGGTGGCCGCGGTTGTGCTCGATGTAGAAGTGGCCGTAGAAGCTCTGCGCCAGCGCCACCTTGCTCAGCCAGCGCTCGTTCTCCTCACGCTTGTGACCGAGCTCGTGCGCCGTGTTGATGCCGATGCCACCGATGCACCCGATCGAGATCGCGAGGCCGATCTTCTCGACGAGCGACAGCTCCCAGGGACTCGCCCCCGAAACGATCCACATGGCACCGATGAACCCGCCGTACTGGATCGGCAGGTACAGGTAGGTGATCCACCGGTAGTACCTGTCCTTCTCGAGCGCCTCAATGAGGTCGTCAGGCGGGTTCGAGCGGTCCAGTCCGGCGACGAGGTCGATGGCCGGCACGACGACCAGGATGACGATCGGCCCGAGCCAGAACCACGCCGACCAGTCCGTGAGCAGCCACATGCCCAGGCCGATCGGGGCCAGCGACGGCACCACGAGTCCGATGAGCCACAGATACCGCTTCGGGTCTTTCCACTCATCGGTCGAGCCGATGGGAACGGTCGCGTTTGCCGCCATGGTGCAGGCCTCCTTGCCCAAGTTACTTGACAAACAACTATGACTTGTAAAGTGCCAACTTGGCAAGGGGTAACCAGAAATGCCTGCCCCACACACGAAGGCGGCGTATGCCGGGAAGCTAGCTCCCGGCATACGCCGCCGTGTTTGTCGTCTCGGAACGCAACCGTCTTCGTGCCCCGCACGGACAACTCGCTGGCGCTCGCGGTCCGTGCGGGGCACGAAGACGACAGGGAGTTCTAGTCGACGAGCTCTCGCGCCGACTTCCTCGCCGCTACGGGCCTCGGGCGCTGAGCGCCCTGCGTTGCCTGCGCGGTTCGTCAGTCGACGAGGTGACCCAGGAGGTCGGCCCGGGTGAGGACGCCGACCGGCTTGCCACCCTCGATCACGAGGACGGCGTCCGCCTGCTCGAGCTCGTGACGGGCCGTGGAGACGGGCTCACCGGAACCGACGAGCGGCAGGCCCTTGCCCATGTGCTTCTCGACCGAGTCGGACAGGTGCGCCTTGCCGACGAAGAGCAGCTCCAGGAGCTCGCGCTCACTCACGGAGCCGGCGACCTCACCGGTCATGACGGGCGGCTCGGCCTTGACGACCGGCATCTGCGAGACGCCGTACTCGCGCAGGATCTCGATGGCGTCGCGGATCGTCTCGTTGGGGTGCGTGTGCACGAGGGCCGGCATCTCACCGGACTTCGCGCGCAGGATACTGCCGACCGTCGTGGCAGCGTCCGAGTGCATGAACCCGTAGGAGCTCATCCAGTCGTCACTGAAGATCTTGGACATGTAGCCGCGACCGGAGTCGGGCAGGAGGACGACGACGATCGCGTCGGCCGGGAGGTCCTTGGCGACCTCGAGGGCCGCGACGACCGCCATGCCGCAGGAGCCACCGACGAGCAGGCCTTCCTCGCGGGCGAGGCGACGCGTCATGTCGAAGGAGTCGGCGTCGGAGACGGCCACGATCTGGTCGACGACCTTGGGGTCGTAGGCGGTCGGCCAGAAGTCCTCACCGACGCCCTCGACGAGGTAGGGGCGACCGGTGCCGCCGGAGTAGACCGAACCCTCGGGGTCGGCGCCGATGATCTGGACACGGCCACCCTCACGGGAATCGCTCTGCTCGCGCAGGTAGCGGCCGGTGCCGGTGATGGTGCCGCCGGTGCCGATGCCCGTCACGAAGTGGGTGAGCGTGCCGTCGGTGTCGTTCCAGATCTCCGGGCCGGTGGTCTCGTAGTGCGAGGCCGGGCCCATGGGGTTGGAGTACTGGTCCGGCTTCCAGGCACCGGGTGTCTCGCGGACGAGTCGGTCGGACGTCTCGTAGTAGGAGTCCGGGTGGTCCGGGGAGACCGCCGTCGGGCAGACGACGACCTGCGCCCCGTAGGCCTTGAGGACGTTGCGCTTGTCCTCACTGACCTTGTCGGGGCACACGAAGATGCACTTGTAGCCCTTGCGCTGGGCGACCAGGGCGAGTCCGACACCCGTGTTGCCGCTGGTCGGCTCGACGATGGTGCCGCCCGGCTGGAGCGCGCCCGAGGCCTCAGCGGCCTCGATCATCTTGAGGGCGATGCGGTCCTTCACGGACCCGCCCGGGTTCATGTACTCGACCTTGGCAAGAACCGTCGCGGCGATCCCGTCGGTGACGGAGTTCAGCTTCACGAGAGGGGTGTTGCCCACGAGGTCGGCGATGTGCTCGGCATACTTCATGGGCCCATTCTCCCATCTCGCACGCGGACCTCGGGACGCCGCAAATATTGCCGGTATGCCGGGTGGGAACACTCGTGTCCTTGCCTGGCGTTAGCGTGGTCGAGAGATCGAGGAGGTCGGCAACAGCATGGGACGCGCACGACGGGCACGCAAGATCGCATCGACTGCGGCATACGGGGGTGGCGGCCTGGCCGCGGCGAGTGCTGCGCTGGGCGCGGTGAGCTACGGCGTCATCAAGGGTGAAGCGCTGCTCGCGCGCCGGCTCGTGGGCACGCCCTTCGACTCCTCCCCCGACGACAACGGCACCTACGGCGCCGGTCCGGGTGAACCCATCGAGATCCTCGTCATCGGCGACTCGAGTGCGGCAGGCATGGGCGCGCACCGCCCGTCCGAGACCGTCGGCGCCATCGTCGCCGGCGGTGTGAGTGCCCTCATGGGGCGCAGCGTCCACCTCACGAACACCGCGGTCGTCGGCGCCGAGTCGAGCGACCTGCAGCGCCAGCTCGCCGAGGGGCTGGAGTCGGTGACCCCCGACGTCGTCGTCATCATGATCGGCGCCAACGACGTGACCCACCGCGTCGACCGCGCCACGGCCGTGCGCCACCTCGAGCTGACCGTGCGCCGCATCCGCGCCCTGGGCAGCGAGGTCGTCGTCGGGACCTGCCCCGACCTCGGCACGATCGAGCCCCTGGCCCAACCGTTGCGCCTGCTCGCCCGTCGGTGGAGTCGCGACCTCGCCGCCGCCCAGACGATCGCGGTCGTCGAGGCCGGCGGTCGCACCGTGTCTTTGGGCGACCTGCTCGGCAAGGAGTTCGCCGCGTCTCCCAAGACGATGTTCAGCGAGGACCGCTTCCACCCGTCCGCTGCCGGATATGCCCGGGCCGCGGCTGCGCTGCTGCCGTCGGTGTGCGCGGCGCTCGGCGTGTGGGGCCACGACACGGCCGATCGCCCGCCCGAGGCGCGACGCGGCGAGGGTGTTGGACCCGTTGCGGTGGCTGCCGGTCAGGCCGTCAAGGATGCCGGGTCCGAGGTGTCCCCGACCGAGGTCGGCGGCCAGGCTCGCGGACCCCGCGGACGGTGGGCCGTGCTGCTGCGACGTCGTCACGACCCCGTGCCGGAGGCGCGCGACCCCCAGGCCGACGCGCCGGACGAGGCGACAACCTCAGGGAAGACGGCGGCGGAGGTCGGCGAGTCGGTCGGTGAGGTCGGGAACGCCAGCTGACGCTGCGTCCCACACGAGGACGCGCAGCTGGTCGATGAGGACGACCGGGCCGAGCTCGGGCACTGGTTGGTGTGCAGTGACGGCGGCGAGGTCCTGGACGAGCTCACGCACGGCCCCGGATGCGGCGAGCGCGTGGTCCGCGGACAGCTCTCGCCATCTGCGGACCACGCGCTCGAGCTCCCGCGACACGTCGTCGGGAAGGCGGTGCATGGTCAGTCGCGCATGCGGGCGAACAGACGCAGGAACTCGATGTAGAGCCAGACCACGGTCACGATGAGGCCGTGCGCGAGGAGCCAGCTGTACTTCTGAGGAGCACCGGTCGCGATGGCGCGTTCGATCATGTCGAAGTCGAGAGCCAGCGAGACCGAGGCCAGGCCGACGGCGAAGACCGAGATCGCGATGCCGAACATCCCGTTGCCACCGATGCCGAACGGCGTGTTCGTCACCATCGCAAAGATGAAGTTGATGACCGCGAAGATCGCGTAGCCAAAGATCATCATCGTCACGATGCGACGGAACTTGTCCGTGACCTTGATGAGGCCACTCTTGTAGGCCAGGAACATGCCCACGAACACGCCAACGGTCGCCATGGCGGCCATGGGGACGACGCCGTCGTACAGCTTCTCGAAGACCTGGCTGACGGCACCGACGAACAAACCCTCAAGGACGGCATACCCGACAATGAGCGGAACGCTCAGGGTCTTCTTGAAGGCGATGACGAGACCGAGCACGAGCGTGCCGATCATCCCGCCCATGAGGAGCATGAAGCCCAGTTGCTGGTTCTGTGAGGCAACGATCCAGCCGACGGCACCGAAGCCGAGGACGAGGGCGAACAGGCCCATCGTCTTCATGATGACGTCGTCCATCGTCACGCGACCGGTGTCGGTCGGGCCCGCGGTGGGCGCGTTGTACATGTCCTGGAGCTGCTGCGGGTTCATCGAGTGGGCTGCGCCCTGCTGGGCGTAGGAGACGTTGTTGCCGGGGTTCGCGCGGGCGCCGTCCCCCTGGAACCCGGCATAACCGGACTGGGCGTCCTTCTCGAGTCGGTTGAAGGCCGGATTGCTGGCCATCGTGTCCTCCGTATGTCTGGCGCGGTGGCGATCCACCGCGTCGTCTACCCATTCAATCGTGTTCGAGGCCCCCTGTGTTCCCGCCGCACGGTCTCCTGTGGACAACGATCGAGTCTCGACCTATCGGCGGCATATCGAAAAGAGCAGACAGCGGGACAACATCGCGTGGTCTTGAATGGGCGGATGACGCCCAGCCGCCGCCCCCTCATCGCCCTCTTCGGCGTCTACCTTGCGCTGCTCGTCTGGGTCGTGATGTGGAAGCTGGAGTGGCCGAGCGTGGGTGGCGGCGTGCGCAACGTCAAGCTCACGCCCTTCGTCACCGCCAGCAACGGGGACGGCGCCAGCCAGCCGATGGAGGTGGTGGGGAACCTGCTGCTCTTCGTCCCGTTGGGCATCTATCTCGCCCTGCTTGCGCCGAAGTCGCCGCGCTGGCGGTTGACCCTCCTGGCGGGGAGCCTGAGCGCGGGGATGGAGATTGCCCAGTACGTCCTGGCTGTCGGGCGGACCGACATCACTGACGTCATCGTCAACACCGCGGGCGCTGTGGTCGGGATGGGCCTGGTCGCCCTGGTGCAGCACGGGACCGGCACGCGGGCGAGGCGACTGCTGACTCGCGCCTGCCTGGCCGGGACCGCTCTGGCGGTCGCGGCGTGCGCGACGTTCGTGGCCTTGCCGATCCGCTACGGACCACCCGACGTTCGTTGCGACAGCCAGGGTTCGTGCCGGGTGGGTCACGACCTCGACCGCTGAGCGCTGGTGCCCCCGACGGGAATCGAACCCGTACCTGGAGCGATTTTAAGTCGCCTGCCTCTGCCAGTTGGGCCACGGGGGCGCACTCACCATAAAGCCTGCGTATGCCGCCCGCTTGCGTCCGCGCGGATGGTCGGCTTTCCAGCCATCCGCGCGGACGCAAGGGGCTCACCTCGACGCGCTCGGGCTCGCGCTGGGCGTCGGGGTGGGAGTCGCCGAGACCCCTGAGCTCGGCGACGTCGGTGAAACCTTCGGTGAGGCGCTCGGCGATGGACTGACGCTCGCCCCGGGGTTGGGGGTGGCCGTCACCGTGGGTGACGGACTGGCGTCGACGGTCGGCACCGGCCCGGGCAGCGGAGTGATCGCCATCGGCGGCTCCCACTCGTTGTACTTGAGCCAGCCCTTGTGTCCGGTCCAGCGCAGTGGGAAGACGTCGAGGTCCGCCATCAACTCGCCCGTCTGCGGATTCACTGCTCCCACCGGGTCGACCGGGCCGTAGAGGATGGATCCTTCATCCACTGCCAGGGCTCGTCCGTTCTGGTCGAAGAGCCGCACGTCATCGATACGCCGTCCCGACGAGTCGTACGCGTAGAGGTTCGCCACCTGCTCACCGTTGTTCAGCAAACCGTGTCCGGCCGAGGCCATCGGTTCGGCCCACATCTGGTCGTTGGCGGATGGGTACCGCCCATCAATGAACATGACGAAAGCAATCGGTAGAAGAATCACGGCAGTGACGTTGCCGATTACTCGGACAGGGCGGACCCAACCACCAGACAGACTCCCGTGCCGGGCGAGCAAGCCGGCGACCACTGAGACGAGAGCGCCGAAGATTGCTAGCCACGTGAGGCCGACGCCAAGGACTAGGGCAGGTAAGACGGCCAGGCACGCGCCTCGCACCGCCCACCAGACCGGGCGGAGGTCGCTCAGCCACGGCATGGCGGTGAGCATGCTCGAGCTCAGATCGGACCAGAGTCCCGAAACACGTTGCGCCACAGGCTTCTTCGGCTGCACCAGGGCTGTGCGCGGAGGGAGGCCAGCAGCGGAACGCAGCTCGGCGGCATACACATCCGGTCCTCCCAGGCGGTCACGCAAGGTGCCTTCGCCCGGCTCGGCCAACCGCTCCGCAAGGTCGGCCTCCATCCCGGTCGTGAACTCTTCCACGTCCTCGGCCGGCAGGTCCGCCAAGGCCGCTCGCACGCCGACGACGTAGTCCCGAACCTCCATCGCCACGGTGTCGTTCATGACTTCACTCCTGCTTCGTCGAGGAGGCCGGCCATCGTCCCTGCGAAGGCGGCCCACGTCTTGCCCTGGCTGGCGAGGGCGTCACGGCCCTGCGCGTTGATCCCGTAGTACTTGCGGTGCGGCCCCTCGTCGCTCGGGACGACGTAGGACGTGAGTGCCCCGGCGCTGTAGAGGCGACGGAGGGTGCCGTAGACCGACGCGTCACCGACGTCCTCGAGCCCGGCGGCTCGGAGCCGTCGCACGACGTCGTAGCCGTAGCCGTCCTCGCGGGCGACGACGGCCAGGACGGCGAGGTCGAGCACCCCCTTGACGAGCTGTGTGGCGTCCATGATCTCCGGGCACCTCCTGTCTCATGAGCACCACCGACCTGATGGCGCACAGTGCACACTACTACGCACTCCGCATTAGTGCGGCAACAACAGGAGTGACTGCGTGTCGTGACCTGCGAGAAGGCGCAAGTAGCGCCCTGATACGCCCGGTAGGCTCAGGGATGCACCCGCGCAACACTCAGAACGGATGACCTCCCCGCATGACCTTCACGGCCTCTCCCGCCTCCTCCGACGGCACGGACTCCCCCACCTCGCGCCGCCGCGGCCCCGCCAAGGGCACCCCCCGCGCGCCCCGGATGAAGCGTGAGGAACGTGAACGCCAGCTCCTCGACGTCGCCGAGTCGGTCTTCGCTGAGCACGGCTACCAGGACACGACGATGGAGACCATCGCCGCCGCGGCGGGCATCACGAAGCCGGTCATCTACGACCATTTCGGCTCCAAGGAGAACCTCCTCGTCGCCGTCGTCGCGCGCGCCCGCGAGGACCTGCTCTCCTCGACCGCGGCCGCCCTCGACGCCCTCCCGCCACACTCCCCCGTCGAGGCGCACTTCCGGGCCGGGGTCCGCTCGTTCATGCAGTTCTTCGAGGCGCGCCGCGGCAGCTTCCGGGTCTACATGCAGGAATCCGCCGTCGCCGTCGTGGCCGGGCAGGACATCGAGAACCTCCGCCAGGCACAGGCCCGCGAGATCGCCGAGCGCTTCAGCGGCAACGCGGCCATCGCGGCCTACCCCATGGTCTATCGCGAGGCCATGGCCGAGATCATGATCGCGACCAACGAGCGGGTCGCGGCCTGGCGCCTGCGCAACCCCGAGATCGACCTCGACACGGCCGTCGAGATCGTCATGGCCGTGCTCTGGAACGGTTTCGGCTCCTACACCGCCGAGACGGTCCCTGGGGTCGGGGTCAGCCCGCGCAGCTGAGCGCGATCCCGTCGAGGATGTCGTGCTCCGACGTCACGACCTGCGCGTCCGGCGAACGCTCGAGCACGCGCCCGAGGATCTCGTGCCACACGAGCGCACCTGCTCCGATGACGTCCACGCGACCCGGGTGCATGTAGCCGAGTTCGGCGCGCTCCTCGGTTGTCGCGTGCAGGAGACCCTGCGCTGACTCACGGTGCGCTGCCGGCGTGAGGTGTGCGAGGTGGATGAGATCCGGTGCGTATGCCGTGAGTCCCAGTGCGTGCGCCGTGATCGTCGTGATGCTGCCGGCGAGTCCGACGACCGTGGCGATGCCGGACAGGTCGACGACCTCCTCGGCGCGATCGATGGCGGCGGTGATGTCGGCCCTGGCCGCGGCGATCTGCTCGTCGGTCGCAGGATCACTCGTGAGGTGGCGCTCACTGATCCGGACGCAGCCGATGTCGACCGACCGCGCACTCTCGACCTGTCCGGTCCCGCGCACGAACTCGGTGGAACCACCACCCAGGTCGATGACGAGATAGGGGCCGGGGATGTCGGCGGCGACGAGGTCGCCGGTGGCACCAGTGAAGGACAGGTTTGCCTCGGCCTCGCCACTCACGACCTCGGGCGAGACGTCGAATCCCGCTGCGGCAAAGGCGCTTTCGACTCCAAGGACGAACTCAGCCGCGTTGCTGGCGTCGCGCGAGGCCGATGTGGCGACGAAGCGCACACGTTCGACGGCATGCTCACGGCACTGGGCGGCATACTCACGGGTTTGGACGAGAGTGCGCTCCATGGCGACCGGGTCGATGACCCCGGTGCGGTCCACGCCGTAGCCGAGCCGGACCACCTCCGTGCGACGCACGACGTCGACCAGCCGACCTAACTGATCGACGTCAGCGATGAGCAGACGGATCGAGTTGGTGCCGCAGTCGATGGCGCCGACGCGGGTCACTGCTGCGGGTCCTCGGCAAGCTCGGTGCACGGGTGGCTGGCCCACCAGTCGGGGAGCATCTCGAGGGCCTCGTCGCCGAGCGGGTTGACGCCCGGCCCGACGCTCAGCGAGTGGGCGACAAGGACGTGGAGGCACTTGACCCGAGTGGGCATGCCACCGGCACTGATGCCGTCGATGACGTCGACCTGGCCGAGCTCGTTGCGTCGCGCCAGGTAGTCCTCGTGCGCCGCGGCATAGCGGGCGGCGAGGTCGTCGTCCTCGCCGAGACGGTCGGTCATCTCACGCATGACGCCCACGGACTCGAGGGTGCTGATGGCACCGGTGAGCCTGGGGCACGTGGCATAGAACGACGTGGGGAACGGTGTGCCGTCGGGCAGGAGCGGGAGGGTGCGCAGGACGTCGGGTTCGCCGCAGGGGCAGCGGTGCGAGACCTCGACGACTCCCCGGGGGATGCGTCCGAGCTGGCGCTCGACGGCGTCGAGATCTTCCTGGGCGACCGGTGCGCGGTCGGGGGTCGCGGTCACCGGCGCTGGTTGGCAGGCACGTCGGCCGCCTGCATCGAGGACCAGATGGTGTCGTACCAGGGGTCGTTGCTCTCGCCCGCGTGCGCGACCTTGGGGTCACGCGTGTCGGCCACCGGGTCGAGCACGGTGTAGGACTTCTCGCCGGCCTTGACGAACTTGAGGCGGGTGCGGGCCTGCTGCTCGACGTAGGCGGGGTCCTCCCAGCGGGCCTGTTCGGACTGCAGCTTCTCGACCGTGACCTTCTGCTGGGCGACCCGGTCCCGCAGGGCGCTGATGTCGGACTGCTGCTGCCAGTAGGCGCGCAGCGTCGGCGCAACGAGGATGACGAGGAAGAGCAGGACGACGCCCATGCCGATGCGGCGGACCGTGCGGCGGTTGGCCCGGGCCGCGTTGAGCCGCCCTCGCCACCCGTTGGCGGCGCGCTCGCCGACCTGGCTCAGGACGGACGGGCGGGAGGCCCGGGCGCGCGGCGTGGGTCGCGAGGACGCCGGTCGTCGTGGAGACGAACCGGGTCCTCGACTGCTGCCGCGCGCCATGGGGACTGCCTCAGGCCTTCTTGCCAGCGGTGAAGCGCGGGAAGGCGCCGGCGCCGGCGTACTCCGCCGCTTCGTCGAGCTCCTCCTCGATGCGCAGGAGCTGGTTGTACTTGGCGACGCGCTCGGAGCGAGCAGGCGCACCGGTCTTGATCTGGCCACAGTTCGTCGCGACGGCGAGGTCGGCGATCGTCGTGTCCTCGGTCTCGCCCGAGCGGTGGCTCATCATGCAGCGGAAACCCGCACGCTGGGCCATCTCGACGGCGTCGAGGGTCTCGGTGAGCGTGCCGATCTGGTTGACCTTGACGAGCAGCGAGTTGGCCGTGCCGGTCTCGATGCCGCGGGCGAGGCGCTCGGGGTTGGTGACGAACAGGTCGTCACCGACGAGCTGCACCTTGTCGCCGAGGCGGTCGGTCATGGCCTTCCAGCCGTCCCAGTCGTCCTCGTTGAGCGGGTCCTCGATGGACACGAGCGGGTAGGCGTCGACGAGCTCGGCGTAGTAGTCGATCATCTCGGCGGCCGTCTTCTTCCCACCCTCGAAGTTGTAGGTGCCGTCATCCTCGTTGTGGAACTCGCTGGCGGCGACGTCGAGCGCGAGCGCGATGTCCTCGCCCGCCGTGTAGCCGGCCTTCTCGATGGCCTCGAGGATGAGGTCCAGCGCGGCGCGGTTGCTGTCGAGGTTGGGCGCGAAACCACCCTCGTCACCGAGGCCGGTCGCGAGGCCCTTCTCCTTGAGCACGGCCTTGAGCGCGTGGTAGACCTCGGTGCCCCAACGCAGGGCCTCGCGGAAGGTCTCGGCGCCGATGGGCGCGATCATGAACTCCTGGATGTCGACGTTGGAGTCGGCGTGGGAGCCACCGTTGAGGATGTTGAGCATCGGCACGGGCAGGACGCGCGCGTTCGGGCCACCGAGGTAGCGGAACAGCGGCAGGCCGGCGGACTCGGCAGCGGCCTTGGCGACGGCGAGGCTCACACCGAGGATCGCGTTGGCGCCGATGTTCTCCTTGTTCTTGGAGCCGTCGATGGCGATCATCTCGGCGTCGATGAGGCGCTGGTCGTGCGCCTCGAAGCCGAGGAGCTTGGGGCCGAGCTCGTCGATGACGGCGTCAACAGCCTTCTCGACACCCTTGCCGAGATAGCGGTTCTTGTCCCCGTCACGGCGCTCGGAGGCCTCGAAGGCCCCGGTCGACGCACCACTGGGGACGGCAGCGCGGGCGATGGTGCCGTCATCGAGGGCGACCTCGACCTCGACGGTGGGATTGCCACGCGAATCAAGGATCTCGCGTGCGCCGACGGCGTCGATGCTGGCCACTTGTGCTCCTGGGGTGGGGAAGACGGGTTTCTCCCCGAGCCTAGCCAATCCGACAGGTGACCCGTCCGACCGACCCGCATCCCGGCATACCCGCTCTGTTCACCAGCCAAGTCCTCCGGTGCGGGCCACCGTCTTCGCGTCCTTCATCCGCATGCAGCAACTATGTCCTGCCAGACGCGGGCTGTAGGCCGCGTCTGACAGGACACACGTCGGGTATGCCGGGTGGCTCAGGTCAGTTGACCGGCGCCACGTCCGCGTAGGCGCGGGCCAGGGCGGAGCCGAGGCGGGCATTGCTGCGCACGAGCGCGATGTTGGTCTCCAGGCTCGCGCCGTCGGAGAGCTCCACGATGCGACCGAGGAGGAAGGGGGTGATGTCCTTGCCGGTGATGCCCCGCTCGCCGCACTCGGCGACGACCTGGTCGATGAGGGCCGAGATCGCCTCGGGGGCCATCTCGTCCTCGGCGGGGACCGGGTTCGTGACGGCGATGCCGCCGGCGAGTCCGAGGTCCCACTTGACCCGCATCATCTCGGCGAGCTCTTCGACCGTGTCGGAGCGCATCGGTGCGGTGAACCCCGAGGAGCGTGAGTAGAAGGAGGGGAACTCGTCGGAGCCGAAGGTCACGACGGGCACACCGAGCGTCTCGAGGACCTCGAGGGTGCGGCCGATGTCGAGGATCGACTTCACGCCGGCCGAGACGACGGCGACGTCGGTGAGGCTGAGCTCGGTGAGGTCGGCGGAGACGTCCATGGAGTCCTCGGCGCCGCGGTGGACCCCACCGAGACCGCCGGTGACGAAGACCTTGATGCCGGCGAGCGCTGCGAGGCGCATGGTGCTGGCAACCGTCGTCGCTCCGTGGCGCTTGGTCGCCATGATGTGCGGGAGGTCGCGGATGCTCACCTTGGCGACGTCCTCGTGGGTGGCGAGCAGCTCGAGCTCGTCGGCGGAGAGTCCGATGCGGGCGACGCCGTCAAGGATGGCGATCGTCGCAGGGGTGGCTCCACCGTCACGGACGATCTGCTCGACCTCGCGGGCCATCTCGACGTTGCGCGGGTAGGGCATGCCGTGACTGATGATCGTCGACTCCAGCGCGACGACGGGGCGGCCGTGGGCGATGGCCTCGGCGACCTCGGGGGCAAGGGCGAGGGCGGGGTGCGGGGTCGTGTTGGTCGGAGCGTTGAGGGTCATGAGGTTCCTTGCTGGGTGGTGAGGCGCCCGGTCACGAGCGCGTGGGTGAGGTCGGGGCGCACGGTGTGCGCGGACTCGGTGGTCAGGGCGGCGGTGGCCTGACCGAAGGCTGCGGCGGCGACGGCGTCGTCATCGTGGAGCAGGGCGTGGACGAACCCGGCGGTCATCGAGTCACCGGCGCCGGTGACGTCGACGACCTCGGCGCTGACAGCGGTGTTCGTGGTGACGGTCGGCCGGGAGGTGTCAGCGGAGTCGGCCGGGGCCGAAGAGAGGAGGCTGCCGCGGGCCCCGCGCCGCACCCACACGTGCCGCACACCGAGGGCATGCAGCTCGGTGGTCGCGCGGCTGATCTCGGGGATCGTGTCGGCGACGTCGTGGCCGACGAGGGCAGCGAGCTCGGCGATGTTGGGTGTCACGGCGAGGATGGGCCGATCGGGCGCAAGGAGGGGGCGCAACCGGCGAGCCTTGACGACGGACACGGGTTCGATGACGACGGGCACGTCCGCGCTGTTGGCGATGTCGCAGAGCCAGGTCGCGACCTCGATCGGGATGTTGCCGTCGACGACGAGCAGGTCGCAGTTCTGGATGAGTGAGCGAGCCGGTTCGATGTCGGCGACGGTGAGGGCATCGGTGGCACTCATGTCGGAGACCGCGACCGAGAGGTCACCGTCGTGGTCGAGGACCGCGAGGTAGGTGCCCGTGGGCCTGCTGCCGGTGACGACGTGGTCCAGCTGGACACCGGCACCTCGGGTGTGGGCGAGGAGCTCGTCACCGAAGGAGTCGCTCCCGACCGAGGCCACGAGGTGGGTCGGAGTGCCCAGGCGGGCGAGGTTCTCGGCGATGTTGCGGCCGACGCCACCGGGGTCGGTCGCGACCTCACCGGGGTTGCTGGTCGCGGAGTCGAGCGGTGCGCTCGAGCGGGCCTTGACGTCCATGATGGCTCCCCCCACGACGACCACCGCTGCTTCGCCGCGCACGAGGTAGCCGCGACCGAGGATCGCGCCCTTGCGGGTGAGGTTGGACAGCGCCACCGAGACCGAGGCCTTCGTGGTGCCGACGCGGTCCGCGAGACCTGCTGCATCGAGCAGCGGGTCCGAACGGAGCAGGCGCAGGATCGTCTGTTCCTGGGGAGTGAGTTTCACGTTGTAAAGTTAAGCACCACTTGTATTTCTAAGTCAAGCAGCGTGACCTTTGCCCCGGTGGGCGCGCTCACTCGAAGAGGTCGGCAGTGCCAAACCTTCCGTCCGTGCCGCGGAACACGACGACCACCCGCATGGGGTCCACTCCGTCGCTGCCCTCGCAGATCGTCGTGACATCGGTGGCGACCTCCGCCGTGTTCGGGCAGGTCATGTCCTCGTACCACCCGCTCTCCAGCGCCTCCGCGAGCGCCGTCCCCGAGACGGAGCCATCTGCGGCCACCGTCACGCGTTGTGGAGAACTCTCCATGAATCCGCCGTCACCCATCGGCCCGCTGAGCAGGAAGCCGAACAGGAGCATCGGGATCACGGTCATGCCGATGACGGTCAGCACCACTCCGCCGAACGCGCCGAGGAGTCCGGCGACCCACGGGTTCATGCCTGCGGATCGTGGTGCGGGAGAAGGCATTCCGAGGTATGCCGGGTGTGCGCCGTACGGAGTCGGCGCACCTTGGGTGGGCTGGCCGTAGTAGGCGTGTGGACCGGGTCCATGGCCGGGGCCCTGACCGTACCCAGGATCGTGGCCAGGGCCGGGCGGCAGTGGTGGCTGGTACGACACGGTGAGCTCCTTGCGGGCGAACGGGTGGCTCACCCTCGCACGAGCACGACCCTCAGCGGGCCTGTTTCGCGGCCTTCTCCTGTGCCTTGATCCGCGCCCACTCGGCTTCGACCTCTTCGGGAGTCGAGGCGTCACCATCGGCGAAGACGTGCGGGTGACGACGGACCAGCTTGTCGACGAGACCACCAGCGACGTCGTCGATGTCGAACTGGTCCTGCGCCGACTCGGCGTCCTCGGCGACCCGCGAGTGGAAGAGCACCTGGAGCAGCACGTCACCGAGCTCTTCGGCGAGGTGTTGGCGGTCGCCGGACTCGATCGCCTCCACCGCTTCGGCGGCCTCCTCGGTGAGGTACTTCGCGAGGGACTCGTGGGTCTGCTTGGCGTCCCACGGGCAGCCATCCGCTGAGCGCAGCCGGTCCATCACTGCGACGGCATCGAGCAACCGGGACCCGGGCACGTCCCACGACCCGACGATGACCTCGACCTCTGGCGGCACCTCGAGCCGAGACACCTCGGAGGCGATCGCGTCGGTGAGCCCGGGATCCGCGTCCGACGAACCCAGCCAGACGACGTCACTGTCCACGCAACGGCTCACGAGCAGGCGGGCAAGGTCGGGTGCCGTCGGCTCGGGACCGACAGCGTCCACGGTCAGGCCCGACTCGACGATCGCGTCCACGACCGGCTCCGAAAGATCACGGCACAGGCGCGCGGAAGCCGACTCGACGGCATACCAGGCACTGCGGGACAACAGGCCCGGCGCAACGCGCGGACTGGTGACGAGGAGGCTCAGACGCCCCACTGCGTCAGCCCGCGCTGGGGACGGGAACGAGCCAGTTGGGCGTGTCGGCGACGACGGCCGCCTGGGACGCGTCGAACGTTCCGTAGCGCGGGTTGACCGTCATCTGCAGAGCCGCGAACTCCTTGGTGAGCTTCTGGCGACCGGCGTCGTCGATCTGCTGGAGGCTGGCCTCGGCCTGGAGGATCTCGACGGTCGTGTC
This sequence comes from Janibacter sp. HTCC2649, assembly GCF_000152705.1. Taxonomy (GTDB): domain Bacteria; phylum Actinomycetota; class Actinomycetes; order Actinomycetales; family Dermatophilaceae; genus Knoellia. Next base: position 3,502,337 of record NZ_CH672413.1, on the reverse strand, counting down.
GGACGGCGTCTCGGGGTAGTCCTTGAACGCGGCGCGCGCAGCCGACTCGCTCTGCGCCTTGCCGGCGTCGGCAGCGGCCTTGTTGATGTAGGGCGCACGGATGAGCAGCGTGAGCGCCTGGGCTGCCGTGAGGGGCTGCTCCGGCTTGAAGGCGGCGTTGATCTGCTCGGTCGCTTCCCGGACCTGCTGCTCGGTGATGACCCGGCCGTCGACGACCGCGGCGGTCTGCGCCGAAGACGTGCCAGAGCAGGCAGAGAGTGCGAGGACGCCCGCGAGGGCGAGAGCGATGGTGCGAGCCTTCACGGCCTTCACAGGTTGTCCCTTCGTCATCGGGTGGACGTCGCCACCCGTGCTGCTTCTCCGACATTGTCCATGACGACGGTGCGGATGACCGCACCCGCCCACTCGAGGACCGCGTGGTTGCGCAGCGGCTGCCCTCCGACGCGGGCCGTCATGGGTTTGGGCACGAGGATCGTGCCGAGCGACTCCTTGATGATGGAGCCGGGATAGAGGCGCTGGAGTCGCAGCTCCTGGCTCTCGCGCAGCTCGACCGGGCCGAAGCGGATCGTGTTGCCCTGCACCGCGATGTCCTTGATGCCGGCAGCCCTGGCCACGGTACGCAGGCGAGCGACCTCGAAGAGGTTGCGGACGGCCTCGGGCGGTTTGCCGTAGCGGTCGAGGAGCTCGGCCTCGATCTCCTCGAGCGCAGCCTCGTCGGCGACGGTCGCGAGCTTCTTGTAGGCCTCGAGCCGCAGCCGCTCCCCCGGCACGTAGTCGTGCGGCAGGTGGGCGTCGACCGGCAGCTCGATCTTGATCTCGCCAATCTCCTCGTCGATGTCACCGCGGAAGCTCGACACCGCCTCGCCGACGAGCCGGACATAGAGGTCGAACCCGACCCCGGCGATGTGGCCGGACTGCTCCCCACCGAGGAGGTTGCCGGCGCCACGGATCTCGAGGTCCTTCATCGCGACCTGCATACCGGCACCGAGGTCGGTGTGGCTGGCGATCGTCTGGAGGCGGTCGTGAGCTGTCTCCGTGAGCGGGTTCTCGGGCGGGTAGAGGAAGTAGGAGTACGCACGCTCACGTCCACGCCCCACGCGCCCGCGCAGCTGGTGCAGCTGGCTGAGCCCGAGCCGGTCGGCGCGCTCGACGATCAACGTGTTGGCGTTGGAGATGTCGAGGCCGGTCTCGACGATCGTCGTGCAGACGAGGACGTCGAACTTGTTCTCCCAGAAGTCCAGGACGACCTGCTCCAGCCGGTGCTCGCCCATCTTGCCGTGGGCGGTCGCGATGCGGGCCTCGGGCACGAGCTCGCGGATGCGCGCCGCAGCCTTCTCGATCGTCGACACCTTGTTGTGGATGTAGAAGACCTGCCCCTCCCGCAGCATCTCGCGGCGAACCGCAGCGGTGATCTGCTTCTCCTCGTAGGCGCCCACGTAGGTGAGGACAGGGTGCCGCTCTTCCGGAGGCGTTGCGAGAGTGGACATCTCGCGTATGCCGGTCACAGCCATTTCGAGGGTGCGCGGGATCGGGGTCGCGGACATTGCAAGCACGTCCACGGCCGTGCGGAGCTGCTTGAGCTGCTCCTTGTGCTCCACACCGAAGCGCTGCTCCTCGTCGACGACGACCAGTCCGAGGTCCTTGAAGTGCACGGAGTCGGACAGCAGTCGGTGGGTACCGATGACGAGGTCGACGGACCCGTTGGCCAGACCCTCGAGGACGAGGTCGGTCTCCTTCTTGGACTGGAACCGGCTCAGCGGCTTCACCGTCACCGGGAACGGCGCATAGCGCTCGGTGAAGGTCTGGAGGTGCTGCTGGACGAGCAGGGTCGTCGGCACGAGGACGGCGACCTGCTTGCCGTCCTGGATCGCCTTGAACGCAGCCCGCACCGCAATCTCGGTCTTGCCGTAGCCGACGTCGCCACAGATGAGGCGGTCCATCGGGACCTCTCGCTCCATGTCGGCCTTGACCTCGTCGATGGAGCTGAGCTGGTCGGGCGTCTCGATGTAGGCGAAGGCGTCCTCGAGCTCGCGCTGCCACGGGGTGTCCTTCGAGAAGGCGTGACCCTTGGTCGCCATCCGGGCGGAGTAGAGCTGGATGAGCTCGGCCGCGATCTGCTTGACGTAGCGACGCGCCTTGGACTTGGTGGTCTTCCAGTCCGAGCCACCCATCTTGTTGAGGGTGGGCTGCTCGCCACCGACGTAGCGGGTGATCTGGTCGAGTTGGTCCGTCGGCACGAACAATCTGTCGGGCTGACTGTGCTTTCCACGCGTACCCGGGGCGTACTCGAGCACGAGGTACTCACGCGTCGCACCCTGGACGGTGCGCTGCATCATCTCGACGAACTTGCCGACACCGTGCTGCTCGTGGACGACGAAGTCACCCGGCTTGAGCTGGAGCGGGTCGACCTGGTTGCGTCTGCGCGACGGCATACGCCGCATGTCCTTGGTCGACGGACCCGTCGACGGCGTTCCGGTGAGGTCGGTCTCGGTGAGGACGACGAGACGGCTCGCGGCATGGACGAACCCGCGGCCCAGCTGGGCCGTCGTGACGTGGACGATGCCGGGCTCGAAGGTGTCGAGCGCGGTCTCGAGGCGAGCGGGGACCTCGGCCTCGCCGAGGACCTCGACGATGCGCTTGGCCGAGCCCTGTCCGTCGGTGGCGACGAGGACCCGCCACCCGTCATCGGTCCACGTGCGCAGATCCGAGGCGGCGGACTCGATGTCTCCCCGGTATGCCGTGGGGTCCTCTGTGCCGGTCTCGACGGCGTTGCCGTCGGTCGTCTCCAGGTCGAGCACGAAGGGGGTGAGGTCCCACCAGGGGTGCTCGGTGGCTTGGGCGTGGTCGCGCAGGTCGCCGACCGACCAGAACGAGGCGGATCCGAGGATCTTCCCGAGGTCGATCGGAACGGCGTTGCCGGCAGCGGCGTTGGCCCAGCCGGCCTCGAGGAACTCCTGGCTCGTGGCGACGAGGTCGTGGGCTCGGGTGCGCACCCGCTCGGGGTCGCAGGTGACGACGGGTGAACCGGCGGGGAAGCTGTCGAGCATCGACTCCATGCCGTCGACCAGGGCGGGAGCCAGCGACTCCATGCCCTCGACGGCGATGCCGGCGGCGAGCTTGTGGAGCAGGTCAGCGGCACCGGGCAGCTGGTCGGCCAGGGCAGCGGCGCGGTCGCGGACGGCATCGGTGAGGAGCACCTCGCGGCAGGGCGGGGCCCACAGTCCGTGAGAGGCGACCTCGAGCGAACGCTGGTCGGCGACCTTGAACCAGCGGATCTCCTCGATCGTGTCGCCCCAGAACTCGACGCGGAGCGGGTGCTCCTCGGTCGGCGGGAAGACGTCGAGGATGCCACCGCGGACAGCGAACTCGCCCCGGCGCTCGACGAGGTCCGTGCGGCTGTAGGCCGCGCCCGCCAGTGCCTCGACGACCTCGTCGAGGTTGTGGTCCTCACCGGCGCGCAGGGCGACGGGGGTGAGGTCACCGAGGCCGATGGAGATCGGCTGCAGGACGGCACGCACCGGCGACACGACGACCGACAGCGGGCCGTGCGCGACGTCGTCATCGGCGACGGAGGCGGGGTGGGTGAGGCGCCGCAGGACGGCCAGACGGCGACCGACGGTGTCGGAGCGCGGGCTGAGGCGCTCGTGCGGCAGCGTCTCCCACGAAGGGAAGTCGGCGATGACGTCGGGGTCGAGGACACACCCGAGGGCGTTGGTCAGGTCTTCCGCCTCGCGGCTCGTCGCGGTGACGACCAGCAGGGGTAGGCGGTCAGGGGCGGTCGCGCGCAGACGCTCGACCGCCGCGGCGATGAGTGCCGGGCGGGCACCGGCGCTGACGGAGACGTCGAGCGTCTCCGTGCCGGGGCCAGTGGCGGTCTCGAGGAAAGAGTGGATCTGGGGGGCGGCGCCGAAATGATCGACAACCGGTTGCAACGTGGGCATCGCCCACCAGCCTAGTGCCGTGGTCTGACGCTAGTTGGCAGCCGCAGGCGCGTGGAACTTCTGCTGGGTGTCGAGCAAGCCGTGGGTCACGAGCATCTCGACCGCGTCGGCAGCGTCGCCGAGGAGGAACGGCAGCTCCTTGCGCTCGACCGGCGAGAAGTCCTTGAGCACGAAGTCGGCGGCGTCCTGGCGCCCTGGCGGGCGACCGATGCCGACGCGCACGCGCAGATAGTCCTTGGTGCCGAGCGACTTCGAGATCGAGCGCAGCCCATTGTGGCCGCCCTCACCGCCGCCGAGTTTGAGACGGACGTCACCGGCGGGGATGTCGAGCTCGTCGTGGATGACGACGAGGCGGTCGGGCTCCACCGAGAAGAACCCCATGAGTGCCTTGACCGGCCCACCCGACTCGTTCATGTAGCTGCCCGGCACCGCGATGACCGCACTCGGGCCCGGCACTCCCCCGGGACCCGTGCCGATCCGGACCTGCGCCGCGACCGCACGCGCCTTGTGCGTGCGCAGCGCGCTCTTCGTCCTGGAGGCCAGCTCGTCGATGACCATCGCTCCGACGTTGTGACGGTTGCCGGCATACGTCGGTCCCGGGTTGCCCAACCCGACGACCATCCATGTCTCGCTCACAATCCCCGAGTATGCCGCCCGCGCACCTCTGTCCCCAAGTCACCCGCGAACAGCACAGCAGGCCCGGTCCGCCATGGACCGGGCCTGCTGGGATGGATCGAGTGAGCGCGTGGCTCAGGCGTCTTCGGACTTCTCCGCGTCGCCCTCGGCTGCGTCGCCCTCGGCGGTCTCGCCCTCGGCGGCGTCCTCGTCGGACTCCTCGTGCTCGATGCCGGCCTCGGCCTCGGCCTCGGCGAGCTCGGCCTCAAGGGCCTCTTCGGAGATCTGCTGGGTGACGTTGACGACGAGCGCCTCGGCGTCGGTGATGAGCGTCGCGCCCTCGGGCAGCTCGATGGCGCCGGCGAGGATCTGGGTGCCGGCCTCGAGGCCCTCGACGGAGACGGTGACCGACTCGGGGATGTTGGTGGCCTCGACCTCGAGCTGGATGCTCGAGTTGTCCAGGCTGACGACGGTCTCGGGGGCGGCTTCGCCCTCGAGGTGCACGTTCACGTCGACGGTGACCTTCTCGCCCTTGCGGACGATGACCAGGTCGATGTGCTCGATGACCGGCTTGATCGGGTCGCGCTGGACGTCCTTGGCGAGAGCGAGCTGCTCGGCGCCGTCGAGGACGATCGTGAGCAGGGCGTTCGGGTTCTTGAGCGCCATCATGGCGTCGTGGCCCATGAGGGTGATGTGCACCGGCTCGGAACCGTGGCCGTACATGACGGCGGGGATCTTGTGGTCGCGGCGGATCTGGCGGGCAGCGCCCTTGCCGAACTTCGTGCGGGCCTGCGCCTGCAGCTTGATGGTGTCGTTGGCCACGGGGACTCCTGAGTTTGTCGAGCGAATCGGGCGATTTCGATGAGCGACGACGTCGGAGGGGACTCGACGTCTGCGGTGGCCTCGACGCGGGACACGGCACGGACAGGCGCGCTGGTCCACGGAAAGTTCTCGGAGTCAGAAGAACCGAATCTCTCTATGACCACCGCGTCGATCACGGACGTGCTTGGCCGGACATTCTCTGGCCGGTGCAGCGTCCCTCGCCGAGGCAACCCGGGAAGTCTAGGCGACGGGGTGCGGCGCAGGGAAATCGGTGTATGCCGCCTGCTCGCCGTCGTCGTGCCCGTCGCCTTCGTCTGTGGCCCCGCGTGACTCACCCAGACGCACGGCGACCACGCCACCGAGGATGAGGAGCCCGCCCGCGAGCTGGATCCAGCCGGGCAGCTCGTCGAGCAGGACCCAGGCAATGAGGACCGCGAACAGCACCTCGGAGAGCCCGACGAAGCTCGCGACCGTGGCGCCGACGAGGCGCGTGCCGATGACGCCGACGCCATAGGCGAGGGCGGCCGCGACCAGGGCGAGCTCGGCGACGGGCACCCACCACACGGTGGTGAGGCCGGCGATCTCGACGCTCTCGCGGGCGGTGCCGTAGTCGATGAGCCCGGTGGCGCTGGCGACGACGAGGAGGACGGCACCGACGCCGAGGCCGAACCCGGCCAGGGCCAGCGGCGGCAGCGAATCTTCGTGCTCGTGGCCCGAGGTGACGTAGTAGGTGGCGAGGCCGACGGCTGCGAGCAGGCCCCAGCCCACGCCCGCCCACGAGACCTGGACACCGGAGAAGACGTCGAGGACGAGGACGAGCCCGGCGACGGAGAGGCCCACACCGACGAGCGTGAGGCGGGACGGACGCTGACCGTGACGGGCCCACATCCAGCCGACGACGACGACGATCCCGAGGTACTCAAGGAGCAGGGCCACGGCGACCGACAGGGTCTCGACGGCGTTGAAGTAGGCGAACTGGCACCCGGCGACGGCCACGGCCCCGAAGGCGATGACCTGACCGGCGTTGCGGCGCAGCAGACTCCAGCGACCACGCAGCGCCCAGGTCGCGACCGGCACGAGGACCAGGGCAGCGAATCCGACGCGCCACGTGACGACGCCCGCAGGAGTCCAGCCGGCACTGAGGAGAGACTTGGCGAAGGCCCCGGACGATCCGAACGCGGCCGAGGACACCACGACGAGGATGAGCCCGAGCAGCAGCGTGCGCGCCGATCGAGTCTGGATTCCGGCGTTCACGGCACTCACCTCTGTCAGGAGTAAACTAGGTCTATGACCCTTACAAGGATCACGCTAGGGCTTCGCCCTGTCAGGAGTCAAGATGCTCTTTGCCCATGACACCGAGTTGGCGCTGCAATACGCCGCGTCGCTGATCAACACTGCGCCCGGTCACGGCGACTCGATGGTTGAGGATCTCCCCACGGTGGAGTCGCTCGTCGCCCACATGACGGGGTGGCAGTGGAGTGGGGAACTCCCCCGAACTCGATCAGCACTCGAGGAGGTCCATGCCCTGCGGCCCCGACTCCTCGACCTGTGGACGCGCGAGGTCGATGGCCTGGTCGTCGGCGTCAACGAGCTCCTGGCCGAGCACCAAGCCGTCCCCCGCCTGGTCAGGCACGACGACCTCGACTGGCACATTCACGCGACGCGCGACGACGAACCCATCGCCAGGCGCATGGCCGTCGAGGCAGCCATGGCGTTCATCGACCTCATCCGCGCCGGTGAGACCGAGCGCCTGCGCGTGTGCGCTGCGGACGACTGTGACGACGTCGTCATCGACCTCAGCAAGAACCGGAGCCGGCGCTACTGCGACGGGACGTGCGCCAACAAGGCCCACGTCGCGGCATACCGCGCTCGTCAGAACACCTGACTGAACGCACACACGCCGACGTCTTGCGCAATCCGCCGGATCTCCCGACGTATTGCGCAATATGTCGGAGCTTCAGGCGCGGCCGCCGAAGAGGCTCGTCACCGAGCCGTCCTCGAAGACTTCCTTGATGGCAGCGCTGATGAGCGGGGCGATCGACAGGACCGTGAGGCCCTCGAACTCCGACTCCGGCGCGATCGGCAGGGTGTTGGTGACGATGACCTCGCGGGCCGAGCAGTCCCGAAGCCGCTCGATGGCTGGCGGCGAGAGGATGGCGTGTGTCGCAGCGATGATGACGTCCTTGGCACCGTCGGCCATGAGCGCGTCGGCGGCCTTGGTGATGGTGCCGCCCGTGTCGATCATGTCGTCGACGAGGACGCAGACGCGGCCCTTGACCTCACCGACGACGCGGTTGGCCACGGCCTGGTTGGGCTGGTTGACGTCGCGCGTCTTGTGGATGAAGGCCAGCGGCGCACCACCGAGACGCTTGGACCACTGCTCGGCGACCTTGATGCGGCCGGCGTCGGGCGAGACGACCGCGAGGTCCTCGTGGCCGTACTTCGCCGACACGTAGTCCGACAGCACCGGCTGGGCCATGAGGTGGTCGACGGGTCCGTCGAAGAAGCCCTGGATCTGGTCGGTGTGCAGGTCGACGGCGATGAGGCGGTCGGCGCCGGCGGTGCGGAAGAGGTCGGCCATGAGGCGGGCCGAGATCGGCTCGCGGCCGCGGTGCTTCTTGTCCTGGCGGGCGTAGCCGTAGAACGGCATGACGACCGTGATGCGCTTGGCAGAGGCCCGCTTGAGCGCGTCGATCATGATGAGGTGCTCCATGATCGCCTCGTTGAGCGGGGCGGCGTGGCTCTGGATGACGAACGCGTCGGACCCGCGCACGGACTCCTCGTAGCGCACGTAGATCTCACCGTTGGCGAAGTTGTAGGCGCTCGTCGGGACGAGCTCGGTGCCGATGAGCGCGGCGATCTCCTGGGCGAGCCCCGGGTGCGCGCGCCCAGAGAAGACCATGAGCTTCTTCTTGGGCTTCTTGCGGATGTTGGCCGACTTGGGACGGTCTTCCTTCATCGTCAGGCCTTCTTTTCTTGGGACTCAGTCGTCGGTTCCGGATTTTTCTCGGTATGCCGGGTGCCCGCGTCCGCGGCCGCCTGGGCTGCCGCTGCGGTCTGGGAGCCGGCGCGGGCCCGGGCGACCCAGCCGTCGACGTTCTTCTGGCGCCCGCGGGCCACGGCGATCTGGCCGGGCTCGACGTCGCCGGTGAGGGCGCTGCCCGCGGCGACGTAGGCGCCGTCGGCCACGTCGACCGGCGCGATGAGGACCGTGTCCGAGCCGATGAACGAGTGCTTGCCGATCGTCGTGTGGTGCTTGTTGACGCCGTCGTAGTTGGCGAAGATCGTGCCGGCGCCGATGTTGGCGCCATCGCCGATCGTGGCGTCGCCGGCGTAGGTCAGGTGCGGGACCTTGGCGCCGTCGCCGATCTTGGCGTTCTTGGTCTCGACGAAGCCGCCGATCTTGCCCTTGGTGCCAAGGACCGTGCCGGGGCGAAGGTAGGAGAAGGGACCGACGGTGGCCTGCGCACCGATCTGCGCGAGGTTGGCCTCGGTGCGCTTGACCTCGGCGCCCTCGCCCACCTCGGTGTCCGTGAGCGTGGTGTCGGGGCCGATGCGTGCGCCGGCGCCGACCGATGTGGCGCCGAGGAGCTGCGTGTTCGGGAGGATCGTCGCGTCGCGGCCAAGGGTGACGTCGGCGTCGATCCACGTCGTCGCGGGGTCGACGATGGTCACGCCTTCACGCATCCACTTCTCGTTGTTGCGACGGTTGAGCTCGCGGCCGAGGGCGGCGAGCTGGACGCGGTCGTTGACGCCCTCGGTCTGCCAGAGGTCATCGATGAGGTGCGCGCCGACCCGGTGGCCGCCGTCGCTGGCGATGGCGAGGACGTCGGTGAGGTACTTCTCGCCCTGCGAGTTGTCGGTCCCGACGCTGCCGAGAGCGGTGCGCAGCACGTCGACGTCGAAAGCCCAGATCCCCGAGTTGATCTCGGTGATCTCGCGCTGGTCGTCGGTCGCGTCCTTGTGCTCGACGATCCCGAGCACCGAGTCGTCGTCGGCGCGCAGGATCCGGCCGTAGCCGGTGGGGTCGGGCACTCGCGCGGTGAGGACCGTGACCGCACTGGCGGAGGTGTCATGCGCCGTGAAGAGGGCGGTGATCGTCTCGGCGGTGAGCAGTGGCGTGTCGCCGGAGGTGATGAGGACGGTGCCGCTCAGGCCTTCAGGGAGGACCATGAGACCGCACTCGGCGGCGCGTCCCGTGCCCTTGATCTCGTCCTGGTCGGCGATGACCGCGGCCTCGTCCACCTCGGTGGCATGCGCGGCGACCCGGTCGCGGTCATGGCGGACGACGACCACGACGCTCTCGGCGTGGGACCCGCGGGCGGCGACGAGAGCGTGGCCGAGGAGGCTGCGACCCCCGATCCGGTGAAGGACCTTGGGGGTGGCCGACTTCATCCGGGTTCCCTCGCCTGCGGCGAGGATGATGACAGCGGTGGGCCGAGCAGTGGTCACGAGTGGGGCTCCCGGGGTTCGTGGCGGCGTACCGCGCCACTCTACCGACGACCAGCCGGTATGCCGTCCACGCCCGTTGCGCTCCCGGCCCGCGGACCCGTCCACTCGCCACTCCTGCCTGTCGGTGGGACGTGCCATCGTGCGGGGATGGCAACGATCTACTACACCGGGTGCTCCCTCGACGGCTTCATCGCGACGCCCGACCACTCCCTCGACTGGCTGGTCTCGCGCGACATCGTCGGCGACGTCGACATGGGTTTCGACACCTTCGCGCCGCTTGTCGGTGCATGTGCGATGGGCGCATCGACGTGGCAGTGGCTCCTCGACCACGACCCTGACGGCTGGACGCCCAAGCCCACCTGGGTCTTCACCCATCGCGACTTCGCGCCGTCGGAGCAGGTCCGGTTCACGACGGCCGACGTGACCCGGGTCCACGCCGAGATGGTCGCCGTGGCGGGCGACAAGGACCTGTGGATCGTCGGGGGCGGCGACCTCGTCGGCCAGTTCCACGACGTCGGGCTGCTCGACGAGGTGTGGGTGCAGTACGCCCCCGTGACCCTTGGTGGAGGTGCGCCAGTCCTGCCCCGTCACGTCGAGCTGAACCTCGAGGAGGTCGCGCGCAACCGCGACTTCATGTGTGGCCGCTACTCCGTCGCCCGCTGACGCGACTCGCGCTCGTCAACTGGTCAGGGCGCGGCTGCGGCGCAGCACGAGGCTGAGCACGGCCACCCCGGCGAACAGCGCACCGGCGAGGACGACGACACCGGACCACCCGGCATACGCCCAGGCATGTCCCCCAGCCGTCCCGAAGACGGAAGAGCCGACGTAGTAGGCGAACAGGTAGAGCGAGGCGGCCTGTGCGCCAGCCACTCCGCCTGCGTGCGCCCGCACCGGAACCCAGCCACTGGCGACGCCGTGGAAGACGAAGAAGCCGGCCGTCATGAGGGCGGTGCCGGCGATGACGACGGCAAGCTGCCCACAGGTGGTCAGGAGCACGCCGGCGAGGGCGAGCCCTGCGCCGATCGGGACGACCGCACGGCGGCCGAAGGTGTCGGCGAGCCGTCCGGCGATCGCTGATCCGGCCGAGCCCAACGCGTACACGAGGAAGACGAGGCTCGCGGCGCCGAGACCGAGGCCGAAAGGCGCACTCGTGAGCCGGAAACCGAGCGCGTTGAAGACCGCGACGAACGCGCCGGCGCCGAGCATCCCGATCCCGTAGAGCGCGAGGAGCACCGGGTCGGACACGGCACGGCGGGCCATCCCGAGCATGGGCCGCACACCGGCCCGGCGTGCGACGAAGTGACGCGATGCCGGCAGCGCGAACCAGACGGTGACGGCACACAGGAGGCCCAGCAGCGCGGCGGCCGTGAGCGCCCAACGCCACCCCCACGCCTCCGCAACGGCGCCAGTGGCCAGGCGGCCGGTCATGCCGCCGATGGCGGTTCCGCCGATGTAGAGACCGGCGGCGCGCGCCTGCGCACCACGATGCAGTTCCTCACGCAGGTATGCCGTGGCGACCGCCGGGAGTCCGGCGATCGTCACGCCGAGGGCAAGCCGCAGCCCGAGGAAGGTGGGCCATGTGGGCGCCAGCGCGGACGCCGCAGCAACGACCACGGAGGCGATGAGGCTGGCGTGGATGAGGCGGGTGCGGCCGATGCGATCGGACAGGGGTCCGGCGACGAGGAGGGTGAGTCCGAGCGCGATGGTGGTGAGCGAGAGCGAGAGGGTGCTCTGCGCCGACGAGACGCCGAAGTCGGTGGCGAGCTCGGGCAGCAGGGCCTGGGTGCTGTAGATGAGGGCGAAGGTGGCGACGCCGGCGGCGAAAAGCGCGAGGACCACGCGACGGTAGCCCGACGTGCCGGGACGGTGGCCCGGCTCGACGATCGCCGGGATCTGCGTTGCGCTCTTCATCTCTCGAGGTTGACGTGACGGGCATGGATACGTCCAATGACGTTCATGGCAAATCCGCATACGTCTGGCGCATGATGGATTGATGCAGCTGCGCGATCTCGAATGGCTGGTGGCCCTGGCAGAGCACCGTCACGTCACTGACACCGCGGCCGTGCTCGGAGTGAGCCAGCCGACGCTCTCTCGTGCGCTCGCTCGGATCGAGGCCGACCTGGGGGCTCGGCTCTTCGAGCGGGTGCCGACGGGGGTGGTGCTCACGCCGCACGGGGAACTGGTGGTCACGGCGGCGCGAGACCTCACGGCCCGACATGACCAGTTGCGGGCCGACCTGGCCGGGCGTCTCGATCCGGACAGCGGAACCGTCCGGCTGGCCTTCCTCGACTCGATGTCGACGTCGCTCGTGCCGCGGGTGTTGCGCGAGTTCCACGCGCACGCACCGGCAGTCCGGGTCCTCCTCACCCAGGAGCCGCACCACGACATCACCCGCGACCTCGACTCGGGTGCCGTCGAGCTGGCCATCACGTCGTGGCTGCCTCCCGGGCCCTTCGGCTGGGTGCCCCTGCAGGAGGAGCGGCTCGTCCTCGTCGTTCCCCCGAACCATCGCTGGAAGGCGCGGCGTCGGATCTCGCTCGAGGCACTGGCCGACGAGGACCTCGTGACCACACCCCACGGGTTCGGCTACCGAACCCTCATCGATGACCTCCTGGCATCGGCCGGCGTCCGACCGAACGTGTCGTTCGAGAGCGCCGACCTCGCGACGATCGAGGGCCTCGTGTCGGCCGGACTCGGGGTCGCGGTCCTGCCCGCGCAGTTCGCCGGACACACGGGCACGATCGGCATCCCACTGGCCTCGTCCGCGGCCCGTCGGACCATCGGCCTCACCTGGCGCAGCGACCGCGACCTCGCTCCACCGGCTGCCCGATTCGTCGCCTTCGTGGGCACCACAACGGGCAATATCGGGTAGCAGAGTCGGATCGCCGCAGGTCGCAGACCTGCGCCCGGCGGGATGTCCGAGGCAGTTGACAGCCTCACCGAAGGACGCCCTAACCTAAGCCCGAGCAAGGGGATTGCGGTGGTCGACGGAGACTGCTGCGACTGTCGAGGAGCCTGAAGTGAACACAGCACGGCCACGGGTGCGGGTGCACATCGTCGCGATTGACGACGACCATCGGATGCTGCTCGACCGACGGCACGGCACGCTGACCTGGACGCTGCCGTGGGCCTATCTGCGGATCGGCGAGGATCCCGGCCGCGTGGCCCGCGGTCTCGTGCACGACACCGGAGCCTCACCCTCGATGGCGCGCGTGCACGGCGTGGAGAGCGCCATGGAGCATGGCGACCACTTCCTCGACATCGTCTATCGCTGCAGCGCCGAACGGGTCTGGAAGAACTCACCTGTCTCGTCGAGCTCGCTGTGGTGGAGCCTCGACGAGATCACGTCCATGGAGCTGGCGTCGCGCACCAAGAGCGCTCTCGTCACGGCCTGGCCGCAGGTCTGGCCCCAGGTGTGACCGCCGCCCCACCGCCGCGGGCGCCGAGATGACCAGGTCCTGATGGGGCGATCATCTCTGCGTGATCGCGCCGCCAAGGACTGGACTTCTCGCCGGGCCTCTGCGTGCCAACTGCGCTCCCCGGGTAGGAGTCGAACCTACGTCGCTAGTCCTGATTCAAAGTCAGGCGGGCCCTGCCGGCAGACCAACCGGGGAACGATGCGCGTCAGGCGTGCTCACGGCATACGTCGCAAAGGGTAGTTGACGCGTGCGCGACCTCACGAACGGTCTCGTCAGCGGGGAGGCGCGACGGAGGGCACAATGGCGCAGGTGAGTCGAGACGAGGCAACAGCCAAGGTGCGCACTCCGCGGGGGCGGATGACGGGGGCGCAACGTCGCGAGCAGCTCGTGGGGATCGGGCGCCAGATCTTCGCCAAGCGGGGCTACGAAGCGACGACGGTCGAAGAGATCGCCAGCGCGGCGGGTGTCTCCAAACCCGTTGTCTACGAACACTTCGGTGGCAAGGAGGGCCTGTATGCCGTCGTGGTCGACCGTGAGATCCAGTCCCTTCTCGGGGGAATCGCTCAGGCGCTGAGTTCCGGCGGAGGGTCGCGGGCGCTGCTCGAGCGCGCCGCGACGGCGCTGCTCGACTACATCGAGGGGTCGACGGACGGGTTCCGAATCCTCGTGCGCGACTCGCCGCCGGGACAACAGACCGGAAACTTTGCGTCGCTCATGTCCGACGTGGCCTCCCAGGTCGAGCACCTGCTCGCGGCCCAGTTCACGAATCGCGGGCTGGACCCGAAGCAGGCGCCGATGTATGCGCAGATGCTTGTCGGCATGGTCGCGCTCACGGGTCAGTGGTGGCTCGAGAACCCCAAGGCCAAGAAGCGCGACGTCGCGGCGGCTCTGGTCAACCTGGCGTGGAACGGCCTCACCGGCCTCGAGGCAAAGCCCGAAATCACCCACCTCTGAGCACGACCCGCTTCGTCTTCGTGCCCCGCACGGACAAGCGGAGCGCAGCGACGAGCGTCCGTGCGGGGCACGAAGTCGGGTCAGACGATGAAGTCGAGCTTCGGGCCGCGCACCAGCTGGAACTCGACCCGGTTGCCCACCGGGTCGTCGGTGTGAAAGCGCCGAACGCCGGGGATGGCGTTGTCCCAGCGCACCTCTCCCCCGACACCCGCGATGGCAGCGGCGAGGCCGTCGACATCGTCAGTGGCCAGACACGGGTGCGCCTTGAGGGCGGGAGCGAAACCGTTCTCGACACCGCAGTGCAGCTGCTGCTCACCAGCGGCGAACCACACGCCACCTCGAGCAGCAAGGGCCGGCGGCTTGGGGATCTCGGGCATCCCGCACACCACCCCGTAGAAATGACGGAGCAGGTCCTCCGTGCCTGCGGGACAGGCGATCTGGATGTGATGGATGCCGATGACGGTCATCAGCTGGCGTCGTTCTTCTGGGCGATGGCGAACACGCGCCGGAACGGGAACAGGACACCGACCTCGCTGCGCGGATAGGCCTCACGCAGGGCGGCGGCATACGGCTCGGTGAAAGCGTCACGCTCCTCGCCCTCGGGAAGGATGTCGAGAACCGGGCGCAGACCAGTGGCGCTCACCCAGTCGAGCACGGGGTCCTCGGACTCTCCTTCGGGGTCGAGGATGTGTGAGTAGACCGTCTCCCACGCATCGACCGTGGCACCCAGCCGGCTGAGGAACGTGAGGTAGGTCTTGGGCTCCCCCACCGCCGGCAGGTCGAGCGCAGCGAGCAGCTCGTTGGCGCGGGCGTGGGTGGCCGCTGTCTCACGCATGAGGGCATGGCTCGGGGCGTCGAAGTTGTTGGGAACCTGGATCGCGAGCCAACCACCGGGAGCCAGCGCATCCATCCACGTCGGCAACAGGTTGAGGTGACCCGGGACCCACTGGAGGGTCGAGTTCGTGATGATGACGTCGGGCGCCTGGCCGAGCGACGCGGGGTCCCAGTCCTTGAGGTCGGCCTGAACCCACTCCACGCGGTTGCCGGTGTCCATGGCCCGCGCCGCCTCGAGCATCGACTCGGACTCGTCGACGCCGACGATGCGGGCGTTGGGCCACAGCTCACCGAGGGTCAAGGTGGCGGGCCCGTGGCCGCAACCGAGGTCGACGACGAGTGCGGGTTCGTCGGACCGGATCTGCGCGACGAGGTCGGCGAACGGACGGCTCCGCTGCTCACCGAATCGTGAGTATGCCGCGGGGTCCCAGCTCGGCTGTGTGCGCATCGTTGCTTCCTCCTGCAGGTCATGAATGATCCGTCGGCCCGTCCTCCTGGCTACCCTCCCCACAATTTCTCTTGATATCAAGATACTTGACGGGAGTACAGTCGCCCTCATGCCCGAGGATGATGTCGACCGTATCGTCTCAGCCTGGCGGCGTGAGCGTCCTGAACTCGACGTCACTCCGCTCGAGATCCTCAGCCGGGTCTCACGGCTGGCCCGCCGCCTCGACCTCGCCCGCGGAACGGCCTTCGCCGAGCACGGTCTCGACGGCTGGGAGTTCGACGTCCTCTCGGCCCTGCGCCGCGCGGGAGCGCCCTACGAACTCTCCCCCGGGCAGCTCATCGCAGAGACGCTCGTGACGAGCGGGACCATGACCAACCGGGTCGACCGCCTCCTCACCCGAGGCTTCGTCGAGCGCCACCCGGACCCGCGCGACCGTCGAGGAGTCATCGTCCGGCTCACGGCCGACGGCATGCAGACCGTCGATGGCGCCCTCGATGACCTGCTCGCGCACGAACGCGACCTGCTGGCCGAGCTCCCCAAGGGCGAGCGCACGGCACTGGCCCGCCACCTGCGGGTCCTGCTCGCCCCGTTCGAGACGAGCTGAACGGTTCACTCGGCCGCAGTCGTGGTCGGGCAGCTCAGATCGCGCGAACCTTCGACGCGAACGCGCTGTAGATGGGCGAGCCGCGGCTGATGATCGTGGCCTCCGAGAGTGAAGCACTCTCCTCACCCCAGATCGAGAAGCAGGCACCGCGCAACTTGGTGTTGGTCTCACTCATGGCGCGGTCCGCTCCCCAGTAGCCCAGCGTCCACCAGTCCCGCAGGGCGTCGCACATCCACTGCCGGTCGCCAACCGTCTCGTAGGTGCGAGGGACCCAGTAGAGGTAGTAGCCGTTGTAGTTGTGGATGGTGAAGCCCGCACTCGCCACCGCGGGCATCGTCAGCCGCGTGCCCGCAGCTCCCCAGTCGTCGTAGTCCCAGTAGGCCACCGTGATCGAGCGGCTGAGCAGCGCCGCCGACTCGGGGATGATCGAGTCGTTCCACACCGTCGAGGTCACGTTGTTCTTCGTCCTGAGGGCCGCAGCGAGGGCGCTCACCCCCGTGGCCCACGCCTTCTTCTCAACCGCTGATCCGGCGAACTCGTCCCCGCCCAGGTGGACCCGCGTGGCTGTCGGGTGCATCGCCAGCACCTCGGCCCACAGCTCGCGGACGAAGGCCCAGGCGGTCGAGCTGTGGACCTCGATCTCCTTCGGCGCGTAGTTGGAGAAGACCTGCGACGTCGGGAACCTCGCGATCGGGGTGAGATCCATGAGACGGCGTATGCCGCCCGCATGCCCTGGCGTGTCGATCTCGATCATGACGTCGACCCGACGAGTGGCGGCATACGCGATCACGGAGGCGAGCTGGGCTCGGCTGAGGAAACCTTTCCCGGTGCGCGGGTTGGTGTACTTCGTCCCCACCAGTTGCGCCTTGGCCACGGTCTGCCCCAGCAGCGCTGACTCGAGACCGTAGGCCTGGTCGTCGGACGCATGCAGGTGAAGGGAGTTCCCGCCCTTGTCCGCCACGAGCTTGATGAGGGTGATGATCGACGCCGGCGACCAGTAGCGGCGGGCGATGTCGAGGTTGAGACCCACGCGGTCGATGGTTCGCACGGCAGCCTCAGCCGTTCCGGCCCCGAGCATCGAGCCCGCGCCAATTCCCGCTGCCAACAACACTGTTCGCCGTTTCATCCGGACCTCTGACTTCTGCTTGAGGGGCCCCTGCTGGGGCCCGCAACACAGAAGCGATGGGCCTTGGCGTCAAGGTAGCAGCGCGCCAGCGATCCCGCTCGTTGGACAGATCAGGGCTCGAGGGTGTCCGCGGCTTCGAGCCACTCGAGCTCCAGGACTTCGCGCTCGTCCACGACGTCGCGCAGCTCCTGGTTGAGCTCGAGGACCTTCGCGTGGTCCGCCACGTGCTCGGCCATCGCCGCGTGGATCTTCTCCTCGCGAGTCGCAAGTTTCGACAGCTGCTTCTCGACGCGGGACATGACCTTGCGCGCCTCGCGCTGCTCGGCCGGGCTCGCGGATGAGACCGGCTGCGCCACAGCGGATGTCGACGCAGCCGACGACGAAGGTGACGCACCCGCAGCAGTCGGCATCGCGGCATACGTGGGGATGACGGTGGCACGCAGCCTGAGGTACTCCTCGACGCCACCCGGCAGCTGACGCACGTGACCGTCACCCAACAACGCGACCTGCTGGTCGGCGACGCGCTCCAGCAGGTAGCGGTCGTGCGAGACGACGAGCAGCGTCCCGGCCCAGCCGTCGAGGACATCCTCGAGGGCGGTCAGCGTCTCGATGTCGAGGTCGTTGGTGGGCTCGTCGAGCAGCAGGACGTTGGGTTCGTCCATGAGGATGCGCAGCACCTGGAGCCGGCGGCGCTCCCCACCGGACAGGTCGCCGACGCGCGTCTGCTGGCGCGGCCCCGGGAACCCGAGGCGCTTGGCCAACGAGGACGCCGTGACCTCCTTGCCGCCGAGGATCGTGACCTTGCGGACCTCTTCGACAGCGTCGATGACCCGGGCGTTGCTGAGGCGATCGAGCTCGCGCACGTCCTGGGTCAGGTGACCGATGCGGACGGTGATGCCTTCCTTGCGCTTGCCCGCCGTCAGCGGGATCTCGCCGGCGAGGGCGCGCAGCAGCGTCGACTTGCCGGAGCCGTTGACCCCGACGATGCCGATGCGAGCACCCGGAGCGAGGTGCCAGGTGAGCTTCTCGAGCAGGGTGCGTTCGCCGAGGGACACCGAGGCGTCGAGGAGGTCGATGACGTCCTTGCCGAGCCGGCTCGTCGCGAAGGCCATGAGCTCGACGTCGTTGCGGGGCGCCGGTTCGTCCTCGATGAGGGCGTTGGCGGCGTCGATGCGGAATTTCGGCTTCGTCGTGCGCGCTGGCGGGCCGCGCCGCAGCCAGGCGAGCTCCTTGCGGAGCAGGTTGTTGCGGCGCTCTGCGGTGACCTTGGCCATCCGCTCGCGCTCCGCCTTGGCCAGCACGTAGGCCGCGTAGCCGCCGTCGAAGCCGTTCACCTGGCCGTCGACGACCTCCCACGTGCGGGTGGCGACCGCGTCGAGGAACCACCGGTCGTGGGTGATGGCGACGAGCGCGTTGTCGGGGCGGGACCGGTAGTTGACGAGGTGATCGGCCAGCCAGGCGACACCTTCGACGTCGAGGTGGTTGGTCGGTTCGTCGAGGAGCAGGACATCGGGATCCTCGACGAGCAGCTTGGCCAGGGCAAGGCGACGACGCTCGCCACCGGACTTGCCTGCGACGGTCGACTCGAGGCCGCCGAGCGCTGGGGCGTCCAGGCCGCCGAGCAGACCGGTGAGGACGTCGCGGATGCGCGAGTCACCCGCCCAGACGTACTCCTCGAGATCGCCGAGGACCACCTCGCGCACCGTGGCCGTGGGGTCGAGCGTGTCGTCCTGGGTCAGCACACCGACGGTGCCGCCGCCGAGGCGAGCAACCCGTCCGCTGTCCACGGCGAGCTCTCCCGCAATGACTCGCAGCAGCGTCGTCTTGCCACCACCGTTGCGTCCGACGATCCCGATGAGGTCGCCACCGGAGACACCGAGGGAGACGCCGTCGAGCACCTGGGCGGTGCCGAGCGCGAGGGCAGCGCGCTCGACCGAGATGAGGACGGCCACTAGTCGACCCGGGCCGGGATGACGTGGGCGCCGTGGACGGGCCCGATCGCCTTGCGCACTTCACGGGCGGCGCCGGTGGCGGTGAGGGCCACGGTGAGGTCGATGGCCGACTCGACGTCCTCGACGAGGAACGCCACCGTCGGCCCCGACCCGGACACGACGCCACCGAGGGCACCGAACTCCATGCCACTGGCGAGGAGCTCGCCGAGCTCGGGGCGCAACGAGATCGCGGCGTCCTGCAGGTCGTTGGTGAGCTGCGGCGCGAGGATGTGCGGGTCACCAGAGCGCAGGGCGATCATGAGCTGAGAATTGGGCTCAGGTGAGGCGTCCGCTGGTTTGGACTTGCCGCGCAGTCGATCGCACTCGGCATAGACATCGGGCGTCGAGAGGCCGATGTCGCTGATCGCGAAGACCCAGTGATAGCTCCCCCGGGCCAGGACCGGAGCCAGCCGCTCGCCGCGCCCGCTCCCCACAGCCGTGCCACCACGGATCAGGAACGGGACGTCGGAACCCAGCTCGGCGGCATACTCCTCGAGCTCTTCGGTCGACAGACCGAGCGACCAGAGACGGTCGCAGGCGACGAGGGTCGCGGCGGCGTCGGCCGAACCGCCGGCCATGCCGCCGGCGACGGGGATCGACTTGGCGATGGAGATGTGGACGGGTGTCTCGACACCGGTCTCCTCGGCGAGGAGACGGGCGGCGCGCAGTGCGAGGTTGCTCGCGTCGGTCGGCACGATGTCGGCGTAGGGGCCCGAGACCGAGCAGCTCCACTCGTCATCGAGGGCGACCGTGACGTCGTCGTGGAGGTTCACGGCCTGGTAGACCGTCGACAGCGTGTGGAAGCCGTCATCGCGCAGGGGGCCGACCAGAAGCTCGAGGTTGACCTTGGCGGGGACACGCACCGTGACAGGTGAGGGGTCCGAGTGGGCCGAGGTCATGTCGCCCACCCTAGTCATGGGGTGGGCGTGCTCTGACATCCACGCTCTCAGCGAACACGCTCGCGCCCGCGCGGTCGGCCGCGGTCCACTGGTCGCATGCAACTTCTCGTGCTCGGTGGGACAGCGATGCTCGGACGTGCGGTGGCCACCCGGGCGGTGACCGACGGCCATGAGGTGACCTGTCTGGCGCGCGGCGTCGCGGGCGACGTGCCGGGTGGAGTGCGGTGGGTTCGGGGCGACCGGGACCATCCCGACGGGCTCGCCGAGGTGGCTGGCGCCGGTGAGCGTTGGGACGCCGTCGTGGACGTGTCGCGCCAGCCCGGGCAGGTCCGCCGTGCCGTGGCCGAGCTCGCACCGGTCGCCGATCACTTCGTGTTCGTCTCGACAGGCAATGTGTATGCCGACCACTCGCGTCTCGCGTCCGACGAGTCCGTTCCGCTGTTGTCGCCGTTGGACGGCGACGTCATGAGCGACATGAGCGTCTATGGCGAGGCCAAGGTGGCGTGCGAGGCGGCGGTGCTCGCGGGGTTCGGCGCGGAGCGGGTGCTCATCGCGCGGGCCGGCCTCATCGGTGGGCCCGGCGACGCTTCGGGGCGTTCGGGGTGGTGGCCGTGGCGCTTCGCCCATCCCGTGGGGGCTGGCGGGGCCGTGCTGGCTCCCGAGGACCCGACCCTGCCGATGGCGATCATCGACGTGCGCGACCTGGCCACCTGGCTCGTGCGCTGCGCCGACTCACGGACGGCCGGGGTGTTCGACGCGGTGGGTTCGCCCGACACTTTGGGTGGGCTGCTCTCGACGGCGCGTGAGGTCGCGGGGCACCGGGGGCCGGTCGTCGCCGCTCCGGCTCCATGGCTCGCCGAGCACGGCGTGCAGGAGTGGATGGGCGAGGACAGCCTGCCGCTGTGGATCTCGGACCCGGAGTGGCGCGGCTTCAGTTCTCACACCGGTGAGGCCGCCCGCGCGGCCGGCCTCACCAACCGGCCGGTGGCGGACACGATGCGTGACGCCGCGGCATACGAAGAAGGCCGTGAGGCGACCGACCCACGACGGTGCGGTCTGAGCGACGAGACCGAGCGAGAGCTACTCGGCCTGCTCGGCCACTGACGGCGCCGCGAGGTTGGCCCGGTGGGCACTCGCGATCGCCGCGAACTGGTGGACGTCGAGCTGCTCGCCACGCGTGCGCGGGTCGATGCCAGCGGCGACGAGCGCGGCCTCGGCGGCTGACGGCGAGCCGGCCCAGGTCGCCAACGCGGCGCGAAGGGTCTTGCGGCGCTGCGCGAAGGCGGCATCGATGCACGCGAAGACCTGCTCGCGGGAGGCATCGGTCGTCGGCTGCTCCCGCCGGACGAGCTTGACGAGGCCGGAGTCGACGTTGGGCACGGGCCAGAAGACCGACCGACTGACGTTGCCGGCCAGCGTGACCTCGGCGTACCACGCGGCCTTGACGCTCGGCACGCCATAGATCTTGGAGCCCGGCTTGGCCGCGAGCCGCTCGGCGACCTCGAGCTGCACCATCACGAGGATGCGCTCGAGGCTCGCGAAGCGCTCGAGGAAGTTGAGGACTACGGGGACCGAGATGTTGTAGGGCAGATTCGCGACGAGAGCGGTCGGCGCGTCACCGGGGAGCTCCTCGATGCGCAGGGCGTCGGCGTGGACGACGGTGAGCCGCTCCACGACGCCGGGAGCCACCGTCTCGACGGTCTCGGGCAGGGCGCCCGCCAGGATCGGGTCGACCTCGACGACGGTGACGTGACGCACGACCGGTAGCAGGGCGAGGGTCAGGGAGCCCAGGCCTGGTCCGATCTCCACGACGACGTCGTCGGGGCCGACACCGGCCACGCGCACGATGCGCTGCACCGTGTTGGCGTCGATGACGAAGTTCTGGCCCCAGGACTTCGTGGGCCGGATGCCGAAGCGGGCCGCGAGCTCGCGGATCTGGGCGGCCCCGAGGAGCCCTGACGTCGACATGGCCGCCACCCTATTGCCCCGGACGGACCCGCAGATGCACCGAGGCCGTGCGCCCCACCGAAGTGGGAGGCACGGCCTCGGAGGTGTCTGTCAGCGTCAGGCTGCGTGTGCGCAACCCCACGGCTGGAGGCCACGGTCCGCGTAGACGCGGTTCGCGACGGTGATCTGCTCGGCGCGCGAGGCAAGGTCGGGGCGCGAGGCGAAGTCGCCACCGCCAGCACCACGCCAGGTCTGCAGGTCGAACTGCAGGCCGCCGTAGTAGCCGTTGCCGGTGTTGATCGACCAGTTGCCACTGGACTCGCACTCAGCGATGCGGTCCCACATGGCGGCGTTGGACAGGTTGATGCCTGCACCCGAGGTGTTGCCGGCGGACGGGGCCGGGGCCGACGCCGTCGGCTTCGGGGCGGCCGGCTTGGGCTTGGTGCCGATTGCGACGACCTGGGCGACCGGCTGGCTCGTGGTGCTGCTCGAGAGAACCTTGGTGCCCTTGAGGACGCCGTCAAGGTAGGTGAGGCGCAGGACGAGGGCGCGTGCGCCTGCCTTGCCCGCGGTCAGGACCTTCTTCTGACCCTCGAGGAGGGTCGCGTCCTTCTTGGTGACCGTCCCGAAGGCGACGGACTCGCTCTTGGCGGAGCTCTTGACGTCCACCTTGGTGACGGCAACGGCGAGGCCGCGCGTCAGGGTGGCCGTGCGTGCCGGGGCGACGAGGTCGTCACGGTCGACGGCAACACCCGCGGTGGAGAGCGCCTCGCCAACGGTGGCGGCGTCTGTCGTGAAGGTCTGGGTCTTGCCGCCGAGCTTGACCGAGAACGCCTTGGGGGTCGACACGGTGAGCGCCAGGCCCTGACGGCCGAGTGCCTGCGAGCGGGAGGCCGAGAGCTTGGCGTCACTGCCGGCGCGGATGTTGAGATCGCGCAGCGCGGCATCGACGGTCGTGGCCGTCGTCCAGTACTCCTTCGCAACACCGTCGATGGTCACGGTGAGCTTGCGCCCGTAACGCACCGAGATGGTGTCGCCGTCCTCGAGGGACGAGCCGATGGAAGGGACGACCTGGTCGTGCTCGCCGACCTTGATGCCCTTCTTGGCGAGGGCATCGCCCACGGTCGAGCCGAAGACGTGCAGCGACGAGGACTGGCCGTCGACGGACAGCGCGACAGCCTTGTCGAGGTGGGCAACGCCGAAGGATCCGGCGGCCACCGTGAGTGCCGCAGCACCTTGGGCAGCGAAACGCAGGGGACGAGAAATCAAGAGTGCTCCGATGATCGAACTCTCCGGACACCAGGTCGGGCGACAGCCCACAGGGGAGGGCCGCGGGGCTCCACAGGGGAAGAGTCCCGACAACAGGAGAGCGAGGTCCACGCGGCATCACACCGGCGTCCTCGCCCCTTGCTTTCACCCGGAGCCCAGCTCCGGCCAACCCATCAACCATCCCGACAAACAGGGCAAAGGTCAAATTTTGGTAACGGTGACCCCCGCCACCTTGTCACCACAGGGACGCGTGTGACTCATGAGGCGTCACCACGGACCGTAGACGCGCTCCGAGTTCGTCGACAGCGCTTCGCAGAGCGTCGGGACGGCCACACCGAGGGTCGCCGCCATCGCACGGACGGTCAGCGGCACGAGGTGCGGAGCGTTCACGGCACCGCGCCACGGGTGCGGGGTCAGGTAGGGCGCGTCCGTCTCGACGAGCAGTCGATCGAGGGGCGTGTTGGACAGCGCATCACGCAGGCCGTGGGCGTTCTTGAAGGTGATGGTCCCGGCGAACGAGAGGTAGTAGCCGCGTTCGACGCACTCCTGCGCCATCGTCAGGTCACCCGAAAAGCAGTGCAGCACAGTCGATTTCGGCGCGCCCTCCTCTTCGAGAATGCGCAGCACGTCGTCGTGGGCGTCGCGGTCGTGGATCTGCAGCGCCTTGCCGAGCCGCTTGGCCAGGTCGATGTGCCAACGGAAGCTGTCCTGCTGCACCGGTCGCCCCTCGGGGCCGGTGCGGAAGTAGTCGAGGCCGGTCTCGCCGATGACTCGCACCCTGGGGTGCCCGGCGAGTTCTTCGATCTCTGCGTATGCCGCGTCGAGACTTCCGCTGTCGGCCAGCCCGGGCACCTCGTTGGGGTGCAGGGCCACTCCCCCGAGCATTGCGGGGTGGGTGTCGATCATCTCGATGGTCGCGCGGGCCCCGGGGAGGTCACAGCCGATCTGGACGACGCGGTCGACGCCGACCGCCTTGGCCCTGGCCAGGGCGGCAGCGACGTCGACGGGGTGACCATCACGCTCGATGTCGAGGTGCGTGTGGTTGTCGACGACCGCGATGGGCAGCGGATCGGGCAGGTCGGGAACGCCCCTGGTCGACTCGCTCATGACGGACTCACAACGCGCTCACGACTGCTGGAGCCGCTCGAGCTCCTCGTCGACGACCGACTCGTCGAGCTTGACGAAGACGCCGGTGGGCTTGGCGATGGGCGCGCCGACGGCCACCGGACGGGACTCCCAGCGCGGCGTGGCGCTGTAGTCGCCGGTGATGATCGGGTAGCTGCGGTCCTTGTCGCCCTCGTCGAGCCCGTGGACGTCCTCGATCACCGGCATCGGCGTGAACTCGCCCTCGCCGCCGATGAAGGCGTGAACCCGGTTGGAGGCGTGCGGGAGGAACGGCGCGAGGATCGTGTTGAGGTCGCTGACGCACTGGATGAGCGTGTGCAGGACCGTTGCGAGGCGCTCGCGCTGGTCGTCGCCCTTGAGCTTGAACGGCTCGGTGTCGGTGACGTACTTGTTGACGTCGCCGACCGCTCGCATGGCTTCGTTGACCGCTGCCTTGATGCGCTGCTTGGCGAGGAGGTCACCCACGGTGTCGAACGCTGCGAGCGTCGCGGCGCGCACGGCCTCGTCGACCGGCTCGAGCGGGCCCGGCTGCGGGATCTCACCGAAGCTCTTGGCGATCATGGCGCCGGTCCGATTGACGAGGTTGCCCCAGCCCGCGACGAGCTCGGAGTTGTTGCGCTGCACGAACTCGGCCCAGGTGAAGTTGCTGTCCTGGTTCTCCGGGCCGGCCGCGCAGATGAAGTAGCGAATCGGGTCGGGGCCGTAGCGCTCGAGGACGTCGCGGATGTAGATGACGTGGCCACGACTGGAGCTGAACTGCTTGCCCTCCATCGTGAGGTACTCGCTGCTCACGACCTCGGTCGGAAGGCCGAGCACACCGAAAGTGCCGGGCTCCCCGCCCTTGTCACCGCGGCCGGCATACGCAAGAAGTTCTGCGGGCCAGATCTGCGAGTGGAAGGTGATGTTGTCCTTGCCCATGAAGTAGTACGACAGGGCTTCCGGGTCGTTCCACCACTCGCGCCAGCGCTCGGGGTCACCCTGGCGGCGCGCCCACTCGACCGACGCGGAGAGGTAGCCGATGACGGCGTCGAACCAGACGTAGAGGCGCTTGGCGCTCTGGTCCTCCCAGCCCTCGAGCGGCACGGGGATGCCCCAGTCGATGTCGCGGGTCATCGCGCGCGGGCGGATCTCCTCGAGGATGTTGAGGCTGAACTTGATGACGTTGGGTCGCCACGTGCCACTCGCCTCACGACCCTCCAGCCATTCACGCAGGGCTACGGCGAGCGCCGGAAGGTCGAGGAAGAAGTGCTGCGTCTCGATGAACTCCGGTGTCTCGCCGTTGATCTTGGACTTCGGGTCGATGAGATCGGTGGGCTCGAGCTGGTTGCCGCAGTTGTCGCACTGGTCGCCGCGGGCCTCGGTGTAGCCACAGATCGGGCAGGTGCCCTCGATGTAGCGGTCGGGCAGGGTGCGTCCCGTGCTCGGGCTGATGGCGCCGCGGGTCGTCTGCTCGATCATGTAGCCGTTGGTGTGGACCTGCTTGAACAGCTCCTGCGCGACGGAGTAGTGGTTGGTCGTCGTCGTGCGCGTGTAGAGGTCGTAGGCGCAGCCGAGGTCAGCGAGCTCGTTGGCGATGATCGCGTGGTTCTTGTCGACCAGCTCCTGCGGCGTGACGCCCTGCTGGTCGGCGAGGACGAGGATCGGGGTGCCGTGCTCGTCGGAGCCACTGACCATGAGCACGTCGTGTCCGGCCATCCGCATGTAGCGGCTGAAGACGTCGGAGGGGACACCGAACCCGGCCACGTGGCCGAGGTGGCGCGGACCGTTGGCGTACGGCCAGGCGACAGCAGACAGGATTTTGCTCACCCGTGAATCCTAGGCGGCGCACGCAACCCGGTTTGCCGCCGTCCGCTCAGGTCGCGCTCTCTGCTGCGGCCAGCTCGGCCTTCCAGTCGCGGAAGCCCTCCTCGGTGCGGCCCAGCCGCCAGTAGCCCGAGATCGACACCTGCTCGCGCGTCAGTGCTCGCTCGCGCAGGAGGTAGGGGCGGATGCCGTGCATGACCGCATTGCCCTCGCCGTGGATGAAGACGTCGACGCGACCCTCCGGCCACTCGAGTGCCCGGACAGCTTCGACGAGGTCTCCCCCGGTCTCGCGATGGACGAAGGTCACTTCGGCGCCGGACGGAAGGGGCAGTGGCAACTCGTGCTCGGCGTTGTCGACGAGCACCACGACGCGGGCGATGGCGTCGGCAGGCAGGTCGGCAAGAGCCGCGGTGATGGCCGGAGCGGCCGACTCGTCACCGGCGAACAGGAACCAGTCGGCGGTCGGGTCCGGCCGGTAGCCACCGCCCGGACCGTTGGCGAGCAAGGTGTCGCCCGGTTGGGCAGCAGCGGCCCACGGCCCAGCGATTCCCTCGTCGCCGTGGATCACGAAGTCGATGGCCAACGTTCCGGCCGCAACATCGGGAAAGAGAGCCGTGTAGGTCCGCACGACCGGCATGTCCTCGGGAGGGATCGTCCCGCGCAGGGCCTTCATGTCGAGAGGCTGCGGGTAGTCGACGCCCGGCTTGGGGAAGACGAGCTTCACGTAACGGTCGGTCGACTCGTTGCCCTCGAACGCCGACAGGTCGTCGCTGTGGAACCACAGCCGTCGCAGACGTGGGGTGAGTTGCTCGGAGCTGGTGACAGTGAGGTGGGTGGACACACCCCAACTCTGCATCATTCACACCGCTGCGCCATTAATCGTTCGCACCAGCTGTCGGGCACCTGTCAGGCTTCCCGACGGCCCGCAGCCAACAACGGCACTGCGGGTGACACACATCCACACGACGCCCCAGGAGGTGCGCGATGAAGCAGATCACCCCCCGGCTCATGAACTGGGCCTCAATCCTCGAACCCTCGACCCAGGAGCAGGCGGAGCGCACCTCCGAACTGCCTTTCGTGTTCCCGCACCTCGCGCTCATGCCTGATGCCCACCTCGGTCTCGGGGCGACGGTCGGCTCGGTCATCCCGACCGAACGGGCCATCATCCCGGCAGCGGTCGGCGTCGACATCGGCTGCGGCATGATCGCCGTCCTCACGCAGTTCACCGCTGCGGACCTGGCGGGCCGGTCACTCACTCCCCTGCGGGAGGCGATCGAACGGTCCATCCCGCTGTCGGCGGGCGCGGCGAACAAGAAGATCGTCGCGACCGCAGAGCCGCGGACTGCCGAGCTCGAGGGCATGGCCGTCGAGGCCGGCTTCAGCCCGGATCAGCGGGCCGGGCGGTGGCGGGAACAGCTCGGCACACTGGGATCGGGCAACCACTTTGTCGAAGTCAGCCTCGACGAGCAGGACCGGGCCTGGGCCTTCCTCCACTCCGGTTCACGGGGGGTCGGCAACAAGATCGCGCAGCACCACATCGCGATCGCCCGGCAGCTCATGGACCGGTACTGGATCACCCTCCAGGACAGGGACCTCGCCTACCTCGTCGAGGGGACGGACGAGTTCTGGGCCTACATCCGGGAACTCCGGTGGGCCCAGCACTACGCCCTGCTCAACCGGGAGGAAATGATGGATCGGGTCCTGCGGCAGCTCGGCGACTTCGTCGGGACACCGGTGGAGGAGCAGGAACGGGTCAACTGCCACCACAACTTCACCCAGCAGGAGAAGCACTGGGGCAAGGAGCTGTGGGTGTCCCGGAAGGGCGCCATCGAGGCGAAGGTCGGCCAGCTCGGCCTCATCCCCGGCTCGATGGGCACGCGGTCCTACGTCGTCGAAGGTCTCGGCAACGCGATGTCGCTCAACTCGGCACCCCACGGTGCCGGTCGGATGTTCTCGCGGAGCAAGGCACGCAAGACGTTCTCCCGGGACGAACTGCGGGAGGCGATGGTGGGCATCGAGTACAAGGACTCGGACGCGTTCATCGACGAGATCCCGGGCGCCTACAAGGACATCGACCAGGTCATGGCAGACGCCGCTGACCTGGTCAAGGTCCGGCACACGCTGCGGCAGATCGTCAACGTCAAGGGCGACTGACTGACAGCAACACACGCGTATGCCGTGTGGTCCCGATTGCGGGACCACACGGCATACGCGTCGGGTGCGCGTGAAACCCGAGTGGCGCGCGCGAATCGAGTAGACATGTCCTGACGGTGCCGACGCCCGGCACGAACTCAGGAGGTCGACACGTGATCGCCGCACTCACCGGCATGGGGCTGTCCGCTGCGGCTGGCCTCAACGCCTACATCCCGTTCATGATCGTCGCGCTCATCGCCCGCTTCACCGACGTCATCACGCTGCCCTCGAGCTTCCAGTGGATCGAGTCGCCGTGGGCCATTGGCGTCGGCGCGCTCCTGCTCCTCACCGAGCTCGTCCTCGACAAGATCCCTGCGGTGGACACCGTCAACGACGCGATCCAGACGTTCATCCGGCCGAGCATGGGCGGGCTGATCTTCGCGGCGACGAACGCCGCTGAGTCGCTCGACAAGTCGACGTGGATGGGCGACAACCCGTGGATCGGCGTCGTCCTCGGCATCGTCGTGTCCGGACTCGTCCATTCGGGCAAGATGGCCGCGCGGCCCGCGATCAACGTGGGGACCCTGGGCGTCGGTGCACCGCTGGTCTCAACGGCGGAGGACGGGGCATCACTGGGCCTGTCGCTCGTCGCGATCTTCATCCCCATCCTCGTGATCTTTGCCCTGATCGCGCTGGCCTGGTTCCTCGTGTGGATGTGGCTCAAGGTCCGCAAGTGGAAGAAAAGGCGACTCGAGCGCGGCGGGCCCGACGCGGCATACCCGCGTCCGTGACATCGCGAACGGGCACGCGCCCCGCAAGATGAGGTCAGCGGTCGGCGTGCAGCCCGCGCACGAGCATGGGCACGGCGGCCCTGACGAAGTCCTCCCGCTTGTCCTCCGACATCCGGGTCGCCGAGCCGAGCACTCCCTCGAGGGCAGCGACGGCGACGGATGCTCGGATCCCTGAATCGGGGCTTCCGCCAGCCTCGGAGATGCCGGCGACGAGCGTGTCGAGCCCGGCGCGCCAGTTCTGGAAGACCTTCATGAGCTCGGGGCGCCGCACGGCTTCGAGCGAGAGCTCGCCCTGCGTGCGGACGACCTGGGGTCGGTCCAGCCAACGCAGGAGCAGGTCGGTGGCCTCGGTGGCCAGGGCGTCGGTGTCGTCGGCATGGGTGGACGCGAGCGTCGCCATCTCGTCGACATCACGCGACATGCTCGCGGCGACGTGCTCCGCCAGACCGATGAGCAGCGCCTCGCGAGAACGGAAGTAGGCCGAGCATGTGCCCTCGGGCAGGCCGGCGCGGGCGTCGACCGAGCGGTGGGTGAGCCCCCGCAGCCCCAGGTCGGCCACGACCTCGACAGCGGCCTCGAGCAGCTCGGCCCGCCGCCCCGTTGCGGCAGGGGTCTCACGTGAGGTCATCCCGTCATTGTGCCGGTCGCGGGCTCGGCGCACCGGGTGGACCTCGAGGGCGACCCCGACTTGCATCGTGATTTTCTACAGATGTAGAGTCTTCTACAGACGTAGAAACGAAAGGAGGCCCACCATGGGCCAGCTCACCGATCTCTCGATCATCACCACCTACCTCACCGTCCTCGTCGCCGTCGCCGGCGTCCTCGTCGTCGGTCTCACCGCGTTCGCCGGAGTCCCCGCACTCCTCGAGTCACGCACCGTCCGTCGCAGCCGTCAGCTCAGCATCCCGGCGTTCTACTTCCACACCGCTGCCGCGCACTGACCTCACAGCACATCCCGAGAGGCGCGCCATAGGCTGACGTCATGCGCCGCCAACACCTCGTCGAGACGTGGTTGGTGCTCGGTGTCTCACTCGGGGCCTCGGCCATCTGGAGCGCGCTGTCGCTCATTCGCAAGCTCACCGCCCAGGTGGCCCTGAGCCAGCAGACGACCGCGATGAACTCCTCGGTCACGCCCGACCGACCCTGGCTCGACCTGGCGTATCAGCTCGTCGGGATCGCCCTGGCCCTCGTGCCGGTTGCGCTGGCCCTGCACCTGCTGTCGCGCGATGACGTGCGCGCCCGCTTCACCATCGGCTGGGACCTGACCCAGCCCGCCCGCGACGTCGTGCGCGGACTCGGTCTCGCGGCTCTCGTCGGGATTCCCGGACTCGGCCTGTATGCCGTGGCGCGGGCTCTCGATCTCAACACCACCATCGCTGCGGCGAACCTCACCGACGTGTGGTGGGCAGTGCCCGTGCTGGTGCTCGCCGCCGCACAGAACGCCATCCTCGAAGAGGTGGTGATGATCGGCTACCTGTTCACCCGGTGGTCGCAGGCTGGCTGGTCGACGGGACGAATCATGGTGTCCTCAGCGCTGATTCGCGGTTCGTATCATCTTTATCAGGGCTTCGGTGGCTTCGTCGGCAACGCGATCATGGGGCTGCTGTTCGGCTGGATCTACACCAGGACCAAGCGTGTCGGCCCGCTCGTGGTCGCCCACACGATCCTCGATGTCGTCGCGTTCGTGGGTTACGCCCTCCTCAAGGACCACCTCAGCTGGCTCTGAGCTCGTCGCGGTCCACCGGTCGGGGCTTCTGTGACGAGTCGGGGGTGCGGGAGGCCCCGAGTCGTCACGCAACCCCCGACTCGTCCCCGTGGTCCAGCCACGTCGAGCGCCGCTCGGGCCGAACGCCCTTCTCGGCGAGGATCGCGAGCAGCTGCTGGGGATACAGGAGATTGGCCCACACCCAGCGCGCCACCTGCGTCTTGCGCCGGAGCCGGTCTTCGCGCTTCTTCTCCGCCCACAGCACCCGCCCTGCCTCCTCGTGGTCGGCGCCGGGTGGCACGCGGTACTTGGTCCGGCCGTCGAACTCCCCCACCGCCTGCTCCCACCAGAAGTCGACGTCTCAGATGAGCCCTTCGTCGTCGGTGAACGACACCTGCAACCTCGGCTTCGGGATCCGCAGGCGGAACATCTGCACCCGCGAAAGGCTCTCCCCCGGCGACATGCTCAGTCCGTCGGCGAGCCCGACCACCGTCTGCGCGAGTGCCCGCCCAGAAGCTCGAGCGGGCACGCGGGCAAGCTCCTCCGCGAGATCCGCGCGAGTGCACAGGCTCTGCCTCAGGCAGTAGTCAGCGGCAGTCACGGCATCGTCCAAGCTGCCGTATCGAGCAAGGTCGATCACCGTGCGAGCTGGTGGCGTCACGAGTATCCCCTGCACGAGCACACACTCCGCCTCCCCACCGAGAAGGGGGCGCAGCACCGAAGAGCCGCTGACCCCTCGGCGGGTCACCAGATGCCGCACGGTGGTGGGCCAGCGGCTGATCCGAGGAACGCCCAGGACCGCGGCCGCTGACTCGCAGGCGAGCTGCAGCGACTCGCCATTGCGATGGCTGAGCGCCGTGGCGTGCACGAAGGCGGCGTGCCGGTCGACTGGGGAAAGGGTCGCGAAGTTCGACTCCGGCAGCCACACGCCCGTCCGGATCTGTTGCCACCCTCCGCGGCTCGGCTCGGTCCCGACGTGCCGCAGATCGGCGGTCCGGCGCAATTGGCTCGGGTCGAAGGGTGGATGGCGAGGCGGTCCAAGCATCACCCGAGGATGGCAGGATCCCGCGATCTCGCCCCGCGGTTATCCCCAAGGGCCGCAGCTGTAGCCACCAGTCGGGGGTTGCGTGACGAGTCGGGCCCTGCGGAGCCCCCGACTGGTCACAGAACCCCCGACTGGTCGGGCAGGTGGGTCAGTGGCCGTTCTTGAGGGCCGTGCGCAGGTCCTTGTTGAGCTGGCTGATGACGTCCTGCGGGATGCCCTTGGGGCAGGCGCTCGAGCATGCACCGATGTTGGTGCAGCCGCCGAAGCCCTCGTGGTCGTGTTGGTTGACCATGGAGACGACGCGGGCGTCGCGCTCGGGCTGGCCCTGGGGAAGCTCACCGAGGTGGGTGATCTTGGCGCCCATGAAGAGCATGCCGCTGGCGTTGGGGCAGGCCGCGACGCACGCGCCACAGCCGATGCACTCAGCTGCCATGAACGCACGGTCGGCCTTGTCCTTGGGGACGGGCGCGGCGTGGGCGTCGGGGGCCGAACCCGTGTTGGCGGAGATGTAGCCACCGGACTGGATGATGCGGTCGAACGCGCCACGGTCGACGACGAGGTCGCGGATGATCGGGAACGCCTCGGCTCGCCACGGCTCGACGGTGATGGTCTCGCCGTCCTTGAACGAGCGCATGTGCAGCTGGCAGGTCGTGGTCTTCTCGGGGCCGTGCGCGTGGCCGGAGATCATCAGGCCACACATGCCGCAGATGCCCTCACGACAGTCGCTGTCGAACGCGATCGGCTCGTCGCCCTTGGCGTTGAGCGTCTCGTTGAGGACGTCGAGCATCTCGAGGAACGACATGTCGGGGCTGATGTCCGACACCTGGTAGGTGACGAGGCCGCCCTGGTCGTTCGGGCCGGTCTGACGCCAGATCTTGAGAGTGAGGTCCATTACTTGTAGCTCCGCTGCTTCAGCTCGATGAACTCGTACACGAGGTCTTCCTTGTGCAGGATGGGCGCGCCCATTCCGGCGCCGACCCCTTCCGTCTCGCTGGGAGGAGTGAACTCCCAGGCCGCGACGTAGGCGAACTCGTCGTCGTGACGCAGCGCCTCACCGTCCTCGGTCTGCGACTCCTCCCGGAAGTGACCGCCGCAGGACTCGCGACGGTGCAGGGCGTCGATGCACATGAGCTCGCCCAGCTCGAGGAAGTCGGCAACGCGGCCGGCCTTCTCGAGGGACTGGTTGAGGGTGTCGGCTGCACCGAGAACGCGCACGTTGCGCCAGAACTCCGCACGCAGGCCCTTGATGAGGTCGATGGCCTTGCGCAGACCTTCCTCGGAACGCTCCATGCCGCAGTACTCCCACATGATGTGGCCGAGCTCGCGGTGGAAGGAGTCGACGCTGCGCTCACCGTTGACGGCGAGGAGGCGCTGGGTGCGCTCCTCAACCTCGGCGCGCGCGGCCACGACGGACGGGCTGTCCTCGGTGAGCTCGCTCGGCTTCACCTTGGCGAGGTAGTCGCGGATCGTGTTGGGCAGGACGAAGTAGCCGTCGGCGAGGCCCTGCATGAGAGCCGAAGCACCCAGACGGTTGGCGCCGTGGTCGGAGAAGTTGGCCTCACCGGCGACGAACAGGCCGGGGATCGAGGACGACAGGTCGTAGTCGACCCAGAGGCCACCCATGACGTAGTGAACGGCCGGGTAGATGCGCATCGGCGTCTCGTACGGGTTCTCGCCGGTGATCCGGGCGTACATGTCGAAGAGGTTGCCGTACTTCTCCTCGACGGCCGGACGACCCAGACGCTTGATGGCGTCGGCGAAGTCGAGATAGACGCCACGGCGGAAGTCAGCGACGACGGGACCGACACCGCGGCCCTCGTCGCAGACGTTCTTGGCCTGGCGCGACGCGATGTCACGGGGCACGAGGTTGCCGAACGCCGGGTAGATCCGCTCGAGGTAGTAGTCGCGGTCGTCCTCGGCGATCTCGTTGGCCGGCTTGTCGCAGTCCTCGCGACGCTTCGGCACCCAGATGCGACCGTCGTTGCGCAGCGACTCCGACATGAGGGTCAGCTTGGACTGGTGCTCGCCGGAGACCGGGATGCAGGTCGGGTGGATCTGCGTGTAGCAGGGGTTGGCCATGTGGGCACCCTTGCGGTGCGCACGCCAGGACGCGGTGACGTTGGAGCCCATCGCGTTGGTGGAGAGGAAGAAGACGTTGCCGTAGCCACCGGAGGCGAGCACGACGGCGTCGGCGAGGTGGGTCTCGATCTCACCGGTGACGAGGTCACGGACGATGACGCCGCGGGCCCGACGGTCCGCGCCCTCACCGTCGACGATGACCTCGAGCATCTCGTGGCGGGTGAACTGCTCGACGGTCTTGGCTGCGACCTGGCGCTCGAGCGCCTGGTACGCACCGATCAACAGCTGCTGGCCCGTCTGGCCGCGCGCATAGAAGGTGCGCGACACCTGGACACCACCGAAGGAGCGGTTGTCGAGCAGGCCGCCGTACTCACGGGCGAAGGGCACACCCTGCGCGACGCACTGGTCGATGATGTTGGCGCTGACCTCGGCGAGACGGTAGACGTTGTCCTCGCGGGAGCGGTAGTCGCCGCCCTTGACCGTGTCGTAGAAGAGGCGCTGGACGGAGTCGCCGTCCTCCTTGTAGTTCTTCGCGGCGTTGATGCCGCCTTGCGCTGCGATGGAGTGCGCCCGACGCGGGGAGTCCTGGAAACAGAAGGACTTCACGTGGTAGCCGGCCTCGCCGAGCGTGGCAGCAGCCGCGCCGCCCGCGAGTCCGGTGCCGACGATGATGACCGACATCTTGCGGCGGTTCGCCGGGTTGACGAGGGCCGCCTCGAACTTGCGGCGGGTCCACTTCTTGTCGATGGGGCCATCGGGCGCCTTGTGGTCCGCAATCGGCGAACCCTCGGTGTAGAGCCCCTGGACGAGACCGGTTGAGCCGGCGTTCTTCTCAGTCATGTTCTGCGACACCTTCAGTCGATCAGGCCGAATGCGATGGACAGCGGCGGGATGAGGAACCCGACGACGATGAGGGCCGCGACGGCGAGGCCGATCGTCTTGGCGCGGGCGTGCGCCTTGGGGGATCCGGTCCAGCCGAGGGTCTGCTGCGCGCTGTAGACGCCGTGCTTGAGGTGCATGAAGAGCGCGATCATCGCGAGAACGTAGATCAGCGTCATCCACGGCACCTGGAAGCTCGCGACCACGAGCTCGTAGGGGTTCTGGGTGATGTTGGAGCCCTGCTTCTCGCTGTTCGGCGAGATCTTGATGATCGTGAAGTGCAGGAGGTGCCACACGATGAAGACGAGCAGGAAGACACCGCCCCAGCGCATCCACTTCGAGGTCGCGGCCGTCTTGACGGCGGCGTACTTCGTGCGGCGCGCTTCGCCAGCGCGACTCCAGAGCTTGAACGCGGCATACACGTGGCCGACGATCGAGAGCAGGAGGACGACACGCACGATCCAGAGCAGGCCGCCGTAGGGAAGCATCGGCGTGAGGAACGTCCGCAGGTGCTCTGCGTACTCGTTGAAACCCTCCTCTCCCGTCAGGGCCTTGAGGTTTCCGTACATGTGCAGAAGCAGGTATCCAACGAAGACCAGGCCGGTCACTGCCATGAGCAGCTTGAGCGCGATCGTCGTGCCCCGCGCAGTGGTCCCGCGCGGAGTGAGAGTCGTCGTGGGCATGGACGAAACGTACCTCGCGCCGGGCGGACGGACACGCTCAGGCAGACCTAACTCACGTGTGAGATATGCACGTTACTGACGCGTATGCCGTCCGCCCGCGCGTAGGGGCTGGCTCAGCCGTCGAGGCGGGCCAGCTCGTCGGCGCTCAGCTCGAGGTCAGCGGCGGCCGCCGAGTCGGTGATCGACTGCGGACGCTTGGCGCCGGGGATCGGGATGACGACCGGGGACTGGGCCAGCTCCCACGCGAGGGCGACCTGCTGGGCGCTGACGCCTCGCGCCGTGGCGACCTCGGCGAAGACTGGGAAGGTCTCGGCGAGGTCCTTGGCACCGCCGAGGCCGCCGAGCGGGCTCCACGGGAGGAAGGCCAGCCCCAGCTCCTCACAGACGTCGATCTCCGGACGACTGCTGCGGAAGGCCGGGCTGAACTGGTTCTGGACGCTCACGAGCGAGTCGCCGAGAACCGCGTGGGCAGCACGGATCTGGTCGGGGTTGGCGTTGGAGAGTCCGACCTTGGCGACCTTGCCGCTGTCGGCGATCTCCTTGACCGTGCCGATGACCTCGTCGTAGGGCACGGCCGGGTCGGGGCGGTGGTGCTGCCACAGGGCGATCTGGTCGACGCCGAGCCTGCCCAGGCTGTCATCGACGGCCCGACGCAGGTGCTCGGCGGAGCTGTCGAGACCCCAGTCGCCGCCGTCGGTGCGCACGTGACCACCCTTGGTGGCGAGGAGCACCTGGTCGCGCACCCCGAGCTCGTCGAGGATCGACGCGATGAGCCGCTCGTTCTCGCCCTGCGCTCCGGCGCCCTTCTCCTCGCCGGGACCGTAGGCGTCGGCGGTGTCGAGCAGGGTCACCCCGGCGTCGAGCGCGGCGCGGACGGTGTCGAGCAGCTGCTGTCGGGGTTGGGTCCCACTCTGGTCGAACGTCATCAGGCCCAGCCCGATGGCGCCGACCCGGATGTCTCCTACGTTGCGTGTCTGCATCGACCCAACCTATCGACGGTGCCTGACAGAGCTCCGAGCGGCGTATGCCGTCCGCTCGCGTTGAAGCTCCTATGTCTGTCAAGCGGTATTGAGCCACTCGCGGTAGCGGTTAACGACTTCTGGAGTGATGTGCAGCCCTCGCTCGGTTCGGCTGATGGTTATCGTTGCTAGGCCAAGTGCGTGGGCTGCTGCTGCGAGGGTGATGTTCTTGGCCTGCCTGGTGGGGCGCAGGTCGTGGACGCCGAGGTCCTCGTGTGGCCGCGTGAGTTGCTTAAACATTTCCCGGGCGATGGCGCGTTTGAGGAGCCGCAGGATCTCTGGCGTGGACCGGCCGCGGTCACGCTGTCGCTGTACGAAGGCCTTGGTGGGCGGGTGGTTCCTGAGCCGTGCCATCGCGATGGTGTGCAATGCGTTGTTTGCGCGTCGGTCACCCCCGCGTGACAACCGGTGGCGTGTGGTCTTGCCTGACGAGGCCGGGACGGGCGCGGTGCCACAGAGCGCGGCGAACGAAGCCTCACTGCGCAGCCTGTCGGGGTTGCCGCCGGCGGTGATGAGCAGTTGTGCCGCGGTGGTGTTCCCAACGCCGTGGAGGTGCAGTAGATGGGGCGCGGCCCTTTCGATCATTGTGGTCCAGTTCGGTGTCGAGTTCGCTGATCTCTCGGGTCAGGCTCTGGTGGCGGCGCGCGAGGGACTTCAATGCGGTCAGGACCAGACGTTCTTCGAGATCTGGGTGCACGCTGGGGCGGCAGGCTGCGAGCGTCTGGATCAGGCGTGCCGCGGTGAGGTTGCGATATTTTTCCCGCAGGTCGGCCGGGGACGTCACCAGTTGGTGGCGAATCTGGACTGTGCTGCTGCTCTGGCTTTGACAGCTGAGCGCCGAGCATTGTGTAGAGCGCGAAGCGCGGTGATGTCCGCTGACTTCGCTGCCGCGGTTGCCCTACCGCTCAACATGGCCTGGGCCGCCTGGTAGGCATCCAACGGATCCGACTTGCCCTCGCGCCGGCGTACCGCCCGCTCAGGCCGCACCACCTCGAAGACCGCGATGCCCGCCTCACCGGCCGCTCGAGTGATACCCACTCCATACGAACTGGTGCCCTCAATCCCGATCCCCACCACCTCACCTCGACCGGTCAGGAACGCCAGGGCCTGCCGATACCCCGAAGGCGTCGTGGGGAACTCCTGGTCACCCAACTGCCTCCCCCACGAGTCAACAGCCGCGACGTGGATGGTGTCGGCGTGGGTGTCAACGCCTCCCACAAGCGTTCCGGGCTCGAGATTTGTCACTGTCATGATGGAAAGTGCCTTCCGTGTCGATTCGGTTGGTCGAC
The DNA here is from genome assembly GCF_000152705.1 of Janibacter sp. HTCC2649. GTDB lineage: Bacteria > Actinomycetota > Actinomycetes > Actinomycetales > Dermatophilaceae > Knoellia. The sequence continues at coordinate 3,464,465 of NZ_CH672413.1, read as the reverse complement.
GCCGGTCGGGCGAGCAGACAGGACACTGATGAGGCTTCGCCAGGCTCTTATGAGGTCATGTCCGCCCGGCCTGCGCGCGGGACCCCGAGAGTCAGGCGGTCCAGTTGATGGTCAAGCCAGCAGGCCGACAGTCAGTGCCAGAGTCATGACCCTCGGGGCAACAAACATCATCAGTGTCGGTGCTCGCTGACACGATGCGGTGGTGGAGGAGACCAGCCGTGTTCTCGAGCTGGACCGTCGGGCGACGCTCGAGCGGTTGGCTGCCCTGACCGACGACTTCGACCGGATCGTCGACAGCTCGCGTGACAGCAACGCCGACGACGAACACGACCCAGAGGGCGCCACGATTGCGTACGAACGGTCCCAGGTCGATGCCCTCATCCACCAGGCACGAGTCCAGCTCGCCGAGATCGAGGCAGCCCTCGTCCGGGTTTCGACCGACACCTACGGAAGGTGCGAGAAGTGCGGGCATCCCATCCCGAAGGCCCGTCTCGAGGCGCGACCCACAGCCCGAACCTGCGTCACCTGCCCGACCCCCTGATTTCGACTTCGTGCCCGGTACGGACAGGAGGAGCGCAGCGACGAGTGTCCGTACCGGGCACGAAGTCGGTCTTGGGTCAGGGCTTCTGGGCGGCGAGGGCGGCGTTGTAGAGGGCTGACCTGGACAGGCCGGTGGCCGAGGCGACGTCGGCGCACACGTCCTTGAGGCGTTCACCCGCCGCGACCCGGTCGAGGATCGAGGTCAGATTGCTCTCGACATCGCCCGCCACGGCGGCAGCCCCGGCCACCACCACCGTGATCTCGCCACGCACCCCGTCATCGGCCCAGGCGACGAGCTCCACCAAGGAACCCCGCCGGACCTCCTCATACGTCTTGGTCAGCTCACGACACACGGCGGCTCGACGGTCCCCGCCGAACGCCTCCTCCATCGCAGCCAACGACTTGGCGATACGGTGCGGCGCCTCGAAGAAGACCATCGTCCGCTGCTCCGTGGCTAGACCCTTCAACGCACGCAACCGCTCGCCACCCTTGCGCGGCAGGAACCCCTCGAAGCAGAACCGGTCGACCGGCAGCCCCGACACCGCGAGCGCCATCAGCACCGCTGACGGTCCCGGCACGCAGGTCACCCGAATGTCGATCCCGACCGCAGCGGAGACCAGGCGGTACCCCGGGTCGGAGACGGACGGCATACCCGCATCGGTCACGACGAGAACGCGCGCGCCCTCGCGAAGTCTCTCGACGAGATCTGCGGTCCGGGACGCCTCGTTGTGCTCGTGATAGCTGATGACCCTGCCCACAGGGTTGACGTCGAGGGCCTGACAGAGCCGCCTCAGCCGGCGCGTGTCCTCGGCGGCGATGACGTCGGCAGTGGCCAGTTCGTCGGCCAGCCGGGGAGCCGCATCACGAGGATCCCCGATGGGCGTTGCCGCGAGGACAAGAACTCCGTCACGCGGCTCATCAGTCATGTCGCGATCCTCCCACGGGGTTTCCCAAGGAGCGTTGCCTACGATGGCCCGGTGACCCGGACCGACGAGCTGCGCGAACGCCTGCTCGGGACAACTCCCACTGACCGCGTCTGGGGTTGGGTCGGGCCACTGTTCATCGCGGCGATCGGCGGGTTCCTCCGCTTCTGGCACCTCGACCGGCCGCATTCGCTGGTCTTCGACGAGACGTACTACGTCAAGCAGGGCTGGTCACTGATCCAGCACGGCGTCGAGATGCGCGTCGAGGGCAAGAACGAGGACGCCGACAAGCTCTGGAACGCCGGCAACGTCAACGTCTTCAGCGACCAGGGCGACATGGTCGTGCACCCGCCCGTCGGCAAGTGGCTCATCGGCGCCGGCGAGTGGCTCTTCGGTCCGCAGAGCTCGTTCGGGTGGCGCTTCGCCGTCGCCGCCCTCGGGACACTCTCGATCCTCATCGTCGGTCGCGTCGCCCGGCGCATGTTCGGCTCGACGCTTCTCGGCTGCATCGCGGCACTGCTGCTGGCGGTCGAGGGCACGCACTTCGCGATGTCACGCACCGGCATCCTCGACATGATCGTGTCGTTCTTCGCGCTGGCGGGGTTCGCCGCGCTCGTCGTCGACCGGGACAAGAGCCGCGAGAAACTCGCGCGGATCGTCGGAGGGCAGGCACCCGGCATACCCCTCCGACACGGACCGTGGCTGGGAGTCCGGCCCTGGCGCTGGCTTGCGGGGCTCTCGCTCGGGTTGTGCCTCTCCACGAAGTGGTCCGGCCTGTTCTTCCTCGCGGTCTTCGGCCTGATGACCGTGCTGTGGGACATGGGCGCTCGGCGTGCGGTCGGAGTGCGGCCGTGGGTGCGTGAAGGGCTTTTCAAGGACGGCCCGTATGCCGCGGTGCAGTTGGTCGTGACCTCCGCCGTCGTCTATGTCGCGTCGTGGTCAGGCTGGTTCGCGTCGTCGAACGGCTACCACCGGCAGTGGAACACCTTCCATCCCGGCGAGGGAATCCAGTGGCTGCCGGCGGTGCTGCGCAACTTCGTGAAGTACCACCAGGACATGTGGGACTTCAACACCACGCTGTCGACGCCGCACTCCTACTCGTCGAACCCGTGGGGCTGGATGATCCAGGCGCGGCCGACGTCGTTCTTCTACGAGGGCACCAAGCGCGGCGAGGGGTCATGCACCGTCGACTCCTGCTCGCAGGCCGTGCACACGATCGGCACCGTGTCGGTGTGGTGGGTCGGGATCGTGGCGCTGCTGGTGTGCGCGTTCTACTGGGTCGCGCGTCGGGACTGGCGAGCCGGAGCCGTGCTGGCTGGGATGCTCGCGGGATATGCGCCGTGGTTCATGTACCAGCACCGCACCATCTATGCGTTCTACTCGGTGGCCTTCGAGCCGTGGGTGATCCTGGGGCTCACGTTCTGCGCGGGGTTGGTGCTCGGCGGGCGCTCGGCGACACGGGAGCGGCGGCGGATCGGCGCGATCGTCGTCGGTGGCTATCTGCTCGTGACGATCGGGTTGTTCGCGTGGTTCTACCCGATCTACTCGGCGCAGGTCGTGCCGTACTCGCACTGGCTGCGGCTCATGTGGTTCCCCTCCTGGATCTGAGGTCCTTCAGTCGGAGCGCAGCCGGGAGTGCAGGTGTTCGTCGTGCAGGAGTCCGTCCCCGAATCGGTAGGACTGGCGTGAGGTGCCCTCGATGACGAACCCGGCCGCCAGCGCCACGCGACACGAACCCTCGTTCTCGACGGCGTGGAGCAATTGGACGCGCACGAGACCAACAGTCTCGAAGGCAAAGGTGACGGCGGCGCGGACGGACAGCACGGCATACCCGCGATCGCGAGCCCACGGCGCGGTCCAGTAGCCGATCTCCGCGTTCACGTTGGCGGCATCGATGTGGTGCAGGGACACGTAGCCGACGAGACGGCCAGCGGCGCCCGCCTGCGCGACGACCCACGATGCGTGGGTGCCCTCGCTCCAGTCGTTGCGAGCCGTGACGAACTCTGCGACGTCCCGGTCGCTGGCAAGTTGCGGGTTCCAGAGGCGGACGTCGGGATACGCGAACGAGCTCTGGAGGTCGGCGTGATCCGCCTCCAGGAACTCACGCAGCACCAGACCTTCTGCGGTGAGGCGGACTGGCGCTCGTTGCAGCGTGACCATGGGCTCAGGCTACGGCCGTGGCGGATCGCCAGTCCCGCCCCATCGGCGCACCGGCGCAGGTCCACTGACCTGTCAGTGCACGTACCTATCGTGGGAGGCATGTTCCTCCTTCGTGACGACGGGCGTCTGATCCTCAGCCCGAGCGACCTGCGCCTCGCCTCCCAGTGCGAGTTCGCCCTGGTGCGCGAGCTCGACGTCACGCTGGGTCGCGCTCCCAAGCCGCCGCAGACCGAGGAGCTCATGATGGAGCGCCTCAAGGAGCTCGGTGACGCCCACGAGCGCCAGGAGTTGCTACGCCTGTCGGCCGCGCACCCGGGGCGGGTCAAGCAGTTCCCGCGACCTGCCTATGACCTGGCGTCGCTCACGGCGGCGCACGAGACGACGATCGCGACGCTGCGTGGTGACGACACCGATGTGGTGTTCCAGGCGACCTTCTTCGACGGTGGACTCGTCGGGCACGCCGACTTCCTCGAGCGCACCGACGACGGCTGGCTCGTCTGCGACACGAAGCTTGCGCGGTCCGCGAGCGTCCCAGCGTTGCTGCAAATCGCGGCGTATGCCGCCCAGTTGCGTTCCGCAGGCGTGCCGACTGCGCCTGTGGCCCGGTTGGTGTTGGGCAGTGGAGTGTCGACGGACCACCTGCTCGACGACATCCTTCCCGTGTATGCCGCGCGTCGTGCTCGCCTGGAATCGGTGCTGGCGGAGCACCGCACCGAGTCGGGGTTGGCGCAGTGGGGCGATGCGCGTTGGCTGGCCTGTGGTCGGTGCGAGGTGTGCGAGGCCGAGGCGGAAGCCGCGCGCGACGTGCTGCTGGTGGCGGGAGTGCGTCTGCCGCAGCGTCGTCGGTTGCTCGAGGCAGGGGTCTCGACGATCGAGCAGCTGGCCGTGCGCACCGAGCCCGTGCCGGACGTGCGTGAGTCGACGCTCGACCGGCTGCGCGAGCAGGCGCGGTTGCAGCTGGTGCAGGAGGCGGACCCGGACGGACGGGTGGTTGCCGAGGTGACGTCTCCGGCCGCACTGCGAGCCCTGCCGTCGCCGAGTGATGGCGACATCTTCTTCGACTTCGAGGGCGATCCGCTGTGGAGCGAGCGAGGTTCTCACGACTGGGGACTGGAGTACCTGTTCGGTCTCGTCGAGATCGATGGCGTAAATCTCGTCGGGGGCGAGAAGCCGCGGTTCGTGACGTTCTGGGCGCACGACCGCGCGCAGGAGAAGCAGGCGTTGATCGACTTCGTCGCCTATCTCCACGAGCGCCGCCGTCAGTGGCCGGATCTGCACGTCTACCACTACGCGCCCTACGAGAAGACCGCCTTGCTGCGGCTCGCTGCCCGCCACGGGGTGTGCGAGGACGACATCGACCAGTTCCTGCGCGATGGCGTCTTCGTCGACCTGTATGCCGTGGTGCGAGCGGGGATTCGCGTCTCGCAGCGCTCCTACTCGATCAAGAAGCTCGAGCCCCTCTACATGGGTGACCGCACGGCTGCGGTGGCCAAGGGTGACGACTCGATCGTGGCCTACCACCGTTTCGTCCTGGCCCGAGAGATCGAGGATCGCGCCACCGCTGAGCGCGAGATCCAGGACATCGCCAACTACAACGAGGAGGACTGCGTCTCGACGCTCCTCCTGCGCAACTGGCTGCTGGCGCGTCAGGTCGAGGTCGACGGGGTGGGCGGTCCCAACGGGGCGACTGTTGCGCCACTGGCCGGCGACGGGTCGCTGCCCGGTGGGGAGGCGGCAGCGCAGGTGCCGAGCGACTCGCGGGTGGCTCTGCTCGAGCTCGAGAGGTTGCTGCGTGCGACGATCGACGGCGTCAAGCCGCAGGACCGCACTCCCGAGCAGCAGACCATCGCCATGGTCGCGGCGACCTTGCTCTTCCACGCCCGCGAGGACAAGCCGTTCTGGTGGAAGCACTTCGACCGGTTGCGCCTGCCCGTGACCGAGTGGATGTCGGACCCTGGCGTCTTCCTCATCGAGGACAGCGAGGTCGTCGAGGACTGGCATCGCGACACCCCGCGACAGCGTCCTCGGCGCACGATCGCCGTCAAGGGCGAGCCGATGGGTGGCACCCTGCTGAAGCCCGGTGCCGAGGTCGCGGCGGTCTACGCCTCTCCCCCGCCGCTGGGTGTTGAGCTCCTGCCCGGTCATCTCAACGCTCGGTCGTCTGCGTCGGTCAAGGTGCTCGAGACCGACGACGTCATCGCTCCCAACGGCCACGTGCACCAGGTCCTCACTCTCGAGGAGCTCATGCCCAAGGACGGCGACGAGCACTCGGACGCCCCCGCCGCTCTCGTGCCCAGTGGCATCGTGCGCACCACCAACATCGATGCGGCCCTGGAGCGCTTGGCTCGCCGCGTGCAGTCCTCGCTGCCCGAACTGCCGGCCGCCGCTGGGGTCGACGTGCTGTTGCGTCGTTCGCCACGGCTGCACTCCGGTGGTTCGCTGCCGGTGGTCGGCGAGGGCGATGACCGCTACGTCCGCGCCATTGAAGCTGCCCTGCTCGACCTCGACCGGTCGGCGCTGTCGGTCCAGGGACCTCCCGGAACGGGCAAGACCTACGTCGCTTCTCAGGTGATTGCAGACCTCGTGCGCGATCACGGCTGGAGGGTCGGGGTCTGTGCCCAGTCGCACGCCTCGATCGAGAACGTCCTCGCCGCGGTTGTTGCCGCTGGGGTCGACCCGGAGCAGGTCGCCAAGATGACCAAGGAGGCCACGGAGCCGACCTGGACCGACCTCGCGTCGGCCGATGACCTCGCCGGCTTTGCCGCAGAGCAGCAGGGCGGCTACGTCATCGGCGGGACCGCGTGGGACCTCACCAACCCCAAGCGCGTCCAGCCCGGTCAGCTCGACCTGCTGGTCATCGACGAGGCTGGTCAGTACTCCCTGGCCAAGACCCTGGCCGTGGCCGAGTCGGCCGATCGCCTTCTCCTGCTGGGCGATCCGCAGCAGCTCCCCCAGGTGTCTCAGGGCACGCACCCCGAGCCCGTCGATGCCTCCGCCCTGGGCTGGGTCATCCGCGCCGAGCGCGACGACGAGCGAGTCCTGCCCGCGTCGCACGGCTACTTCCTCGAGACGACGTGGCGCATGCACCCTGCCCTCACCGAGCCGGTGTCCCGACTCGCATACGAAGGCCGGCTGCGTTCCCACGAGGACCGCACCGCCAAGCGACTGCTCGAAGGGGTCGAACCCGGCCTGCACGTGCGCCTGGTCGACCACCGCGACCGCGCCCAGTGGTCACCCGAGGAAGCCGACGTCGTCGTCGACCTCGTGCGCGACCACGTCGGCCGCACCTGGCAGCTCGCCCCCGACGAGCCGGGTCGCCCGCTGACGCAGGACGATGTCCTCGTCATCACTCCCTACAACGCGCAGGTCGGCACGCTTCGCGCTGCCCTCGACGCCGCAGGCTTCCTCGACATCTCCGTCGGCACGGTCGACAAGTTCCAGGGCCGCGAGGCGCCCGTGGCCATCGTGTCGATGGCGGCGTCCGCCCACGCCGACGTCCCGCGGGGCATCGGTTTTCTCCTCGACCGGCACCGTCTCAACGTCGCGGTCTCGCGAGCCCAGCACGCGGCATACCTGGTGCGTTCGACCGTGCTCACCGACTTCGCGCCGCGCACCCCCGACGAGCTCACCGCTCTCGGCGCGTTTCTCGGGCTGTGCGAGCGCGCCGTGACGACCACGACCCACGAGCAGCATCCGACGGTGAGCGCCTGACCCAGCTCGGGTCAGCGCGGTGGGTCGACGGACTGGGCGGGCTCGGCAGGCTCGGTCGATGCGATGGGCTCGATCGGCTTCTCGAAGTCGACGTCGATCTGTTGGTACTCCTTGAAGCGGCCGATGCGCGCCTGCTGCGCGTAGGCCCGACGATCACCGTCGGTGAGGTCCACGTTGTCGGTGAACGGTGTCAACAGGGCACGCGGGTAAAGGTGGTTGGCCCGGACCACGTCGGCTTCGGCAAAGAACACCGTGCCAAAAGCAGCTAAGTGGAAGAAGGCGAAGAGGCCGATGACGAGGCCGAAGACGCCGTTGGTCGCCGAGGTCGAACTGACTGCCCTCTCGACGAACCCAACACCGTAGCTCTGCAGGGCCTGCCACGTGAGGGCGGCGCCGATCGCACCCACCGCCACATTCTTCAGCCCCAGGTCGAGAGCGACGGCGCGCCGCATGCCGAGCCCGAAGACGAGGGCGGTGCCGAGGAAGGTTGCCACCGCGACGGCCACCTGGGTCGTCACGGGGAAGCTGCTGATCGCCTTCGCACTGACGATCGTGATGCCCGTGGTGAGGACGACGAACAGCAGGATCGTCAGCAGGAGGAGGAAACTCCGACCGCGCGCACGGAACGGGTTGGGTCGCACGTTCCTCGGCACGCCCCAGACGGTGTTCATCGCGTACTGGAAGGCCTGCCCCACGCCCAACCCACCGTAGAGGGCGACCACGCCGCTGACGATGACGCCGGTAGCGCTCCCCCTCAGCGACTGCGGCTGTCCGAGTTGGGCACCGATGATCGGGATCTCTGACAACGCCGAGTCGAGCATCCGCTCCTTGAGGTCCGGATAGTTCACCAGGACGAAGCTGAGCACCGTCGTGAAGATGAGGAGCAGGGGAAAGAACGACAGGAACGCGTAGTAGGCGATGAGGCCCACGAGGTAGCCCGCCTGGTCGTCGAAGAACTTGTAGATGACCGCGAGTGGAAAGCCCACAACGCGGTGCTTGCGCTGGAACCGATCCAGCCAGTCGACGACGCCCACGCCACGAATCTCACCACACTGAGCCCTTCCCGTGAGACACGTAGGCGGTCCACGATGGTGGGTGGTGCACGTAACTCGACTTCAACGGGTGGCCGCGATGATCACAGATCCGTTCGATACCGGACCCACGGGGACGTTCAGGACGTTGTGCCGCAACTACCCCGACGAAACCGTTTTCAGGGGCGCTGACGGCTTCCGATCCCTGTGGGGCCCGATCTTCTACCGCGGACGCGCCAACGGCACGGCGCGCCTGCTTGTCATCGGCCAGGACCCGGCCCAGACCGAGGCGGTCACCCGCCGATGCCTGTCGGGCCAGGCCGGTCGACGCGTCCAGGGCTTCGTCGAGAAGCTCGGCTACACCAAGAGCTACCTGATGATCAACGCCTTCCTCTACGGCATCTTCAACCAGAGCATGGCCCTGCCGCACCTGAACGATCCGGAGATCGCGGCATACCGGAACCAGTGGCTGGAAGCGGCCTTCGCCAAGGGCAGGATCGAAACCGTCGTCACCTTCGGCACCCCAGCCTTCAACGCCTGGACGGCCTTCAAGGCGACACCGGCCGGGGCCGCCGCAGCCGCCACGGTCCAGTTCCACAAGGCGCTGCACCCCACCGCCGACAAGCCCAACGGACCGATCAGCCGCAAGGACCTCCTCGACAACTGGAACGTCGCCCTGCAAGCGCTCCACCCCACCCTCGCGCACCCCGACGTCGTCATGCCGCTCGTCCCCTACGGCAGCGACTTCACGGTGGCCGAGCTCCCCGAGATCCCCAGCCGGGACCTCCCCTTCGGCTTCCCGGCGTGGATGCGCAACACGGACTTCTGGGCCTCGCTGCCCACGGCCACTCCGGGCACCGAGCGCGCCAACATCTCGATCGAGGTTCCCTGACCGGGTCAGGCCGGTCGTCAAGAGGATGAGCAGTGCCAAGAAGGACAGGAACGCCCATGAGGCGATGAGCCCGAAGAGGTAGCCGGCCCGCGTCAGAAGGCCGTGTAACCACCATCGGCGACGAGCACCGAGCCGGTGACGAACGACGAGGCGTCGCTGGCCAGGAAGACCACCGCCGGCGCGAGCTCCTCGACCGTGCCGTAGCGCCTCAACGGGGCGTCCTCGATCCAGTTCTGTCGGAAGCGCGGCTCGTCGACCGGGGACATGTTGGTCTTGATGTAGCCGGGCGCCAGCGCGTTGACCCGCACCCCGAACTCACCCCACTCCGCGGCCAGGCTACGGGTGAGATGGTGCACGGCCGCCTTGGACGCGTTGTAGGCAGGCTGCCACTGGGGTCGGTTGACGATGAGGCCCGACATGGACCCAATGTTGATGATCGTCCCCGCCCGCTCCTGCACGAAGTGCCGACCGAACGTCTGGCTGCAGGTCCACACCGCGTCGAGGTTGACGTTCATCACCCGGCGCCAGTCCTCCGGTGTGACGTCGAGGGCCGGGGCGTGCACGCAGGCACCGGCGTTGTTGACGAGGATGTCGCACCGCCCGAAGCGTTCCAGGGTCTGGTCGAGGGCCCGGGTCACGTCGTCGGGCTGGGTGACGTCCACGGGGAGGTACGCCGTGTCGACGCCGTCCTCGGCCAGCGCCTGTGCGACCTCGGCGCCTCGCTCCTGGTCGCGTCCCAGCAGCATGACCGACGCGCCGGCGGCGCCGAGGGCCTTGGCGAATCCCTCTCCGAGGCCACGGGTCCCGCCGGTGACCACGGCCACCCGGCCGTCCAGCGCGAAGGGGTTCTGGTTGTCCGTCATGAGGCGTCCTTGCTCCGGGGATGGGGGCGACCGGTCATCCGCGACCCTTGAGCCATCCCATCACCTCCGTGAGGCGTCTGCCCGGCACGGACACGAAAGAGGACCGGACACGATGTCGTGTCCGGTCCTCTTCACTCTGGTGGAGCTGAGGGGATTCGAACCCCTGGCCTTCTCATTGCGAACGAGACGCGCTACCAACTGCGCCACAGCCCCATTGAGCGGCCTCACGATAACACCGGCGACGGCCGGTCACGAAACTGGATCGGCCCGGCATACGCTCAGCAACATGCGCCTTCGTATGCCGTCGTCCCGGGCCGGTCGTGCCGACCCCGCTGACCTGCCCAAACTCGGGATGCCGGCGCCGACGCCCGCGTCCCCGCTGACCTCCGACGAGCACTGCGTCGACACCGATCCGACGCACCAGCCGGCAGCGTGGCAGGTCCCGATGGGAGTGCGCACCGCGAGCGAGTGGTCGTGGCGCATGATCATCATCGCGGCCGCCGTGCTCGGCGCCCTGTGGCTCTTCGCCTACTTCTCCGAGGTCACGGTGCCGATCATCATCGCGATGCTCCTCACGGCCCTGCTCATGCCGATCACCCGCTTCCTGGCCCGCGTCATCCCGCGCGGCGCTGCTGCCGGTCTCACCGTCCTCGGCACGCTCGCGGTCATCATCGGCGCCCTGAGCTTCGTCGGGTCGCAGTTCTCGTCGCAGTTCAGCGACATCAGCACCCAGGTCGGTCAAGGCATCGACGAGATCCGCAGCTGGTTCCGCACGAGCTTCGGGCTCACGGACTCGCAGGTCGACGGATGGATCGACAAGGCCCGCGAGCAGCTGAGCTCCGGTGGAGGCAGCCTCGGTGAGACCGCGGCACAGGCCGGGCTGACCGTGACCCACCTCGTCGCCGGCTTCTTCATCTCGATGTTCGCGCTCTTCTTCTTCCTCTACGACGGCGAGCGCATCTGGGCGTGGGTCGTCCGTCTCTTCCCGCGCACGTCGCGCGATCGCGTCCACTCCTCCGGGGTGATCGCCTGGGGTCAGCTGTCCGCCTTCACCCGCGCGACAATCCTCGTGGCCGCTGTTGACGCCCTCGGCATCGGCATCGTGGCCGGACTGCTCGGGGTGCCTTTCGCCTCGGGTGTCGCCGTGCTCGTCTTCTTCGGTGCGTTCATCCCCGTCATCGGTGCCGCGATCTCCGGCGCCGTGCCGGTCCTGCTGGCTCTGGTGGCCCTCGGCCCCGTCCAGGCGCTGATCATGCTTGGTGGCGTTATCGCGGTCCAGCAGCTCGAGTCGCACGTCCTGCAGCCGTTCCTCCTCGGTCGCGCCGTGCGGGTGCACCCGCTGGCCGTCATCCTCGGCATCGCCGGCGGCGTCGTCGCCGCCGGAATCCTCGGCGCGCTCATCGCCGTCCCGCTCGTTGCCGTGCTCAACGCCGTCGGCCACCACCTCCTCGACGAGGAGCCGCTGCCCGCCGAGCTCGAGGAAGACCTCGAGGACGCCGAACACTCAACGTAGCCTGGCCCACGACGAACGCCCCCGCGATGTCGCGGGGGCGTTCGTCGTGTCTGCGTGTGGGGTGGCTCAGCCACCAGCCGTGCGACGCTGCAGAACCTCGTCGTATGCCGGGTGCTCGGCGCGCGCTTCCGGCTCGGCTTCCCGGGTCGGAGCGGGCCGCTCGGCGGCCTTGGCCTTCATCGTGTAGGTCGGGCGAGGCACCGGGCGGGGGTCCCACGTGAGCGGGATGTCGTCCTCGTCGAGCTCGGGCAGTGCCACCTCGTGCTGGGCGACGGGCGGCAGCTCCGCGACCTCGTCGGCGGCGGGCGATGACGAGGCGGCGCTGGCGGCCACCTCGGTGGCCACGTCGAAGGGCGCCGACTCGAGGACGGGTTCGACAGCGGGCTCGTTGGCGACAACGTCGGCCGAACGCTGCGGCGACGGCGCGGCCATCGGGGGCGAGGACTCGGCAACGGGCGCAGACACTCGCGGAGCAGGAGCTGAGGTGCGCGCGGCAGCACGACGAGCACGACCGCGAGCGGCGCGCAGCGCCTTCATCTCGGCCTGGACACCGGCGCGGAGCCAGACGAAGCCGCCGGCAGCCATGGCCAGAGGAACGACGAAGGACCAGGACACCAGCACACCGAGCGCGGAGAGGAGTCCGAAGATGACGGTCCCGGCCAGGCCGATGAGGACGACGGTGCCGCGAGTGGCGCGGTTGGGGCGCATGCCGACGTGCGTCGCGGCCACCGGCTCGACGACCTCGACGTGCTCGATCTGCTCGACCGGCGCGGCGACGTGCGCCTCGGCGCGCTTGACCGTGACCTGGGGTCGCATCGCGCGGGCGGGGCTGACGGCGTAGGTCCGGGGAGCCTGTCCACCGTGGTCGACCGAGGGCAGAGGCGCGCGTCGCTGAAGGACTCGCATCGTCTCGGAGAACGCGTCGACCGATCGGATCGTGGCGAGGTGCTCGCGCCGACGGACCCAGTACTGGACAAAATAGGCAGCCCAAATCCCGATGATGACCAGGAAGATCAGGCTGCTCGGCTGCACAAACACGACGTTATGCGTGCAGAGGGTCAGTCAGTCGGACCCTCTACGGTGTGTCGCCCACGTGACTGCTGTGACGTGTGGGTCAGACGGTCCATGACCGTCCCACCGGCCAGATCCTCTGTCGTCAGGGCAAAGGAGCGGTGATCGCGCCAGTCGCCGTCGATGTGGAGCATCCGCTCGCGCAGTCCCTCGTCACGGAAGCCGAGTTTGTGGACGACGGCGAGGCTCGCGGCATTCTCGGGGCGGATGTTGACCTCGATCCGGTGCACGCCAACGTCATGGATCACGTGGTCGCAGACGAGGGCCAGAGCCGTCGGGATGATGCCCCTGCCTGCCACCGACTGGGCCACCCAGTAGCCGACGGTGCAGGACCGGAAGGACCCCATCACGATGTTGCTGACGTTGACCTGGCCCACGAGCCGGCCATCGGTCTCGATGACGAGCGGGACCATTCGGCCGGCGAGCGCGTCCTCCTGATAGAGGTTGACGAGATCATCGAAGGTGCGGGGCGACGTCGCCGGCACGGGCGAGGTCGCGTCCCACGGGCTGAGCCAGTGCCGGTTGAGGGCCCGGACCGACGTGTACTCATCGACGTCCTCGGACCTCAGCGGCCGCAGCAGGATCGGCACACCATGGGGCGTCGTGCCGGCCAGCAGCAGGGACCAGCCACGACGTGGGCGACTCCAGTGCATCAGTGGTCACCGCCGGCGAGCTGGCTGAGGGCATGGCCGAGGACGGGTTCGAGCACCGCGAGAGCGTCGCGCACCCCACCGGTCGACCCGGGCAGGTTGACGACCAGAGTCGCCCCAGCAACGCCGACGAGCCCGCGCGAGAGCATTGCGGTCGGCACGCCACCCGCGACGCCTGCCGCGCGGATTGCCTCGGCGATCCCCGGGATCACGCGATCGAGGAGCGGAGCCGTTGCTTCGGGAGTCGCGTCGGTGGGGTTGATGCCCGTGCCACCGGTGGTGATGAGCAGGTCGGGCCGTGCCGCCAGGGCAGCAACGAGGGTCTCGGCGACGTCAGCGTCGGGCACCACGGTGGGGTCGTCGACCTCGGCACCCCAGGCGCGCAGGGTCTGCACGATGAGGGCACCGCCCTTGTCGGGGTAGACGCCCTGAGAGGCACGAGTCGAGGCAGTCACGACGATCGCGCGCCGACCGGCCAGGCCGGCATCGCCGCTCATGCCTCCACCCAGTCGCCGGAGCGCCCTCCGGACTTGGCGGTGACGCGCACGTCGGTGATGCGGGCGTGCTTGTCGACGGCCTTGATCATGTCGATGAGGGCGAGGGCAGCGACGCTCACGGCGGTGAGGGCTTCCATCTCAATGCCCGTGCGGTCGGCGGTGCGCACAGTGGCGCTGATGTCGACCCCGTCATCGACGACATCAAGGTCGACGCTGGCGGCATGAACGGCCACCGGGTGCGCCAGCGGGATGAGTTCCGGTGTGCGTTTCACGGCCTGTATGCCGGCCAGCCGGGCGACCGCAAGCGCGTCACCTTTGGGGACGGTCCCGTCGCGCAGGGCAGCGATCGCCGCGGGAGCGAGGAGAACCCGACCACGAGCACTGGCCTCGCGCGCGGTGATGGCCTTGGCGGAGACGTCGACCATGTGCGCCGTCCCGTCGGCCCGGACGTGCGTCAGGCCGCGGGGAGCCTGAGCGTCGCCCTGGTCGCTCTCGTCGCTAGCCACGTGGTTCCTAACTCACCCAATAAGAGGGTTGGGGACATTGAACTTTCCACGTCCCCAACCCTCTTATTGGGTGAGTTGGGGACGAGGTCAATCCTGCCCCACCAATGGCAGGAGGCGAACCGCGTCGCCGGGCTGGATCTGGGTGGTCGCGGCGTCGACGACCGCCAGGTGGGTCGCGTCGGCGAGGGCACCGAGCATGTGCGACCCCTGACCACCCGACGGTCGCACCCCGTCGGTGTCGAGCACCACTCGCGTGAACTCTGCCCTGCCCTCGATCGACGACCACCCCTGTGCCGCAACGCTTCCGGCCGTCGCCTGCTCCCACTCCAGACCGGCCAGGGCGCGCAGCACAGGCAGCACGAAGACGTGGAACGAGACGAACGAGCTCACCGGGTTGCCCGGCAGCGTGACGATCGGCGTGCGCCGCTCCCCCACGACGCCAGCTCCCTGCGGCATCCCCGGCCGCATCGCCACCTTGACGAAGTCGACCGTGCCGGTGGCCGACAGGACTTCCTTGACGGTGTCGTAGGCACCCATCGACACACCCCCCGTCGTGAGGATGAGGTCGGGCTCTCCGGGCGGGTCCTGCAACAAGGACCTCATGGCCGCTGCGTCGTCATCAAGGTGACCGCTGCCCACGACCTCCGCACCTGCGGCCGTCACCAGGGCGGCCAGCATCACGCTGTTGGAGTCGACGATCTGCCCATGCTCGAGCGGCTGGCCCGGCAGGACCAGCTCGTCGCCGGTGGACAGGATCGAGACGCGAGGCCGCGCAGCCACAGTCAGTTCCGCGACGTTCGACGCCGCCGCGAGCGCCACCTGCCCCGGCCCCAGACGAGCCCCGGCATGCAGCACGACATCTCCGACACGCACGTCCTCGCCCTGCAGGCGCAGGTGCCGACCCACCTCGGCCGCCAAGGTCACGGCAACCCGCGACACTCCCCCGTCACTCGACTCGACCGGCACGATCGCGTCAGCACCCTCGGGCAGGGGCGCACCCGTCATGATCCGCATCGCCGCGCCTGGCCTCAGCACGTGACGGCGGGTGTCCCCGGCCGCGATGTCGCCATCGACGTCCAACACCACGGGCGAATCCCCACTGGCACCGGCAACGTCGGCCGAGCGGACGGCATACCCGTCCATGGCACTGTTGTCGAAGCCCGGAAGGTCCACGGCCGCAACGACATCGGCAGCCAACACCCGACCCAAAGCCTCCGACAGGGCCACTGTCACCGGTGGAAGGGCAGAGACCAGAGCCAGCAGCGCCGCCCGGTGCTCGTCGACGGTCCTCATGCATCGCCTTCGAGACGGGCGCCGTCGTCAATGACCCGCGGGGACTCAGCGCGCACCTTCACGTCACCGACACAGACCACGTCGCGCCCGAACGTCACGTCACCGTCGACGACGAGCGAGCGGGCTCCACTGATCGACGGGACCCCGTGCGGGAAGTGCCGGTCGAAGTCCTGGATGAACTTGAAGTCGCTGGAGAGGTCGATGAACGGTTCGTCGTGGTCGATGAGCGAGACCACCTGGCTCGCAGCGTCGAGCTCATAGAGGTCCGAGCGCACGAGCAGCAGCTCGTTCGTCGTCTTCACCGGACGGAAGCGGTCGCGCGGCACGAAGAGGGCCTGCGATCCTTCGAAGACCTCGATCGCCGTGCCCATGGAGGACTCGATCTGGATCACGGGCGTCGAGTCCTTGACCGTCGGATCGACCGTCTTGCGGTTGACGATGATCGGCAGTTCGAGCACGCCGGCCCGATCGGCGAGGGTGGTGGCGAGGACGTCGAGGTCGATCCACAGATTGTTGACATGGAAGAACTCGTGCCGCTCGTTGTCGGCGAAGAACTCCTCCTCACCCGGCGCCACCTGGGCCGAGTCGCGCAGGATGAGCCGCCCGTCCTCGCGACGCCGGGCGAGGTGGCCGCCCTTGCGGTCGTTGCGGGTCCGCTTGCAGACCTCGGCGACATAGGGAATGTCCTCGTCAGCCATCCAGGCCGGGACCCGCGGGTCGCAGACGGAGCCGAGGTTGTCGGCGTTGGACAGGAAGAGGTGGCGATAACCCCTCTCGCGCAACGTGTCCAGCAGTCCACTCGACTGGAGCGCGATGTAGACATCCCCATGTCCCGGTGGGCACCACTCCAGTTCGGGATCGGTCGGCCACGACACCGGAGTCAGGTCGTCGGCACGCAGCTTGGGTTCGGCGCTCTGGAGGAAGCTGAGCGGCAACCCGTCGAGCTTGAGGCCCTCGTGCTTCGCGAGGATCTCGAGCGTCTCGTCCTGCGTCCGGAACGAGTCCATGAAGACGACCGGCAGGTCGACGTCGCACTCCTTGCGGATCGCGAGCACCTGCCGGGCGATGATGTCGAGGAAGCTCAACCCGTCTCGCACCGACAGTGCCGACTTGGGCCCGCTGATGCCCATCGACGTGCCCAGGCCGCCATTGAGCTTCAGCACGACCGTTGTCGCGAGGGCCTCACGCGCCTCGGCGTCGGTGATCTCGATGTCCTCGAGGGCGTGGACCGTGCCGAGCGGCTCGATCGTGTCCTCGAGGATGTGCCCGGTCGCGTCTGCCTCGAGCATCGCGTAGAACCGGGTGAAGGCCATGACCGCCCGCTCATCCACCCCACGCACACGCATCAGGTCAGTGCCCCGTCGGAGGCCGTCATCACCCATGGTCGCCACCCTAGGGGACCGGTCGGTGCCCCTGCAGTGGCGTCTGCGTCCAGACTGTGTGAATGACCCAGGACCGTGAATGACACAGGACCGTGAATGACTGAGGACCGTGAATGACAGAGGACCGCGTCAGTCAGGACAAGGCCGCCCTGCGCCCGACGTTGCTCGCTGCCCGTCGTGAGATCGCCGCCGCTCGTGACCGCGCCGCCGACGACCTCGCACTCGCCGCCCGGGCCATCGACCTCGTGCGCGACCTGGGCATCACGCCGGGCGGCACGGTGGCGGCCTACGAGGCCCTGCGGACCGAGCCACCCACGGCGGCGACGATCGACGCCCTCGTGGGACACGGCATACGCGTCATCGTTCCCATCACGTTGGCGGACAACGATCTTGACTGGTGCGACGCCCAGGACGAGCGGCGTATGCCGCGTGGTCCCGACTCGATTGCGGCCGCCGGTCTCGTCCTCACTCCCGGCCTCGGGGTCGACCTCGTCGGGACGCGCCTCGGGCGCGGCGGCGGCAGTTATGACCGCGCGCTCGTTCGGCTGCGCCCCGACGCCCGGGTCGTCGTCGTCCTGCATCCCGGTGAGGTGCACAGCGTGCGACTCCCCCGCTACGACCACGACCACCCTGTCCACGGCATGCTCACCGTGGACGGGATCACCTGGCTGCAGGCGATGTGACCGGTCAGCTCGACCGACCGGGGACGAGAGTCAGCTCGTCCTCGGCCGCCTCACGAACGGCCTTCTCGGTGAAGGGCCACGGGTTCTGCCGCCCCTTGACCCAGTCCTCCGTCTGGTCGTCGTAGTGCCCGTTGAAGGCGTGCCCGCTGGCGCCGGTCTGGTTGACCCACGTCGAGCGGTCGAGGCCTCCGAGGTCGACGACCATGCGCATCGACGGCGCCCAGTTGGTCTCGTAGCCCAGGCTCGCGTCCCAGCCGTTGGCGTCGACGATGGCCGAGCCGCCGGGCATCTCGAAGCCGCCGCGGTTGAAGATGCTGCGCACGATGCCCGGGACGGTGTCGCCGCCGAGGACCTGGTGCTTGAGCTCCAGGGTGTGCAGCGACCCCCAGCGCCAGTCGTCGGGGTCCTTGCCGAGCCGCTTGGTGAGCTCGAGGCGGGCCTCGACCTGGGCCTGGCGCAGGATCTCGTCGCGGCCCTCGGTGATGCCGGCGGTCTGCCGGTTGTCCCACCAGGCGCTCTTGGGGTTCGCGAGGAGGCGTCCGACCGCCGCCATGTAGCGACTGCCGCCGTTGGCCTGGAGGTCCTCGGGCACCTCGTCGTCGAAGAGCAACCGGAGGAGGTTGGCCCAGACCGCGTTGTAGTACGCCGCGGCGGCACCCGCGCTGGAGTCATCGGCTGGCGTCGAGTGGTCCCAGTCGCGCAGCAGGTCCTGTGCCTCGCGGGTGAAGGCGACCTCCTGGTCGGAGTCGTTGGCGTCACCCAGGGGCACGGAGAGCAGGGCCTTGATGAGAGTCGGCGCGAACTCGTTGCGGGAGTCCATCTGCATGTCCGCCATCTTCTGCACCGAGATCTTGCCCCCGCCCTCGGTGGCCCTGCCGATGAGGTCGCGGATGCGTTGGGCGCGGTAGCCGTAGTCCCACTGGGTCGTGAGGAACGGGGTGGTGCTCGCCGTGACGGCCTGGTTCGCCGCGACGATGAACCCCTCGACCGGGTCGAGGGAGGTCGGCATCGACTCGAACGGCACGTCGCCCTGCCAGTCAAAGGACTCGTCCCAGCCCGGGGCGGGCCAGTAGCCGGGAGGTGACCCGGGGAAGGCCGAGACCCGCACCGGTATCTGGCCCGGAGCCTGGTAGCCGATGTGGCCGTCGATGTCGGCATAGACGAGGTTCTGGGCCGGGACCGCGAACGACTTGGCCGCCTCGCGGAACTCGCCGAAGTTCTGGGCCACGTTGATCGCGAAGATCGCATCGGCCGTCTTGCTCGGGCGCAGGCCGGTCCAGGCCATCGACACGGCATAGTCCTGGCCGGGAGTCGCCGGACCCTGGGACGGCGGCACAGGCGAGCGCTCGCCGGCATCGTCGACGTTGTCGATGACGTCCGACATGAGCGGTCCGTGGCGGGTCGACCTCACCGTGATCGTCTCGTCGGCCGCCCCCGCGACCTTGATGACCTCGCGCCGCGTGGTGAGCAGCTCCCAGGCGTCACCGCGCAACGCGCGATCGCCGTCGAGCTTCTCGAGGTAGAAGTCGCTGACATCCGGCCCGAGGTTGGTGAAGCCCCACGAGATCCTGTTGTTGTGGCCGATCACCACGCCGGGCACCCCGGAGAACGAGAAGCCGGAGACGTCGAGCGGACACTGCGTCGAGGTCGAGCGGCAGTGCAGTCCGACCTGGTACCAGATCCCGGGCTGACCGGGGCTGAGGTGCGGATCGTTGGCCAGCAGCGGCTTTCCCGTCGCGGACTTGCCTGGCCCCACGACCCAGGAGTTGGAGCCGATGCCGTCACCGCGACCCAGAAGGGCAGGCACGGAGTCGAGCGCGCGTCCGACCGCGGCATACGCCCGCTGCGCCGAAGGGCTGGTGACGGTGCCCGCGGCACCGTCCTTGGCCACGAGCGAAGACGCGGGTGCGCTCGCGCTCAGCGCGGACGGGACGGCGGAGGACTGCTGCGGCTGCCCGGCCGAGGGACGCCAGTCCTCCGGCGAAAGGATCGGCTGCTTCGCGAGGTCGTAGGGCGGGTAGAGTTCGGCGATCTGCGCCGGGGAGATGCGCGTCGAGAGGCGGGCGCGGGCGAGCTCGTCGGAGTAGTCGCCGCGCAGGTCCCACGCCATCGCCTTGAGCCACGCGATCGAGTCGGCCGGTGTCCAGTCCTCGATGCGGTAGTCCTTGACGCTCGTGCCGAGGACGACGTACTCGAGTGACGCCTGCGACGGCGAGCGTCCGCGCAGGTAGGCGTTGACCCCGTCCGCGTAGGCCTGGAGGTAGGTCCGCGTCGACGGCTCCAGCGTCGGCAGCTCGGCCTCGGCGATGCGCCGCCAGCCCATGGTGCGGATGACCTTGTCGGTCTCGATCCCGGCGTCGCCCACGAGCTCGGAGAGGCGGCCGGACGTCACGTGCCGGCGCAGGTCCATCTCGAAGAAGCGGTCCTGGGCGTGGACGAAGCCCTGCGCCTTGGCGATGTCGGTGAGGCTGTCGCCGTAGATCTGGGGCACACCGTGCTCGTCGCGCAGGACGTCCACCTTGCCGCTCAGACCGGCGATGGTGATCTCGCCCTCGGTCTGCGGGAAGGACCGTCGGACGAGGGAGACGCCGACGATCGAGAGGACGAGGGCTGTCACGGCAAGGACGCCGATGACGGCGTAGGCCACCCGTCGGGCAACACGGTGGGAAGTCACCCTGCGAGACTAGGACAGTCAGGCGAGACGACGAGCGAGGACGGGCCGTGATCGACACCCTGGGTATGCCGCGCGCTCTCAGTGGTGCCCCCGGCACAGTCGTCGACTCGGTCACGCAGACTTTGGCCGCTGCCGAGTCCGGCGACCTGCACGCCTTGTCGGTGGCGCTGCTCATCGGCACGGCGGTCCTCATCACCGCCATCGCGGCGGTGCGGCTCTCGACCCGTTCGGGGCTGCCGTCGCTGCTCATCTACCTCGGCATCGGTCTCGCGCTCGGCAACCGAGGCTTCGGGATCGACTTCTCCGACGAGGAGCTCACGCAGGTTCTCGGCTACGCCGCCCTCGTCCTCATCCTCACCGAGGGTGGTGTCACGACGAAGTGGGACTCGATCAAGGGGTCGCTCGCCCCGGCCGCAGCCCTCGCGACCGTGGGCGTCGTCGTGTCGATCGCGGTCGTTGCCGTGGCCGCCCACTTCGTCCTCGACATGACATGGAATATCGCCCTGCTCATCGGCGCGATCCTCGCCTCGACCGACGCCGCCGCCGTCTTCGCCGTCCTCCGCAGGGTCCCGTTGCCGCGCCGGATCAGCGGCATGCTCGAGGCCGAGTCGGGGTTCAATGACGCCCCCGTGGTCATCCTCGTGACCGCCTTTGCCCTGCAGACTGCGAGTTCTGGGAGGCTGTCGGTGGGGCACATCGTCCTCACCGTCGTCTCCGAACTCGTCATCGGTTCGGCCATCGGACTGGCCGTCGGGTGGCTCGGGGGGCGACTCATGGCGCGCGTGGCCGGCGGCTCCTCAGCCCTGTTCGCCATCGGGGTCGTCACCATCTCGGTGCTCGCCTACGCCGCCGCCGATGTCGTCCACGCGTCCGGGTTCATCGCCTGCTACCTCGCGTCCCTCGTGCTCGGCAACATGGGCCTCCCCCACCGGGCGTCCGTCCTCGGGTTCTCGACGGCGCTCGGTTGGCTCGCGCAAATCGGCCTCTTCGTCCTGCTCGGGTTGCTCGCCGACCCGGCCGGCTTCCCGTCGCAACTGATCCCGGCCCTCGTGCTCGGCCTCGTCCTCCTCCTCGTGGCGCGACCGTTGTCGGTGATCGTCGCGACCGCGCCCTTCAGGATGGGGTGGCGCGCCCAGGCGTTCCTGTCGTGGGCGGGACTGCGCGGTGCGGTGCCCGTCGTCCTGGCGACAGTGCCGCTGACCGTCGGCACCGAGGGCACCGAGGGCATCTTCAACCTCGTCTTCGTCCTCGTCATCATCTTCACGCTCGTCCAGGCGCCGACGCTGCCGTGGGTCGCGCACCGACTGGGGCTCGACAACTCCCACCACTCTGTCGACCTCACGCTCGAGACGACGGCCTTCGACGACATCGGCGCCCACCTCATCGAGGTATCCGTCGGCCCGACGTCGCGCCTCTCGGGCGTCCAGGTCTATGAGCTGAGGCTCCCCACGGGCGTCAACGTGGCGCTCATCGTGCGCGACGGCGTCTCGTTCGTCCCCAAGGAGACGACCCCGTTGCGCCGCGGGGACCAGCTGCTCGTCGTCACGCCTGCTGCCGTGCGCGCCCAGGTCGAGAAGCGCCTGTATGCCGTCAGTCGCGGCGGTCGCCTCGCCGGCTGGTCACCCTCCGGACCGCCTCCCACCACCTGAGCCGGTCCCGATTCTCCCTTGCGTCTGCGCGCTCTATCTTCTGCGCGGCTGGCGCGAGAGGCGCACAACGTGGCCCGCCGCACTCCCATGGGGGCGCGGCGGGTCAGGATCTGCGCGGCGGGCGCCAGGCGCGCAGAAAATACGTCGCGCATGCTGGTGAGCCGCAGACCCAAGAACGACGATCCGGTATGCCGGATGGCTCGGTGCGTGGGCGGCATACCTGAGCATCCCTTGGCGTTCCGTATCCTTGGAAGCGCTCATCCCGCAGTGCCCAGGAGGAAACCCGTGCCCACGTACGCCTACGCGTGTCGCGAATGCGACCACCGTTTCGAGGTCGTGCAGTCGTTCAGCGAGGACTCGCTCTCGATCTGCCCCGAGTGCGACGGGTCCCTCCGCAAGGTCTTCAACTCCGTCGGAGTCGTCTTCAAGGGCGGCGGTTTCTATCGCACCGACTCGCGCGCAGCCGCGAGCAGCAGCACCCCGGCGGCCTCGAGCAGCAGCTCGTCCGACTCGGGCAGCTCGAGCGGCTCCAGCTCGAGCGACTCGTCCAAGAGCTCCTCGACCAGCAGCAGCTCGTCGACGACCTCAGGCTCGTCCGCCAAGTCGGCCTGACTCGAACCCGACCCGCGCGCCTCGTCCCAAACCCACCCAATAGGGGCTCTCCTGCTGTTGGTGTGGGTCGTAAACGTGAGTGAGCACGCTGCTGCGGCCTAAGTTCTCGACTGTCTAGGAACGAGAATGAAGGGATCGCGGCAGCGTGCTCAGTACGAGGGTAATCGGTCAGGTGTGCGGGTTCGCCCCCTCCGAGGTGGTCGTCGATGGGGCCGAATTGGTCGAGGGCGTTGTGCTCGTTCGGGCACGCACGAGGTTCGGGTCGCGGCAGCGGTGTCCACATTGCCGGCGGCGGTGTCCGCGCTATGACCGTGGTCGGCAACGGCGATGGCGTGGCTTGGATTGGGATCGTCGACGCGTGTTTGTCCACGCACGGATCCCTCGGGTGAGCTGCCGTGAGCATGGGGTCGTGGTCGCGTGGGTGCCGTGGGCTCGGCACGGGGCCAGGCACACCACGGCGTTCGAAGACATGGCGGCCTGGGCCGCCACGCAGATGTCGATCACGGCGGTGACCACGCTCCTGCGATGTGCGTGGCGCACCATCGGTTCGATCGTGACGCGGGTGCTCGCCGATCGCCGCGCGGCCAGCGGCAGCGATGGCTTGGATGGATTGCGCCGGATCGGGATTGACGAGGTGGCCTACCGGCGTGGTCGCCGCTACCTGGTGGTTGTCGTCGACCACGACACCGGTCGATTGGTGTGGGTGGGATCGCGGGCCCGGAAGGAGACCGTGAACCAGTTCTTCGTTGCTTTGGGCCCTGAGCGCACGC
>NZ_CH672413.1:3423518-3440973 GCF_000152705.1 Janibacter sp. HTCC2649 | reverse complement strand
GCCCTGAGCGCACCGCACATCTGACTCATGTCACCTCGGACAGCGCCTCATGGATCGCGAGCCCAGTTGCTGAACATGCCCCGAAAGCGATCCATTGCGCTGACCCGTTCCACATCGTGCAGTGGGCCGGGGACGCCCTGGACGCTTGTCGCCGACAGGTGTGGAATTCCGTGCGGATCCGCCAGAAGCGGGGCAGCGGGGCCGCGACCGGAGCAGGGGTGCCGGTCAAGAACATCATGTGGACCCTGCGGATGAACCCCGACAGGTGGGGCGACCAACACGTCGAGTCAATGTCGTGGCTGGCCGCCACCCACCCCGACCTGCACCGCGCCTGGCAGCTCAAAGAAGCCCTCAGGGCGGTGTTCGCCACCGGTACCGGCAACGACCGCGGCGTGACCGCCATGGAACTGCTCGAGAGTTGGACAGCTCACGCGCTAGCCAGCCAGCTCGAACCCTTCATCGAGCTCGCCCTGAAGATCACTGCGCACCGCAAGACCATCGACGCAGCACTGACCAGCGGCCTGAACAACGCCCTGACCGAGTCAGCGAACAACAAGATCCGCGTCATCACCCGACGCGCCTACGGCTTCCACAACGTCGACGCCCTCATCGCCCTCGCCATGCTCAGCCTCGGGATTTACCGCCCAACCAACCCACACGAATGACAGGAGAGCCCCAATAGGACGGTTGGGGACAGACGGTTGGCAACAGGGGTCAGTAGGCCCGCGGGCCGCCCTTGCGGTGCGGCTTCTTGTCCGGGCGTCCGCCGCGCTCGCTCGACTCGGTGAGCTCGATGAGCTGACCCGAGATCCGCGTGGTGCGCAGGAGATCCCACGTGCCGGCGGGAAGCGTGGCGGGGAGCTCGACGAGTGAGTGGTCCGCACGGATGTCGATGTGGCCGAAGTCCTGCCGGCCGAGTCCGCCCTCGTTGGCGAGAGCTCCGACGATCTGACGGGGCTCCACCTTGTGCCGGCGTCCGACGGCGATCTTGTAGGTCGCCATCGGCACGTTCGAGCCGCGGCGGGCGGGGCGCTCGCCGGAGCCACCCTTGTCGAAGCGGCTTCCACCGCGGTCATCACGACGCGGGCCACGGTCAGAGAAGTCGCGACCGCCCTGAGCGCCACTGTCACGCTCGCGGCGCGGCGGGCGGACCGGGTCGGGTCCGAGAAGCATCGGCTCGTCGCCCTGCAGGACGATGGCCAGTGCTGCGGCCACGTCGGCCTCGGGCACGTCGTGGTTGCGGACATAGTGCGCGATGACGTCGCGGAAGGCGTCGATGTCACTGGACGCGAGCGCCGTCGTGATGCGGTCGTCGAAGCGGCCGAGTCGCGTGGCGTTGATGTCCTCGACCGACGGGAGCTGCATCTCGGTGAGAGTGGTTTTGGTGGCCTTCTCGATCGCCTTGAGCAGGTACTTCTCACGCGGTGTGACGAACGAGATCGCGTCGCCGGAGCGACCGGCGCGGCCGGTGCGACCGATGCGGTGCACATAGGACTCGGTGTCGGTCGGGATGTCGTAGTTCACGACGTGGCTGATCCGCTCGACGTCGAGTCCACGAGCAGCGACATCGGTGGCGACGAGGATGTCGAGCTTGCCGGACTTGAGCTGGGCCACGGTGCGCTCGCGCTGGTTCTGCGCGATGTCGCCGTTGATGGCCGTGGCTGAGAAGCCACGTGCACGCAACTTCTCCGCGAGCATCTCGGTCTCGTTCTTGGTGCGGACGAAGACGATCATGCCCTCGAAGTTCTCGACCTCGAGGATGCGTGTCAGGGCATCGATCTTCTGCGGGTAGGAGCAGAAGAGGTAGCGCTGGGTGATGTTGGGCGCCGTCTCCGTGGTGCGCTCGACGGTGATCTCGAGGGCGTCGGTCAGGTACTTCTTGGAGATCCGGCGGATCTGCGAGGGCATCGTCGCGGAGAAGAGGGCGACGTGCTTCTCGGCGGGGGTGTCGGCGAGGATCGTCTCGACGTCCTCGGCGAAGCCCATCTTGAGCATCTCGTCGGCCTCGTCGAGCACGAGGAAGCGCAGCTCCGACAGGTCGAGCGTGCCCTTCTCGAGGTGGTCCATGATGCGGCCGGGCGTGCCGACGACGATGTGGACGCCACGGCGCAGGGCGCTGAGCTGGACGCCGTAGGCCTGGCCGCCGTAGACAGGCAGGACGTGGACGCCGGGCATGCGGGAGGCGTACTTCTCGAAGGCCTCGCACACCTGGAGCGCGAGCTCACGGGTCGGCGCGAGGACGAGGGCCTGGGGCGTCTTCTGTTTGAGGTCGAGGCGGCTCAGGATGGGCAGCGCGAAGGCCGCCGTCTTGCCGGTTCCGGTCTGTGCGAGACCCACGACGTGGCGCCCCGCAAGCAGTGCGGGGATGGTCGCGGCCTGGATCGGGGACGGCGTTTCGTAGCCCACGTCCTTGAGGGCCCGCAGGACTCTCTCGTCGAGACCGAGGTCGGAAAAGGTGGTTTGTTCGGTCTCTTCGGGGGTCACACTGTCATCGCTCACGTCATGACGGTAGTCGCGCACCCCCCGCCACAGCGAATGACGCGCCTCCATCAGCGCCCGCCGATATCCACAGGCGGCCCCGCAACGGTCCCTTCATCCACAACTTTGGTCTCTCCCCTGCCGTCCTGATCCGACCCGACCTAGCGTCGATCGCATGCCCTTCCTGCGTCTGCCTGCCGTGTCCCGCCCGACCCTTCTCGGGCCTTCGCGACGTGCTCAGTGGCGCCGTTGGGCCCTTCGTCGGGGTGCGTCGGCGGTGTGTGCGGTGGTCGCTGCCCTGCTGCTGGTGGCACTGGTGCGCCCGCCTCCCCCACCGACGACCTCCGCGCTGGTCGCAGCACGGGACCTGCCATCGGGTGCCGTTCTGACGGCGGACGACCTCCGCACCACCCAGATCCGGGGCGAGTCCGACAGCCCGGGCACGGTCGGGGCCGTGGGCCGGGTGCGCGATCTCGTCGGCCGGCTGCTCACCTCGCCCGTGGCGGCCGGAGAGCTCGTCACGACCTCTCGCCTCGTCCCCCGCACCGCCGCCGAGGGCCTGCCGGGCGACACCGTGGCCGCACACGTCCTCCATGCCGACGAACGCTCGCTCGACCTCGTCTCGGCCGGCCAACGGGTCACGCTGTTCGCCGACACCGGCGGTGAGCCGCTCGCGACAGATGTCCTCGTTCTGGGGGTGGACACGCCCGAAACCCCCGCCTTGACCGGATCGTTGCCCACATCGGGCAGCCCTCCACGCGGATTGGTCATCGCCCTGCCGCACACTGCTCTTGACCGCGTCTTCGCAGGTCAGCGTCCGGACGGCGGCCCGCCGCGCGTTCTCACGGTGATTCACCCCTGACCGATGTCGGTCCTGGAGCGCAAGTCACCTGAGTCTGCGGCGCTCAAGGTCATCGGCCAACTTGTACTGTGGCAGCGCTTCGGCGATTGCCGTCGGGCAGCAAGATTTCCGACTGAAAGGACAGAACCCATGAAGGGCTTCAAGGACTTCGTGATGCGCGGCAACCTGGTCGAGCTCGCGGTGGCGTTCGTCATCGCCGGCGCGTTCGGCAAGGTTGTCGAGGCGCTCGTCAACGTCATCATGTCGATCGTCGGCAAGGCCGGCGGCCAGCCGAACTTCGACGCGTGGAAGCCGGCCGAGATCCCCCTCGGCGCCTTCATCACCGCCCTCGTCGGCTTCCTCATCCTCGCCGCCGTCGTCTACTTCTTCGTGGTCAAGCCGTACGCGGCAGCCCAGGCGCGCCTCTTCCCGGCCGAGCCCGACGCCGAGACGGTGGACCCCAACACCGAGCTCCTCAAGGAGATCCGCGACAGCCTCCGCGCGCGTCCCGGTCTCTGACCAGACAGCATCACCCCGGGTCAGTTGACCCACACCGCCACGGGGCGGGAACCAGCCTTCACGCTGGTTCCCGCCCCGTCGTTGGGTGTTCAGTCCCAGTGGGGTGGGCGGTTCTCGCGCAGCCAGCGAGCCGACGCGTCGTCGTCGCCCCGCTCGCCCCAGCCCACGTCGGTGTCGTCCTTGGTCTGGTCGCCCTTGTCGACCTTCCTCTTCGGCGTATGCCGTGTGCTCGCCTTCTCGGCCGGGCTCGCCTCAGCGCCGCTGGGCCGGCTCGAGGTCAGGTCCTTGTCGGAGCCGACTCTCTGGGGAGCGCTCGAAGCGCGACGTGAGCGTCGAGTCACGACCTGCCGCGCTCTGCGAGGTCCTTGATCCTGGCCACGTCGCGGGCCGGGTCGCGGAAGGCGTCGCGGGTCCACACCCGGTGGTGGCGCCAGCCGAGCCGGCCGAGGTGCTCGGCACGCAACCGGTCGCGGTCGCGGGCACTGGACATCGCGGCATACTCCGGTCCGTCGGATTCGACGGCAACGGCGAGCCGGCCGCGGTGGTTCGGGTCCTCGACGGCGAGATCGATGGGATCGGCCGACGAGCCGTAGCGCTCGTGGACGATGAGGCCGCCAGCTCGCAGCCGTCGCGCGAACTCGGCCATGACCACGGACTGTGCCGGGAGGGCAACGCCTTCGCCGTCCGCTGCCGACTCGGCACCAGCAACAGGCCCGGTGGGAGTGGCAGTGGTCGCGGCCGCCGCGTGCGCCAGGTAGTCGCGGAGCATGAGGGCCCCGCGCGCCTTGAGGCGTTGCGGGTCGAGTTCGTCGGCGCCGATCGAGGAGACGACCGTCATCCGCTTCTTGGCCCGGGTGATGGCGACGTTGAGGCGTCGCTCGCCGCCCTCGATGTTGAGCGGGCCGAAGCGGTGCAGCACCCGGCCGTGCGGGGTCTTGCCGTAGCCGACCGACAGGATGATGGCGTCGCGCTCATCACCCTGGACGCGCTCGAGGTTCTTGATGAAGAAGCGCTCGTGGACGTCCTCCTTGAAGAAGGCCGCCGTCTGCGCGTCGAGGCCCTGCAGGGCCCGTCGCACCGCATCGTCGAGGCGCTGGGTGTGCGCCAGCCCGAGGGCGATGACTCCCAGGCTCTCTCCCGGCCGCTTCTGGGCGTGCTCGATGACCAGCTCGACGACCCGCTCGACCTCGGCCTGCGTGGTCTCGACGCTCCCGGCGGCCTCAGCCACGACTCCGGCACCGTCGACGAGTTCGTGACGAAGCACCGGCGCAGCACCGGCGCCGGGGAAGGTGACGAGCGAACCGTCGTAGACGTGCTCGTTGGCGAACGCGATGAGCCGCTCATCCTGTGAGCGGTAGTGCCAGTTGAGTCGTCGACTCGGCAGCGTCGCCGCCATGACATCGAGCACCGACTCGACTCCCTCGGTGAGGGAGTCGTCCGGCGTGGCGTCGCCGATGTCGGTCACGGTGGTGAAGAAGGAGGTCGGTGGCAGCTGCTTCGCGTCACCGGCGAGGACGACCTGACGCGCGCGTGAGATCGCGGAGACGGCTTCGGCCGGCGGGATCTGGGAGGCCTCGTCGAAGACGACGACGTCGAACCAGATGCCAGGCGGCAGGACGGACGCGACGACGAGCGGGCTCATGACCCAGCAGGGGCGGACCGCCGTGAGCAACTCGCCGGTGGCGGGCAGCAGGTCTCGCAGCGAGCGGTGTCGGCGGGACTTGGCACCCTCGGCCCGGATGAGGCTTTCGTACTCCGGCGCGTCGGTGAGGATGCGATCGACGTTGGCGCGCACGGCCGCGCGAACGCGACCAGCATTCTGCCGCAACACTTCCCGGTCCGCAGTGGCGAACTCGCCCACGGTGCGACGCAGGTCCTCACCGTCGTGTGCACCGACCCGCGGGTCGCGCAGGGCGATATCGTCGAGCACCGAGCTCCACCAGACGAAGTCGGCTTCGCCGGCGACGCGGTCGGCGGCCACGCCACGGGTGGAGAGGTCGTCGAGCAGCGGGCCGAGCCCGGCGTCGCGCATCGACTCGACGGGTCCGATGACCGACGGCAGCACGGCGAGCCGCTCGGGAGCATCGGCGAGGGACTGCAGGCGCGCGCTGAGTTCGTCGCGCGGGACGTCGTGCAGGGAGGGCGCGCCCTCGGTGGTCGGCACGCGCTCGTCGAGCCAGGTCAGGTCGACGGACAGAGCGGCATACGCCGTCGTCGCACGGTCGAGATCGGACGGCATCTCGGGGCGGCCACCGGCCCCGGCCATCTGCTTCCAGGCACTGCGCTGCTCGTTGGCGGCGAGCAGTGCCGCGTGGAGATCGGCCGGCGGACGGCCGGGACGGACGTAGCGACGCACCTGCTTCCTGAGACCGCGCCGCTCCCACCATCCGAGGTCGGCGCCGACGGAGGACCGGTATGCCGCCGTGCCCGTCGCCGCGACGAAGTCGCCGAGTGGGACGTCGAAGATCTCGGGCCGGAAGGTCTCCAGGGTGTCGCGGACCTGCGAGACGGTGTCGAGGATGTGGCCCCAGTCGCGCACAGTGACGGAGTCGGGCAGGCGCAGGCCGGTGAAGACGTCGGCCAGCGTCGTGCCGACGGCGGAGATGCCGTCACCGGACCAGCGTTCGACGAGCTCGCGAGCGCGCACGGCCTCGTCGGGGGTGCGCACCGTCGCGCCGAACCAGGGGTCGCTGGCGTGGTCGGTGCGCCAGGCCCCGAGCGACGCGATGCGGGTCAGCTCGCGGGTGAGCACCTCGTAGCGCTCGCGTGGCAGCGACTGCAGGGCTTCGCCACGGACGCGCACCTTGGAGTGCGGTGGGTGTTCACTGACCCCGAGCGCGCTGATGGCCTCTTGGACGTCGTGCACCGAGACGCCCCAGGGGTGGCGCGCCTCGTGCATGGCATCGCGGTGCTCGCGCAGGGTCGAGGCGGCGGCGCGCAGCCGGTCGACATCGCGACCGGGAGGGTCGGCCGGCTTGGCCGAGCGACCGGGAAGGGCGTCGGCAAGTTCGGTGGCGATGCGGCGGCGCCCGCGGGCGCCATCGTGGAGGTCGAGGACGAGGTCGGCCAGACCGACGCGATCGAGGCGCCCGACGACGGCGTCGATGGCGGCGCGCTTCTCGGCGACGAACAGGACCCGCTTGCCGTCGGCCGCGAGGGCGGCGACGAGGTTGGCGATCGTCTGGGACTTGCCGGTCCCGGGAGGGCCGTGGATCACGAGGTGCGCGCCGGAACGGGCCGCCTCGATGGCCTCCTGCTGTGAGGAGTCCGCGTCGAGGACGAGCAGGCCCTGGGCCGGGTCGGGCACGCTGTCGGCGGGCCGGGACGGTAGCTCGTGGCGTACGGAGCGCAGGGACGTCGGGTCACCGGCCATGGCTGCGATGACGTCGTGGTCGGCGAGGGCATCGCCCTGCGCGGCGAGGTCGGCGACCATCGGCAGCTTGGCGTAGGAGAACGTGCCGAGCACGATCCGCGGCGTCACCTCGAAATCAGGAACGTTCGCGCACGCCTGCGTCAGGGCGGCATACGCCGGGTAGGGGTCGAACCCGCCCGACGTGTGGGTCAAGGCCTCGAGCTTCTCGGAGTCGATCGACAGACCCTGCTCCGAGGTGAGGTAGTGCTCGAGCACCGGGTTGAACTCGATCTCGTCGCCGAGGTCCAGCTCGTAGTCGTCGTGCTGCGGCGTCGTGGGTCGCAGCGTGCAGCTGCGCAGGAGGACGGGCGCGGCGGGCTGGCGTGCAGCGGCGGCGGCCTTGCCCCGTCCGAGGCTCCACGTCGCCATCCCCACGGCGACGAAGCCGGTGTCGATGCCGCGCTCCTCGCGCAGTTCGCGCGTCTTGCCGGCGATGGTGCGGGCCCGTCGGCGCGCTTCGTCGAAGGCCGCCGGTTCGCGCACGAGGTCCGAGAGCCGCGTGGGTCGCCCGGCGAGGAGCATCGAGACTCCCCCGGGGTGCGCGGTCGTCAGGTCGAGGGTGCCGGTGGGGAGGTCGCGATACCAGAGCAGGGTGTTGCGCCCGCCCAGGTCGACGAGGTGCCTGGTCCACCCGGCTACTGCGTGGCGGACTCGCTCGGTCCGCGAGTCGATCTCTGACTGCGGTCCGATGTCACTCACCTCAGCAGGCTAACAACGACGAGTGGGTATGCCGTGCCGCACTCGGCGCGCGTCTCACCTGTGCTGTTCGGTCGGGTCGCGCAGGACGAGCGCGGCTGCGCCGATCGCGAGCGCGATGACGAGGCAGGCCAGCGCGAGGGCGTGGAAACTCGCCTTGTCGACGACGACCCCGGCCAGGGCGCCGCCGAGCCCGGCGGCCAGTCCCATGACGAGGTCACTCGCACCTTGGGCACCGGGCCGCTCGGCGGTGGGTACTGCACTCGTCAGCAGCGTCGAGCCGGACACGAGGGTGCAGGACCACCCCAGCCCGAGGAGGAAGAGGGCGATGAGCAGCCGCGTCGAGTTGCCCATGGGCGCCGTCGACGCGAGCAGGGTGGCGACGACGAGGATGCCCGATCCCACCATCGCGACGACGCGGCCACCGAGTCGGTCGACCGCCATTCCGGTGAGTGGGGAGAAGGCGAACATCCCGAGGATGTGCATGCTGATGACGAACCCGATGATCGTCAGATCCGCGTGGCCGTGGCGCATGTGCAGCGGCGTCATGACCATGACGCTCACCATCGTCACGTGACCCAGGGCGAGGGTGATTAGCCCGAGCAAAGCCTTGGGGCGCGCGGTGATGACGCGGAGGCCGCGGCCGATGGAGCCGTGCGTCCGGCCGGAGGCACTCGGGTCGGCGACGGTGAGCCGACGGCGGGCCTCAATGAGGGGGTCGGGCCGAAGTCGCCAGATGAGGACGGCGATGGCCAGCAGCAGGCCGATCAGCGAGAAGACGAAAGGTCCCGTGAGGCGTGGGATGCCGAGCCACTGTGAGACGGGCTCGCTCGGCCCGACGAGGTTCGGCCCCAGGACGCTGCCGATCGTCGTGGCCCACACGACCAGGCTCAGGTCACGCCCACGGTGAGCCGGGTCCGCAAGGTCGGCAGCGGCATACCTTGCCTGGTTGTTGGAGGCAGTCGAGCCGCCGAAGAGCAGGCTCGCCACGAGCAGCAGGGCGAAGCTGCCGACGACGCCGGCGGCGATGAGTCCGAGCGCCCCGACGAACGACAACGCGTAGCCAAGGACGAGCCCAGGTCGCCTCCCCCGCGCGGCGCTGAGGCGCGCGAGGGGCACGGCGATGAGGGCAGATCCGATGACCTGGAAGGTTGACCCGAGGCCTGCATAGGTCGGTGAGCCGGACACCTGCTCGGCGAGCAGCGCACCCACAGCGACCCCGCTCGCGAGCGAGACACCACCGAGGATCTGCGACATCGACAAAGTGGCGACCGTGCGCCGCTGCACCGAATCGCGCCGCGTCGTCGCGTCTGCGTGGTCTGGTGCCGTCACCCGCGCGAGTATGCCGTCCTCTAGTCTGGTCGCGGCCTCCGGGCCCTTCCCGCCCTCGTAGCTCAGGGGAAGAGCACTTCTCTCCTAAAGAAGGTGTCGGCAGTTCGAATCTGCCCGAGGGCACCCGCGTCTGACCTGCACAAATGTGCACAACGACCACGCAGCCGAAACCGCTCCATAGCTCGTATGGCCGGATTTTGGCCGGACGGCGCGACGGGTTGAATAGGTAAGTCGCGCAGGTTTGGATCTGCTTGCCCAAACATCCGGTGGTTTAGTCAGACCACTCACCACGGGTAGGCAGCTTGGAAGGTATGAATCGAGTGAGTGTCGAGAGTGCGAATCCAAGTAGTGCCATCGTCAATGTTTGGACACATGGTGGCTTGAGACGAATTCGGGGTACAGATCGATTCGCTGTCTGAAAAGTGTCCGACCCATGAGGATGCGTGGCCGAATTCGTGTGACGTTGTGGAGTATAAGTCGACGTAAGAAGATCCAATAGTCCCAGCAGTCCCCGTATACCAAGGTGTGCCTGCTGCATCAATGGACATCTGAAATTTACTGGTGCCTATCGATGTCGACGTGCAAAGACGGGTGTAGGCGACAAAGGCAGGGCTTAGATAATCAATATCTCGCCAGTAAATTCCGTTAAAGGTCGACGAACACGGTGAATCGAAGTTTCCCGTGGCAGTGGTTGCTCCCGCATTCTGAAACCGTGGCGTGGCGCCATCGAATATGGCATTCCACTGATTTGCTCCGTAATTAATACCGCTGGTGTATGCGGTGCTCGGGAAGCCCGATCGAACATAGAAGTGGATCAAGTTTCCGTTGCTCCACTTCCCTGTTGTGTAAAAGGTGCTCGGCGTATGTGCCGAAGCTTCGCTCGCGACCCCGAAAGAGAATGTCGTCACAAAGGCGACTATTGCCCACTTCAGCAACCGCGCGCTCATGAACATTCAATCTCAGATTCGATAATCCATTTTCCCTTGATGCTAACGGTGTGGCCGGAAGCAATTGTCGTGCCATTCTTGTCTAGAAGTAGGATCTGCATCGACCCGTCATCATTGGGGGTGAATTTATGGTCTGTGACTTGTCGACCGTCAAGGGTTTGGTCGAGCTTTCGCCCCCTCCACTCTTTCGCAACCTCCTCGACGGAACGTTCAGGCGACTTATCCATCGCCGACTCGCGGATGAGGCCCTGACCAACGACCATGTCGCCTGGGCACGAGACCGACTCCCCAGAACCACTGAGTGCGGGGCCAGCTGCGGCGCCGGCCACCAACCCGAGGCCTGCGCAGGTCGCAATCGAGCCCACTCCTACCCAAAACTTCCAACTCTTCATGAGGTCCCCTTCGTTGGGTGACATGTTCCTCGCACTCGGACCCGTCGTCAATGGGCCTCACGGCGTCATACTTTTTCGCAACAGTGAACTACGGCCGTGGGCGTCGACGCCGGTCCGACCTTCGTCCTCCACGTCGCAAATGAGTCCACCCTTCCAATCACCAACGTCCGCGTGGTTGTTCATCCAGCCGACTATGAGTTGGAGCCAGAAGGAGCCCGACGATTCTTTCCTCTCCTGGCACCCGGTCAGAGCAGGACAACGAAGATGACCTGGTTGCCGCGGGACACGGAGATGCCGAGGAGTCACCAGGAGCTCCCGGTCATGTCCTTCAGGGACGCACAAGGCAATAGGTGGTACCGCAACGAGTTGGGCAAGCTGACGCCACATAAGCCCGGTACGGCCCCAGCAGACTGGATGGATGCTGAGAGCCATCCCGAAGACTCCAAGGCCGTTGGGTGGGGCATCGACTAGTGGTTTCGCGTGGCCGGATACTGGCCGGACACTCACCCAAAGCAGCAGGTCTGACAATCTCAGGTTCGTGCGATTCCATGCACTCAGGACGGTTGCCACGACATCGCTAGGCAGCCCCGCAGAGCCTCCTAAAGAAGGTGTCGCGTGTTCGAATCACGCCGAGGGCACCACGGCTGACCTGAGGAAACGCGGCCAGGTGAACGCCTGACAGGCACGGCGCACACCTCGCCGACGTCCCACCGCGGTCATCTATGAGGGACCTCCCGCACGGTCTTTGGCAAAGCCCTCACTTCCCTTCAGCTGGCTGGCCTTCGGTTGGACTACTACGTGTCGCGGTGTGCCGGAACGGATCCGTCGCCACTCATATGGCCACACGTCCGCCTACCCACAGGGCACCCGCGTATTCC
This sequence comes from Janibacter sp. HTCC2649, assembly GCF_000152705.1. Classification (GTDB taxonomy): domain Bacteria; phylum Actinomycetota; class Actinomycetes; order Actinomycetales; family Dermatophilaceae; genus Knoellia. Next base: position 3,429,478 of record NZ_CH672413.1, on the reverse strand, counting down.
TCAACAGGCTCGTACCCCAGCACCCGGAGCTCACGAGGGGGCCATGGCGCCTGGGGCTCGGCAACGCACTGACCGCAGAGACTCGTCGCAACAATTTGTCGTTCCTCAAGGACTTGATGTGCCAAACCCAAGACGAAATACATCACGCGTGATACTTTTCCCGGGAAGGGAGCGCCAGACCACATGAGCACATCGACGAACCTGCGACTGGATGACCAGTTGTGCTTCGCTCTGTACGCAGCGACGAACGCGATCACCCGGGCCTATCGCCCCCTGCTCGAGGCGGTTGGCCTCACGTACCCGCAGTACCTCGTGATGATGGTCCTGTGGGAGCGAGACTCCCAGCCCATCCATGAGATCGCGTCGCGACTGAATCTCGCCTCGCACGCGGTGACCCCCATCGTGCGCCGTCTCGAATCGGCCGGTCTTGTCACCCGGACTCGGATCGGCACTGACCGCCGCGTGGTCACCGTCACCTTGACCCCGGAGGGCACACACGCGGAATCCGCGGCCTCCGCAGCCCAGTTCAACGTCGTAGACCAAACCACGCTGTGCGGAACCGAACTCACCGAAATACGCGACGACCTTCGCGACCTGGTGTCCCGCATGAACAGCACATCTGCGGGCGAGGCTCAGACCACTCAGCCGATGGGTGGCAGCAAAACACAACCGGGTTAGCGCCGTTCATCCTTGATCGGCATCCGACCCACAAATGTCCCACCCGCCCGGACCCCGTAAGCGGTGACGGCACCTACACCGTCCACATACCGTTTCACCGCCCGCCCAGAAGAGGTCCAATCGTGCGAACGCCCACTCCCCGCGACGTCCGCGCCTGCAGATGATTGACTCGCAGCCACTACGGGCATCGGCTTCAGCGCTCGGTGGCGACACCATCGACGATCTATCCGATTTGTTGCGGCGTTCGGCCGTGGGCGATGAGCCGGCGTTCGCGCGGCTCTACCAGGTCGTTGCGCCCCGCCTGTACGGCTTGGCACTGCGCATCTTGCGCGAGAACAGCCACGCCGAGGAGGTCACCCAGGAGGCATTTGTGGCCATCTGGAGCACCAGCGCCCAATACGACCCCGCTCGAGGCAGTGCCATGGGCTGGATGCTCACCATCGTCCACCGTCGAGCTGTCGACCGCGTGCGCAGCACCCAGTCGGCGACCCGACGGAACGACGCCTGGACCCAGCAACACCCGAACTCGACCGGCATGCACGCGACCTACGAAGCCGCCCATGCCTCGATCGAGGGTGAACGTGTCCGAGCCGCACTGAGGTCCCTTCCGGCCAAGCAACGCACGGCCATCTTTTTGGCCTACTTCGCTGGTCAGACCCACACACAGGTCGCAACCACGCTGGGCATCCCGCACGGCACTGCCAAGACCCGGATCCGCGACGGACTCCGCGCACTCGCCAACACTCTCGCCACCTCTGCCGCATCCGGGTAAACGGCGACCGTGAAGCGTCGGGGGTTTGGACTATCCGTCGGGGACGGGCCGCGTGAGCGGCGGTGGGTCGCCTGTGTCGAGGTCGATGCCGGATCCGTCGCGTGTTCGAATCACGCCGAGGGCACCACGTCTGAACGCGACCGAATGAGGCGCACGCCGGTCGCGACCAGCCAGACGAGCCAGGCGGCGAAACCCAGGAGTCCGACGAAGAGCAGCGGTGAGCCGCCGGCGATGGCGAGGTTGCCGACCCCCGCTGCGAGCAGCAGGCTCCCACCCACCAGGCCCAGCGGTCGCTGCCAAGGCGGAGTCAACCCGCTCGCGTGCGTGGCGAGGGCCTCGCCCATGAAGGTGGTGCCGATCATCGGCAGCGCCATCGCGAACGCTGCCGCGTGAACCTGCCAGACGAGCTCGAACGCAGCCGTCGGCTCGACGAGCCCGCTGGCGGAGAGCGCGAGACCGACCTGCAGGACATTGACCAGCACAAGGATGGCCGACAGCGCCGCGCCAGCGGCCAGGGCGAGGCGCGTCCAGTTGGCACCCGCTCCCCCTCGCCGCTCCACGAGACCGTGCAGGCCCGCACCGAACACGAGCAGCAGCGGCAGATACAAAGCCACCAGACCGGACGCGATCGCGACCGCACTGCGGTTGGCCGCGTAATAGGCCAGAACGTCCTCGATCGGGTCGCTGAAGGCCGGCGCGCCCGTTGCCGCCAGCACCGCGTTCTCGATCACCACCAACACCGCGAACACGACCGCGGCAGCGCCGACGAGCCGGACTGGTGCGAGCGAACTGCGGGCTGGCGTGGTGGCTGTGTCCTGCGGTGGTCTCATGTCGTGCTCCTCTGACTCGTACGCTGTACGTCGTACGCCGTACTATGGCCGTACGCTGTACGGTTGTCAAGACGTTCGAGGAGCGAGGAGACCCGTGTCGGTCAGGAAGCAACCCCAGGTCGCGCCAGACGCGGGGCTGAGCAAGCAGCGGGTGGTGGTCGAGGCGATCCGGCTCGCCGACCGCGAGGGCGTCGACGGGCTGAGCATGCGCCGGCTGGCAGGCGCGCTCGGCGCCGGTGCGATGTCCCTCTACCACTACGTGGCGAACAAGGAGGAGCTGCTGGACGCCATGATCGACGTCGTGTTCGAGGAGATCGAGCTCCCGGCTGATGGGGCCGACTGGCAGTCGGCGATGCGACAGCGGACGGAATCCGCCCGACAGGTTCTCGCACGCCACCCGTGGGCGATCGGTCTCATGGAGTCGCGGACATCGCCTGGACCCGCACACCTCCGCCACCGCGAAGCGGTCACCGCCTGCCTGCGGAGGGCTGGCTTCTCGGTCGTGATGGCAACGCACGCCAACTGGTTGCTCGACGCCTACCTCTACGGGTACGCACTGCAGGCAGCCAGCCTGCCGTTCGACACCGCCGATGAGTTCGTGGACATGGCCGAGGACGTCTTCCTGCCCCAACTTCCGCCTGACGAGTTCCCCTACCTCAACGAGTCTGCCGCGGCGCTCGTCGCTGCCGGCTACGACCCGGCAGGCGAGTTCATCTTCGGCCTCGACCTCGTCCTGGCCGCCCTCGAGCCCCTGAGAGCGTCCGCACAGCCAGAGTCATGAGGGCTGTCGCAGGTCCCTGGCATCCTGCCTTCATGGACATCTCTGAGCAGGTCGAGGCCTACCTCGTCGGTCTGCCCGAGCCCAAGCAGGCCGACCTCCGACAGGTGCACGCTCGGATGCTGTCGGACTTCCCGGACTCGAGGCTGTGGTTCACCGACGGCACCAATGAGGAGGGCAAGGTCGTCGCCAACCCCAACATTGGCTACGGCGTCTTCGCCCTGACCTATGCCGACGGGTCCTCGCGGGAGTTCTATCGCGTCGGCATGAGCGCCAACTCGTCCGGCATCTCGGTCTACGTGCTCGGCCTCGACGACAAGACCTACCTGTCGCGCACCTACGGCGCCGAGATCGGGAAGGCCAGCGTCACTGGCTACTGCATCAAGTTCACCCGACTCTCGGCCATCGACGCCGACGTCCTGCACGCGGCGATGAGCCACGGCATGACCATCGATCACACCGCCTGAGAGGCGACTCACGAAACCGCTGACCGGACGCCACACCCGTTGTGCGCCCGGAGCACGTACTCTTGACCCGTGTCCCGCCGCCTGGCGAGGATGCATCCGCGACACGGGGCCGGGGCTTGATCCTCGGCACGCGTGCACGCTGGCCCGATATGCCGAGTTCTCGGCGTGGCCACGTCGCCTCTCGCACGGTGGTCTCGGCGCCGGTTTCGGCGTCACATCGTGTCCCGACTCAGGAGAAGGAACCGCTTGGCACAGCGAGCTCCCCGCCGCGCAGGCGCGCAGCGCACCACGCAGCGCGACCGGCAGCATCCCCGCGCGCGGGACACCGAGGGCATCATCCCGATCCTGGCGAAGACCATCCGCCAGGTCGAAGCCGCTGGGCGCGGAGGCAAGGTCAAGCCGAACGGCCGCACGGCATACCAGGTGGTCGCCCTCCTCATGCGTGAGGAACGGGCGCGCGTCAAGGCGGACACGACGATCATCGAGGCCGAGCGCGCCGCAGGGCTGACCCGACTCGATGGCATCGCCACGATCCTGGCCAAGATGGCCGCGCGCGACACCTCGCTGCTGGCCCTGCTGGCCGACGGCGCAGTTGTGCCGTCCCACGCGGTGAGCCTCAAGAACGACCTCCTTCGCGCTGGCGGACGCGAACCCGAGCCGGAGGCCGAGCCCGAACCGCAGGCTCCCGCCGAGCTCGCCGGATCGTCGCGTCGCGTCGTCCCCCAGACGGTCATCGCCCGCCAGCTCGCGAACCCCTTCCTCGCACCGGACTTCTCCTCGGTGCCGGCACGTCGCCCGATCACCGGCCGCCTCAGTGACTGGGAGCTGCTGAACCCGTTGTTCCGCGCGTTCGAGTACGGCGGAGATGCAACGTGTATGCCGTTGCCCGAGCCTTCACATTCCCCGCACGGCATCCGCGGACTGGAGCTCATGCACCACCAGGCCCAGGTTGTGGCAGCGGCCGCGAATGGCCACCGCACCTTCCTGCTCGCCGACGAGCCGGGGCTCGGCAAGACCGCGCAGGCGCTTCTCGCTGCCGACGCCGCGAACGCCTTCCCCCTGCTCGTCGTCGTCCCCAACGTCGTCAAGGCGAACTGGGCGCACGAGGCCGAGTTGTGGACCCCTCGCCGGGCCGCAACGGTCGTCCACGGCGACGGCGAGAAGCTCGACGGCTTCGCCGACATCGTCATCGTCAACTACGAGATCCTCGACCGGCACGCAGGCTGGCTGGGTAACCACGGCTTCCGTGGCATGGTCGTCGACGAGGCTCACTTCATCAAGAACAAGTCGTCGCAGCGCTCGCAGCACGTGCTTGAGGTGTCGGAGAAGATCCGGGAGCGCACGAGCAACGCCCTCTTCATGGCCCTCACGGGTACGCCGCTCATCAACGACATCGAGGACTTCCGGGCCATCTGGCAGTTCCTCGGGTGGATCGACGCCAAGAAGCCCCGGCACGCCCTCATGGCCGCCCTCGAGGACACTCGCCTCACGCCGGCCGATCCCGGCTTTTATGGCGCCGCCCGCACCAGCGTCATCGACCTCGGGATCGTGCGACGCCGCAAGGTCGACGTCGCCTCCGACATCCCGGCCCGCCGCGTGGCGGACCTGCCGGTCGAGCTCGACGACGAGGCCGGCCGCTCGATCCGGGCCGCCGAGCAGGAGCTGACGCGACGCCTCGTCGCTCGCTACGAGTCCGCCCTGGCTGCCCGCAAGACCCCCCCGGTCACCCTGGGCGTCGACCACGACCTGGTCCGCAAGGTCGCCGAGTGGGAACGCAAGAACAACGGTGCCAGCAAGACCGGCGGCAACGTGTTCACGGTGATGCGCAAGATCGGTCAGGCCAAGGCTGGCCTCGCCGCCGACTACGCCGGCCAGCTCGCCCGAAGCGTCGGCAAGGTCGTGCTGTTCGCCAAGCACATCGACGTCATGGACGTCGCCGAGCAGACCTTCGCCAAGCGGGGCATCGGCTACGCCTCGATCCGCGGGGACCAGACGCCCAAGGTGCGCAAGGCCAACATCGAAGCCTTCCTCACCGACCCCGAGATCTCCGTCGTGGTGTGCTCGCTCACCGCTGCCGGTGTCGGGCTCAACCTCCAGGTCGCCTCCAACGTCGTGCTCGCCGAACTCTCCTGGACCTCGGCCGAGCAGACCCAGGCCATCGACCGCGTGCACCGCATCGGGCAGACCGAGCCGGTCACGGCGTGGCGCATCATCGCGGCGCAGACGATCGACTCCCGCCTCGCAGAGCTCATCGACGACAAGGCAGGGCTCGCAGCGCGGGCGCTGGACGGCTCCGACGAAGAGGTCGGCTCCTCGGCCGACGTCCAGCTCGAAGCCCTCATGTCACTCCTGACCGAGGCACTGCAAGCCCCTGACTACGGGTTCAACGAAAGCCCGCTCGCCGCCAACTGAGCTCGGCCCCCCGACGTACGTAG
>NZ_CH672413.1:3314861-3423418 GCF_000152705.1 Janibacter sp. HTCC2649 | reverse complement strand
TGACGAGTCGGGGGATCGTGGACGCCCGACTCGTCACAGAACCCCCCGACTCGTGCCCCAAAGACCCGGCCATCAGGAGCAGGTAGTCATCGACCGTGGCCGGGCCACCCAACCGAGCGCGGTGGTGGACGACGAGGTGTGGCGTCCCGGTGATGCCGGCGTCCGCGGCGGCCGCGATGTCCGCCGCCACCTCCGCTGATCGCTCCGTCGACGCGAGCAGGTCCCCCACTCGATGCTCGTCCAGTCCGGCTTCGGCCGCGAGGCGTTGCAGGACGGGCTGGGAGGCGATGTCAAGGCCCTCGGCGAACACCGCGGCATACAGGCGCTCGAGCACTGCTCCCTGAAGCGCCGGTCCGCCGAGCGCCAGACCGAGCGCGACGAGTCGGTGCGCGTCGGTCGTGTCGGCGTCCGGAGGTCGCGTCACGGCGATGTCGATGCCATCCGGTCGGGCCGCGACAGCGACCCGCTGCCACTCGTCAACGCTCACCGACGCACACGGGAGCGCGTGGTGCACGAGGACGACATCGGTCGGCCGCTCGGACGCCGCGATCGCCGCTTCAACCCGACGCTTCGCGACGTAGGACCACGGATCCGTGACGTCGCCCCACAGGTCAAGGACGAGATCGGTCATCGCTCCACTGAACCACACGACGACGAACGCCCCCAGACCCATGAGGGTCTCGAGCGAAGTGACGGGCCCGGTCGGTCGCACGTGACGAGGCGACCGACCGGGCATCGGAGTGACAGTGGCGTCCTAGGAGGAAGGCAACGCGCTCAGCAGGCCCTGCATCGTCGCGATCTCGGCCGTCTGGTCGGCTTCGATCTTCTTGGCCAAGGCCACAGCTTCCGCATTCTGGCCGTCAGACTGCTCGGTCCTGGCCATCTCGATGGCACCGGTGTGGTGCTTGACCATCATGGTCAAGAACATGCGGTCGAAGGCCACACCATGGGAATCGTCGAGCTTCGACATGTCGTCGTCACTCATCATTCCCGGCATGTCGCCCATCGATCCCATGTCGTGGTCCATCCCGCCATTCCCGGAAGGGACGTCTTCGCCCCACTCCTTGAGCCAGCCGCCCATCGTCTCGATCTCTGGGCCCTGCGCGGCCTCGATGGTGCTTGCGAGCTCCTTCAGCTGCGTGGTGGACGCGTTCGCGGTGGCCATCTTGGCCATCAGCACGGCCTGTTCATGGTGCGGAATCATGGACTGCGCGAACGTGAGGTCTGCTTCGTTGTGACTGCTTGTGAGACCCGATCCCCCAGCACTGGTCGAGGCATCGTCGGTGCCACATCCTGCAAGTGTGAGGGTTGCCACCAAGGCAAGCGCGAGCGCGCTGAAAAGTCGCTTCATCATGGTCTTTCCGATCTGGTCTGTTGATGTGAGGGCATGCGAAGGTCGCGGCCCGCCAGGTGTGGCGGGCCAATGACCCTCAGCAGCGCTGAATCGACAGGTGAATCAGAGAAGGCGGGTCCGGGTCACGAGCGTGAGGCGCCGAGCTCCCGACCGGAGCCTGCACCGTGCGAGCCAGCGTCAGCAGCCCAGGTGCGGCGCCCAGGAGCCGCAGAAGGATGGCGAGAGCGAGGACCAGAATCGCGACACACATGCTGGACATGCCACCCATGCCGCCGTCCGTGCCGGACGGACCGGCAGCAACCGCCACGACGACAAGCGACGCAACAGGACTGGCCATCTCATCGACGACGACCACCATGGCGTCATCGATCGTGCCGCGAGCGGCCCCACCATGCCCAGCCACCACAGAGTGCGCGGGCGGGTGCTCTTCCGCAGCCATCGCACCATGGCTGTTCAGCCCGTGCATCCCGACGATCCCCGCCAGCAAGGCAAACAACCCCACCAGCCAGAGCGCGTAGCGCACCGTGGTTTGCGGCCTCTCGCCATTGCTCATCACCCACCATGCTACGCAAGCGATCGCGGACCACAGCACGAACGCCCCCAGACCCGTGAGGGTCTGGGGGCGTTCGATCAGGCGTATGCCGGGTGGTCACCTCTCAGAGGTGACCGGGCCCTCTCAGAAGCGGCCGAAGCCGGTGGGGGTCCCAAACATGTGGCGCTCGCTGGTCGACGCGCCGGGCTTCGGCGAGTCGATCATCATGTCGCCACCGGTGAAGATGCCAACGTGCCAGGCCGGGCTGCCGTAGAAGACGAGGTCGCCGGGGCGAGGGCTCGACACACGGGTCGCGGCGCGCTGCTGAGCGGACGCGGTGCGGGGGATGGAGACGCCAGCCTTGCCATAGACGTACTGGGTGAAGCCGGAGCAGTCGAAGCCAGCAGGGGTCTCGCCGCCGTAGACGTACCCGATGCCGAGCAGCGTGCGCGCGATGTTGACGATCCCGCTCGCGGACTGCGCGACGTTGTTGTTGGTCGGCGTGCGGGTCGCGGACCGGCTCGCGGCGGTCTGGACGCGCGTGGTGGACGCGGAACGCTCCGTGCTCGAGGCCTGTGTGTCGGTCGACTTCTCGACGACAACGGGCTTGGGCTTCGGCTTGGGCTTCGGCTTGGCGATCACCGTGACGCCGGTGACGCCAATGGCCTGGGCCTTGACGGGAGTGGAGGCGGCCGGGGCGCTGATGGCCGGGGCTGCGGGGGCGGCGACGGGAGCTGCAGGAGCGCTCGTCGTGGCCTTCTGGGCGGTGTCCTGGGTGGCGGACGCCGGGAGAGCGAAGGCTGCCACGAGACCACCGGATGCAGCGAGCACCGCGGAGGCCTTGGCACCGGTGACACCGGCGCGCGAGGCAAGGACAGACAGTTCGGAGACAGGGTTGTGTCGTCCGGGCGTGCGGTGCCGCCCGTTGGTGGAGTGAGCCACGTGTGAACCTCTCGATGCCTGCGGGGTGAGCTGTCGGGTTCGGGCGGAGGTTCTGCCCGGCCAGTCGGAACTGACTTAACCCCAAGGAGCAACCATGTTCCGTTGCCCCAGAATTGGGTCCCCCGCTCCTGTCAAGCGGATTGCGTTGCAGTCGGCGACGGTGACAGGACTCGGCAATCCGTCGCGACAACTCACCCCAGGGGAGGACGAGTCGGTGCAACGGTACCCAACCCTTCGGGGAAAGTCACGTTTGGGTCACGACGAGTCGCTCACATGCTTCGTGGCGTCCCTCTCGCAGCTCGACAAGGGCCCTCAGCGGCCCCACCCGGGACATGACTGAGGGCGGGGAACCGTCCGGGTTCCCCGCCCTCAGCCCATGCGTGTGGACTCGGGTCACTCCACCGAGATGTGCACGTGGTCGTAGTGGTTGGCCGTGACCGAACCGCGGTCCTCCATCGACCGCCAGCTCGAGGCGCCGGCCAGCCAGATGCGCTGCTTCCAGATCACGTAGGTGATGTTGAGCTGACCCATGTGGTTGATGGCCCACTGGGCGACGGCGTCACCAGTCGAACCGGCCACCATGACGTCGACCGCCTTGCCGGTGCCGTGGTCACCGGCTCCGGCGCGGAAGCCGCCGATGTTGGTGATGCCGAAGTTGGAGCGAACCGCCGAGCAGACCGTGGAGGCGTTGGGACCCAGGCCCTTGGCGCTGCACCAGCCGACGTAGGCACCCGACCCGACGCCCGAGGGCACGGACTTCGCCGTGGAGGTGGACGTGGAGGTCTTCTTGTCCGACGACGTGTCGCTGGCCTTGTCGGGGGTCTTGTCGACCACCGGCTCGACCTTGGGTGCGGGCTTGGCCACGGCGGTGACGCCTGCGGGTCCCGCGGAGACCTTGACGCTCTCGGCAGCGGCCGGGGCGGTCACAGCGATGCCGGCCTGGGCCACGGAGGCGCGGCTGGTGCTGCGCGACGTGCCCGTTGCGGCGTCGCTGCGGTCGCGGGCGACCAGGGCGGAGGTCTGACCGGAGAGCTGGACCTGGCTGGGTGCTGCCTGGACGGGGATCGCCACGGCGGCGGCGACGCTGGACGCGAGGCCGAGGCCCACGAGGCTCTTGACCACGGTGGGTCGGGAGAGCGACGAGAGAGCGGAAAAGTCAGGGAGTCGGCTGCGCTTGTGAGCGCGGCGGCGACCGGAACGCGTTTCAGGGGAAATCACGAAAGAGAACCTCTCGGTGGATCAGGGAGTAACCCACGGTAACGGTGCGATCACGCAAAGTCACATTCCGGTAACGGCCCAGCGGTGTCCGCGGGGTCGAGTATGGCGCAAACCAGCGGTCAGACGGGGGACGCGGCCCGCGCCACGAACACGTGTGACGCGATGTCGTCGGGCAGCGAGACCCCCGTGGACTCGTCGGCGCCGGCGAGCGCGGCAATGACGCGGCCGCCTTCACGGCGAACCACCGCGAGCTGACCCGGCAGGAGCCCGGCGGCCGTGATGAGCCCCAGGGCCTCGTGGTCGACCTGGGCCGGCTCCCCGATGCGTCGCACCGTCACCGTGATGGGCTCCACCTCGGCGACCTCGCTCAGCGTCGACAGGCCCAGGCGGAAGTCCTCGCCCAGCGCCTCACCGAACTCGTCGAGCCCCGGGATCGGGTTGCCGTAGGGCGACTCGGCGTGGTCGGCGAGCATCGCGAGGATCTTGATCTCGACCCGGTCGGACATGACGTGCTCCCACCGACAGGCCTCTTCGTGGACGTACTCCCACTCGAGGCCGATGACGTCGACGAGGAGTCGCTCGGCGATGCGGTGCTTGCGCATGACCCGCGTCGCGAGGCGTCGCCCCTCGGTGGACAGCTCGATGTGACGGTCACCGGCAACGGCGAGAAGCCCGTCGCGCTCCATGCGCGCCACCGTCTGCGAGACGGTGGGCCCGGAGTGGCCGAGTCGCTCGGCGATCCGTGCCCGCAACGGGGTGATGCCTTCTTCTTCAAGTTCGAAGACGGTGCGGAGATACATCTCCGTGGTGTCGATGAGATCGGTCACGACGTCAGTCTCTCATCACGGGCGGACAGGCCGGACCGCTGCGCGGCGCGGATCGTATGCCGGTAGCCACCGTGCCAGCCACGGCGCACCTCCCAGCACGAGCAGTCCGAGAACGACGCAAGCGACCCCGAGGCTGGCGATGACCGTGACGCCACTGACGAGGAGTGGCGCGCCGTTCTGGCCGATGAGCGAGACGAACCGCCACACCGAGAGGAACTGCGCCCGGCCGACCACGGGAGCCGCGTCGGCACCCAGCGTCTGGACGATGCCCGAGCCCAGGCCGTTGCCGATCCCCATGAGCGTCGAGACGGCGGCGACCGCGGCGAAGCTGTGCGAGAGCGGCAGCAGCACCATCCCCACCCCGAGCACGACGAGGAAGGGAACCGCGACCCACACCCGCCCGAACCGGTCCATCACTGAGCCGGCCGGATAGAAGAGGAGCACCTCCGCTCCCCCGGCGATCCCGAAGATCAGTGCCGTCTGGCTGTCGGTGATGCCGACCGACTCGGCCCACAGGGGCACGATGACGAACCGTCCCTGGCGCGCGGCACCGATGAGCAGCACCCCGAGACCGATCGTCATCAGCACCCGCCGGTGGTTGCGGATCACCTCGAGCAGACTGACCCGCTCCCCCGCCCCACGACCTCCGTGACCGGCCGCAGTCACTCCGTCGCCGGCATCGTCGGCGTCCCGCAGACCGAACCACGCCCAAACCGCAGCCGACAGACCGGCGGCGACCGCGACGGCATACGCCGCCTGGGTTCCCCACACATGGATGAGCGGAGCCGCGATGAACGGTCCGACGAACAGGCCCACGCGTTGGACGCCACCCATCGTCGACATCGCACGGGCGCGGATGCGCACCGGCGCTCGAGCGGTCAGCCAGGACTGCCGAGCCAGGAGGAACACCGAACCCGTCATCCCCATGAGCCCGATGGCGATGCCTAGCGTCCACAGGTTCGGCGCGACGACCGCGAGCGCGGCGCCTAGGGCATCGACGACGGCCGCGCCAGCGAGGGCACGGCGTTCACCGATGCGCGCCACGAGCGAACCCGCGGGCAGGGACGACACGAAGGCCGAGATGCCCTCGATGAGGACGAAGGCCGCCGCCAGGGCGATGCTCGCGCCCAGGTTGCGGGCACTGAGCGCCACGACCGGGACCGAGGCGCCGACCCCGACCGACCAGACCGCGGTGGGCCCGAACGCCGGCAACGCGATGCTCCGGAGCGAGAAGTCGTCGGCGGATGACACGAGCCCAACCCTGACACGTAGGTTGGAAGCAACTGTGGATCGCCCATCGATCCGACCGCATGACCCACCACACCGTCTGCCGGGATGCACAATGTTGCTGCCCGACACCGGAAGAACCCGAGACGAGGGAACTTGTGACACCGCAGTCCCAGACCGACCAGCCGACCGCTGCCCAGCCCGCCACCGCGGACCCCGACTTCCGGCCCGGCCTCGAAGGCGTCATCGCGTTCGAGTCGACCATCGCCGAACCCGACAAGGAAGGTGGCGCGCTGCGATATCGCGGCGTCGACATCAAGGACCTCGTCGGTCGCGTGAGCTTCGGCCAGGTCTGGGGGCTGCTCGTCGACAACGAGTTCGACCCGGGCCTGCCTCCGGCCGAGCCGTTCCCGCTCCCCGTCCACACCGGCGACATCCGGGTCGACGTCCAGTCCTCGCTGGCCCAGCTCGCACCGGTCTGGGGGTTCAAGCCGCTCCTCGACATCGACGCAGCAGAGGCTCGCGACAACCTGGCTCGCGCCTCGGTCATGGCACTGTCGTTCATCGGCCAGTCCGCCCACGGGCAGACCTCGCCGATGGTTCCGCAGAAGCGGGTCGACGAGGGTCGCACCATCGTCGAGCGCTTCATGATCCGCTGGCGCGGCGAGCCCGACCCCAAGCACGTCGAGGCCATCGACGCCTACTTCATCTCCGCGGCCGAGCACGGCATGAACGCCTCGACCTTCACCGCACGCGTCATCGCCTCGACCGGCGCCGACGTCGCGGCCTGCCTCTCGGGTGCCATCGGCGCCCTGTCCGGCCCGCTCCACGGTGGCGCACCCTCGCGCGCCCAGCACATGATCGAGGGCGTCGAACGCACCGGTGACGCGACGGCATACGTCAAGGGTGTGCTCGATCGTGGCGAGCGGCTCATGGGCTTCGGTCACCGCGTCTACCGCGCCTACGACCCGCGCGCTGCCGTCCTGCGCGACACCTGCAAGCGCCTCGGCGCCCCGCGCTACGAGGTGGCCGCCGAGCTCGAGAAGGCTGCCATCGCTGCCCTAGCCGAGCGTCACCCCGAGCGGGTCATGGAGACCAACGTCGACTACTGGGCCGCGGTGCTCCTCGACTTCGCCCAGGTCCCCGGCGACATGATGACGCCACTGTTCGTCGCTGCGCGCACGGCCGGCTGGTCCGCGCACATCCTTGAGCAGAAGCAGACCGGCCGCCTCATCCGGCCGAGCTCGCGCTACATCGGCGAGGCCACCCGAGGCATCGAGTCCGTGAAGGGCTACCGCGCAAGCTGAACCGGCTCAGCTCACGTGACGGCACGGCATACCGACATTCTTTGGGTATGCCGTGCCGCTCGCTTTCCGGGGCCGTCTCACGTCGTCCGGTGGGTGAACTCACACCAGGGGCACTGCGGGAGTGCAGGAGAATGGAGCGGTGACTGACGCCGCGATCACCATCCCATCCGACCTTCTGCCCGCCGACGGCCGCTTCGGTTCCGGACCCTCCAAGGTCCGCCCCGAGCAGGTCGAGTTCCTCGCCTCGCTGGGCTCCACCATTCTCGGCACGTCCCACCGCCAGGCCCCCGTCAAGAACCTCGTGAAGTCGGTGCGCAGCGGCCTCGCCGACCTGTTCTCGGTCCCCGAGGGCTACGAGGTCATCCTCGGCAACGGTGGCGCGACCGCGTTCTGGGACATCGCCGCCTTCGGGCTCGTCCGCGAGCGCGCCCAGCACCTCGCGTTCGGTGAGTTCTCGAGCAAGTTCGGTGCCGTGACCAACAACGCGCCCTTCCTGGGCGAGTCCTCGATCATCAAGGGCGACCCCGGCACTCGCCCCGTTGCTGTCGCCGAGGACGGCATCGACGTCTACGCCTGGGCACACAACGAGACGAGCACCGGTGTCATGACCGACGTCCGCCGCGTCGAGGGCGCAGCCGACGACGCCCTCGTGCTCATCGACGCCACGTCCGGCGCCGGCGGCCTGCCCGTCGATGTCGCGCAGACCGACGTCTACTACTTCGCTCCGCAGAAGTGCTTCGCCGCCGACGGTGGGCTCTGGCTCGCCCTGTTCTCCCCCGCCGCCCTGGCCCGCGTCGACGAGATCACGGCGTCCGGACGCTGGGTCCCCGACTTCTTCAGCCTCCCGACGGCCATCGACAACAGCCGCAAGGACCAGACCTACAACACCCCGGCCATCGGCACGCTCGCGCTGCTCGACAACCAGGTGAAGTGGATCAACGCCCAGGGTGGCCTCGACTGGGCCACCGCTCGCACGGCTGACTCGTCGGGTCGACTCCAGGCCTGGGCCGAGTCGGTCGACTACGCCTCGCTGTTTGTCGCTGACCCCGCCGCTCGCAGCCAGGTCGTCACGACGATCGACTTCGACGACACTGTCGACGCCTCCGTCATCGCGGCCACGTTGCGTGCGCACGGCGTCGTGGACGTCGAGCCCTACCGCAAGCTCGGCCGCAACCAGCTGCGTGTTGCGACCTTCCCGGCCGTCGACCCCGAGGACGTCAGCAAGCTCATCGCGTCCATCGAGCACGTGGTTGCCGCACTCTGATCGCTGCACCCTGTCGGACCTGACGGACCTGACGGCGCCCGGTTCCCTCATGGGAGCCGGGCGCCGTCGTCTGTCCGAAGCCACTGCGCCACTTCGCGCCCACCGTGCGCGCGATGGGCACTAAGTTGCGGTGTGGGGTGCCTCACGGACAGTTTCCCGCTCGTGGGTTCCTCCGGGTAACCTAAGCGCGTGCCAACCTTGGCGCGATCGGAAGGAGAGCTGACATGGGCGTCGGCAACCAGCGGGCAGCACTTGCCGCACTGCGCACCACCACTGGACGACGGGTCGTCGGGGCTCTTGCGGCTCTGGCCGTGACCTCCACCGGTGTCGCGGCCGTGGCTGCCACCGAGCCCAACGCCCAGGCCCGCCCGCGCATCGTCGTCCCGCCCGTCGCGGTCGAACAGGCCGGTGGAGTCTCGTCACTCCCGTCCCTTCCCGCCCTCCCCCCGTTGGACCTGCCCAACCCCAACGCGTCGATTCCGCCCGAGCTGACCACCTCCGCCGAGCCGCAGACCTGGGGTCTGTCGAGCATCGCGAGCGGCATCCCGGCACAGGCCCTCGCGGCATACCAGGCCGCGCAGCGCCTCCTCGCCTCCGCCGACCCCGGCTGCAAGATCGACTGGGCGCTGCTCGCCGGCATCGGCAAGGTCGAGAGCGACCACGGACGCTGGGGACGCAACCTCCTCGACGCCAACGGCACCGCAGTGCCCGGCATCTTCGGCATCCCGCTCACCGGCTCCGGCGTTGCTCGCATCACCGACACCGACGGTGGACGCTTCGACCGCGACGTCCTCTTCGACCGTGCGGTGGGTCCGATGCAGTTCATCCCCGGCACCTGGAAGTCCGTCGGCGCCGACGGCAACGGTGACGGCAGGAAGGACCCCCAGAACATGGCCGACGCCGCGACCGCTGCCGGGATCTATCTCTGCTCCGGCTCGGGCGACCTCACCCAGCCCGCCGACCTCACGCGCGCCGTCCTTCGCTACAACTACTCGATGGACTACGTCGCCAAGGTGACGAGCATCGCGGCGTCCTACCGCTCCGGTCACAGCGTCCTTCCGGCGACCGCCCTTCCCCCGGGCTTCGGCGACCAGGCGCCCTATCTGCCGCCGGCCGGTGCCGCCCCCGGACCTGGCGCCAGCGCCACCCCGAGTGGGACCGCAACCCCGACTCCGGCTGCATCCACGGCACCCAGGCCCGCGCCGAGCACCCAGCCCGGCTCCCCGGCCAAGCCCGCCCCCAAGCCCGCTTCCACCACGTCTGCGCCCAAGCCGCCGACGGTCCCGAAGTCCGTTCCGGCCCTGCCCGTTCCCCTCCCCAAGATCACGGCAACGCCGCTCCCGTCCACGACGGTGGCGGTCGACCCCGACCCGTTCTCCCCCGGTGACACGGTGAAGATCACGGCGGGCCAGTACCTCGGCCTGTCCGCCAAGGTCCTCAAGGTCGACACGGTCAAGAACACCGTGACCGTTGAGGTCGTCGTGCTCGGCATCAAGCTCCCGGTCGTCCTGCCCTACAGCAGCGTCCTGCTCCTTCCGTAGCAAACGGCACTCCGGAGTCCTGACAAGTACGACCGCCCTGAGGCCAGAGGTGACGACGAACGGCATTGTGCGATGCGCGCGTTTGCGACGAAGGAGCAACTGAGCGTGCATCGCACAATGCCGTTCGTCGTGGTGACCTGAGGTCAGTTCAGGACGGCATACGCGATCGCGACGATGAGGACGATCGCGAGGACGCCGAGCGTCATCCGCCGGCGGAAGCTCGGGGTCATCGGGCGGCCTCAGGGGCCGGCTCGGTGACGATGTCCCGGACCGGGGTCGTCTCGATGGTGATGCGCGGGGAACGCTGCGACTCATAGCTCACGCGGACATTCTCCTGCCGCGCCAACCACCACAGGACCACGATCAGGGTGATGCCGACGGCGATCGGTCCGATGGCGATGGTCCAGCGCGGTCCCCAGACCTCACCGATCCAACCGATGATGGGGGCGCCGATGGGCGTGCCGCCCATGAAGATCGCCATGTAGAGCGCCATGACACGACCGCGGACGAGGGGGTCGGTCCGCAGCTGCACCATCGCGTTGGCCGTGGTGAGGGCGGTGAGCGCCGAGAGACCGGTGGGGATGAGCGCGAGCGCGAAGAGCGTGTAGGTGGGCGCCAGAGCCGCAGCCGTGGTCGACAACGTGAACCCGGCGAGGGAGAAGAGCAGTGTCCGCAGTCGTGGGTTGGCCCGGCGCGCGCTGAGCAGTGCTGCGGTGAGCGATCCGATCGCCATGATCGACCCGAGGATGCCGTACTCCGTGGGCCCCTTGTGGAACTCGAGGGTGGCCATCAGCGCGGTCGTCACCTGGAAGTTCATGCCGAACGTCCCGAGGACGAAGACGAGCAACATGACGACCTGGATGTCCGGCCGGTTCTTGACGTAGCGGATGCCCTCACGGATGGCGCCCCTGCCGCGGGTGAGGGGAGCAGGCATGAGCTCAGCCGTGCGCAGCAGCGCGAGAGCCACGATGACGAAGGCGAACGTGCCGACGTTGACCAGCAGGGTCCAGCCGGTGCCGACGGCGGCGATCATCAGGCCCGCGACGCCCGGACCGATGAGCCGGCCGAGGTTGAACGAGGCGCTGTTGAGCGCGACCGCGTTGGCGAGCTTGTCCTGGGGCACCATCTCGGACACGAAGGTCTGACGGGCCGGGTTGTCGACTGCGGTGATGACGCCCTGCACGAGGGCGATCGCATAGACCTGCCACAGGGTCGCGACATCCGTGAGCACGAGGGCCGCAAGGGCGAGGCTCGTCACGAGCAGCAGGGTCTGGGTGATGAGCAGGATCCGCTGCTTGGGGTAGCGGTCGGCAATGGCCCCGGCCCACGGTGCGAGCAGGAGGAACGGCAGGAACTGCAGCCCGGTGACGATGCCCAGCGCCTGGCTGGAGTTGTTGGTCAGCTCGGTGAGGACGAGCCAGTCCTGGGCGACGCGGCCCATCCATGTGCCGACGTTGGACACGAGGGAGCCGGCGTAGAAGATGCGGTAGTTGCGTTCGGAGAACGAGGTGAAGGTCGGGCTCATTCGGCGGCCACCCGGGTGAGGATCGCGGTCGCGCGCAGGAGGATCGCCTGCTCCTCGGGGTCGAGATGGGACACGCGGACCGACATCCAGGCGTCGCGCTTGCGGCGGATGTCCTTGAGGACCTGGCGGGCCTCGGGTGTCAGCGTGACGATGACTTGACGCTTGTCGGTGGGGTCCTGGGTGCGCTCGACGAAGCCGAGCTCGGCCAGACCAGCCACGGTTCGGGTCATGCTGGGCGCGCTGACCCGCTCGATCTCGGCGAGCTCGCCGGGCGTGCGGGGAGCCTCCTCGAGGCGACACATGACCGAAAAGTGGTGTGGCGCAACGGTATGCGTGCTCTCGTAGCGCACTCGCCGCGAGATCCGCATGCAGGCCAACCGCAGTTCGCCGGCGAGGGAAGACACCGCGGCAGGCCGCAGGGCGGCATACGTGGATGTGTTTTCACTCATGATACTTAGCCTAACTCATTACCTTTGCTAAGTATTTCCGATCTCATTCTGCGAGCGCCCCACGGCTCGCATAGGGTTTCCGGCATGCCGAATGCGACCACCACAGCCGACCCCCAGACCACGGGGTCCTCCACCATCGACCGCTACTTCAAGATCTCCGAGCGCGGCTCGACGATCAGCCGGGAGGTGCGCGGCGGAATCGTCACGTTCTTCACGATGGCCTACATCGTCGTACTCAACCCGCTGATCCTCGGCTTCGCCAAGGACGTCGATGGCCAGTTCCTCGGTGGTGGCAGCGCGCCCAACCTCCCGGCCATCGCGGCCGGCACCGCCCTCGTCGCCGGACTCCTCACGATCCTCATGGGGGTCGTGTCCAACTTCCCGCTCGCCCTGGCGACCGGGCTGGGGCTGAACGCCTTCGTCGCCTTCGCCATCGCGTCCCAGATGACGTGGGCCGACGCGATGGGCCTCGTCGTGCTCGAGGGCGCCATCATCCTGCTGCTCGTGCTCACCGGCTTCCGCACAGCGGTTTTCCACGCCGTGCCCAAGCAGCTCAAGGTCGCGATCTCCGTCGGGATCGGCCTCTTCATCGCCCTCATCGGCTTCGTCGACGCCGGCTTCGTGCGCCGCACCGCATCCGGCACCGTCCCGGTGCAGCTCGGCGTCGACGGCTTCCTCGGTGGCTGGCCCACCCTCGTCTTCGTCGTCGGACTCATCACGATCATCGTGCTGTGGGTGCGCAAGGTCCGCGGCGCCATCCTCATCGCCATCGTCACCACGACCGTCCTCGCGATCGTCATCGAGGCCATCGCCAAGATCGGCCCGATGGTCAACGGCGACAAGGTCAACCCGACCGGCTGGGGCCTCATCGTCCCGAAGCTGCCTGAGAAGATCATCGACTCCCCCGACCTCGCGACCGTGGGCCAGTTCTCCCTGCTCGGCTCGTTCCAGTCGGTCGGGGTCGTCTCGGCCGCCCTGCTCATCTTCACGCTCATGCTCGCCGACTTCTTCGACACCATGGGCACGATGACCGCGATCGGTCACGAGGCCGACCTGCTCGACGAGGACGGCCTGCCGCCCAACACCGACCGCATCCTCATCGTCGACTCCCTCGCCGCAGCCGCTGGTGGCGCCGCGGGTGTCTCGTCGAACACGAGCTACATCGAGTCCGCCTCGGGTGTGGGCGAGGGCGCCCGCACCGGTCTGGCCTCGGTCGTCACCGGCGTGCTGTTCCTGGCGTCGATGGTCTTCGCTCCGCTCGTCCAGGTCATCCCGTCCGAGGCGGCCGTGCCCGCCCTCGTCCTCGTCGGGTTCCTGATGATGCAGCAGGTCAAGGAGATCGACTGGGACGACGTCGAGATCGCCATCCCGGCGTTCCTCACCATCGTGCTCATGCCGTTCACGTACTCGATCACCGCGGGCATCGGCGCCGGCTTCGTCGCCTACGTCCTCATCAAGGTCGTGCGCGGCAAGTCCTCGGCCGTCCACCCGCTCATGTGGCTCGTCGCCGGGCTCTTCGTCCTCTACTTCGCGATCGACCCCATCAAGGACGTCCTCGGCGTCTAGTCACACCAGCGACTTCGTGCCCGAAACGGACACGCTGCGGAGGCCTACGGCCGACAAAGCGTGTCCGTTTCGGGCACGAAGTCGGTTGGGTCAGCCGGCGTCGTGGGCGTTGCCGCGGCCGCGGCGGACATACAGCAACCCGATCCCGCCCAGGACGAACCCGGCCACGCAGGCCCACGGCCACCAGGACCGGTCGCCCTCGTGCAGCGCTGGCACGACGAGTGTCGCCAGCAGCGCGAGCACCCACAGGCCCAACCCGATGACGATGATCCGCTGGGTCGGCACCTGCAGCGCCTCGAGCACTTCGGCGTCCGCCGCGCTCGTCGCGTCAGGTCCGCTCACGCTCTCGCCCGCGTTCTCACTCATGACGAGTCAAACCCGCTCGAGCGCGTTGTCATCGAGCACGATCGGCGCGATCACCTCGGGCTCGGGGCCCTGCATGTCCACCTCGGAGTGTGCACCGCACCCGTGGTCAAGGCTTACGACGCGACCGTCGGAAGGCGACCAGGCGCTGGCGCACACGCCGAAAAAATCCCGCAGGGCACCTGCCATCGGCACGAAGAAGCCGCAGGACGAACAGGGCGCCGGAGCCTTCTGGGCCACGGCGGAGTTGGGGCCGTTGTCGCCCTCGTACCAACGCTGGGCCGCAGCTTCGCGACCTTCGGCCGACAGCACGCGGGGCCGGCCGAGGCCGAGCTCCCACTGAGCCATCTGGTCCACGTCCTCATCGCCAGTCGCCTCGAATCCGGCCACGAGCAGCGGGTCGTCGTCGATCTTGGGCGTGACATCGCCAGGTCCGACGTCTCCGGGAGCCAGCCGGTCGGCATACGGAAGCCATTCCGGTGACAACAGCGCACCGTCACCCGGAACGAGATTCGTCTCGCACACGGTGACGGACTTGGAGCGCGGCACGCGCGCGACGGTGATCGCCCAGCGCCAGCCGGGGTAGGCACCAGCGGTGCACGTGAAGTAGTGCGTCGCGAGGCGGTCCTCGACCATGTCCATGCCGAGGTGGTCACCGACGGTGCCGGACTCGGCGATGGACTCGGCGGCCTCGCGGGCGAGGTCGACGGCAGCGCGAAGGGTGGCGTCAGGCTTGACGGCCGGCATCAGATCTCGAGGTCGTCAGCGACGGCGCGTAGCACCTGGGCGACCTTCGAGCCGTGGCCCTTGTCGGGGTAGTGGCCTCGACGCAGGGACGCCTGGACGGAGTCGAGGAGGGTGATGACGTCCTCGACGATGACGACCATGTCCTCGGCGGGCTTGCGGTCACGCACCTTGCGGTTGACGGTGACGCTCGCGGCCGGCTCGAGGAGGCGGACGGACAGCGCCTGCGCGCCGCGTCGACCTTCGACGATGCCGAACTCGATGCGCGCACCGTTCTTCAGCGCTGTCACGCCCTCGGGGAGCGCGCTCGAGGGCACGAAGACGTCGCCGCCCTCGGCGGGATCGTCGGTGGACACGAATCCGAAGCCCTTCTCGGAGTCGTAGAACTTCACCTTGCCAGTCGGCACGGAGCACCTCTGTGTTTGCTGCGGGTGGTCCGGAGTGCGGGCATCGCACCTCCGGGCTAACCAGCACAGGCTATCTCGGACCAGGTATGCCGTGCGCACACCTTTCGTTGTCCGCCCGCCTCCCGGCGCAGGATGGGCAAAAAGTCGGTTGGGTGGTGTCGGGGGTGCCTGCGAGAGTTCTCCGGTGAGCACCGCGACCGAGCGCCCCAAAGTGAGCCTTCGACAGTTCTGGACGGACCTGCCGACCCCGGGCCGCTGGCTGCTCTCGACCGTCGCGATCCAGACCCTCGGGCGCGGCCTGACGCTCCCGTTCACCGTGATCTACATCCACGAGGTCCGCGGCATCAGCCTCGGCACCGCCGGCACCCTGCTCGCCCTCATCGCCGTCGTGGCCCTGATCGTCACCGGTCCGGGCGGCTCGCTCACCGACCGGCTCGGCGCCCGGCGCATGCTCATCGCCGGCACCACGGCCCAGCTCGTCGGCTGCACCGTCCTGGCGTTCGCGACCAACGTGCCGCTGTTCGTCGTGGGCTTCGTGCTGCTCGGCTTCAACTTCGGTGTCTCCTGGCCGGCGTTCAACGCGCTCATCGCCTCGGTGGTGACCGGGCCGCTTCGCCAGCAGTACTTCGGGGTGAACTTCGCCCTCGTCAACCTCGGCATCGGCCTCGGTGGCGTCATCGGCGGGATCTTTGTCGACGTCCACGAGCCGATGACGTTCACCCTGATCTTCCTCGCCGACGCGCTGAGCATGCTCGTGCCGATCGGGCTGCTCCTCGGCCCCTTGCGCCACGTCCACGGCCGGGCCGAACGACCCGAGGGCACCCCGACGGTCGGCTACCTGAGCATCCTTCGCCGCCCACCGGTGCTCTGGCTGACGTTCGTGACATTCCTGTGCACGTTCATCGGCTACGGGCAGATCGAGTCGGGCTTCCCGGCATTCTCACGGCAGGTGGGCGAGGTCTCGACGGGCACCATCGGGATGGCGTTCGCGGTCAACACCGTCGTCATCGTCGCCATGCAGTTCACGGTGCTCAAGTTCGTCACGGGCCGCCGCCGCACCCGCGTGCTGCTCGTCATGGTCGCCGTGTGGATCGCCTCGTGGATCGTCCTGTCGGCGGCGGGCATCAGCCCCGCCTCGCTCGGCGCCATGGTCGCCGTCGTGGCCTTCATGGCGGTCTTCGGCTTCGGCGAGATCTTCATGCAGATCGCCATCCCGGCCATCACCAACGACATGGCCGACGACCACATGCGAGGGCGCGCCAACGCGGTCAACGCCGGAGCCTTCCAGGGCGGCGCCATCCTCGGGCCGATCGTCTCGGGCCTGTTGCTCGAGCACGACCTCTCGGGCGTGTTCATCACCGCGATGCTCGCCGGCCTCGTCGTCATGGGCGTGGCGATCTTTGCCCTCGAGCGTCAGCTCACGCCGCTCGAGAACGGCGTCACCTCGGGCTGATGCCCCAGACTCCGGTCCACGTCTGACCGGCCGCGAGCTCGACCAGCGAGTCACCGGAGTTGAAGGCGTCCACCGGGCAGCTCATCGGCTCGACGGCGATGCCGTGCTCGCCGGCCTGGTCGGCCTCCGCCTTGCCCGAGAAGACCTGCGCCCACGGCAGCGACTCGGCCTCTGCCCACACGTCGACGACCGGGCGGCCCGGCGTCGCGATCGTGACGGTCCAGCGTCCGTCAACAACCTCAAGGTCCGTGTATGCCGTGTTGAGACTGAGCGTTCCGATCGCCTTGCGCTCACGGAAGTCCGCGTCGGTGCCCTCCACCGGGCTGGTGCGGATCGGGAGGAGTCGGTCGTCGACCTCGATGTAGGCCTCCGCCTGCACCGAGACCTCGACCTCGCCCACGGCTGTGTCACCAATGGAGATGTAGGGGTGGGCGCCGTAGCCGAACGGCGCCGTTTCGTCACCGACGTTCGTCACGCGAGTGGTGACGGTCAGACCGTCCTGCGCGACGGCATACGTCGTCGTGGACTCGAGGTGCCAGTCCCATCCCGGTTGCGGGAAGAGTCGGTGGCCCACGGTGATCGAGGAGTCGGTGCGCTCGACGAGACGCCACGGCGACCAGCGGACGAGGCCGTGGCTGGCGTTGCCGAGGTCGACCTCGGTGAGCGCCAGCTGGTGGTCGGTGCCGGAGTAGGAGTAGCGGCCGTCACGGATGCGGTTGGGCCACGGGATGAGCTGCTGGCCGCGAGCGCTCGTGCACGGGCCGTCGGTGTCGAAGCCCGCGAGGATCTCGACGCCGTCGCGAGACCAGGTGCGGAGCCCGCCGCCGACCTCGACGACCGTGAACTCGTCGGATCCGGTCGCCAGGTGCCACTGCTCGCCGGTGGGTGCGGTCTCGTGTGAGCTCATGTCCGCGAATCTACGCGGAACCTGAGGAAGGCTGTGCGGGACGTACGGTAGGGCAGTGCTGCCCGCGTCCCCTCCCCCGATCCGTTCCCTTGCTGATGACATCAGGGGACGATCCGACGAGGAGCTCGCCGCCCTGCTCGCGGCCCGTCCCGACCTTGCCCGGCCTGCACCCAGCGACCTCACGGCTCTGGCCTCCCGCAGCTCGACCCGCGCCAGCACCGCCCGCGCGATCGACGGGCTCGACGCCGCTCACCTGCAGGCCCTCGAAGCAGCGGCCATCGGCGCCGAGGCCGTCACCCCCGAGGCCCTCGCTCGCCTGCTCGACGGCGCCGACCTCGAGCGAGTCACCGCTCTCGTGGACGACCTCTGGCGCCTCGCCCTCGTCTGGCGCGCGCCCCACGGCCTCATCGTCACCCGCACCGCCGTTGACGTCCTCGGCGAAGGTGTCGCGGGCCTCGGGCTGGCCGCGGACGACCTGCCCGGCCCGGCAGCGCCTGACGCCGAGACCCTTCGGGCCGAGATTGCCTCCGCCCCGCCACGCGCCCGAGCCATCCTCGACCGCCTGACCTGGGGTCCGTCCGTCGGGATCGTCCCCGCAGCTGATGCCCCCGGACGCCGCGGTCCTGCCGACGACGGTCCCCGCTGGCTGCTCGCCCACGGACTCGTGCGCGCCGTGGCTTCGGACCAGATCGCGCTTCCTCGTGAGGTCGCGATGGTGCTGCGAGACGGCCGCGTGCACCGCAACCCCCAGCTCGAGGCACCCGCGGTGACCGGCGACGAGCGCCAGGTCGAGCAGGTGGACGCGGCTGCCGGCGCCTCCGCCAGCGAGGTCCTTGCCCTGCTCGACGAGCTGCTCGACTCCTGGTCCCAGACGCCTCCACGGGTCCTGCGCACCGGCGGGCTGGCCGTGCGCGACCTCAAGGCAGCGGCAGCCCAGCTCGACACCACACCGGAGCACACGGCATACCTCGTGGAACTCGCCCTCATCGCCGACCTCGTCGCCGACGACGGCGAGGTCGACCCGCACTGGGTGCCGACCGCGGAGTACGACATCTGGCAGACCGAGCCCGGCGGCGAACGCTGGGCGCGACTGGCCCTCGCGTGGCTCACGACGACGCGGGCACCGCACCGGGTCGGCAGCCGCACCGACACCTCAGCGGTCATCAACGCGCTGGGTGCTGACGGCCAGTGGCCGCCCATCCGCACCCTGCGCCGCGGCGTCCTCGACCTCCTCGCCGCAGCCGACGAAGGCATCGCGCCGAAGGCCGCGGACCTCGCAGGGGCCGTGCGCTGGCGCCGACCGCGCCGAGTCCCCCGCACCCTCGACGAGGTCGTCGAGGCCGTTCTGCGCGAGGCCTCCTGGCTCGGTGTGACCGGCCACGGTGCCCTGAGCGTCGGCGGGCGAGCCCTGCTGACGAGCGACGGTGACCTCAAGCCGATCGCCGAGTCGATCCACCCGCACCTGCCGGCTCCGGTGGATGCCGTCCTGCTCCAGGCCGACCTCACCGCCATTGCCCCCGGGCCCGTCACGGGATCCCTGGCGGCCTTCCTGCGGCTCGTCGCGGACGTGGAGTCGCGCGGTGGCGCCACGGTTCACCGCTTCAGCGAGCACTCGATCCGGCGCTGCCTCGACACGGGCTGGACGGGCGAGGACATCCTCGCCGGGCTGCGCGATGCCAGCAGCACGCCTGTGCCGCAACCGCTGGAGTACCTCGTGCGCGACGTCGCTCGCCGCCACGGCACGATCCGGGTGCGCGGCGTGAGTGCCGTCATCCGCAGCGAGGACGAGGGCGGACTCGACGTCATGCTCGCCAACCGCAACCTCGCGGCCCTGCAGCTGCGACGCATCGCGCCGACCGTTCTCACCTCACCGGTGGGACCCGAGGTCGTGCTCGAGATGCTGCGCGAAGAGGGTTTCGCGCCGGTGTCCGAGTCCCCATCCGGCACCGTCACCGTCCCGACGCGGCCCGTGCGTCGTGCGGTGCGCCAGCGAGCCGTCGACCCCGCGCTGGTCCAGGCCATGGACCTGGCACAGCTCGACTCCCTCGTGGCGGGCCTGCGCGCGGCCGAGGCCGAGGCGAGCAACCGCGCGAGCGTGACGATGGACGGGCGCGCCGGACCGGCCATCCCCGCCAATGACCCCACGACCTCGATGGCCGTGCTCCGCGAAGCCATCGCCGACGGTCGAGCCGTGTGGTTGGGCTACTCCGACGGCATCGGCCGGACCCAGCGCCTGCTCTTCTATCCCGAGCGCATCGACGGCGGTCGAGTCTCGGGAGTGAGCGAGGGCATCGCCCGCACCCTCTCGATCCACCGCATCACCGGCGTCGTCACCGACTGAGAGACCCGACTTGTTGCGCAATCCGTCGGGAGGAGCGCAGCGGGGGACGGTGGATTCAAGCGGTCGGTGCAACGTCAAGCGGTGGGCGCAACGCGCCCTTGTTTGGTGAGGAACGCGTTGAGTACTTCGGCAGGGGTGGCCCAGTCGAAGCGTTTACGGGGGCGGGCGTTGAGTTCGGCGGCAATGTTGTCGAGGATCCCCGGTCCGTGGATAGACAGGTCGCTGCCCTTGGGTAGGTACTGCCGTAGGAGCCCGTTGGTGTTCTCGTTGCTGCCGCGCTGCCACGGCGAGTGCGGGTCGCAGAAGTAGATCGGTAACCCGGTCGCTTGAGTGATCTGGGTGTGCAACGCCATCTCGGATCCCTGGTCCCAGGTCAGGGAGCGGCGCAGGACTTCGGGGATCTTCGGGACCGCGGCCTGCATCGCGGCAGCGACCGTCGCGGCGGTGTGGTCATCGGGCAGGTGCAGCAGCATCACGAACCCGGTGGACCGTTCGACCAGGGTCCCGACCGCGGAGGCGTTGTTCGCGCCCATGATCAGGTCCCCTTCCCAATGGCCAGGCACAGCCCGGTCCCGGGCTTCGGCGGGGCGCTCGCTGATGTTGATCATGTCTTTGACCGCGCCAGGCTTACGGGTCGCAGCGGTGCGAGGCTTGCGGTGCACACGCCCCGTGCGCAGCGTGGCCGCCACCTCACGCTTGAGCGCGCCACGGCCCTGGACGTACAAGGCCTGATAGATCGTCTCTGGTGACACCCACATCTCCGGTTCGTCAGGAAAATCCACACGCAGCCTTCCCGAGATCTGCTCCGGACTGTTCCTAAGGTCCAAACGCTTCTGAACCTCCACGTGCAAGCGCTGGTTCAGCTCGAACCTACGCGCCTTCGGGCGCCTCATCGCCGCATCGACCGCGTCCTGAGCCCGCACCGGGTCATACCCACCGCGACGATCACACCCACGCGCCAGCTCACGCGTGATCGTCGACGTCGGGCGCCCCAACACCCGACCGATCGCGGCAGCGCTGTACCGAGCTTCCTCAAGTTCCGCGATCCGAACCCGATCAATGAACGACAACATCCCAGGACGGTGTTTGACCAAACGCGGCTTCACACCACCAGCCTGCTTCATCCACTTCCGCCCAGCCGCCGGGCTACACCCCGCAGCACGAGCCGAAGCCTTGATCGACCAACCCCTCGAAATGCCATCCCAAAACACTGAACGCACTGCCCAAGGCAGCGGCGGACGACCCATCATCAGACAACCTCCAGAAAATCAGGACGTTGCACCGATCACTTGAGCCCAAGGACGACGGATTGCGCAACAAGTCGGGCTCAGGACGGGGCGGTGAGCGCGCGGACAACGCCCGAGGGCGAGGGACGACCGAGATGGTTGGCCATCCAGGCACTCGTGGCGAGCAGCGACTCGAGGTCGACACCAGTCCGGACTCCGGCACCCTCCATGGCCCAGACGAGGTCCTCGGTGGCGAGGTTTCCCGTGGCGCTCTTGGCGTAGGGGCAACCGCCCAGACCACCGGCACTCGAGTCAACTACGGTCACGCCGTGGCGCAGCGCGACGAGCGTGTTGCTGAGGGCCTGACCATAGGTGTCGTGGAAGTGCACGCCGACGCGGTCGACGCCAATACCTCTGTCCCCCAAGGCATCCAGTAGCCGCGAGACGTGCCCGGAGGTTGCGACCCCGATGGTGTCACCGAGCGAGAGCTGGTCACAGCCCAGCTCCATGAGGCGCTCGGCAACGCCGACGACCTGGTCGACGGGCACCGGCCCCTCCCACGGATCGCCGAAGCACATCGAGACATAGGCCCGCACCCACAGCCCGCAGTCGCGTGCACGCTCGACGACGGGACGGAACATCTCGATCGACTCATCGACCGTGCGGTTGAGGTTCTTGCGGGCGAACGTCTCGGTCGCGCTTCCGAAGATGGCGATGGCACCGACCCCTGCCTCGAGGGCGCGGTCGAGGCCACGTTCGTTGGGGACGAGCACCGGGCGCTTCGGACCACGCCCCTCGTCACCGAGGAGGTCGAGCACCTCGCTGGCGTCGGCGAGCTGCGGCACCCACTGCGGGTTGACGAACGACGTCGTCTCCACGGTCGCCAGCCCAGCAGCGGCGAGGCGCCGGATGAACTCGGCCTTGACCTCGGCGGGCACGATCGCCTTCTCGTTCTGCAGACCATCACGCGCCCCGACCTCATAGATCGTGATCTCGGGCGGGAGGGTGGGATCGGCCTCGACCTGCGGCGTGCGCATACTCATGCCCCTGATCCTGACACGCCTTGACCACTCCAATCTGTCGGCCATCGGCACGGAGCCCCACGCAGGCGGGATACCTTGTGCCCATGAGTGAGAACGACAAGGACCCGCGTCCGGGGGAGTTCACGGATCCGACCGCCAGCCCGGACTGGACTGCGCCCTCGCAGAGCGAGAACCCGCCCACGGAGCAGATTCCGCAGGCCTCGCCGACCGAGCAGATCCCCCAGGGCTCGCCGACCGAGCAGATCCCCCAGGCTGCTGAGTTCCCGCCGTCGGTCCCGCCCGCTCCCTCGTTCGGCTCGCCCAGCTATGACGCGCCCTACCAGGCTCCGCGCGGCCAGAGCAATCCCTACGCCGGTTCGAGCGCCCAGCCGACCAACCCGTATGCCGCGACCCCGCCTCCCGCAGGCGACCCCTACGCCGTGCCTCAGCCGGCCTACGACCCCTACGCAGCGACCGTTGGTGTGGGAGCGCAAGGTGGCTACCCGGCATACTCCGCCCCCGGTCAGTGGCAGGCTCCGCCGCCCGCCTACGGAGCCCCGCCGGCGCAGAACACGAGCGCGCTCGTCCTCACGATCCTGTCCGGCATCGCCACCCTGACGTGCTGCCTGCCGATGGTCGTCTCGGCCGTCATCGGCATCATCGCGCTCACCAAGAACGCGACCGACCCCGAGGGCTCACGCCGCCTGACCAAGTGGGGCTGGATCGCCTTTGGCGTTCTCCTCGCCCTCAGCATCATCGCCATCATCGTCTTCATCTCGTTGGGGGTATCCGGCGTCTTCGACGATGGCGGCTACAGCCCCGATTCCGACTACACCTACTGAGGTCGCGTGACTGACGGCGCACTGATTGTTCAGAGCGACAAGACCCTCCTGCTCGAGGTCGACCACCCGAGGTCGGCCGAGGCAAGGCGCGCCATTGCACCGTTCGCCGAGCTGGAGCGTGCGCCGGAGCACATCCACACCTATCGCATCACTCCCCTGGGCCTGTGGAACGCACGCGCGGCCGGGCACGACGCAGAGCAGGTCGTCGATGCGCTGGTGACGCACAGCCGCTACCCCGTGCCGCACGCCCTCCTCGTCGATGTCGCGGACACGATGGCGCGCTACGGGCGCCTCACCCTCACCAAGGAGGACGGCCGGCTCGTCCTGCGCACGACGGACCGCGCGGTGCTCACGGAAGTGTTGCGCCACAAGCGCATCAAGCCCCTCATCGGCGAACGCATCGACGAGGACACGGTCGTCGTGCACCCGAGCGAGCGTGGTCACCTCAAACAGGAGCTCCTCAAGGTCGGATGGCCGGCCGAGGACGAAGCCGGCTACGTCGACGGCGAGGCGCACACGATCACCCTCGACCAGAGCGATGGCTGGGTCATGCGCCCCTACCAGCAGCAGGCAGTCGACGGCTTCTGGGACGGCGGCTCGGGCGTCGTCGTCCTCCCCTGCGGCGCGGGCAAGACCCTCGTCGGCGCGGGTGCCATGGCCAAGGCGTCGGCGACGACCCTCATCCTCGTGACCAACACGGTCTCGGCGCGGCAGTGGAAGGACGAGCTGCTCCGCCGCACCAGCCTCACCGAGGACGAGATCGGCGAGTACTCCGGTGCCCGCAAGGAGATCCGCCCGGTGACGATCGCGACCTACCAGGTGCTGACGACGCGTCGCAAGGGCGTCTACACGCACCTCGATCTGCTCGACGCGAAGGACTGGGGCCTGGTCGTCTATGACGAGGTCCACCTGCTCCCCGCGCCGATCTTTCGCATGACGGCCGACCTCCAGGCCCGACGCCGACTGGGGCTCACCGCAACGTTGGTGCGCGAGGACGGGCTCGAGTCCGACGTCTTCTCGCTCATTGGCCCCAAGCGTTTTGATGCACCGTGGAAGGACATCGAGGCGCAGGGCTACATCGCCCCGGCGGACTGCGTGGAAGTGCGGGTCACGCTCCCTGACGGACAACGCATGGCGTATGCCGTCGCTGAAGCCGAGGACCGGTATCGCCTCGCCTCGTGCTCGGACGCCAAGCTCCCCGTCGTGGAGAAGCTCGTCGAGAAGCATCGCGGCGAGCCCACTCTCGTCATCGGCCAGTACCTCGACCAGCTCGACGAGCTGTCCACGCGACTCGGGGCCGAAGTCATCACCGGCGAGACGTCGGTGACCGAGCGGCAACGGTTGTACAGCGCGTTCCGTGATGGCGACATCAGCCTGCTCGTCGTCTCGAAGGTCGCGAACTTCTCGATCGACCTGCCCGAGGCGAGTGTTGCCATCCAGGTGTCGGGGACGTTCGGGTCACGCCAGGAGGAGGCCCAGCGACTGGGCCGCGTCCTGCGTCCCAAGGGTGACGGGCGGACCGCTCACTTCTACACGGTCGTCGCGCGCGACACCGTCGACGCCGACTTCGCGGCCCACCGCCAGCGCTTCCTCGCCGAGCAGGGGTACGCCTATCGCATCGTCGACGCCGACGACCTCACCTGAGGTTTCTCGGTCGCGTTTTCTGCGCCCCTGGCGCCCGCCGCGCACAGGCTGACCGCCCGCGCACCCATGGGTGCGCGGCTGGTCACGTCGAGCGCGGCTCGCGCCAACCGCGCACCAGCTGCCGGCAAACAGCACCCCAGACTGGCAGGCGCCCTCATCTCAGGCCACGCGGTCAGGCGAAGAGGGAACCTCGAACACGGCGCTCGTCGCCCCCGTTCGTCATGGCGTGCGCGGCGAGCATCCTTGTTGCGCTCGTGGGTTGGTTCCTGCGGTCAGCCCGTCGGCGTCGGATGACCCGAGCTCCCGACTTCGTGCCCCGGACGGACATGCGGAGCGCAGCGACGATGGTCCGTCCGGGGCACGAAGTCGTTCGGTCCGACGGCGATGGGGGTGACCCGGAGCGGACCCCGAGTCGGACCCTGGAAGGTGAGGACCCGGCATACTCCGCCGCGTAGCGTGTGTGACAGTTGCGTCATGACGCAGCAGCCGCAGAGCAACCCGACCGCACAGCCGACCCGCTTCCGGATGCAGCAGAAGCTGACCCTGATGGTCAACCGCTACGAGATCCACGGGGTGGGGCCGGATGGCGCCGAGCTGGGCCTGTGGGCGTTCGCCGAGCAGAAGCGGATGGCGTTCAAGGAGCAGGTGACGTTCTTCTCCGATGCGGGCAAGACGCAGCCGGTGTTCGGGTTCAAGGCGCGCACCCGTATGGACCTCGGCGCGACGTACGACGTCACGGATGCTGCCGGCGCGTCGATCGGGCAGTTCCGCAAGGACTTCGGAAAGTCGCTGCTGCGTTCGACGTGGCACCTGACGACGGCCGATGGACGCGTGTCACTGGGCCAGGAGCGCAACCAGATGATCGCGATCCTGCGTCGCATCTGGGGACTCATCCCGATCATCGGCGACATCCCCGTGCCGTTCCTCTTCCACTTCGACTTCACGTTGCCCGACGGCCAGGTCGTCCTCAGCTCGGTGAAGAAGCCGGCACTTCGCGACGTCTACAACGTGGAGCTGCCGGTCATCGATGGTGGCCAGGCGATCGACTGGCGCGTCGGCGCTGCCATGGCCGTCGCGCTGGACGCCCTCCAGTCCCGCTGAGCCGAAGCGCGACACAATTGGTCCGTGCCCGATGCAGCGGACTCTCGCAAACGCCCGGTGTTCGTGCTCCACGAGCACCGCAAACCGCGCCCCCACTTCGACCTGCGGCTCGAGGAGGGCGGGGCCCTTCGGTCGTGGGCGGTCCCTCGTGGCCTCCCCGACGACAACACACACGATCGGCTCGCCGTCGCCGTTCCTGATCACGACCTCGAACACGCCACCTACACGGACGAGGACAAGGACATCGCCGACAGTGGCTGGTGGGAGCTCGTCGACCGCACTCCCCGACGGTTCGTCTTCGTGCTGCACGGGCAGTCCGGCGCGCGACGCTACGCCCTGATCGACACCGGCCGGGACTGGTTGCTCCACCTGACGAAGGAGCAACCGTCCACCTAGTGCCAGGGCAAGCACACGGCATACATCCAGACAACTCCCAGACTCGGGGCGGACACTGGCCATGTGACAACCACCGCCAAGGTCCCAGAAGCCACGCTCCTCGTCGTCGAGGACGAGCCCAACATCCGTGAGCTCCTCGCGACGTCGTTGCGTTTCGCCGGCTTCGAGGTCGTCACCGCCGCGACCGGCGGCGAGGCCGTCAAGCTCGCCGACCAGCACCACCCCGACCTCTGCGTCCTCGACGTGATGCTCCCCGACATGGACGGCTTCGCCGTGACCCGCAAGCTGCGTGAGTCCGGCCGCCGCCTGCCGATCGTCTTCGTCACGGCTCGTGACTCGGTCGACGACAAGATCACCGGTCTCACCGTCGGCGGCGATGACTACGTCACCAAGCCGTTCAGCCTCGAGGAGGTCGTCGCCCGCATCCGCGCCGTCCTGCGACGCACCCGCGGCGACATCGACGGCAACTCCGCCCTGCGCTTCGAGGACCTCGAGCTCGACGAGGACAGCCACGAAGTCCGTCGTGCCGGCCGCGTCATCGAGACGAGCCCGACCGAGTTCAAGCTCCTGCGCTACCTCATGCTCAACCCCAACCGCGTGCTCTCCAAGGCGCAGATCCTCGATCACGTGTGGGAGTACGACTTCCGCGGCGAGAGCGGGATCGTCGAGTCCTACATCTCCTACCTCCGTCGCAAGATCGACACCGAGGGCCTGCCGCCGCTGATCCACACCAAGCGCGGTGTCGGCTACGTGCTGCGCCTGCCCCCGCAGGGCTGATGACCACCGCTGTCGGCTCGCAGGCCGTGATCAAGCGCCTCGAGGCGATGCCGCTGCGCGTGCGCCTCGTGTCGATCGTGCTCCTGGTCCTCACGGCCGCCTTGCTCTTCTCGAACCTCGCGACCGCCTATCTGATGCAGCGCGACCTCATGGGTCGCGTCGACGACGAGCTGCGCAGCGTCGCGAAGCCTGTGGCGAGCCAAGCCATCGATGAGCTCCGCAAGCAGGACGTGGAGGCGACGCCCACCAACTATGCGTTCGTCCTCTTCCCGGTCAACGGACCAGAGACAACGGTCAACCCGACCGGTGAGAGCCAGCACCCGAACGTGCCTCGGCTCGAGCTGGACGACGTCCGAGTGACCACGGGCCGCCCCTTCACGGTGAAGTCCGTGGACGGCGAGATGTCGTGGCGCTTCCTCGCGGGCACCGTCGGCGACGACAGGGGGACCTTTGCCGTCGGCGTGCCCCTGGAGTCGGTCAAGCACACCGTGACGCGACTTCTCGTCACGACCGGGCTCCTCAGCGCTTTCGTCCTCGCGGCGTCGGCACTGCTCGGTTGGTATGCCGTCCGCCGGGCTTTCCGTCCCCTCGCCCAGATCGAGGACACCGCCGCAGCAATCGCTGGCGGCGACCTCACCAAGCGCATCCCCGTGCGGGCCGCCGAGGACGAGGTGACATCCCTGTCGCGCAGCCTCAACGCGATGCTCGCCCAGATCGAGACGTCCTTCGCCGTGCGGAGGGCATCCGAGGACCGGATGCGACAGTTCGTCGCCGACGCGAGCCACGAGCTCCGCACCCCCCTGGCGACGGTTCGTGGCTACGCCGAGCTGCACCGCCAGGGCGCCATCTCGAGCGCCGACGACACCCGCGCCGCCATGGAACGCATCGAGTCCGAGTCCACTCGTATGAGCGGACTCGTCGAGGACCTCCTGACCCTGGCCCGGCTCGACGAGGAACCCACGACGGCGATGGGCGAAGTCGACCTCACCGTGCTCGCCGCCGACGCCACCGCGGACGCGCGGGTGCGCGCCGGTGGTCGACGCATCACCCTCACCGGCCTCGGCGGACCCGTTGATGCGACCGTCGTCTGGGGGTCCGAATCGAGACTCCGGCAGGTGGTGACCAACCTCGTCGCGAATGCCGTCCGGCATACGCCGCAAGGCACCCCGATCGAACTCGCGGTCGGCAAGGACGGCACCGACGGTGTGATCGAAGTTCGCGACCACGGTGACGGAATCCCTTCTGACACAGCGCATCGCGTGTTCGAGCGCTTCTACCGTGCCGACCCCTCGCGGGGCCGCAGCGCCGGCGGTGGCAACGGTCTCGGACTCGCGATCGTCGCGGCCATCGTCGCCGCCCACCAGGGTCGCGTCGGCGTGCAGCCGACCCCCGGCGGGGGTGCGACGTTCGTGGTGCGCATACCCACAGGCCCCTCACAGGCCCGGTCCAGCGACTCTTGATGTCAAGGCACTTGAGTAGGTAGTGCCAGCCCGACGAAGGAGATCAAAGATGAGCAACACCGAACCAGGACAGACCGGACCGTCGACGAGCAACACCACCGACACCCCGGCTCACCAGGGCGGAGCGGTGACCCAGACGCTTCCGCAGCAGGAAGCTGCTCAGGCCCCTTCGTCGCAGCCCGGCCACCCCGCGCCGACCACGTGGTACGGCGCCCACGAGCCCGCCGGGCCGGTGTTCCCCCCGCCGCCGGCCCCCGGGGCAGCCCCGTCGAACCCTGAACCGCGCCCGCCTCAGCGGCGTCGGCTGGGGGAACTCTTCGCGGTGGCTGCACTCACTGCCGCCCTCGCATCGGGCGGCACGTACGCCGCGACCCAGCTGGGGTCGCAGGACTCGCAGAACCCCTCCACTGCGTCCCCCTCCTCCAGCCTGGGTCGCGGCGCATCGACCGCACCGGTCTCGCAGACCGACCCCCAGTCGCCGGACTGGACCGCCACGGCCGCCGCCGTCTCGCCCAGCGTCGTCGCCATCAAGACCGACAGCGGTGAGGGCTCGGGCGTCATCATCGACGACTCCGGCCACGTCCTCACCAACAACCACGTCGTCTCCGGCGCGCAGGAGCTCACGGTCACCCTCTCCGACGGCCGGGCATTCAAGGGCAAGATCCAGGGCACTGACCCGTCGACCGACCTCGCGGTCGTGACGATCGAGGGCGCCCCCAAGGACCTCCAGCCCATCTCGATCGGTGACTCGGACGCCCTCGAGGTCGGCGACCCGGTCATGGCCGTCGGCAACCCCCTGGGGCTGGCCGGCACCGTGACCACCGGCATCGTCAGCGCCCTCAACCGCCCCGTGACCACCGAAGCCGCGCAGGAGGAGCAGCCGCAACAGCAGAACCCGTTCGGCAACCAGGCGCCCCAGCAGCAGCAGCAGTCGAGCAGCGAACCGGTCGTCACCAACGCCATCCAGACGTCGGCCGCGATCAACCCCGGCAACAGCGGTGGCGCCCTCGTCAACGCCAATGGCCAGCTCGTCGGCATCAACTCCTCGATCGCCTCGCTCGGTTCGT
This sequence comes from Janibacter sp. HTCC2649, assembly GCF_000152705.1. Lineage (GTDB taxonomy): Bacteria > Actinomycetota > Actinomycetes > Actinomycetales > Dermatophilaceae > Knoellia. Next base: position 3,393,916 of record NZ_CH672413.1, on the reverse strand, counting down.
CCGGTTCGTCGCAGAGCGGCAACATCGGCATCGGTTTCGCGATCCCCGTCAAGGAGGCCGCCTCGATCGCCACCCAGCTCATCAAGGACGGCAAGGCCGAGCACGCCTACCTCGGTGTCGCACCCGTCGACGGCACCGCCTCCGATGGCAGCGCCACCCGTGCCGGCGCCAAGCTCCGCACGGTCTCGCCGGGCACTCCCGCCGCAAAGGCCGGCCTCAAGGTCGACGACGTCATCGTCGCGGTCAACGGTGAGCGGGTCGACTCTGCCGAGGCGCTCGTCGCCCACATCCGCGAGTACGCCGTCGGCGACTCCGTGAAGCTCACGGTCCTGCGCGACAACAAGACCCAGGAGATCTCGGCAAACCTCGCCGCGGCCCCCGCAAGCTGATCCGCCAGCGGGTCCGAACAGGGACGGACCTGCGACCGACCACTCAGCGGCCATGCTGCACCTGAGTGATCCGGTGAGTACCCCGACTCATGGAGTCGGGGTACTCGTCGTTCCACCCTGTGAACATGAACCAACAGCTGCAGGACGTGCGGCGCCTCGAAGCCGAGTTCGCCGACGCGATGAACCGCATGTATGCCGTGGGCAACGGCCTCGCGCGAATGCGCGCCTCCCTGGAGATCGGCGAGGTTGCCGTGGCGCCTGCCGCTCCGGCTCCGGCTCCCGCTTCCGTGGCCGTCCCGAGGCCCACGGCCGCACCCGTCGGGGCGCCGATCCAGGCGCCCAGGCCGACTCCGGCTCCGCCTGTCCTTCCGGCCCCCGTCGCCCTGCCTTCCTGGTGGCAGCGTGAAGGCGCCGTCACGCGCGTTCTGGCTGTGGCTGGCGCCATCGTCACGCTCGTCGGTATCGCGATGCTGCTGGCCCTCGCGATGCAGCAGGGCTGGTTCGTCCCCGAGCTCCGGGTGGCCCTGGGTGTCCTGCTCGCCGTGGCTCTCGTGGCCGCTGGCCACGTCGTCCGAGGCCGCGAGACCTCTCGTGGACGCTCGAGCGCCGCTCCGGTCGCCCTCGCCGCGACCGGGTATGCCGCGGGCTACCTCGATGTCGTGGCCGTCACGACGGTCTACGGCTGGCTCCCCCAGGTGGCCGGCCTGGTCCTGGCCGGTGCCGTCGCCGTGACGGGGCTGCTCCTCGCCCGCCGCTGGAACAGCCAGCTCCTCGCGGTCCTCACCGTTCTGGGTGCCACCGTCCTGGCGCCCGTCGTCACCGAGAAGTTCGGCGACGAGGTCTCGCTCTTCGTGGTGATCCTGTCGGCTGCGGCCCTCCTGGCCCGAGGTGACCGAGGCTGGCCGATGCTCGCCGTCGCCCGCACCATGCCCGCGACCAGCCTGATCCTCCTGGGCATCGCCGCCAACGATGGCGACGGCGCGCCGTCCAAGGTCGCGATCGGTGCCGCAGCGGCACTCACCGCCCTGGCCCTCGTCGGCGCCGTGTCAGCGGGTCGCCACAACCGGGCAGACCTCATCGGCAGCGCCACCCTCGCTGCCGCCACGATCTCGTTGCTGGTCGCGTTCGGAGTCCACGGCGACACGCTGCGCACGACCGGATTCGCCCTCATCGCAGTGGCCTTCGCTGTCGCCCTGGCAGTGACGTCGCGCTCCCCCATCGGCCCGGTCCCCACCCCGCTCGCCACGACCATCGGTGCGATCTCGGGCGTCTCGGCCCTGCTTGCCGTCATGAGCGGCGCTCCCGAACGCTGGGTCGTCACCGGCATCCTGGTGACTGCACTCGGGTATGCCGCCGCCGCCGTCACGACGCGCTCTCGCGTCACGCTGTGGGTCGCGGCCGGGACCGCTGTGGTCGCCTCGGTTGCCTACCTGACCCACCCGACGGCATACGTCGAGCTGGGGATGGCCCGGGACCACGACGCGACCACTGCCCTGCTCGACAGCCTTCTCGCTGGCGGCATCGCCGCCCTGGGCGCTTGGGGCGTGGACGTCGTCCGTGGCATCCCTGCCCGCGTCCGCCGCCTCACCCGGATCGCGGCACTCATCGCCGGGCTGGCCACGTCGGCGGTGGCCGTGATCTCGATCGGACTGCTCGTGGGCGAGGCGCTCGACGCGACCTCCGCGGGCTTCCTCGCCGGACACGCCCTCGCCACGGTGATGTGGATGCTCACCTCCGCCTGGCTGCTCCTGCGCGGACTGCAGGCCGAGGCGCACCGAGCCCTGTCCCTGCGACTGGGGCTCGGGCTTGCCGCCGTCAGCGTCGCGAAGCTGTTCCTGTTCGACCTCGCCACCCTGGACGGGTTGTGGCGGGTCGTGGCGTTCATCGTGACGGGACTGCTGCTCCTGGCCAGCGGAACGGCATACGCCAAGGCCCTGGACCGGACGCGACCGCCGGTGGCGGCCGCCTGAGAGACTTCCCGCATGATGCGGGACAAGACGTGGGACGAGGCCGTGCGGGCCGTCAGGGGTGACGCGCACGGCCTCGTCTCCGTTCGTGAGGACCTCGTGGCGAGGTGGTCCGAGGCCCATCGGGGCTATCACGATCTGCGCCACCTTGACGAGGTCCTGCATGCCGTCACGGAGCTGCGAGAGAGCACCCTTGGGAGCGACCCGGAGTGGGCGGGCGTGGTATTCGCGGCGTGGTTCCACGACGCGGTCTATGAGATTGCCCCTGGTGCCGAGAACGAGCGGCTGAGCGCTGAGCTGGCCCGAACCACATTGTCCGCCAGTGGTATCGGCTCGGAGATCGTCGAGGCCGTTGCGTCACTGGTGCTGGCGTCGGAGGCTCACGACGTGCACGAGACGCACGGCCCGCAGGCGGCCTTCCACGACGCCGACCTGTGGATCCTCAGCGCTCCCGAGGCCCGCTTCGACGACTACTGCGCAGCGGTTCGTCGGGAGTATGCCGCCGTGCCCGACGACGCGTACGCCACGGGACGGTCGGCCATCCTGGCGCCGTTCCTCGAGCGCGAGACGGTCTATCGCACGGGCCACGCCCGGGACCAGTGGGAGGCCGCAGCTCGACGCAACCTCACGCGTGAGCTGACGCGCCTGGCTCAGGCTGACTGACCTTTGGAACGCGCCACCCTCGGTGCGCGTTGCAGCAGCCGGTCGACGACGAGTCCAAGGCTCCCGGCGAGGGCAATGCCGCCGATCGCGCCCAGGAGCGGGTTGTCCTGCACCCAGTGGCCTGCGAGAGCACCGATGGCGACGGAGTAGGCCGCCCAGCTCACCGCCGCCAGCGCCGACAGCAGCATGAATCGTCGCTGCGAGAAGGTGCCTGCTCCAGCCGTGACGTTGACCGCGACCCGGCCCACGGGGATGTACCTCGCGATGACGATCGCGATGCCGCCGCGCCGGTCGAGCTCGCTCTCACCTCTGAGGAACGCCTGCCGCAGCCTGGGTCGCGGGCTGTGGCGCAGCTCCCGAAGGCGTGAGCGTCTGGCGAGGTGGAAGGTGAGGTTGTCGCCGAGGAAGGCTCCCAGGGCGGCCACGAGCCCGAGCGCGATGAGGTGGGGTGAGCCGGTTGCCGCCCCGAAGGCAGCGAGAGTGATGACGACGGAGTCGCTCGGCACTGGTGGGATGAGCGCATCGAACGTCGCCAGGAGGAACAGCACGGGCAGCACCCACAGGGCAGTGGCGTTCTGCTCGATGAGGGTGTTGACGGTCTCGAACACGCGAATCGCCCCTTGGGACAGGGGTATTGAGACCTGCGCGCTTCGCCGATCGACCTGTCAGTGTCAACCTAGGAGCCCAGCCGCGCGCGGGCCATGGGGTGCCTCCCCCGCCCGCCCCTGAGTGCACCCCGGGTCCGTCAGGGGTGGACGTGTCCCGCGGCCCGGGCGCCGGGGTCGATGAGCGCCCACCAGTGCCGATCGCCCAGCTCCGCCGCCAGGCTCGCCGAGGGCAACCAGGTGCCCGCGACGTCCGCGAGCCCTGGGGCGGTGAACTCGAAGAGGGCAAAGCACGCCGTGGGCGTCGGCCACGGATAGGTGGAGTCGGGGTGCGCCACGACGTTGCGCACGTAGCCGAGCAGAGTCGCTCCCTCAGCAAGGACACCGAGGTCGTTGCCGAGCGCCCACAGGGCATCCTGCGCGATCTCACCGTCACCCACCGTCCGGGTGGGGAGGTCCAGGCCACGACCGTCGGCGCGCTCGACGACCAGCATCGCACCGGCGCTGCGGACGACGGCTCGCACCACCACGGTGTTCGGGGGCGGGCTGTCCTGGCGTGAGGCGATGACGTCGGCACGGCTGCCGGGCGGTAGCCACGGTGCGCCTGGAGTGCTCATGACGACGCGCTCGTGTTTGCGCTTGGAGATGCGAAGTCCACTGTCCCGCAGGCGTTTGAGCAACTCGCGGCCGTCGATGGGGACGGCACCCGCCGTGACGACGTCGGCGTAGCGCTCCTCCGGGATGTCGTAGTGATCGCCCTCGAACGCGCGTCGGGAGATGCCGGCCCGGTCGGCGAAGTCGTGCAGCTCGGCATACGACGTCGTGCTCACGAGATGCGACCACAGCCGTCCGTGGGCTGGCCACGCAGGCGGGTCGATGAGGAGCACTCCGTGATCGTATGCCGCACCGGCTCACCCGAGCCTGTGGACAACTCTCCGGCGGGTTTGGCGAATTTCCCTAGCGTCGGGGGTCAGTGGCCGCACCACAGGGTGCGGCGCCGACGAAGGGGACCCAGACATGTCAGCCCAGTTCCAGGTCGACACCGAGCGCATCCAGGCCGCGTCGGGTGACATCGCCCGCATCTCGAGCGAGATCGAGGGTCAGGTCGCACAGATGCTGGCCAAGCTCACCGCCCTGCAGGACGCATGGAAGGGCGGGGCGGCTACCCAGTTCCACGGTGTCGTGACCCAGTGGCAGGGCACCCAGCGCCAGGTCCAGACCTCGCTCGACTCCATCGGGCAGGTGCTGGCGGCTGCGGGCGCGCAGTACGCCGAGACCGAGGCCCAGAACATGCGCATGTTCAGCTGAGCCACACAGACACCGGCGGCGGGTGCGACACCCCTGAGGTCGCACCCGCCACCGGTTGCCCTTTCGACTTCGTGCCCTTCCCGGACATGGCGAGCGCAGCGACGCTCGTCGGGAAGGGCACGAAGTCGGTCAACTACTCCGTGGTGACGGCGCGGAGGATGTCGAGCTTGGACGCCCGCCAGCCCGGCCACCACGAGGCAAGGATCCCGACGAGGCCGGCCATCCCCACGAAGAGGCCGAGCTGCGGCCACGGGATCGACAGGACGTCGATGCCGTCGTCGCTGAGCGAGCGCTGCAGAGCGATCCCGAAGACCACACCGAGCCCGATGCCCAATGCCGCGCCCAGCAGGGCGATGACGATCGACTCGAGTCGCAGCATCCGCTTGAGCTGACGTCGGCTGAGGCCCACGGCCCGCAGCAGGCCGATCTCGCGAGTGCGTTCGATGACCGACAGGGCCAGCGTGTTGATGATGCCGAGGATCGCGATGACGACCGCGAGCCCGAGCAGGGCATAGATCAGATAGAGCATCTGGTTGATCTGGGCCCGCTGCTCATCGGCGAACTCGCCCTGGTCCTTGACGGTCACGACCGGGAGGTCGGCGATGGCCTTGTCGAGGTCTCGACCCACAATGGCCGGCACCGTCCCGGGATCGCGGGTGATGAAGACGAACGAGTCGGTCTTCGGGCCACCCAATGACTCCAGCGCCGGCAGGCTCAGGAGGTAGTCCGAGGAGAGCAGCGCTGACTCCCCGTGGACCGCACCCACGGTGAAGGACTTCGTGATGCCGGACCGGGTCAGGTCGATGGTCGACCCGACCTTGAGCTTGTCGGCAGTGGCTCGCTCCTGCGAGATCGAGACGGTCGTCGGGGTCAGGTCGGCCAGCAGTCCCTGGACCATGGGCGTGGGACCGAGCACGCTGATGTGGCTGGGGTCGATCCCGATCACCCCTCGGTTCTCGCCCTTGACCTTGACCGCGTCCCAGCGGAACGCGGCCACCTCCTTGACCCCGGGAACTGCCGCAAGCTCCTTGGTGACCTCGGTCGAGAACGGCGTGCCGACGACGCTCGAGACGACGTAGTCCGCGACGAACTCCTTCTCGATGGACTTGTCGATGCTCGCCTTCGCGCTGGCTCCGAAGACCGCCATCATCGACACCAGGGTCACACCGATCATGAGGGCGGACGCCGTGGCAGCCGTGCGGCGCGGGTTGCGCTGCGCGTTCTGCTCGGCCATGAGGCCGACGGCCCCGAAGACCTTGCGCCAGATCCAGCCGATGGCCGCGATGACCGGGCGCCCGACCAGTGGGCTGATGAGGGCAACCCCGAGGACGACACCCAGGATGCCGCCACCGACCCAGTAGGTCGGCTTGGGGATGTTGACGAAGAGCCCCGTGACGAGGAGGGCTGCGCCGACAACTGTGAGGAGACCGCCGACGATGATCCGTCCGCGCATTCCGCTCTCGGCGAGCACCGCGTCGTCGCGCATCGCCGCGACCGGCGGAACCTTGCCCGCCTTGCGAGCCGGCAGGTAGGCCGCGAGGAGGGTCACGAAGAGCCCGACGACCAAGGACACGACGACCGTGCGCGGCGTGATGATGAGCGACTGTCCGCTCAGATCCAGGCCGAAGCGGCCGAAGAGGACACGGATGCCCATGGCGATGACGATGCCGAAGCCCAGCCCGATGATCGAGCCGATGAGCCCGATGACGGAGGCCTCGAAGAGCACCGACCGCGCGACCTGGCGCCGCGTCGAGCCCAGCGCCCGGAAGAGCGCGAGCTCACGGGAGCGCTGTGCCACAAGGATGCTGAACGTGTTGACGATGAGGAACGAGCCCACGACGAGGGCCACACCGGCAAAGATCAGCAGGAACGTCGTGATGAAACCGAGCGCCTCCTGGATGTCGCTCGCCGCAGCCTTCGCGGCCGCGTCACCGGTGACGGCCTCGACCCCGCTCGGGAGCTTGGCCGCGACCGCGTCCCGCAACTCCACCTGGCTGGTCCCGGGCGCCGCCGTCACCCAGATGTCGCTGTATGTGTCCTTGCCCTCCATGAAGAGGGCACGGGCCTGGGCAGTGTCGAAGATGGACAGGCTCGCACCGGCCAGCCCTCCGTCCATGGTCGCAATGCCGACGAGCCTGGCCTGGATCCTCGGCTGGGTGCCGGAGCTGATGATGTTGACCTTCTCGCCGATGAGGTAGCCGGCCTTGGCTGCGGTCTTGTCGTCGAGGACGACCTCACCCGCGCCCTGGGGCCAATGACCCGCGTCCAGGGTCAGCGGCTGCAACCCTTTGGCGGCAGGCCCATCCGAGTAGTTCAACCCGAGTCCGGGCGGACCGAAGCCACCGATGAGCTTGCCGTTCTTGCCGACGACGAACGTGCCGAAGTTCGTGATGTTGCCGTCGGCGCGCGCGGCACCCTCGACACCGGCCAACTCCCTGACGAGCGAGCCCGGAAGGGTGGCGCTCGAGGGCTGCTGCTCGAGGTCGACCTCACCGGACACCGGTCGCACGACGACATCGCCGACGGACCCGTTCATGATCGAGTCGAAACTCTTGCCGAGGGTGTCGGTGAAGACGAAGGACCCGGCGACGAAGGCCACCCCGAGGATGATGGCGAAGGCACTCATGAACAGCCGCAGCTTGCGGGCCATGAGGCTCTTCCAACTGGCGCGGAGCATCGGTTCAGCCCTTCGCGTTCGAGTCGATGTTCTTCATCGTCTCGAGGATCAGCTCGGGGGTCGGCTCGCGGAGCTCGGTGACGATCTTGCCGTCGGCGAGGAAGACCACGCGGTCGGTCCAGCTCGCCGCGCCCGGGTCGTGCGTCACCATGACGATCGTCTGCCCGAACTCGTCGACCGAGCGACGCAGGAACCCCAGCACCTCGGCACCCGACGTCGAGTCGAGGTTGCCCGTCGGCTCGTCGGCGAAGATGATCTCGGGCCGACTCACCAGGGCGCGGGCACAGGCCACGCGCTGCTGCTGGCCACCCGACAGCTCGCCGGGACGGTGCCCCAGGCGATCCGCCAGACCCACGGTCGAGATGACCTGGTCGAACCACGCGCGGTCCGGCTTGCGTCCGGCGATCGACAGCGGCAGCAGGATGTTCTCCTCGGCGCTGAGCGTCGGGATGAGGTTGAAGGACTGGAAGACGAAGCCGATGTGGTCGCGCCGGACCTTGGTGAGGTCCTTCTCCTTGAGCGTGGTGAGCTCGATGTCGCCGAGCTGCACCGAACCGCTCGTCACCGAGTCCAGCCCGGCGGCGCAGTGCATGAGGGTGGACTTGCCCGAACCGGACGGCCCCATGATCGCGGTGAACTCGCGGCGGTTGAGGTCGAGGCTCACGCCCCTGAGGGCGGTGACGGCGGTGTCGCCCGTGCCATAGGTCTTGACGAGGTCGGTCACGCGAGCGGCGACCTTCGTCGGGGCGTTGGCGCTGGTGTCACGGCGTTCGGGCGCAAGGTCAGTGGTCATGCCGACCACGCTAGGTGGGCGGACGGCATACCCGCTGTGGGTTTCTCCACCCAACGGACCCTGAGAGGACCCTGAACGCGGAACGCGAAAGGGCGGCCTCCCCGTTGGGGAGACCGCCCTTTGTTGCGATCAGTGCGTACGGGTCAGAAACCCATACCGCCCATCTCGTCGCCGCCACCCTGCATCGGGGGGCCAGCCTTTTCGGGCTTGTCGGCGATGACTGCCTCAGTGGTGAGGAACAGTGCGGCGATCGACGCGGCGTTCTGGAGCGCGGAACGCGTCACCTTGGCCGGGTCGATGATGCCCGCGGCGATGAGGTCGACGTACTCACCCGTCGCAGCGTTGAGGCCCCAACCGGACTCGAGGTTGGCGACCTTCTCGGAGACGACGCCACCCTCAAGACCTGCGTTGATGGCGATCTGCTTGAGCGGAGCCGAGATCGCGACGCGCACGATGTTGGCGCCCGTCGCCTCGTCACCCTCGAGCTCGAGCTTCTCGAACGCGACCTTGCCGGCCTGGAGGAGAGCGACGCCACCACCGGCGACGATGCCCTCTTCGACGGCAGCCTTGGCGTTGCGCACTGCATCTTCGATGCGGTGCTTGCGCTCCTTGAGCTCGACCTCGGTGGCCGCGCCCGCCTTGATGACAGCGACGCCACCGGCGAGCTTGGCGAGGCGCTCCTGGAGCTTCTCGCGGTCGTAGTCGGAGTCCGACTTCTCGATCTCGGCGCGGATCTGGTTGACGCGACCCTGGATCTGGTCGGCGTCCCCGTCACCCTCGACGATGGTCGTCTCGTCCTTGGTGACGACGACCTTGCGGGCCTTGCCGAGCAGGTCGAGCTCTGCGGTGTCGAGCTTGAGCCCGACCTCCTCGGAGATGACCTGACCACCGGTGAGGATGGCGATGTCGGCGAGCATGGCCTTGCGACGGTCACCGAAGCCGGGAGCCTTGACGGCAACCGACTTGAAGGTGCCACGGATCTTGTTGACGACGAGCGTGGAGAGCGCTTCGCCCTCGACGTCCTCGGCAATGATGAGCAGCGGCTTGCCGGACTGCATGACCTTCTCGAGGAGGGGCAGCAGGTCCTTGATCTGACCGATCTTGCTGTTGACGACGAGCACGTAGGGGTCGTCGAGGACGGTCTCCATGCGCTCGGGGTCGGTCACGAAGTAGTGGCTGATGTAGCCCTTGTCGAAGCGCATGCCCTCGGTGAGCTCGAGCTCGAGCCCGAAGGTGTTGCTCTCCTCGACGGTGATGACGCCTTCCTTGCCGACCTTGTCCATGGCCTCGGCGATCATCTCGCCGATCAGGGGGTCAGCTGCGGAAATCGAGGCGGTAGCAGCGATCTGCTCCTTGGTCTCGACGTCCTTGGCGTTGTTGAGCAGCTCGGCACTGACGGCCTCGACTGCTTTTTCAATGCCGCGCTTGAGCGCCATCGGGTTGGCGCCAGCCGCAACGTTGCGCAGGCCTTCCTTGACGAGGGCCTGGGCGAGAACGGTCGCCGTCGTCGTGCCGTCACCGGCGACGTCGTCGGTCTTCTTGGCGACCTCCTTGACCAGCTCGGCGCCGATCTTCTCGTAGGGGTCGTCGAGCTCGATCTCCTTGGCGATGGACACACCGTCGTTGGTGATCGTGGGAGCTCCCCACTTCTTCTCCAGCACGACGTTGCGGCCCTTGGGGCCCAGGGTGACCCTGACGGCGTCGGCGAGGATGTTCATTCCTCGCTCGAGTCCGCGGCGTGCCTCTTCATCAAAAGCGATGATCTTGGCCATTCGGGTGGTTCCTCCCACGCGAATCGAAGGTGTTGGCCAGGTGGCGCCCGCGACGGACGAGAAGGCGTGCGCACTTCATGTCTGCGCGCGTGCCGACCCTCACCAGACTGGCCAAAGGATGGTTCTGCTTGGCACTCCTTTAAGGAGAGTGCCAACCCATTATTGGCACTCTCGGGTGGAGAGTGCAAACGGTCCACACCCGCTGGACCCCGCGTGTTTCCCACCCGTTCCCCCCAGACGCACAAACACGCCGGTATGCCGTCCGCCCGTCTTCCCCAAACGAGTGCGTCCGCCGGCTCTGACCATCACTACGTGGCGCACCGCTGAAAAGTTGCCTCCGCGGCTCGGATGAACAGCCCGTGAACACGTCCGTCCGACCCTCGCGCCGCGGTCCCACCCGGCCCAACACTGGACCTCGTGACCGCCGCAACCCTGATCCTGGCCCTGGTGGTCGTCGTCGCTCTGAGCTTCGACTTCACCAACGGCTTCCACGACACCGCCAACGCCATGGCCACGTCCATCGCGACGGGGGCCCTGAAGCCCAGGACCGCGGTGGCGCTGTCAGCGATCCTCAACCTCATCGGCGCCTTTCTCTCCGTCGAGGTCGCGCTCACCGTGACGAACGCCGTCATCAAGATCCAGGACAAGTCCGGAGCACCTCAGCCGGAGTACCTCGCGAACGGTGGTGAGGCGCTGCTCCTCATCGTGCTGGCGGGCCTCGTCGGGTCCATCGTGTGGAACCTCCTCACCTGGCTGCTCGGACTGCCCTCGTCTTCGTCGCACGCGCTCTTCGGCGGCCTCATCGGCTCGACGATCGCTGGGCTGGGACTGAGCGGCGTCAAGTGGAACGGTGACGGAACCAAACTCGACGGGGTCATCGGCAAGGTCATCCTGCCGGCGTTCATGTCACCGGTGATCGCGGGTGTCGTGGCCGCGGTCGGCACCTGGCTCATCTATCGGATCACCCTCGGCGTGGCCGACCGCTACCGCGAGACCGGGTTCCGCTGGGGCCAGATCGGCAGTGCCTCACTCGTCTCGCTCGCGCACGGCACGAACGATGCGCAAAAGACGATGGGCATCATCACCTTGGCCCTCATCGCCAGCGGGCAGTGGACCGACACCAAGAACATCCCGCTCTGGGTCAAGGTGGCCTGCGCCGTGGCCATCGCCGCCGGGACGTGGCTGGGTGGCTGGCGGATCATCCGGACCCTGGGCAAGGGGCTCGTCGAGATCGAGTCGCCCCAGGGCATGGCGGCCGAATCCGCTTCTGCCGCAGTGATCCTCGCCTCGAGCCACATGGGCTTTGCCCTCTCCACCACCCACGTCGCAACCGGCTCCATCCTCGGATCCGGGGTCGGCAAGCGGGGTGCGACCGTCCGCTGGGGCGTCGCTGGCCGCATGGCCCTTGCGTGGCTCATCACCCTCCCTGCCGCCGGCCTCGTCGGGGCCCTGATGTGGTGGGTCGGTCACCTCATTGGCGGCGCGCCCGGAGCGGTCGTCATCACCCTCATCCTCATTGGGCTCTCCGGCTACATCTGGCTGCGGTCGCGCCGCGAGCCCATCAGCCACGACAACGTCAACGACGACTGGGACGGTGTCGGCGCCGCGCCCGAGTCCGTCTCTGCCGCCCGCTGACGCACGCCACGCCGAAAGGAACACACGCCATGACCGACAACCTCGTCCTCGCCCTCCAGGGTGGATGGAAGGTCCTCGTCGTCGCACTCGTCCTCGGCGCCGGACTGCCGTCCGTGTTCGCCGTCGGGATCCGCTCGCTCGCGTGGGGGACGGGTGGCTCCGCCGAGGTGGATGTCGCGGCTCGGCCGCACCCGGCGGGCCGGGCTGTCGCCTTCGCCTGCTTTGCTGTCGTCCTCATCGGGATCGGCCTGGGCATCTCGATCGTCGTCGCGAGCGGCTTCGGTCAGTCCGTCTCGTTCGAGCACATCTACCCGACCTTTGTCCCGAAGAAGTGAGTTCATGACCGCTGAGCCCGAAGGACTCCTCACCCGCGTCGTCGCATGGTTGCGCGCTGGCTACCCAGAAGGGATCCCGGCAACCGACTACCCGCCCCTGCTCGCGGTCCTGTCGCGCCGCCTCACCCACGAGGAGGTCGAGAGCATCGCTGCCGACCTCGTCGCGGCCTCGGACGACCCGTCGTCGGTGAACATCGAGGACATCCGGGCCTTCATTGGTGAGCACCTGCTGGACGAGGCCCACCCCGAGGACGTCGCCCGCGTCAGTGCACGGTTGGCGGCCGGTGGCTGGCCACTGGGTCGTCCGGACGAGCCCGAGGCTGCCCGCGCAGAACCAACGGGCGAGCGAGCCCGGCCACTCGAACGCATCGTCAGCTGGCTGCGCGAGGGCTACCCCCAGGGCGTGCCACCCCAGGACTACTTCCCTCTCCTCGCCCTCCTGCGTCGCCGACTCTCCGACGATGAGATCAAGGCGGTCGCCAAGTCCCTGCGCAAGGCCGAGGTGTCCCCGGTGACTCCTGCCGACATCGGCGTCGAGATCACGCGAGTGACCCAGGAACTCCCGAGCGACGAAGACCTCGAGCGCGTGCGCGCCCGTCTGGAGAAGAAGGGCTGGCCGCTCGACTTCCCCGAGAGGGCTCAGCAGGGCTGAACCACCTCGACGAACCACTCACAGGGTGGGGGCGTGGCCCTCGAACGTGGCGCGCATCGTTCCGTCGGCCTCCGACGCCACTGGGTCGTCGAGGTCAGCGACGAACACGGCGACCAGAGTGCGCGCCGGGTTGGACTGCGCCTCGGCCAGCGCCACCCTCCAGGCAGCGAGGTTGGGGTGGTCGAGCTCGGTGCAGGCCTCGGCGGGCGCCAGCGACTCCACGGCGGCGGCGAGCTGCGACGTCGTCAGCTCGAGGGTTGCCGTCGACCCGTCGTGCCCCAACACGGTCGCGAGCACCACGGCGGGCAACCCATGACGTCCGCCGGGGGCATTGACGTGCCCGAAGTCCAGCTCAGCCGAGCTGGACGCGGAGGACAGCCCCACGGCATACGCGACCGGAGGGCGCCAGCCCTCGATCTTGGCGGAGAGGTGGTCCTTGATGGCGGCGAGGCCATCGGGCGTGCTCCAGTCGAGCTCGCTCACGGCGTCAGCCCTGCGGCTGCAGGCCGAGGCGGCGGGCCGAACGGGCGCGCTGACGGGTGGCGCGCTGGCGGCGGAGGCGCTTGACGAGCATCGGGTCGTGCTCGAGCGCGACGGTGCTGTCGATCAGGGCGTTGAGCACCTGGTAGTAGCGCGTGGGGCTCATGTCGAAGAGCTCCTTGATGGCCGACTCCTTGGACCCGGCGTACTTCCACCACTGGCGCTCGAAGTCGATGATGCGGCGGTCACGGTCGGTCAGCGCTTCGACACTCGGCGCGGCAGACTGCTCTTCGTGGACGGCGTTCACGGTTCGACCCTTCTGGTGTGACGGCTGCGATGGCCAGCCTATCGGTCGAATGACACGCCTGTCATTAGGGTCGGCGTGTCCGCTGGACACGCCCGAACTTCGTCTACTCAGGCGCCTCAGGTGTCACATGAGTCCCGTTCAGCAGGTATGCCGTGAGTTCGCTGACGCTGTCGACGACCGTGTCCGGGTCGGTCGCCTCGAGTGCAGCGCGCTCCCCCGCGCCCCAGGTCACGGCGATCGCGGCCATGCCTGCGGCGCGGGCCGCGAGGATGTCGACCGTGGCGTCGCCGACGTAGACGGCCGCGGTCGGGTCGATCCCGAGCTTGGCGGCGGCGACGAGCAGGGGCTCGGGATCGGGCTTGTGCTTCGTCGTGTGCTCGAGGGCTCCGACGACGTCGATGAGGTGGTCGATGCCCACGCCGGCGAGGGCCAGGCGAGCCGTGTCCGTGCGCTTGCTCGTGACGATGTGGACCCTGGCGCCAGCAGCCGTGAGGGTCGTGAGCATCTCGGGGACGCCGTCGTAGCGTTCGATGAGCCGCTCGGTGTTGGCGAGATTCCACTCGCGATAGGTGCGGTCGAGGTCGTGACCACGCTCGGGGTCCTCCTCGAGCAGGGCGCCGAGCAGGGGGCGCCCGATCCAGGCGCGTGCGCGAGCATCCTCGATCTCCTCGCCACGCACCTCACGGAAGGCGTGCTGATAGCTCGCGACGATGAGGGGGATGGTGTTGGCGAGCGTCCCGTCGAGGTCGAAGAAGATGGTCTGCCAGCGCGGTGAGGTCACCCGCCCATCCTCGCGTGTCCGGTCAGGAGGCGGTCGACGGGGTTGTGGGCCAGGCGTTGGGCCGGCAGCCCCTGAGACTGATCGACTGCTGCACCATCACTGGCGCCGCGGCACCGACCTTGGGGCAGCCGACGTGTCCTCGTCCGAGGAAGTGACCGACCTCGTGGTTGATCATGTAGGCGCGGTACTCGGCGAGGTCGTGGTAGGTCGGTGTCATGAGCTGCCAACGGTCTGAGTTCAGGATGACCTTGCGCCCGGCAGCGCAGCTCCACTTGCCACCGACCTTGAGCGGCGCACACATCTTGGTGGTCGTCGGAGGCGAAGCGATGTGGATGACGAGGTCGGCCTGGGCCGAGTCAGCAACCGCGGCGAAGCTCGCGCCGTTGACGCCGGACCACCCACGCGGGTCGTTGAGGATGGCGTGGATCTGTCGAGCCGCGTCGTCGGGGTCGACCGGGACGCCACCCTCGACCTTCACGATGAACCGGTGCAGCTTCGCAGTCCTGGTGACCGCGGGCTTGGCCCACGTCGATGTCGTGAACGTGCCGGAGCCGACGAGTCCGGATCGCAGGATCCCGGTCGAGGTCGTCGAGCTCACTGACGGCGAGGGGGTGGGCTTCGTCTTTGGTCTGGTCGTGGGTTGTGAGGCAGTGGGCTTGGCCGTCGGGCTCCTGACCGCGGTCGATGCCGAAACCGCCGCGTCCTTGGCCACAGGACTGGCGTCACTCACGACCGCGCGGATGGTGAGCGCGGAAAGCAACACCGTGAAAACGACGAGGATGAGGAGTCCGCGACGCCCTCGCGCGGTGAGCACCAGTGGTGGCTCTCCGCGCAAGTCCGGCCCCCTGGCTGGGTGCGCACGTGTCACGAGGTCAATCACACCAGCGCCCGCAACCTGAGCCGGGGACCTTCGATCCCTCGGTGGGTCGCGGTTTCAGCGAAGGGTCAGGTTCGTGCCGGCTCGATCTCAAGGCTGGCGAGCAGGTCAAGAACGCGACGCCTGATGTCGTCGCGGATCGGACGCACCGACTCGACGCCCTTGCCGGCCGGGTCCTCGAGCTCCCAGTCCTCGTAGCGCTTGCCCGGGAAGATCGGGCACGCGTCACCACAGCCCATCGTGATGACGACGTCCGACGCTTTGACGGCCTCGGGCGTGAGGACCTTGGGTGAGGCGGCGGTGAGATCAATGCCCTCCTCAGCCATCGCCGCGATCGCGGAGGGGTTCACCTGGTCGGTGGGCGCGCTGCCTGCGGAGCGGACCTCGACCTGACCGCCACAGAGGGCCTCGAGGTAGCCAGCAGCCATCTGCGAGCGCCCGGCGTTGTGGACGCAGACGAAGAGGACCGACGGACGGTCAGGCATGGCGGAAGTGCTTTCTGAGAGTGAGCGAGACATGGACGAGCGCGACGAGAACCGGCACCTCGATGAGCGGTCCGACGACTCCCGCGAGCGCTTGGCCCGAGGTCACCCCGAAGGTGGCGATGGCAACAGCGATGGCCAGCTCGAAGTTGTTGCCCGCCGCTGTGAAGGCCAGCGTCGTCGTGCGCTCGTAGGTCATGCCGAGCCCACGCCCGAGCGCAAAGCCGCCACCCCACATCAGGGCGAAGTAGGCCAGGAGCGGGAGTGCGATCCGAGCGACATCCCAAGGTCGTGACGTGATCTGGTCACCCTGCAGCGCAAAAAGGATGACGATCGTGAAGAGCAGTCCGTAGAGGGCCCACGGCCCTACTCGAGGCAGGAATGACTCTTCGTATGCCGTTCTCCCCCAGCGCTTTTCGCCCACCTTGCGCGACAGGTACCCGAGAGCCAGCGGCATCCCGAGGAAGACGATGACGCTCCCGGCGATCTTCCAGGAGGAGATCTCGAGACTGGCCTGCTCGAGGCCGAGCCGGTCCGGCAGCCACGACAGGTAGAACCACCCGAGAACACCGAAGGCCAGGACCTGGAAGATCGAGTTCAGGGCCACGAGCACCGCTGCCGCCTCGCGATCCCCGCACGCGAGGTCATTCCAGATGATCACCATGGCGATGCACCGAGCCAGCCCGACGATGATCAGGCCCGTCCGGTACTCCGGCAGATCGGGGAGCAGCAGCCAGGCCAGGGCGAACATGAGTGCCGGCCCGATGATCCAGTTGAGGACGAGCGACGCGCCGAGCATCCGCCGGTCACCGGTCACCGAGCCGAGCCGGTCGTATCGCACCTTGGCCAGGACCGGATACATCATCACGAGCAGCCCGACGGCGATGGGCAGGCTCACCCCATCGACCTCGACCGCGCTCAGGGCCGTGCCGAGACCGGGCACCATCCGGCCGAGGAGGAGCCCCGCGATCATCGCGACGCCGATCCACCCTGGCAGGAACCGATCGAGGGTCGAGAGACGAGCGGTGACCACCTCGTCGGGTGGGCGCGTTGCCGTCGTGCTCATGCGTTGGTGGTGCAGCAGGCGGCTCCACTGCTTGAGGCGGAGACGTCGAGGACCTCGAGGCTCGCGGTGGCCGGGCGCGCGTCCACGGGGTTCTCATCCTTGACGGTGTAGACCTCCCACGGGGCACCGGCCGGGTCGTGGACCCAGACCTTGTCCTGGAGGGCGTAGCAACAGGTCGTGTCGTTCTCGTCGAAGGCGGCCAGGCCGGCATCGGCGAAGCGCTCGCGGGCGGCAGTGACGCCCTGGACGGAGGAGACCTCGACGCCCAGGTGGTTCAGCGCCCCCGCAGCACCCGTGCCGCGCTGCTCCTCGGTGGTCTCGATGAGGACGAGCTTGAGGGGCGGCTCAGCAACGGCGAAGTTCGCGTAGCCGGGGCGGCGCTTCGCGGGCTCGACGCCGAACATCGCCGAGTAGAAGGCGATGGACGCTTCGAGGTCGACGACGTTGAGGGCGAGCTGCACTCGCGAAGTGGTGACGGCGGCTGGAGTGGTCATCCGACTTACCTTCCCATAGATTGATGACTGTCGATGGATGAAGTGAATCGCATACATCGATGGACGTCAATACATAGGATGGCATGATGAACACCCAGACCACCGGAAGGGATGACATGACGACGAGCGCGACCACGAAGGCGAGCGCACGAGCGCACGAGAACCTTCTGGAGGCGGCGCCGTGTTGTGGGATCACGACTCCCGGCGGACTGACTCGCGAGCAGGCGGAGACCAACGCCCAGCTGCTCAAGGCTGTCGCCGACCCCGTCCGGCTGCGCCTGCTGAGCATCATCCGCGACAGCACGGGTGGCGAGGCCTGCGTCTGCGACCTCACCCCCGCCGTCGGACTCGCCCAGCCGACGGTCAGCCATCACCTCAAGGTGCTCACCGAGGCCGGACTCATCGAGCGCGAGAAGCGGGGCACGTGGGCGTGGTTCCGCGTGATCCCGTCCCGCCTCGACGACGTCCGCTCCATCTTCAGCTGACGCCCCACCTCGCTCCGCTCAGGCGGCTTCGGCGGCGAGGATGTCGTCGATCTGGCCAATGGCTCCGGTGAGGCCTTCCTCCATGCCCATCCCGACAACCTTCGCGAGGTCCTCGGCGCTGCCGTAGGTCGTCGTCGTGACCATGCGGGTCCCGCCGTCACGCTCAGTGAGCTCGACGACACAGGTGCCGACCGGCATACCTTCTGCGGGGTTGCCGCTGTCGTCGGCGAAGGCATCCTGGAAGGTGAGCCGGTGGGGCGCCTCGATGGAGTCGAGGGTCCAGAGCCCGCCGTACTTCTCACCCTCGGGGCTGGTCATGAAGTAGCCGACACGACCACCGGGCACGAAGTCGAAGTCGGAGACCGTGGCCGGGTAGGTCGGCGGGCCCCACCACTGCTCGAGCTGGCGCGGGTCGGACCACAGCTGCCAGATGCGCTCGACCGGAGCGGGGAAGTCAGAGGTGACGACGATCGAGTGGTCGTCAACGTTCTTGTCGATGCTCGTGACGGGCACGGTGCTCTCCTTCGGGTGGTGACTCATTCGGGACTCATTCAGGTCGGGCGAGGAGGTCGTCGATCCGACCGATGCGGCCTCGCCACACGGCCTCGAACTCGCCGAGCAGGGAGGCAACGGACCGAATGGCCTCGACCTCTCCGCTGGCGAGCGACTCCCGGCCGCTGCGGCGCTTGCTGATCAGGCCGGCTCGCTCGAGGACCGCGACGTGCTTCTGGACCGCCGCAAAGCTCATGTCATACGCGCGGGCCAGCGCCGAGACCGAGTGCTCCCCCGCCAGGACGCGGCGCAGGATGTCGCGGCGCGTGCTGTCGGCGAGGGCATGGAAGAGGGCGTCGGCCCGCTTCTCCTCGGCTTCGCTCATGAGCACAACCTACAACTACATGGTTGTAGGTTGTCAACCCTCACTTTGCGACTTCGTGCCCCGTACGGACACGACAGGGCGGCCTTCGGCCGGCTGGACGTGTCCGTATGGGGCACGAAGTCGAGGCCTTAGGTTGGGGAGGTGACCACTCGACCGCTGACCGAGCTCGTCCACCCCTCGTGGGCGCAGGCCCTGGCGCCGGTGGAGTCGACCCTGACCGAGCTCGGGGAGTTCCTCCGGGGCGAGGTGGCGGCGGGGCGCGGCTACCTGCCGGGCGGCGCCCACATCCTGCGGGCCTTCGAGCAGCCCCTCGACGACGTGCGCGTGCTCATCGTCGGCCAGGACCCCTACCCGACGCCCGGACACCCCATCGGCCTGAGCTTTGCGGTCGCCCCCGACGTGCGGCCCATCCCGCGCAGCCTCGTCAAC
Source organism: Janibacter sp. HTCC2649 (assembly GCF_000152705.1). Taxonomy (GTDB): domain Bacteria; phylum Actinomycetota; class Actinomycetes; order Actinomycetales; family Dermatophilaceae; genus Knoellia. Next base: position 3,374,842 of record NZ_CH672413.1, on the reverse strand, counting down.
ATCTACACGGAGATGCAGTCCGACCTCGGCGTACCCGCTCCGACCACCGGCGACCTCACGCCGTGGGCCGAGCGCGGCGTCCTCCTCCTCAACCGCGTCCTCACCGTCCGGCCCGGGGCCTCCGCCAGCCATCGCGGCAAGGGCTGGGAGCAGGTCACCGACTGCGCCATCGACGCCCTCGTCCACCGAGGCGGGCCGCTCGTGGGCATCCTCTGGGGCCGCGATGCCCGGTCGCTACGGCCTCGGCTCGAGGACATACCGTGTGTGGAGAGCGCCCACCCCTCTCCCCTGTCGGCGCGGTCCGGGTTCTTCGGTTCGCGACCGTTCAGCCAGGTCAACGACCTGCTCGTCCGCCAGGGCGCCGAGCCACTCGACTGGAGACTGCCGTGACCCCCTCGCCGCCGAACGCCCCGCGCGTCTGGAGCAGCTACGTCGCGATCGGCGACTCGTTCACCGAGGGCATGTCGGACCCCGACCCCGAGTACGACAACGCCTACATCGGCTGGGCGGACCGTCTGGCCGAGTCGCTGAGCGACCTCGCCCAGATGGAGCACCTGTCCTTCCGCTACGCCAACCTGGCGGTGCGCGGTCGCCTGCTCGCAGACGTCGTCGGACCCCAGCTCGACCGCGCCCTGGAGATGTCACCCGACCTCGTCTCCCTCGTCGGCGGTGGCAACGACCTCCTCCGACCGGGCGCGGACACCAACGCGCTCATGGAGACGCTCGAGGATGCCGTGATTCGGGTGCGGCAGAGTGGTGCTGACGTCCTGCTGGCCACCCCGGTGGACCCGCAGGAGGCCGGACTCCTCAAGCCGTTGCGCGGTCGCCACGCGATCCACACGGCCAACATCTTCACCATCGCCCAGCGTCACGGCTGCTACGTCCTCAACCTGTGGGGGCTGCCGGCGCTGCGCGACTGGCGCCTCTGGGCCGACGATCGCATCCACCTCACCACCGAGGGCCACCGTCGCGTGGCGCTCGCCGCACTGACCGCCCTCGGACACGCGACCGACGAAGAGGACTGGCGCAGCCCGCTGCCTCCCGGCGAGGCCACGACCAAGCGCCAAGAGCTCCGCGCACACGCTGCCTGGGCCCGCGAGCACCTGGCGCCCTGGGTCCAGCGCCGCATGAAGGGCGAGTCCAGCGGCGACACGGTCGAGCCGAAGCGGCCGAACCTCGCGCCGATGCGGCCGTTCGACGAGGGGCCCGGCACCTGACCCTGCGCGCCTTCGGCTCCCTGCCGCTCGCGTTACAGTCGCGCGTATGCCGGTCAATCGCCTTCTGCCCACCGATGAGGGTCACGATCTCATCGAGCTCACCCGCGAGATCTGCGACAAGGAGCTGCGACCGCGCGTTGACGAGGCCGAACGCGCGGCGGCGACGGACGAGCAGTTCCCCACCGAGATCTTCCGCACCCTGGGTCGGGCCGGACTGCTGTCCCTCCCCCACCCCGAGGAGCACGGTGGCGGCGGGCAGCCCTACGAGGTCTACCTCCAGGTGGTCGAGGAGATCGCCTCGGCATGGATGAGCGTCGCGGTCGGGGTCTCCGTGCACTCGCTCACCGCCTATCCGGTGACGACGTTCGGGACACCGGAGCAGCAGACTGCCCTCCTGCCCGGGATGCTCTCGGGTGACCAGCTCGGCGCCTACGCCCTCTCCGAGCCGCTCGCCGGTTCTGATGTCGGCTCAATGACCACGCGAGCGACGCGCGACGGTGACAACGCGGCATACGCCATCAAGGGCCGCAAGGCCTGGATCTCGCACGCCGGTCACGCCGACTACTACACGACGTTTGCGCGCACCTCCGATGACGGCGGGCGCGGCCTCTCGTGCTTCATCGTCCCGGCCGGGTCGGACGCGATGACCTTCGGTGCGCCGGAGAAGAAGATGGGCCTGCACTGCGACACGGTGCGCGAGGTCATCTACGACGGTGTGCCCGTCGAGGAGGCCAACCGCATCGGCGACGAGGGCCAGGGCATGGCCATCGCACTGTCCGCACTGGACGCCGGTCGGCTCGGAATCGCTTCCGGCGCAACGGGATTGGCGCAGTCGGCGCTCGACGCGGCCGCGGCCTACGCCAAGGAACGGCAGCAGTTCGGGCGCGCGATCGCGGCCAACCAGGGACTCGCGTTCATGATCGCCGACATGGAGGCTGCGGTCTCGGGGGCACGGGCGGCCTACCTGTATGCCGCGCGCCTCAAGGACGCCGGACGCCCGTTCTCGAAGGAGGCGGCAGTGGCCAAGCTGCTCGCCACCGACGCGGCGATGAAGGTGACGACGGATGCGGTGCAGGTGCTCGGCGGCGCGGGATACACGCAGGACTTCCCGGTGGAGCGCATGTTCCGCGAGGCAAAGGTGACCCAGATCTTCGAGGGCACCAACCAGATCCAGCGGCTCGTCATCAGCCGCCACATCCTGCGCTGACCGACCGAGTCGAGATAGACCAACAAGCGGTCTCGCGCCGCGTGGGAGCAGCGTGTTGGTCTATCTCGACTCGCGAATCCCCCGGAAATGTCAGACCGGGCCGTCTCATACACGGCCCGGTCACCTCTTCATAGGTGGCTGACCCGGCCCAGCCGGTGACCGACACGCAACAAGCACGTGGCCAGTGCACGTCGAAATCGCTGCGAGACGTGCGCCGGTGGATAACCTGAAATGTTTCGGCGGCTCGGAGGGAGCCGCCACTGACTCCATGGGGAGTGGTGACCGTGACAGGGAGCGCGAAGGGCGACAGAGCTGATCAATCCGTCGCCAAACTGAAGGACGAGATCAACGCGGCGCTCGCGCGGGACGGTGTCGACCGCGACGCGCCAGTGGCTGGAGCAGCCCCCGCGGGAGGCGGGCTGACGCCCCAGCAGACCCGCCCCACCTCGGAGGAGGCGAAGGCCATGCTCGAGGCGGTCCGCAAGCGCGCCGATGGGTGGCGCAACGGGATCGGAGCGACGTTCACCCTGATCCTCGCGAGCCTCGCGATCAAGCCGGGCGAGGGCTTCATGAAGTACACCGGCGACACCCGCAGCCTGCTGATGTTCCTGCTGGCGGCGTCGTTGGCCAGCGCCCTCGTGGGCCTCTTCCTCCTCGTCAACGCCGCGAACGGCCCGACCTGGCTCACGGAGCTGCTTGGTGACCAGGCGAATGCCCACCGCTACCTGCGCAGGGTCGTCGGGGCGAGGCGCGACCTGCGCCGCGGACAATGTGCCTGGGGCCTGTCGCTGCTGCTGTTCTGCCTCGCCGTGGCCGTCACGTGGTGGGTCGGAGCCCCGTGACACGCCAGTGGTCGCCACCGCGGCACCTGGGGATTGCGCGGATCAGTCGGGATCGCGCGAGATGCCGGGCAGCAACGTGTCGCCGGCTCGCAGCGCATCCAGGGCGCCCGGGTGTTCGTCGACGAACGACAAACCCTTGTGGCGGTAGCGCCAGATCTGCACTGAGCCCAGGCCCCAGAGCAGGAACTGCACCGACATCGCGACCTTGAAGTCGTCGAGCGTGTAGGTTCCCGGACCGCCCGGCGCGCGGTGGTCGAGGATCAGCCCGATGAGGGCCATCGTCACGAGCGAGGCAAAGAAGCCACCGATGTTGATGACGCCCGTCGCCCGACCCAACCGGTCGGAGGGGTGGAAGCTGCGGGCGAGGTCGAAGCCGACCATCGAGCCCGGCCCGCCGAACGCCATGACGCACACGAGCAGGACGAGCAGCGGCAACGGGGCGCGACCGGGCCAGAGGAGGACGACGGCCCACACGGTGACGATGGCGGCCACGATGCACAGGACGATCTGCGAGCGGCGGTAGGGCAGGCGCCCGGTGAGGTGGCCGATGATCGGCCCCGCGACCATCGACGAGAGGGTGAGCGTGATGAGGAGCCCGCCGGCGACGGCCGGGCTGAGCCCTTGCCCTTCGACGAGGAACGGGTAGCCCCACAGCATCGTGAACACCGTGGCACCGAACTGACCGGTGAAGTGAATCCACATGCCCAGGCGCGTGCCGGGGTTGCCCCACACCTCGCCGAGGGTTCGGGCGAGGGCACGCACCTTGATCTTCTCGACGGCCTCACCGGTGTAGGGCGAGTCCTTGACGACGAAGAAGAGGGCGACGAGGAGCAGGGCGCCGGAGCCTGCGGTGATCGAGAAGGACCGCTCCCAGCCCCAACGATCGAGAGCAAGCGCCAGCGGCGTGGCCGCGGCAACCGCACCCAGCTGCCCGACCATGCCGCTCAGTTGCGTGATGATCGGCGCCTGCTTGACCCGGAACCACAACGCGACCAGCCGCAGCATGCTCGTGAAGATCATGGCGTCGCCGATGCCGAGCAGGACGCGCGCCGCAAGCCCCATCGCGTAGCTGTCCGCGAAGGCGAACCACAGCTGTCCGGCCGTCATGAGCGTGAGCCCGACGAGCAGCAGGCGACGCGACCCGAAGCGGTCGAGGAGGACGCCCACGGGAATCTGCATCCCGGCATACACGACGAGTTGGAGGACCGTGAACGTCGCGAGCTGGGACGCGGTGATGTCAAAGCGTTCGGCCGCAACGAGTCCCGCGACGCCAAGGGAGGTGCGGTGGAAGATCGCGACCGTGTAGACCGCGAGCGCGACGACCCAGATCGTCCACGCACGACGTCGCCCGATGTCGTGGATCTGGCGTCGTAGGGGTCGCGTCACCGCTCAATTCTAGGGACGGACGGGGTATGCCGTCCGCCCCCGTCCGCGCCCCGGCCGCCGGCCCGCGGTTGGCCGGGTCGCCCATGGCGTTCTCGCTGATCCATGCCGCTGCAGGGCCACGGATCAGCGGTAACGACATGGACCAGTGAGACCTGCAGTGCTGGCCGGGCTGACGATGAGGGCACGACGGCCAGCGACAGGTAAAGTTCGGGTCGCCGTCGGGGGTGAGAGCTCGCCGACGCGCGCTGGCGTGGCGCAATTGGTAGCGCACCTGTCTTGTAAACAGGGGGTTGAGGGTTCAAGTCCCTTCGCCAGCTCAAGGCCCGAAGGCCGTTCCGAGTGGACGTTCGGTCGGCCGCCGGGTCGCCTACGGACCGTCGCCAGCCTGCGGTCGGATGGGGGAATGGACACGGACTGCCCCTACACGAGGGTAGGCCGATCGCTCTCGATGCCGTCGCGGCAGGGCGAGCTGGGGTGCCTGAAGCTGCTGCAGCGAGAGGCACCATCCCGTCGCACCGGTTCCCGTCCCGACGATGACACCCGATGAGGACTGTCGCTCCTCGGCGTCAGCGACCTGCAGGGTGTGCCTGATCGGTGAAAGGCTGCTACCTGACGCGAGTCGTCCACCTCACAGTTCCCCACTCGATGCCTTGGAGGGCAACAGATGATCCTCATCACCGTGAAGTTTCCGATCCGCGAGGACCGCTTTGAGCGGTGGGACGAGCTGTCGTCGTTCTACGCGAGCGCCGTCAACGAGGAGCCGGGATGCGTCTTCTTCGAGTTGTCCCGCAGCCTCACCGAGCCGAACACCTTCGTGTGCATCGAAGGATTCCGTGACTCTGCAGCCGGTGGCGAGCACATGAGCCAGGACCACGTCGCCACGTTCATGGCTGAGATGCCGGCAATCGTTTCGGCACAGCCACAGATCATCTATGTCGATGCCGAGGAGGTCACCGGCTTCGGACCGATGGGTGAGATCACGCCCCTCGAGTCCTGACCGCCGCGAACCGACTGGCCAAGCCCGTTACCCCTTGCCTTCAGCGCATCACCGCAGGACACTGACGGGAACCCATCCTTTTGGGAGGTGCGCGATGAAGCGAGCGCTCTGCCTGTTGGGCCGGCACGTTTGGGAGCATCACGTCAACCACGAAGCGAGCGGGCCGGACGCCAACTACGAACAGTGTCGTCGGTGCGGCAAGGAGAAGAAGCAATATGGCCCGCCGGGCCAGTGGTCACGCGTCATGCCTGGTGGCTGATCACACGCAGTGGGCGCGCTCAGCGATAGCCTGACGGACATGGCAAGCAACCAGTTTGAACAGGCCGTCGCGTCGGTCGCGGACCTCACCAAGGACCCCGGCAACGACACCAAGCTGCGCCTCTACGCGCTCTACAAGCAGGCGACAGGTGGTGACGCCGACGGCAAGCGCCCCGGTTTCACGAACCCGGTCGGCCGCGCCAAGTACGACGCGTGGGCCAAGCTCTCGGGCACCTCGAGCGAGCAGGCCGAGGCCGACTACATCGCCGAGGTTTCTCGCCTGTCCTGATCGTTCCGGGTGTCCTGAAACTGACCGGAACGCCCGCTAGCGTCGCTGGAGAGCTCGAGACCGGCTCGGGCGACTGCGGGAGGACGCGTCATGGACTTCCGGATCGAGCTCGTGCCCATCAGCGTCAGTGACGTTGATGCTGCCGTGGACTTCTACGGCAGGAAGGTCGGCTGGACGGTCGACCACGACCAGACGCCCATGGAGGGGCTGCGCTTCGTGCAGGTCACGCCACAGGGGTCGGCATGTTCGTTCTGCTTCGGCACGGGCCTGGACATGCTGCCTGCTGGGCAGACCCAGCACATCCAAATCGTTGTCGCCGATGCCGACGCCGCCTGCGACTACCTGCGCGGGCGGGGCGTCGAGTGCACTGATGTCAAGGACCTTGCCTGGGGGCGCTTCGTCGACTTCAGCGACGCCGACGGCAACCAGTGGACGTTGCAACAACTCCCCGACCGCGGCTGATCGAGAACATCTGAACTCGCGAACTCAGTCGAAGACGCGGTTGAGGTAGCCCTGCAGCGCCGCGGTGGTCTTGGGACCCCACGAGCCGTCCTGCTCGGCGCCGACCTTGGCCTGGAGGGCCTTCGTCGTCTTCGGTCCGATGGAGCCGTCCTGCGTCGACCCGACCTTGCCCTGAAGCTTCTTGACGTCGTCGCGCGACCAGATGGCATCGATCGATCCGCCGACCCACGTCTCCACGGCCTTGCGCGTGCCAGGTCCCTTCTGACCATCGACGACGAGAGGGAAGAGGGTCCGGGTGGTGTCGCGGGAGACGGGAACGGCGAGCCCGTTCGACAGGGTGAGCCCTGCACGGACGCTGCAGACCGGCCACGCACCGGGGCCCTGGACCTTGAGGACCTTCTGGGCGATGAGGATCTGCTGCGACTTCGACGCGAGATTCGCAGTGGTCGCGTAGGTCTGGCCGCCAAAGGCCTTCCACGTCGAGTACGAGAACTGCAGCCCGCCGTAGTAGCCGTTGCCGGTGTTGATCGACCAGTTCCCACCGCTCTCGCAGATGGCCACGCGGTCCCAGACGTTCTCGGCCGCCCCGGCGCCGGTCGCCAGACCGAAGACGGCCGCTGACGCGGTCGTGGCAAGGAGCGCGGTGCCGACGACTGCGCGGCGCAGGGGCCGGCGTCGAGTCGGGCGGGAGGGGAATTCAGGGGCGAAGAGCATGACCGAAGTCCTTTGCGTCAGGGGACGACAAAGGACGCTACGTCACATCAGTCACAGATTTCAATCCTGTCACATAACTACACAACTGTAACTTCAACACCACCTGTCACGCAAGGACGCCGCACGGCGTGTCGCGATCAGCGCGCGTTGAGGTGACGCTGCAGGGCTGCGGTGGTCTTCGGACCCCACGATCCGTCAGCCGTGGCGCCCACGAGCTTCTGGAGCTTGCGGACGTCCGAGCGGTTGAACCCACCGTTGACGGTGCCGCCGACCTTCTTCTCGAGGAGGCGGGTGTCGGCCTTGCTGAGCGAGCCGTTGACGGACCCACCGATCCACGACTCGATCGCGCGCCGGGTCGCCGGACCCTTGCGTCCGTCGACCGCGAGCAACCCCGGACGAACCGTGTCGCGCGAGACCGGAACCTCGGCGGCGGGCGTGGCCACGGCCGCGCCGTTCTCCCTGGTCAGCCCGGCGCGCTTGCTGCAGACCGGCCAGGCGCCCGGGCCCTGGGTCTTGAGGACCTTCTGGGCGATCTCGATCTGCTGGCCCTTCGAGGCCTTGTTCGCGGTGGTGGCGTAGCGCTGACCGCCGAAGCCCTTCCACGTCGAGTAGGAGAACTGCAGCCCGCCGTAGTAGCCGTTGCCGGTGTTGATCGCCCAGTTGCCACCGCTCTCGCAGGCGGCGACTCGGTCCCAGACGGTTCCGCCCGCGGAGGCGGACTGGGCCATTGCGGTGGCGCCACCCACGGCGGCCACGGAGGTCACGGCGACACCTGCCAGGCGACGACGAACAGGGGCTGACTTCGGGGCAGCGTGCTTCGGGCTGTAGAACATCGGCAGGGGTCCTTGCGGTGAGGGGTGACCCAACAGGGGGTTCGGGCCAAGCCTCGAAGGTAGCCTCGATCACCAAAGGTCACAAGAAGATCACGGATATTCACAAATCTGTGAAACTTCCGCCCAGTCCGGGCGCCCTCAACACCTCAGACGCGGGCACGCCGGCGCACCCGGGCCACGCGACGATCCCAGGGCGAAGCGATGATCTCGCCGAGGGTCGTCCCCGTGGCGATGGCGAGCAGGACACCGGCCGCGCCGAGCAGGGTCGCGACACCGGCCTGGAAGGAGAGCGTCCCGATGTCCGTGGCGTTCTGGCCGACGAGCTCATAGAGGCCGCGGAAGATCGTCAGACCGGGCAGCAGCCCAAAGCTCGCAGGCACGACGACCACCATGGCCGGCGCACCCAGACGCAGGGCCACGAGCCGGCCCACCAGACCGAGCGTGACGGCGGCCAGCCCCGTCGCCGTCACGGCGCCCACATCGAAAAGGCGAGTCAGCACGGCATACACACTTCCTGCGCCCACGGCCAGAGCCGCGGTCGGCAGCACCAACCGGCGCAAGGTCTGCATCGTCATGGACCCGCAGGCACCCACGATGAAGACACCAATGACCGATGCCCACCATTCCGCCTGGGTCGTGCGCAGGTCGAGCACCGACGGTGAGACGAAGGTGAACGACAGCGCTTCGGTGAGCCGGATCGTCGTGCCCAGCGCCACCGCGACGCCGATGATGATTCCGGTGAGCGACACCATGACGGCGAGCAGCCGTCCGGCGCCGGTCACCGCATAGCCAGAGATGACGTCCTCGACCGCGGAAGCCATGGTCCGCCCCGGAAGCAAGGCAACGATGCCGCCGGCCACGATGAAGGCAAAGTCCTTGCCCCCCAACGGAATCCATCCCTGGGCACCCAAGGCATACGCCACCCAGGCGAGCACCGTCGCGATGAAGGCGCTCACGGCGTTCGAGTAGAAGTCGGGCAGATGGATGGGCTGCATCAATCGCGAGACGGCCGACACAGCGAGGACCACGAGGACCGTGATCGCAGCAGTGAAGAGCGTTGCCCCGATCATCACGGCCACAGCCGCAGCGAGCCCCGCCGTCGCCGCCGTCACCGACCAGTCGGGCCAGATGCGCCGAGCACGCTTGATGTCGCGCAGCTGCTCGACGGCTTCCGGAAGCTCGATGTGGCCGCTGACGAACGCGTCGACCAGCTCGTGCACCGCCACCAGCCGGGCGTAGTCGTGGCGCGTCGAGCGCACGACCCGCAGCTCCGTCACCGCGTGCACGGCGTCGACGCGCGCGTGGACGAGCAACGACTGCAGCGTGATGTCGATCTCGACATTGGTCAGCCCGGCCGCGGCGCACACCGCGGCGACAGACCCTTCGACCTGGGGTGCCCCGGCGCCGGAGCGCAACATGAGCTCACCAAGGCGCACGGCAAGGTCGAGGGCCTCGCGCACGCGCGCCTCTTCCGCGGCCTCGATGGCGACCCGGGCGTTGCGATAAGGGGTGCGTCGCAGGAGGTCGACGAGCGGCATGGGCTCGGTCGGAGGCCCGCCCTGCAGGCGCCAGGCCCGGCGGCGACGGTCTGCGTCGCTCACGGCAGGTTGAGCTGGTCGGCCCACGAGGTCCCGGTCGGCCACCACGACGGCTGGCCGTTGACGACACCCGCTGCCGCCACGGCGACCGCGCCGACGAGCAGGAGGAGGACGAGGACGCGACTCACGCTCGGGCCGGGACTCACCCCCCGAACGATGCTGCGGGTGCCGCGGCGCAGGCTGGCGCCACCCGGGCCCCACCACGCCATCAGCCCGGCGAGGAGGCCACCCACGGCGAGGGGTGCGAGAGCATCGGGCTCCGGCGACCCAGTCCCTTGGATGGCGACGACGGCCAGCGCCGCACAGAACACACCCGACACGGCCATGAGCGCCGGCATGATCGCGCCGAACAGCGAGCTGATGACGCCCACCAGGAAGTGCCACGGGCTGGCCACCACCGCGACCGGAATGTCACTGCGACGCCGCCCCTTGTCGTGCCTGCGCATGATCAGGGAGGTCACCGAACGGTCGGCAGTGCGCGCGAGCACGATCCACACGAGCAGCCCGATCGCGGCCACGACTGGGGCGGTGGCTGCTGTCGCGACGAGCACGGCGAGCAGGGCGGCGACCGTGCCACTGCGGCTCTGCCGACCGATGCGCGGGTCGATCAGTGGCTGGCCGTCCCTGGCGGCGTCCCAGTCGTTCTGGCCGGGTTCCTGCGGAGGGTATGCCGGGTGCTCCAGTTGTCGTTCCGGCGCCACCTGCGGCGCACCGAGCGGGGGGCCGAAGAGCGCCTCCGCCGGGGTGGGACGCTGCGCCACCAAGGGCACGACGGCTGGCATCACGGCGGGAGCGACTGCTGGGCGAGAGGGCTGAGTCCGGTTGCGGGACAAGGGAAGCACGGCGGTTCGGGGCATCGCCAACGCCTGGGTGGGTGGCGTCGGACGGCGCACCTTGATGATGTCGGTGACAAGGCCGCCGTGGGCATACTTCTCGAGAGCCGCCACGACCTCGCGCTGGTGCGGGCGGTCCTGAGGAACGGGAGCGAGAGCGGCATACAGCAGGGGCGCGATGCGCTTGTCGACGCCCGCGAGGTCGGGCTCACCGGTGGTGACGCGGGTGAGAACGGCGTCCATCGGACCGCGACCGAAGGGCGGACGTCCCGACGCGGCATACGCAAGGGTGGCCGCCCAACCCCACCAGTCGGTTGCGGTCGACACGGGAGAACCCTCGACGACCTCGGGTGCAAGGTAGCCGGGCGTACCCATGACGAGGCCGGTCATGGTGAGGCGGATGTCGTCGGCGACGTGGGCGATGCCGAAGTCGATGACGACGGGATCGCCGTCGACGATGAGGACATTGCCCGGTTTGAGGTCACGGTGGATGACGTCGCTGGCGTGGATGACGTCAAGCGCTTCGGCGAGGCCGCGCCCGAGGCGGTGGAGGTCATCGGGACCCATCGGCCCATGAGCACTGACGACCTCGTCCAGCGGCGGGCCGGGAACGTAGCGCGTCACGATGAAGGGCCGCTCCCCATCGACGTCGGCGTCGATGACCGGGGCGACGCGAGGGCTGCGAATCCGGCGCAGGGTCTCGACCTCGCGCGTCAGTCGAGCGCGGGCTGCGGGGTCATGCGCGACGTGTGGTCGCAGCACCTTGATCGCGACGGCCTTGCCGTGGCGGTCGAGTCCGAGGTGGACGACACCCATGCCACCCTCGCCGAGTCGCTGGACGAGACGGTAGGACCCGAGCAGCGAGTGCTCGGGGAGGCCGTCCCTCCCACCCGAGTCGTCAAGGATTTCGGCAGTCATGCAGACACGGTATGCCGTGAGCCTGCGAGAAACCTGTCCGAATCGCCGAACCAGGTGTGACTGGTGTGGCTGATGTGACTCAGGTGGTTACGGCTCCGAGGTGATCCTTCAGCTCCGCCCGCGAGGTGATGTCGAGCTTGGTGTAGATGTGACGAAGGTGGTACTCGACCGTCTTCGGGCTGAGGAAGAGCGCCGCGGCGGTCTCCCGAGTGGTGCGGCCCTCGGCCAGGAGCTCGGCGATCTGCAGCTCACGAGCGGTCAGGTCAACCACTGGTCCCGCCGTGCGAGCGCGAGCCGTCAGACCCGTCGCTTCCAGCTCCGCGGAGACCACGTCGGACCAGCGGCGGGCACCGAGGGCGTCGAACGTGGCCCGGGCCTGCTGCAGCGGCACCCTCGCATCCACCCGTCGACGGGCCCGCCGCAACCGGGCACCGTGGAGCATGAGGGTTCGGGCTCGCTCGAAGGCGTCGTCGCCCTCCCCGTGACCGTCACCGTGCAGAGTCAGGGCGAGGCCGAAGAGATCGTCGATCTCGTCGTCCGACCCGAGGAGGGCGGTCGCCCTCGCCGCCCTGGCCAGTGACCACGGCAGGCCCTTGTGCCGAGCACGTGCCTGGAACGCCACCTGGACCTCAGTGGCCCGAGCCCGGTTGCCCTTGCGCAGCAGGGCCTCGACCAGCTCCGGCCCCGACGACAGGTCCGGGTCGCCCACGCCGAGGTCGTCGAGCCGCTGCTCGAGAGCCGTGAATCCCTCGATCGCCGAGTCGACCTCGCCGAGCGACAGCTCGAGCTCGGCGCGGGCGAAGTCGGCCCACGCGGCAGCAAGGTTGAGATCTCGCCCCTCCCCGACCCGGACGGCTTCGGCAGCGTGCTGGTGGCACTCCTCGACCCGCCCCTGGCGGGAGTACAACGCCGCCAGACCGGCCAGCGACGCACCGAGCTCGGTGAGCTGGCCGAACTCGCGCGCCAGACCGACGGCCTCGCTGTAGCCCGCTTCGGCCCACGCCCACCGGTCCGTCGTCGCATCGCCGCGGGCGAGGTGGAAGAGCAGGTGCGGCAGCTGACCGAGCTCGGAGTTCCGGCGACGCGTCTCGATCGTCTCGCGGAGCAGGTCCCTGCTGGCCCCGACCTCGCGCAGATAGAGCAGTCCGGCGACGGCGAAATCCGCATAGAAGGGACTGGGGTCCTGTCGGATGGCCAGAGCGTCCACTCCAGCGCGCAGCTCCTGCATCCCCGGTTCCCCGGCGATCACACGTGCCATGCCAACGGCGATCGCGGCGACCGCCGCAGCCCGACGGGACGGGTCGCCGCCGGTGCGAGCTCCCAGGTCCGAGAGTCGCTCGGCGACCGCACGTGCACTGCCCGAGTCCAGGAGATAGAAGCAGGCGTCGACCGCAGCGGCATACATGAGCATGGCCTCGTCCGGCGCGTCGCTTTCGGCGTCCCCGGCCGCCGAGAGCAGCAGGTCGCGCGCTTGCGTGAGCGATCCACCGCGGGCCGCGACCTGCCCGGCCATGGCGTGGGCACGGGCTCGCTGGCCGGCGTCCGGTGCGTGGCGGGCCGCCTCGTCGAGGAGCGCGGGTGCGCGGGCGTCCTCACCGGCCAGCCACGCCGCCTCACCTGCAGCGAAGAAGCGGCGAGCGCGCGAGGCCGCATCCTCGGACAACGTGGCGGCCCGCTCGTGCGCCGAAGAGGCAACAGCGAAGGCACCGCGCGCAGACGCACGAGCCCCCACGTCGTCGAGTTCGCGCGCCACCGCGTCATCGAGCCCCAGCGCCGCCTCGCTCCGGTGCCAGGCACGACGGTCGCGATCGCCCGGCGAGAGCGAGTCGGCGACCAGGGTGTGGAGCCGCCGACGCTCGCCTGCCGGGATAGTGGCGTAGACCGCCGATGCGACGAGAGGGTGCGTGAACTCGACGCGATAGGGCGACACCGTGACGATGCCGAGGTCCTCCGCGCGCGCCAGGCCCGCCAGGTCGAGGCCTGCCGCCACGCATGCGGCACCGATCGTGGGCACGTCCCCGTCAGCGATGACGGCCATCTGGAGCACCCGCAGTTCCTTGGGAGAGAGCCCAGCAGTCCTGCGAGAGAACGCATCCGCGACGACGACCGGCACGGTGACGGTCTGACCGAAGGCCACACCGGTCAGTCCCTCGGGCTCCTGGGCCAGAGCCCGGATGGCGAGAGGGTTGCCGGCACTCATCGCCATGAGGCGTCGGCGCTGCTCTGCCGTGAGCAGGCCGGGAGCTGCCTCGTCGACGAGCCGATCGGCAGCCTCCGCGTCGAGCGGTCCGACGTCGAGCGTGGGCAGGCCGGCCCAGATCTCGCTCTCCCGTGGTCGGACAGCGACGAGCACGACGACCGCGTCGACGAGCACCCGCCGGGCCACGAACGCCAGGGCCTGGGCCGAGGGTGTGTCGAGCAGGTGGGCATCGTCGACCACCAGTGCCAGCGGCCCCGATTCGGCCGCTCGGGTCACGAGAGTGAGCGCCGCGGCGGACACCGCAAACCTGTCAGCGACACCCTCGGTCCTCATGGCCAGAGCGACGCCCAACGCGTGGGCCTGCGGCTCGGGCAGGTCGTCGATGGCACCCAAGAGTGGCTGCAGCACGCGCGCCAACCCGGCGAACGGCAGGTCGTGCTCGGAGGCGGTCCCGACCCCGGTCAGCACCTTGAACCCGTCGGCGCGCGACCTCGCATAGGACAGCAGGGCGCTCTTGCCGATGCCCGCGTCACCGCTGAGGACGAGCACCCCGCTGCGACCCACCCGGGCACCGGACATCAGCGCATCGAGGGTGCGCTGCTCGTCAACCCGGCCCATCAACATGACCCCTCGATGCTAGGGCCGGGCGCAAGGACTAGGTGGGGGCCCGGATGCGACGACACCGCTCCCCCGACGAACCTCGATCCGACGCCATGACAGGGGTCACGGCACCCATCTCAGGAGATCGCCATGAGCACCGACACCACCACGTCCACCAACACCACGACGGCTGACGCCGCCACCCCGCCCATCGACATGGACAAGCTCATGGGCTTCGTCTTCCGGGCCGTCGACGAGGTGGGCGCCACCCTCAACTGCGCCCTCGTCGTCATGGGCGACCGGCTCGGCTACTACCAGGCCCTTGCCGACCACGGACCTCTCGTCGCATCGGAGCTCGCGCGCCGTACCGGAACCGGCGAGAGGTATGCCGCCGAGTGGCTCAACGCGCAGGCTGCGGGAGGCTTCGTGACCTACGACCCGTCGTCACTCACCTACACGCTGCCGGCCGAGCACGCGATGGCACTCACGGACCCGAGCAGCCCGGCATACCTTCCGGGGTTCTTCCAGATCGCGTTCGGCACGGTCCGCGACGCGGATCGAATCTTCGACCTGGCCCGCGACGGCGACGGACTCGGCTGGGGCGAGCACAACTCCGACGTCCACATCGGGTGCGAGCGCTTCTTCCGTCCGGGCTACGCCGCGAACCTCGTGGGCGAATGGCTGCCCGCCCTCGACGGCGTCGTCGCCAAGCTCGAGGGCGGCGCCAAGGTCCATGACCTCGGCTGCGGCCACGGCGCGTCGACGATCCTCATGGCGCAGGCCTACCCGTCGACGACCTTCGTCGGATCGGACGCGCACGGTGCCTCGCTCGACGTGGCCCGCGAGCGCGCTGCCGAGGCTGGGGTCGGTGTGCGCATCACATGGGAGTCGACATCGGCCACTGCGCTCGGCGGGTCGGGCTACGACCTCGTCACCACGTTCGACGCCCTGCACGACATGGGAGACCCGGTCGGTGCGGCCCGTCGGGTCCACGACGCGTTGGCTTCCGACGGCACCTGGATGGTCGTCGAACCGGTCGCCGGCGACCGCGTCGAGGACAATCTCAACCCCGTCGGGCGGGCCTACTATGGCTTCTCCACGCTGCTCTGCACTCCGGGATCCCTGTCCCAGGACGTTGGTCTCGCGATCGGCACCCAGGCAGGGCCGGCCCGCATCCGCGACATCGTGACCACCGCTGGCTTCAGCAGCTTCCGGATCGCGGCCACGACGCCGTTCAACAACGTCTTCGAGATCAGGAAGTGACCACGTGTCACTGACCAGCACTCGCGTCGGTGACGCGGCGGACCCGGCCAGCCGGGCCCGCCGCCCCGACCGGTCCGGCGTCACCTCGCGCGACGGTGTGGACCTCGCCTGGGAGTCCTTCGGGACGGCGTCGCCGACGCTGCTGCTGATGCCGACCTGGTCGATCGTCCCGTCGCGGATCTGGAAGGCGCAGGTGGGCTACCTGGCTCGTCACTTCCGGGTCGTCACGTTCGACGGTCGCGGGAGCGGCGCCTCCGGCCACCCGACGGGCGCCGCGGCATACACGAACGAGGAGTATGCCGCCGACGCCGTTGCCGTGATGGATGCGGCAGACGTGGATCGGGCTGTCCTCGTGGCACTGTCGTGCGGCGCCAGCTGGTCGGTGCACGTGGCGACGAGCTGGCCCGAGCGCGTGCTCGGGATCTTCGCCATCGCCCCGTCGTGCGGCTTCTCCATCGATGACCCCAACCGCGACCACGTGCCCTGGGACCAGCCCCTGCCGAACGCCAACGGGTGGAACAAGTACAACAAGCACTACTGGCTCGACGGCGACTACGGCGACTTCGTGCGGTTCTTCTTCTCGCAGATGTTCAGTGAGCCGCACTCGACGAAGCAGATCGAGGACGCCGTCGCGTGGGGGCACCAGATCTCGCCGCAGACCTTGGCCGACACGACCGCCGGGCGCATCGGGTGTGACGGGGCGGTGTGCTCGGACATCGAGGCGTTGTGCGCCCGAGTCACGCAGCCGGTGACGGTGCTCCACGGATCCGACGACCACGTCCGAGGGTTGCAGTACGGCGAGCGGCTCGCCGAACTCACCGGTGGCAACCTCATCGTCGTCGAGGGCGCCGGACACGGGCCGCTGGCCAGGGACCCTGTCTTCGTCAACCACGAGATCCGACGCTTCGCCGAACGGTTCACGTCGCGACCGGAGGACGAATCGGAAGGCGGTACCCGGCATACCCACGTCCGTGCCACATCGCGGCGCAAGCGCGCCCTCTACATCTCGTCGCCCATCGGGCTGGGGCATGCGCGCCGGGACGTTGCCATCGCCGATGAGCTGCGGCTGCTGCACCCCGACCTCGAGATCGAGTGGCTGGCTCAGGACCCGGTGACGCGGGTGCTCGCGGCCAGGGGCGAGACGATCCACCCCGCGTCAGCGCACCTCGCGAACGAGTCGGGCCACATCGAGTCGGAGTGCGGCGAACACGACCTGCACGCGTTCCGGGCGGTGCGTCGGATGGACGAGATCCTCATCAACAACTTCATGGTCTTCGACGAGCTGATGGAGCGCGAGCCGTTCGACCTCGTCATCGGGGACGAAGCCTGGGACGTCGACTACTTCCTGCACGAGAACCCCGAGCTGAAGCGGGCGCGCTATGCGTGGTTCACCGACTTCGTGGGATGGCTGCCGATGCCTGACGGCGGGGAGGAGGAGGCCGCACTCACGGCTGACCTCAACGCCGAGATGATCGAGCACCGGGCGAGGTTCCGCGGGCTGCGCGACCGGTCGATCTTCGTGGGGAACCCCGCTGATGTCGTCGCCGATGCGTTCGGGCCGGGGCTGCCGGCCATCCGCGAGTGGACGGAGGGCGAGTTCGACTTCGCCGGATATGTCACGGGGTTCGATGCGTCGGTCAAGGACGTCGAGGGGCTCCGGCCGCGGCTCGGCCACCACTTGGACGAGAAGATCTGCGTCGTCTCCGTCGGTGGTTCGGGCGTCGGATTGCCGCTGCTGAGAAGGGTTTTGGACGCGGTCCCACTCGCACGGCAGTCCGTGCCCGAGCTGAGGTTCGTCATCGTCACAGGGCCGCGGATCGACCCGGCGTCACTCCCAGCCGTTGCCGGGGCCGAGGTGCACGGGTTCCTCCCCGACCTCACCGACCACCTTGCGGCGTGCGACGTCGCACTCACCCAGGGCGGGCTCACGACGTGCATGGAGCTCACGGCGCTGCGCAAGCCGTTCCTCTACGTGCCGCTGCGGCACCACTTCGAGCAGAACTTCCACGTGAGGCACCGCCTCGAGCAGTACCGCGCCGGGACGTGCGTCGACTACGGGTTGGCCACCGACCCGAACGCCCTCGCCGCGATGCTCGTCAAGGAGCTCGGACGCGACGTCGACTATCGGGCCGTCGAGACCGACGGTGCTGCGCGGGCAGCCGCCCTCCTGGCCGACCTGCTCTGACGCGCCCGAGCGCCTCGGCGACTTCTCTCAGGCGAAGGCGGAGAGGTGCAGCACAGGCTCGAAGCCATGCGCCATCGCAGCCACCGACGTCGGCGGCGTGAGCACCTCCACGGTGTCGCTCGCGATCGGCACCGGAGGTCCCCAGCCCTCGAAAGCGAACGGTCGCAACGCCTCCCCTGTCCACAGGCACGGTCGGCGCTCGGCGTTCAGCACAACGGTCCCGCTCGGCAGCTCACCGAGGGTGGAACGCCAGAGCTTGCGATCCGCTGCCCGGTCGATCCCGCGACCCGGGCGCAGCCGCTCGTCCGCCAGCCGACGATTGAGCTCCGTTGCCGTCAAAGGCTTGTGGGCACCTGCCGCAGCGGAGACAGCGTCGCGATACGCGGCATACGCGGCTCTTCGGCATTCACCACACGGGCGGTGACCGGCGGCCAGCGCCACCGCCTCATCGAGGAAGAAGATCGGGGTCCAGCGATGGGGGCGGGCCAGATCCACCCGCCATCCCCTGAACTCCAGCAGACACGTGATCCACAACAGGTTAGTCTGGTGATGACGCACGACCTGCTCGTGGTCGTCCACCACGCAGCCACGGTTGCCCGTGAACAACCCGCGGGCAGGGTTCGCGACCAGGTCACCCCACGGGTCGACCCGGTTGCGCCGGGGCATCGAGATCGCGGAGCTACTGCTGGATGTAGGCGCTCAACTGGTCGCGCTCGGCCTGCAGGTCGGTGATCCGGTGCTTGACCACGTCACCAATGCTGACGATCGCCTTGAGCTGACCATCCACCACGACGGGAACGTGGCGGATGCGGAGCTCGGTCATGGTGTGCTCGAGCGCACCGAGCTCGTCCTCGGGGGCACACGTCGCCACCTCGCTCGTCATGATCGACGACACGGGCTTGCCCAGAACATCGGCACCGAGCTTCTGGAGATGACGCACAATGTCACGCTCACTGACGATCCCGTCGACGCTCTGACCGTCATCGCTCACGACGACGGCGCCGATGCGATGTTCGGCGAGCAGGTCGAGGAGGTCGGTGACACTGGCGTCGGAGCGCACCGTGATGACGGTGTCTCCCTTGCGCTTCACGACATCGGAGATCCTCATGTGCCGACGGTAGTGGTCCGCGCGTGCCCGCGCCAGAGTTACGCCATCACCCTGCGGTGAGACCGGCCGACCACCCCTGCGGTGAGACAGGGGAGTGACAGGAGCCACGGCATACGGCATGCTGGCAAAACCGCTTACACCGACGTGAGCGGGTTTTTCCCTTTACAACGGATCGTCCGGCACGTTCCTGCCGGTGAAGGAAGGCAATGCAGCCATGGCAACAGTCAAGTTCGACGAGTCCACCCGGGTCTACCCCGGCAACGACACCCCTTCGGTTGACCGACTGAACATCGACGTCAAGGACGGCGAGTTCCTCGTCCTCGTCGGTCCCTCGGGCAGCGGCAAGTCGACCGCCCTCCGCATGCTGGCTGGCCTCGAAGAGGTCAACGGCGGCAAGATCTGGATCGGTGACCGCGACGTCACCAACCTGTCCCCCAAGGACCGCGACGTCGCCATGGTCTTCCAGAACTACGCGCTCTACCCGCACATGTCCGTCGCCGACAACATGGGCTTCGCGCTCAAGATCGCCGGCGTCGACAAGGCCGAGATCCGCAAGCGCGTCGAAGAGGCCGCCAAGATCCTCGACCTCGCGCCCTACCTCGAGCGCAAGCCGAAGGCCCTCTCCGGTGGTCAGCGTCAGCGCGTCGCCATGGGTCGCGCCATCGTGCGCAGCCCCCAGGTCTTCCTCATGGACGAGCCGCTGTCGAACCTCGACGCCAAGCTCCGTGTCCAGACCCGCACCCAGATCGCTTCTCTCCAGCGGCGACTGGGCGTCACGACGGTCTACGTCACGCACGACCAGGTCGAGGCCATGACCATGGGTGACCGCATCGCGGTCCTCAAGGACGGCATCCTCCAGCAGGTCGCCACGCCGCGCGAGATGTACGACAGCCCCGCCAACGTCTTCGTCGCAGGCTTCATCGGCTCCCCCGCGATGAACCTCATCAGCGTCCCCGTCACCGACGGCGGCGTGAAGTTCGGCTCGCACACGCTCGAGGTCCCGCGCGACTCCCTCAAGGGTGTCGGCTCCAACGCGATCGTCGGGGTTCGCCCCGAGGACGTCGAGGTCACGTCCGAGGGCCAGGGCCTCGAGATCACCATCGACGTCGTCGAAGAGCTCGGCGCCGACGCCTACGTCTACGGCACCCCGAGCGACGAGTCGATCAAGCTCGAGGGCGGCGAGGACTCCATCCCGAAGCCGTTCATCGCCCGTGTCGACGGCCGCCGCGTCCCCCTCAAGGGTGACAAGATCTGGGTCCAGCCCAACGCGAGCCACATGCACATCTTCAACGCGGAGTCCGGCGTCCGCCTGAGTTGACGTCGCACCAACACTGCCTTCGGGGGTGCCGAGAGCGGCGTATGCCGCGTGCTCGGCACCCCTGAAGCGTTTCGTACCGCTGCTGTCACGTCGGAGGTAGTCGATGGCCCTGCAGATCACGACCGCCCGGCCCGATCCCGCCCTGCTCGACCTGCCCTGGTCGACGCCGCTCGAGGACTGGCCGGAGCACCACCTCGCCGCTCTCCCCCGAGGCATCTCCCGCCACGTCGTCCGCTTCGTCAAGCTCTCGGGACGAGTGCTGGCCGTCAAGGAGATCAAGGAGGACATCGCGCGCCGTGAGTACGCGATGCTCCGCAACCTGCGTCGTCTCGACCAGCCGTCGGTGGAGCCGTTCGGGATCGTGAGTGGCCGGATCGACGCCAACGGGAACCCGCTCGACGCGTGCCTCCTCACTCGACACCTCAAGTTCTCGCTCCCGTATCGCGCGCTGTTCTCGCAGGGGCTGCGCCCCGGCACCGAGACCCGACTC
This sequence comes from Janibacter sp. HTCC2649, assembly GCF_000152705.1. GTDB lineage: Bacteria > Actinomycetota > Actinomycetes > Actinomycetales > Dermatophilaceae > Knoellia. The sequence continues at coordinate 3,354,124 of NZ_CH672413.1, read as the reverse complement.
ATCGACGCCCTGGCAGTCCTCCTGGTGCGTCTCCACCTCACGGGTTTCTGGTGGGGCGACGTGTCCCTGTCCAACACGCTCTTCCGACGTGACGCGGGGAGCTTCGCCGCGTGGCTCGTCGACGCCGAGACCGGTGAGCTCCAGTCCTCACTCAGCGACGGACAGCGTGCCCACGACCTCGACATTGCCCGCGTCAACATCGCGGGCGAGCTCATGGACCTGCAGGCCGGCGAGCTGCTCGATGACGCTGTCGACCCCGTGGAGATCTCCAACAAGATCGTCACCCGCTACGAGGAGCTGTGGCGCGAGCTCACCGCCACCGAGGAGTTCGACACCGGTGAGCGGTGGCGCGTCGAGGAACGCATCCGTCGCCTCAACGCACTGGGCTTCGACGTCGACGAGCTGGCGATCACCACCGACATCGGCGGCACCAGCATCAGCATCCAGCCCAAGGTGGTCGACGCCGGTCACCACTCGCGTCGCCTGTTGAGACTCACGGGTCTCGACGTGGGCGAAGGTCAGGCCCGGCGCCTCCTCAACGACCTCGACAGCTATCAAGCCGCAACCGACCGGCAGAACGACGACGAAGAGCTCGTCGCCCACGACTGGTTGACCAAGATCTACGAACCCATCACCCGTCGGGTGCCCCGCGAGCTGTCCGGCAAGCTCGAGCCGGCCGAGCTGTTCCACGAGGTGCTCGAACACCGCTGGTACATGGCCGAACGCGAGCAGCAGGACGTCACGATCGAGCGCGCCATCGAGGACTACGTTGCCTCGATCCTCCCGTCCAAGCCCGACGAAGTCTCCGTCGTGGGTGTCGACACGGTCGAGATGCCCGTCATCGCCCAGCCGCCCAGTCGCCCCTAGAATCAGGGCGCCAACACACACTCCCCAGGGGGACCACAGCATGTCCGAACCGAACGACCCGACCCAGCCGCCTCCGCCGCCGGTCCCGCCGTCGCAGCCGTCGCAGCCGTTGCAGCAGCAGGCGCCGCAGGCGAACGCGTATGCCGCTGCCGCACCCGCGCCCTACCAGGCGGCACCCCAGGTGAATCCCTACGGTGGGGCCCAGGCCTTCCCGGGTTCCAAGGCCTACGTCGAGCAGCAGTTTGGTCCGATCGCCGGGTTCGGCAGCCGCGCCGGAGCACTGATCATCGATGTGCTGCTCTCCCTGATCGGGCTCATCCCCACGTTCACCGGTATCGGCCTCCTCATCGCGGGCTTTCCGGAGACCACGGTCGACGAGTACGGATACAGCCAGACCGTCGACGGCACGAGCAACGGCGGCCTCTTGGCCGGCGGTGGCGTGCTGATCTTCCTCGGATTCGCCATCTCCATCGCGATCCAGATCTGGAACCGGATCTTCAAGATGGGCCGCACCGGCCAGAGCGTCGGCAAGAAGGCGATGGGCATCACGCTCATCAACGAGCAGACGGGCCAGCCGATCGGAGCGCTCCAGTCCTTCCTTCGGGAGCTGCTCAGCGGCGTCATCAACCAGGTCTTCTACATCAGCTACCTCTGGATGCTGTGGGACGACAACAAGCAGACCCTGCACGACAAGGTCGTCCACTCGACCGTGATCCAGGTCCCCAAGTCCTGACCCCCACCACCCGAGTTTCAGGCGGGTGAGAGCCACGTCCAACCGGGGATGTTCCGGGCAATCCAGAACGCCATGATGAGCCAGAACAGGCCGTAGAGGAGCCAGGCGGGTGCTGCGGTCATGCGCTGTTCACCACGCCACTGGCGCCGGGTCCACCGGGCGAACCCGAGGATCATCACGACGAAGGCCGCCACGGTGAGCGGGTTGCGCTGGAGTGCCTCGACCAGATGGCCCTCACTGAGGGCGTGGGTCGCTCGCAGGGTCCCGCAGCCCGGGCAGAACGTTCCGGTGAGGGCCAGCCAGGGGCACGTCGGATAGTTCCCGGCCTGGTTGGGGTCGACGAGGTGCGCGACGAGGACAAAGCCCGTCGCGCCGGTGGCGGCCACCGCTGGCCACCACAGGCGACGCCCCCGCCCGACCGACGGATCGGCGAGCGGAGGCGTCGTGAACTGCGTCAAGGACGTCGTGATCACATACCTGTTGACGTGCTGTTCGCGCCAACCACACCAACCGCAATGAGGATGATGTAGATGATCGTCGCGACGATGCCGAGCGCAAGGGCGATGATCGCGAACTTCTTCGCCTTCGCAGCAGCCTCGATGGCCCCGGCCTGGTCGCCGCCGTTCCACTTGCCGTTCACCTGAGCGGCAAAGACGACGGCGGGAATGCCGATCGGCCAGCAGCACAGGAGGCTGATGATCGCCAGGATCAAGTTGTTGCTGGGCGGCGGGCCAGCGGGAACTCCGCCGTAGCCACCGGCCGGGGGCGGCGGGGCGCCGTACCCGCCGCCGTCGTAGCCACCACCGCTGGGCGGCGGCGGCGTCGAGCCACCGTCGCCGGGAGGCGGCGGGGGCGGCGGCGTGTTTCCGTAGTCAGACATCTATGTCCCTCTCACTGTGTTCCATCAGGGTTGAGCCCCCTGGTCGGGATACCGACTGGCGCAATCGTGGCACAAGTCACCGCCACACGACTGGCGGACGCACGGAAGAAACTCGACCGAGCCGGCTCCCGATCAGCCCTCTGATCAGCGACGACGCCGGCGACGGGAAACCTCGTAGAGGGTGACACCCGTGGCGATGCCGGCGTTGAGCGACTCGACCGCCGACGACATCGGCACCGAGACGATCTGGTCGCAGGTCTCACGCACGAGGCGGGAGAGGCCCTTGCCCTCGGAACCCACGACGATGACGATCGGCTCATTGGCAAGCTCGAGATCGGGCAGCTCGACGTCACCCTCCATGTCGAGGCCGATGACGAAGAAGCCAGCCTTGCGGTAGTCCTCGAGGGTCCGGGTGAGGTTGGTGCACTGCGCCACCGGAATGCGAGCCGCAGCACCGGCCGAGGTCTTCCACGCCGAGGCGGTCATGCCGACGGAACGTCGAGCCGGCACGACGACACCGTGACCACCGAAGGCCGCCACTGAACGCACGATGGCTCCGAGGTTGCGGGGGTCCGTGATGCCGTCGAGCGCGACGATGAGCGGAATGCCCGGCAGCTCGGGGTCGATGAGGTCGTTCGGGTGCGCGTACTCGTAGGGCGGCACCTGGAGCGCCAGCCCTTGGTGCACGGCACCATCGGTGATGCGGTCGAGCTCGCCGCGAGGCGTCTCGAGGATCGGCAGGCTGCGCTCGGTCGCGATCTTGAGGGCCTCGCGCACGCGGTCGTCGCTGTCGATGCGCCCGGCGATGTACATCGTCGTGACGGGCACGTCGTTGCGCAGGGCCTCGAGCACGGAGTTGCGTCCGGCCACGACCTCGCTCGACGCCTTGGCCTTGCGGCCACCGGTCGGGCGTCCACCGGAGCGTCGCTCGCTGGCCTTCGCGGCCGAGTGGGCCTTGTGATAGGTCCGGTCCTCTGCGCGCGGGGTCGCTCCCTTGGGCTCAAGTCCTCGGCGTCGCTGACCGCCGGAACCGACGGTGGGGGCCTTCTTTCCGCCCTTGCGGACGGCTCCTCGTCGCTGGCTGTTGCCTGCCACGGCTATTCTCCTCGTCCACGGGTCAACGACCAGCGAGCGCCGGTCGGAGTGTCTTCGATCGTGATGCCGGCACTGATCAGCTGGTCGCGGATCGCATCGGATGTTGCGTAGTCGCGCGCCGAGCGCGCGCTGGTCCTGGCGGCCAGGCGCTCACTCACGAGCGCATCGAGCGCCGACTGGGCGTCGCTGGACGAGTTGTCCGCGCCGGCCCACGCCGGGTCCAGCGGGTTGACCCCGAGGATGTCGGTCATGGCAATGACGAGCGCGGCGAGCTCACGCGCCGTGTCGTTCTCGCCGTCGTCGAGGGCGGTGTTGCCCTGCGTCACGGTGTCGTGGATGGCCGCGAGCGCGCCGGACACCCCGAGGTCGTCGTCCATGGCCTCGACGAACTCGACGGGCAGCTTCTCGTCGCCGGTCGGCGTCACGGCGCTGTCGGGGCCGAGCGCGCGACGCAGGAATCCCTCGATGCGGTCCACGGCGGCCTCCGCCTCGGCGAGTGACCCCTCATGGAACTCGATCATCGACCGGTAGTGCGCTGCGGTCAGGTAGTAGCGCACGGCAAGAGGCCGGGCCTTCTTGGTGACCTCGTGGATGAGCAGGCTGTTGCCGAGCGACTTGCTCATCTTCTCGCCGCTGATCGTCACCCACGCGTTGTGCATCCACAGGGACGCGAAGGGCAGTCCTGCCGCGCGCGACTGGGCCTGCTCGTTCTCGTGGTGGGGGAAGCGCAGGTCGACCCCACCCCCGTGGATGTCGAAGGCGTCACCGAGGTACTTGCGCGCCATGGCCGAGCACTCGAGGTGCCAGCCGGGACGCCCTCTGCCCCAGGGCGTCGGCCAGCTCGCGGTCTCGGGCTCGCCGTCCTTGCGCCCCTTCCAGAGGGCGAAGTCGCGGGGGTCGCGCTTGCCGCGCGGGTCGGCGTCCTCCGCGGCGGCCATGTCGTCGATCTTCTGGTTCGTCACTTCTCCGTATGCCGGCCACGAACGGACGTCGAAGTAGACGTCACCCGAGCCGTCTTCCGCGGCATACGCATGGCCGTTGGCGATGAGCACCTCGATGAGCTCGACCATCTCGGTGATGTGACCCATGGCGCGCGGCTCGTAGGTCGGCGGAAGGACACCGAGCAGGGTCAGCGCCTCCGAGGTCGCGACCTCGTTGCGGTAGGACAGGGCGAACCAGTCCTCGCCGGACTCGGCGGACTTGCGCAGGATCTTGTCGTCGAGGTCGGTGACGTTGCGCACGAGCGCCACGTCGAGCCCGTGACCGCGCACGAGCCAGCGGCGGAGCACGTCGAAGGCGACGGCGAAGCGGACGTGGCCGATGTGCGGAGGGGCTTGGGTGGTGAGTCCACAGATGTAGATCCCGACCCGGCCAGGCTGCAGCGGGACGAAGTCGCGCACTGCGCGCGACTGGGAGTCAAACAATCTGAGAGTCACCCGCACAAGGGTACCGGCGCAGAGCGCGGCTCCCCGCCACCCGGCATACCCCTCGTTCGGTCAGTGACCGCGGGCGATCCACTCGTCGAGATGGGGTGCCTCGGCGCCGATCGTCGTCGCATCTCCGTGGCCGGTGAGGACGACCGTTCCGGACGGAAGGGTGAGGAGACGGGTCCGGATCGACTCGATGATCTGGTCGAAGTTGCTGAACGACCGTCCCGTGGCACCCGGCCCGCCCTGGAAGAGCGTGTCGCCGGTGAAGACGACGTGCATCGCCGACGCGTGGAACGAGCAGCCGCCGGGCGAGTGACCCGGCGTGTGGAGGACCCGGAGGGTGACGTCGCCGACGTGGAACTCCTGCCCGTCGGCCAGGATCGCGTCGGGGGCGCCGTCCTGGCTGAGGGCCCAGACCACACGGCCTTCAGGGTGTAGGTGGACGAGCGCCCCGGTCGCCGCCCGGAGCTCGTCGGCGACGTTGACGTGGTCGTTGTGGCCGTGGGTCAGCAAGATGGCGCGGACAGTGCGGCCACCGACGGCAGCGAGGATCGCCTCGGCGTCGTGGGCGGCGTCGATGATGATGCACTCGCGCTCGTCACCGATGACCCAGACGTTGTTGTCGACCTCCCAGGAGCCGCCGTCGAGCTCGAACGTGCCCGACGTGATGGCGCGGTCGACGCGGACGCCGCCGTGGGACGGCGCGATGGGGGGCAGCCAGGGAGTAGCCGGAGTGTCGGCCGTCATCGCAGCACCACGACCGAGCGCAGGACTTCGCCGCGTTCCATCTTCTCGAACGCCGATTCGACGTCGCCGAGCGCGATGCGCTCCGACACGAATGCATCGAGGTCGAAGCGACCTTGGCGATAGAGGTCGACGAGCATCGGGAAGTCGCGGCTGGGGAGGCAGTCGCCGTACCAGCTGGACTTGAGGGCTCCCCCGCGACCGAAGATCTCGATCATCGGCAGTGTCACCTCCTTGTCGGGCGTCGGCACTCCGACGAGCACGACCGTTCCGGCGAGGTCGCGCGCATAGAACGCCTGCTCATAGGTCTCGGGGCGCCCCACGGCCTCGACGACGACGTCGGCTCCGTGGCCACCGGTGAGCTCGCGGATGCGCTCGACGACGTCCTCGGTCTTCCCGTTGACGGTGTGGGTGGCGCCGAACTTCTTCGCGCCCTCGAGCTTGCGGTCATCGACGTCCACGGCGATGACGGTGGTCGCGCCGGCGACGGAAGCCCCGGCGATGGCGGCGTTGCCCACGCCGCCGCAACCGATGACGGCCACTGAGTCACCGCGACCGACACCACCGGTGTTGACCGCGGCACCGAAGCCAGCCATGACGCCACACCCGAGCAGTCCCACGGCGGCCGCGTCAGCATCCGCGTCGACCTTGGTGCACTGGCCGGCGGCGACGAGCGTCTTCTCGATGAACGCACCGATGCCGAGCGCCGGGCTGAGCTCGGTGCCGTCGGTCAGGGTCATCTTCTGCTTGGCGTTGTGGGTGTTGAAGCAGTACCAGGGCTTGCCCTTGGCGCACGCGCGGCACTGGCCGCAGACGGCTCGCCAGTTGAGGATGACGAAGTCACCGGGAGCGACCTCGGTGACTCCCTCGCCGACCGCCTCGACCACTCCTGCAGCCTCGTGGCCGAGCAGGAACGGGAACTCGTCGTTGATCCCGCCCTCGCGGTAGTGCAGGTCGGTGTGGCACACGCCGCAGGACTGCACCTGGACGACGGCCTCTCCCGGCCCGGGGTCGGGCACGACGATGTCGACGAGCTCGACGTCGGCGCCCTTCGCGCGGGCGATGACACCCTTGACGGTTTGCGGCATGTTCCCCTCCATTGGTCTTCCCTGACTCTAGGCGGTCGCCCACGTCGCGCAACCGGAGCACCTTGCCTGCCCCGACTTATTGCGCAATCCGTCGTCCCCCGCTGCGCTCCTCCCGGCGGATTGCGCAATAAGTCGGGTTGGGTCAGTCGGTGGAGACGATGAGAGCCGTCGCAATGGCGGCAACTCCCTCGCCACGGCCGGCGAGTCCGAGGCCGTCAGTGGTCGTGCCACTCACGGACACCGGCGCGCCGCACGCGTCAGAGAGGGCCTTCTCGGCCTCCGCCCGCCGGGTGCCGACCTTGGGTCGGTTGCCGATGACCTGCACGGCGACGTTGCCGATCTCGAAGCCGGCCTCGCGGACGAGTCGCGCGGCCTCTTCGAGCAGGGTGACGCCCGAGGCCCCGGCGAGCTCGGGGCGGCCCGTGCCGAAGTGCTGACCGAGGTCTCCGATGCCTGCAGCCGAGAACAACGCGTCGCACGCTGCGTGGGCTGCGACGTCGGCGTCGGAGTGGCCGTCGAGACCACGCTCCCCCGGCCAGAGCAGACCGGCGACCCAGAGCTCACGCTCTGAACCCTCGGGAGCCAACGCATGCACGTCGACGCCGACACCGGTGCGCGGCAGCGCCGCTCGGGTCATGACCCGTCCCGCCAGTCGATGGAGCCGCGGTGCAGGAGGTGCGGGGCTGCCTGGGCCACCGGCTTGACGACGAGGGTGTCGATGTTGACGTGCTGGGGCAGGCCGACGGCAAAGGCGACGCAGGCCGCGACGTCGTCGGCGATGAGGGGGCGGTCGACGCCTTCATAGACCTTGTTGGCCGCGGCCTGGTCGCCGTGGAGGCGGGTCAGTGAGAACTCTTCGGTCTGCACCATGCCGGGACGGATCTCGATGACGCGCACGTGCGAGCCGTTGAGCTCGAGCCGGAGGGTCTCCGAGACGACGGACTGGCCATGCTTGGCCGCCGTGTAGCCGCCTCCGCCGGGATAGACGCGTTCCCCCGCGATGGAGCTGACGTTGACGATGGTGCCGCGGGCCGAGTCACGCAGCAGGGGCAGTGCCGCCTGGGTCATGCGGACGGTGCCCAGCACGTTGGTCTCGTACATCGCCTGCCACTCATCGAGGTCAGCCTTCTCCACCGAGCTCAGACCGAGGGCGCCACCGGCGTTGTTGACGAGCAGGTCGAGCCGCTCGACGGAGGAGATGACCGAGTCGACGCTGTGCTCGTCGGTGACATCGAGGCGCACTGCAGTGACAGCGTCACCGAGCAGGGTGGCCACCGACTCGAGCCGGTCGGGTCGACGTCCGGCCACGATCACGTCATACCCGTCCTTGACGAGGCGACGGGTGATGGCAGCACCGATGCCGGTGCCGCCTCCGGTGACAAGGGCGACGGGTCTCTGGCTCACGAGCCGAGGATACGGCCGGCCCGCTCGAGGTCGGACTGAGTGGTCACCTTGAAGGCGAGGTCATCGCCGTCGATCACCGTCACGGGGACCCCAAGGCCTTCGACGAGGGCCGCGTCGTCGGTGGCCTCGAGCCCGGAGGCGTGGGCCCGGGCGAGCAGCGCGCGGCGGAAGGCCTGGGGGGTCTGGATGGCCCGCAGGCTGGAACGGTTCGGGGTCGCGACCACCTGGCCCTGCTCGTCGACCTGCTTGATCGTGTCGGTGACCGGCAGCCCCGGCACGACCGCGTCGTGACCGGCACGCACGGCCACCACGAGTCGGTCGAAGAGCTCAGCCGGCGCCAGGCACCGGGCTGCGTCGTGGACGAGCACGATGCCGATGTCCTCGTGCAGGGCAGCGAGCCCGGCGGAGACGGAGTGGGTCCGCTCGGCGCCACCCGCAACCACGCTGACGTCAGTGGCACGTGGGTGGGCAGACACGAGCGCGCCCGCCTCCCGGAGATGGGAAGCGGGCGCGACGATGACGATCTGAGAGGTGTCGGCAGCTTCGAACGCGCGAGTGACCGCGTGCTCGATCAGCGTGACGCCCGCGACGCGGACGAATGCCTTGGGCTGCGTTGCCCCAAGCCTCGTGCCCTGTCCAGCAGCAACGAGGATGATGCCGACCCTGATGTCAGCAGCCGATCAGGACGCGAGGACCTCGTCGAGGATGGTCTCTGCCTTTTCCTCGTCGGTCTTCTCGGCCAGAGCCAGCTCGGACACGAGGATCTGGCGTGCCTTGGAGAGCATGCGCTTCTCGCCGGCGGACAGACCGCGGTCCTTGTCGCGGCGCCAGAGGTCACGAACGACCTCTGCGACCTTGATGACGTCGCCGGAAGCGAGCTTCTCGAGGTTGGCCTTGAAGCGGCGCGACCAGTTGGTCGGCTCCTCGGCAAATGGGGCCCGAAGCACTTCGAAGACCTTCTCGAGGCCGGCCTTGTCGACGACGTCACGCACGCCGACCAGGTCACAGTTCTCGGCGGGAACCTCGATGACGAGGTCTCCTTGGGCCACCTTGAGCTTCAGGTACAGCCTCTCAACGCCCTTGATGGTGCGCTTGTTGATCTCTTCGATGCGCGCAGCCCCGTGGTGGGGGTACACGACCGTTTCGCCGACCTTGAAAACCATATGCAACTTGCCCCTTTCGCGACCCCCAGTTTAACACGCCGAGAGCGACACGCGGAATCGACGATGACGGCATACCCGCAGGTCAGAACGGTGAAAACCGTTGGCAGGCACCGAAACTGGGTCTTGACACATTGCCATTACCGTGCCTGTGCGGAGCGGAAGGTGCGACCGGGCGCCGGTTGTCACCACCACTGTGCGCACGGTGGTGGGCGGCGCTCGCTACGCTGTCCCCCGTGACGACCGCACCAGTGACCACTCCCCGCCATCGCCTGCGCGCTGCCCTTGCGGCCGCTGCCCTCGGCACCACTCTCCTCGGTGGCTGCGCCGTGTTCTCGCCGGTGCAGACCGACGTGCCCTATCAGGCATCGGACGGTGTCGACGCGACGTTCGGTGACCTCGACGTGCGCGGTGTGCTCGTCATCTCCGACGCCAAGGACGCCCCCGGCAACATCGTGGGCCAGCTCGTCAACTCGAGCGACGAGGACATCGCCGTCGCGTTCGGGACCGATGGCGCGGCCGGCCCCCAGCTCATGGTCGGCCGACACTCCTCGGTCACCCTCGGCGAGGGCGAATCAGCCACCCTCCCCAAGGTGACCGTCTCGCCCGGCGATGTCCTCCAGCTCCAGGTCATCACTGAAGCCACGGGCCAGAACGTCGTGACCGTCCCGGTGCTGCCCTCGAACGGCTACTACTCCGGAGACAAGCCGAGCCCGTCGTCCAGCGCCACCCCTTGATCCCAGAACGGCCCCGTATGCCGTGAGCCCACCGAGCGCGATCGCGCGCCGGTGGGCTCTTGGCTTGCCCGCGACAGCGACTTCGTGCCCGAGACGGACACAAGGGCGCGCTTCGCGCGGAACGACGTGTCCGTCTCGGGCACGAAGTCGGATCGAATGCGTCAGGCTTCGAACTTGTAGCCGAGTCCGCGCACGGTGACGATGTGCTTGGGCGCTGCCGGGTCGGGCTCGACCTTGGCGCGCAGCCGCTTCACGTGGACGTCGAGGGTCTTGGTGTCACCGACGTAGTCGCTGCCCCACACCCGGTCGATGAGCTGCATGCGGGTGAGGACGCGGCCGGTGTTGCGCAGCAGCATCTCGAGCAGCTCGAACTCCTTGAGCGGCAGCTGGGTCGCGGCACCGCCCACGGTGACGACGTGGCGCTCGACGTCCATCCGCACCGGGCCCGCCTCAAGGGTGGTCGGGAGCAGCTCTTCGGGCTCGCTGAGTCGACGCAGGACAGCCTTGATGCGGGCGAGGAGCTCGCGCGACGAATAGGGCTTGGTCACGTAGTCGTCGGCGCCGAGTTCGAGCCCGACGACCTTGTCGATCTCGCTGTCCTTGGCGGTCAGCATGATGACCGGAACGTTGGAGCGCTGCCGGAGCGCACGGCATACGTCCACGCCTGAAAGGCCCGGAAGCATGAGGTCGAGGAGCACGAGGTCCGCGCCGCCGCTGTCGAACTCGGTGAGGGCGTCGTTGCCGTTCTCGGCGACGCTCACTTCGTAGCCCTCCTTGCGCAGGAGGTAGGACAGGGGATCGGAGAAGGACACTTCGTCCTCGACGACGAGAATGCGGGTCATCCTGGGGTTTCTCCTTGTGCTCTGCCGACCGTGTGCCGATCGGAGTCTGCCGCAGCCCGGTCGGACGCAGCAGGAAGTCTCATGGTGAAGGTGGAGCCGTGGCCCTCTTCACTCCACACCGACACGTCGCCGCCGTGGGTCGCGCAGACGTGCTTGACGATGGCGAGGCCGAGGCCGGTGCCGCCGGTTGCTCGCGAGCGCGCGGCGTCGACGCGATAGAAGCGTTCGAAGATGCGGCTCTGCTCGGTGGCCGGGATGCCCTGCCCCTGGTCGGAGACGGTGATCTCGATGGTGTCGCCCACCCGGCGGGCAGCCACGGCGACCCGGGTGCCCTGCTCGGAGTAGTTGACGGCGTTGGAGACGAGGTTGGCGACGGCGGTCGCGAGGAGCTCGGTGTCACCGAAGACGGAGGCGCGCTCGTCGGCCACCGCCTCGAGCGTGATCTGCCGGGCCTCGGCTGCGACGCGCACTCGGTCGACCGCCTCCGCGACGACCTGCGGGATCTGCACGAGTTCGGGCTCGTGGAGGGTGTCGGCGACCTGGAGCCGGGAGAGGTCGACGATCTCCTTGACGAGGCGGGTCAGGCGCGTGGACTCGACCTGGATGCGCGCCGCGAAGCGTGACACCGCTTCGGGATCGTCGCGGGCATCGAGGACGGCCTCGGCGAGCAGGGCGATGCCACCGACCGGGGTCTTGAGCTCGTGCGACACGTTGGCGACGAAGTCACGGCGCACCTCCTCGACCCGGCGGGCGTGGGTGTGGTCCTCGGCCAGGATGAGGATGTGGGGTGCGCCGAGCGGGGCGACTCGTGCCGTCATCAGCGTGTTGGTCGTCGTGCCGAAGCCGCGCGAGAGCTCGAGCTCCACCTCGCGGATCTCACCGTCACGTCGCACTTGTCGAGCGAGCTGGCGCAGCTCGGTGTGGACGAGCTCGCCGTGACGCACGAGTCCGTAGCTCACGGCAGATGCGGAGTTGTTGACGACGGCGTCCGAGGAGTCCAGGACGATGGCGATCGACTTGAGGACGGCGAGCACATCGCTCACGCCGGAAGGCAAAGGCGGCGGCGCGCTGGGCGGGATCGTCGTCAGTTTGCGTTCGCTGAGCCGACTGGCAGCGACGGCCACGGCACCGATGACGAGTCCCAGGCCGCCACCCACGATTCCTGCGAGCGTCGCATCCACCAGATCAGCGTAGACGGACGGGGAATGAACCCAGACCCACTCGCGGGTGGCCAGTGGGGGGCAGCAGGCAGATGTTCACCTTGGCGCTGGCGGGAATTCATCACCCCGTGTCACGCTGCCGACGAAGACGGGCGCCCTAGTCCGCGTGCCCGCCGGGCCGGAGGGCGCCAGCCACCTGTGTCGAGAGGGTATTCATGCGCAAGGCATTCCACGAGGAGCTGGACCGAGTCACGCAGGGGCTGGTCGAGATGACCCGGCTCGCGAGCTCGGCCATGTCCCGGGCGACGACTGCTCTGCTCGATGCAGACGTGCAGCTCGCCGAGTCGGTCATTGGTGCCGACGCCGAGATCGACGCGCTGCGCGAAGAGCTCGACCTGTTGTCGTTCGACCTCCTGGCCCTGCAGCAGCCGGTTGCCACCGACCTGCGCATGGTCGTCACGTCGATGCGCATGAGCGCCGACATCGAGCGCATGGGTGACCTCGCCCGCCACGTCGCCAAGGTCGCGCGGCTGCGCTACCCGAACTCTGCCGTCCCTGCCGAGCTCCGCTCGATCATCCTCGAGATGGGCCAGGTCGCCGAGCGCATCGTGACCAAGGCCGGCTCCGTCATCGCGGCCCGCGACGTCGAGGCCGCCAAGCAGATCGAACGCGACGACGACGCCATGGACGACCTGCACCGTCGCCTGTTCGAGGCCCTCGCCTCGGACTCCTGGAACCAGCCGGCCGAAGTGACCGTCGACCTCACGCTCGTCGGGCGCTACTACGAGCGCTTCGCCGACCACGCCGTCTCGGTCGCCCGTCGCGTCATCTTCCTCGTCACCGGCGAACACAGCGCCGAGAGCGAAGCGAGCCATGAGGACGCCGAGGACGACGAGGTCCGACCGGAGCCCACACCCTCCTGACGCGTTCCTCCCGCACAGCGAAAGACCACAGATCCCGTATGCCGGCCGCCCGGCATACGGGATCTGTCGCCTTCCAGCCCGGCCGCCAACCGGCGGACCATCAGCCGACGTCAGCCGTCGCGGCGCTGAGCACGAATCCGTGCCACTGTCGGGCGAGCTGATGGTCCGCTGGCAGGCACGCATGACGGAAAGTCTCGGTCGGCACTCAACCTTGGCTTCGCGGCTCGCGTTCTCTTGGGGTGACAGGGGTGCGATCGACGTGAGGATGGGGACGTGGACCGAGACGACGAGGCGGCATTCGCCGAGTTCGTGATGCGCGAGTGGTCACGACTCGTGCGGGTCGGCTTCCTTCTCACCGGCGACGTGGGGCGTGCCGAGGACCTCGTGCAGCAGGCGTTGGTCAAGGTCCACCGGCACTGGCCGCGCGTGCATCGCGACGGTTCGCCCTATGCCTACACGCGGGCGGCCGTCGCCAACGAGTCGACGTCGTGGTGGCGCCGGAAGCGGGTCGCAGAGAACCTCGGCGAACTACCCGCGAGCGCCGACCGCTCCACCACGGACGCGTATGCGGGTGTCGACAACCGCGACGAGCTCGTTCGCGTGCTGCACGGACTGCCTCCGCGGATGCGCGCCGTGATCGTCCTGCGGTTCTACGACGACCTGTCCGAGGCCGAGACGGCTCACGCGCTCGGGATCTCGGTGGGTTCGGTGAAGAGCCAGACCTCACGCGGCCTCGACCGCATGCGCGACGCGATCACCGACGCCTCCGAACCCGGACACCTCACCCCCACCACTTCGACGAATGGAGCGTGACATGAGCATCGAGACCCAGCTGCGCGACGCACTGACCTCTCACGCCGGCTCGATCGAGTCGGTGGAGGCTCACCCCTACGAGCGGGTGGCTGGCGCTGTCGCCAAGAACCGCACGCGTCGGCGCACCGTCGGCGCTGCTGCGGTGGCCGTGGTGGCGGCCATCGCCATCGGCGTCCCGACAGTTTCGAGTCGCCTCGCCGACGGCCGGACGACTCCGGCGGGCAACTCGGCCAACCTGCCCCCTGCGACCGACAAGGCGTGGAAATCCGTCACGACCTGGCCCACCCGAGGCTCCCTGGCGGGCGACACCGCACTCGTGGCGGCCATCGGCAAACAGTTCGACGGCCGGCCCATCTTTGTCGAGGACCTTGGCTCAACCCGCGTGGCTGTGGTCGTGAGTCGTTCCGACCTCGTCGTGGGGACCGGCCCAGCGGGAGCCGCAGCAGCGGACATGCGCAGGTCGAGCTCCGGCCCGATCTCGGACGTCACCGATGGCGTTCTGAGCATGGTCGGAACGAATGATCTCATCGTCCTGACCACACCGGATCGGACGTTCTACGAGATGTCCAGGACCCCTGATATCGCTCTCGACGGGACGGTGAGCCGCTCGTGGCAGAAGGCGCCACTGATCGCCGGTTTCGGGCGCAACGACTGGACCGAACTCTCCCGCCTACGGTTGGGAGCCTTCGTCGGCCAGCCACGGCTCGGGTTCATGACAGGCGTGGAGACCACCGAGGGCGTGCCCTGTGAAGGCGGTACCTGCAACCGAGAGCCGGTGGCGGCGCAAGAGCGTGACACCAACGACCTCGTTGCGCGCATGCTCGGTCTGGACAGGAAGGCGGTCACCACGGAGACAGTCTTCAATGGCGCAGTCCCGCGAGACTTCCGAACACCTGGCTTGACCAGCGACAGCGGGGCATCCCATCTGCACGTCATGCACAGCCGTCTGCCGGGAGGACAGGTGTTGCGCTCGGCGCTACTTCGTGATGACAACGAGGTGATGCGGATCGAACTCGGACGCCCCATCGACGCCATCCGGGCCGAGTCAGTGCCGATCATCTCGTTCGGCTCGGGCAAATCAGCCGAGGCCCCTACGACGATTCATGTTGTCGTGCCCAGTGGAACTGCCGTTCGCGCAGTCTCGGACTCTCCCGCACTGTGGCCCTCGTCCGCTGTGGTCCCACTCACCAACCACGTCGCGACTTTCAAGGTTCCAGTCTCGCCCGGCGCCTTTGACCAGAACTATCGAATCGAAGTGCTGGACGGCGATCGGGTGCTCACTTCGGTCCGGACAACAGTGCCCACCCAAGACGTGTTCCAGTGAGGCCCTGACCCAGCGGCGGGCACCTGTCGGGGTGTCTGTGACGAGTCGGGGGTCCGTGGAGCCCCGACTCGTCACAGAAGCCCCGACTGGTGGGGCGCTACGAGTTAAGGCTGGTCAGCGGCCCTGGTTGGCGACTGCGGCGGCTGCTGTGGCTGCGGCCTCGGGGTCGAGGTACTCGCCGGGCTTGGTCGGCATGAAGTCGTCGCCGAGCTCGTAGACGAGCGGCTGACCGGTGGGGATGTTCAGCTCGGCAATCGCCTCGTCCGAGATGCCGTCGAGGTGCTTCACGAGGCCGCGCAGGCTGTTGCCGTGGGCCACGACCAGGACGGTCTCGCCGGCGGTGAGGTCGTCGCGGATCGCGCCCTCCCAGTAGGGCGTGAACCGCACGATGACGTCCTTGAGGCACTCGGTGCGCGGCACCTCGATGCCGGCGTAGCGCGGGTCGCTCGTCTGGTCGAACTCCGAGCCGACCTCGATGGCCGGCGGCGGGGTGTCGAACGAACGACGCCAGAGCATGAACTGCTCGTCGCCGTACTTGTCGCGCGTCGCCGCCTTGTCGAGCCCCTGCAGTGCGCCGTAGTGACGTTCGTTGAGACGCCAGTCGCGACGCACCGGGATCCAGTGGCGGTCGGCGGCGTCGAGGGCGAGGTCGGCCGTGGTGATCGCGCGACGCAGCACCGACGTGTGGACGACGGTCGGCAGCACACCGCGTTCCTTGAGCAGGCGGCCACCGTTGACGGCCTCCTCACGCCCCTGGTCGTTGAGGTCGACATCGACCCATCCGGTGAAGAGGTTCTTCGCGTTCCACTCGGAGTGGCCGTGACGCAGCAGGATCAGGGTGTGTGCCATGGGCGGCAGCCTAGCGAGGCAACGGGCGAGCGCACCGGGAGCACCCGGCATACGGAATCGGTCGTTCAGGACTTGTCGAGAAGGTGACGGAACGCCTCGAGGTTGCGCAGCGACTCACCGCGCGACACCCGCCAGTCCCACTCCTTCTGCATCGAGGTGAGGAAGCCGATGACGAGGAGCTCGTTGAACGGTGCATCGGCAGCCTCGAGCACGACCCCGAACAGCTGGTCGAGCAGTTCCGCGTCCACACCTGCAGCTGGAACGTGGCCGGTGACGTAGACGTCGCCGCTGCCGTCGATGGCGTAGGCCAGACCGGGCAGGCGCAGGTTGCGGCGCAGGAGGCTGCGATAGAACGCCTCGTGGTTCTCGTCGGGGTTGCGGATGACGAACGCCGACACCGAGAGGTCCGAGCCGGCGACAAGGGACACGACAGTCTTGAGCTTCTTCTCACCGGGCAGGGTGACGACGAACTCGCCGTCGCGCGCCCCCGCCTCCCACTCGATCTCGGTCGCGTCGAGGAAGTCCTTGATCGTCGCCTTGAGATCGGTGGTCACGGGATCACCGCCGTGGGTATGCCGGCCAGCGCGTCCGAGTCGTTGATCGAGGCTCTGCGTGGGGTCGCCAGCGCGGCTTCGTAGACGGCCGCCAACCGCTCGGCGGTCACCTCCCACGCGAACGCGCGGGCGCGCTCCACGGCGCGGGCGGAGAGCTCGGCCTGGCGTTCGGGGTTGTCGATGACCGACTCGATGGCGTCGACCCACTTGTGGACGTCGTGCCCGTCGACGAGGAGCCCGGCGTCGCCGACGGCCGTGGGCAGGCCGCCCACGTTGGTCGCGACGACGACGGCACCAGAGGCCTGGGCCTCGACGGCGACGAGGCCGAATGACTCGTTGTGCGAGGGGACGGCGACGATGTCGGCCGCGCGCATCCACGTCGCGAGGCTGTCGCGGTCGGTGGGTTCGACGAAGCGCACGAGGTCGGCGATGCCCTCGTCCCGCGCGAGCTGGTCGAGAGCCATGGGGGTGCGCACTGCTCCCCCGCTGGGGCCGCCGAGGATGCCGACGACGAGGCGATCACGCAGGCCGGGGTCGCGACGGGTCAGCATGGCCGCGGCGCGGATGAGGATGTCGGGTGCCTTGAGCGGCTGGATGCGCCCGACGAAGAGCAGGAGGACTGCGTCCTCGGGGACATCGACGGTGCGGCGGGCCTCGGAGCGATCACCCGGGTGGAAGACGTCGAGGTCCACGCCGGGCGGGACGACGTCGACACGGTCGGGGTCTGCGTCATAGAGCTCGATCAGCTCGCGGGCCTCGTCCTGGGTGTTGGCGACGAGCCGGTCAGCGGCCTCGACGACCTGGGCCTCACCGATCTCGCGACCGCGCGGCTCCTCGGCGTCACCCTCGGCGCGGTGGAGGTTCTTGACCCGGGCCATCGTGTGCATCGTGTGGACGAGGGGGACGTCCCACCGATCGGCGGCGAGCCAGCCCACCTGGCCGGAGAGCCAGTAGTGCGAGTGGACGAGGTCATAGTGCCCCTCTGGCGCGTGCGCTGCGACCCGCATCATCCCGGCGGCGAAGGCGCACAGCTGACCGGGCAGATCCTCCTTGTTGAGGCCCTCGTAAGGGCCGGCAGCGACGTGGCGCACCACGACACCGGGTTCGACCTCAACAACGGGCGCGTCGGACGCCGTGGTCTGACGGGTGAAGATGTCGACATCGATTCCCCTGCGCGCCAACCGTTTTGCCGTCTCGATGACATAGACGTTCATGCCGCCCGCGTCCCCCGTGCCGGGCTGGGCAAGCGGCGACGTGTGCACTGACACCATCGCCACGCGGCGTCGGGCTCGTGGCTCGTCGGTCGTCATCGAGTCAGTCTGACACGCACGGCTCAACCCGCGTCGGGCACACCGCTGAGGGTGAGGGTCGCCCGCTCGGACCACACATGGATGTCGAGCCGGCCGTCGGGCCGCAGGTCGAGCCCGCGGGTCCTGATGGCCGGGCCGATGCCGACGACGGCCTTGCGGGCCGTGGTGAAGGCTTGCTGCTCCCCCGACTTCGCGACCACCCACCAGCCACGAAGGCGCAGGTTGTGCGTGGGCAGGGCCGGATCGATACCGGTCGTCCCTGGCAGGGCATCGAGGTGGATGATCACCGCGTCGGCGCCCTGGATGTCCGCGGTCACGTGCACTCCCGCCGTGGTGAGCAGGAAGACGAGACGGAGCGGCATCGTGCGTCGCTGTCCGTCGACGTCGTCATAGACCTCACCGGTGTATGCCGCGCGGCCGGGTTCGATGTCCACCTCGTCGATGCGCACGTGGTCGAGGGTGGCTTCGACGTTCTCGATGGGGTGGTCCTCACGCTCCCCGAGGTGGCCGAGGACGGCGCTCACCGGTGATCCGCGAGTGATGGTGTCGACCAGCGTGCCGGAAGCTGCCGAGACGCGGAAGCCGGACTGGTAGGCCGCGACCGTGTAGCCCCGCCCGAGCGTGGCAATCCCCCGCGCGCTCTCGTTGACGGTGAGCAACCCCGGGTCGACCGGGACGAGACCGATGTCCGTGCGCAGCACACCGGGCAGCCAGGTGGCGAGACCCAGGGCAAGAGCGGCTGCCACGGAGACGACGAGCGCCACCATGCTCCGACTCACGTCGCGGCCGCGGCCGCGCACTCCCCACTGGCGCACGGTTGCAGCCTAGGCGGCCCGGCTGTGAGGGGGCTCCGCTGCTCGTACGCTGGGCCCGTGGCGAGGACGAAACCGGTTGGGGTGATCACCCGTGGCACGACCAACCCCAACCGCCTTCGTCGCTGCGATCGCTGGCTCGCCGGGCCCGCGGCAGGGCGGCTGCGCCGCGCAACCGGCTCACCGCCGATCGTCGTGGACCTGGGCTATGGCGCCTCACCGGTCACCGCCGTCGAGCTGCACGACCGACTCACGCGCGTGCGCTCCGACGTCGAGGTCGTGGGGATCGAGATCGACCCGGCCCGCGTCGCGGCCGGGCAGCTGCTCGCCCGTCCGGGGCTGAGCTTTCGCCGCGGTGGGTTCGAGGTGCCGCTCGACGGTCGCGATGCCACCGTGGTGCGCGCCTTCAACGTGCTGCGCCAGTACGCCGAGGACGAGGTGGCGGGGGCCTGGGAGTCCGTGTGTGGCCGACTCACTGCCGATGGCCTGCTCGTCGACGGCACGTGCGACGAACTCGGGCGGCTCGCGACGTGGGTCGCCGTCGAGCCCTCTGGACCGGTCAGCCTGACCCTGTCCTGGCACCTCCGTGGGCTCGACCAGCCCTCGGCCATCGCCGAACGCCTCCCCAAGGCACTCATCCACCGCAACGTCCCCGGCGAGGCTGTCCACGACTACCTGACCGACCTCGATCGGCACTGGGCACGCAGCGCGAGCCACGCGGCATACGGCGTGCGACAACGGTTCCTGGCCACAGCGCAAGCGATGCGTGACAGCGGTTGGCCGCTCCTCGACGGACCGTCGAGGTGGCGCCTCGGCGAGCTCACGGTCGCCTGGGACGCCGTGGCGCCTGCCGGACCCGGCTCAGACCCGGTGAGTCACCAAGGCCCGTAGGGGCCCTGGCGCGAACCGCTGCCCTTGCCCTGCACCGACTCGACCGCGGGGCGCACGTCGGCGAGGTAGACCCCGGCCGCGGCCACAGCGATCATCCCCAGGAAGAGCACTGCCCCGCCCAGAGCGACAAAGCCGAGCAGGACCGCAACCCCGGTCACCGCGAGCCAGAAGTTCTTGGTGCGCTTGCCGGCCGCGGCGAAGGCGTCGGCGCGGGTCCGGAGGGCGTGCACGAAGGCGAACACCTCCACGGCGAGGGCGGCGATGGTGAGCGCGAGCATGACGTAGGCCTGCGCGTTACCGAGTGCGAACATGGGACCAGCCTACGGCGCGGAGGAGTCCACGACGATCGTCACCGGGCCATCCGCGATGCTCTCGATCTCCATGTGTGCGCCGAAGCGGCCCGTGGCCACCTCGAGTCCGCGGGCTTGCAGCGCCAAAACCACCTGTGCCACAACGGGTTCGGCGACATCGCCGGGGGCCGCAGCGTTCCACGACGGGCGGCGGCCCTTGCGAGTGTCTGCAAGGAGGGTGAACTGGCTGACGACGAGCACCGGCGCACCCGCGTCGGTCACCGACTGCTCGCCCTCGAGCAACCGCAGGTCGGCCACCTTGCGGGCGATGAACTCGACCTCGGCCGGGCCGTCGTCGTGCCCGACCCCGACGAGGACAAAGAGCCCCGGCGCGGTGATCTCACCCACCGTCTCGCCATCGACGACGACAGCCGCCCGACGGACCCGCTGGATGACTGCGCGCACTCAGATGCCCACGGCGACGACGGATCCCACGGGCTCACCGTGCCCCAGGATCGGCGCGTCCTCGAGCGCCTCGAGCGCGTCGGTCTCGACACCGAGGCGACGCAGCACGGCAGCGAGGATGACCGTCCGGGCCCGCTGACCCCCGTCAGCCACCTTGATGGCGATGCCGCGACCGTCAGCCAGCCCCACGGCATACACGGCTTCTGCACCGTCCTTGGCAATCGCGCCGGGAGTGCGCTGGATGAAGGTCGTGACGTCACGCCGGGTGCCGCCGAGGTACTCGGGGTGACTGCGGATCGCATCGGCAACGCGTGCCTCGTCGGTGCCGGCCGGGGCGCTGGCCACGCGGCCGAAGGCGCGAGCCAGACCAGCGAGCGAGACGGCCATCACCGGTGCACCGCAGCCGTCGATCGCGGTCGCCGCGATCGGCTCCCCCGCGAGCTCCGCCAGGGTCGCGTCGCAGGCGCGCTGCAGCGGGTGGTCAAGATCAAGGTATGCCGTGTGGTCCCATCCCGCGGCGACGCAGGTCGCGAGCATGCCGGAGTGCTTGCCCGAGCAGTTCTGGGCGAGCGACTCCTTGTCGTGGCCGGCGCGGATCCAGTCCACCTGGGCCTGCGGGTCGATCGGGAAGTCCGGGGTGTTCTGAAGATCGGCCACGGTGAGGCCCGCGCCGGCGAGGATCTCGCGCACGGCGTCCAGGTGGAAGGGCTCACCCGAGTGGCTGGCGCTCACGAGGGCCAGGTGGTGGGGGGCCACGTCGAGGCCGCTGCGCACCATGGCGAGGGCCTGGATCGGCTTGTTCGAGGACCGCGGGAAGACCGGGTCCGTGGCGTTGCCGAGCTCCAGCTCCACCGAGCCGTCGGCCGCGGTGACGGCGACGCTCGCTCGGTGGACGGATTCGACAAAGCCGCCCCGGATCGCTTGCGCGAGAACCGGGGCGGCGTCGAGGACTGCAGGGGTGCGGGAGGTCTGGGGGGTGCTCACGCGTCCCAGACTAGGTCCGCGGGAACTGTGATCAGTCGCCGACCTTGTCAGCGGCCTTGGCGGTCGCCTTCGTGGTGGAGGCGGCGGCCTTCTTGGCGCTCGTGGTCGTGGCCTTGGCCGAGGTGGTGGTGCGCTTGGCGCCGTTGGCGGCCGTGGTGGTGGTGCGCTTGGCGGCGGTGCGGGTGCGCTTCGCGGCAGCCTTGACCTCGGTCGCGGCGACCTCGGTGCTGTCCTCAACGGCGTCGGCGACGGTCTCGGCGACCTTGACGGCCTCCTTGCGACCCGTGGTGAACGTGGCGAGGGCCGAGCTGCGGACGTCGAGGACGGCCTTGCGGGCGGTCGTGACGGCGCCCTTGCCGAGGCTGACGGTGGTCTCGGCCTGGGCGACGAGGTCCTTGGTGGCCTTCTGGTTCTTGATGCGGGTGATGAGCTTCTCGCCACGAACCGCGAGGTCCTCGTAGCCCTTGGTGACCTCATCGGCCTTGGCCACACCGGTGTTGAGGGCCTTGGTGGGGAGAGCCTTGATGTCGCCGAAGACGGTCTCGGCGCGCTTCTGGACTGCGGTCGGGGCCAGGTCGGCCTGGAGCTCGGTGCGAGCCTTCTCGGCGCGCAGACGGGCCTCACGAACGCGCTCGACGGCGAGGTCGGTGACGCCGACGACGGCGAACAGGGGGGTGGCGGGGCTCTTGGTGGCGGTCTTCGTGGGCATGTTCACTCCTGGTGAATGGTGGTGAGGTTGGGTGTCGTGCAAAGGAAGGGGTGCGTCAGGGTTCAGCGCTTGGGGTCCGCGCCGATGAAGGACTCATAGACGTCGAGGAGGGTCTCTCGTTGACGGTCGGTGAGATTCGGGTCGGCGGCGATGGCGTCCCGGACGGTGGTGCTGGTGGTCTCGGCCACGGGCTGCTCATCGAGGAGCCCGGCCTTGACATAGAGCGTCTCGGCCGACACCTCCAGCCCCTTGGCCAGCTGCTGCAGGATCTCGGCGCTCGGGCGCTTGAGGCCGCGCTCGAGCTGGGAGAGATAGGGGTTCGAGATCCCGGCGAGATCGGAGAGCTGACGCAGCGACAGACGGTGCGACAGACGCTGCTCGCGCAGGTAATCGCCCAATCCAGCGAGGTCGTTCAGCGGGTTCCGGCTCATGGATCCATTGTGCTTGCTGTAGTTAGCAAAACGCAAACCGGGGCAAGCGTGATGGTGAACACACACCCTCACCTTCGTGCCCCGGACGGACAGGAGGAGCGCAGCGACGAGTGTCCGTCCAGGGCACGAAGTGGGATTGGGGACTGAGACGGAGTATGCCGCGTGCTTGGGTTTGACATAACCTTGCCTTATGTCTGTGCGCGAGCTCCTCACCTTCCCCAACCCGGTCAACGAGAAGGCGGCCAGGTCGGTCGCCGGAGGCGTCGTCGTGCTGTCCCTGTTGACCCTGGTCACTCAGTGGTGGTGGCTGGCCGCCTTGCTGGCCCTCGGGTTCGCGCTGCGCGTTGCCGGCGGGCCGCGCTACAGCCCGCTCGGGCGCCTCGCCGTCCACGTCATCGCGCCCCGCTTCGGAGAGGCGCGCCTCGTGCCCGGCCCGCCGAAGCGCTTCGCGCAGACCGTCGGCCTCCTCTTCAGCGGCGGCGCGGCCATCGCCCTGGCCGCCGGGGCCACGACCCTCGCCACGGTGCTGCTGGCGGTCCTCGTCGTGTTTGCGCTGCTCGAGTCAGCCCTCGGGTTCTGCGCCGGTTGCTGGGTGTTCGGCCACCTCATGCGGCTTGGCGTCATCCCCGAGGAGACGTGCGTGGCCTGCAACGACATCCGCCTGCGCCAGCCCCAGGCCACCAACCAACCCGCCTGACCCCACCCCGACTTCGTGCCCCGTACGGACATGCGAGCCCCGGCGCGCGTGTCCGTACGGGGCACGAGGTCGGTCGTCAAGCCGGTCAGCGGCGCTTGATGCCCAACAGCTCGCGGGCATCGGTCGTCGACATCGGCGGGCGCTGCATCGTGGTCGCGAGCTCGGCGGCGCGGGAAACGAGCTCGGAGTTGTGCTGCACGTGCTGACCCCGGGCGAACACCACGTTGTCCTCCATGCCGACGCGCAGGTGCCCACCGGCCGACAGGGCCGCCGCCAGGACGGGCAGGTGGGTCCGGCCGATCCCCGTCGCCGACCATGAGGTCACCTCGTCGGGGAGCATCGCGACGCCAGCCAGGAGGGCGGCGGCAGTGCCCGGCATCGCGCCCGGCACACCCAGGACGAAGTCGACGTGGACCTTGCCGCCGAACGGCAGCCCGTGGGTGTCGAGGAGCCGCTGCAACGCGTGGACGTGCCCCAGCTCGAAGAGCTCGAACTCCGGCACGACCTCGCGCTCCTGCGCCTGCACGTAGAGGTCCGACATGAAGCCCCACGGGTTGAGGAACACGTCGTCACCGAAGTTGGTCGTGCCACACGTCAAGGAGCACGAGTCAGGCTCGGCGTCCAGGACGGTGAGCCGCTGCTCGAGCGGGTCGTGCACCGAGCCGCCGGTCGAGAGCTGGACGATGAGGTCGGTCTCGGAGCGGATCGCGTCGACTGCAGCCTTCAGGTGTCCGCCATCGAGCGTGGGCCGGTGCTCGTCGTCGCGGATGTGCAGGTGGATGAGGGCCGCCCCCGCCGCTTCACACGTGCGCGCCGTCTCGACGAGTTCCTCGAGAGTCGTCGGCAGCTGCGGCACATCGGCCTTCGCATGCTCCGCCCCCGTGGGGGCAACGGTGATCAGGGTCGCGGACGATGCGGTGGCCATGGCCTCAGTCTGTCAGGAGGACCAGACCCTTGGGCACCCGGATCGCGCAGATCCTGCGGCCGATCAGCGTCCGACGATGACGGTTTGCGCTCCAGCAACGGTTCCGGCGACAAGATCGACATCATCGGGAGTGTTGCGCTTGATGACGGCCAGGGCGATGGGGCCGTCCTCGTGGTGGCGCGCCACGCTCGTGATGCGACCGATCTCGCGGCCCTCGAGGACCAGCGGCGCCCCGGCCTCGGGCAGCAGGTGACCGGAGCCGTCGAGGTGGAGGAAGACGATGCGTCGCGGCGGGCGACCGAGGTTGTGGACACGCGCGACGGTCTCCTGGCCGCGGTAGCACCCCTTGTGCAGGTGCACGGCCGTGCGCAGCCAGTCGACCTCGTGCGCGATCGTGCGGTGGTCGGTCTCGAAGCCCAGTCGCGGACGCCAGGCGGCAACTCGCAACGCCTCAGCTGCCCAGATCCCGGCCAGGGGGCGGTCACCGACGGCGGCTTCGAGGTCAGCGCGCGGGACGATCAGCTCGCGCCAGCGGCGCGACTCACCCGGGTGCTCGGTCTCGGGACCGTATGCCGCCGTGTCAGCGACGAGGTTCGGCCACGGGTCCACCCACGCCAACGGCTCACCCTCGACACTGGCAGCCGAAAGCGGTTCTCCGAGAACGGCATACGCGTCAGTGACGTCTGAGACCTCAACCCGCAACATGAAGCGCATCGAGTCGAGCCAGGCCACGAGCGCCGGCGAGGTGCCGGGCTCGACGGTGATCCACGTCGACTCGCCGTCGTCAACGATGTGCAGGTCATGCTCGATGTGTCCCTTGGGCGACAGGACGAGCGACTCGGTCGAGACCCGCGGCGCGAGGCCAGTGAGCTGCTGGGTCGTGATGGAGTGCAACCACGTCAGGCGATCGGGTCCGGTGACGCGGACGACGCCACGGTGCGACAGGTCGACGACGGCCAGGCCCTCCTCGAGGAGGCGCTGCTCACGGCCGGGGTCGCCGTAGTGCGCGGCCACGCCAGCGTCGAGACCCTCACCCGCGACGGCACCGGGCCGGGTCAGCAGGGGTGAACCGCCAACGATGACGGGTGGCACTGTTGAAGGTTCGGTCATGACTGCTTCCTGCAGGTGCGGCAGAGGCCGTGGATGGCGGCATGGGTGACATCGGCCTGGAACCCAAGAGAACCATCGAGGCGAGCCACGAATTCCTGCGCCACCTCGACCGGTGCCTCGTCCACGGAACCGCACTCACGGCACACGACATGGATGTGGGTGGCATGGGTGGTGAGGTGATAGCTCGGCACCCGGTGGTCGACGTGCGTGTGGGTGACGAGACCGAGCTCCTGGAGCGCCTCGAGCGAGCGGTAGACCGTGGACAGCGCCATCGGTGCGTCCGCCTGTGCTGAGACGGCGTCGACGATCTGCTCGGGCGTGGCATGTCCGAGTCGCTCGACCGCGTCGAGCACCTGCTGGCGCTGCGGCGTGAGCCGCCGTCCGGCGGCTCGCAGACGCGTGCCGAGATCACTCACCCCACCAATGTATGCCGGTCGGCCGGATGGCCCAGCATGCGCACCTACACTGGGCAGGGTGCTAGACGACTTCGCCGCCGAGGACTCCCGTGCAGACCGCCAGGCTCACAAGAAGCCGCGCTGGGGGCGACGTTTCCTGCTCGTCGTCGCCTCGTTCGTCGCCCTGGCGCTCGTCGGGGCGGTCGGGTTCGTCGTCTTCCTCGACCGCAAGGCGGCCAGCAACATCAGCCACGAGGACCTCCTGCCCAAGTCCACCCCGACGACGAAGGACGGCAAGCCGGTCCCGCTCACGGGTGTCGGCCAGAACTACCTCATCATCGGCGCGGACACGCGCCCCGGCGACGCCGGCCGAGCGGACGTCATCGTGCTGGCGCACGTGCCCGAGGACAAGAAGGCCGTCCAGCTCATCCACTTCCCCCGCGACCTCTACGTCTCGATCCCGGGCCGCAAGAAGGACAAGATCAACGCCGCGTACGCCTACGGCGGGGCACCCCTGCTGGTGAGCACGCTCCAGGACCTCCTCGGCGTCAAGATCGACCACGTCGCCAAGACCGACTTCCAGGGCTTCAAGAACATGACCAACGCGGTCGGCGGAGTTCGGGTCTACGCCGAGGAGGCAAGCAGTGGCAGTGGCGCGGCCACGGACATCGCGATCCAGAAGGGCTGGAACAACCTCAACGGCGACCAGGCACTGGCCTTCGTGCGTGAACGCCACGAGCTCTCCGAGGGCGACATCTCGCGCGGCAGACGCCAGCAGGCATTCATCAAGGCGCTCATGATCAAGACGCTCACGCCGTCCGTCATCGCCAACCCCATCACCTTGACCAAGTTCGTCAACGCGGCCACGAGCAACCTCGTCGTGGACAAGGGCATGGACATCGGGACGATGCGCAGCGAAGCGATCTCGCTGCGCAACCTCCGCAGCGGCGACATCGTCTTCATCACCGCACCGTTCAACGGGTTCGGCACGTCCCCCGAAGGTGGGTCGATCGACATCCTGGACGAGGTCGGTATGGCTGCACTGGGCAAGGCCCTGCGCACCGACACCATGGACGACTACGCCGACGTGTCCGTCACGCCGTAACGTCCGGCGGCCCGAAAGGGCGAACGGCTACTCGACGCGCTTGAGCTCCGCCGAGAGGTGTGAGGTCAGCGGCTGGCCCATGGCCGCCATGTCCATGACCCACATGAGGTTGGACGTCACGTAGCCGTACATCCGGTGCGCCGCGGTGTACTCCTTGGCGTGCGGGCTGCGCATGACACCGTCGGTGCGCAGCTCGACCTTGGCCGGCTGGGCGTGCCCGGCATACATCTCGACGAAACCGGTGGGGTGCGCCAGGAGCAGCTCGACGTTGGTGCCGTCCTCGCTCTCGGGCACGGGACGCCAGAAGCCGACCTCGGTCGCGAGCGGGCGGACCTTCTCGCCCGCGTCGTCGAGGAGCCAGGACTGGCTGCGCCACTCGAGGAACGGCCGCCCGTCGTGGGCGCAGATGATCTCCTGGCCGAAGTTCGCCGACTCCATCGTGGGGTAGCCGACGACGCCGGCACCGACCCACTTGCCGACAAGCCAAGCGAGGGGGGCGAGCTCGGGCGGGAGGTCTGTGTCGAGATGGAAGGCCACGAGTGGGATCGTAGTCGCACCCCTGAGGAGGACCCATGGCCAATGCCTCGACCATCCGACCGCTCGTCGTCAAGATCACCTGTGGCGCCGAGGAGCTCGAACGCCTCAACCAGGGGCTCACCGTGGCTGCGACGGCCGTCGCAGCCGGCGCTGAGGTCAGCCTGTGGCTCACCGGCGACGCGACCTGGGTGGCCGTGGCCGGTCGCGCCGAACAGCTCTCACTCCCCCACGGTGCCCCGCTCCACGAGTTGCGCGACGCCCTGCTCGCGGGTGCCACCGTCACGGTCTGCGGCCAGTGCGCGGCGCGGCGTGACCTCTCCCCCGACGACCTGCTGGACGGCGCGACGATCAGGGGCGCCGCGGCATACGTCGAAGAAATCCTGCGACCGGACGCGCAAGCGATCGTCTACTGACGCAGACCACGACGGCGTATGCCGTGTGGCCGGGTCAGCCGACGATGAGTCGCGACAGCAGGTAGACCGGCACGGCGGTCACGAGGACCGAGGCCGCCGCGGCCGTGATCTGGCCGCGCATCCCGCGAATCGGCGACAGGGTGCACAGGGCCCGCCGCATCACGTGCGCCAGCACGCCGACGACCGCGCCGAGCAGGGCTCCCGAAGGCCCACCGACCACGTTGACGAACAGACCGGCCACACCTCCGGCGACGAGCCCGATGGCAGCGGCGGCCGGCATCATCCACGGCCGGGCCCTCGCGATCGGAGCGCCGAGGTCGGCAATGGCGGACAGGGCGAGGGCGGCCGCCACGACGGCGACGACCTCTCGGCCGCCGTAGGTGCGGCCGAGGGGCACGTACGCAGCACCGATGGCAGCGATCGCGACGCCAGCGGCGCTCACGGCCACGGACTGGGTGAGGCGCGGTCGACCGTCGCGGCGCAGGAGTTGGTGGAGGAACATCGCCAGCATCGCGACGGCCACGACGACGGGCACATGGCGCAGAAACGGCTCGCTGGAGGTCAGCGCGACGGCCACGGGTGCGCCCACGCCAGCCAGGCCGATGGCAAGCGACGAGCCGAACTTGCTCGAGGAACCCAGCAGCTCGGGCCAGCCCCAGGCGAGCACGAGGCCACCCCAGGCAATCGCCGCAGCCCCCAGAGCATGGTCAGCCGCAGTCGCGACGGCCAGCAGCACGGCGAACACCGCAGTCGCGAGGACCAGGGTCACCCGACGCTCCGTGGCGATCGGCGGCAGGATCGGGTTGCGCCGGCGGTCCTCCCGCGCGGCACGCCGGGCAGCACGCGACTCGTTCACCGGTTCGTTCACCGGGTCACTCACGGGCTCCGTCGCATCCACGATCGGCATCCTGCCATCAGTCACGCCGTCACCCCCCGGCGAAAGGCGGAAGCACCTCGACGACCTTGTCCTCGCCGACCTCCGCGTCGCGACCCACGGATCGGCCGTCGAGGAGGACCGAACACACGGCGACGACGTCGCGCAGCGCCGGGTGCGCCGTGACCGCCGCGTCGAGGACGTCACCGACCCGCGGACCCGCCTCGAACGTCTCCTCGGTCACGCCTGCGGCCGCCCGGGCACCGGCCCAATAACGCAGTGTCACCAGTCTCATGCCCCGGTGAGAGCCGTCGATCGCGGTCATGTCCACCTATTCTGTGCTGGATGGCCCACCTCCTGCTGCTGACGAACGCCTTGGCGCCGAGCGCCGAGGTGCTGCCAGCTCTGGGCCTGCTCAGCCACCATGTTCGCATCCTCCCGGCCGAGCCGACCGCACTCATCGACGCTCCGGCCGCTGACGCGGTGCTCGTCGACGCCCGCCGTGAGCTCGCCATGGCGCGTTCGTTGTGCCGTGTCATCCGCACGACCGGCCTGTCCGCGCCCCTGTTTGCCGTGCTCACCGAGGGTGGGCTCGCGGGCCTGACCCCTGAGTGGGGCATCGACGACGTGCTGCTCGACAGCGCCGGCCCCGCCGAGGTCGAGGCGCGGCTGCGGCTCGCCATTGCTCGCGGCCTGGAGGGCGAAGGAGTCGATGACGACGTACGGATCACTGCCGGCGTGCTCGTCATCGACGAGGCGACCTACTCGGTCAAGCTGCGCGGCAAGGCCCTCGACCTGACCTACAAGGAGTTCGAGCTCCTCAAGTACCTCGCCCAGCACCCGGGCCGCGTCTTCACCCGTGCCCAGCTGCTGCAGGAGGTGTGGGGCTACGACTACTTCGGTGGCACCCGCACCGTCGACGTCCACGTACGCCGCCTGCGCGCCAAGCTCGGCTCCGACCACGAGACGCTCATCGGCACGGTCCGCAACGTCGGCTACCGCTTCGTCCCCGAAGAGGCTGAGGCTGCCGCCGAGGCCGAGATCGCGTCCTCGTGACCTCCGTCCGCCTCGAGACGTCCTCCCACCTCGATGGGACCGTGGCTGCTGACGTCCTCGCGTTGGCTGCGCGTGCTGCCGACGCCGACGGCGTCGAGGCCATCTCGGAGGCCTTCCGACTTGCCCTCACCTCCGCCCATGGCGACGTTTCACACCTTGTGGCGTATGCCGGTGAGTCGCGTTCCGAGGACCTGCTCGGCTACGCGGCGGTGGACTCCGGTGGCTCCGCCGAGCTCGTCGTCGACCCGGATGCGCGCCGGCAGGGCGTGGGCCGGGAGCTGCTCCACGCCTTGTTCGACTCCGACTTCGTGCCCGGGTCGGCGACGGGTGTGTGGGCTCATGGCGATCTGCCAGCTGCCCAGGCCCTGGCCGCCGCCGAGGGTCTGGTCTCGACCCGCGAGCTTCATGTCATGGCGCGAGACGTGGCGCCGGGCGACGAAGTCGATCCTGTTCTCCCAGAGGGCTTTTCGGCGCGGACGTTCGAGCTCGGGCGTGACGAGCAGGCCTGGCTCGAGGTCAACGCGCTGGCCTTCGCGACCCATCCTGAGCAGGGCTCGATCACCCTCGAGGACCTGCAGGACCGCATGGCCCAGGACTGGTTCGACCCCGCTGGCCTCTTCCTCGTGGAGGACACGACAGTGACCGATGCCGACGGTGGCCATCCGCTCGCGGCCTCGCACTGGACCAAGCGGGAACCCGGCTCAAGAACCGGAGAGGTGTACGTCGTAGGCGTGCACCCGGCATACCAAGGTCGTGGTCTTGCCGGACCACTCACGGGACTCGGCACCGCCTACCTCGCCCGTCAGGGCGTCGACACGATCGACCTCTACGTCGACGGCGACAACACGCGTGCGCTCGCGACCTATCGGCGCGCGGGCTTCGAGGACGCCGCCATCCACGTCGTCTACGGACGTCCGACCGCGCCGTAGAGTGGCCCGGTCCACCCGCAGACGCGTCAGGGAGAGCACGTGACCGACACCCGCCCCGAGGGCGCCGGAGTAGATCCCGAAGGCGCCACCCCGCCGCTCGACACGGGCGGCAACAGCGTCGCCCGCAACAGCGCGATCATGGCGGTCGGAACCCTCGGGTCCAGGGTCCTCGGGTTCGTCCGCACCGCGATGCTCTCGGGTGTCGTCGTGTCCAAGGCGTTCGACTCGTTCACCATCTCGAACACCCTGCCGACGCAGCTCTACGTGCTCATCAACGGCGGCATCATCTCTGCGTTGCTCATCCCGCAGCTGACCAAGGCGATGATGCGCAAGGACGGTGGGCAGGACTTCAGCGACCGCCTCATCACCCTGTGCCTGCTCGTGCTGGGCGGCGCGACCCTCCTCTCGATGGCTGGGACGCCGTGGATCATCGATCTGCTGACCAAGGACTCCGCGGGCCAGGCCTTCCTCGACCTGACGATCTTCATGGCCTACATCTGTGTGCCGCAGCTGTTCTTCTACGGGCTCTACTCCGTGCTGGGACAGGTGCTCAACGCCCGCGGCAACTTCCTCGCCTACGCCTGGGCACCCGCCGCGGCCAACGTCATCCAGATCATCGGCCTGGGCTGGTTCATCGTGCAGTGGGGGAAGCAGTCCGCCGCGACCGGCTGGACGACCGAGATGATCCTCGTGCTCGGGGTCAGCACCACCTTGGGCATTGCGTTGCAGGGCCTGTGCCTCATCTGGCCGCTGTGGAAGTCCGGCTTCCGCTACCGGCCCCGGTTCGGCTGGCGCGGTGTCGGCTTCAGCGACATGTCGCGCATGACCGGATGGACGGTCGCGGCCCTGGTCATCTCACAGGCCTACGGCTTCCTGACGACAGGGATCATGGCGCCCGAGTCCGTCGGTGACAACGTCCCGAGCACCGGGATCCAGACCTGGGCCTACACCCTCTACATCCTTCCCCACTCGATCATCACGACCTCGATCGTCAGCGCGCTCTTCCCGGCGATGTCACGCGCGCACGAGTCGGGCGACCTCGCCGAGATGCGGCGCCGGGTCGTCAGCGGACTCACCAGCCCGGCCGTCCTTCTGCTCCCCGCGACTGCTGCCTTCATCGCGCTGGGCCGACCCATGGCCAACAGCCTCTTCCCGGGGACGCGCTACATCCCGGAGAAGGGCGTCGACGACGGCAGGGACGTCGCGCTCGTCCTGGCCATCATGTCGATCGGCCTGCTGCCCTTTGGCGTCACGGCACTCAAGCAGCGCTACTGCTTCGCTCGCGGCGACGGGTGGCTCAACTTCTGGCTCGTGGCCCTCATGGTGGGCATCAGCGTTGCCGGTTGCGCCGTGGCCGTGTGGGTCTCGCCGCCGAAGTACCTCGTCGCGACCGTGGCCGCAGGTGCCACGCTCGCCAACTTCGCCTCAGCGGGCGCGTTCCTCTTCGTGGCCCGCTCGCAGCTCGGCGGACTCGACTTCGGCCGGGTCTCGCGGCTGTGGACTCGCCTTGCCCTCGCCTCGGCGATCGCCGGTCTGGGTGGCTGGGCCGCGGCGTCGTTGGTTGCCGACCCGGCGAGCAGCTACGTGTTGAACGTCGCCGCACTCGCGGTGGGTGGCCTGGTCATGCTGGTTCTCTACTACGTCGCCGCGAAGGTCATGCGGATCCGCGAGGTCGAGGACATGGTCGCGCCGGTCCTGCGGCGCCTCCCCGGCCGCGCCTGACCCACTTCCCCCGACTTATTGCGCAACCCGTCGGATCGCCTGACTTCTTGCGCAATCCGTCTGCCCGACGCTTTGCGCAATCAGTGGACAGTTCCGTCGGATTGCGCAAGAAGTGTGGGTCGGCGGGTCAGCGTCGAGGGAGGTCCGAGTCCGCGGCCTCGCCGCCGGGGTGGAAGGCCGCCTCGGGGTCGTAGTACTGGTGGAACTTGCGGTCGTAACTCACGCCCGCCGCGAGGATCTTGGCCCACCGCACCGGATGCTTCTCGGCCTTGTAGTGCATCGGGTTGCGCAACCCACCGGCCTTGATGACTCGCTGCACCCGCGCCCACAGCTCGGGGTGACGGGCGAGAGCCCACTTGATCGTCCGCACCGGGACGACCGAGTAGACCGTCTCGGTGTCGGCCTCGATGAGTTCGAACTCGTCGGGGAGGTTGTCGTGGACGTACTCATCGACGTACCACTTGACCGCGTTGAAGCCGGTCCCGGTGACGTAGTAGTTGGAGCGCCCCAGCCGCGGGTTGAGCTCGAAGAACTTGCTCTTCCCGTCGCGCGGGTCGTACTTGAGGTCGAAGTTGGCGTAGCCGACCCACTTGAGCTCGGCCAGCAGGCGCACGGACTCGTCGACGATCTCGCGGTTCTGGCCGGTGAGGATCGCGGCCGGCACACCGATCAGTCCGGGTGAGTGCTCCTCGATGAGGGTCCGGCCGTAGGACGCGAAGCGCACCTGCGAGTTCTTGTCGCAGTAGCAGGTGAGGATCCGCATGCCCGTGTCGTCGCCCGGGATCATGTCCTGCAGGATCAGCTTGGCGCGATAGCCCGACCCGTGGATGCGGTCGAGCAGGTCGCGCAACTCGTCGGCGGACGCGACCTCGTGCACCTTCGCCTGGCCCTCGAACTTCACGAGGTTCCAGGCCCGCGGCGCCGTGGGCTTGAGGATGAGCGGATAGCCCTGCGTCGGGATCTGACCACCATCAGAAACGGTGTATGCCGTTCCTTGTGAATTCTCGGCCAGGTCAATGATCGTCGTGGTCGGGATCGAGACGCCCGCCGCCAGGGCCGCCTTCTCGAAGGTGTGCTTGCGCGTCGCTCGCTTCAGGATCTCGGCCCGGACGTAGGGCACCTTCCACGAGTCGTCGAGCTGGTCGCGCATGGCGTCGATGACGTCGACGAGGGCATCCGAGGTCGCGAGAAGGATCTTGGGCTGCGAGAGCTCGGCAAAGCCCGAGGACTTGAGGGTGGCCGCCAAGGCCTCGGGGTCGTGGGCGTCGGAGCACGTGACCACTTCGAGGATCGCGGAGTTCTCGACGACCCACGACGTCGCGCCACTCACGACGAGCGACTTCACGCCGTACTCCTCATGGAAGGCACGCACCAACGAGTACCCACCGACGTGGGCACCGACGATCACGGGAACGAACGGCTGGTCGGCTACAGATTCATACGAGCTCTCAGGCTGTGTCCTTGGCATGGAGTTCGCCTCTCAGCGGCGCTTGTAGACGCGGACGGCAAGGTCGATGAGCCGACCGGAAAGGGGACGGAGCTGCTTGGTGAACTCACCGGCATACTCGCGTCGTTCCGGGTTCCACTGGCGCTTGAACTCCTCGAGCCCCTCGGACGCGTCGATGCCACCGAAGTCGAAGGTCGTCACGCCCTTGGCCGCCGCGTCCTGCATGATCTGCCAGACCATGAGGTAGTTCGGGCGCAGGTTGCGGTGCTCGTCGGAGCTCGCGGCATACAGGTAGGAGCCGCGGGTGCCGCACGTCGCGAAGACCGAGCCGGCGAGGTACTGGCCATCGGGGTGCTTCGCGTGCGATGCCTCGAACTCGGCGGCCGAACCCTCGTTCTTCTCGATGCTCTCCTCGAGTCCGGCGACCTGGCGGTCGGCCTTCTCGGAGGGGTACTTCTCGCGCTTGGCCGCTGCCTTCTCGAGCTGACCGCGCAGGTCCTCGAGCTTGGCGCGGGCTGCCTCGGCCGCAGCACCGTGGTCGAGCTTGACGAGCGAGATGACGATGTCGTCGGTCGGTGAGAGTACGTCGTAGAGGGTCGTGAAGTACTCCATGCTGCGGATGCCGAAGCCGTCGCGCGCACCGGTCGTCTTCATGAGCTCGTAGAACGCGGGGATCTTGTCGCGACCGACCGACTCGTAGACGAGGCCAGACTTCTCGGCCTTGCGGATCGACTGGCGCGTGCCCTGGGTGAGGTCCTTGTGCAGGGCCTCGAGGTCGCTGATGTCGGTGACCATGCGCAGCGCCGGCTGGGCGAGCGTCTTGGCCGCGTCGTCGCCCGGGTCGGTGCGGGTGAAGCCACGCGACTCGAGGGCCGGCCGGATGTCGGGGTTGTCGATGCGCACGGCCGGGTCGATGCGCAGGAGGACGCCACGGTTCTCCTTGGCGACCTTGGTGACCTCGGCGAGCAGCGCGTCGACCGCCTCGGCATCTGCCCAGTCGACGACGAACCCACGCGGGCAGTAGGCTAGGGCCATCGGCACGACCGGGGTGCGGCGGAAGAGGATCAGCGCTGCGCCGGTGACCTCGTCGGCGCCATCCGGTCCGGCGCCCTTGCGGCCCACGGCGACCGTCTTCCAGGTCCAGCCGGTGTGCTCCTTCTCCTTGCCCCACGGCGTCGTCTGCATGAGGTGCCCGTTGGGGTGGTCACGAACGAAATCGTCGTGCTCACGCTCGGTGAGGGACAGGGCCGACAGTGCCACGAAGCTCCTAGGTCAGGTCGTCAGGGATCGCACCGGAGTCTATCCGCCGAGCGGGACGCGGAAATCGGGCATGTTCCCGGATATGACCGAGACGATCCGCGATTTCCGCGCCATCGGCGAGCAGCCCACGCCGGGGTTAGGCTCGAAGCGTGCGCAACGAACCGGTCGGCATTCTTGGCGGCGTGGGCCCGATGGCCACCGTCTACTTCATGCAGCGCGTCCTCGAGATGACGGATGCGGGCCGGGACCAGGACCACGTCGACATGCTCGTGTGGAACCACGCCAGCATTCCGGACCGCACGGCATACATCGTCGGAGACAGTGACGAGAGCCCCGGACCGGTGATGGCGCAGGACGCACGCGAGCTCGAGCGGGCCGGCGCCAAGTTCATCGCGCTGCCGTGCAACACCGCGCAGGCGTTCCAGGACGAGGTCGCGGCCGCCGTCACCATTCCCGTCATCGACATCGTCGCCGTGACGGTCGAGGCCGCCAAGGCTGCCGTGCCCGGGCTGACGACGCTGGGCATCCTCGCGACGGACGGCACGCTGCGCGCGGAGACCTATCACCGGGCCGCCGAGGCTGCGGGGCTCACACCGATCGCCCCCGACGACGTCGTCCAGAAGGACGTCATGTCGATGATCTACGACGGAGTCAAAGCGGGTATGCCGGTCAGCCGCGACCGCTTCGACGCTGCGGTCGAGCACTTGCGCACCAAGGGTGCCGGCGCCATCGTGCTCGGCTGCACCGAGCTGTCCATCCTGCAGACCGACCTCAAGGTCGACGAGCCCGATGTCGTCGACTCGCTCGATGCCCTTGCCGCGCGCACGGTGGTGCTCGCCGGCGGCAGACTGCGCTGACCCGGTGATGTCTTCTCCTGTTCACCTCGAACTGTCACGATGAAGCCATGACGACGTCGACGACCCAGGACAACTCAGTGGACCTGGAACAGCCCGAGGATTCGACGGAAGCGGCCGACGCCCCTGACACGGCTGCCGAGGCTGCTGCTGGTGGGAACTTCGTCCGAGAGGTGTCGATCGCGAGCGCCTCTGCGTCCGAGGCCCGGGCGATCCAGCCCCGCTCGTCCAACGGCCGCTTCACACGACCCGAGGATGAGGCCGACGGGCTGCCCGCCGACCGGTTCCTCGACCGCGAGATCTCGTGGCTGCAGTTCAATGAGCGCGTCCTCCAGCTGGCCGCCGACGAGAACGTGCCGCTCCTCGAACGCGCCCGTTTCCTCGCGATCTTCACGTCCAACCTCGACGAGTTCTTCATGGTGCGAGTCGCCGGCCTCAAGCGCCGCATCGCCACCGGCCTCGCGGTGCGCTCGGCCTCGGGTCTCGAGCCGCGCGAGGTCCTCGAGCAGATCTCCAGCGTGGCCCACGAGCTCCTCGACATGCAGGCCCGTGTCTATGACGACCTCGTGCAGCCCGCACTCGAGGACGAGGGCATCCAGGTCGTCCGCTGGGACGAGCTCTCAGAGGACGAGCAGACCGAACTCGGCCAGCTCTTCACCGACCGGGTCTTCCCCGTGCTCACTCCGCTGGCTGTTGATCCGGCCCACCCGTTCCCCTACATCTCCGGGCTGTCGCTCAACCTCGCCGTCCTTTTGGTCAACCCCAAGACCGGCAAGGAGCACTTCGCTCGGGTCAAGGTGCCGCCGCTGCTCCCTCGCCTCATCCGGGTGGGCGAGACCGGCTCGGCCGGCGACGTCTACGACGTGCGGTTCGTGCCGCTCGAGGACGTCATGTCCGCCCACCTCGACCAGCTCTTCCCCGGTATGGAGGTGCACGAGCACTACACCTTCCGGGTCACCCGCAACGAGGACCTCGAGGTCGAGGAGGACGACGCCGAGAACCTCCTTGCTGCCCTCGAGAAGGAACTGACCCGTCGCCGCTTCGGCCCGCCCGTCCGGCTCGAGGTCGACCGCGCCATGGACGACCACGTCATGGACCTGCTCGTGCGTGAACTCGGCGTCTCGGGTCACGAGGTCTATCGCCTGCCCGCACCGCTCGACCTGCGCGGCCTCAACATCATCGCCGACCTCGAACGCTCCGACCTGCACTATCCGGCGTTCGTCTCGCGCACCAACAGCGACCTCGCGCCGACCGAGAGCGCCAAGGCGCGCGACATCTTCGCGAGCATCCGCAAGCAGGACGTCCTGCTCCAGCACCCCTACGACTCGTTCTCGACGTCGGTGCAGGCCTTCATCGAGCAGGCGGCCGCGGACCCCAACGTCCTCGCCATCAAGCAGACCCTCTATCGCACCAGCGGTGACTCCCCGATCATCGACGCCCTCATCGACGCCGCCGACAGCGGCAAGCAGGTGCTGGCCGTCGTCGAGATCAAGGCCCGCTTCGACGAGCAGAACAACATCTCCTGGGCCCGAAAGCTCGAGCGCGCCGGCGTCCACGTCGTCTACGGCATTGTCGGACTCAAGACCCACTGCAAGCTCAGCCTCGTCGTTCGTCAGGAGGAGGACGGGCTGCGCCGCTACTGCCACGTCGGCACCGGCAACTACAACCCCAAGACGGCCCGCCTCTATGAGGACTTCGGTCTGCTCACGTGCGACCCGCAGGTCGGCGAGGACCTGTCGCGCCTGTTCAACCAGCTCTCGGGCATTGCACCGCGCAGCAAGTTCAAGCGACTCATGGTCGCGCCGCGATCGGTGCGCACCGGGCTCCTCGAGCGCATCGACACGCAGATCGAGTGCGAGAAAGCCAAGAAGGGCACCGGCTACATCGGCTTCAAGGTCAACTCCATCGTCGACGAGCAGGTCATCGACGCGCTCTACCGTGCCTCGATGGCCGGCGTGAAGGTCGACGTCTGGGTCCGCGGCATCTCGTCCCTGCGCCCCGGCGTCGAGGGGTTGTCCGAGAGCATCACCGTCCACTCGATCCTCGGCCGCTTCCTCGAACACTCCCGGATCTTCCTCTTCGGAACCGGTGACGAGGCAGAGGCGTGGATCGGCAGCGCCGACATGATGCACCGCAACCTCGACCGCCGTGTCGAGTGCCTCGTGAGCCTGTCCGACCCGCGCCACCTCCACGACCTCAGCTCGCTCATGACCAAGGGCATGAGTGGCGACTACTCCCACTGGAGTCTCGAGAGTGACGGTCGCTGGAGCCGACACCACGTCGGAGCCGACGGCGAGCTGCTCGATGATCTGCAGGCCGGGCTCATCGAGATGCACGCGAAGCGTCGACGCAAGGCTCGGCGGCGCTGAGTACGCAGGCCCGATCCCAGGTCATCCCCGCGGCAGGAACGCTGCCGTGGCGGGTGCGTGACGGCGTGCTCGAGGTCGCCCTCGTCCACCGCCCTCGCTACGACGACTGGTCCTGGCCCAAGGGCAAGCTCGACCCGGGCGAGGACTGGGGCACTGCCGCCGCCCGCGAGACGCTTGAGGAGACCGGGCTCGAGGTGCGCCTCGGCCGTCCCCTGCCCGAGGCCCGCTACCTCCTGCTCACCAAGGCGGGCGAGCCCGGCGAGAAGATCGTCCGCTACTGGGCCTCCACCGTCACCGGCGGCAGCGGCGTGCTCGAGAACGAGATCGACGCAGTCGCATGGCTCGACGTCGTCGAGGCCAACGTGCGCCTCGACTACGCCCACGACCGCGAACAGTTGCGCGCCCTCGTGCGCGCCCACACCGAGGCCTCCCTCGACACCTGGCCGCTCATCATCGTCCGGCACGCCAAGGCCGTCCCACGCTCGGACTGGAAGGGCGACGACCGCGAGCGCCCACTCGAGGCGCGCGGACGAGAACGCGCCGATGGGCTCATCCCGGTGCTCACGGCATACGGGATCTCACGAATCCTCACGTCACCGTCCGTGCGTTGTCTCGACACGATCTCCCCGTATGCCGTGTGGTTCGGGATCGTGCCCCGTGCCAAGAGAGGTCTGTCCGAGGAGGGCCACGAGGCTGCCCCGGACAAGGCGGAGCAGCACATCGAGCGGGTGCTTGAGCGCGGTGAACCGACGGCGGTGTGCTCGCACGGACCGGTGATGGGGTCGCTGCTCGAAGCCCTGGGCACGCGGCTCGATCTCGCGGGAGATGGCTCCGTCGACTCGCTCGAGCGGTTCGTCGCAGCGCAGGACGAGAACCTCGTCAAGGGCGAGGCGCTCGTCTGCCACGTCGCCGGTGTCGGGGCGGACGCGCGCATCGTCGCCGTCGAGCGCCACCTCACGACCTGACCTTCGTCTTCGTGCCCCGCACGGACAACTCGCTAGCGCTCGCCGCACCTCCTGAGCTCGTCTTCGTGCCCCGCACGGACAACTCGCTGGCGCTCGCCGCACCCCCTGAG
>NZ_CH672413.1:2546138-3314761 GCF_000152705.1 Janibacter sp. HTCC2649 | reverse complement strand
GGTGGGGCAGTGACTGACTCTCACTTGAACTGCGCGAAAGGCAATGGCCGAACAGCGTTCACGCCTCGTTCACCCGCGACGGGCCGCCGCGTCACCAGCCATCCCTACCTTCGCATTGTCGGGTCCCGAGAGTCGTGGCTGCCCGGCTCCCGTTCATTCCTTGTGAGAGGTACACACAGTGAAGATTCAGCGTCTCGGCGCGATGGCGTCCCTCGCCCTCGTCGGTTCGATCACCCTGGCCGGTTGCGGCTCCGACTCCACGGGCGACCCGGCGTCGTCCAGTGACACGACGGCTTCCGCGGCTGCCGGGGACTGCTTCGACGGCACCCTCAACGCCGAGGGCTCGTCCGCACAGAAGAACGCCTTCGAGGAGGTCACCGCCAAGTTCGGTGAACAGTGCACGGGCGCCACGATCAACTACAACCCCACCGGTTCCGGTGCGGGCATCAAGCAGTTCATCGGTGGACAGGTTGACTTCGCCGGCTCCGACTCGGCCCTCAAGACCGAGCCCAAGGACGGCAAGGTCGAAGCCGACGACGCCGCCGCTGCCTGTGGTTCGCCCGCGTGGAACATCCCCATGGTGACCGGCCCCATTGCCATCGCCTTCAACGTCAAGGGAGTCGACAAGCTCATCCTGACCCCCGCCGTCGCCGGCGACATCTTCTCCGGCGTCATCACGACCTGGAACGACGCGAAGATCGCCGCGATCAACCCGGGCGTCACCCTCCCCGCCACGGCGATCAAGCCGTTCTTCCGCTCCGACGAGTCGGGCACCACCGAGAACTTCACCAAGTACCTCAAGGCTGCGTCCCCGGCCAACTGGGCGGGCGAGCCGGCCAAGAAGTGGACCGGCAAGGGCGAGGGCAAGGAGAAGTCCTCCGGTGTCGCCGAGGGTGTCAAGAGCACCGACGGTGGCGTCACCTACGTCGAGCTCAGCTACGCCAAGGACAACCAGCTCGGTGTCGCGCAGATCGACAACGGCGCCGGCGCCGTCGAGCTCACCAGCGAGTCGGTCGGCAAGGCCGTCGCCACCGCGAAGCAGACGGGCACGGGCAACGACTTGGCCCTCAAGCTCGACTACGCGACGAAGGAAGCCGGGGCCTACCCGATCAACCTCGTGACCTACGAGATCGTCTGCTCCAAGGGCAAGGATGCGGCGAAGCAGAAGAACATCAAGGCGTTCCTCAAGTACTTCGCCTCCGAGGACGCGCAGAAGGCCATCGAGGAGATCGGCTACGCACCGCTCCCCACCGAGGTCCAGACCAAGGTCGAAGCAGCAATCGACGCGATCTCCTGATCGTCACCCGCCGGACGCTGATGCGTCTGGCCAACTGAGGGGGCGGGGCCAGTCCGGCCCCGCCCCTTCACCCCTTCCACAGATCTTGAGAGGACCCGACCTCGTGTCATCGATCACCGGTCACAGTGCGATCGACGAGCTCCCCGACGGCGACGGTCGGCCGCCGCTCTCGGCGGACCAGGCAGGTACCGGACGGCTCGGTGACCGCATCTTCGGTGGGCTCGCCACCGGGTCGGGCATCCTGGTGATCGCCCTGGTCACCCTCGTGGCTGTCTTCCTGCTCATTCAGGCGATCCCTGCCCTGCTCGCCAACAACGCGAACTTCCTCACCTCCCGGGAGTGGGTGCCGAGCGGTGACAACCCTCGCTTCGGCATCCTCGACCTGCTCTGGGGCACCATCGTCACCGCTGTGATCGCGATGCTCATCGCGGTTCCGCTCGGTGTGGCCGTCGCGCTGTTCATCACGCAGTACGCCCCCAGCTGGCTGAGCAAGCCAGCCGCGGCCCTCGTCGACCTGCTCGCCGCCGTGCCCTCGATCGTCTACGGCTTCTGGGGCCTGAAGGTCGCCGGCCAGTACTTCCAGCCGGTCGCCGACTTCCTGTCCGGGGCCCTCGGCTGGATCCCGTTCTTCAAGGAGGGGATCAGCGCCAAGAGCACCCTCGCCTTCGCCGGCATCATCCTCGCGATCATGATCCTGCCGATCGTCACAGCCATCTCGCGCGAGGTCTTCAACCAGGTGCCGACGGCCCACAAGGAGGCCGCGCTGGCCCTCGGTGCCACGAAATGGGAAATGATCCGCACCGCCGTGATCCCTTTCGGCAAGCCCGGCATCATCTCGGCCGCCATGCTCGGCCTCGGTCGCGCCCTGGGTGAAACGCTCGCCGTCACCACACTGCTCTCGGTGGTGAGCTCGAGCGATCCCTTCTCCTTCTCGATCTTCAACGGCGGCTCGACCTTCGCGTCGAAGATCGCCCTCGGCGCAGGTGAGTTCGACTCACCGCAGAAGACCGGGGCCTTCATCGCCGCCGGTCTCGTCCTGTTCATCCTCACCTTCATCGTCAACGCGGCCGCCCGGGTCGTCATCGAGCGCCGGAAGGCCTTCAGCGAATGAGCACCCTCAGCATCGGCGAAGAGTCCACCCTGCGCGCGACCCCGGCACCTGACGACTTCGGTGGCAAGTCCAGTGGGCGTGCCTTCCGGGACCAGCTGGCTCGGGCACTCATGTGGGGCGCGTTCCTCCTCGCCCTCGTGCCCCTCGTCTGGATCCTCGGCTCCACGATCATCAACGGCGGCAAGATGCTGCTCGACCTGGACTGGTGGACCGTGTCCCAGGCCGGCCAGACCGGCCGACGGCCTGGTGGAGGCGCGGTTCACGCCATTCAGGGCACGCTCATCCAAGGCCTCGTCACGGCGCTCATCTCGGTGCCGATCGGCGTGCTCACGGCCATCTACCTCGTCGAGTACGGCCGCGGCCGGCTCGCCAAGGCCGTCTCCTTCATGGTCGACATCCTCACCGGCATCCCCTCGATCGTGGCCGCCCTCTTCATCTACGCCTTGTGGGTGACCACGTTCGGCTTCCAGCGCCTCCCGATCGCCGTCTGCTTCGCACTCACCATGCTGATGATTCCCACGGTCGTGCGTTCCACCGAGGAGATGCTCAAGCTCGTCCCCAACGAGCTGCGAGAAGCGTCCTACGCCCTGGGTGTGCCCAAGTGGAAGACCATCATGAAGATCGTCATCCCGACGGCCTTCTCGGGCATCATCACCGGCGTACTCCTGGGCCTCGCCCGGGTCATGGGTGAAACCGCCCCCTTGCTCATCCTGGCGCCGTACACCAAGGTCATCGCCACGGACCTCTTCCACGGCCTCATGGGCACCCTGCCGACGATGATCAACCAGGACCGTGACCAGGCCCTGCCTGCGGGCCTCGACCGCGTCTGGGGCGCTGCCCTCACCCTCATCCTCATCATCTTCCTGCTGAACATTC
The DNA here is from genome assembly GCF_000152705.1 of Janibacter sp. HTCC2649. Taxonomy (GTDB): domain Bacteria; phylum Actinomycetota; class Actinomycetes; order Actinomycetales; family Dermatophilaceae; genus Knoellia. The sequence continues at coordinate 3,311,477 of NZ_CH672413.1, read as the reverse complement.
TCGGCCGCTTTGTCGGCCGGTTCAGCAAGGTGCGGAACTGACCACGCCGCACACACGGCATACCCCCCTGAATTTCTGAACCCAGAGAGAAACGAAACTCATGGCCAAGCGCATTGACGTCAAGGACCTCGACATCTACTACGGCGACTTCAAGGCCGTCGAAGGGGTCTCCCTCACCGTCGAGCCCCGCTCCGTGACGGCCTTCATCGGCCCGTCCGGCTGCGGCAAGTCGACCGTGCTCCGCACGCTCAACCGCATGCACGAGGTGATCCCCGGCGGTCGCGTCGACGGCAAGGTCACGCTGGACGACCAGGACCTCTACGCCTCGTCGATGGACCCGGTGGCCGTGCGCCGCACCGTCGGCATGGTGTTCCAGCGGCCCAACCCCTTCCCGACGATGTCGATCCGGGACAACGTCGCCGCGGGCCTCAAGCTCAACGGCCTCAAGAACAAGAAGGCCCTCGACGAGGTCGTCGAGCGCTCGCTCAAGGGCGCCAACCTCTGGAACGAGGTCAAGGACCGCCTCGACAAGCCCGGCGCCGGGTTGTCCGGTGGCCAGCAGCAGCGGCTCTGCATTGCCCGCGCCATCGCGGTCGACCCGCAGGTGCTCCTCATGGACGAGCCGTGCTCCGCGCTCGACCCGATCTCGACCCTGGCCATCGAGGACCTGATCAACGAGCTCAAGAGCCAGTACACCGTCGTCATCGTCACGCACAACATGCAGCAGGCAGCGCGCGTGTCCGACCAGACGGCGTTCTTCAACCTCAAGGCGACCGGTCAGCCGGGGCGCCTGGTCGAGGTCGACGACACCCAGAAGATCTTCAGCAACCCGACCGAGAAGGCCACCGAGGACTACATCTCCGGCCGCTTCGGCTGAGCCGCCGTGGCAGGTGGGCACGGCGTTTTCTGCTTCTCCCGGGGCTTTGGGCGGAGAGCGGCCGATGGGCTGGCACGAGACGTCCACCTCTTGGTGAGACAGCCACCCAGAGGTGGACGCCCCGACAAGAAGTGGTCCTGTCGCCGCGGGCCCGGGCGAGGTCGGGGTGGGTGGGGTGGGTCAGCTGGTGATGAGCTTGAGGACCAGGTAGGTCGCGGCGGCCACGATCCCGGCGCCGGGAAAGGTGAAGACCCACGCGCCGACGATGTTCTTGGCCACGCCCCAGCGGACCGCCTTGATGGACTTCGTCGAGCCGACGCCCATGATTGCCGACGTGATGGCGTGCGTCGTCGAGATCGGGGCGCCCGTGGCCGTGGCGACGAACAGAACCGCCGCAGCCGTCGTCTCCGCCGCGAAACCCTGGGGCGGGTCGAGGTGGATGATGCGGCGGCCGAGGGTGCGCATGATCCGCCACCCACCGGCGTACGTGCCGGCCGAGATGACCAAGGCGCTCGCGACGAGCACCCACAGCGGGATCTGGTCGTCACCGGTGGCATGGAAACCACCCACGGTCAGGGCGAGCACGACGACACCGGCCGTCTTGGCCGCGTCCTGCATGCCGTGACCGAACGCCATCGCAGCCGCCGACACGGTCTGCGCATAGCGGAAGCCGCGGTTCACCTTGCCCGGGTTGCCTCCTCGAAACAGCCACAGGATGGCCGTCATGACGAGGAAACCGACCACGAGCCCGATCACCGGCGAGGCGATCATCGGGATGATGACCTTCTCGAAGACCTTGGTCCAGTGCACGGTCGTCGACGCCGCGATCGCCGCACCGCCGAGTCCACCGATCAGCGCGTGGGACGAGGACGACGGCAGGCCGAACCACCACGTCAACAGGTTCCAGGCGATGGCGCCGACGAGCCCGGCCGCACAGATCGTCAGACCGACCTTGCCCGCAGGGGCGTCGATGATGCCGCTGCCCACAGTCTTGGCAACCTTGGTGCCGAGGAACGCGCCAAAAAGGTTGGCAACAGCGGCCATTCCCAACGCGATGCGCGGCGTCAGGGCACGGGTCGACACGGACGTGGCGATGGCGTTGGCCGCGTCGTGAAAACCGTTGGTGTAGTTGAAGCCCATCGCCAGTGCGACGACGAGGGCCACCGGGATCCAGCTGTCCACAGTGGTCAGGACTCCTTGACGGCGATGCCCTCGACCTTGTGGGCCACCGTCTCGAACGCGTCGGCAGCGGCCTCGAGCTCGTCGATGACCTCCTTGTGCTTCATCACCGTGATGGCGTCTGCACCGTCGGCGTTGAAGAGCTTGGCCAGCATGCGGCGGTAGGCCTTGTCGGCCGAGTTCTCGAGACGGTTGATCTCGATCCAGTAGGCGCTGAGGTCCTTCATCGAACGCAGCTTGGGCATCGCTTCGACGGTCAGCTCGGCCATGCGCGAGAGGATCTCGACCTGCTTGCTGACGCCCTTGGGAAGGTCGTCGATCCGATAGAGGGCCACGAGGTCGGCAGCGGCATCCATGTGGTCGACGCAGTCGTCGAGGGCGCTCGCCAGGCCGTGGATGTCTTCACGGTCGAAGGGCGTGATGAACGACGAGTTGACCTTGCTGAGGAGAGCGTGGGTGGCCTCGTCAGCCGACGTCTCCACCTCACTCATGCGGGCCGCAATGGTCTCGCGTTCTTCCTGCGTCTGCGCGCCGAGGATGGCGGTGAGCTCTGCGGCGCCGTCAATGAGGTGTTTGGCAGAAAGGGAGAAGAGTTCATAGAACCCGTCGTCCTTGGGGGTGAGGCTGAAGCCCACGAGAGTCGCTCCGAACGGCTCGAGGTACAGGTGTCGCTGACAAGGCTAAGGCCTGTTGGCCATCCACGTGTCATCGGCGGTTCACCGGGTGTTTGACCTGCGGTTTCGCGGACGAGAGGGGGTGAAGAGGTGTGGTGCCGGACCGGGAGCACCTCACGGCGCGAGGCCGCTCGTAGCGGCTGAAATTGGGACCCGGGGCTGCCGCGATCCGGCACCACCAAACAAGCCTAACGCTGCAGCCGCCCCAATGTGTTCCCGTCCTTGCGACGTCGGGTATGCCGCGTGGCTCAGTCGAGTTCACCGGCTCGCCACAGTGCGGCGCTGGCGATGAGGTCGTTGCCGGTGCGCTGCATGGCCGCGGCGGTCGTGGTGAGGGCGCCGGCACTCGCCGGGTCGGTGGCGTCGCGGTCGTGGGCCAGCTCCGCGCGCCCTGCTGCAATGACGGCCGAGAAGGCGGCTGCCCGCTCCAGGGCGACGGCTAGGTCACCGGAGAAGACGCCCGTGAGGATCTCGTCGGCGAGAGCCCTGACCTCGTCGGGGCCGGGCGGTTCAGCCACCCCGGCCACGGCGTGGGCCACATCCGTGAAACGCATGCCCGCGGCATACTCACGGCTTGCCTCGATCGGCTGGCGGCGCACCCACTCGCGCAAGGCGTAGAGGCGCCACAGGGTTCCGGGCAGACTGCGAGCCGGGCGGGCGGCCCAGAGGTCGGCGACGGTCGAGAGGCCGAGCTCGTCCACGAGGGCGACCAGTCTGCCCGTCACGGTCGGGTCGTGGACGGCGCGGCCGGTGCCGACGAGGACCGCCGCGGTCTGGTGGGCGATCTCAACGATTTCGGCGGGGCCGGGCAGGCCCGCGCCGTGCGCCTCGATGGCGTCCGGGCCGAAGTGGACCGGGCGGCGGGGGACGTTGCGGCCGCTCTCTGTCATGCCCCCATCGTGCACCGTAGGTTGAGGTGCATGACTGAGACTTCCGTCCCTGAGGCCTACGAGACCCTGCTCTGGGAGGTGTCGGACGACGGCATCCTCACGCTGACCCTCAACCGACCCGAGGCCCTCAACGCGTTCACTGTGACGATGGCGCGCGAGCTCGAGCACGCGTTCCGCCGGGTCAACGGCGACGACTCCGTGGCCGCAGTGGTCGTGACCGGGTCGGGGCGGGCGTTCTGCGCGGGCATGGACCTGTCGCGCGAGGGCAACGTGTTCGGACTGGACGAGTCATTCACGCCGACGTTGGAGGACATGACCGAGCGGCTCGATGACCCCGCCATCGCGGATGGCGTGCGGGACACCGGTGGTCGCGTCGCCCTGGCGATCTTTGACTGCACCAAGCCGGTCATCGCAGCGATCAACGGGCCGGCCGTGGGCATCGGCGCGACGATGACGCTGCCGATGGATGTGCGGCTCGCGTCGACCGCTGCCCGGATCGGGTTCGTCTTCGGGAAGATCGGGATCGTGCCCGAGGCCTGCTCGTCGTGGTTCCTGCCGCGCCTCGTGGGCGTCTCTCGCGCCCTCGAGTGGACGTATGCCGCCGACATCCTCTCCCCCGCCGAGGCCCTGGACGGTGGCCTGGTTCGCGCGGTGGTGGAGCCGGAAGCGTTGCTGGACACGGCATACGAGATGGCACGTCGTTTTGTCGTCGGGAGGTCGCGCGTGGGCACGGCCCTGACGCGACAGATGATGTGGCGCAACGCTGCTCAGCCCCATCCGCTCGAGGCGCACCGCGTCGACTCACTCGCGATGTGGGTCACGAGCGTGGGTGACGGCAAGGAGGGCGTGGCCGCGTTCAAGGAGAAGCGGGCGGCGGAGTTCACGTCGTCGGCGTCCGCGGACCTGCCCGGCTGGGTGCCGTGGAACTAGAACGGTTCGTCGAAGCGCAGGACGCCGGCGGAACGTATGCCGCGGCGCTCGCCGAGCTGAGGCGTGGGCGCAAGACGAGCCACTGGATGTGGTTCGTCTTCCCGCAGCTCGCCGGGCTGGGTCGGAGTGACCTGGCAGTCCGGTATGCCGCGTCGGGACTTGCGGAGGCACGTTCCTATCTCGCGGATCCCGTTCTCGGACAGCGGTTGCGGGAGTGCTGCTCGGTGCTGCTGGAGCTGCCCGGGTCAGATCCGGTCGCCGTGTTCGGTGGGATCGATGCCGTGAAGCTGCGCTCTTCCATGACCCTGTTTGTGCGGGCTGCCGAAGCTGCGCCCGACCGCGGGCTCTTCGCCAGCGTCCTCGACAAGTACTTCGACGGCGCCGAGGACCCCGCCACGATCGAGCTGCTGGGCTGACGACCCCGGTTGCCGCGCGCCGAGCCCAGTGCCGCCCGGTATCGTCTGCGGTCGTGTGGGTTCACCCCGCGCGGGCCTCTAGCTCAATGGTTAGAGCTGCGGACTTTTAATCCGTAGGTTGTGGGTTCGAGTCCCACGGGGCCCACCTGTGATGTCGCAAGACATCGGCGACAGCCGGACCTACAACTTGTGGGTCCGGCTGCTGCTTTTGGTGGGGCCGGGTGGGCGGCCGGTGCCGTGGTAGGTGCGGTGTGGGTCGAGGGTGAGTTCTCGCAGGAGTTCGCCGGTGGCGGCGTCGACGATGCGGACGTTGAGGTCTTGGACGAGGAGGAAGACGCGGGTTCGGGCGTGGGTTCGGCCGACGCCGATCTTGTGGAGTGTGCCTTGGTAGCGCAGGGTGACGACGCCGTTCTTGTTGATTTTGTCGGTGCGGACGCGGTCGTGGGTGTCGTCGGTGCGGTCGGTTGTGGGGGTGGCTTTGGGGCGGGCGTTGTACGCGGTTGCGGGGGTGGATCGGTGGGGCAGGGAGCGGTGTGGGCGGCGGGTGTTGTATTCGGTGACGAAGGCTGCGAGCAGGGTGTTGAGCTCGGCCACGGTCGCGGGTTGGTCGGGTTGGGCGCGCAGCCAGTTCTTCATCGTTTGTTGGAAGCGTTCGACCTTGCCGCAGGTGGTGGGGTGGTTGGGGCGTGAGTTCTTCTGCACGATGTTCAGGGTCCGCAGCTCGTGTTCCAGGGCGGTGCGTCCGCCCGGGCCGGTGGCGAAGCGGACGGTATAGACCATGCCGTTGTCGGTGAGGGTGCCTGCGGGACAGCCCTGTTCAGCAGTGGCGGCCCGGAAGGTGGCCAGGACGATCTTGGCGGTGGTCCGGGTGTGGGCTGAGACGTGCAGGGCGTAGCGGGAGTGGTCATCGAGCCAGGTGATGACCTCGACATCAGCGCCGGTGGACAGGCGGTAGTGGGTGAAGTCCGACTGCCAGGTCTCGTTGGGTTGCTCGGCCTCGAACCGGATGAAGGACGACTTGGGCCGCTTGCCCGGTTCCGCAGTGACTTTGCCGGCGCGGGTCAGGATCCGGTGCACCGTCGCCCTGGACAGGGTCACACCGTGGCCATGAAGCAGGTGCCACACGATGGTGTCCGCGCCACCGTCCAGACCCTTACCGGTCAGGTCCTCACGCAGCCGCAGCACCAGGTCCACCGTGCCCTCAGGTGTGGCCCGCGGCGAGGTTGTGGGTCGTCGCGACCGGGGCTCGAACGCAGCCTCCCCCTCGGCCTCGTAGCGGGCTTTCAGCTTGTACACCCACGCCCGGTGCACCCCGTAGCGGCGCGACACCTCCGCTGGCTTCAGACCTTCGACAAACAGAGCCGTGATGACCAGACGCGCTTTCGACATGACCGAGGATCCAGCCGAGCAGCACTGTTGCCGATGTCTTGAGACATCTGTCGCCTATGTCTTGAGACATGTGTCGCCGATGTGTTGAGACAGGACACCACGGGGCCCACCGATCTGAGCACAAACCCGGCAAGGGCGACGAGCCACGAGCCCGCCGGGGCACTCATGAGGGCACTCATGTTGCTGCCTGCCCGTTCTCGTCAGGCTCCGGGTGGTCCTGCTCGGCCTCTGCCTTGTTGTCCGGGTCCAGGGCTCCCAGTGCGTCAGCCACGGCCGCATCCACGGCACGGCGGCCCATGTAGACGTCCTGCGTCATCGAGATCCGGGAGTGCCCGAGTTGATCGGCAATCAGCCGAGCAGACGAGCTCGATCCGTCGAGCACAGTGGCGACCGTCTTCCGATACGTGTGCGTCTTGACCCACGCGAACTCGGTCCCCTTGCGGACCTCCCGGAAGGCACGGCCTACGTTGTTCCGGTCGCGATAACCGCCCTTGGCGTCCGGGAACACCGGCCCGTCGAAGGCACCCAGCCGCACCCTGCGATCCCTCAGCATGACCACGCACCAGTCCGGCATGACGAGCACGCGATAGGACGTGCGGGACTTGAGTCTCGATGCCTTGAGCCCCTTCCCCTTGATCCGGATCACCGTCCGTTCGATGTTGACGACGCCCCGCTTCATGTCGATGTCGGACCAGCGCACACCCAACCCCTCCCCGAGCCGGAGACCCGTTGCGAGCATGAACCGCGCCAACTCCGGCAGGTCATTGCGCACCGCCTCTGGGTTAGCGTCCAAGATCGCCAGCCACTCACGAACCTGCTTCAGGGACAGCGCTCGGGCGGTGCGATCCCTGTCCGCCTCCAACGGCGTCACGTCACGAACAGGGTTGGAGGGCAACGCATCCTGTCGCACGAGGTACCCACAGATCCCAGAGAGCACCGTCCGGCACAGTTTCGCCGTGGCGTATCCCTTGTCGGCCAGCACGCCCTGAAGGAAGCGGTCCAGACGCGCCGTGGTGACCTCACCGAGTCGCAGCTCTCCCACGCCTTTGATGACGTGCCGCTCTACGGCATGCCGATACAGGTCGAGCCGTCGAGGGAGAACGAGTCCCACGAGCCACGAGCCCTTCGATCATGGACAGCCACGCCTCAGCCCCATCACCGAAGGTCGATCGAGCAGTGAACTCGCCGTCACTGCCGACCTTCAGCGCACGCTCAAGAGCCTTCATCACGCGGCGACGAGCCTCGGCCTTGGTCTTGCCGGATGCCTTGACCCGGCGCTTCTCCCCCGAGAACGCCCGGTAGTAGACCATCGCCTGCCACCCGTCAGCCCTCGACGCGTAGAACACCTCTAGAACACCTCTCCGAACTCCCCGAGCCCGAGCGGCTTCATGCTGCGACCTCCGTCGACAGGCCAGCAACCCACGCCCGCACGTCCTCAGGCCGGTACCGCAGACGCTTGCCGACCCGACGCCCAGCAGCAGCGAGCAGCCTTACAGCAGGCTGGTTCCACTCTCGGCCTGCGAATGTCTACCGCAAGCACAGCGAGCAGTTGACCGCCACCGCTGGCCATCGCGACCCGGAGGGTGCAGCCCAACGACGCCGACTCATCCTCGATCGAGTCGATGCCCTTGCCGCCCTTGTTGAACGCTAGAACAAGGCGATTCCTTGGGGTTCCCTTGCGTTGACGCATCAGCCGCTGGATAGAGAGCACGACTAGTTCTCCAGCCGACTTGGTTGCGCAACAGGGGTCCTCAGCATTCAGAGGCTCGTAGACCACATCCGTCAGGTCGGACTTGCAGGCCCGTTAGGTCCTCGGGACCTGCCAAGATTCCTTCAGCAATTTCATCCGCCCGCTTGTCGCCAGCCGCTTCGGTGCTGGTCGCGAACCTTCGTCAACAGGGTCGGTGTGCCTCCGGTTGACCCCCACCTCTCAAGGGCGCAGCGGAGGAGTTCTTCGTTCTCCGGCGAGGTCCGCATGCACTCCTCGAACAACCGGTGACGAACGACTTCATGGTCGCTCAGCCCCACCGCCCCCACCGCCCCCACTGCTCACGAAGGCCTCGGACGCCTCCAAAATCACCCGGTCGACGACTTCCTGTTGCTCGGACGTCACCTCAGGCTCTCGTTGCCAAAGTGCGTGCCTCGTTGCAGTGGCGACTACGGGGCCGAGCGCGGACGGTAGCGGTAGGTCCTCCCACTCAACATCTGTGGGAGGACCTACCGCTAAGCGTGGTTTCGAGCGCCTAGAGGCGAGTCCTCGGTTCGCGACGGTGTCGACTCCGAACCACAAGTGCAGATGCACGGACAGCAATCCAGCCAACTATGAACCAACTGATGGCCGTGCTGCTGGGAGCGACGTCATCGAGAAGGACCGGCAGGTAAACCAACATGCTGACAATCACGATGAGCACGAATGCTTCTTCTCGCCACTTGATGCGCATGATCACTCCTCAGGATCTGCAGGTCTTGTAATAACTGTCGTATCCGACGAGCCCTCCGCCAACGGGCATCCGAACCTTGTAGCACTTCTTTGCCGCTATCGCTGCATCAACAGTCTTGCGCACATCAGCCCGGATGAGTAGCCAAACGCCAGCGCACGCGATTCGCCCGGTAACCGTCGGGACGTAGCCACATAGCAAGCCTGGGGCCATGCTGTAGTCAGTGAGAATCTGATTCTTGAGTGCCCACGTCTCGCTCCAGCTCATCTCGACGAAGACCACTGGATGCGTGTAGTACCAGCCCACTGAAACCCAAGGGTCCACCACAATGGGATATTGAGCACCCTTGGTGTCAACCTTCTGCCGTAGGCCGTCACGTCCAGCCGCCTCGAACCAAGTAGACAACTGACGCCCTGTCGCGTCCACGGCCCAAGGGGCTTGGATCTCTGAGACCGTCTCCGACGTGTCGTCCGCGACTACCTCAAATCGTCCAGCAGCGTTCTCGATGATGGACAGGCCCTTGGGAGTGATGTCTCGGAAAGTGACTTCCGAATCACCCTCGCGCAGTTCTGCCAGAAGTCGGAATCCCTCACCTTCGGGCTGGACCCAGGTGCGTCGTGACGACCCGTCCCTTGCCTTGCTCGCCGTGAACGTATGGCCGCTGGGCGCTGTGAGGCCAGCGCCAACCGCATTGGCTGACTTGCCCGTCTCCTCTTGAATCAACTCAAGGGACCTGTCACGACTAGACGCGGTGGCGCTGACCGCTGTTACACCTAGCATCGCGCTCATCGCCACGACAAGGACGATGATCCGACGAAAGAACCCCATACCTACCCCCTGCTCAATCCGGCTCCCCCTGCGGTCACCGGTGCGCATACCGTCGCACGTGACCCGCCACACAGTCGACATCTCGGGAACCTCCTTGCCAAGTCTTTAAGGTACGCACTGCGCCACATGGGGACGCCCAGCGTTGGACAACTGTGTGAGAACTTTCTCTACTGACTCAAGGCGCGCCTTCGGCGCGCGCCCCGGCCCGTGGCCGGGTCACGGCAGGGACCCCCGCGCTCGGGCCTCCCGCTTCGCTCCGGCCCACGCGCACCCCCACCGCTCCCCCGGCCACCACCGGGGCATGCCAAAGGGGACAACCCGAATCAGTTCGAGACGTCCCCTCACCTCCAAGCCGCCGACCCTGCGCTACACCGTCCGGCCTCCACGAGCACGCATCAAGCCGCAGCTTCTCCAGAACACCGGGGCATGTCCTCCCGGACAACGGGGCCAGGACCAGGCGGGCATCACGGCTTGACCCGCACTCCCTCCGACCGTCTTTGCTCCGCTACAGGGTCGGTGGCTCTCCCTGCCCAACAGGGGACACATGAGGGCACTCATGAACCTTGGAACACCCAAGAACAACCACGACCGGTGGACACTATCCGGAGCACGCAGGAGAGCGGACGCTACCCTCAGAGCGGCCCGGAGCCGGACTCCGTAGGTTGTGGGTTCGAGTCCCACGGGGCCCACTCATCTCCCGAACCCCTGAAACCAGTCGGCGCACTCGTCCTGACCCATCGCCGCGAGGCTGTCGCAAAGGATGCACGAGTCATGGGCCACCACCACCATTCACGGCACGACGCGCGCGATACGCAGCGGATGCGGAACGTCGCTCTTGCCGTCATCGTGCCTGCCGGGCTGATCACCCTTCTTGCGCTGATCTGGCTGTGGCCCCCCGCCAGCAAGACCGTCGACCAGTCCGGGCGGGCCGACCAGTCCCTCGCCGTGGTGACCGGCCTCACCAAGAAGGAGTGCCCACCCTCGCCAGCTGGCGAGGAGTCGGGCCCCACCGGGCCGACGACGGTTGTGAACGGCTGCGGCACCGCCCTGGTGCAGCTCACGGACGGCCCCGACCGCGAGCGCAGGCTCACCGTCGAGCTTCCCAACGGGCCAGGAGCTCCACTCATCGCGGAAGGTGACGAGGTCGTTCTCGTCAAGACCTCTGCTCCGGAGGGAGAGCGCTACGACATCGTCGATCACCAGCGCAGCAAGGGTCTCTGGCTGTTGGCGATCGCCTTCGTGCTGGCCGTTGTTGCCTTCGGTCGATGGCGCGGATTCGCTGCCCTGATCGGCCTGGCCGTGACCTTTGCGCTGCTGCTGTTCTTCGTCGTCCCCGCGATCCTTGCCGGCGAGTCACCACTCCTCGTGGCCATCGTCGGTTCCGCAGCCATCATGCTCACCGTCCTCTATCTCACTCATGGGGTGAGCCTGCTGACCTCGGTCGCAGTCCTCGGGACCCTGGCCAGCCTGTGCCTGACCGGGCTCCTCGCGGCCGCCTGGGTCGAAGGCATGCACCTCACCGGCCTCACCGACGACTCCTCGACGTTCCTGGCCACGAGCCAGAGCGTGAACATGCAGGGCCTGCTGCTCGCGGGCATCGTCATCGGAACGCTCGGCGTCCTCGACGACGTCACGGTCACCCAGGCAGCCACCATCACTGAGCTCGCGCGAGCCAACCCCGGCTACGGCGTGCGCGAGCTCTATCGCGCCGGCACCCGCGTCGGTCGGGCGCACATCGCCTCGGTGATCAACACGATCATTTTGGCGTATGCCGGTTCGTCCCTTCCGCTGCTCATCCTGATCGCCGCGAACAACACCTCGATCAGCAACGTCGTCACCACCCAGGTCATCGCCCAGGAGATCGTCCGCAGCGTCGTGGCCACCCTGGGCCTGATCGCTGCGGTCCCCATCACGACGGCCCTGGCAGCCGTGACGGCCCGTCGGGCGCTCTAGCCCTCAGAGCGGGAGCTGCAGACCGCGGGAGCGCAAGAAGGCGGCGCTGAGGGCCAGCACGACGCTCAGCACCCACGCGCCGACCAGGCCGGTGATCCCCGTGAGCCGCTTTGTCAGGGGCGGGTCAGGGCGGCGACGGAACCCGATGAGCTCCATCACGGCATACGCGATGAAGCCGATCGCCAGCGGACCATTGAGGAACAGCCAGAACCAGAACCACCGCGTTCCCACACGCGGAGCGGCACCGAAGAGCAGGCCCGCGAAGACGATGAGGGCACCAAACCCAGCGAGGTTCTGAAGTGTCGTGTTGTCGCCCCAGTCGAAGGGCCGCATCGACACACCCGCGTCGCGCAGCTGGCGAACGAGCTTACTCGTCTCTTCTGTCGCGTCCGCCTTGTGTCCGTCGAACGAGCCGAAGCCGGCGTCCGCGTTCGCGACCTGCCATCCGTGACCCCCGAAGGTTCGCCAGACGAGGATGCCGCCCGAGGCTTCGCCCGCTGGGTCGGTCGACGTGAACATGCCGTCGTCCGTGACCTCGGTGGCCTCGACCGGCGTTTGGTGCGCCTCCTTCGCATCGAGGAAGCCCTTGCTCAGGGAGTCCGCGACGTACCACTCCTGCACCGCACCGTTGCGGATGTCGCCACGCAGTTCCTCGAACGTCGAAGCGCGCAGACCATCCGTCCACAATGACCCCAGCAAGAGGAGCGAGACGACCACCACGGCGCCGCCGAACGCGATGAGGAATCGCGCGTGCCACCCCGGCGCGCGTTCCCGCTCGGGCGTCGCGACCTGCGCGACGTCGTCCCCCACCCCTACCCCAGCGGTCATGACTGAAATATGGCACGACAAACCCCCGCTGACCAGATGTCAACGGGGGCCTGTGAGTCGGGGAGGGTCGGGTCAGTCGAAGAGCTCGGAGAGGAATGACTTCTTGCGTCGCGGGTGGCCGTAGCCGTACTGGCCCTTGCCCGGCGAGGACGAGTAGCGCGGCGCCTGCCCATAGGCCTGCGCGGCCGGCTGACCGTAGGCCTGCTGATGTTGCGGGTATGCCGGCTGCTGCGGTGCCGCTGCCGGCTGCGCCTGCGGCGCGGGCTGGGGAGGGACGGCTTGCGGCTGGTGCCAGGCGTTCTCGGCGTTGACGAGGGCCTCGAGCTCGCCGCGGTCGAGGAAGAGGCCACCGCAGCCGGTGCACTGGTCGACGTGGACCTGGTTGCGTTCGTAGTTCCGCATCTCAGATGCGCACTTGGGGCAGGTGAGGGTGCTCATGCCCTCCCCAACGACCGAGCGCGCCACTTTGTCCCGACACCCGACATCGTGCCCCGCACGGACATGAGGAGCCCCGCGACGATGGTCCGTGCGGGGCACGAAGTCGCTCAGGCAGCAGCGGCGAGGACGTGCGGCAGGAGAAAGAGCATGCCGAGCGACCAGGTGAGGTGGGTGACGATCGGGCCGAGGATGCCACCCGTCACTCGGCGCTGCAGACCCACGACGATTCCCACGAGCACCGCCGCCAGCACGAGCAGCGGGACGCCAGCGGCAGCACAGACGACGGCATACACGATCGTCGTGACGAGAACGGCGTGCCGACGACCGACCGCAGCAAAGAGCGCGCCCCGGTAGAAGAGCTCCTCGGCCACCCCGTTCACGGCGGTGATGACGGCCACGACGGGGAGCGAGCCGAAGCGGGCGTGGTCGAGCAGCCCGTCCACCGGCTCGCGCAGCACGGGAATGCGCGCAACCACCAGCGCCCCGACGAGGAACAGCGCGAGGAGAAGGAGCCCCAGCACGAGCGACTGCACGACCGACCGGCTGCGCTCGCTTCCACTGCGGGTGTGCGCCCGCCCGAGATGGAGTGGGCCGGACAGGAACGCGCCACCCGCCCAGACAGCCGCCAGGGCGAACGTCGCGATGTAGAAGAGGCCGTCGCCGGGCGGGATGCGCAACGCCCAGGCGTTGAGCACGAGCCCGACGACGAGCGTGACCACGGCAATCAGGCGCCGCCGCTTGAAGGCCCGGTCGGACTCTGTATGGTCGCGAGTCACGGGCACGACGAGCGCCGCGCGGAAGAACCGCTGCAGTTCCGTGAGTGCATGTCGCATGACAGTGAGACGATGCCACAGATGACTCCTGACCAGCACATTCGCGTCCTCGTCACGGGGGCGACCGGCTACATCGGCTCGCGCCTCGTGCCCGCCCTTCTCGCTGCCGGCCACGAGGTCCGCGTCCTGACGCGCTCGGCCGACCGCCTCGCCAGCCGCGCCTGGCACGACGAGGTCGACATCATCGAGGGCGACGCCACCTCGCGCTCCGACCTCGACACGGCTCTGGCCGACATCGACGTCGCCTACTACCTCCTGCACTCCATGGACGGTGGTGACAACTTCGAGGAGCGCGACCGCGAGATGGCGCGCACCTTCGGACTCGCCGCCCAGGGCGCCGGGGTCCAACGCATCGTCTATCTCTCCGGGCTGCACCCGGCCGCCGAGAAGCTCTCGAGCCACCTGGCCTCCCGGGTCGAGGTCGGCGACCTCCTCATGGCCTCCGGCGTCCCGACCGTCGTCCTGCAGGCCGCGATCATCGTCGGCTCGGGGTCGGCGTCGTTCGAGATGCTGCGCCACCTCACCCACAACCTCCCGGCGATGATCACGCCCAAGTGGGTCAACAACCGGATCCAGCCCATCGCGATCTCTGACGTGCTGCACTACCTCGTCGGTGCGGCCGAGATCGAGGGCGAGCCCAACCGCACCTTCGACATCGGCGGGCCTGATGTCCTCACCTACCGCGACATGATCCACCGGTTCGCCAAGGCGGCCGGGCTGCGTGACCGTGCCATCATCACCGTGCCTGTCCTCACCCCTTGGCTCGCGAGCCACTGGGTCGGCCTCGTCACCCCCGTCCCTTCGGGCATCGCAAAGCCGTTGGTGGGCAGCCTCGTTCACGAGGTCGTGTGCCACGAGAACGATGTCGACACCACCATCGGTGCGCCCGAGGGCGGAGCCAAGACGTTCGAGGAGGCCGTCACGGCAGCCCTTGCCGGCAAGGACGAAGGAAGCCGACCCGAGCCGGGAACCGTCGAGCCCGGTCGGCTCACCGCCGCCGACCCCGACTGGGCCGGCTGACGCCGGACGTCTCTGAGCAATCAGCAGCGGCCCACCGGAGTGTCCGGTGGGCCGCTGCCGTCATGCGAGAGTCACCCGAGGATCACTCGTTCTCGGCTCCGGGCAGTGCCCCACCGGGGACCTGCGACGGCGGGTAGATCTTCGAGTCGCCCGGGTAGGGCAGGTCCCAGTTGTGCGTCTGGTACCACGTGTAGCGGTTCATCTGCTCCGGGTGCGAGAAGTCCGCACGCGGGGTCTTGCCGCTGAAGTGCTGCTGCTGAGCCCACTTGTCCCACTCGGCCGCAGTGGACACCTGCGCGGCCGCCACGGTCGGTGCAGCGGGGGCGTTGGCGACCTCATCGAGGCCACACTCCGGCGCGGTCTTGACGTTCTCCGTGAGGGGAATCCGGTTCGGCACGGCGGTGAATGGCGTGAGGTCCGGCTTCGCCGAGAATGCCTTGAACATCGGCGTGGCCGCAGCGACCTTCTGGTTCAACGGCTCGGCGCCGAGGATCTGCTCGATCGTGCGAACCATGTTGATCTGCGAGTAGTACGTCGAGACCGTCTTGCCGTGGACGGCATACGGGCTGATGACCTGGATCGGCGCACGGTGACCATCGACGTGGTCGGGACCGTTCTGGCTGTCGTCCTCTACGACGAAGATCGCCGAGTCCTTCCAGTACTTGCTGTGCGAGATCGTGTCGACGATCTTGCCGACCGCGAGGTCACCGTCGGCGACCTGGGCGCGCGGGTCGGGAGCGCCACCGGTGTGGTCGCTCGAGAGCCACATCATCTGGAAGTTGGCCGGACCCTGCTTCTCGAACTCCTGCTTCCAGATCTGGTAGCGGTACAGGTCAGGAATGTTCGAGTCGAACATCGGCGAGTCGTGGTTCGAGATGTCGTTGAGCGACGGGATCGGTGAGACCTGGTTGACCCGGATCGCGGGGTCGGTGAGCTGGGCGGGGTCGCCGCCGTTCTCCACGCTCTTGGTGGCGCAGTAGTACTTCTGCCAGGTCGCCCCGGCCGGCTTGTTCTCGAAGAAGGAGAACTCGCCGAAGTTGCGAGCGGTGTTGCCCGCCGCCTGCACCGCGGTCCAGAGGAAGCCGGAGCGCTGGTGGCCCAGGACGTCGTTCTCGGTGTCGTAGGACCGCGTGTACTCGCCGGCGCTCGACTCGGTGTACTCCGGGTTGTCGCCCTGCATGAGCCAGTTGTGACCCTCGGCGGAGTTGGTGCCGACATCGTAGGTGTTGTCGTAGAGACCGAACTGGCGGGACAACGCGTGGATGTTCGGCGTGACCTGCTCACCGAACTGGGCCAAGGTCGGGTCGCCGTTGCCCTCGGGCATGTCGCCGTGGACCTGGTCGTAGGTCCGGTTCTCCTTCACGAGGAGGAAGACGTGCTTGATCGTCGACGGGTCGCCGATGCGCTTGGGCACCGCGACGGGCTTCGCCTTCCCACCCTTGTCCTTGGCGTGCTTCACGTCGGAATCGGCTCCGCCCCACCCGTTCTGGGTGAAGACCTGCGGCGTGTAGGTCTCCCGGATCGTGGCGTCGCTCGGCAACGTGAAACGGGTCAGCGAGGCCGTCGTCGAGTGCGTGCCGTGCCCGGTGGCGGGGGTCGTGCCATAGCCCTCGTTGTAGGTGATCTCGGGGCCGCGGGCGTCGTTGCCGCGGCGGTTGGCGACGACGAGGTCATCACCCACAGAGAAGACGTCCTCGGGGTAGTAGTCGGTCGGAAGGAGCCCGACATAGCTGACCGGGTCGAGCGCGCTCGCGCCCAGCTTGTAGACCGCGACCGCGTTCGCACGACCGAGGGTGACGAGGAGTCGACCGTTCTTGACCGTCATGCCGGTCGGCTCGTAGCCCACCTTCGAGCTGGCCCAGGGCTGGGTGGCAATGGTCTGGACGACCTTGTCGGTCTTCGTGTCGACGACGGAGATGGTGTCGTCGTTCGTGTTCGCGACGTAGAGGATCGTGCCCGCAACGTGCATCGCGGTCGGGTGGAGCCCCACCTCGAGGGACGCGACCGGCGCACCAGCGCTCGTCGTGTCGATGACGCTGAGTATGCCGTTGGTCGAGTTCCCGAGAACCGGGTTGGCCGGGACGTTGGTTCCGTACGACTCGATCGTCGTCTCACCGTCCTTGGCCAGACGGCCGCCCTCGTCGGAGACGTAGAGCTTGGCGCCGACGAACGTCAGCTGGCGGGGCGCGATCCCGACGTTCCACGTCTGGGTGATCGTTCCGGCGACCGGATCGATGGCGACGACCGAGTTCTGACCGTTGACGGCGGCATACAGGGTCTTGCCGTCGGGCGAGAAGGTCAGGCCGGCGGTGAGGGCCTGCCGACTGGGGTTGGCCAGGGTGGGGATGGCGATCTTCGTCCCGGCCGACAGGGTGCCGTCAGCGTTGACCGGGAAGCGGGTGATGCCCGTGGCGTTCGGCATGAAGAGGAAGCGGCCGTCGGGCGAATAGGTGGGTCCCTCCTGGCCGACGGTGTTGTCCGCGGGACGCAGGTTCGCGCCAGCGGCGGTGCCCGCCCGGAAGATCAGCTTGTTGGTGCTGAGGTCGAAGATCTGCAGGGAGATCGAGCGGTCGTTCGCCGTCGCGGCAAGGTACCGGCCGTCCGGGCTGATGGTCGAGCCCATGAACTTGCCGTACTCGGTGAGCAGCCGCTGACCGATCGGCTTGATCAGCTGGTTCGAGGAGATCTGCTGTCCGTCCGCGTACTCGGTGCCGACGAGGTTCTCGCCGAAGCCGTTGGTCGAGCCGTAGGCGATCCCTCCCGTGACGACGAGGGCGAGGTAGCCGGCGGTGATGGCCATGAGGTGTCGGGAGACGTGGCGGCCGGCCACCTTCTCCACCCGGTTGCGTGTGACGCGCATGGGAAACCTTTCAGTTGTGTGTTGAGTTGTTGTTGAGTTGTGGTTGCAGGTGGTGCCGTGGAGCGCTTACTTCTCGAGCAGGTCGACGAGACCGTCGAACTGCCACAGGGGGTTGGGTGCATCCCCCGTCTGGGTGCGGACGAGGAAGTAGCCGTTGACTTCCTTTGGTCCGTCGCCGTCGGCCAGGTAGCGGCCGTCCGGCAGGACATCGAGCTGGTAGATCGCGTTGGCCGTCCCGCTGGCACCGGGCACCGTCCACGTCACGACGCAACGCCAGTCGTTTCCGGGGCCGGTGTCCTCGACCCGGTCGCCGCCCTTGTCGCACTCGGCGGTCGACCTGAGCTGCTCCGCAGTCAGGGCAGACCGCTTGAGCTCGGTGTTCTGGAGCACGTAGAGGTGCGAGAAGGAGGTGGCCAGGGACGCCTCGAGCTTGGGGCGGTTGACGCCGCTGCCGGTCACACCGGTCACCGTCGACACGGCGGCCGCAGCGGCGACGAACAGCCCGACGAGCGGCAGCAGACCCGTGAGCACGAAGCGACGAGCCGACCCGTCGTTGGCGAGGTCGGTGAAGTCGCGGCGGACGAACGTCCGGTAGGCGAGCCAGGTCGCCAGCGCGGCCCAGGCCACGCTCACCACCAGACCGATGACGAGCATTCCGCTCTGGGCCGGTTCCGTGAACAACCCTCTGTATGCCGTGAAAGGGCTGGTCGGCGTCGCCGCCCGGAGGGCGACCGGAGCGGGCATGAGGTGGACGAGGTCGAGGACGACGGCGAACACGACGGGCATGAGCAGCCCGAGGGGTGAACGACCGAACGAGACCGAGCCGAGCAGGCCGATCGCGGAGAACGCCAGCGTCGGCGGGATGACGGTGAGCCACGAGAGCAGGACGAGACCGGACAGCTCGCCCGAGCCGATGAGGTGTCCGTCGAGACCGGGCACGGGGTGGCTGCCGACGACGAGCAGCCCGCCGACGAGGGACGAGGTCACGAGCGGCACGAAGAGCGCGAGGGTCACGGTGAGGGCAGCGAGCGCCTTCGCCGCGAAGATCAGCCGCGCTGAGCGGACCGTGACGAGCAGGTGGCGCCACGTCCCGAGTCGGTCCTCCACGGCGAAGATGTCGCCAGACACAACGCTCGTGAGCAGGGGCAGGACGAGCGTGCCCATGAAGACGAGGATCACCAGCGATCCCGCCCACCCCGACTGGTTCATCCAGCGGCCATAGACCGAGTCGGCCGGCAGCGACGTCTGGCCGCTCACGACGGCGGTGTAGAGGGCGGGCACGAGGAGGCAGGCGAGGAAGACGGCCCGAAGCCGCCACTGGGCGAGGAGCTTGAGCAGCTCGAAGCGATAGACGGCGGACAGCCCGGTCCGGGCCGCCGACGCGGCGGCGGCTGCGGCGGCCGATGTTGCCGGGGCCGACTCCCCCGCAGTGTCGGGACGTTCGAGCGTGGTGGTCATCGGACGAGCTCCTTGACGGGTGCGGCTTCGAGAGGGTCGGGCTGGCCGAGGCGCTCCGGGAAGTAGCTCTGCGTGTCGGCCCCCGTGAGCGCGAGGAAGGCAGCCTCGAGCGGCGGGATGGTCGGTGCCAGCTCACGGATCGCGATGCCTGCCCCCACGAGGCCCACGACGAGCGCATCCACCGCGGACTCGTGGCCGCGCACGACCAGCCCCGAGGTGTCGGCGAGCCCGAGGGTGTCGCGGGTGTGGACGATCCGCACGCCGGGGGTGGCCTCAGCGACCCGTCGAGCCCCGTCGCCGTCCGGCGTGAGGATCCGGTAGTCGAGCAGGCCGCCCTCGACGGCGAGCTTCTGCGGAGCGCCCGAGAACACCATGCGGCCGGTCGACAGCAGCGTGACGTCGGTGCACAGGGCTGCGAGGTCGTCCATCCGGTGGCTCGACAGGATCACCGTCGCACCGGCCTCGGCGAAGTCGGTGAGGACGCGGTGCACCTGGCGCTTGCCGGCGGGGTCGAGGCCGTTGGCCGGCTCGTCGAGGATGAGCAGCCGGGGCTCGCTGAGCAGCGCCGCGGCGAGCCCCAGGCGCTGACGCATCCCCAGGGAGAAGCCACGGACCGCGTCGTCGGCGACGTCGTCGAGCCCGACCCTGACCAGGGCCTCGTCGACGTCGTCGCCGCGATGGCGCTGGCCCCGCAGGCTCACGACGGACGACAGGTTCTGGCGTGCCGTCAGCGACGGGTAGAGGCCCGGCCCGTCGACGAACCCGGCGACACCATCGGGGGTCGACAGCACCGGGCCGACCGGAGTCCCCAGAACCTCGAGGCTTCCGGAGTCGGCGACCGCCAGCCCGAGGAGGAGCCCCAGCAGGGTGGTCTTGCCCGCTCCGTTGGGTCCGACGAGCCCATGAATCTGTCCCGGTTCGACGTCGAGATCGAGGGCGTCGAGGGCAACGACGTCACCGAACTTCTTGGTGAGTCCGCGCGCTCGGACCGCCGTGCTGCGATTCATGATGTGTGTCTCCCGTAGTTGCTCGCGCCCCCTGCCTCGAGGGAAGTTACGAGCGCGAGGGAGACGTGACGGGTCACCTACGACGAACGCAGGGGAAACGCACACCGAACTTTCGAGAGATCACCAGCGCAGGGTGAACTGATGCCGAACACTGTCGGCCCACTTCATGGAGAGCCCGTCTGCGGAGGGCAAAGTCCGCCGCAGAGTCGTGGATCAGTCGCGGCGCAGGGTCACCTGGGCCACGTCGAGGTAGCCGGACGCGAACCCGGCCTCGCAGTAGGCGAGATAGAACTCCCACATCCGCTTGAACGTCTCGTCGAAGGCGCCGCCCTCGATGGTCGGCCACGCCTCAAGGAACTGGAAACGCCAGCGCCGCAACGTTTCTGCGTAGTCGCCACCGAACGCGCGCACGTCGCGAACCTTCAGTCCGGTATGCCGTCCAGTCACCTCCGAGATCGCGTCCAGCGAGGGGATGATGCCACCGGGGAAGATGTACTTCTGGATCCAGCCGTAGGAGTTGCGGGTCGCGAGGAAGCGGTCGTGATCCATGAGGATGGCCTGGACCGCGGCAGTGCCACCAGGTGCCAGGAGGCTGTCGATCGCACCGAAGTAGGTCGGCCAGTACTCCTCGCCGACGGCCTCGATCATCTCGACCGAGACGATGGCGTCGAACTCGCCCGACACCTCGCGGTAGTCCTGGAGCCGCACCTCGACGCGGTCGCTGAGGCCGGCGGCGGCGATGCGTTCCTGGGCCAGCGCCCGCTGCTCGTGCGAGAGGGTGATCGACAGGACATCGGCACCGCGGGCCGCTGCGCGCAGCGCCAGCTCGCCCCAGCCCGTGCCGATCTCGAGGACACGCGAGCCCGGGCCCACCGCCGTCGAGTCGAGCATGGCGTCGATCTTGCGGTGCTGGGCCTCGACGAGGTCCTGGCCGGCGAGCGGCTTGGTGTGGTCGAACAGGGCCGACGAGTAGGACATCGTCGGGTCGAGGAACGCGGCAAAGAGGTCGTTGGACAGGTCGTAGTGCGCCTCGATGTTGGCGCGGCTGCCGGTCAGCGTGTTGCGGGTGCCGGCGGGCAGGGCGCGGTCAGCGATGCGTCGCAGCGCCAACAGGGGCTTGGGCAGGAGCTGCCCCATCTTGGCCGCGAACGGCAGCAGTGCCTGAGCCAGGTCGGTGCCGGGGGCGGCGTGCCAGTCGCCGGCCATGTAGGCCTCGCCCAGACCGATCTTCGGGTGCTGCTCGATCCGCCGATACATCGATGCGGGGCGGACGATGTCCAGTGTCGGGCCGTCTTCAACGCCACCTCCGACCTGCGAACCGTCGGGGTAGCGCAGCCGCACCGGGACACCGGCAACGATCTTGTGGATCAGGGTGCGAGCCACGGCTCCGCGCGTGAACAGCGTCTTGGCAGTGGGGATTTCGAAGGACGGGAGGACTTCGGAAGTCATCGGACACTCTCTTCGGAGGCAGGGGGACGGGTTTGGACGGGCAGACGGCGGGCCCACAGGCGGATGCCGTGCATCCGAATGAGGGCAGTCACGCGCTGGGGCATGAGGGGGTGGCGGGCGACAGTGGCCAGCACGGAGCGCGGCGTCGCCGGGACGAGGTCGCCCTCGACCACGGCGGTGAGGATGAGCTTGCCCTCGCGGTGCAGCCTGATGCCGACGGACACCCTGTCGGCGTCGAGGTGGAACCGGATCGCGTACTCCCCCGACGTGTCGTTGAACGGTGAGACGTAGAAGTCCTTGTCCACGGAGGCTGCGCCGCTGGGATCGGGCGCAACGGCATACGCATGCCGTCCGCCGTAGGTGTTGTGCACCTCGACGACGACCCCGCGCAGGACGCCGGATTCCGTGAGGCACCAGTACGCCGTCATCGGGTCGAAGACGTGCCCCAGGACACGGGCGTTCGTCAGGGCGACCACGCGCGTCACACCGTCACTGGGTATGCCGCCGCGCTCCAGACAGCGGAGCACGTTCGCCTTGAGGTCGGCGTGCGACTCCGACCCGGCCAGGTGGTCTTCGGCGCGGAAGGAGGCGACCGGACGCAGCCAGGCCGGGAGGGTCAGCGGCTCGTCAAGGTCAATGAGCCACTGGTAGTGCCGGTGGGTGAAGGTATGACGCAGCGGCGTGTGCCGGGTGTGGTGGACCCGACCGACGACGAGTGCCGGCAGGGTGGGGAGATCAAGCGCCACGGCAACAGCATCCGTCATGACACCAACATCAGTCATGACACCAACATCTGTGGAGCCAGCGGTCATGTCCACTGCACCCCCAGCGATTCGGCCGCCTCGACACCGGAGCGACAGCCGTCCTCGTGGAAACCCCAGCCCCAGTGCGCGCCGGCAAAGGCCGTGCGCGAGGTCGTGATCTCATCCCGCCGACGCTGGGCGCGCACCGCGTCCAGGTCGTGGATCGGGTGGGCGTAGTCCATGACCGCGATGACCTTGGCCGGGTCGATGAGGGCGGTCGCGTTGAGGGTGACGTAGAGGGGGTCACCGGACGGCAGGCCCTGCAGTCGGGTCATGTCATAGGTGACGACCGGCCCGGTCGTGCCCTCGTCGTGGCCCGGACGAGCGACACGGTAGTTCCAGGAGGCGCGGGCCCACGAGGCGGACGGCAGGAGCGACTCGTCCCGGTGCAGGACGGTCTCGTTGCGCGAGTAGCGGAAGGCGCCCAAGACCTCCTTCTCGATGGGGGTTGCGTCGGCCAGGAGGTGCAGGGCGTCGTCGGCGTGGGTGGCGATGACGACGCTGTCGAAGCGCTCGTCTCCGGCGCGAGTCGTGATGGTGACTCCGTCGTCGTCGCGCTCGATCCCGAGGACACCCTGCCCGCGGCGCACATCGGTCAGTCGCGCGGCGAGCGCCTCGACGTAGGTGGCCGAGCCGCCCACGACGGTGCGCCACTGCGGCGACCCGGTGATGCTGAGCATTCCGTGGTGCTCGAGGAACTGGAAGAGATAGCGCGCCGGGTAGTCCATGGCGTCGCCGCGCCCACTGGACCACACGCACGAGACGAGCGGCACGGCATACAGCTCGACAAAGCTCGACGGGAAGCTGCGCGCGGCGATGAACTCGCCGTAGGTCGTCTGGTCCTCGTCGTCGGTCGCTGCGAGGTAGGCGGTCGCCTCCCTGTGGAAACGGCGCACCGAGCGCAACATGGTGAGGAAGTCGCGCGACAGCAGTTGACGGGGGCGCGCGAGGAACCCGGTGATGCCGCGCCCGCCGGCGTACTGGAGGCCACTCGCCGGGTCGAGGATCGACATCGACATCTCGGTGTCGCGCACGGGGATGTCGAGCTCACCGAACAGCCGCTGCAGGTGGGGGTACGTGCGGTCGTTGTGGACGATGAAGCCGGTGTCGACACGAACGCCACCCTCCCCGTCGGAGGTCTCGAGGGTATGGGTGTGGGCGTGCCCGCCCAGCCGGTTGTCGGCTTCGAACAGGGTGACGCGGTGGTGCTGCGAGAGCACGTGCGCGGCCGTCAGCCCGGACACTCCGGAGCCGACGACAGCAGTGCGTGGGGCAGCGTCTGTCGAGGTCATGCTGTCCATTCGTCGCGTTGGGTGGGATTGGATTGGGTTCATCTTTGCTCCCGAGCACCCAATCCGCGCGGGAGGCTCCTCCGAATGCTGATCGTGAGCACTTCATCCCCTGACCTCGCCCCCCGGATCGCCGACGCACTGGTCCCCCTCCTGCGTGGGCCGCTTCCCGTGGGGCTGCGGGCATGGGACGGCTCACGAGCGGGACCGGAGGAGGGGCCGGTCCTCGTTCTGCGCTCACCGCAGGCGCTGCGGCGGCTGTTGTGGTCGCCGGGTGAGCTCGGTGTGTCCCAGGCCTATGTGACCGGTGAGATCGACGTCCAGGGTGACGTCGGCGAGGCGCTGGACCTGGCTCGGGCCACCCTCGCCGAGCGGGGAGTGAGCGGCCTCAGCGCTGGCACCCTCGCCCGCACCGCCCCGCGCCTCATCGCTCTCGCCCGTGAGGTGGGGGCACTCGGTGGTCGCCCCGAGGCGCCCTCGAGCCAGGCCCGTCTGCGCGGTCGGCTCCATTCCCTCGGTCGTGACCGGTCGGCGATCAGCCACCACTACGACCTCTCCAACGCGTTCTACGAGCTCCTCCTGGACCCGCACATGGCCTATTCGTCGGGGTGGTGGAGTGGAGACCCGAACCGGACGCAGCAGTCGCTCGAGTCGGCGCAGTCCGCCAAGCTCGACCTCATCTGCCGCAAGATCGGGCTCCACGAGGGTTCGCGGTTCCTCGACGTCGGCTGTGGTTGGGGATCGTTGTCCCTGTATGCCGCCGAGCACTACGGCGCGCAGGTCACCGGAGTGACCATCGCCAAGGAGCAGAAGGCGTTCATCGACGCCCGGGTCCGCGAGCGCGGGCTTCAGGACCGGGTCGAGATCCGGCTGCAGGACTACCGCGAGGTGTCCGACGGTCCCTACGACGCCGTGGCGTCGATCGAGATGGGTGAGCACGTCGGACAGGGCAACTACCCGGCATACGCCGCTGTTCTTCGCGAAGCGGTGAAGCCGGGAGGCTACGTCCTCATCCAGCAGATGTCCCGGCGCGGACGCCACCCCGGCGGCGGGCCGTTCATCGAGTCGTTCATCGCGCCCGACATGCACATGCGACCCGTCGGCGAGACGGTCGAGCTGATCGAGGCGGGTGGGCTGGAGGTCCGCGACGTCCATGCGATGCGCGAGCACTACGTGTGGACCATCGACGCGTGGAGCGAGACGTTCGAGAAGAACTGGGCGGCCGTCGTCGAGCTCGTCGGCGAGGAGGTCGCCCGCATCTGGCGGCTGTACCTCGTCGGGAGTGGCCAGGCGTTCCGTGATGGCCGCATGGGTGTCGACCAGATCCTGTCGCGTCGGTCCGGCGGAGCGCCCGTCGCGCATGACACGGTGCGTTGATGCATCGCTTCCTGCTCGTCACCCTCAGTTGCCTCGTCGCTGCTGCCGTCGTCATGGGCGTCACGGCGCTCATCGCCCGGCGGCTCGGGAAGGTGAGCGTCGTCGACATCGCGTGGGGTCTCGTCTTCGTCGTCATCGCGTGGGTCTGCACGTTCTTCAGCCCGGGAGCTCGGTCGCTGCTCCTCGCGGTGCTCGTGACGGTGTGGGGGGTGCGCCTGGCCTGGCACATCCGGCGCCGGGCGCTGGGCGCCGATGAGGACCCGCGCTACGAGAAGCTGCTCTCCGCGGCGCCGCCCGAAAAGCGTTTCGGGTATGCCGTCCGCAGGGTTTTCGTGGTCCAGGGGCTTGCTGCCTGGGTCGTTTCCCTGCCGCTGCAGGTCGCGGCGGCTGCAGGTGCGAAGCCGCTCGGCTGGGTGGCGGCGCTCGGAGTGGCGTTGTTCGTCGTCGGCGTGGGCTTCGAGGCGATCGGCGACGCCCAGCTGGCGCGGTTCAAGTCGGACCCGGCCAACAAGGGCAAGATCATGGACCGCGGTCTGTGGGCGTGGACGCGGCACCCGAACTACTTCGGCGACGCCGCCGTCTGGTGGGGGCTGTGGGTCATTTCAGCCGAGGTCTGGCCGGCGGTGCTGACGGTGTTCTCGCCGGTGATCATGACCTACTTCCTCGCCTTCGCGACGGGAGCGCGGCTGCTGGAGTCCGAGATGTCCAAGCGGCCCGGCTACTCCGAGTACATGCAGCGCACCTCGATGTTCTTCCCCCGCCCACCACGCCAATCCGCCTGAACTCCGGCTTGTCTCGGTCCCCCGTGGGGGCTGCGGCTTGCGTCGTCCTTTGGGACACCTGACCCCACCCCCGGCACTGCGGCTTGCGTCGTCCTTTGGGACACCTGACCCCATCCCCGCCACTGCGGCTTGCGCCGTGCGTTGGGACACCTCGCTTCGCCCAGCTTGTCGGTACCCCATGCAAGCCTGACGGAACGAACGATGCTGGGGTGGCCATGAAGGGGTATCGACGCGCGCAGCAGGAAGCACGCGAACTGCTCGACGAGTCCTCGCGAGGGGACCTGACGAGCGACGACATGATCGGGTGCGCCCTGCGCCGAGACCGCCTTCGGCGGCGAGAGAGCCAACGCGTGTATGCCGATCACCGCGGCCTGTCTGCCGCGTTCATCGCCCGCCTTGAGTCGCGTCCCGGCGACCTGCGCCTCAGCGCCGTGCTCGCCGGACTGGAGTCCACGGCGTACGGGCTGGCCGTGGTCCCGGACGGCATCAAGGCATGCATCGCAGCCGAGCTCGTCGACCGGACCGGCGCTTCCCTGGCAGCGACCATCCGAGAGGTCGTTCAGGCCTCGGGGGTGTCGATGCGACTCTTCGCCGAGTCGATGGGGGTCCCTCGCATGACTCTGAGCCGGGCCCAGAACGACCCGACGGCCCTCAAGCTGTCGGTTGTTCGCGCGGTCCTGGCCGCGGGAAGGCTCTCCCTTGTGGTGTCGGTCCGCGATGGCGGGATGGTGATGCAGCCGGAGGACTGGGATCTTGGAGAAATTGCCGCGCAGGCTCGGGGCGGGGAGCGGCGGCTGGCCGGGCACCGGGTGCCGGTGCACACGCCAGAGGGCCCCCGTTGGTGGTGGCACACCCATGAGGCCCTCACTCCCGGCGAGGTGGCACCCCAATGGTCCACCGTCGGCCCGGACTTCATTCCAGACGTGCCTGCGTATCGCGAGGTACCGAGGTGGATCGACCAACGGTAGGAGGGCGCTGTCCCAAAGGACGACGCAAGCCGCAGCCCCAACCGGACACCACGGAAGTCCGAGCCTGTCCAGCCGATCAGGTGATCAGGTGATCAGGTGATCAGGTGAGGGTGGTGCTGAGCGCGTGGATGACGATGCCGGCGAGAGCGCCGACGATCGTGCCGTTGATCCGGATGAACTGCAGGTCGCGGCCGACGTGGAGCTCGATCCGCTCCGAGGCCTCGCGCCCGTCCCACTGCTCGACCGTCACGGAGATGACCTCGGCGAGCTCGGACCCGTAGGTGTTCACGAAGAACGACACGGCCTCGCCGAGGTGCCCCTCGAGCCGCGAACGCCATTCCTCGTCCTCGACCAGGTGCTGCCCCAGGTGCTCGAGGAGCTCGTCGCCGCGCACGTGGAGGTAGGACTGCGAGTCGTCCATGGCCACCTCCAGGGCGCCCTTGAGCGAGTTCCACAACCCGACCGCCGTCTCGGGCACCTGCGGGTGTGACAGCAGCCGAACCTTGAGTGACTCGGCCTGCTCCATGACCTGCTCGTCGGTCTGCAGGTCCTGGGCCAACCGCGCCAGCAGGTCGTCGAGCGCCAGGCGTGCCGGATGGTTGGGAGTGATCCGGATGTCGTGCAGCCACGTGAGCACCTGCTGATAGCTCCAGCCGATGACCTTGTCGTCCACCCACGGCGGCGACCACCAGGGCGCGCGCTCCCCGATGACGGCCTGGAACGTCCCCGGGTTGTCCTTGAGCCAGTCGTGGAGCTGCTCCAGCCCGAGATCGACCAACCCGTGGTGGGTCTTCTCACCGATCACACCTTCGAGCAACGACCCGGCAATGGGGCTGATCGGCTCGGTCGCCAGTCGCGGGAGCAGGAACTTCTCGATGACCTCGCGCACGTCGTCATCGGACATGCGACCCAGACCAGCGCGCGTCGCTCGCACGACCTCGGCCATCACCCGCTGCCGGTGCGGGGCCTCGGCGAGCCACAACCCCAGCCGCTCCCCGACCCGGGCCGCGGTGAGGCGCTCACGAGCGATCTGCTCAGTGAGGAAGTTCTCGGTGACGAAGTCCTGGAGGTTGCGCCCGATCTCGTTCTTGCGCTTCGGGATGATCGCCGTGTGGGGCACGGGCAGACCCAGCGGGTGCCGGAAGAGCGCAGTCACCGCGAACCAGTCCGCCAGCGCACCGACCATGGCCGCCTCGGCCCCCGAGTTCACGTACCCCAGCCAGCCGGTCTCGTGACGCAACGTCACGGCATACACGATCGCGGCGAGCACGAGCAGAGCGAGGGCAAGCACGCGCATGCGGCGCAGGCCGACGCGACGCTGCGCATCGGCGGGGGACGGGGCTAGGAGACTCACAGGTCCGATCCTGCTACACGCCGCCTTCTACAGTGGTCACGTGCATTTCCTCAACGACCTCCAGCCCCAGTTCGACCTCACCTACGACGACGTGTTCATGGTGCCGAACCAGTCGGATGTCACGAGCCGCCTCGACGTCGACCTGAGCTCCGACGACGGCACGGGCACGACCATCCCGCTCGTCGTCGCCAACATGACCGCGATCGCCGGCCGGCGCATGGCCGAGACCACCGCCCGCCGCGGAGCGTTGACGATCATCCCGCAGGACATCCCGCGCGACGTGGTGAGCGAGGTCATCGGCTGGACCAAACAGCGCCACCTCGTCTTCGACACCGCCATCACCCTCGACCCGCACACGACCGTCGGCGAGGCTCAGGTCCTCATCGGCAAGCGCGCCCACGGCGCCGCGGTCGTCACCGAAGCCGGCTTGCCGATCGGCGTCGTCACCGAGAAGGACCTCGGTGGGGTCGACCGCTTCGTCCAGGTGCGCGACGTCATGTCCCGCGAGCTCGTCACCGTGCGCGACGACGTCGACGTGGTCCGGGCCTTCGACACCCTCAACGAGAGCCGGCGTCGACTCGCACCCGTCGTCGCCGCCGACGGCACCCTCGTCGGCGTCCTCACCCGGCTCGGGGCCCTGCGCGCCAACCTCTACTCCCCCGCTGTCGACGCCAACGGTGCGCTGCGCATCGGGGCGGCCGTCGGCATCAACGGTGACGTCGCCGCCAAGGCTTCGCAGCTCCTCGAAGCCGGCGCGGACGTCCTCGTCATCGACACCGCCCACGGACACCAGCAGAAGATGCTCGACGCCCTCAGGGCCGTGCGCGACCTCGACCCGCAGGTCCCGATCGTGGCCGGCAACGTCGTCAGCGCCGCCGGAACCCGCGCCCTCATCGAGGCTGGCGCCGACATCGTCAAGGTCGGTGTCGGTCCCGGCGCCATGTGCACCACCCGCATGATGACCGCCGTGGGCCGCCCACAGTTCTCCGCCGTGCTCGAATGCGCCACTGCTGCAGGGGAACTCGGCAAGCACGTCTGGGCCGACGGCGGCGTCCGTCACCCTCGCGACGTCGCGCTCGCCCTCGCCGCCGGAGCGTCCAACGTCATGATCGGCTCGTGGTTCGCGGGCACACTCGAGTCCCCCGGCGATCTCTTCAGTGACGAGAAGGGCCGCCAGTTCAAGGAGTCCTTCGGCATGGCGTCCTCGCGCGCCGTCCGCAACCGGACCGCGACCGACACGGCCTACGAACGCGCCCGCAAGGCGATGTTCGAGGAGGGCATCAGCTCGGCCCGCATGTTCATCGACCCGGCCCGCCCCTCGGTCGAGGACGTCATCGACGAGATCATCGCCGGTCTGCGCAGCAGCTGCACCTACGCGGGGGCGCGCACCCTCGGTGAGTACCACGAGCGCGCCACCGTCGGCATCCAGAGCACCGCCGGCTTCGCCGAGGGCCGCCCACTGCACCAGTCCTGGTGACCCGGGCCGTCGTGCGCGTCGCCTCACGTCGACCGATCGCGTATGCCGTCCTCGCGGCTTTCGTGGTCGCCCTCGCCGTCGTGGTCGGCTGGCTCACGACACCGGGGACCCAGGGACTCGACGGCGAGTGGGAGACCACGGCGGTGCGCGGCGACGTGCTCGGTGGTCGCGCCCTCGTGGGGAGCGACAAGACCGTCGCCATCGACCTCGTCAGTGGCACGCGGATCACGCTCGGCTCGGTGTCCGACGGCACCCCAGCCATCGGCGCGAGTCGACTGGTCGTCCTGCACGGATCGACCCTCGACGGAGCCGGACTCGACGGGCGCTCCCGCTGGACGTGGCAAGGACCTCCGGCCCACCAGATCGCCCTCGTCGCCGCGGCGCCGTCAGTGACGGTCGTGCAGGCCTGCGGCGGGACACCGGTCGCCTGCCGGCTCTTCGGGGTGGACAACAACGGCAAGGAGTCGTGGCAGACCCCTCAGCCCACGGCAACCGGCACGTCGAGGCCGACGGTCGGCACGGACGGCAACCTGCCGACCGTCGGGGTCCTCACCGCCGCCGATGGCACGCTCCTGCTCGTCGACCCCACAACGAGCCGGGTGGTGCTGCGGCCCGCCGCCACCGCCTCGGTCGGTCGCGACGGCGCCCTCACCCTGAGCACCGCCTCGGGCGGGCAGTGCGTGCGCACAACGTTCCAGACCCTCGACCGCACGACGAGCGCCTCCATCCCGGGCCCCTGCCCCGCGGCAGGCGCCGGGACCACACCCACGACGGTCGCCCAAGCCACGACGAGGACCACCTCGACGCGCTCGGGCGTGTGGTGGTGGCCGTTCGGAGACGGGAGGCCGACGCTCGAGGTGAGCGGACGGCATACCGGCAAGGTGGTCAGTCGGGACCCGCTGCGCACCCTGCGCATCGATGACACGGGGCTCACCGTCCTCGATGGTGGGACGGTGCGGCGCTACTCCTGGGTCAGCGGCGACTGAGGGTCGCGAGGAAGCCAACGACCCCCGCCGTCCACCACCCCACCTGCGAGACGACGAGGGTGACGATCATGGCGATCCGGTGATGGCGAGGTAGGTCGGCAATCCGATAGATCCGCGGCTTGAGCAGGCTGAGCCGAGCGCCCAGGCGGCGCACGGCCACCCCGTTGTTGACCAGGGCCAGGACGGCCAGCTGCTTGATCCACGCGACGGGTTCGCCGAGGTCCGGGCCGAGGAACGCCCCCGAGACGACGATGAGGAGCAACCCCATCCACACGAGGGGATGCGCGGCCTCGCCGATGCGCAACGAGTCGCGGAAGGTGCGCAGTCCCGACAGCCAGACGAGCCCGTGCCAGTCCACGAGCATGACGGCGCCGAAGGCAAGGACCAGACCGATCAGGTGGGCGGCCAGAGCCACGTCGTGCCCGACGCCGGACGCCTTCACGAGGGGCGAGATCGCCAGGGCGAGGGCCCATCCGGCGGAGACGACGGCGTGCCAACGCCACTGGACCTGACGCATGGCCGAGGCCCATGGGCGTGGCGAACGCCCCTCCACTGAACTGTCGGTGGAGGTTGTCATGGCCACATACAAGGCCATAGGGGGGTGTGACGTGCCCCAAACGGACTATTTGCGAGATCACGGACACCAAATGGGCCATTCACCTTCCCGCCGAACGAACGGCTGGAACCATGAGGCAGGTGGGGAGACACTCAGGAACAAACGCCAGTCTGGTGACCGCCGTCGTGGTCGCAGGCGTCGTCCTCGTCGCCGGTGGTGGCACCTTGGCGATGGGCTCGATCCTCAAGGACGACCCGGGCTCGGCCACTGCTGGCCCGACCACCTCGGCGAGCGTGAGCACTACTGCGTCGCCGACCTCGGCCTCCACGCCGTCGTCCACCACGTCGGCCTCGCCGTCGCCGAGCGCACCCGACCCGGCCGCAGCGGTGGCCGAGGCGAAGGCAGCCTGTGTCGCCCAGGTCAGCGCTGCCGAGGGCATCGCCGCCGCAGCCAAGAACTCCGCCACGCACTGGAAGGCGCACACCGACGCCTACCTCGAGAAGAAGGCGGGCCAATACACCCTCGCCCAGACGAAGGCGCAGTATGCCGCGTCGAAGGCGTTCGGCCTCGCGGACGAGAAGGCCATGGCGGCCACGACCAAGACGTTCATGGCGACGGGTGCTGCCTGCAGCAACGCGGCCAAGACCGCGCCGAAGGATGCCGCGATCACCGCCTGCGCCACGCGACTCAAGGCCCTCGGCGCCGTCCGGACCACAGGCACCAGGGTCCAGGACGAGTGGTCCGCCCACTTGCGCATGATGGACAAGAAGGCCCACACCGATGAGGGCGCCTACTTCACGATGTGGGTCAGGGCAGTGAACTACGCGCAGAAGAGCGTGCCCGCCTATGCCGCGGCCGCCGCCACGGTCGCGAAGGCCCCGGCCTGCGCCTGATCGTCGCGACGCTCTGTACGTTGACGTCATGACCTACGACGTCGCAGCGGTCCGTTCACTCTTCCCCGCCCTGCTCGAGGGCGCGGCCCACTTCGACGGGCCCGGCGGATCCCAGACGCCGACCCCTGTCGCCGAGGCCGTGCGCGACACGTTGGTGTCCGCGATCTCCAACCGTGGCGAGGTCACGGCGAGCGAGCGACGAGCCGAGGGCGTCGTGGTGGCGGCGCGCGCCGCGATGGCTGATCTGCTCGGGGCGGACCCGCGTGGTGTCGTGTTCGGGCGCAGTGCGACGGCCCTGACCTATGACCTGTCGCGGGCCCTGGCCCGCACCTGGGAGCCCGGCGACGAAGTCATCGTCACGCGCCTCGACCACGACTCCAACATCCGCCCGTGGGTCCAGGCCGCGGAGTCGGTGGGTGCAGTGGTGAAGTGGGCGGACTTCGAGCCCGACACGGGTGAGCTGCACTCCGAAGCCGTGACGTCACTCCTGACCGATCGCACGCGTCTCGTGGCGACCAGTGCCGCATCCAACCTCATCGGAACCAAGCCGCCGGTGTGCAAGATCGCCCGAGCCGTCCACGAGGTCGGCGCGCTCCACTGGGTCGACGGGGTGCACGCGACGGCGCACGCCTCGGTCGACCTCGACGCGCTGGGCGTGGACTTCTGGACCTGCTCGCCCTACAAGTTCCTCGGCCCGCACCTCGGTGTCGTGGCCGCCTCGCCGGCGCTGCTCGAGACACTGAAGATGGACAAGCTGTTGCCGTCGAGTGATGCAGTGCCCGAGCGGTTCGAGCTCGGGACCCTCCCCTATGAGCTGTTGGCCGGCGTCACGGCCGCAGTCGACGTGCTCGCCGGTCTGGACCCGTCCGCCACGGGGACGCGTCGCGAACGCATCCTCGCGAGCTTCGACGCGCTGCAGGAGCACGAGCACCGACTCCTCGACCGGCTCGAAGCCGGACTGCTGGGTATGCCGGGTGTGCGGCTTTTCTCGAATGCTCGCAAGCGCACGCCGACCCTTCTTTTCACGGTGGAGGGGAGGTCACCCCAGGAGGTGCGCCGGGCTCTCGCCGAGAGCGGCGTCAACGCGCCGGCCGGGCACTTCTATGCGATCGAGGCTTCACGGCACCTGGGGCTGGGCGACGACGGCGGGGTCCGGGTCGGACTCGCGCCCTACACCGACAGCAACGACATCGACCGCCTGCTGACGGCCCTCACCGACCTGAGCCCCACCACCTGACCCACCCCATCCCAAACCCCCCGACGTGTTGCGCTGGGTCTGGGTCAGGATCAGGGGGTGGTGGTGAGGAAGGCCTCGCGGGTGATGTCGGCGATGGTCGCCGCGCCGGTGAGGCCCATGGTCAGGTCGAGTTCTGCGATGAGGTTGTCGATGACGTCGCGCACTCCGTCGGCTCCGTCGAGGGCCAGGCCGTAGATGTGCGGTCGGCCGATGAGCGCGGCATCGGCCCCGAGTGCCAGGGCGATCATGACGTCAGCGCCGGTGCGGACTCCTGAGTCGAGGAGAACCACAGGGTCGCGCCCGATGCGTTCGCGGATGCCGACGAGGGCATCGAGTGAGGCGATCGATCGGTCGACCTGACGCCCGCCGTGGTTCGACACGATGATCCCGTCGATGCCCAGATCCACGGCGCGCTGAGCGTCGTCGGGGTGCAGGATCCCCTTGAGCAACACCGGGATTCGCGTCCGCTCGCGCAGAGTTTCGATGTGGGCCCACGACAACCCCGGGTTCGAGTAGATGTCGAGGAAGGTCTCCACGGCGGCACGCGGCAACGCCGAACGCAGGTTGTCGCGGGTGCCGCCGGGGTGTCGTCGCGACTGGTTGAGCAAGGTCCTGGCGCCGCTGGCCGCAGCGATGAGCTTCTCCGCCCCCTTGGTCCCGGCGAGCGGCGAGGGCGCGTCATCGGCAGCGGCCACACGCTCCCGCACGATCTCCATGAAGCGCGGGTCGGAGGTGTACTGCGCGATGCCGATGCCCTGGCTGAAGGGCAGCGACCCGAGGTCGAGGTCCTGGGTGCGCCAGCCGAGCATCGTCGTGTCGAGGGTGACGACGAGCGCCCTGGCGCCGGCGGACTCCGCGCGTCCGATGAGGGAGTCGACCAGGCCCTCGTCGACGGACCAGTAGAGCTGGTACCACCACGGCACGTCGCCCATCGCCTTCGCCGTCTCCTCCATGGGTGAGCAGCCCTGGGTCGAGAAGATGTAGGGCGTGCCAGCCGCCGCTGCACCACGGGCGATGTCGAGGTCGGAGTCCGGGGCCACGAGCTCGGCGGCCCCGACGGGCGCGAGCATCACGGGAGCCGCGAGGGGCGTGCCGAGGATCTCGGTGCGCAGGTCGCGGGTGGTGTTGCCGTGAAGCATGCGCGGCACGATCTGCCAGCGGTCGAAGGCGGCACGGTTGGCCCGAACCGTCGCGCCCGCACCAGCCCCACCGCTGACGTAGGCCCACGCCTGGGCGCTCATCTCCTTGCGGGCGCGTGCCTCGAGCTCGTCGGGGTCGGTCGGAACGCGCGGTGGCTGCCCCAGAGTGCCGCGTCGATAGATGGCGCTCTGACGAGTACGTCCCGGCCCTGGATCCACCATGCCGCCGACGTTAGCCGCACCGGACCGACTTCGGGCCTGGAAAGCGTGGCCTCAGGCGAGGGCCTTGGCGGCAGCGACGGCCGCGTCGTAGGCGATGCCAGCCAGGGCGCCACCGGTCGAGACGCGCCGGACTCCGAGTTCACGCAGCCGCTCGACGGTCGGGTGATCTCCGGCGGCGAGCACGTTGACCGGGCGGCCCAGGGCGACGATCGCCGCGATGCCGTCCTCGTCATTGACGAGGGGCGCGAAGAGCACGTCAGCCCCTGCGTCCCGGTAGGCCGCGAGGCGCGCCAGGTGATCCTCCCCCAGGCCATAGAGGACGCTCTCGCAGCGAGCGGTCACGACGATGCCGTGCTGGTGGGCGGTCCGGACGACCGTCGCCACCCGCTCGACGGCCTCATCGAACGGCACGATCGCCGACCTCGTGGGGTCGTAGTCCTCGATCGACAACCCGCTCGCCCCCGCCTGGGCGAGGAGCTCGACGGTCCGGGCAACTCCACCCTCTTCACGCGGGAAGCAGTCGGCCGAGTCGATGTTGAGCGGCACCGTGATGACGCTCGTGAGCAGGGCGACGTGCGCGACGAGCTCGTCACGGGTCACCTCGAGGTCGGACTTGCCCAGGGTCGCTGCGTGGCCGTGGCTCGTCGTCGCGAGCGCGGGGAAGCCCGCCTCCTCGAGCCGCTTGGCCGAGCCGGCGTCGAAGGCGTTGGGCATGACGAAGAGGTCGCTCTCGTGGAGCTCTGCGAAGGTCATGCCTGCATCCTGCCCGCCACCACCGACACTCCCCCTCGGCAATGATGGGTGCATGGTTGCGCTGCTCACCCCGCTCGAGGCCCCGGTCGAACCCACCGAGGCGTTGCGACGCATCGCCTTCCTCCTCGAGCGCACGCGGGCCGGGACCTATCGGGTCGAGGCCTTCCGCAATGCCGTCAAGGCACTCAAGGAGATCGGCGACGACGAGCTCGACCAGCACGTCGAGGCCGGCACCCTCCAGGAGATCCCCGGTATCGGAAAGTCCACCTCAGCGGTCGTCGAGGAGGCAGCGCAGGGTGAGCTGCCGGCATACCTTGCGTCGTTGCAGACGCAGAGCGGCGGTCCGCTCGTGAGCGGAGGTGCGGACCTGTATGCCGCGTTGCGCGGCGACTGCCACCTCCACTCCGACTGGTCGGACGGCGGTTCGCCCATCGACGAGATGGTGCTCACCGGCATCGAGCTCGGTCACGAGTGGATGGTCCTCACCGACCACTCCCCGCAGCTGCGCGTCGCCAACGGGCTCACCGCCGAGCGGCTGACGAAGCAGATCGCCATCGTCGACGCGATCAATCGCGGTGTGGGACAGGCGTTCCGGCTCTTCAAGGGGATCGAGGTCGACATCCTCGACGACGGTTCGCTCGACCAGACCGACGCGATGCTCGGCAAGCTCGACTTCGTCACGGCATCGGTGCACAGCAAGCTCAAGATGAACTCCGACCCGATGACCAAGCGGATGGTCAACGCCGTCCTGAACCCGCGGGTCAACGTGCTGGGGCACTGCACCGGGCGGCTCGTCGAGGGGTCCCGCGGGACTCGGCCGGAGTCGGACTTCGATGCTCGCGCCGTCTTCGAAGCCTGCCTCGAGGGCAACACCGCGGTCGAGATCAACAGTCGCCCCGAGCGGTGCGACCCGCCCGACGAGCTCATCGAGCTCGCCCTCGAGATCGGCTGCCTGTTCTCGATCGACTCCGATGCTCACGCACCGGGGCAGCTCGACATGAAGGCCTATGGCTGCGAGCGCGCCGAGCAGCTCGGCGTGCCGTGGGACCGCATCATCACGACCTGGGACGCCGAGACCCTGCACGCCTGGGCCAACCCCGTCTGACACAACCACCGGTCATCCGGACATAGACGGGACATGGACACTCCAGCAGCGAGAGAGCAGCGGTTCCGTGCCCTCTACGCCGACCACTACGACCACGTGTTGCGGTTCGTGGCCCGACGAAGCAGCCCTGCCAGCGCCGAAGACGTTGTGGCAGAGGCGTTTCTGGTGGCCTGGCGCCGACTCGACGACGTCCCGACCCGCGTGGGTGAGGCTCTGCCGTGGCTGTATGCCGTGGCGCGCAACTGCCTCCTCAACTCGGCTCGGGCAGCAGGGCGGCAGGGAGCCCTCGCTGTGCGCATCGGAGACGCCGGACCGAGCCATGCGCATCTGGACACCGACCACATCGCCCGCCGGGTCGATCTCGCGACCGCTTGGCAACGACTCACCGATGCCGAGCAGGAGGTGCTCGCCCTCGCCATCTGGGAGGACCTGCCCTCTCCTGCGGCGGCGCGAGTCCTCGGCACGACTGCCGCGGCCTACCGGCTCCGGCTCTCTCGAGCGCGACGCGCACTGCGCCGGCACCTCGACCCCACTGACACCCCGGTGCCGGCACGGCCCGCACCCGCGCTCCTCAAGGAGAACTCGTGAACATCCACGTCCTCGACCCGCACACCGATGCTGAACTGCGTTCTCTCGACGCGGGATTCGACGTCACTGGCGAGACCACTCGCCGGGAGGTAACCCTCGAATCGATCCTCGGCACACCGGGCGTCACCGGCCCATCCGTGACCCCGTTGGCATCCCTTGCCCGCCGCCGCCACGTCCGTCGATGGGCAGCGCTCGGAGCGTTGGCCGCCGCTGCCGTCACTGGCGCGGTCGTCCTTCCGACGCTCAACGCCGCACCGTCGTACGCGTCGTGGACCGCACGGCCCGACACCGTCACCGCGGCCGAGTCCGCGGCCCTCCGGGAGGCCTGTCTCGACAAGCAGGGCTCCTCCATCGGAGACGGCTCCATGGCGACGAAGGACCTCTCCGTCCAGCTCGCCGAACGACGCGGGGACTTCGTGTCGATGCTGCTCTCGAAGCGGACGCCGGACCGTCTCGTCGCCTCGGTCTACTGCCTCGCCGAGCTGCCCGCTGGGTCGAAGGACGTCTCCGACCTCCAGGTGATGGCAACGGGTGGCGGCGGGCTGCCCGCACCGACCGGGCGACAGTTCACCCAGGGTGGTGTCTCGCAGTTCGGCGGAGGCGAGCCAGCGGCATTCACCGAGGGAGAAGTCGGGCCCGACGTCGCGGGGCTCACGCTGCACGCCGACGGTCACGACGTGGTCGTCTCGATCAAGGACGGCACGTATGCCGCGTGGTGGCCGGGCAAGGCCTTCGCGAACTCGGTCGGTGGTTCCGGTGAGGGCGGTCCGGACGTCACGATCACCTACGACGTGACCTACGCCGACGGCACGGTGGCCCGAGACGTCGCACCATCGGTACCCGGAGGCAGCGGCGAGATCCACACGGAGACCGCCCCAGCGTCCTGACCCGAGCCACGAGTGGTGTGCTGCAGGGTGCGCGACAGGGCGCGCGCCCTGCAGCACACCCTTGACACGACCCGAGGAGTTATGTCTCAATGACTTAATTCATTGAGACATAGGGGATCCCATGCAGGCAGAGCTCTTCGTCACGCTGTGGTACCTGACGATGCACGTCACGGTGGCTGCACTGATCGTCCTGGCCATGCCCTACAGCTCGCCGGTGTGGGGCGGGCGGGCGGCGAAGGCGTCGTGGATCGGAGTCGTGGTCACCCTCCCCCTGAACGTCTCCGGCAATCTCCCCATGCCGTACCAGGCACCGATGGCACTGCTCGGGCAGTCGGTCGTCGTGCTGGCCGTCACCGGACTGGGCTCCAGCATGAGCAGGACTCCCAGCCCCGGTGCGGTGCGGCAGGCGACGCTCGCGCCGAGACGCCTCTTCGTGGCCCGCGTCCCCCGGCAACGCCTCGCTGCGATCGTCGCGTCGACCATCGCCCTGGCTGCGGTGGTGTTCGGTGGACTGACCGCCACTGGCACGACCCTGGTGCGCACCCACGCTGGCGCGTCAGGCGCGGCCTCGGACTACCCGGGCTGGTCGGGCGGCGGACCCTTCCTCGTGGCGGCCGCCTTCCTGCTCATCCTCACGTGGTGGGCACTTCGTCAGATCGAGGACCGCCCGCGCACGGACGAACCCACGGACACCGTCCTGAGGGTCCGTGACGCATCACGGGTCCTGCGTGCAACGACCTTCGCCATGTCGCTGAGCGGCGCCATCTTCCTCTTCTACATCGCCTCGAGGATGAACGAGGCGACGCAGAAGCTTCGCATTGCCTCCGAGTTCGCCCCGCGCTCCCCGTGGGATCCCTACCAGTGGCTGGCTTTCGGGCTCTACGTCCCGGCGGTCGCACTCATCCTCGCGGCGCTCTTCGCGCTGGGCGGATCCATCAGCTCTCGTGAAACCTTGGCCTCACTGGGTCGCAGCAGTGTGGACACGCGTCACGGCGACACGGTGCAGGCAGGGACGACCCCATGAGCGAACTCGTCATCACCGTTGATGTCACGGCGCACGAGCCGCCGTTCGAGCAGGTCCGCGCGCAGCTCGCCGGACTCATCGCGCGCGGCGCGCTTGCCGAGGGCGACCGACTCCCCACCGTCCGCGCCCTCGCCGCCGACCTCGGCATCGCCGTCAACACCGTCGCCCGCGCCTACAAGGAGCTCGAGGCCGAAGGTCTCGTCACCACCGGCCGACGCGCGGGCACCACCGTCGCCCCCGGCGGCCACGCCACGGACACGGCCCTGCACCGCAGCGCGGCGGCCTACGCCCTCAGCGTGGCCCGGGCCGGACTGAGCGACTCCGCAGCCATCGACCTCGTCCGGGCAGCGCTCCGGGAGGCACGTGCGTGAGGTGAGCGAACGGCATACGGGATGGTCGGCAGCAGCCCGACGGACCTCGTTTTGGATGCAGCGCAAACGTCCCTTATGCTTTCCGAGTCCACGACGGATCTCGAGCGCTGCGCGCTGCGCGACGTGGGGTCTGTCGTCTCGACGGGTCCCCATCGTCTAGCGGCCCAGGACTCCGCCCTTTCACGGCGGCAGCACGGGTTCGAATCCCGTTGGGGATACGCAGTGAAGTAGGAAAAGCAGTAAAGGTCTTGCTCCAAACAAGGCCCCGTAGCGCAGTTGGTTAGCGCGCCGCCCTGTCACGGCGGAGGTCGCGGGTTCGAGTCCCGTCGGGGTCGCACAGTGTGAAGAGTCACAGTGCGACAGCACAGCGAAGAGCCCCACACCACACGGTGTGGGGCTCTTCGCCTGTCCGGGAGGCGCAGCCTCAGCGGCTGACCTCGATGGCGATCTTGCCGCGCACGTGTCCGCCCTGGCTCAGCTCGTAGGCCTTGGCGGCGTTCTCGAGCGCGAAGACCTCCGCCACGGGAACGGTGAGCTTGCCCGCGTCGGCGAGGTCCGCGAGCGCCTGGAGGTCGGCGGAGTCGGGTCGCACCCACGCCGAGATGCCACCGGCCTCGGCGACCGTGGCGTCGGCGATGGAGCCGTGGCGCCCGCCGTCCTTCAGCACGGCCTGAGTCGTCTCGAGCACTCCCCCGACGAAGTCCACGACGACGTCAACGCCCTCGGGCGCCAACTCTCGGACGCGCTCGGCCAGCCCGTCGCCGTAGGTGACCGGCTCGGCCCCCAGCTCGCGCAGGAACTCGTGGTTGCCCTCGGACGCGGTGCCGATGACGCGCGCTCCCAGCGCCGTGGCGATCTGGACGGCAAGGATGCCGACGCCGCCTGCGGCCGCGTGGACGAGGACCGTGTCGCCCTTCGTGGTGTCGAGGCGGTGGAGGAGCTGGTATGCCGTGAGGCCGGCGAGCGGGAGCCCTGCGGCTTCGTTCCAGTCCAGGGCGGCCGGCTTGCGCGCGACCGTGCGCACGGGAGCGGAGACGAGCTCGGCGAAGGTGCCCTGCTGGACCCAGTCCTTGCGGGCATAGGCGATGACCTCGTCACCGACGGCGTACTCCGGGGTGTCCGGGCCGATGGCCTCGACGACTCCCGAGACGTCCCAACCCGGGATCGCCGGGAAGTCCACCTGCATGAGGCCGTCGAGGTAGCCCGCGAGGACCTTCCAGTCGACCGGGTTGACCGAGGCGCTGCGCACCCGGATGAGGACCTCGCCCGGCCCGACCTTGGGGTCGGGGACATCGGTGAGGGTGAGGGTGTCGGGGGTGCCGTACTTGCTGTAGGTGATGGCTCGCATGCCCGGGCCAACGCCCAGGTGACGGGCGCGCATTCCGCGGGCGGGCGGCATACGCCGTTTGGGCTGGTCATGACACGGCTCTGCCGGTTGGGCAAATCCGCGTCGCGTGTGCATTGATGGAATACGTGACTTCGCACGGAACCGCACTTGACGACAAGCCCGAACAGCCCGAGACGAGCACCGACCGGCGCTTCTTCGGCCACCCTCTCGGGTTGGCCAACCTCGCCGGCATCGAGATGTGGGAGCGGTTCAGCTTCTACGGGATGCAGGGCATCCTCGTCTACTACCTGTACTACGCGGCGACCGATGGTGGGCTCGGTCTCTCGCAGGAGGCGGCGACCTCGATCGTCGGCGCCTATGGCGGCCTGGTCTATCTGTCGGCCGTGCTGGGCGCGTGGGTCGCGGACCGGGTTCTCGGCGCCGAACGCACCCTGACCGTCGCTGCGGTGACGATCATGATCGGCCACATCGCGCTGGCCGTCCTGCCCAACATCGCCGGCGTCGGCATC
The DNA here is from genome assembly GCF_000152705.1 of Janibacter sp. HTCC2649. GTDB lineage: Bacteria > Actinomycetota > Actinomycetes > Actinomycetales > Dermatophilaceae > Knoellia. The sequence continues at coordinate 3,270,342 of NZ_CH672413.1, read as the reverse complement.
GGCCTCGTCTGCATCGCCATCGGCTCCGGTTCACTCAAGACGACGACGAGCTCGGTCCTCGGCGACATGTACGAGAAGGGCGACGAGCGCCGCGACGCCGCGTTCTCGATCTACTACATGGGCGTCAACCTCGGCGCGCTCGTCGGCCCGCTGCTCACCGGTCTCATCTGGGACATGAAGGGCTTCCACTGGGGCTTCGGCCTCGCCGCGGTCGGCATGGCGTTGGGACTCGTGCAGTACCTCGGCCTGCGCCGCTCCACCATCGGCAACGCGGGTCACGTCGTCTCCAACCCGCTCGACCGTGCCGGTCGGATCCGGTATGCCGTGATCGCTGCGGTGGTCGTTGCGCTCATCGCGGTGCTGGCCGTGGCCGGGTTCATCCAGGCGGAGCGTCTGTCCGACATCGTCGTCGCCATCACCCTCGTGGCGTCGATCGCCCTGTTCGCGATCATGCTCACGAGCCCGAAGGTCACCGGGGACGAACGCAAGCGGGTCATCTCGTTCATCCCGATGTTCATCGCGAGCGCCGTCTTCTGGTCGCTGTTCCAGCAGCAGTTCACCGTCGTGGCGGTCTATGCCGACGAGCGCCTCAACCGGTCGCTCTTCGGCTGGGAGATGCCGCCGAGCTGGGCGACATCGATCAACCCGGTCTTCATCATCATCTTTGCCGGCGTCTTCGCGGCCCTGTGGACTCGGCTGGGTTCGCGCCAGCCGACGTCGCCGCTCAAGTTCGCTGCTGGGACGATCTTCATGGGCGTCGCGTTCCTGCTGTTCCTCCCCTACGCCGGTGGTGGCGCCAACAGCACTCCCCTGCTCTGGCTCGTCCTCATCCTCTTCTTCTTCACCCTGGCCGAACTGCTCATGTCCCCCGTGGGTCAGTCGCTGTCGACCAAGCTGGCCCCGGCGGCGTTCCACACGCAGATGATCGCGCTGTTCTTCCTGTCGGTCGCCGTGGGTTCGGCGGGCGCGGGCTCGCTCGCGGGTTTCTACGACACCTCGAACGAGCGGCCGTACTTCCTCTTCCTCGGCATCGCATCGATCGCCGTGGGCGTGCTCATGGCGGTTGGCAGCAAGTGGATCACCAAGATGATGGCGGGGGTTCGCTGACCGGTTCGACGGTTTTAGGGCGCCCCCTCCCATGAGTTATAGTTGCGGTCGCGCCAGGGCGACCTGGCGCTCTGTTTGCGGCCAGGTAGCTCAGTTGGTACGAGCGTCCGACTGAAAATCGGAAGGTCGACGGTTCGACCCCGTCCCTGGCCACCACAAACACCACGAAACCGCAGGTATGCCGCGAGGCGCACCTGCGGTTTCGTCGTTTCCTGCCGGCACCGACGGCTTTTGCGATTGCTCCTCGGGCGCGACCCCGGAGTCCTACTGTCAAAAACAGAGGGGTGCAGGGGCTCCCCTCACTCACAGGAGGAGAGCCATACAATGTCGTTTCGCTCTGCCGCTGCGCTAGCCGTAGCCGCTTTGATCCTGCCTCTCAGCGCGACGGTCGCTCACGCGGCCGCGCCATCAAATGACACGGCCGCTGGCGCGACCGTCATCAGTGCCCTTCCGACGACCATCGACCAAGACACCACCCAAGCGACCACCGACGCCGTCGATGCCGCTCTCAACGTCAACTGCGGAGCGCCCGCGACCGGCGCCAGCGTGTGGTTCACCTACACCGACGCCGACGGCAGCGGCTTCCTCGCCGACGTCTCCGGCTCCAACTACTCGGCCGGCGTCTTCGTCACCGAGGGGAATCCCGCTGACGGGAACCTCGTCGCCTGCGGACCGGGCCAGGCCGGGGTGCGCGGCGAGCCCGGGACCACGTATTACATCGCAGCATTCAACGACAGCTCCACGGCTGGTGGAAACCTGTCGATCACCTTCGGGGTCCTGCCGCCGGCTCCCACGGCTGCACTCACGGTGAACCCCAAGGGCGTCGCCTACAAGGACGGCACCGCGCGGATCTCCGGCACCTACAGCTGCACCAACGCTGACGGCTACGGGTCCGACATCGAGGGCATGCTCACCCAGACGGTGGGACGCCTGAAGATCAACGGATCCTTCTTCGTGAATCCGCTCGAGTGTGACGGCGCCACCCACAACTGGGACGCGTTCGTCTTCTCGGACAACGGTCTGTTCTCGGGAGGCAAGGCGGCGAACTTCTCGGTGGCGTTCGCCTGCGGTCTCGTGGAGTGCACCGTCGCAGAGGCGAGCGGAAAGGTTCAGCTGAGCCGCAACGGCAAGTAGAGGCCACCCGCTGCATGGCAAAAGGTGTGGGGGAGAACCGAACCCGGTCCTCCCCCACACCTGTCACGGGACCCGGCACGGAGTCGGGAGTCGGACGGAAGGTACGCGTTTCCACGGACCCCGGAATCTTGCCCGCGCGCGATGCACTGGAGGCACCCCCGGCGGGACTCAGCAGCCGCGACCATCGGAGACCTACATGAAACGCAACCTCCCGGCCCATGCCGCCGTCGCCTTGCAGCGCGTCTTCGACAAGGTCGCCCGGCCGGACGAGCACCAGGTCAACCGGCGGGTCTCCGCAGTCCTCGCCCATCTCGGCCTGCGCATGTGACCCGCGCTCGAGAGCAAAAAGGCATCAGCCGCCGCGAAGAGGATCAGCCAGGGTACTGGCGTGTCATCGACCTCCTGAAGGGATCGTGAGCGGACTTTTGGCCTCAGGGTCAGAACTTCCCGACAGCAACGAATACCGCTGCAGCTAGCGCGAAAGCGATGAGCGCGAGACCGTGCACAGGATTGAGGGCGGGCACCCACCGGGCGCCGTGCAGGACGAGGAGCACCGTCAGGCTCCACCATGGCCAGCGTCGACGTGACCCGGTCACGTCCCAGAGCAGCGCCCCCACAGCCAGGCCCGCCGTGTAGTAATGGTTGGTGCTTGGGTCGAGCGCCAACCGGCTGGCCATCACCACCAAGAGCACACCCGTGGTGCGGCCTCGCAGGACAGCGGCGATGGCAAGGCCCGCCCCCAACACCGTCTGCAGTGGCCGATCCCAGGCTGGCGTGCGTGGCGACATCACGTCCAAAGCGCGCAGCCCCGACAGTGGGCTGTTGGCGATGGTGAAGTGCATCGCGCGAATCGTCTGCGGGTCGGCGATGAAGAACGGGAGCCACACCGCCGCCACACCCAGGGCCACGACGCACAGGGCCATCGTTCGATCCCGGAGCGACGGAAGCGCGAGGAGCACTGCGGCCAACGGCAGTGCCCATGGCTTGGAGTCCACGGCCAAAGCCACAGCGAACCCCGCCCCCACCGGGTGCCGGGACACAACCAAGGCCAGGGCTGCCATTCCCATCGTCAGGGCAAGGACGTCGTCGAGGTGCGTGGAGCTGACGGCAACGTAGGACCAGACCGGGACGAAGCACGCCGCTGCCAGGAGGAGCTGGCGATCCACGTTGAGTCGCTGGGCACTTGGGTGCGACGCCTGGAGTTGATGCGCCATGTGACGTACGAGGAGCACGATCACGCCACCGAGAGCGGCGCCGAGGACCTGAGCGGCCAAGACACCGTTGCTGTCGGACAAGGTGGCCAGCACCCACGCAGTGCCGAGCGCCACAGGTCCGATCTGCAGCACCGGGTGTTCGGCGTACACATGCAGCCCGGCGTGCCTCCCGTCGTCGAGGTCTGACAGAACCCTCGCCCCGTCAGAGAAGAAGTGCCAGGAAGCGCCCCCCTGATGGTGTTGGGCGAGGAACCAACCAGCCCACCAGAGCAGCAGCACGATCCACCACCCCCGGGACGCGGTCGTCGCAGACCAAACCGGCGTCGCAGGCCACACGTGGGTCTTCCTTCGTGCGGCGCCGGATGCGACCGGGTCGATGTGGATCATCTGGCGATTGTGGGTCGGTGCGACTGAGAGGAGGCTGTGTGATCTCAGCAACCTCGCAGAGCCGACGGCATCCTTTGTCGACGTGGGACAACGCCCAGTCAAGAGTCTTCGTCGTATGCCGTCCGGTCCGGTCCAGTGCCCGCCGTCGCGCACGACACGTAGGTTGGCCCCGTCCGGCACAGCCATCGTGGAGGAACCATGGGTCAGGTCGTCAATTTCAAGGACGTGTCCACGCAGGGGCTCGAGAGCTCGCCCGTTGCCGAGGCACTCGCCGGGCTCCGAGCGAACGAGGCCCGCTACTTCAAGAACAAGTACGACCACACCTTCACGGTGGAACCAGCGAGCGAGGCCGGCGAGGTCGTCGACTGGGTCTCGCGGATCCTGCGCGAGGAGCGCGACATCGTCTTCGCCTCGCCGCCTCTGGAGGCAACGGTGGTCGAGGTGGAGCGCGTGCGCTGGGCGTACGTCTTATACGAGTCGGGGCTCGCGGTCAACGTGCTCTACGGACTCGAGGAGGGGGACAAGAGGGCGGTCGGCTTCAAGCTGTCCGAGGGCATGGACCCGCCCGAGGAACTCTCGGCCTTCAAGTTCGCCCGGCAGAAGTCCAAGCTCGCGGGCGTCATCCGCGGAACCTACTTCGTCATCAAGGGCACCTACTGGCCCTGAGCTGCAGCGGTCGGGTCGTCGGACAGCAGCAGGGTGGTGAAGAGGGTCGTCCCGTGAACCGGGTCGACCTCGGTTCGGGTGGTCTCGGTGAACCCGAGCTTGGCGAGTACTCGACGAGATGCCGTGTTCCAGTCCCAGACCGTTGCCCAAAGGCGTTCGTGACCGGCCGCCGCCGCCGACTCCAGGACCGCGCGGGACGCCTCCGTTGCATAACCCTGCCCCCAGGATCGGCGCAGTAGTTCGAACGCCAGCTCCGGCTCCCCCGCACCTGCACGGCCACTGTCGGTGAGTCCGCAGTAGCCGATGACGTCACCGTCCTCCTTTCGCTCGACGGCCAGCAACCCGGTCGACCAGATGTCGGTGGTGCGGATCGATTCCTCGAGTTCGAAGACCGTGGGGCTACCGTTCGCGTCGATGCGCCGGTGAGGTGGCACGCGGGGGTCACGCTCGGTCCACAGTTCACGCTGGATGACGCCCTCACCTGCCTGCCAGGGCCTGAGCAGCAGTCGAGGCGTCTCCAGCACCATCTGACCAGCCACTCAGCCCTGGTGGCTCGGGCGCTCGAGGAGAACTGCAGCGACCACGCCGATCAGCAGGACTGCTGCCGGGAGCACCACCGCCTGGGACATGGCCTGCGCGAACCCGTCGGCGAGCTGCGGGGGCAGCTTCGTTCCCGCTGCCTCGAGCCCGCCACCGGCCGGCATACCCGGCAGGTGGGCGGCCAAGCGGTTCTCCATGAGTGCCGCGATCGCCGCGCTGCCGAAGACGGCGCCGACCTGACGCGTCGTGTTGTAGACGCCGGCCCCGGCGCCGGCGGACCGGAGAGGAAGGTTGCGTGTGGCCGTCGCACCAAGGGGCGCCCACATGCACGCGCTGCCCACACCCATGAGGGTCATCGGCAGGAGCAGCTGCCACGTCGCGATGTCTGGCGACATGACGCGGCTCAGCCAGAACAGGCTCACCGATGAGGTGGTGATGCCGAAGCCGACGAGCTGGCGCGGGTGCATGCGGTCGGTGAGTTTGCCGACCACCGGAGCCAGCGCGATGGAGACGATCGCCATCGGCACGAGCAGGAGGGCCGCTCGGGTCGGACTGAAGCCGAGCACGACCTGGGCAAAGAGCATGAGCGGGAAACCCATTGCGGTGAAGGCGAATCCGATGGTCGTGATGGCTACGTTGGCGAGCGAGAAGTTACGGTCGACGAACAGTCCGAGGGGCAGGAGCGGCTCACTGGTGTTGCGGCGCTGCCACCACAGGAAGGCGGCGAGCATGATGAGGCCGGCGCCGATGAGCAGCGGCACCGAGATCACGCCGCTGATGGTCCCCCAGTCGTAGGTCTCCCCCTCCTGCACGCCGAACACGAGCAGGAACATACCGACGGCGGACAGGGCCACGCCGAGCCAGTCGAAACTGTGCGAGTGGGTCTCGAGGGAGGGCACGAGACGCCAGGCCAACACGAGCCCCACGATGCCGACGGGGACGTTGATGAAGAAGATCCACTCCCAGCCGGGGCCGTCGGTGAGCACGCCACCGAGGACCGGGCCGACGAGAATCGCGACGCCAGCCGTGGCTCCCCACAGCGCCATGGCGCTCCCACGGGAGGCAGCCGGGAAGGTCCGCGTGATGACGGCCATCGTCTGCGGCGTGAGCATCGAGGCGCCGAGGCCCTGGACGATGCGGGCCGCCACGAGGCCGCCGATCGAGTCGGTCAGACCGCACCACAACGAAGCGAGGGTGAAGACGGCGAGCCCGATGAGATAGAGGTTCTTGGGCCCGAAGCGGTCACCGAGTCGCCCGGTGATGAGCAGGGGCACGGCATACGCCAAGAGGTAGGCGCTCGTCACCCAGACCACGCCGTTGACGTCGGTATCGAGGCCCTCCATGATCGCCGGCGTCGCCACCGACACGATCGTCGTGTCGACCAGAATCATGAAGAAGCCGAGCACCATCGCCCACAGCGCGGGCCATGGGCTGCGCTCCACCGGGGCCGCCTCGGCCGTGGCCACCTGGTCGTTCACGGACATGCCGGATCTCCTCGCGTGACGTGCTGCGGCGGCCACCTCGGCCACCTGTCGAGCGTCACGCTACGCCCGGCCGGTGACAGCTCAGTGCGAGCGCGTCAGCTGGAGAAAAGCACCGTCTCCGGGGAGGCGTTTGAGGGCCGGACGCAGCACGGCCGGAGCAGCCGCGAGAGCCACCTCAGCCCCCACGAAGACCGGGTCCGTGACCGCCTCGTCACGCCCCTGCCAGTGCACCGTCCCGCCACCGGCCGCTCGCAGGTTGCGCACCCAGTCGGTGCCCTTGCCCCACGGCAGCCCGATGATGAACGCGTCCGGTGTCGTCAGCACCGCCACGGGAGTGGAGTACTCCTTGCCGCTCTTGCGACCTCGGTGCCGCACCACTGCCCACACCGGCACGAACCGCCGGCCGGCCACCTGCACGGCCAGTTTGTTGAAGTACTTGGCGCCAGCTGGAGGGCCATTCATCACGAATCCTGCTGCAACTCAGGCGAATCAGCCCCCATGATGCCGCCGGCCGGTGGGCCATCCAGGATCGTGGGGACGTACTCGAGCAGCTGCAGCCCCGGCGCGAACGTCTGGTGCTCGACCAGCTCCAGCCCGAGGTCCGGGTAGTCGTCAAAGATCCGCTCCCGACCCGTCGCCCCCGTGATGAACGGGAAGATGACCACCCGGAAACGGTCCACCAGTCCCGCAGAGATGAGCGAACGGCATACCGAAAGACTGCCGAGCGTGTGCATCGGACGGTCGGCGGTCTCCTTGGCCGCACGCACCCACTCCACGGCGTCGGTGGTCACGAGCTCGGAGTTCGCCCAGGGCAGCGGCTCCTCGAGGGAGGACGAGAAGACGACCTTCGGCGTCGCCGTCATGTGCGCGAACCCCGGGTCGTCACCGACCTGTTCGGCAAAGCCCGACATGAGGCGGTAGGTCGTCGCGCCCATGAGATAGGTGTACGGGTCACCGGTCTGGGAGCCGAGCCACGCGAGGTACTCCGGGCTGTCCACCCCCCACAGCCCCGGCCACCCTTCGGCCGACGCATACCCGTCGAGACTGATGATGAAGTCGACCATGACGCTCTGCATGGGGTTGCCCTTTCGCTGAGAGTCCTTTCAGTCTTGCGTATGCCGTCCGCTCCCGAAAGAGCGAATCGTCACCTTCGAGAGCGGCCCGTTCCAGCCTGCGGGGACAGGGGCGCCTAGGGTCAGCGGCATGACTCAGGCGACGACGTTCGACGCGATCATCATTGGCTGGGGCAAGGGCGGCAAGACGCTCGCCGCGTTCCTCGCCAGCCGTGGTGACCGGGTGCTCATGGTCGAGCAGTCGGACCGGATGTTCGGGGGGACGTGCATCAACATCGGCTGCGTGCCGACGAAGGCCCTGGTCGAGTCGGCCAACCACCCCTCACTTGTCGCTGACGCCGACGTCCGCTATCTCAATGCCGTCGAGCGCAAGAACGCCCTCACGAGCCTCCTGCGCGGCAAGAACTTCTCGATGGTCGACTCGCACGAGTCCGCGACGGTCCTCACCGGTCGGGCGCGGTTCGTCGGACCTCACGAGATCGAGGTCAGTGCCAGCAACGAACGGGTCCGCGCGACGAGCGACCGGATCATCATCAACACCGGCTCCGTCCCGGTGGTCCCGCCGATCCCCGGCCTCGACGGTCCGCGGGTCGTCACCTCGACCGAGCTCATCGACGAGACCGACCTCCCCCGACGGCTGGTCGTCATCGGTGCGGGCGCGATCGGCCTCGAGCTCGCTGGCGCCTACCGGACCTTCGGTGCGGAGGTGACCGTCGTCGACTCCGCCGACCGACTGCTCCCCCGTGAGGACGACGATGTCGCCGATGCGGTGAGGCAGGTCCTCGAGGCCGACGGCATCTCCTTCATCTTCGGGGCAACGGTGGACCATGTTGATGACACGGCCGCAGGATCTGTCGTGCACCTCGACGGTGACCGAACCATCGAGGCAGACCGCGTCCTCGTGGCGGTCGGGCGACGGCCCGCGACCGACGACCTCGGACTCGAGGCCGCCGGGATCGAGACCACCGACCGTGGTGCGGTCCTGGTCGACGCCCAGCTGCGGACCTCGGTCGAGGGCGTGTGGGCCGTCGGTGACGTCAACGGCGGACCCCAATTCACATACGTCTCACTGGACGACAACCGGATCGTCAAGGACCAGTTGGTCGGGCAGGGAGCGCGCCGCACCACAGACCGAGTGGCCGTCCCGGCGACGACCTTCATCACTCCTCCGCTCGCGCGGGTTGGACTGAGCGAGAGCGAAGCTCGCGACGCCGGGCACACCGTGAAGGTCGCCCAGAAGAACATCGACACCATCGCTGCCATGCCACGGGCACGGATCGTCGGGGAGACCCGTGGCCTCATCAAAATCGTCGTGGACGCCGAGTCCGACCTCATCCTCGGCGCCACCGTCTTCTGCGTCGACAGCCAGGAGATCATCAACCTCGTCGCGCTGGCGATGCGTCACGACGTGACCGCCGCCGAGCTGCGGGACTCGATCTGGACCCACCCCAGCTCGACCGAGGCCCTCAACGAGGTCCTCGGCACGATCTGACCCAATCAGCGTGGCGCGGTGAAGCGCTGGAGGAAGGCCGACAGCAGCTTCGCCGAGTCCTCGCGCGGTAGGTTCTCGATGAGGGACAGCACCGTCGTAAGGTCCAAATCGCCTCCCGCTCTGGCACCGTCCGCCAAAGCAACCGGATCGGGTATGCCGGTGTGAGACAGGGCTTCCGGGCTCGGCAGCGCTTGTCCCCTGACCTCGTCCGCGGCATCGACGAGGGCAGGCACGAGCTCACCCAAGAGCCCCTCGGTCACCGGCGTGATCGTGAGGTGGGCCGTGTGGGGTATCCGAGTCCCGTCGGACTGGGTCATCGCGGGCTGTCCCTGCAGGACGAAACCACGCTGGGTCACGGCAGCAGTCCAGAGCAGAGGGTCGACGCGTTGATCGGCCGCCACGGAGTCGTCCGTCGCCACAGCGATGAGCGGCCCCTGCCGCTCCCCCATCAGTCGCAGTCCGGCGATCCCGTCGACCGCCCCGGCCACAGCGGAGGTGGCGGCGACGACGCGGCGGGTGAGGGCGGCATACCCATCCGCTCCAAGGGTCTGGACGACAGCCCAGGCGGCGGCCAGCGACGTCGCGGAGCGAGTGCCGAGCATCGTCGGGTTGACGACGGGATAGCCGAGCCAGTCGGTGATGGCGAAGTAGCGTGCGAGGTCGAGCTCGCCGTCGGCGAAGAGCAGGAGCGACGCACCCTTGGGCACGTAGCCGTACTTGTGGATGTCGGCGCTGATGCTGCTCACGCCACGAACGCGAAAGTCCCACTGCGGCAGCGGTTCTCCACCGGCGTCCTCCCAGAACGGCAGCACCCAGCCACCGACGCAGGCATCGACATGACACGCGATACCCCGGTCGGCCGCAGCCCCCGCCACCTCGGCGACAGCGTCGATGACCCCGTGCGGATAGGACGGCGCCGAGACCACGACGAGCGCCACATCCGCGCTGAGGGTCTCGATGAGTGCAGCTGCCGGCGCCCGACCAGTGGTCACGTCGACCGGGATCACCGTGACGTCCAGCCCGAAGTAGTGCGCGGCCTTGTGGAACGCCGCATGCGTCGAGGCGGACACGACCAGCCGCGGTCGACCCATCCCACCGCGCGCCACCCACAGGTCACGTGCGGCCTTGACCGCGAGCAGGCAGCTCTCGGTGCCGCCCGATGTCACTGACCCTGTCGCCGTCGGTCCGTGCAGCATTGCGCGCCCGAACTCCACGAGGTCGGACTCCATGAGCGCCACCGACGGGAAGGTCGTCGGGTCCAGACCGTTGACCGGCTGGAGGAGCCGCATCGCCTGTGCCGCAACCTCATCGAGCTCCGGGCGGCCGTGGTCGTAGACGTAGGAAAGCACTCGCCCACCATGGGTCGGGGCATCGTGCTCGCGATAGGCCCGCAAGCGTCCCAACACCTCTTCAGCGTCCACACCATCACTGCCCATCAAGCGCCACCTCCGGTTCGACATACCTGCGCAATGCCACGATCGACACGAGCGCCAGCACGGCGGGGACAACCGTGAAGGCCAGCCCCATCGCCACTTCAGCGCCACCCGGCTGCGCCACCGGATCGCCCGAGCTCGACACGAACCCACCCACGGCCAGCATGAGCAGCACGATGCCCGGCCCGAGCGCCAGCCCCGCCGTCTCGGATGCCGTCCAGACTCCACTCATCGCACCACCACGAGAACGTCCCGCTTCCTCGATCACGTCCGGAAGCATCGCCAACGGGAAGAGCTGCATCCCGGCATACGCGACACCGCCGACCGCCAGGGCAGGGACCGAGAGCCAGGTCCACTCGAGCATGAGCGCCGGAACCTGGGCGACACAGGACAGAACGAAGAGCCAGGACGACGCCAGGTATGCCGCCCGCTTGCCGTGCGCTGCCGCGTACCGTTTCCACAGCGGCATGACGACCAGGGCTGGCGCGACGACGGCTGCAAAGAGCACGCTCACCAGCGATTGGGAGCCAAGCAGATAGGTCGCGACGTACTGCGCGGCGGCGAGCACGATCCCGGTGGCCAGCGCTTGAAGGACGAAGACCACGAGCAGCGCCCGGAACCTTGGCAACTGCCGGATGGCGTCCAGTCCCGCACGCAGAGAGGAGGATTCGGCCGCGCCACCGACACGGCTCTCGTGTCCGCGCAGGCTGGCGACGGTGGCGAGCATGCCCGCCGACAGGACGGTCGCCGAGATGACCGCCATGACGAGATAGCCCGAGCGGCCACCACCCAGGGCATCCCGGATCCCCGGCGCCCCCGCGCCGAAGGCCAGGATCGCCAGGGCCAGCACGCCCACGCGCCACGCCATCATGCGGGTGCGCTCGGTGTAGTCACTCGTGAGATCCGCCGGCGCCGCGATGTAGGGCACCTGGAAAAGACTGAATGAGGTTGTCGCGAGCACGAATGCGGCCACGACCCACACTGCGGCCACCCCACTCGACACACCTGACGGGACGGCAAACATCGCGATGAACCCGACCGGCAACGTCACCGCCCCGACGAGCATGAGCCGGTGGCGTGACCCATGGGCCGACACCTCCCGGTCACTGCGCGCTCCGATCGCCGGGTCGATGAGGACGTCCCAGACCTTCGGAACGAGCACGACGACAGCCGCCAACGCCGCCGCGACGCCCAACGTGTCGGTGAGGTAGTAGGCGAGGACAAGGCCGGGCAGGGTGCCGAACCCGCCCGTCCCGACGCTCCCCGCGGCATACCCCGCGGTCTGGGCTCGGGTGAGGCGATCGCTGGGCATGCACCGAAGTATGTCCGGCAAGGAGCCTGCTCAGTGGAGGTTCGGCGTCAGTGACCCGCGTCGCTGCGTAGGAGCCGCCACCCTCCGGCCGCCACCGCGGCCACGGCCCATGCCAAGAGCGTCAGCCGTGCGGACGTCGGTGTCAGGTCGCCGGGCGGGCCATTGCCAAAGATGAGGAACAGCGCGCCCGACCCCGGGAGCCGCGACGAGACCGTTGGGGCCCAGTCGAACGGCAGGCCGCCGACGATCAGGGGCAGCACGAGCAGAAGCGCGATGGCGAGCACGAGTGCGGCAGCGGTGCTTCGCGTGGCCAGCCCCAGACCGATGCCGAGCAGGGCACCACAACCGATCACCACCACGAGGTCGCCCACCCTGTGCAGCCCCTCGTCCAGGGGCAGCCCGAAGTCCGGCGCGAGCACCCACACTGCGGTGCTGGCGACGATGACGAGCACCAAGCCGGTCACCGTCGTCGTCAACGCGATGACGCCGGCGCGCGCCGCAAGGAGGATGCCGCGGCGAGGCGTCCATTGCAGCGTCGGCACGATCGCTCCCGTGCCGTGGTCGGCCGTGCCCGTCACCACGGCCCAGGCCACCGTGCCGAACAACGCGAACATCGCCGTGAACGCCGCGACGTCCCACGCCGACTCCCCTGCACCCGGACCCGGACTGTCGGACGCATCGATCCCGGCGAGCACTCCGAGCCCCACGACGGCCAGACCGATGAGGCCCGCAAAGGCCCAGCTCGAGCGGACACTCCAGATCCGACTCCACTCTGCGCGGCTGGCGCGCGCCAGGACCGTGGCGCTCATCGCGGGGCTCCGTCCGTGAGTGCGGCGTGGGCGTTGCCGAGGTGGCCGACGTGCTCGACCTCGCCCTCAGTGAGCGAGAGGTAGGCGTCCTCGAGGGACTGCTCCACCTCTGCGAGGTGATGAAGGGGTATGCCGTGTGCGTGCGCGAGATCCCCGACCTCGCTGGCGCTGAGGCCACTCACCTCCAGCTCTCCCTCGACCGGCTTGGCCACGCCAACGTCCGCGCCGAATGCACGGGCCAGCTCGTCCGGGCGCGGAGTCCGCACCCGCACGCGAGGGCCGCTCACCCCGCCGAGCATGCCTGCGATGTCGGTGTCAGCGATGAGACGACCACGGCCGATGACGACGACCCGGTCGGCGATGAGCTGCATCTCGCTCATGAGGTGGCTCGACACCAGGACGGTGCGGCCCTCGTCGGCGAAACCCCGGAACAGCGCCCGGATCCACCGCACCCCGTCGAGGTCGAGCCCGTTGACCGGCTCGTCGAAGAGGAGCACGGGCGGGTCGCCGAGCAGCGCCGCGGCGATCCCGAGGCGTTGCCGCATGCCGAGCGAGTAGCCCTTGACCCGACGGGTCGCCGCCTTCTCGAGTCCCACCTGCTCGATGACCTCGTCGACACGAGAAAGGGGAATTCCATTGCTGCGAGCCCCGATCCGCAGGTGGCCGCGACCCGTTCGCCCCGGGTGCATCGCGCCGGCGTCGAGCAGGGCGCCCACCTCGCGCAGCGGCGCCGGGAAGTCGGTGTAGCGCTGCCCGTTCACGCACGAGGTTCCTGCGGTCGGCCGATCCAACCCCAGGATCATCCGCATCGTCGTCGACTTGCCTGCGCCGTTCGGCCCGAGGAAGCCGGTCACCTTCCCGGACTCCACGTCAAAGGTGAGGTCATCGACCGCCCGCACCCCGGCATACACCTTCGTCAGCCCACTGACTCTGATCATGCTTGGACGCTAGGCCCACGGGCAGGGGTGGCGGGAGCGCAACCTGTGAAGGTTGTGTGCAGATCAGCCGATCCGCTGCAGGGTGTGTTCCAGGATCGCCGTGACCGGTCGGCCGGTGACGAGCTGGCCATCGGCGACGAAGCCCTCCTCACGCCCCGTGAGGGCCTCGACGAGTCGGCCGCGCCAGAGGTCGCGGTTCTGATGATGCGCCGGGTCGGCGGCCAGGTTGTGCAGCTCACCCGGGTCCTCGATGAGGTCGAAGAGCTGCTCGACCCCCTTGGCGGAGCCCCACACATATTTCATCCGGCCGTCGGTGACCCACTGCAGCGACTGGCCCCAGTAGACGTGCTCGCCGTGCAGCCACTCGCGGGGCGCCTCCGGAGCCGACGCATCGACGGGACGACGGATGTGGTCGGTCAGCGAGACGCCATCCACTCCCTCCGGCACGGGGATGCCCGCGAGCTCCAGCAGCGTGGGCATGAGGTCACGCAGCTCGACGACGTGGGACACGACGGCATCGCGAGCCGTGCCACCCTCGACGCCGTCACCCTGTCTGGCCGGGGCGTCGGCGATGATGAACGGCACCCGGGCCGACCCCTCGTAGGGCACCGCCTTCTTGAACATGCGGTGGTCGCCCATCATCTCGCCGTGGTCACTGGTGAAGGCGACGACAGTGTTCTCAAGGAGCCCGAGCTCGCCCAGGGACTCGATGAAGCGGTTGACCTGGAGGTCGATCTGGGCCATGAGGCCGTAGTAGCCGGCCCGTGCACGGTGCACCATCGCGTCGGGCAGGTCGCCGATCGACGCCTGGTGGTTCCCGTCCTCGCGGAACTCGTCCCATTCGTCCTCCCAGTCACCGAGCTCGCGCTCGTAGGGCGGAAGGGCCAGGTACTGGTCGAAGGCCCACTGCGGCGGGTCGTAGGGAGGGTGCGGCCGGTGGAACGACAGGTAGAGGAAGAACGGCACCGTCGGGTCGCGCCGGGGCAGCCAGTTGACGGCCTGGGTGCCGAGCCAGTGCGTCGGGTGCGCCGACTCGGGCTTGTCCCATGGACGGGCGACGATGGAGTTGCAGTTGACGCCATGGTCGAAGTAGTCGGCGTCGGCGTCGAGTCCGGGCTGTCGGCGCAGCCACGGGACGTAGTCGTCGAAGAACTCGAACTGGCGGCGGTGTCCGCGTCGGGCGTGGTGGAGGAACCCGTCGTGGAGCACGACGTCGTCGAAGCCGACCCGCGACCGCTCGGGGAAGACGTGCATCTTGCCGATTGCCTGGGTCTGGTAGCCGGCCTTGCGGAACTCACCCGGCAACGTCACCGGGTGGGCCTGCTCGAACGGCACCCCTTCGACGTAGCCGACCCGACCGTGGGCCTCCTGGGACTGCCCCGTGAAGAGCGCGACGCGGGCCGGCACACACGTCGGAGTGGCCGAGTAGGCGCGATCGAACCTCGTGCCGCGGGCCGCGAGCTCGTCAAGGTGCGGGGTCTGCACGTGCGGGTGTCCGGCGCTGGACAGCGCGTCCCCACGCCACTCGTCGACACAGATGAGAACGACATTGGGTCGATCGTCGGTGGCGGTGTCGGGGAGGCCGGTCATTCGACCACCCTAGAGTTTCAGCCCTTGGCCGAGTCCTGCTGCCGCCCAGTGGACCACCGCCTCCTCTGACCAACGGTCGGCGATGCCGTCCAGACGAAGCGTGTCGGACTCGTCCCGGTGCACGCCCGTCGAGCCCACGTGCTTGTCGCCGATGCCTGGACCGTTCTTGATGACGTGGACGAGGGCCATGCCGTGGCCTCGTCCCAGTCCGTGGTCCTCGGCCAGCCAGGCGAGGATGTCACCCGCCTTGGTCGCCGGTCCGAAGCCGCGGGCGTGGGCCTGGTCCACGAGCTGCTGAGGGGTGTGGCCGGTCTTCTTCTCGGCGGCGTCGAGGTAGGCCTGGAACGACATCGTGACTCCTGGGGTGAGGTGGAATTCAGCCTTTCACCCTGTGTGCCGAACGAACCAGCCCGATTTCGACAGACAGTCATCGCATCTCGGGACGACCAACCGCGTGCGTGCAGAAGGAACGCATCCCCTGCGAGATCTGTCATTTCTCCACGCTCGATCGATGGGGTGCCTACCGTGACCTCCACGCAGACGCGAGGAGCGGACCATGACGCAGAGATTCAACCCACCGCCCGGATGGCCCAATCCTCCGGACGGGTGGGTGCCACCCAAAGGGTGGACGCCGGATGCATCGTGGCCGCCAGCACCTCCTGGGTGGACCTTCTGGGTCAGCACGGAGACCGCGTCACATCGATCCACTGCGACGGCCATTCTCACGGCCGCTCTGGTCACGAAGCCTCCGGGTGTCCTCCAGAAGAAGGCGTCTGTTTCCTACGCAAGAGCGGGCGCCGTGACCGTCGGGGCGCTTCTGATCGGAACCGCGGTCGGCGTCGGCGGAGCGAATGGCACGGACACCAACGGCCTCGCCGCCACACCTACAAGTCGACCCAGCGTCTCCACCTCCATCTCGGTGAGGCCGGGCCCAACAACGACAGTGACGGTCACCGCGACTCCAGCGCCTGCGCCGACCGTCACGATCACCGCGACGCCAGCCCCTGCCCCCACAGTCACGATCACCAAGGCACCCGCCACGAGGGCCGTGCCGTTCGTGGCACCTCCGCCGGTCGAGGATTCGTCCGCGTACTACGCGAACTGTGCTGCGGCCCGGGCCGCAGGTGTGGCTCCGCTGCGGCGCGGCGAACCCGGATACCGCTCTGCTCTTGATCGGGACAACGACGGCGTGGCCTGCGAGTAGCCCCAGACTCAGGCGATGGCCACGAGGTGCGCGACGACGTAGAGCACGCCGAACGGATCGCTCACGTCCAACTGGTCGACCCGGTATGCCGTCCGCTCACCTCCCGCTGCAGCTCTTGCGTCTGCGGATGTGGTCGCTAGAGCAGCCGCATCCGCAGACGTAACGGCAGCAGCGAGGACCTGCAGGGGTACGCGGCCCGCGACGAGCAGGTCGGCGCAGAGCTCAGCGTCGAGGTCGAGCAGGCGGTCGAGGCCCCCGTTGCCGCTGTCACGGATCGCACTGACGATGGCGTCGTCAACGGCAGCCGCGCGCTCATCAAGGTGGCCCGGCGCCTTCTCCGTGCGGCGGGCTGATCCGTCGGCAACCACGAGAAGTGTTGTCTCAGGTGCAGGTTCGAGTCGACGACCGATGGCCAGGCAGTCCTCCAGAGTCGCGTCCCACGCCACGGCGACGTGCTCGACATCGAAGTTCTCGTGGGTCGCGGCGAGCAGATGATCGGCCACGCGCAGACCCACCGGAGGCTTCGTGCTGCGCGGTTCGCGATCGGTGGCGTGCACGACGACGACGTGGTGCGCCGACGCGACCGCCTCGCGAACGACCGAGACGCAGGATTCGAGCAGGTCAGGCACGGCCGCCACCCGACCTTGGTACTCCGGCAGCAACAGCGGCGCCCCTGGTACGACGACGATGTCGGTGATCACGCGAGCCCCCGAGCAGTCCGGGCCGGCGGGAGGTCACCCGAGATGACCGACACCATGTCGAGCACCTGCCGGGTCTCGACGACCTCGTGCACCCGATAGATGTGCGCGCCGTGCCACGCCGAGATCGCTGTCGCGGCCAACGTCCCCGTGAGCCGCTCCCCCACGGGCAGGTCGAGCGCCTCCCCCACGAAGTCCTTGTTGGACAGCGACACGAGCAGCGGCCAGTCGAGGGCCACGAGCTCGTCGAGCCGTCGCGTCACCTCGAGCGAGTGCCACGAGTTCTTGCCGAAGTCATGAGCCGGGTCGATGACGATCCGCTCGCGCGCAACTCCTACTGAGACTGCTCGATCTGCCTGTGCGACAAGCGATTCCACGACGGACTCGACGACGTCGTCGTACTCGATCCGGTGCGGACGCGTCCTCGGCGTCACCCCACCCGTGTGGGTGCACACGACGGCGGCATCGAACTCCGCAGCCACCTCGACCAACTCGGGATCCGCACCACCCCACGCGTCGTTGAGGATGTCGGCACCCGCCTCCAGGACCGCGCGACCGACCGACGCCCGCCACGTGTCAACGCTGATGAGCAGGTCGGGGTGCTCGGCGCGCACAGCAGCGACGAAGTCGACGACTCGCCCCTTCTCCTCGTCCGCACCGATCTCGACGCCGGGCGCCGCCTTGATCCCGCCGATGTCGACGATGTCGGCGCCCTGGGCCACGACCTCGCGCACGCGGTCGAAGGCCGCGTCCTCGCGCCACGTCGACCCCTTGTCGTAGAACGAGTCGGGCGTGCGGTTGACGATCGCCATGACCAGGCGCGAGCGCGCGTCGAACTCGCCACGACCCAGGCGGAAACGCAACTCGGTCATCGGGACTCCGCGCGGGTCCCACGCTCTGCGTGGGCCGGCATACCCAAGGACTGCGCCGGAGGCCGCTCACCGATCGCCACGGCAGTGACGTGCGGTTCCAAGCCGGCGGTCCCTCGCGTGTACTGCGTCAGGTCCACGGTCTCGCGCACCGTCACGTCACCAACGGCAGCAGCAACCCGACGACGATCAGCGGCTGCGAGGACCTGGACTGCCATGAGTCCGAGCGTGTCATGACGGTGGTGGCGGTGGGTGCGCAGCCCCAGGTCGACCTGCGCGATGGCCTCGACCCCGAAGCGATCGGCCGTGTCGAGGACCGCCGCGATCTCCACGCCATAACCCACAGGGACCGAGTAGCCGGCAAAGCTCGACCGCCGGATCGCCCACTCCCCCGACAGCGGCTGGACGATGCCGGCGAGTTCGGGACGGTGCAGGCCCAGCCACGGTCGCGCGACGAGTTCCGTGACGCGCCCGCCCTGCTCCTCCTCGTTGCCGGAGTCATCGAGCATCGGCCGGTCATAGACGGCCTTGACGAGGTGGATGTCGTCGCGCGTGAGCAGCGGCCCCAGAAGCCCGGTGACGAAATGCGTACCCCAGTCGACGAGGTCCGCATCGACGAAGACCACGAGGTCGCCGCGAGTGACGAACTGCGACTTCCACAGTGCCTCACCCTTGCCGGGCACCGCACCCAATTCGGGCCGAATCTCCATGGCAGAGAACACTTTTGCCCCCGCAGCCCGCGCTGCGTCAACGGTCGCATCGGTCGAGTCGGAGTCGATGACGATGACCTCGTCGACCAGATGACCGACGTCCGTGAGGATGCGCGCCGCGACGTCACCGACGGTCGCCTCTTCGTTCTTGGCCGGGATCACGACGGAGATGGTCAGGTCGCCCTTGAGGGCCAGCAGGCCATCGGCGGTCCAGTCAGATGCTGGGTATGCCGTGCGCTCGCCTGACCCCTTGCCCTCGCCCACCGCTCCCGTCACCGACCGAACGCCGGGCGACGCTTCTCGCGGAAGGCGGCGAGGCCCTCGGCGAAGTCGTCGGTGCGGAGCAGGGCGTGCTGGCCGCGCTCCTCACGGTCGAGCGTGGCGTCGAGGTCAAGGGCTGCGTCCGTGATGGCGGCCGTGGTGAGGGCGGTGCCGTCGGGCGCCAGCGAGGCCAAGTGCGCGATGAGTTCGTCGGCTCGTGCCGAGAACGCCTCTGCGGCAACGGATTCCGAGACAAGGCCCCACTCCGCTGCTGTCGCACCGCTGATCTTCTCGCCGGTCAGGGCGAGGCGCAGGGCCCGGGCGCGGCCGATGTTGGCCACGACGAGCGACGTCGCCCCACCGTCCGGCATGAGGCCCAGTCCACCGAAGGCGAGGAGAAGCTTGGCATCGTCTGCGACGAGCACATAGTCGGCCGCGAGAGCGAGTGACAGGCCCGCCCCGGCAGCCACAGCGGGCACGAGCGAGATGACGGGAGTGCGCGTTTCGAGGATCGCGCGCGCGGCGGGGCCGAGACCGAACAATGTGGCGTCGAGGTCGCCGACCTTCTCGTAGGCCACGATGTTGGCGCCGGCCGAGAAGGCACGCCCCTCACCGGACAGGACGATGACGCGCACGGCCGGGTCGGCGTCGAGCCGGGCGACCTCGTTGGTGACCGTCTCGAGCATCTCCGCGTCGAGCGAGTTGAGCCGATCCGGTGCGGTGAAGGTGATCCGCCCGATGGCGCCGTCAACCGCGACGGTGACGTCAGTCGTGGTCACGCGTCCGCCTTGGTCGCGCCGGTCGCGTTCGGGCGATAGAAGGTCGCGAGCAGTCCACCAGCAGCCAGCACGCCGCCCACGAGGGCAATGAGGCCCCAGCCGAGGCCAGCGAGGTCGAGGCCGAACGCGTTGTCGAGCGACCAGCGACCGGGACCCACGACCGCGAGCGCGACCGCGACGATGCCGACCAGCACGACGTACTCGGCACCACCCTTGAAGATGAAGTAGCCCTTGCCGCGGTGGTCCGTGAGGGCGGCCACCGTCATGAGCCCGACGAACGCCATCGCTCCCAGACCGTTGAGCAGGCCGAGCGTGACGATGATGCCGGCGCCGATCTCGGTGTACGCGGCGAGACGGGCGTGCAGCCAGCCGGGCTTGAGGCCGAGCGACTCGAACCAGCCGGCCGTCCCGTCGAGACCGCCCTGGACCTTGTTGAGCCCGTGGAGGACGAGCATCGGTCCCAGCGCAAGACGCAGGACGAGCGAGGCGACGTCGAGGTCGGTCGAGGAGATCGCGGTGGCGTCCATCAGGAGTTGTCCTTGGCGTCCGTCGAGGCAGCGGTCAGGTCAGCGGGCACGAGCTCACGCAGACCGGGCACGACCTGCTCGGTGAAGGTCTTGAGGAAGCGCTTCTGGTCGTGCCCGGGACCGTGGAAGACGAGGTGGTCGAAGCCGAGGTCGGTGTACTCCTTGACCGCAGCGACCACGTCTTCCGGCTTCGACGCGACGATCCAGCGCTGCGCCACCTGCTCGATGGGTAGCTCGTCGGCGGCCTTCTCCATCTCGGCGGGGCTGTGGATCGAGTGCTTCTGCTCGGCCGTCAGCGACAAGGGCGCCCAGAATCGGGTGTTCTCGAGCGCTTGGTCGGCGTCAGGGTCCCAGGACAGCTTGATCTCGATCATCCGATCCACGTCCCCGGCCGACCGTCCGCCCTTGTCCAGTCCCTCGGCCACGGCGGGCAGCAGCTTGTCGGCGTAGAGCTCGCGTCCCTTGCCGGAGGTGCAGATGAAACCGTCACCGGACCGGCCGGCATACCGGGCAACAAGCGGGCCACCGGCAGCGATGTAGACGGGGATCGGCACGTCGGGCCGGTCGAAGATGCGCGCGTCCTCGGTGCGGTAGTACTCGCCCTCGAACGTCACCGACTCCTGCGTCCACAGCGCCCGCATGAGCCGGACCGACTCTCGCAGCCGCGCGTAGCGCTCCTTGAACTCGGGCCAGCCACTTTCGGGCACCGAGCCGACGGCGACCTCGTTGAGCGCCTCACCCGTGCCGACTCCGAGCATGATCCGACCCGGCGCGAGGCAGCCGAGGGTCGCAAAGGTCTGCGCGACGACGGCCGGGTTGTAGCGGTAGGTCGGCGTCATGACCGACGTGCCGAGCATGACCCGCTCGGTGCGCGCGGCGACCCACGACAGCCACGCGATGGAGTTCGGGGCGTGGCCGCCTTCGAGCCGCCAGGGCTGGAAGTGGTCAGAGATCGTCACCGAGTCCAGCCCCAGCTCCTCGGCAAGCACGGCGTAGGCCGCGAGCTCGGCGGGAGCGAACTGTTCGGCCGAAGCCTTGTAGCCGATGCGCATGACGCCATCCTCTCCCATGCCGGTGCCATAGTGGATATATGCCTCCTGACCTGCACAAACGACGTCGTATGCCGTGGCTCACCTCGGCGAGTGCCGTTCTTCTGGCGCTCGTCCCGGCGACAGGGTGTGCCGGTCGGGGCGCTGCCGAGACCGGCGCTGTGAGCGCTGCGAGCGAGCAGTTCATCTCGGCGGCGAGCATGCAGCCGGGCAAGGCGTGCGACTTCCTGGCACCCGCGACCCTCGAGTCGATCGCCTCCGACGACGAGGAGTGCGCCACCGCGATGGCCGACCTCGGGATGGAGACGTTGAGAGCGGGTGGCCCAGAGCCTCGCGCCCAGGTCTATGGACGCGACGCGATCGTCCAGTGGGACGACCAGACGATGTTCCTCGCCCGTTTCGACGGCGGGTGGCTCGTCACTGCCGCCGGCTGCACACCGCGCGGCAAGGACCTCCCCTACGACTGCTCCGTCGAAGGGCGGTGACCGTCGTGCGTTGGTCCTTCATCGGATGGCTCGTCTTCATCGCCGCGGGGCTCGCATGGTGCTTTGCCATGGGGGTGACCGGGCGATGAGGCGACTGCGTGAACACGGGCTCCCCCTCGTCTTCGGCGCCCTTCTGCTGCTGGCCCTCCTCGGGCAGGCGATCTCGGGGCTCGCTGGCGTCAACGGTGACGCCCACGACCACGGACTCCAGACGATCGGCATGGGTGAATATCTCGCGTCGTCGGACTTCGCCGTCGACCTCGCAGAGAACTGGCAGTCCGAGTACCTCCAGTTCCTTCTCTTCATCACCCTCACGGTCTGGTTCGTCCAGAAGGGATCTCCCGAGTCCAAACCGCTCGACAAGATCGGACGTGAGAGCGACGAGGAGCAGAAGGTGGGACAGTTCGCCCAACCCGACTCGCCGGCGTGGGCGAAGCTCGACGGCTGGCGACGAGGCCTCTACTCCCACTCGCTGGGGCTCGTCATGGGAGCGATCTTCGTCGGCTCCTGGTCGGCTCAGTTCATCGCCGGCCACGCGGCCTACAACGCCGAGCAGATCCGCAACCTCAAAGCGCCTCTGACCTTCGGGACCTACCTCGCCGCGCCCGACTTCTGGAGCCGCACGTTCCAGAACTGGCAGTCCGAGTTCCTCGCCGTCGCGAGCATGGTCGTTCTCGCGATCTACCTGCGCGAGCGCGGATCGCCGGAGTCCAAACCGGTCGGGGCGGCCCACGAAGCCACCGGGATCGAGGGCTGAGCCGGGTCACCACCGGCGGCTGGCGGGCCTAGGCTTGGACCTGCGTGAGACCCACGCACGTCACACGCCGCACCATCACGCGGCCCAGCACTGACAAAGGAGTCACCACCGTGACCGCGTCGCCCATGACCACCGCGCCCGCAGGCTCGCCCGCTGCGCCCACACTCTCGCTCGCCGAGCACGAGCAGGTCGTCCACTGCTCCGACCCGAAGTCCGGCCTGCGCGCGATCATCGCGATCCACAACACCGCCCTCGGCCCGGCGCTCGGCGGCACGCGGTTCTACCCGTACGCCAGTGATGACGAGGCCCTCGCCGACGTCCTCCGGCTCTCGCGCGGCATGTCCTACAAGAACGCCGTCGCAGGCATCCCGCACGGTGGCGGCAAGGCCGTCATCATCGGCGACCCGGCGACCCTCAAGACCCCCGAGCTGCTGCGCGCCTACGGCCGGTTCGTCGAGAGCCTCGGTGGCCGCTATGTCACCGCGTGCGACGTGGGCACCTACGTGCAGGACATGGACCTCGTGGCGCAGACGACGCGCTTCGCGACCGGCCGCTCCCCCGAGAACGGCGGCGCCGGCGACTCGTCGGTCCTCACCGCCTTCGGTGTCTTCCAGGGCATGCGCGCCGCCGCCCAGCACGTGTGGGGCGAAGCCACCCTGCGCGGCCGTCGCGTCGGCATCGCCGGCGTCGGCAAGGTCGGACGCATCCTCGCCGGACACCTCATCGAGGACGGCGCCCAGGTCGTCGTCACGGACGTCAACACCGCCGCGGTCACCGCCCTCCAGGCCACCCACCCCTCCATCGAGGTCCTCGGCGACGTCGCCGCCCTCGTGCGCGACGACCTCGACGTCTACGCCCCCTGCGCCCTCGGTGGCGCGCTCGACGACGACACCGTCGACGTCCTCAAGGCGCGCATCGTCTGCGGTGGCGCCAACAACCAGCTCGTCAGCGAGGGTGAAGGCGGCACCGCCGACCGACTCGTCTCGCGCGGCATCACCTACTGCCCCGACTTCCTCGTCAACGCCGGCGGAGTCATCCAGGTGAGCGACGAGCTCCTCGGCTTCGACTTCGCGCGCGCCAAGGTCGGTGCCACGGCGATCTTCGAGCACACCCTCGAGGTCCTGCGCACCGCCGATGAGCGTGGCGAGAGCCCCGCCGCTGCGGCCGACCACATCGCGGAAAAGCGCATGGCTGCCGGTTCGTCGACGATCTGGCTCCCCCAGCACTGAGGCTTTTCACCCCCAGCACGGCGTATGCCGGGTGCTCACCTCCCGAGGTGAGCACCCGGCATACGCAGGGAAGTTGCGACACCGTCTCAGCAAGTCGACCCCTGGAGCGGAAACACTCTGGGCTGATGTAGCGTTGTCCCCACGACATACACACGATTCCCGGGACCACAGCTCGACTTGGGATGACCCTCTGAGGGCCGTCCCTTTTGGGTATGTCGCCCGGCAGACGCACAAGGGGGTCTCGCCATGGGGCGCGGCCGAGCAAAAGCCAAGCAGACCAAGGTGGCACGGGAGCTGAAGTACTACAGCCCCGACACTGACCTGAGCTCGCTTGAGCGAGAACTCCACGGTAGTTCTTCGACGCTGCCTTCGACTCGGGTCGCCGAGCCGGAGACCGACGAGGACGACGACTACGACAAGTGGGTCAACGGGCGTCGTTGACGCCTGACCTCACGCTCGACCCTCTTTCGCACGTCCTCGTGCGGCATACGTCTTCTGCCGCCTGAGATCTGACATGCTCACGGGCATGACTGACGTGCGCACAGCCGACGCTGCCAAGCGCCTCGGCGTCGAGACCACCGGCATCGAGATCATCGACGAGGCGGAACGCACCGCCGCGCCCCGAGATCTCTTCTGGCCGTGGTTCGCCGCCAACGTGTCGGTGTTCGGTGTCTCCTACGCGGCCTTCGTCCTCGGTTTCGGCATCTCGTTCTGGCAGGCCGTCGTCGTGACGATCATCGGCGTCGTGGTGTCGTTCGCTCTCTGCGGCATCATCGCGATCGCCGGCAAACGCGGATCGGCCCCCACCATGGTGCTGTCGCGCGCCGCGTTCGGCGTCAAGGGCCAGAAGGTCCCCGGCGTGATCTCGTGGCTCACCTCGATCGGCTGGGAGACCTTCCTCGCGATCCTCGCCGTCCTCGCGACCGCGACGATCTTCGAGCGCCTCGGCTGGGGCGGCGGCACCGGGACCAAGATCGTCGCCGCAGTCGTCGTGGCCGCCATGATCGTGGCCGCGGCCGTCGCCGGCTATCACATCATCATGCGCATGCAGTCGGTCCTGACCTGGATCACCGGCATCATCACCGTCCTCTACGTCGTCATGACGTTCAACCACCTCGACTGGTCGGCCGTGTCGGCCCTGCCGTCCGGAAGCATCGGCGCCATGGTGGGGGCCCTCGTCATGGTCATGACCGGTTTCGGTCTCGGGTGGATCAACATCGCCGCCGACTGGTCGCGCTACCAGCGCCGTGACGCCAGCGGCACCGCGATCGTCGGCTGGAACACCCTGGGCGGAGCCCTCGCCCCGGCCCTCCTCGTCTGCTACGGCCTCGCCCTCGCGGGCTCTGACAAGAAGGTCCTCGAGGGCATCGGCGCCGACCCCATCGGGACGCTGGCCACGCTGCTCCCGACGTGGGTGCTCGTGCCCTTCCTCATCGCGGCGATCCTCTCGCTCGTCTCCGGGGCCGTCCTCGGCATCTACTCATCCGGCCTCACCCTGCTCTCCCTCGGGGTGCGCATCCCGCGGCCGATGGCGGCGCTCGTCGATGGAGTCATCCTCACCCTCGGCACGTTCTACGTCGTCTTCGTCGCCGAGAACTTCATCAACCCGTTCCAGTCGTTCCTCATCACCCTCGGAGTGCCTCTGGCCTCGTGGGCGGGGATCATGATCGCCGACATCGCGCTGCGCAAGCGTGACTACGACGACGACGCCCTGTTCGACTCCACCGGCCGCTACGGCGCCTTCGACTGGGTGTCGATCGGGACGATGGTCGTCACGTCGGTGCTCGGCTGGGGTCTGGTCGTCAACAACTACGCCGACGACGCCGCCTGGAACAACTGGCAGGGCTTCCTGCTGCACCCGTTCGGCCTCGGCACGTTTGTCGACGATCCCGCTGGGTCCTACTGGGAGGGGACGTTCGCCTACGCCAACCTCGGCGTGCTGCTGGCCCTCGTCCTGTCGTTCGCGGTCACCTACGTCGCGCGACGTGGCACGGTGCAGCGCCAGGAGAGCGGGGCATGACCCGAGCGGCCGTCGAGTCCGTCGAGCCGCTGGAGGACGAGTGGCTCGTCATCATCGACCCGCAGGTGATCTTCGCCGACCCGAAGACCAGCGCGTGGGGTTCGCCCATGTGGGCAGAGACGGTGCCGCGCATCGCGCGTCTCGCGGCGGCATACGCCGGTCGTGTCGTGGTCACCCGGTTCGTCGCAGACCCGGGCCTCGGCGGATCGTGGGCGGACTACTACGACGACTGGCAGTTCGCGCTCGTCCCCGACGAGAACCCTCTGTATGCCGTGGTGCCCGAGCTCGCTGACCTCGCCGACCATGTGGTCACGCAGGGGACCTTCGGCAAGTGGGGTGCGCAGTTGCGGTCCGTTGTTGGCGACCAGGCGCGGATCGCCCTCGCGGGGGTGGCCACCGACTGCTGCGTCATTGCCACCGCGATCCCTGCGGGCGATGCCGGTGCGAGCGTGCGCGTCATCGCTCAGGCGTGCGCGGGCTCGAGCGTCGAGAAGCACGAGCAGGCCCTGGGCGCCATGGAGATGTTCGCCCCCCAGATCACCGTGATCTGACCGCCTCGGGGACTCAGTCGCCGCGGACCGGTTCGTTCGCGGCCTCGAGATCGACGTGGTCACGCATCGCCATGACCCCGCTGGGAGGTCCGCTGGACGGACGTGCCTTCGGCGTCGTCCCGGGGTGACTACCGACGACCTGCACGGAGCCGCCGTCGACGCCCTTGGCACCTCGCACGACCTCGACGCCGTCCTCGATGTGAGCGTCCTCGAGCGCCGTCACCTCGCCCATCGGCCAGGCGACGATGCCGCTCGTGGCCAGGGTGGCCACGGCCAGCTCGGCCTGGTCTGCAGGCAGCATGGCCACGAATCCGACACCCATGTTGAGGGTGCGCTCGATGTCGGCCTGCGGCACCCGACCCAGCTGCTGGATCGTGGAGAACACCGCGGGCGGCGTCCACGTGCCGCGGTCGATGCGGGCGAACACGTCGTCGGGCAGGACGCGGGCGAGGTTGGCCGCGAGGCCGCCGCCGGTGACGTGCGAGAGGGCATGCAGGTCGAGGCCGTCGGTGGCGATGAGGTCGAGCAGATCGCGCGAGTAGACGCGGGTCGGCTCGAGCAGCTCCTCACCCAGGGTGCGGCCGAACTCGTCGACGTGACGATCGAGCGCCCACCCGGCGTGCGCGACAACCTTGCGCACGAGCGAGTAGCCGTTGGAGTGCAGACCCGAGCTGGCCAGACCCAGCACGACGTCTCCGGTGCGAACCCGCTGGGGGCCGAGTACGGCGGCATACTCCACCACGCCGGTGGCGGCTCCGGCCACGTCGTACTCGTCGGGCTCCAGCAGTCCCGGGTGCTCGGCCGTCTCGCCACCGATGAGCGCCACCCCGGCCTGCTCGCAGGCCCGGGCGATGCCGCCGACGATCGCAGCGATCCGCTCGGGCACGACCTTGCCGGTCGCGATGTAGTCGGTCATGAAGAGGGGCTCGGCGCCACAGACGACGATGTCGTCGACGACCATGCCGACGAGGTCGAAGCCGATGGTGTCGTGGATGTCGAGGGCCTGCGCGATGGCGACCTTGGTCCCCACACCGTCGGTCGACGTGGCGAGGACCGGGCGGTCCATGCGGGCGATGGCAGAGGCGTCGAACATGCCCGCGAACCCACCCAGCCCGCCGAGCACCTCGGGTCGGGTCGCGCGACGCACGTCGGCCTTCATCAGCTCGACGGCCTTGTCACCGGCCTCGACATCGACACCGGCCCCGGCATAGGTGATCTGTTCGCCCTGACTGCCCATATCGCTCACGCCCGAGAGCCTATTGCCCGGACCATCACGGGCGACGGACGGCCTCGGCGGCACCACCAGCGGCGGTGACCGAGACCCGATCGACGTCGAGCGTGCCCACGTCGGAGGCGTCGCTCTCACCAACCTCGACGGGGAACTCGAGCTCGAGCAGGCCCTTGCCGCCGCGCTCACTGGACGGCATCTCCAGCGGATAGGTCCCGGTGAAGCAGGCCGAGCAGAGGATCTCGCGCGGCTGGTCGGTCGCCGCGATCATGCCGTCCTCGGAGATGTAGCCGAGGGAGTCAGCGCCGATGGAACGACAGACCTCCTCGACCCCGATGCCGGTCGCGATGAGCTCGGCCCGGGTCGCGAAGTCGATGCCGTAGAAGCAGGGCCAGCGCACCGGCGGCGACGAGATGCGCACGTGGACCTCGGCCGCACCGGCCTCGCGCAGCATCCGCACGAGGGCGCGCTGGGTGTTGCCGCGCACGATCGAGTCGTCGACCACGATCAGTCGCTTGCCCTTGATGACCTCACGCAGCGGGTTGAGCTTGAGCCGGATGCCGAGCTGACGAATGGTCTGCGACGGCGCGATGAACGTGCGTCCGACGTAGGCGTTCTTGACGAGGCCCTGGCCGTAGGGGATGCCCGACTCCTGGGCATAACCGATGGCCGCAGGTGTGCCCGACTCGGGCGTGGGCATGACGAGGTCGGCGTCGACGGGGTGCTCACGCGCCAGCGTGCGACCCATCTCGACGCGAGCCTCGTGCACGACCCGACCGTTGATCGTCGTGTCGGGGCGAGCGAGGTAGACGTACTCGAAGACGCAGCCCTTGCGGTCGGGCTCGGCGAACTTCTGCGAGCGCAGGCCGTCCTCGTCGATGGCGATGAGCTCTCCCGGCTCGACCTCACGGATGAAGGACGCACCGACGATGTCGAGCGCTGCCGTCTCGGAGGCCACCACCCAGCCACGCTCCAGGCGACCCAGGACGAGGGGACGGATCCCCTGGGGGTCGCGGGCGGCATACAGGGTGTGTTCGTTCATGAAGACGAAACAGAAGGCGCCGCGCAGCTTGGGCAGGACCTCGAGGGCAGACTCCTCGAGCGTGCGGTCCTCGTCGGCGGTCAGCAGGGCGGTGACCAGCGCGGTATCGGTCGTGTTGCCTCGCCCAAGCTCGCCACGATGGGCCTCGTCACCGTTGGCGGCGTCGACCATGTCGCGCAGCTCGGCGGAGTTGATGAGGTTGCCGTTGTGGGCCAGGGCGACCGTGCCGCCGTCGTGACCGCCGAGCGTCGGCTGGGCGTTCTCCCAGATCGAGGCACCCGTGGTCGAGTAGCGGCAGTGACCGATCGCGAGGTGACCGGTGAGGGACCCGAGGGATCGCTCGTCGAAGACCTGCGAGACCAGGCCCATGTCCTTGTAGACGAGGAGGCGTCGGCCGTTGCTCGTCGCGATGCCCGCAGACTCCTGGCCGCGGTGCTGCAGCGCATAGAGCCCGTAGTAGGTCAGCTTCGCGACATCTTCGCCGGGAGCCCAGACACCGAAGACGCCACAAGCGTCCTGGGGGCCCTTCTCGCCGGGCATCAGGTCGTGGGTCAGTCGTCCGTCTCCGCGTGCCACACTCCAAGTGTCCCACGGGTTCGCGGGACGCTGGCGCGCCGCTCCAATCCGTGGCGGCCCTCGCACCGAATGGCTTGCCATGGACGCATCTGAAGGACCGACCGCACCTCGTTGGCCGTATGCCGTGAGCGGCCTTCTGGCCGCCCTTGGTGGTGCCGCTGCTGGTCACCTCGTCGCGGCCCTTGTCTCCCCCGAGTCCTCACCGGTTCTTGCCGTGGGCTCGCAGGTCATCGACGCCACGCCCACGCCGGTCAAGGAATGGGCCGTCAGGACGATGGGGACCAATGACAAGCCCGTCCTCATCGGCAGCGTCGCCATCGTCACGCTGATCTTCGCCGCCGTGGCAGGACTGATCTCCCGACGCCACCCCACCGTGGGTCGTCTCATGATCGTCGTGCTCGCTGCGCTGGCCGCGGCCGCCGCGATCCTGCGGTCGACCGCGGGACCGACCGACGTCATCCCGGGTCTGGTGACCGGCCTCGTCGGGGTTGGCCTGCTCGTCCTCCTGCTTCGCCTCATCCCGCGCGCTGGGGGCGCGGGAGAGGTCGAGAGCCCCACCGACCACAACGCCCGTGCGACCGGAGAGGCGAGCCCGGCCGGCCGCCGCGCCTTCCTGCTCGGTGCTGGTGGCGTGACCGTCGGCGCCGCTGCCGTGGGCGCCTTCGGCCAGAAGCTCACGAGCGACGCGATCGCCCCCTCCAACATCGCCCTCCCCGCCCCCGCAAAACCGTTGCCTCCGCTCGTGCAGGGGATCGAAAGCAAGGTCAAGGGCCTCACGGCGTTCCGCACCCCCAATGCCGACTTCTACCGGATCGACACCGCCCTGGTCATCCCCCGCGTCGACGCCGACTCCTGGGAGCTGACCATCGACGGCGAGGTCGACAAGCCCTTCAAGCTGACCTACGCCGACCTGCTCAAGATGGACCTCATCGAGAAGGACATCACGATGTGCTGCGTCAGCAACGAGGTCGGCGGTGGCTACATCGGTGGCGCTCGCTGGCTCGGGGTCCCCGTGCGAGAACTGTTGGAGCGGGCGGGAGTTCGCTCTGGCGCCGACCAGATCCTCAGCACGTCCGTCGACGGCATGACCATCTCCACGCCCGTGCAGGCGCTCACCGATGACCGCGAAGCCCTGCTCGCGATCGGGATGAACGGCGAGCCCCTCCCCCGCCGCCACGGCTACCCCGTGCGGCTCGTCACGCCCGGCCTCTACGGCTTCGTCGGATCAACGAAGTGGCTCAAGAGCCTCACTGCCACGACGTATGCCGCCAAGAAGGCCTACTGGACCGAGCGCGAGTGGGCGACCGACGGACGGATTCTCACGCAGTCCCGCATCGACACCCCTCGCGGGCTCTCCACCCTCAAGGCCGGCAAGAACGTCATCGGTGGCGTGGCCTGGGCCCAGGGCCGCGGCATCGAGAAGGTCGAGATCCGCGTCGACGACGGCCCCTGGCAGAAGGCCACCCTCGGACCGGACGCCAACGTCGACTACTGGCGCCAGTGGTTCTTCGAGTGGGATGCCACCGCCGGCCGACACGAGCTGACGGTCCGCGCGACCGACCTCACCGGCGCCGTCCAGACGGAGAAGCGGGCCTCACCGTTCCCCCGCGGTGCCACCGGCTGGCAGACCATCCCCGTCAACGTCGAGTAGTCCGGAACCCGCAGCAGACCCTTGCGTCCGCACGGATGGCCCAGCACCTGGCCATTCGTGCGGACGCACTTCTGTGTGGGAGGTGAGTGGCCGGCATACCCGGCGGTAGAAAGTTGGAAAAAAGTTTGGGGAGCACCAATCCGGGTCTGTGGCAGTGGCGAATAAGAGATGTAAGCCAACCCGCCTCAAGGAGACGACCATGAAGCTCACCCACCGCACCGCCGCCCTCGCCCTCGCATTGTCACTGCCCCTCGGCCTCGCGGCCTGTGGCAGCTCCGATGACACGGACACGGGCTCGACGACCTCGTCGTCGACCACCTCGGCACCCGCCCCCTCCGAGTCGCCCTCGGCCTCGGCTGACGACATGTCGGCCAAGCCCTTCGGCGCCGGCTGCGCCCAGGTCCCGACCACGGGCGCCGGTTCGTTCGACGGCATGATGACCGCTCCGGTCGCCACCGCCGCGAGCGCCAACCCGCTCCTCAAGACCCTCGTGACCGCAGTTGGGGAAGCCGGCCTCGTCGACACCCTCAACACCGCTCCGGCACTCACCGTCTTCGCCCCGATCGACAGCGCCTTCGCTGCCCTTCCCAAGGCCACGATGGACGCCGCGATGGCCGACCCCAAGGGTCTGCTTACCAAGGTCCTGACGAACCACGTCATCGAGGGCAAGATTGCTCCCGACAAGATCGCCGGTGAGCACAAGACCCTCGGCGGCGGCACCATCACCGTTTCGGGCAGTGGCGAGGACTTCAAGGTCGGTGACGCCAGCGTCATCTGCGGCAACGTCCAGACCGCGAACGCCACCGTCTACATCGTCGACAAGGTGCTCCTCCCGGCCATGTGATCGATGCCCACAACAGGCTCGATGAACGAACAAGAGACGAAGTAGGCAATCATGGTCGTCATGGCAGCAGTCGGATCAGGTAACACACCTTCGCCGGCTGCTGCCATGGGACCGGATCTCGGCGCTCTGCTGACTCGCTCCGCTCGCGGTGACGAGGCAGCGTTCGCTCAGCTCTACGACGCCACCGCCGCCAGGGTTCACGGTCTGGTCGTCCGGGTCGTTCGCGACCGGGCACAGAGCGAAGAGGTCACACAAGAGGCCTTCCTCGACATCTGGCGGCACTGCACCCGGTTCGACCCCTCACGGGGATCGCCCCTCTCGTGGATGCTCACCATCGCGCACCGCAAGGCCGTTGACCGGGTTCGCTCGGCCGAAGCCAGCAAGGCCCGCGAAGTGACCTACGAGACCACGACCACCGAACGCGAGCACGACTCAACTCTCGAAGAGGTTGAGGTTCGGCTCGACCAGCAGCGTGTACGCCGCGCACTGGCCACACTCACCGAGACCCAACGGGGCGCGATTGAGCTGGCCTACCTCGGCGGACACACTCACACCGAAGTCGCAGCACTCCTGGGCATACCGCTCGGAACGGCCAAGACTCGGATCCGAGATGGACTCATCAGACTGCGCGACACCTTGGAGGTGACGGCATGAATCCAGACACCCACGCTTTGGCAGGTGCATATGCCGTCAATGCTGTGACCGACGAGGAGCGACGCTCCTTCGAGATCCACCTCGACCTGTGCGAGGACTGCCGCGCCGAGGTGGCCGAGCTGCAGGCAGCCGCAGCCGCCATGGCCATCGACGTCGAACTTCCTCCCCCTCCTCCTCTGCGTGCGTCGGTCCTCTCGGCCATCTCGCAGACCCGCCAGCTCTCACCGATCACGTCGGTGGAGCAGGTCCCGGCCGAGTCGATCGAGTCGCTCGAGACGGCTCCTGTGACCGATTCAGCCCCTCTGACCGTCTCGGCAGCGCCGGCATCGGCTCCTGTCGACGAGCTCGCCGCCCGCCGCCGCCGGTTCCGGGTGCAGCCCTGGCTGGCGGCCGCCGCCGCCGCAGCCGTCTTCGCCGTTGGCGGAGCCGTGTGGCAGCCCTGGAACGACGACGCACCGCGACTGACCGCGACCGAGCAGGTCCTGAGCGCCAGCGATGCACAGCGCGTCGAACAGCCGATGGGGACCTCCGAGATCACGATCGTGCGCAGTCCCTCGCACAAGAAGGCCGTCTTCCTCGCCGACGCGATGCCTGAGGCACCCTTCGGCAAGGCCTACCAGCTCTGGTTCGATGTGCCCGGCCAGGGAATGGTCAGCGCAGGCCTCATCCGGGGCAGTGGCGCCGTGACGATCCCGATGCAGGGTGACGCGACCATTGCGACCGGTGCCGGGATCACCCTGGAGCCGGCCAGCGGGTCCGAGCACCCGACGACCGCCCCCGTCGCCCTCTTCTCCTTCGCCTGACCGAGGGCTCGGGTCAGGGTTTGCGGCGACCGCTCAGTGCGAGGGTCAGCCCGCCCACGACGACCAGCGGTCCGATCACGGCCCAGAGCGTGACGCCCGACATGGCGCTACCGCCGATGACGCCCAAACCCTGAAGTCCCCAGATGGCGCCGATGACCATGAGCACGACGCCGAGAATCACTCGCACCCGGGGACTCATGACTGCCGCTCGAGGTCGGTGTGGCGCGGTTCGTTCAGGGCTGCCTTCTGGGAGTGATCCACATCCGCACGCTACTCGTCGACCGGCTGACTACCAGCCACCGGTTCAGGAGTGGTGTGCCGCGGCGTGTCGTGACGGTGTCGGTATCGGCTGATCGTCACGCGGTCGGTGTGGATAACTCAGCGGCCGAGTCTCGCGTTTCACCCAGACTGAAGTGGTGGATCTGGTGCGCGAGCTGGAGGTCTTGGGCGGGATCAGCTCGCGCAAGGCCCTCCTCGGGGTTGCCACGCGCGCCCAGATCGAAGCCGCCGTGTCGCGCGGCGAGATTTGCCGAGTGGGCCGAGGGCGGTACGCCATCCCGACGGACATCGAGGCCAAGGCTGCCGCCCATGAGCTCAAGGGCACCGCCATCCTGCTTTCCGCGGCAGCTCACTGGGGCTGGCAGCGCAAGTGGTCACCGCGACTGCCGCAGGTCGCTGTGCCGCGGGGTCGCAAGGTCGCGCCGGACCAGTCCCGCCGGGACGTGCGCTGGCGCGACATCTCAGTTGACGACATCGTCGACGGTTGGGTGACGTCACCCCACAGGACAGTCATCGACTGCGCGGTGCTGCTGCCCTTCGACGAGGCCCTGGCCATCGCTGACTCCGCCCTGCGGTCCCGCAAGGTGCGCCGCTCGGAGTTGCGTCAGCTCGCCGCGAATCTCGACCCGCAACTGCGCCCACGCGTTCTCGGCGTTCTCGACCAAGCCAACGCTGAGGCCGCCGGGCCCTTCGAGTCGGTACTTCGTGCGATTGCGCTCGACGTTGCGGGGCTCAGGGTGGAGGCCCAAGTGCGCATCGACGACTCCGCCGGATGGATCGGCCGCGTCGATCTGGCCGACCTCCACCTTCGGCTCGTCCTCGAGGCGGACAGCATGGAGTACCACGGAGAGCGGTCTGCGCAGGATCGCGACTGTGCGCGCTACACCCGACTCACCACGAGTGGGTGGCTCGTGTTGCGCTTCACGTGGGAACAGGTCATGCATCAACCCGATTGGGTTCGCGACCAGGTCAAGGCTGCTGTCACACTCCGGCTCGGGCAGGACCTGTGCTGCCTGCCGGAGAACTACCAACCGGTGGTCGCCTGGGTCACGACACGCCGGTCAGGGCCACTCGCCAGGGTCGACTGATGGTCGGGCGGTCAGCGGTTGCGGCGCTCCGACAGGGCTTCCAGGAAGACTGAGACCCCCGCCGCGAGCAGACCGACGACCAGCGCGCCCAACAAGCCCATGTAGCCGACAGCCGATGACGTGGCGTACTGACCCTGCGACACCTGGCTCGAGGACTCGAGACCGCGGTAGAGACCGAAGAAGCCACCGATCGCAAAGCCCACCACCGCTCCGGTGATGAGGATGCGGAGGTGGTTGGGGCGACGAACCTGACTGCTCACGGCCTCCACGCTACTTGCCGTTCGCCGCCGCGACGACACCGGAGGCGACGGCCTCGAGCGTTGCGAGCGACCCGGCATACGGGGAGTCGGATCGAGGCCAGTGCGTGATGGTGTCAGTGAAGCCCAGCTCGGCCGCGCGCCCGGTCATCTCCTCGTAGACCCCCACGGATTCCAGCGAGAACTGCGGTGACGCGTCGAGCAGGAGATAGCGGTCGATCCCCTCGGAGCCTGCGGTCGCGGTGAACTTCTCCGCGAGCCCGGCGACACCCGTCCACCAATCGTCGAGCGTCTCTGCCTTGACCCCCGTCGTGACCCAGCCCTGCCCGTGGGCGGCAGCCAGCCGCAGCGAGCGCGGCCCGTTGGCAGCCACCACGAAAGGCACGCGATCGCGAACGGGACCCGGCAGCGTCCGGGCGTCGCGGACGGCATACCACTGTCCGTCGTGGTCGACGTGGTCCTCGCGCAGCAGCCGATCCAGCAACGGGACGTACTCATGGAAGCGGTCGACCCGAGCCTTGAGCGCATGCGACTCCCCCAGCACCGACGAGTCGAGGTCGCCACCGGTCCCGAGCCCCGCAATGAACCGCCCGCCCGACAGGTCGTCGAGCGCCAGGACGTCACGCGCAAAGACGTAGGGGTGGCGGAAGTTCGGCGAGGTCACGAACGTCCCCAGCCGGATCGTCGACGTCACGCCCGCGGCAGCCGCCAGCGTCGGCACCGCCGGGAACCACGCACTGTCGGGGAGCCCGCCCCACACGAGGTGGTCATAGACCCAGGCGTGCGCGAAGCCCATCTCCTCGGCCGCCTGCCAGCGCGGTCCGGCCTCACGCCAGGGCAGGTCGGGCAGGATCGAGATTCCGTGTCGCATGAGGTTTCAGCCTTCGGTGTCGGGAAAGAGCGGCAGGTATGCCGTGAGGTCGGCTCGCGTGCCGCTCACCCGCAGGCGCCCGTCACCGGCCGCGTCGGTCAGGCTCTCGTGGCCGACGGCGAGGGCGAGCCACGTGGCCGCGTCCGTCTCGATGACGTTGGGCGGGGTGCCCCGACGGTGCTGGAGCCCCTCGACGCACTGCACGACACCGAAGGGTGGGACGCGCACCTCGACGCTCCGGCCCGGGGCTCGCACGCCCAACTCCTCGAGCGTGAAGCGCACGGCGAGGGCAGTCGTGGGCCGGTCGACAGCCTCGCCCGCCCGCTCTGCCGTGGCCCACGAGGTGAGGGCGGCGCGACCGTCGGCGACAAGAATTCGGCGACGGGGCGGCATACCCGTCATCGTAGTTCTGTTGCCGATCGTGCTCAGGGCCGACCGCTCGTCATGGCGATTTCACAAATAGTTATGCAGACGCGGTGACTCGCTTCGGTTCTTGGGGCAGCATGGTCGAGTTGCCGGGACCCTGCCCGGCGTGGATGGTTCCCCCGGAGGACACATGAAGCACGGCAGAAAGCTCGCCGCAGCCACGACCGGCCTGATTCTGGCTGGTTCGGCAGCGATGACCGGCACCCCGGCGTCGGCAGCGACCAACATGAAGGGCGGACCGCTCCCTGCGGGCACCACCGCCATCAACATCCTCAACCTCAACGACTTCCACGGTCGCATCGACACCGATGGCAAGGGCACGTTGGGCAAGAACTTCGCCTGCACGATCCTCACGCAGCGTGAGCAGCTCGGCGCGGCCAACACCCTCACCCTCGGTGCGGGCGACCTCATCGGCGCCTCGCCGTTCACGTCCGCCGTGCAGGACGATGCGCCGACGATCGACTACCTCAACGCGCTCGGCATGAATGCCTCCTCCGTGGGCAACCACGAGTTCGACGCCGGCTACGACGACCTCACGCAGCGCGTCGAGCCCCGTGCCGACTACGAGTACCTCGGTGCCAACGTCCTGATCAAGGGCACGCAGACCCCAGCCCTCAAGACGCACGAGATCTACGACGTCGCGGGCGTTCGCGTCGGCGTCATCGGTGCCGTCACCAAGGACACCCCGAGCCTGGTCGCCGGCACCGGCGTCGCGAACCTCGACTTCATCGACCCGGTCGACGGCGTCAACCGCGTGGCCAACGAGCTCACCGACGGCAACGAGGCCAACGGTGAGGCCGACGTCCTCATCGCTGAGTACCACGAGGGCGGCCCCTACTCCTCGACGACGGGCACGCTCGCCGACCAGCTGGCCGTTCCGGTCTTCGCGCACCTCGTCAACGACACCTCGGCCAAGGTCGCCGCGATCCTCCAGGGTCACACGCACCAGGCCTATGTCTATGACGTGCAGATCCCGGGCGAAGCGGCTGGTTCGACCCGTCCGGTGCTCCAGACCGGCAACTACGCCGCAGCCGTCGGCAAGGTCCAGCTCGGCTACGACCCGGCGACCAAGAAGGTCACCGGCTACAACGCGGCCAACGTCCCGGCCGTCGCCCCGTCGCCCGCGTGCCTCACCAACGCGACCTACCAGTCGGCGGCCAAGGTCATCGACGACGCCATCGCGTTTGCCGCCCCGATCGCCGCCCAGCCGGTCGGCAAGATCACGGCCGACATCCTGCGAGACGGTGCCGATGACCGCAAGCGCGAGTCGGCCCTGTCCAACCTCGTCGCCCAGCAGTACGTCGACGTCGTCAACGCTCCGGGCCGCGACATGGGCGCCGACATCGGTGTCATGAACCCGGGTGGCGTCCGCGCCGACCTGCTCTACGGCACCGACGGCACCGTGACCTTCGCGCAGGCCGCCACGGTCCTGCCGTTCGGCAACACCGTCAAGACGGCTGACTACACCGGCGCACAGTTCAAGCAGATCCTCGAGGAGCAGTGGCAGCCGGCTGGCGTGTCCCGTCCGTTCCTCGCCATGGGGCTCTCGAAGAACGTGACCTACACCTATGACCCGACCCGGGCCCAGGGCTCACGGATCACGGGAATCTTCGTGGGCGGTGCTCCGATCGACCCGGCGAAGGTCTACACGATCGCCTCGGCGTCGTTCCTCATCACCAACACGGGTGTCGCGCCGGACAACTTCGGCACGTTCCTCAAGGGCACGAACTACCGCGACTCGGGTCTGGTCGACCAGAACGCGTTCGTCGACTGGTTCAAGGCCAACAGCCCGGTCACGCCGAGCCCGGTCCAGCACGGTGTCGCCATCCTCAACGCTCCGACGGCGATCAACTACGGCAAGACGACGACGTTCCGCGTCGAGGGCGTCGACCTCTCGTCCAACGGGAAGGTGAAGAACACCTCGGTGCTCGTCTCGATCGACGGTCGCACCGCCACGACCGCCAAGGTCAGCTCGGTCCGCGTCGAGGGTGTGCCGTCGCGTGACGGTGTCGCCGACGTGGCCTTCAAGCTCATCGGCAAGATCCTCCCGGATGACTCGCCGCGCACGGTCTACATCAAGATCGTCGCAGCGCCGTCGGGCACGACCGCGTGGGTCCCCGTGCAGGTCAAGGGCTGACGCTCCACCCAGTTCGCACTCTCAAGCACCCCCTGCGCCGTTGCGGCGCAGGGGGTGCTTGGCTTTGCGGGTGAGCGACGCGGCGGAGTTCGAGCAGGACGGCGACGTCACGTGGATTCGCATCGGTGAGCACCCCCAGTCGGCGGTGTCGCTCAGCGACCCCGAACTGCTCGTCTTCGAGTACGTCCAGCACCTCGCGCTCTGCATCGACGCCGTCTTTGCGCGGCCGGCGCCGTTGCGCGTCACGCATGTCGGTGGGGCCGGGCTGACGTTGGCGCGGTGGGTGCATGCGACTCGGCCGGGGTCACCACAGATCGTGCTCGAGCCGGACGTCGCCCTGACCGAGTCGGTGCGCCGCGAGCTGCCCCTGCCGCGTGGTCACCGGATCCGGGTGCGGCCGTTGCGCGGCGAAGAGGGTGTTGCCGGACTGGCCTCTGCCAGTGCGGATCTCGTCATTCTTGATGCGTATGTCGACGGGCAGGTCCCCAGCGGACTCACCACCGTGGAGTGGCTGGGCGAGGTTGCGCGAGTTCTCGCGCCGGGAGGTCTGTTCCTCGCGAACCTTGGCGATCGTCCAGGGCTCCGGTATGCCGCGCGCGTCGCCTCGGGTGCCCGGGCCGCGTTGGGCCCGGGTGCGCAGACGGCCTACGTCGGGTTGCACCAGGTCCTGAAGAGCAAGGGTTTCGGCAACGTGGTGCTGGCGGCGACGCGCGACCCGTTGCCGCTGTTCGACATGCGCCGGGCGACCGCGCGGCTCGCGCTTCCCACCGGCGTGGTCCCCCCGAACGACGTGATCTCACGTGGCGCCAACGCCGCTCCGTTCAGCGCCGCCGCGGGCGACACCGCCGACTCCCCCGCCCCACCCACCTGACACTGCGCGCTCCTCGCGTGCGTCAGGCCGCCTCGGCCTCGCGGGCGGCCCTGGCCTCACGGGCTGCGGCGACCTTGGCCTGACGACGGCGCTCCAGTCGCATCTGGGGGTCGTCACCCGCTCCGAGCTGCGCCGGACCGAAGACCTCCCACATCGCCATCTGGATGCGGTAGCCGAGCCGGTAGCCCAGCGACAGTCCCTCGTTCTCCGGCTTCCCCATCAGCGACCTTTCTTTGTGCACTCATAGTTTGTGCACTCACAATATCAGCCAAGCCACGTAGGATCGCCCCCATGACGACGTCGAAGACCAGCCCCGTGTCTGCGGGAACCGATCTGCTGGCTCTCGACCGCCAGGTTTGCTACGCCCTGTCCGTGGCGTCCCGCAACGTCATCGCGCTCTACAAACCACTACTCGAGCCGATGGGGCTGACCCACCCGCAGTACCTCGTCATGCTCGCTCTCTGGGAGGAGACGCCCCTCAAGGTGAGCGAGCTCGGGCGCCGCGTCAGCCTCGAGCCGGGCACCCTGTCACCGCTCCTCAAGCGCCTCGAGTCCAGCGGGCTCATCACCCGCGGGCGCGATCCTCGCGACGAGCGCGCGCTGGCCGTCTCGCTCACCCCCAGCGGCACTCGGCTCAGGAGCCGCGCCGAGCAGGTGCCACCCGCGATCATCAAGCGCCTCGGCTGGGAGATCGGGGACCTCGAGGAGCTGCGTGCCGGGCTCACCCGCCTCATCGCCGCGGCGCGGTCCTGACCCGGGCCGCACCCGGGCACCCGCTCCCATCCTTCCGGGCGGTCAGCTCGGTCGCCGGAAGTCCTCCGGCGACCAGTCTCGCGAGTAGTCCTTGGCGCCCTCGTGACCCGTGCTGTCCGACGAGCCAGGTGATGCCTGCACGGGAGCCGGGACGCTCACGGCCTCCTGCTCAACCGACACCTCGCGATCGTCGCGCACGTCGTCGCCGGGCTCGTCATTGGTGGCGTCATTGGCGGCGTCGTCTGTGCCGTCAGCGGCTGGCTCGAGGCGCAGCCACCAGAGGGTCGCGGCGGTGAGGATCAGGAGCGAGGCCGCGAGGGCCGTCAGGTTGCCAGCGGTCAACTCGAATGGTGACGGAGGGCCGAACGGCTGGTCGCTCATCGGGGCGGGGCCAGCAAGGACATAGAGGTTGGCGAGGGCGAACAGGACAACGACGACCAGCGTGAGGAGGCCGGCGCCCAGGACCTCCCACCGAAGCCGTCGGACCTGCGCCGGCGACGGGTGCCTGTGCAGGGTCGCGACGGCCGCAGCGGCCAGCGCGGACGACACCACGAGCGGAATGCCCACCTGCCGATAGGAGAGATCCTGTAGGACCATCTGGAGCCGTTGCTCGAGCGCAGGGGAGCCAGTGGAGGTCTCCCCCTGCGGTCCGTAGACCACAGCGGCGGAGTCCCACGCGAACCGCATGACCAGCCCGACCCCGACCAGACTCAGCACCGACGCGCCA
Source organism: Janibacter sp. HTCC2649 (assembly GCF_000152705.1). GTDB lineage: Bacteria > Actinomycetota > Actinomycetes > Actinomycetales > Dermatophilaceae > Knoellia. Next base: position 3,229,817 of record NZ_CH672413.1, on the reverse strand, counting down.
GCCAGCAGCCGGGTGGTCAGGGTGGAGAGACGCGCCTCCGACATTGCCCGCACTGGCACCCCCTGCATCGAGTCCGGAATCTCTGCTCAACCTATGTGTCACAGGCTAGGCGCGCATTCGGTGGGCGGTGGGGAGTTCGGATCAGCCGGTGTAGGTGCGGGCGTTGCGGAACATGCGCATCCACGGGGAGACCTCTTCGACGCGACCGCTGGTCCACGACATCTGCGCGTTGCGCTGGACCCGCTCGGGGTGCGGCATCATCGCGGTGAACCTTCCGTCCGTCGTGGTCACCGAGGTGAGCCCGTCCGGGGAACCGTTGGGATTGAACGGGTATGCCGTCGCGGCGCCACCATCGTTGTTGACGAACCGGGCCACCCGCTGGACTGAGGCCTGGTCGCCCCGGGTCGAGAAGTTCGCGAAGCCCTCACCGTGGGCCACGGCGATCGGGATGCGTGAGCCAGCCATGCCTGACGTGAAGATCGACGGTGACTCGAGGACCTCGACGAGCGAGAGCCGGGCTTCGTACTGCTCGGACCGGTTGCGGGTGAACCGCGGCCACGCGTCGGCGCCGGGGATGAGGTCCGCGAGCGCAGCGAACATCTGGGCGCCGTTGCAGATACCGAGCCCGAACGTGTCGCCGCGCGAGAAGAAGGTCGAGAACTCCTCGGTGAGCCCTTCGTTGAAGAGCACCGAGCGCGCCCAGCCCTCGCCGGCGCCCAACGTGTCGCCATAGGAGAACCCGCCGCACGCCACCAAACCGACGACGTCGGACAGGGAGGCCCGACCCGTCTGGAGGTCGGTCATGTGGACGTCGAGCGTCTCGAACCCGGCGCGGTGGAACGCGTAGGCCGTCTCGATGTGGGAGTTGACGCCCTGCTCGCGCAACACAGCGACGCGAGGACGCGCACCGATGTTGAGGAACGGCGCAGCAATGTCATCGGTCGGGTCGAACGACGTCGACACGTGCAGTCCCGGGTCGTCCTCGGAGCCGAACGCCGCGTGCTCCTCGTCGGCGCACTCCGGGTTGTCACGCAGCGACGAGATCCGCCAGGAGACCTCGTCCCATGCCTGGGCAAGGTCCTGGGTGGACTCGTCGAGCGGCACCTCACCGTCGACGGACACGGTGACCCGACGCTCCGGGTGCGTTCCGCCGATGATCGACGAGAACTCGCCGACGCCAGACGCGATGAGGACCTCGCGGACCTCGCTGACCGAGTCGGCGCGCACGCCCAGCACAGCGCCAAGCTCTTCGGTGAACAGGGCCTCGACCGAGTCAACCGCGATCTCGACCCCGAGCCCACTGGCAAACGCCATCTCGCACACGGTCGCCCAGAGGCCACCGTCGGAGCGGTCGTGATAGGCCGAAACCAGCCCACGAGAACGCAACTCACCCACAGCCTCGGCAAATGCCACCAGGCGCGACGGGTCGTCGAGGTCGGGCACGGCGCCACCAAAGACGCCGGACACCTGAGCGAGCATCGAGCCCCCCAGACGATTGGCACCAGCCCCGAGGTCCACGAGCACCAGGGCCGAGTCAGGCTCGAGCTGAGGTGTGAGGGTCCCGCGCACGTCGGGCAGGGCCGCAAAGGCCGACACGACGAGCGACACCGGCGACGTCACCTGGCGGCCCTCACCCGAGGCCTGGTCCGTCCACTTCGTCCGCATCGACATCGAGTCCTTGCCGACCGGGACCGAGATCCCCAGGGCCGGGCACAACTCCATGGCCACGGCCTCGACCGTGTCGAACAGCGCAGCGTCCTCGCCGGCCTCGCCCGCCGCGGCCATCCAGTTGCACGACAGCTTGACGGCCGACAGCGCGGGCAGCGGCGCCGCCAAGAGGTTGGTCAGCGCCTCCCCGACCGCCATGCGACCGGAGGCAGGAGCGTTGACGGAAGCGAGCGGCATACGCTCCCCCGAGGCCATGGCCTCGCCCGCGAAGCCGACGTGGTCGGCCAAGGTGACCGCAACGTCCGCCACGGGAACCTGCCACGGACCGACGAGCTGGTCGCGGTGCGAGAACCCGCCCACCGTGCGGTCGCCGATGGTGATGAGGAAGCGCTTGCTCGCAACCGAGGGGTGACGAAGGACGGCGTATGCCGCGTCGCGGACATCGATGTCGCTCACGTCGAGCGAGTCAGCGGTCCAGGACACCCGGGTCGCGTCGCGGGTCATGCGCGGGGGCTTGCCGAGGAGAACCTCCATGGGCATGTCGATCGGCACGTCGTCGTCGGAGTCACCGGCCACCAACAGCTGCGCATCGTCAGCGGCGACACCGATGACGGCCAGCGGGCAACGCTCACGCGCGGCGAACGACTCGAGCAGCTCGAGCGACTCCGGCGCGATCGCCATGACATAGCGCTCCTGGCTCTCGTTGACCCAGATCTCCTTGGGTGCGAGACCGGACTCCTCGAGCTGGATCGCGGACAGGTCGAAGCGCGCGCCGAGCCCAGCGTCGTTGACGAGCTCGGGGAAGGCGTTGGACAGCCCGCCCGCACCGACGTCGTGGATCGCGAGCACGGGGTTGTCGGCGCCGAGGGACCAGCAGTGGTTGATGACCTCCTGCGCGCGGCGCTCCATCTCGGGGTTGCCACGCTGCACGGAGTTGAAGTCGAGGTCAGCAGCGTTGGTACCAGCGGCCATCGACGACGCGGCGCCACCGCCCATGCCGATGCGCATGCCCGGTCCACCGATCTGGACGAGCAGGGTGCCGGCGGGGAAGAGGACCTTCTCGGTCTGGTCGGCGCTGATCGAGCCGAGGCCACCGGCGCTCATGATCGGCTTGTGATAGCCGCGGCGCACGCCGTCGACGGTCTGCTCATAGACCCGGAAGAAGCCGCCGAGCCCCGGCCGGCCGAACTCGTTGTTGAACGCCGCCGCACCGATCGGGCCGTCGACCATGATCTCGAGGGGGGTCGCGATGTGGTCGGGCGAGCCGTAGACCTCGGACTCCCACGGCTCGTTGGTCCCGGGGAGATGGAGGTTCGAGACGACGAACCCGGTGAGCCCCGCCTTGGGTGCCGAACCCCGACCCGTCGCACCCTCGTCGCGGATCTCGCCACCGGCGCCGGTCGCGGCCCCCGGGAAGGGTGAGATCGCGGTCGGGTGGTTGTGCGTCTCGACCTTCATGAGGACGTGGACGTCCTCCTCGCGAGCGGCGTAGGCCGTCGGGCCGTCACCGCGCCCGGGCAGCCAGCGCTCGATCCGCCCGCCTTCCATGACGCTGGCGTTGTCCTTGTAGGCCACGATCGTGCCCGCGCCGGCAACTTTCTCGGTGTGCCGGATCATCCCGAAGAGGCTGCGCACCTGCGGCTCGCCGTCGACGATGAAGTCGGCATTGAAGATCTTGTGCCGACAGTGCTCGGAGTTGGCCTGCGCGAACATCATCAGCTCGACGTCGGTGGGGTTGCGCTGCAGTCCGGTGAACGCTGCCGCCAGATAGTCGATCTCGTCGTCCGACAAGGCCAGCCCGTATGCCGTGTTCGCACCTTCCAGCGCTTCGCGCCCTCCGCCGAGGACGTCGACGTGCTCCATCGGCTCGGCCTCGCGCTCCTCGAAGAGAGCGGCGGCGGCCTCACGCAGGGGCAGCGCGGTCTCGGTCATCCGGTCATGGAGGACGGCTGCGATCGCGCCCCACTGCTCTGCGTCGGACTCACTGCTGGTCAGCTCGACGCCCTCGACGACGAACTCCGTGACCCGCTCGACGCGTCGGATGTCGATGCCGCAGTTGTGCGCGATGTCGGTGGCCTTGCTCGCCCAGGGCGAGATGGTGCCCAGGCGCGGCGCAACCACGACGAGAGTCCGCGGATCACCGGAAGGCGACTGACCGGCATACGCATCGCCGTAGGTCAGGAGGCGCTCGACCGTGGCTCGCCCAGCGTCGTCGAGGGGCGCTTCGCTCGCGACCCAGTGGACGAAGCGAGCCGTGACCCCTGCGATCGCGGGATCGACCTGTTGCAGCCTCGCGAGCAGGGCGCGGGCCCGAAAGGGTGAGAGCGCAGACCCTCCATCGACAGTGGTCAGGGCGAGGTCATGCGTCGAAACCATCACGTGGGCGATCTCCAGGGAGGTGCGGCTGGGCCGAGTCACAGGCTACTGGCCCGGCGAACAGCGTTGGTCCGCGACCTCGGCCCTCACCACCTGAGCGAGAAGGCCTGGAACACGGCGGCGGCAAGGTCTGTCTCCTTGACCTGCGGCAACACACCGATCTGGGGGCCAGGATCCTCTTCTCGAATGGTCATGACTTCGTCGAGATTGGCAACGGACTCGCGATCAAGACCTTCACCGATGCCGACGGGGAGTTCGACGCTCAAGGTCCCAGTGCGGACTTGACAAGCGAGGCGGACGGAGACCTGGGTGCTCATGCTTCGATGGCATGCCAGGTGGGCGACAGGGTGATCCACCCTCAGCGGACGAACTCGGCCCTCCAACGCGGGCTGGTGTCGGCGAGGTGGAGCTCTTCGACGGCAACCTTGGTGAGACCGTGCCGGACGAAGGACTCGATCTCCTCGCGCGTGAGCGGCCACGGCGGACCCGAACCGTCGTCGGCGGGGTCGAGCACCGCCTGGATGGCGAGCAGCGTGCCTCCGCTCGCGACCAGATCACTCACTGCCGAGATCATGCGGTCGCGGAGGTCGCGGGGCACTGCCTGGACGGTGTAGATCTCGACGACCAGGTCGAAGGCCCGGTGCCACTCACGCGGCGGATCGAGGAGGTCAGCCACCTGGTAGTCGACGCTCGAGCCCGGGTGCCTCGAGCGGGCCGTGCGGATCGCCGTCGGCGAGAGGTCGAACGCTGTCGTGGCGAACCCCAGGGCTGCGAGGTGCTCTGCCTCGGCGCCGAGTCCACAACCGACGACGAGTGCACGGAGCCCCGCGCCTGTGACGTCTCCCTCATGGGTCCAGTCCGCGAGCAGCGGCTGGGGGTCGTCGTGGTCCCACGCCATCGTCACCTCGCCGGACTCGCCTGCGGCATAGAGCTCCTCGAACCAGCCCGTCGGGTCGCCCCGCCCCACGCTCGCATTGGCCAGTCGATCAGCCTCTGCCTGCCATCCCCTCGGCTCAGTGCTCATCCTCCGACGTTAGCCCGAGCCAGGCTCGCGAGTCGGGGGTTGTGTGACGGGTCGGGGCATCCGCGACCCCCGACTCGTCACAGAAGCCCCGACTGGTGGCGGCTGGATCAGAAGGTCTTGCCGGTGAGGCGCTCGTAGGCCTCGACGTACTTCGCGCGCGTCCGCTCGACCACCTCTGCGGGCAGTGCCGGCGGCGCCTCGCCGGACGACTTGTCCCAGCCGCTCTCCGGAGACAGCAGCCACTCGCGCACGAACTCCTTGTCGAAGCTCGGCTGGGTGTGCCCGGGCTCCCACTGGTCGGCCGGCCAGAAGCGCGACGAGTCGGGCGTCAGCACTTCGTCCGCGAGGATGAGCGTCCCGTCACCATCGATGCCGAACTCGACCTTGGTGTCAGCGATGAGGATGCCCCGCTCCCCCGCGATCTCGTTGCCACGAGACAGGATTCGCGTCGTGAGGTCGCGCAGGGTCGCGGCCAGCTCGGGCCCGACCTCGGCCTCGACCGCCTCATAGGTCATCGGCTCGTCATGCTCCCCCATCGGCGCCTTCGTCGACGGCGTGAACAGTGGCGCCTCGAACCGATCTCCGTCCCGCAGCCCGCCAGGCAGGGACAACCCGCTCACGGTGCCGTCGGCGGCATACTCACGCAGTCCGCCACCGGTGAGATAGGCCCGGGCCACACACTCGACCGGCACCATGTCGAGCTTGCGCACGAGCACCGCGCGGCCGGCCACCACCTCGGGGACGTCAACGGACACGACGTGGTTGGGCACGAGGTCGGCCAGCTGGTCGAACCACCACAGCGACAGCTGCGTCAGCACCGCACCCTTGTCGGGGATCGGCGGGTCGAGGATGAAGTCGAACGCCGAGATCCGGTCCGACGCCACGAGGAGCAGCTGGTCGTCGCGGCCGTCCGGCTCATAGAGATCACGGACCTTGCCGGAGTAGACGTGGGTGAAGCCGGGGACCTCGAGGGGTGACTGCGTCGCGGGCGTCGTCATGCCGCCGATTCTGTCAGCCGCACCGACGGACGAGTCACGCCCTCGCGGCGGCTGGCCAACGCTGGGCGCCCGGACCATCGGCAGCGCGCCCATCGTCGGCGTTGTAGATCGGGCATGACGTCAACGACAGGCAGCCGCACCCGATGCAGTCGGTGAGCCCGTCGCGAACCTTGGTGAGCGCCTCGATCCGCTCCGACAGCGCGTCGTGCCAGACGGTCGAGAGCCGGGCCCAGTCACGCTTGGTCGGCGGGTGGTCCGACGGCAGGGTCGCGAGCGCCTCCCCGATCTCGGCCAGGCTTAGCCCGAACCGTTGCCCCGCGCGCACGACCGCAATCCGGCGGAGCGTATGCCGTGGATACCGGCGATGGTTCCCGGCGTTCCTCACGCTCTGGATGAGTCCGCGGTCCTCGTAGAACCGGACGGTGGGGACGGAGACGCCGCTGCGGGCAGCGACCTCACCGATGGGCAGTTCGTCGTTCTTGTCCACCACTCCAGAGTAGGGCTTGATCTCAAGTGCGCTTGAGATATGAAGATGCTCCCCATGACCTCGACGGCCGACGCCTCCACCGCGTCAACCCAGACAGAGCTCCCGCCGGACAAGCTCTTCAGCGCCAAGCACCTGCCCGTGGCGATCGGCATCATCGCCCTCGTCACCCTCGGCGCCTTCGAGAACCGCGCCACGATCAGCATCATGCCGACAGCGGCCCGCGCCCTCGACGGTCTCGCGTGGTTCGGACCGGCCAACGCCGCGTCGATGGTGACCTTCATGGTGGCCGTCGTCGTCGCCGGACGTTGGGTCGATCGCCTCGGCTCCCGGACCGTCCTGCTCACCGGACTCGCGACCTTCGCGGCCGCCCAGGTCGTCACAGCGAGTGCCCCGTCGATGGCGGTCTTCATCGCCGGGCGCGGCCTGTCGGGCATCGCCGAGGGGCTCATCGACGTCTCCACCCTCGTCTTCGCGGCCCGGGCCCTGCCCGAGCACCTGCGGGCCAAGGTCTTCGCGACCTTCGCCGCGGCCTGGATCCTGCCCAGCCTCCTCGGCCCCGGAGCAGCCGGCGCTGCCGAGGCCCTCGTGGGTTGGCGGCTCGTCTTCCTCCTGCCCACCGTGCTCCTCGTCCCTGCCGTCCTCCTGCTGCTCCCCGGGCTCCGCCGGGTCAGCGGTCCGCGCGATGCCGGCTCGGCCGCCACACCCGCGGACCCGAGCCACGAGAAGCCGCTCCTGCCCGCTCTCGGACTCGCCAGCGCCGTCGCCCTGCTCAGCATCGGCGGACCCCTCGCCTTCGACGGCGGCGACCACCGCATCGCCGGACTCGCCAGCCTTGTCGTCGGCGCCATCGCCCTCGTCGCCACGATCCGAGCGGCACTGCCAGCCGGAACGCTCACGGCAGCACCCGGCATACCCGCCGTCGTTGCTCTGCGCACGTTGCTCGTCATCGCCTTCGGCGGCATCGGCGGCTACCTGCCGCTCATGCTCGACGTCACCCACGACGTCGGGCCGGCCCTCGCCGGGATCAGCCTGAGCGTCACGGGCGTGTTCTGGGCGGCGGGCTCGGCCATCCACAGCCTCGATGCGGTGCAGCGCCGGTTCGACGCCGCCGCTCGCGTCCGTCTCGGCCTCTCCCTCATCGCCATCGGCGGGATCGGCCCCATCCTGCTCTCGCTCGAGATCGTCGACCTCGTCCCCGGACTCATGGGCTGGGCTCTCGCCGCCACGGGCATGGGTCTGTCGTCACCGAGCCTGTCCACCGAGATCTTCACCCTCGCCCCGGAGCACGAGCAGGGGCAGGCCACGGCGGCGAGCCAGATCGGCGCCAGCCTCGGCAGCGCCCTCACGACAGCCGGCGGTGGAGCCCTCATCGCGGCCCGTCACGACACCCTCGACGGGGCCGTCTTCGCCCTACTCATGGGTATCTCCCTGGGCGCCGCCGTGATTGCCCTCACGCTCACGCACAGGATGCGTCCGTAGAAGATTTCCGGGCACGGACGTGGGTGCCGCAACCCCCTGTCGGACTGGCACACTCCCTCCCATGCTCAAGTCCCGCGACCTCGCGCTCATCGCCATCTTCACCGGCGTCATCGCCGCCCTGGGCCTCATCCCGGCCATCGCCCCGTTCGGCGGCTCCGTGCCGATCACCGCGCAGTCGATGGGCATCATGCTCGCCGGCGCGATCCTCGGATCGAAGCGCGGCGCCCTGTCGGTCCTGCTCTTCCTCGCGCTCGTCGCGATCGGCCTGCCGCTCCTCTCGGGCGGCCGCGGCGGCCTCGGCGTCTTCGCCGGCCCGAGCGTCGGCTACCTCGTCGGCTTCCCCGTCGCGGCGTTCCTCGTCGGCCTGCTCACCGAGAAGGTCGGCCGCCCCTACAAGCTGACCCTCGGCGTGATGGCCAACATCCTGGGCGGCGTCATCGTGCTCAACATCATTGGCATCATCGGCATGGCGATCATGCTCGACGTCTCGCTGGTCAAGGCCACGACGCTGGCTGCGGTCTTCATGCCCGGCGACGTCGTCAAGGCCGTCATCACCGCGTTCGTCGCGGCGGGCGTCCACTCCGCCTACCCCGGCCTCATCCCGGCGCGCGCCCCGCGGACGGCGCCGGCCGACCGCGTCGCCGTCTGACCCAGGAATGCCACAGATCCGCGTCGCGTCCGTCAGCCACTCATTCGGCGACGGAGCGGCGCGGCGGCCCGTCCTGGTCGACCTCGACGTCACTCTCACCGAGCCACGCATCGGCATCGTCGGGGCCAACGGCTCGGGCAAGTCCACCTTCGTCCGCCTCCTCAACGGCCTCGTCCACCCCGACTCGGGCGCCGTGACGATCGACGGGCTCGACACCGTGCGCGACGGACGTGAGGTCCGACGCCGCGTGGGTTTCTGCTTCACCGACCCCGACGCGCAGATCGTCATGCCGACCGTCGGCGAGGACATCGCCTTCGGGCTGCGTCGTCGCGGTCTCTCCAAGGACGAGATGCGCGCCCGCACGCAGGCAGCGCTCACGGCATACGGGCTCGATGGTCACGCCGACCACCCCGCCCACCTGCTCTCCGGCGGGCAGAAGCAGCTCCTCGCGCTCGCCAGCGTCCTCGTCACCGAACCCGACCTGCTCGTCCTCGACGAACCCACGACCCTGCTCGATCTCCGCAACGCCGCCATGGTCCGCCGGGTCGTCGACGGCCTGCCGCAACAGGTCGTCCTCGTCACCCACCACCTCGACCTCCTCGACGGCTTCGACCGTGTGCTCGTCTTCGACGACGGCCGGATCGTCCACGACGGAGCGCCCGCCGGGGCCGTGGCGGCCTACCGCACGCTCGCCACTCGCTGATGGCTCAGGCCGTCCCGCTCTTCCACCCCGGCACGTCCGTCGTGCACCGCCTCGGCGCCGGGACGAAACTCCTCGTGCTGTTGGCCTCCGGCATCGCCCTGGCGATCTGGCGCTCACCGTGGCAGGTCGGGCTCGCCCTTGCGCTCGTTCTTGTCGGGTATGCCGTCGCGCGCCTGCCGCTTCGCGCTCTCCTTCGTCAGGTGAAGCAGTTGGCGTGGATTGCCGTGCCGTTGTTGGTGATCCAGTGGATCTTCGCGTCGTGGCAGGCGGGGGTCGGGGTCGTGGGTTCGTTCGTGTCGCTCGTCCTGCTCGCCGGGCTCGTGACACTGACGACACGCACCACGGCCATGGTCGACATCGTCGTCCGCATGAGTGGGTGGCTGCGGCGGTTCGGCGTCGACCCTGAACGAGTCGGGCTGATGCTCGCTCTCGGGATCCGGTCTGTGCACGTCGTCATCGGGCTCGCCGAGGAGGTCCGTGAGGCCCAGCACGCGCGAGGGCTGCGGGCGAGCCCGCGGGCGTTCGCCGTTCCGCTCATCGTCCGGTCGTTGCGTCATGCCGACCGCCTGGGCGAGGCCCTGACCGCGCGAGGCGTCGACGACTGAACTCCAGGGAGGAGCCGGTCAGACGATGCAGAACTCGTTGCCTTCGGGGTCCTCCATGATGAGGTGATCGAGCCGCTCGTCGACGCGGCTCTCACCCTGCCGCCGGGCGCCGTGGGCCACGAGATCCGCCTCGGTGGCGAGGATCCGGGACTCGCGCAGTGGCTGCTCGACATCGCGTCCACCACTCACCTTGACGTCGAGATGGACGCGGTTCTTGATGGTTTTGGCCTCGGGCACCCTGAGGAAGCTGATGGAGGGCCCATCCCCCGAGGCCGCGCGGATCGTGGCCCCGTCACCCCACTCCTCCTCGGGCACGTCGTGGTCGGTCAGGAAGCTCGCCCAGTCCGCCCATCCCGACGGAGGCGGCGACTCGACGTAGCCCAGCGCGTGGCGCCAGAACGCGGCCACCACCTGAGCGTCGTGGCAGTCGAAGGTGATGCCCAGCCCCGGAGTCCGATCCATCTGGCCAAACTAGCGAGCAGCACCGACACCCATAGTGTTGTGGCCATGGACTTCCGGATCTTCACCGAGCCACAGCAGGGCGCCACCTACGACGACCTGCTCGCTGTCGCGCGCACGACCGAGGACGCGGGGTTCGATGGGTTCTTCAGGTCGGACCACTTCCTGCACATGAGCGGTGACGGCGCCCCTGGCCCGACCGATGCCTGGATCACGCTCGCCGGCCTGGCCCGCGACACCTCTCGGATCCGCCTCGGCACCCTCGTCACGGCAGCCACCTTCCGCCTCCCGGCACCGCTCGCCATCCAGGTCGCGGGCGTCGACCAGATGTCCGGTGGTCGAGTCGAGATGGGACTCGGTGCGGGGTGGTTCGAAGCCGAGCACACGGCATACGGGATTCCTTTTCCTGACGTGAAGGAACGCTTCGACCGGTTCGAGGAGCAGCTGGCCGTCATCACGGGGCTGTGGACGACACCTCGGGGCGAGACCTTCGACCACGACGGCTCGCACTACCCCATCGTCGACGCACCTGGTCTCGGTGCGCCCGATCACCGCGGTGGCATCCCGATCATCATCGGGGGCACCGGCAAGCGCCGCACTCCGGAGCTCGCGGCCCGCTACGCCAGCGAGTTCAACTCCGTCTTCCGGCCCGCCGACGAGACCCGCGACCTCTACGCCCGGGTCCGCGCCGCCTGCGAGGACCGGCACCGCGACCCCGACGAGCTCACCCTCTCTGCCGCCAACGTCGTCTGCCTCGGCAACGACGATGCCACTCTGCGCCGTCGCGCCGAGGCGATCTCGCGCGACGTCGATGAGCTGCGCGCCAGCGGTTTTGCTGGCTCGAGCGACGAGATCGTCGACAAGATCGGCCGGTTCACCGAGGTCGGAACGACCCGCTTCTACCTCCAGGTTCTCGACCTCGGAGACCTCGACCACATCGAGGAGTTCGCGGCCACCGTCGTGCCGCAGCTGCCCTGACCAGCGAAGTGCCCCGCCCCTCGACGCTGAGGGGCGGGGCACTTCGGTGTCACAGGTCGAGGGCCCCAGTGAGACCCACGAGGCTCACCAGTAGGGGTTGTCCCGGTAGTCGCTGCCGGCAGCCGCACAGCCCACGGACTCCACGCAGGCAACGACCGTGGCGTCATTGATGCGCCGCGACGAGGACCACGACGCCGACGACTCCGTGTAGGGCGCGGACTCGCAGGTTCCCTCGTCCCGGCGGGTCCCCACCGTGGTCCACCCGGAGTCGCCCTCGTAGCGGACCTGGAACTTCAGGATGGCCACGTGGCCGTCGCCCGGGCAGGTGTCGTTGACGTAGATGTCCTGCCACACCACCTTGGTCGAGCTGGACCAGTTCACGTAGGCCGTGGCCGTGGACCCGCCCCCGCCCATCGCCGTGTAGTGCGAATAGACGTCTCCGTCGACGGCTGCTGCCGACCCCATCCCAGCGCCCAGCACCACAGGTGTGGTGATCAGACTGGCCAACGCCATTCCGACCGCTGCCCGCCGAGCTTTCCTCAGAGTTCCCACGTGAGCCTCCTCAGTGTCCGGGAAAAAGCCCCATTGCTTCCCCCCTGTGCGTCAAAGGTTTACCAGTGAACTCCACCGCCCGCATGTCGAGGAGATCCAACCCCACGACGGGCATGCCGAACAAGGCCCGGATCGAGCGCTGCAAGAACCCCCGGCTACGCTCAGTTCCCCTGTCGCGCAACGCAACTCACCGAATCTGGCGGCTCGGTCAGCCGATCGAGATCTCGTCTCGTGAAGCCTTGAGCGCGATGTCGCTGCGGTGGTGCGATCCGTCGAGCTCAACGAGCTCCACAGCGGCGTAGGCGCGATCCCGAGCCTCCGCGAGGTCGGCCCCCGTGGCGACGACGGACAGCACCCGACCTCCAGACGAGACGAGCGCACCATCACTGTCGAGGGTCGTGCCGGCGTGGAGAACGTATGCCGTCGGCACACCTTCGACCTCCTCCAGCCCGGCAATGGGGTCACCCGTGCGCGGCGTCCCCGGGTAGTTGTGGGAAGCGACGACGACGGTCACGGCGTGATCCGGTGACCAGCGCAGGACCTCGTAGTCGTCGAGCCGATGGGTTGCTGCGGCCTTGAGCAGGCCACCCAGAGGAGTCAGGAGGCGGGCCAGGACGACCTGCGTCTCGGGATCACCGAAGCGCGCGTTGAACTCGATCACACGCGGCCCCCTCGACGTGATGGCCAGACCGATGAAGAGCACGCCGACGAACGGGGCCCCGCGGCGCCGCATCTCGTCGATCGTCGGCTGCGCCACCCGAGCCACGAGATCAGCCGTGAGGCTGTCGGGGGCCCAGCCCAGCGGGCTGTAGGCACCCATGCCACCGGTGTTGGGGCCCTGGTCGTCGTCGCCAACGCGCTTGAAGTCCTGGGCGGGCGACAGCGGAAGGACAGTCACACCGTCGCTGAGGACGAACAGCGAGACCTCCGGACCGTCGAGGAACTCCTCGACGACGACGCTGCCACCCTCCTTGGCCAGGCAGGCCTCGGCATGAGCCAGGGCCGCGTCACGGTTCTCGGTGACGACGACGCCCTTGCCTGCCGCGAGGCCGTCCTCCTTGATGACGTGAGGGGCACCCAGCGCATCCATCGCATCCGCGACCTGCTCGATGGTGGTGCACACGTGCGCCAGACCGGTCGGCACATCAGCGGCCGACATGACGTCCTTGGCGAAGGACTTGCTGCCCTCGAGGCGAGCCGCCTCGGCCGAGGGGCCGAAGACATCAAACCCGTTCTCGCGCAGGACATCCGCCACACCGGCGACGAGGGGAGCCTCCGGGCCGATGACCACGAGGTCCACCGCGTGCCGCTGGGCGATCGCCAGGATCGCGCCTCCGTCGGTCGCATCACGCAGGGGCTCGCACAGGGCGAGCGCGTCGATACCCGGGTTGCCGGGCGCGGCGATGACCGCGTCGACGACCTGATCCGCCACGAGGCTGCGAACGATGGCGTGCTCACGAGCACCGGAGCCGACGACAAGGACCTTCATGGGCGCCAAGCCTAGGGGCGAGGACGGTGCGGCCGGGACGGCAGTCCGCAACACGGCATACGCGGCTGGTTCTTGGTCTTGCCCACACCCGGACAAAGGTGTGGGCGCGACGCGCCCGGGGAGCAGGGGGGTACCCCCGGGTGCGCCGCGCCCGTTCACGCGGCACTCACAGTTGGGGGGAACTGGAGGCTCTGCGTGAACGTCGACGAGGTCGACGTGAACAACCATGACACGTCGTTCACCCTTCATTCAAACCGAACGGCGGCGGATTCCTGACAATGTCGCTTTCCCGCCATTAGTGTGAGCGTGTGACCGAGGCCCATTCCCGCCCGCTGGAAGACGAGTTGACCACTCGGATCTACCTCCTCCTGCTGCGTCTGCCCTCCCCCCGGCGGACAGCACTGCTCCAGGAGGGATTCACCGGCGAGGAAGTCGCCACCGCCCTGGCCAACCTCCACGAACGCGGCATGGTCGACTCGGCCCGGCGCGACGTCATCCACGTCTATCCGCCCGACACGACCCTCCCGGCCTACGCGGCCGACCTCGAACGCCAGGCCCGGGCCACGCGATCGGCGATCGACGGCCTTGCCCACATGTACTACGAGGCCCGCAGCGAGGGCGGCGGCGGCCGCACGAGCCCCGAGGTCTCCCTGCTGGACACGGTCGAGGACATCGAGGCCGCGTTCTTCCGCGCGGCCAGCCGGGCCGAGAGCCGCATCGTGCGCCTCGTCGCCCGCAGCGACCGCATGGACAAGGTCGTCATCCGGCACGCCGAGTCGATCATCGCGGCCCGTCCCACGACGACGCGGCCGAGCCTGGAACGCATGGTCGTCTTCGAGCAGTCGATCCTCGAGGTCGAAGGGGCCTTCAGCGCGCTCGAGACCATGCGCGCCGACGGCATCGACGTGCGACTCACACCGCACCTCGCGTTCTCCGTGCTCGCCGTCGACCGCACCGCCTCCGTCATCGACATCAGCCACCTCGAGCCAGGCGGCGGCGGCTCCCTCTACGTCCAGCAACGCCAGCTCGCCAGCGCGCTCATGGACATGTGCATCGGCCTGTACTCCCTGAGCACGCCTCTGCCGCGCACCCCCCGGGGACCGACCCTGAGGCGCCTCACCGACCGCGACGGGCAGATCATCGCCATGCTCGCCGCGGGCGCGAGCGACCTCACGATCGCCCGTCAGCTGAGCATCTCGCAGCGCACGGTCGAGCGACGGGTCCGCACGATCCTGGAGGAGCTCGGCGCCACGACGCGCTTCCAGGCCGGCACCATCGCCGTGCGCCGCGGCTTCCTCTGAGCGGGCTCCTGGGCGTCATGGCGACCCGGTCACGAAGGGTCCTGCGCGCGCGTAGACTCGTTGTTTCCGTGCGCTGGGCGCACGGCACATCCGCAGCACTGCAGGGAGGGCCTCGAACGTGACGACCACGCGCCCCGGTGCCACTGACACCTCGGCTGATGTCGCCCGTGAGATCGAGATCGAACAGGCTCATGTCGATCGCGTCTACGCCGAGCTCGAGAAGGCGTCGCGTCGCGCGAACGACGTCGAGGCCGACGGCATGGCGCGCGGCAAGACGATGCGCACCGGCAACGTCCGCGACGAGGAGATGACCGGACTCTTCGAACGCGATGCGCTTGTGTATGCCGCCGCGAAGCGCCGTGCCGCGATCGAGAAGCAATACGAAGGCCTCGTCTTCGGGCGCCTCGACCTCGGCGACATGGAGACCGCTCCGGGCGACCGGGACGTCCGCCACATCGGCCGGCTCGGCGTGCGGGACGACGACTACGAGCCGCTCGTCATCGACTGGCGCGCGCCCGCTGCTGCCGCCTTCTATCGCGCCACGCCGGTGGACCCGATGGGCGTGCTCCGCCGCCGGGTGCTGCGCTGCAGCGGCGCCACCGTCATCGGAGCCGAGGACGACCTCATGGTCCCCGAAGCCCCCGAAGGCCTTGTGGTCCTCGGCGACGGCGCCCTCATCGCTGCTCTGACCCGCAGCCGCGGGCGGCAGATGCGCGACATCGTCGCCACCATCCAGCGCCACCAGGACGAGGCGATCCGCGCGCCTTCTCGTGGCGTCACCGAGATCACCGGCGGGCCAGGCACCGGCAAGACGGTCGTCGCCCTGCACCGCGCGGCCTACCTGCTCTATTCCGAGCGGCGACGCTTCGAATCGGGCGGCATCCTCGTCGTCGGACCCTCGTCCGCCTACACCGCCTACATCGAGCGGGTCCTGCCCTCACTGGGCGAGGACAGCGTCTCGCTCCGCGCCCTCGGCGACCTCGTCGACGGTGTCACGGCGACGCGCCTGGACCAGCCCGAGGTCGCTGCGGTCAAGGGCTCGCTGCGCATCCGGCGCCTGCTGTCCCGCGCCGCCACCCGACCGCCTGAGGGCGCCCCGACCCAGCTGCGCGCCTTCATCAACGGCCACGCCGTGCGGCTCGATGAGGCTGTCCTGCACCGCATTCGGCGCCAGGTGCTCCGCTCGAGCCAGCACAACGTCGCCACGAAGCACGCCCGCGAGGAGCTTGTCCAGGCGGCCTGGAAGTCGATCCGCCAGGGTGAGCGCGACGAGTTCTTCGACGCCTTCGACTCCTCTCGCGACATCGACGAGTTCATGCGGGCCTGGTGGCGCCAGCTCGACCCACGCGAGGTCCTGCTGACCCTGGCCGACACGGACCACGTCTACGGCCTCGCCAGGGGCGTGCTCGACCACGAAGAGGCCGCGGCACTGGCCCACTCGATGCGCGAGGCCCTCGAACTCGGCTCGTGGTCCGTGTCCGACATCGCGCTCATCGACGACCTCTCGGCCAAGCTCGGCCAGGTCCAGGAGCCCGAGGCCGAGGAGCGCGGCTTCTATGACATCGAGGAGTACGACGACCTCTCGTCCTACGGCGTCCTCGACGTCCGGGCCGGTGTCGACCGTCGAGTCCGAGACGACGACAACCGCAGCGTCGTCACTCCGACCGACGCCCGCGAGCGCCTGCTCCACGGGCGCATCGACCGCCCGTCCAGCAGCGCCCACGTCCTCGTCGACGAGGCACAGGACCTCTCACCGATGCAGTGGCGCATGCTGGCCCGCCGCGGACGCAACGCCTCGTGGACCGTCGTCGGCGACGCCGCACAGGCTTCCTGGGGAGACCTCGAGGAAGCGCGCGCCGCTCGCCTCGAGGCCTACGGGTCGCACCAGCTGCGCGACTTCCACATGGACACGAACTATCGCAACGCCACCGAGATCTTCGACTACGCCCGCGACGTCATCCTGCCCCTCGTCCCCGACGCCGACATCCCAGTGGCGGTGCGCGAGACCGGAATTGACCCGATCGACCGTGTCGTCGAGGCACCGCCGATCGCGTCTGCAGAGGCCGCAGTCGACGAGCTCCTCACCGAGGTCGAGGGCTCGATCGCGGTCATCACACCGGCGCGCTGGGCCGACCGGCTCGCACACCTCGACGGCGCCGGCAACGGGCGGGTCCAGGTCATCGACCCGCTGTCGACCAAGGGCCTGGAATGGGATGCGACCGTGGTCATCGACCCCGACGCGATCATCGACGAGTCACCCGGCGGGGTGCGCGTCCTCTACGTGGTGCTCACCCGAGCCGCACACCGCATGACGGTCCTCCGCCCGAATACCGTCTGACCCGCCGCACTTCCCCCCTTTGCGTCCGCGCCAATGGTCGCGAACCCAGCCATCCGCGCGGACGCAAGCGGGGTTCCGTCAGTCGAGGAGGGCGTGGCGCTCGATGATCTCGTGGCGGCCGGGGCCGACACCGATGGCCGAGACGCGGGCCCCGATGAGCTCCTCGACGCGCAGCACATAGGCCTGCGCGTTGGCCGGGAGCGACTCGAAGGTGCGGCACTCGGAGATGTCCTCCCACCAACCGGGGAGCTCCTCGTAGATCGGCTTCGCGTGGTGGAAGTCGCTCTGCCCGACGGGCATCTCGTCGTGACGGACGCCATCGACCTCGTAGGCGACACAGATCGGGACGGTGTCCAGGCCCGTGAGCACGTCGAGCTTGGTGATGACGAAGTCGGTGACGCCATTGATGCGGGTGGCGTAGCGGCCGATGACGACGTCGAGCCAGCCGCAGCGACGCGGACGGCCGGTGGTCGTGCCGTACTCAGCGCCGGTCTTGCGCAGGAACTCGCCGTTGTCGTCGTCGAGCTCGGTCGGGAACGGGCCCTCACCGACTCGGGTCGTGTAGGCCTTGAGGATCGCGATGACGCGCGAGACCCGGGTCGGCGGGATGCCGGAGCCGGTGCACGCGCCACCCGCCGTCGCCGATGAGGACGTCACGAACGGGTAGGTGCCGTGGTCGACGTCGAGCAGCGTGGCCTGGCCTGCCTCGAGAAGGACGTTCTTGCCGGCGTTGAGCGCCTGCTCGAGCACGAGCGCAGTGTCAGCGACCATGGGACGCAACCGGTCGGCATACGACAGCAGTTCTTCCACGACGCGATCGGCGTCGGCAGCACGCGTGTTGTAGATCTTGACGAGCACCTGGTTCTTGAGCGACAGTGCCGCCTCGACCTTCTGGCGCAGAATGCCCTCGTCGAAGATGTCCTGGATCCGGATGCCGACGCGGTTCATCTTGTCGGCGTAGGTCGGGCCGATGCCGCGGCCGGTCGTGCCGATCTTCCGGGCCCCGAGGAAGCGCTCGGTCACCTTGTCGAGGGTGCGGTTGTAGGGCGCGATGACGTGCGCGTTGGCGCTGATGAGCAGCTTGCTCGTGTCGACGCCGCGCGCGTTCAGGCCGTCGAGCTCCTCGAAGAGCACCTCGAGGTCGACGACGACGCCGTTGCCGATGATCGGCGTGACGCTCGGCGTGAGGATGCCGGAGGGCAGGAGGTGGAGGGCGTACTTCTCGCGCGTGCCGTCCTCCCCCTCGATGACGACCGTGTGTCCCGCGTTGTTGCCCCCGTTGAACTTGACGACGTAGTCGACGTCCTCGCCCATGAGGTCGGTGGCCTTGCCCTTGCCTTCGTCGCCCCACTGGGCTCCGACGAGCACGATTGCCGGCATTTGGTTCTGTCCTTCCTTGCGCGGAAGGCCCGCGCGTGCGTGACATGCGAGGGACCCGGCGCGTGGTGACGCGGCGGGCCCCCGATGAGGCCAAGACTAGCGTGGCGCCGGTCACGCCTCGTCCGATGACTGCCTAACGGATCCTCGGTCGCTTGGATGAGAGGGCGGCGCCGAGCTGGAAGCGGGTGTCGACTCCGTGGACCGACATGAGCGCCGCGATCCGCCGACGCACGGTACGCAACCCGATACCGAGGAAGCGCGCGATCGCCTCGTCCTTGAGACCCATGCCGAGCAGCTCGAGGAGTCGCTCGTCGCCGGGCAGGCTGGCCGCGAACGGCACGGCGTGCGCGTGCTCCCACGCGAGATCGAAGTGGGCCGCGAGAGTCGAGATGAGCAAGGGGTCTCGGATGACCACGTAGCCGGAGCTGATGTCGCCCCACTGCCGCAGGGCCACGGCGCCGACGTCACCGAACACGGCATACTCCGACCCGACCTCGGGCAGGAGTCGCTGCGCCTCGCCGACCGTCGACCACGATCGAAGCCACTGGAGCCCCTGCGGGGTGTCGAGCGCCTTCGCGGGATAGATCGTCCGCTGGATGTTGCCGTCGGCGACCCACTGCTGGTTGTGCCGCATCGTGGCGTCGTCCAGCGCAGGACCGGCATCGACGACCATCACCAGATTGCGCAGGATCCCGCTCGAGTCGTGGATGAGCCGCTGCACGACCGTCGGCGCCATCTCGTCGCTGATCGGCTCGACGCCGGGCGTCGGATGGGCAGGGTCGGTTTCACGCAGCCGGTCGAGCAGGCCTCGCACCTGGCCGAGGTCGCGCAGTCGCTCCTCGATCCGCGCGTCCTCGCGGTCGAAGTACTCCTCGAGCAGTCGACCCGGCGAGGTGATGTCCGGGGAGTTCACTGACATGGGGCCTCCAGCACGTGCGAGATGGCAGGTTGCTGCCATTGGCATGTAAGTGTCGCAGAAAAGTCTGTGCGGAGTGCATGATGGCTGCACGCTCGTCCCAAGGTGGCAGGGGACACTCGCGGACGGGTACGCGCTTCGGCGCGGCGCTCCCTGGCAGGGGAAGAGGGGCTCGGACCAAGGTCCGAGCCCCTCTCGCGTGCCTTTTCACTGACGGGTATGCCGTCCGGCTGGCTGGTGTCGTGCGGTTACAGTCCCAGCTCGCGCGCGCCAGCGGCCGAGGAGTCACGCAGGAAGTCGGCGCAGCGACGTTCCTCATCGGTCTCGCCGATGGCGCCGGCTGCCTTGGAGAGTGCGGCGAGGGCGCGCAGGAAGCCGCGGTTGGGTTCGTGCTCCCACGGGACCGGGCCCTGACCACGCCAGCCGTTCTTGCGCAGCGAGTCGAGGGCACGGTGGTAGCCGGTGCGCGCGTAGGCGTAGCCCTCGACCGTGCGACCGTCGGCGAGCGCGTCCTCGGCGAGCGTGGCCCAGGCGAGCGACGACGTCGGGTGGGCCGCGGCGACCTGGTCGGCCGCCACACCCTCGTCGAGCAGTCGCGCTGCGGGATCCTGCGGGAGGCGGGTCTCGGGGATGCCGAGGAGGTTCTCTGTCATGGAGTCCTGTCAGTTCTGGTGGGTGCCGGCGGAGCGGAGGTTCTGGCACGCCTCGACGACGCGCTTGGCCAGGCCGGCCTCGGCCTCCTTGCCCCAGGCGCGGGGGTCGTACTGCTTCTTGTTGCCGACCTCACCGTCGATCTTGAGCACGCCGTCGTAGTTCTTGAGCATCCAGTCGGCGACCGGACGGGTGAACGCGTACTGGGTGTCGGTGTCGACGTTCATCTTGACGACGCCGTAGTCGACCGCGGCCGAGATCTCCTCGGGCAGCGAACCGGACCCGCCGTGGAAGACGAGGTGGAACGGCTTGGCACCCTCGGCGAGGCCGAACTCCTTGGCGACCGCAGCCTGGGCGGCCTGGAGCACCTCGGGGCGGAGCTTGACGTTGCCCGGCTTGTAGACGCCGTGCACGTTGCCGAACGTCAGCGCGGTCATGTAGTAACCGTTCTCGCCGAGACCGAGCTTCTTGGCCGTGGCAATGGCGTCCTCGGGGGTCGAGTAGAGCTTCTCGTCGATCGCACCCTCGACGCCGTCCTCCTCGCCACCGACGACGCCGACCTCGATCTCGAGGATGACGTTGGCGGCGTGGCAGGCGGCAAGCAGCTCCTCGGCGAGGTCGAGGTTCTCCTCGAGCGGCACGGCCGAGCCGTCCCACATGTGGCTCTGGAAGATCGGGAGGCCGCCGGCCTTGACCCGCTCAGTGCTGGCCGCGAGGAGGGGCCGGACGAATCCGTCGAGCTTGTCCTTGGGGCAGTGGTCCGTGTGGAGCGCGATGTTGACCGGGTAGTTCTTGGCCACGACCTCGGCGTAGGCCGCGAGTGCGAGCGAGCCCGTCACCATGTCCTTGATCGTCGAGCCGGACGCGTACTCACCGCCACCCGTGGAGACCTGGATGATGCCGTCGCTGCCGGCCTCGGCGAAGCCGCGGATCGCCGCAGTGATGGTCTGGCTCGACGTGATGTTGATGGCCGGGTAGGCGAACGAGCCGTTCTTGGCCCGGTCGAGCATGTCGGCATAGATCTCAGGTGTGGCGATGGGCATGGGGTCTCCTTGTCAACGGTGAGCAGGATCTCCCACCGATCCTTCCACGAGGGCCTCCGCGACAACAGGCAAGTCCCAACCACCGACCGCCGTCAGGCGGTGATGCGTGCGGGGCCGGCCTTGGCGAAGGTCGCGACCGCGTGCTCGATCACGAGCTCCGGGACGTCGTGCTGGGCACAGTGCCCGGCGTGGCCCAACGACGCATGGGTGGCGTCGGGAAGTCGACGCCTGGCCACCTTGGCCTGGGTCGGGAGGAGGACGCGGTCGCGATCGCCCCAGAGGATCATCGTCGAAGCCGGCCGGCGAGATCGCCGTGGCGGATGCGACTCGGCCCCGGGCCGCGAGCTCCAGCGCGATGGCGCCGCCGAGCAAGTTCCCGATGACGTCGTGCCGGATCCCAGGAAGGGTGTGGGGGTCAGGTCTTGGGAATCGAGGGAGTTGGTGCCCCATCGTGGCGAACCTCACCACGTCGGCGCTCCAGATGCCGTCGTTCGATCTCGTTGTCACACAGAGAAATCGCCGTGTCGAGCGCGCTCCTGGCACCCTCGACGTCCCCGGCACGGGCGAGGAGCTCGCCTCGGACAGCGGGCAGTCGGTGCCCCGGGAGGTCGAGGTCGTCGAGCAGTGCCAACCCTGCCCGCGGCCCGTCGAACTCCGCCACAGCGACTGCCCTGGCGACGCGCACGGCCGGTGACGGGGAGACCTGCTCGAGTGCGGCATACAGGGTGGTGATGCGATCCCAACGCGTGGCTTCGGGCGACGGTGCCGTTGCGTGCTCGGCGGCGATGCGCGCCTGCAGGCGATAGCTCTCGGACTGCGGCGACGACCCGGATCCCGTGACGTCGAGGAGTGCCACCGCCTCGGCGATCTCGTCGTGGTGCCAGCGGGTGCGGTCCTGGTCGGGGAGGAGGACGAGCGACCCGTCGGGACTCACCCGGGCATCGCGTCGCGAGTGCTGGAGCGACATGAGGGCGATGAGGTGGGCGAGCGCGTCGGTCGGGCGAAGGGCGTGGGCGACGCGGGCGAGTCGGATCGCCTCGCCTGCGAGCTCGGCGCGCAGGAGGTCGGGTCCGCTCCCCGGCGCGTAGCCGGCCGTGAAGGCCAGGTATGCCGTGTGCGCCACGATGTCGAGCCGCCCACCGATCGCTTCGGTCCCGGGGATGGCGAACGGGATGCCCGCACTGACGATCTTCTTCTTGGCCCGGGTGATGCGCGCCGCCATCGTTGGTTCGGGGACGAGGAAGAGGCGCGCGACGTCGGCGGTCGAGATGCCCATGACGAGGCGGAGCGACAGGGCGGCAGCGCCCTCTGCCGGCAGAGCGGGGTGGGCACACATGAGGACGAGCCGCAGGAGGTCGTCGTTGACGACAGAGCCGTCATCGACCATGACTCCCTCCTGGGGTTGACGGTGGGTCGCCTCGACGAGCAGGAGTGGTTCCTTGCGGGCGGCCATGGCTTCGGCGCGAAGCCGGTCGAGGATGCGGCGCCGGGCCGCAGTGACGAGCCAGGCACTGGGATTGTCGGGTTCGCCGTCTTTTGGCCAGCGGGCCTGAGCCGTCGCAACGGCTTCGGCGAGGGCATCCTCGACGAGATCGAGGCGTCGGAACTGCGCGAGGAGGAGGGCCACCAGACGACCCCACTCCTCGCGCACGACGCGCTCGAGGGCGGTCACGCGGGCGCGACCTCGCCCGTCGAGATGGTCGGTCGGATCTCGATGGCGTAGTCGGACGGCAGCAGTGCCGCCCCTTCGATGGCGACGTCGAGGCTCGGGAGCTCAACGTCGTAGTAGCCGCCGATGGTCTCCGCCGTCTCGACGAACGGGCCGTCGGTGACCACTCGTTCACCCTCGACGTGGCGGACGGTGGTCGCATCGCTGACGCCGGCCAACGGAGCCGTCGCGATCGTGCGCCCACGCTGGGCGATGAACGCATGGAAGCGCTCGTGATCATCCATCCACGACTGCTGCTGCTCGACTGTCGCCTCACCCCAGATGCTCTCGCGGTAGGCGAGGAGGAAGACGTAGCGCTTCATGACGCCGCCCGCTCCTCGTCGGTGACGACCGGGCGGACCTCGATCACGTCACCGAGTTCGGCGAGCAGGCGGCAGCACTCGAGGAGGTCATCGAGGTTCTCGGTCTTGACCTGGTAGAAGCCGCCAACCTGTTCGGCAGACTCGGCGAACGGGCCGTCGGTGACCGGGCCACCTCCGGCGCGGACGGTCTTCGCGGTTGTGGGGCGGTGCAGCTCCGCGCCGCCTGTGACCTGGTGACCGCGCTTGGCGAGCTCTTCACCGAACCGGCCGTAGACGGCATACCCTGCCTTGCGTTCCTCGTCGGTCATCGTGATCCACCAACGGTCGGCGTCTCCGATGATGAGGACGACGTATTCCTTCATGGCGCTCTCCTTGTCTCAGACCATCTGGCGGAACTCGATGTGTTCGCCACGTCCGGCGAACTCCTCGCAGATGCGACGCAGGCCCGGGCCGTCATCGGAGTCGACGAGGTAGAAACCGACGATCTGCTCGACGCATTCGGTGAACGGGCCCTCGGTGACGAGAGCCTTCCCGCCGTTCTCGCCGGGGCGCATCGAGACAGCGTGCGCCGACGGCTCCAACGGTCCGGCGGCGACGATCTCGTGCTGACCTGCGGCGAGGTCGCGGTGGAACTGCTCGTGCGAACGCATCCCCTTCTCGTGCTCCTCGGGTGGCAGCTCTGCCCACTCGGCCTCGGGTGCCGGCAGCAGGATGAGAAAGCGACTCATCGAGTTCTCCTGATGGTTGTGGTGAGTGAGGGCGCGAGTGCGACCTCACTCCCCTGACGAGCGAACCACAGGCGAATCGACAACTCGACCCCAAGCTCGCTCAGAACGGGATGACTTCGGGTGGTGGCGGTGGGAAGTCGAGCAGGATCTCGTCCCAGAACCCCACGCCGTTCTCGAGGGTGCGGTCGAGCTCGATGGGGTGCGGTGGGCCGCCGTAGGTGTTGCCGCGAACGTCGAAGGTGATCGGGTGGGCGCGGGGTTGGGCGTTGGCGGGGCCGCCGAGGAGTTCGATGAGTTCTTCCTCGAAGGTCGTCGAGATCTCGACGGGGTCGGTTGTGGCGCGTCCCGACGTGGTGGTGCCAGCGGTGATGAGGTGGAGGTGGTCCACAGGCCAGGTGGTGCGTTGCAGTCCGGTGGGGTCGCTCCAGGTGACGGTGCCGTCGGGGTGGAGCTTCACGCTCCAGCCGTCGCGTTGCTTGATCTGGTGGTGGCGTCGGCACAGGCACATGAGGTTTGAGGGTGTGGTGGGACCGACGGGCCAGGGTCGGACGTGGTCGAGGTCGCACTGGCGTGAGGGCACACCGCAGGCGGGGAAGCGGCAGGATCCGTCGCGCAACCTGATGAGTCTGGCCATGGGATCGGGGACCCGGTAGGACTGGCTGAAGTCTTCGAGGTCTTGCCCGCAGCGTTCGGCTTTGCGGTGAGCGTGCCGGGCTCGGGCCTGACCGCGGGCGTACGCGGCTGGGACGTCACCGCGCAAGAGCGCACCGGTGTCGTTGTCGCAAGTCAGGTCGCGGTCGGGGTTCGAGGTGCCGGCTTGGTCGAGCCATTCACGGCGGACGAACGTCGTCCCACCCTGCCCAAGCCCGCCCACTTCGACGAGGTCCTCGGCCGCACCAGAAGGTGCAGGGGCCTCCCGTGATCTGGTGGTCTCGTCAGCAGTGGTGGTCTCGTCGGCGGTGGTGTCGGTGGGTCGCTTCGTCGTCGGCGGCGCGGGTGGCGTGGATGATGACCTTGACGTCGGAGTGTTCGAGGATGAGTTCCATCATCGCGTCAGACCGAGCCATCTCCAGGTTGCTGGCTTTCTTGTCGCGCACCAGCTGACGGGCGCGTTCGGTGACAGCAGCCCACGCACCTCGGGCGTCTTCGACGCGGAAGTCACCACGCCAGTGATCGGTGCCGTGCTCCCCGGTTCGGCGGGTCAACCCACGCCGGGCCCGCTCGTCCTCGGCTTCCTGGGCGACCGCGTCCGGGTCGACCTGCGCCGCGGTGCGCGCCAGGAGCCGGCGCAGCGGCCCCGTGGTCAGTTGTCCCCACACGTCCTTGACCCGCTCCACAACCTCAGCCGCGGACTCCGGAGACAGGAACTCCGTCTCCTCCGTGACGACCCGGGCACGCTGCTCATCCAAATCCCCTGAGGCCATGGCATCGACCACGACCGGGGTGCGGGTCAGCTGACGGATCGCATCGAGGATCCGGTTCGTCGCGACATGCACCGACACCCCCCAACCGGGGCGCCGCCAGCTCGGGACCGTCCTGGCGTTGGTGCCCCAACCCGTGATGGACCTCCACGCTGGTGCCGTCCTCCTGACGGTGGACATCACGCGCGGACAGGTGCGCCAACGCGACCGCCTGCCGGGCCGACGCCGCGTCCTTCTCCCGCTGCGCGAGCTCGATGACATCCAGGAGCTCCTCGGAACTCAACTGGTGAGCGGAAGCACGCAACGCGGCATACCGGCCCTCAAGGGCGGCGGTCGCGGAGGTGCTTTCCATGACCTGATTTTACTCGAACGTGAGTTCTAGAGTCAAGGATTTCGAGATACGCCCTGGGCTGAATTCCTCACTCCCACAACACAATTCAGCAATTGGGCAACCCACGTCAGGCCCTCGTCAACCACGCTAGCAATGCACACTGACAACGACCCCAGCCTCAGTCGCGCAAAGCGTCCGGCAGGGGCGCGGAGTGGACGACGGTGAGATCCGAGACGGCTCGGGTGAGGACGACATACAGGCGCCGCAGACCCGTTCGTTCGTCGGGCTCCGCGGCCGCGATCTCGGCCGGTTCCACCACGAGGACGTGGTCGAACTCGAGCCCCTTGGCCACCGTCGCTGGCACAACATCGACCTGGTGGTCCACGTCCCCATGAGTGGCACCGAGAGTGCCGTGCTCGATCCCACCCGAATCCAGCGCGCGGGACACCTCGGACACCCGTGCGTCGGGAACGATGACGCCGATGCTCCCCGCGAGCATCCGCAACCGATCCACCTCGATCACCGCACCAGCAACGAGTTCGGCCATCTCCACGGACACCAGGTCCAACCGACCAGGATTGTCTCGCACCGATTCCGGAGCCGCGAGGCCGGGCGCAGCCTGAGGCAGCAACCGCGCCGCGAACTCGATCACCGATGCCGGCACACGGAAGCCACGCCGCAGTTCCGACACGATTCCGTCGGGTTTGCCGAGGTGTTCGAGACTCTCCGCCCATGACGCCGTCGACCACGGGGTGGTCCCCTGCGCAATGTCACCCAGCACTGTCGCCGCCCCGGTCGAGCACCGACGCCCGACCGCCCGCAGCTGCATCGGCGAGAGATCCTGCGCCTCGTCCAACACCACGTGGCCCAGGCTCGGCGTCCGGTTGAGCAGGTCGGCCAACTCGTCGAGCAGCACCGTGTCAGCCAACGACCACTTCGTGGATCCCGCTGTGCGAGAGGGCTTCTCCCACAGCAGCAGCTGCTGTTCGTCGTCGCTCAAGACCCCATCCGCGGCAGCGGCGAGCACGACCGGATCCGACAACAACCTGTGCAACAGCGCACGGGCGTCGACCTTGGGCCAGAGCGATGCGGCATACGCCTTGACCGGAGCGCTGCGCGCGATGGCGTCCTGGACGCGGTCGTCCGGGTACTCCCCCAGAGCCTCCATCTTGACCAACACCGCGTGAGCAAGCCTCTGCGGCAACAGAAACCGGGCCGCGTCATAGCGGATCTCGCGTCCCGCGAGCCCATCGACCAGAGGAGCAATGTCGTATGCCGCCACGCGCCACCGCCGCGCCCCTCGCGGCACGACCATCGCCTCACTCGGCGGCACGAGATGCGACCACACAGCCCGATGCAGCACCGCCGCCATCCGCGCGTCACCCTTGAGTTGGGCAACGGCAGTCGCCTCGGTCGCACGGATCGGCACCGATGCCGTGAGCGCCTCGATACTCGTGTGCCGGACCTCGACCTCACCGAGCGTGGGCAGGACCGCGCCGATGTGGTCGAGGAAGGCGTCGTTGGGTCCGATGACGAGGACGCCACTCCGACCGAGCCGCGCACGATAGGCGTAGAGCAGCCACGCCGCACGGTGCAGACCCACGGCCGTCTTGCCCGTGCCCGGCGCACCCTGGATGCAGACCGTCGTCGTCGCGTCGACTCGAACCAACGCGTCCTGCTCGGGCTGGATCGTGGCCACGATGTCTCGCATGGGGCCGACGCGCGGACGCTCGATCTCACTGGCGAGGATCTGCGAGCGCGCCTCCGGCTCACGGACATCGAGCAGGTGCTCGTCCTCCATCGCAGTGATCGAGCCGTGGTCGTAGCCGAAGCGTCGCCGCAGCCGCACGCCCATCGGCTCCGTGTGCGACGCCCGATAGAACGTCGTCGACACCGGCGCCCGCCAGTCGATGACCAAGGGATCGCCGGCGTCGTCGGTGACGTGACGGCGGCCGATGTACCAGCGCTCGTCCGTGTCGAGGTCGACGCGGCCGAAGAAGAGCGCGGTCGTCGGGTCGTCCTCAAGGGATCGGGCCCGGCGCCACAGGGTCTCGGCGAGCCGCTCCGACGAGACGGCGTCACCGCCCTGGATGTCGAGCGAGAGGGTGCGTTCGCGCATGCGACCCAGCTCGGCGCGGGCGTTCGCGAGGTGGTGCTGTTCTTCCGTGAGCTCCTCGTTCATGGGCATGACGAAGTGCCTCTCCTGAGCTCAGGTGTGTTGGGGGGAAGAGACAGCCTAGGTGATCGGCTGGTCGAAGACGTGCCGTCGCACCCAGGCGTGCATGGCGATGGCGGCGGCAGCGCCGGCGTTGATGGAACGGGTCGACCCGAACTGCTCGATGTGCAGCGTCGCCTCGCACTCGGCGCGCATCGCCTCCGACAGCCCCGGCCCCTCCTGCCCGAAGACGAGCATCGCGTTCCTCGGCAGGTCGAACGTCTCGAGCGGGCGGCTGCCGGGGAGGTTGTCGATCCCGATGAGGCGTATGCCGTTCGCAGCGGCCCACGTGGCCAGGTCACCTGGTGTGGGGTGGTGGTGTTCGTGCTGGTAGCGGTCCGTGACCATCGCACCGCGCCGGTTCCATCGGCGTTTGCCGACGATGTGGAAGGCGGCCGCGCCCATGGCGTTGGCGGTGCGGACGACGGAGCCGATGTTGAAGTCGTGCTCCCAGTTCTCGATCGCGATGTGGAAGTCGTGGCGGCGGGTGTCGAGGTCGGCGACGATCGCGTCGTGCCGCCAGTAGCGGTAGCCGTCCACGACGTTGCGTCGGTCGCCGTCGCGCAGGAGGTCTGGGTCGAGCCGGTCGTCGTCGGGCAGCGGCCCCTCCCAGGGGCCCACGCCAACGGTCTCGCCGGGAATCCGGTCGCGCTCGTCACTCACGGGGCCAACAATGTCAGGCATGACCGACCAGACGTACGACGACATGTGGGTGGCGCCCGACGAGGACCCCCGCGAGAGCGACAGCCCGCCCATGGGGGAACGCGACAACTACGCGGCATACCTGCGTCATCGTCGGCAGACGCTCGAGCTGAAGTGCGACGGGCTCACCCCCGAGCAGATGGCGCAGCGTTCCGTCCCGCCGTCGTCGATGTCCCTCCTCGGGCTCGTGCGACACCTCGCCGAGGTCGAGCGCGGCTGGTGGCGTCGCACCCTCGCTGGGGAGGAGGCGGACCGACTCTGGGGTCCGCCGCGCGCCGACGCGGACTTCAACAATGTGGTCGGTGACCAAGCGGCGGTCGACGACGCTTGGGCGGCATGGCGCGAGGAGGTCGCCTACGCCGAGGCGTGGCTCGCCGCGCACGACGACATGGGCGAGGTCATCGACGCGGGCCACCACGGCGAACTCAACGTTCGCGACGTCGTCGTCCACCTCATCGAGGAGTACGCCCAGCACCTCGGGCACGCCGACCTGCTGCGCGAGTGCATCGACGGCAGCACCGGGCAGTGAACCTTTCAGCGGTCGCTCAGCGACACGGCATACGCTTGCGCCCGTGATGATGCCCTCGCTCGGCCCCGACTTCATGGATCCTCAGTGGCTCCTCGACCGCTTCGGCTCCCAGTTCTTCTGGGTCAGTGTCCTCATCGTCTTCGTCGAGTGTGGGCTGCTCTTCCCGATCCTCCCCGGTGACTCACTGCTCTTTGCGATCGGCCTGTTCATCCACGGCGGCGAAATCAGCATCAACATTGTCTTGGCGTGCGTCATCCTCAGCATCGCCGCGTTCCTCGGCAACGTCGCCGGCTACGAGATCGGACGAGCCATCGGCACCCCGCTGTATGAGCGCGAGGGTCGCTTCATCAACAAGAAGTACTTCGACCAGACCCACGCCTTCTTCGAGAAGTACGGCGCCAAGGCCCTCGTCATCGGCCGGTTCGTGCCGATCGTGCGCACCTTCATCACCGTCGTTGCCGGCGTCGGCAAGATGGATCGCCGCCACTTCTTCGTGTGGAGCGCCGTCGGCGCCGTCCTGTGGGCGACGACCATCACGCTCCTCGGCTACTTCCTCGGTGGCATCAAGTTCATCCAGGACAACCTCGAGGCCGCCGTCCTGCTCATCGTCCTGGTGTCCGTCCTGCCCATGGTCTTCGAGTACCTCCGGCACCGCAGCAAGGCCCGCCAGAGCGCCTGAGCGAAGTCAGCTCCAGCTGGGCGGCGGAGGCGGAGCGCCAGTCCCCTGCCCCCCACCGAGGTCCTCGTCCTGGACCTGCTGGGCGGGCGCGGCCGAGGGCGGTGGCGGCGGAGGCACGCTTCCGGGCGGAGGAGGCGCAGCCTGAGTGGCTTCATGGGCGCTGCGCACGGCACCGGGAGGCGGCGGCGGAGCTCCGGGCGCGGCATACGCCGAAGTCAGCGTGAGGTTGAGTCCACCCGTGGACTCCAGACGCTGCAGCTCTCCCATGATCCGCTGGTGCTCCTCCGCCGATCCGGGACGGCCCTGCGCGCTGAGATAGGTGAGGGCCCCGAGGTCGCGCAGCAGCCGGTCGGCCTGCGCACCGCCGCCGCCCCCGCCCCCGAGGTTGCCGCTCATCAGGTTGGGGTTGGCGGCCTGGAAGTCGGCCGCCGCCTTCTTCGCGTCGGTCGCGGCCTGCTTGGCCGCGGCGGTGGCCTTGTCGAGGAACCCCATGAATGCCTCCTGCATCGTCGTGACGAGTCTGTCGAAACCTTAGTCCCGCGGTGAGGCTGAGGCCTAGGTTCGGAGCAGGAGTTCGCCGCCGTCTCGGGCGTGCGACATCACACCCGCGAGGGGTACTGACGATGACGATTCACGGCTCGCTGTTCCAGGACTTCAAGGAGAAGGAGACGGCCGACCCGTTCTCCCTGCAGAACAAGAAGCTGCTCCGTGTCGACATGCGCTACGGCGAGGTCATGGCTCGGGCCGGTTCGATGGTCGCCTATCAGGGCGACGTGCGCTTCGCCAAGAAGGGCTCGGGCATGGGGAAGTTCCTCAAGTCCGCGGTCACGGGCGAGGGCATCACGATGATGACCTGCTCCGGGCAGGGCGACCTGTTCCTCGCCGAGTCCGCCGCCGAGGTTCAGATCATGTATCTGGAGAACGACGCCATCTCGGTCAACGGCAACAACGTCCTCGCGTTCAGCAGCTCGATCACGTGGGACATCCACCGGATCCAGGCTCGTGGGGCGGCCATGACCGGCGGTCTCTACAACGTGTCACTGCAGGGCACCGGCTATGTCGCCGTGACCACCAAGGGCGACCCCGTGGCCCTCGATGTCGCGAGCGCCCCCACGTTCGGTGACGCCCAGGCGGTGGTCCTGTGGACGGCCGGAGTCCACATGGACGTCCGCGTGGACACGGGTGGCATCGGCTCGCTCGTGCGCGGTGGGACCGGCGAGACGTTGCAGATGGCCTTCAGCGGTCAGGGCTACGTCCTCGTCCAGCCCAGTGAGTCGGTCGTCGACGGCAGCCACCAGCAGCATGGTGGCGGCGGAGGTGGGGGCGCGGGCGGCCTCCTCGGGCAGGTCCTCGGCTAGGCGCTCGGATCAGTTGCGGGGCAGGGAGATCAGACCGATCTTGTATGCCGCCGTGACCGCGGCCGTCCTGTCCGTCACTTCGAGCTTGGCGAAGATCCGCAGCAGGTGGGTCTTGACCGTCGCCTCGCCGATGAAGAGTTCTCGTCCCACCTCACCGTTGGACAGTCCCCGGGCGACGGCCTGAAGGACGTCGAGTTCACGCGGGGTCAGCTCGACCTGTGCGGGGGCGCGCAACCGTTCGGCGAGCCGGGCTGCCACGGGCGGGGCCAGGACGGTCTCACCCAGTGCGGCCCGTCGGATGGCGTCGGCGAGGACGGCTGGCGGCGTGTCCTTGAGCAGGTAGCCGCGCGCTCCGGACTCGACGGCTCGCACGATGTCGGCGTCGGTGTCGTAGGTCGTGAGGACGAGGACCTCGGGCGGGTCGGGTTGGGCACGCAGCCGAGCGGTGGCCTCGGCACCGTCCATGACCGGCATACGCAGATCCATCAGGACCACGTCGGGCGCGAGCCGGGGCGAGAGGGCGAGCGCCTCGGCACCGTTGCCGGCCTCGCCGACGACGTCGAGGTCCTCGAGCTCACTGAGCAGGGCCACCATGCCGGCGCGTACGACGGGGTGGTCGTCGACGACGAGGATGCGGATCATCGGGGCAGCTCCATGACGAGTCGGGTTCCGCGCGGCTTGGCGCGAGCGATGCTGACCTCTCCCCCGAGTTCGGTTGCGCGAGAGCGCAATCCGTCGAGTCCGAAGCCCATCTGGGCAGTCGTGGGATCGAACCCAGCGCCGTCGTCCTTGACCTCGAGGGCAACGCGCTCGGCTTCATAGGTGAGCGTCACCGCGGCGGCCTTGGCGCCCGAGTGGCGTCGGACGTTGGACAGGGCCTCCTGTGCCCCGCGTAGGACGACGACCTCGGCGTTGCCCCCGAGCGGCGCCGGTTCCCCGGCGACCGACGACGACACCTGTATGCCGGTCTCTCGCGTCATCGTCTCGGCGAGCCGTGCGAGCGCCTCGACGAGAGTGCGCGACTGAAGGTGTCCGGGCGTGAGCTCGGCGACGATGACCCGGGCCTCGGCGAGGTTGTCGACGGCTGTGCTCTCGATCATCGCGAGCCGCTCGCGGGCCTTGTCGACGTCGTCACGCTCGAGGGCGGAGCTGGCGGCGCGAGAGAGCGCGATGACCGACGTGAAGCCTTGCGCCAGGGTGTCGTGGATCTCGCGGGAGAGGCGGCTCCGCTCGTCCTGCACTCCTTGGGCGTGCTCGACGGCGGCGAGCTGCGCGCGGGTCGACTGGAGCTCGTCGATGACCAGGGCACGCTCCTCCGCCTCTCTGATGATGCGGTGGATGAAGAGGCCGAGCGTGGCCGACAGGACGAACGAGATGAGCACGGAGACGAGGGCTGCCGGCACCATGTCTGCCGGGTCGTCCGAGGGCAGAACCGTGGCTGTGAAGAGGGCCAGGAGGGCAAGACCCGTTCCGATGAGGGCGTGGCGCTTCTCGAACGTCGCCCAGATCTGGGGAAAGAGACAGAAGAACAGCAACCACGACTCGAAGTCGGGGTCGATGAGGATGACGGCGAGGACGCAGGCCCAGGCACTCAGCTGATACAGAACGGCATACACCGTTCCCTCGCGCTGGATCGCACGGCGACCGAAGAGCGTGTAGGCGAGCGCGATCCCCAGCAGGAGGAGCAGGGTCGGCAGGCGGCCGTGCTCGCCCGGCGCGTCCACGAGAGCGATGGCGCAGGCCGTCGCGATGATCGCGTAGCAGCTGAGGTGCCACCACTTCGCCTGCCCGCGCCACATGGCCGCGAGCTGGTCGCTCGAGAGCTCTGCGGACGGGGTCGGTGAAGCGGTCACCGGGCCATCATGTCGTGCCGCGCTTGAACCAGCGGAAGGTGAGGACACACAGGACCAGGCCGGCGACGGCCCAGACCCCGAGGACCATGGCGGTGCGTCCGGGCTCCCAGGCTCCGCCCATCTCCAGGGATGCCATGGAGTCGGGGAAGAAGACCGAGCGCATACCCTGGGCGATCCACTTGAGTGGGAAGACCGAGGCAATCTGCTGCAGCCACGACGGGATGTCGGTGAAGGCGAAGTAGACGCCCGAGATGAACTGCAGGATGAGCATCGGCGCGATGACGATGGCGCCGACCGAGCGCGCCGAGGCGAGCGAGCTGTAGGCCGTGCCGAGGACGGTGCCGGCGAACGCCCCCAGCCCGAAGACCCATGCGAAAGTGAACCAGCGGTCGGCCGTGTCGGGCAGGTCCACCCCGAAGGCGAACCTGGCCACGGCGAGGAGCAGCACCTGCTGGGCAAGCGCGGTGACGACGACCAACCCGACCTTGCCGAGGAAGTAGGAGACCGGCGGCATCGGGGTGCTGCGCAGTCGCTTGAGCGTGCCGTCGTCGCGCTCGGCCGTCACCGACATCGCCATCGTCTGGAATGACGTGAGCAGGATGCCGGCCGAGATCATGCCGGGCAGGAAGTACTCGGCAGCACTCATCTGCGAGCCACCCGCCTCCATCTGGTCACCGAAGATCACCGAGAAGAGGCCGAGCATGAGGATGGGGAAGAGGAACGAGAAGAAGACTGCCTCCTTCTCGCGGGAGTACATCTTGAGCTCGAGGACCGTGCGGTCGACTCCGAGTGCGAGGGCGTTCATGCCATGACCTCTTCTGTCTGGACAGCTTCGATGTGCGGTGCGATGAGCGTCAGGTAGGTGTCCTCGAGCGAGGGGCGACTGACGACGAGCTCGGGGATCTCGCCGCCGAGCCGCTGGGCGAGACGAGTCACCTCAAGGGTCGGGGTGGCCGACCGCAGCGTCTGCCGTTGGCCGCCTTCGGTCCACGAGACGGTGGCCTCCTCGGAGGCGCGGCCGCCGAGGTTGGCCGGGGTGTCGAGTGCGAGCAGCTTGCCGGCCGCGATGACTCCGACGCGGTCCGCGAGCTGCTCGGCCTCGTCGAGGTAGTGGGTCGTGAGGAGGATCGTCGTGCCCTCCGCGGCGAGGCTGCGGATGAGCCCCCAGAAGTCGCGGCGGGCCTGCGGGTCGAAGCCGGTCGTGGGCTCATCGAGGAAGAGCAGCTCGGGTCGACCGACGATGCCCAGTCCGACGTCGAGGCGGCGACGCTGTCCCCCCGAGAGCCCAGCGATGCGCACGTCGGCCTTCTCCTCGAGCCCGACCGAGGCGATGACGTCATCAATGTCCCGAGGATTGGCATAGGCACGACCCGTCGACCGAAGGATCTCGCGCGGCGTGAGGAGGTCGAGGCCCGACGAGCTCTGCAGGACGATGCCGATCCGGTTGCGCCACAGGCGATCTGCGGATGCTGGGTCCTGCCCGAGGACGCTCACCTCGCCGGCGTCACGGGTACGGAACCCCTCAAGGATCTCCACGGTCGTCGTCTTGCCGGCGCCGTTGGGACCGAGGAGCGAGAAGACCTCGCCGGATTCGATGTCCAGGTCGAGCCCATCAACGGCTCGTTTGTCGCCATAGCCCTTGACGAGCCCGCGGATGCTGATCGCTGTCATACGTTCAGAGTGCTCTCCTCAACGCAGGCGTCGCGCCGACTGAGCGGTGGAGACGGCATCCACCGACCGGTGGATACTCTCGCCATGGATGACGGCGTGGCGAAGCACGACACCGTGGGTCGCGATCTTGGTTGGATGCTCCTCGTCGGACTCGCGGTCCTGCTCGTACTGACTCTCGTGGGCGTTTGGACGGCCGCCACGTGGTGGGCCTCGGTCACGGATCTCGCGGCGGTGTCACCGCTGAAGACCGCCCTCGTCCTCGTGTTGGCGCCCGCTGTCGCGGTCGGGACGCTCCTGATGGGGCTGCGCGGACCGGACGCCTGGACGTCGCATCGCGTGCGACGTTCCGCCCTCTACCTGTTGCTCGGCATCCTGGCATTCGGCGGATTCATCGTCCTTCCAGGAACGGACGCAGGCAGGGAGATCGTCACCACCTGGCTTGCGTAGCGCGGAGCGGACCCGGAGCGCGGCGGTCACCGCGATGAGCAGCCCAACAGAACCGCAGACGACGTATGCCGTCCGCGCGCCCAACTGCGTACCCAGCGCTCCCCCGATGGCCAGGGCCGCGATGGTCGTCGTTCTCGAGAGACCACTCACGAGGGCGACGACCTTGCCGCGATCACCCTCGGTGATCTCGTGCAGCAGGAGGGCGAAGATCAACGCGTTCACGACGCCCAGGGCGAGACCAATGGCCATGGTGCACACGGCATACACACCGAGATGGGGAGCCATCCCCTGTGCGATCTGGACGATGGGCGTGGCAGTGATACCGATGAGAAGGCCGAGGATGCGGCGGTCGCGAGTCCTCACCGCGGCGGCCGCGAACGAGCCGACCACGGCACCGACGCCGCCGCACGCCTCGGCGAGTCCGAACTGGGCGGGCGAGGCGCCGAGTTCACCCCGTACGAGGAAGACCTCGACGGCGTTGACGGCCTCGACGGTGAGGATGATCGGCACGACGCCGAAGACGAGGGCGGCGATGACCGGGTTGGCGCGCAGAGCCAGGAGCCCGTCACGTGGGAGGAACGATGTCGCAGGGCGCGTTGCTGGCGTGCGGGTGACGCGCAGGGCGAGGGCGGCAGCGAGGAGTCCGACAAAGCTGGCCGCGTTGATGCCCAGGGCCACTTGGCTCCCCCAGTGCTGGACGAGGACACCGGCGAGGGCGGCACCGATGGGCGACGCGATGGATCGCAGCCCTTGCGACAGCGAGACATAGGTGCCGGAGAGGTCCTCGCCGACGACGAGCGGCATCACGGCGCTCCAGACCGGGTTGGCGAAGGCGAACCCGGTCTGGAGCACGAGTACTGAGACGCAGGTCCATGCCAAGGAGGGCGCGACGACGAGGCCGACGGCTCCGAGCGCCTGGACCAGGGTCGCGGCGACGAGGACGCGACGCGGGTCGTGGGCATCCGCGACCGAGCCCGCGATCCCCATCGTGAGCACCAACGGCAGGGCGAAACAGACGAGCAGCGCGGACACGGCGTACGGGCCGTGGCCCTCGTCGTGGAGGCGCAGGAGGAGGGCCACCATGGCCAGAACGTCGCCGACCACGGATGCCAGACCTGCCCCGAGGACAAGGCGAGCCTGCGGCACAGCCAGCACACCGGCATACTCGTGAAGCAGTCGTTTCATAGTTATGAAGGTAACGCTTCACGAATTGGCGCGTCAACACTAAGGTGGGATCCATGGCGAAGAAGCGTCCCGACGAGCTGCGCATCACCGACCCGCGGGCCCTGCGCGCCCTCGCTCATCCGGCCCGGCAGCGCCTCATCACCGAGCTCTTCTCGGGCGAGGTGCTCACCGCGACCGAGGCTGCCTCACTCGTGGACCTCACCCCCTCCGCGACGAGCTATCACCTGCGGGCGCTCGAGAAGTGGGGTGTCGTCGAGCGCGACACCTCCACCGACGGACGCGAACGGCCCTGGCGATCGACCGCGACGACGATCTCGATCCTGCCGGAAGCGCACCGGGCGGCCGGGCGGGATCTGAGTCGGACGTCGCTGGCGAAGTGGTTCGTCGGTCTGGATGCGGGCCTGGATCGGCTGGCGGAGTCGCTCGAGACCGGTGATGAGGTCGGCATGACCTCGCGAGGACGCCTGTGGGTCACCGACGCCGAGCTCGAGGTACTCAAGGAGCAGCTGCACGAGGTGTTCCGCGCACACCGCGGGCGGACGCGGCGCGACCACCCCGCCGACGCGCGGCCGTGGGACGTCTACGCCCTCGTGCTGCCCGCGGAGAAGTAGGGAACCGAACCGTGCGCGACGCGGTCCAAGTCTCATGAGACCTCGCGGTTGGCGCTCCTGGACCGTGATCGGCGTGGTCGCCGCACTGCTCTTGGGAGGTGGGTATGCCGTGTGGTCGGCTCGCGGTGACTCGCCCCGGAACGACGCGGGCTGGCTCGACTCCCTCGATGGCGTCCAGGGCTCCTGGGTCTCGAACGCCGGCTTCGCCTCCGACGGGACGAAGCCGTGGACCACGCCGGTGCGACTCACCATCAGGGACGACGTTCTCAGCTTGTATGCCGCGTGCAACCACCTGGGCGCCAAGGTCGCCGTCGAGGATCACCGGGTCTTCGCGAACGGCGGTGTCGGGATGACGCAGATCGGCTGCCCCGAGGAACCAGCCGCCGTGGACGCCTGGCTGGCTGCCCTCATCGACAACCACGCGACCGTCGCGCTCAAGGGTTCGACGGAGGGGTCGATGCTCGCGTTCGACACTGATGCAGGCTGGATCGGCTTCATCCGAGGCGACCAGTAGTTGACGAGCCGACCACGCGGGACTGGTCGGCTCACCAAGAGGTGGTCGCCTCGAGTCCTGATTCACAGTCAGGCGGGGACGGACTCCTGGCGGAGGACGATCCGGGTCCACGATCCGAGGTAGAGCACGTGACCCGACGCGATCGGGTGGCCGGCGTCGATGGGGTCGTCGGGGATGTCGCCGATCATCGAGCTGACATAGGTGCCGTTGGCCGAGCCGAGATCCTCGACGACCCAGCCGAGGTTGTGGCGGGTGAGCTGGGCATGACGCCGGCTCACTCCAGCGTCACCGTCACAGTCGATGTGCGGCACCACCGACTTCACCTCGCTGTGGCGGCCGATGAGGACCTGGCTCCCGCGCAACGTCACGATCGTCGGAGGCCCCGGGTCAGGGAGCCGGTCAGGGCTGCTCTGGCACTCGTACCACTGAGGGTCGACCCAGACCTCGGCCACCCAGGGCGCAGCGACGGTGTTGCGAATTCCCCCCAGAACGGACATGACCAGCTCAGGCCTGTGGCGCCGGAGGTGCGGGCGGGACGTCTCCCGGGTTGGTGGGCTCGATCGGCTGGGTCTGCGCGATCGGCGTCGTCGGATCCACCGGCGCCGCGGGCGTCGTCGCCGGAGACGCAGCAGCAGGCGGGGTGGACGCGGAAGGCGACGGAGCGGCATACGAGCTGGGCGGCGGGATCGTCGCGTCGCGCTGACCGAAGTCGACCTTGGGGGCCTCGCGCTGCTCGCCGACAGCCTCGAAGTACTCAGCCGTCTTGATGCCGAACATGCCGGCGACGAAGTTCGTGGGGACGGTCTCGACCTTGGTGTTGAGGTCACGCACGGTCGCGTTGTAGTAGCGCCGCGCAGACGCGATGCGGTCCTCGGTGCTGGTCAGCTCCTGCTGCAGGGCCATGAAGTTCTGGTTGGCCTTCAGGTCCGGGTAGGCCTCAGCAATCGCCAGCAGGCGGCCGAGCGCCTGGCTCAGCATGTTCTCGCTCTCGGCCTGCTGAGCCGGAGACTGGTTCGGCGCCATCGCCTGGCTGCGCGCCTTGACGACGTCCTCGAGGGTGCCGCGCTCGTGCGCCGCATAGCCCTTGACCGTCTCGACGAGGTTGCCGATGAGATCGTGGCGACGGGTCAGCTCGACATCGATCTGGCGCCAGGCCTCCTGCACGAGGTTGCGCAGCTTGATGAGGCCGTTGTACATCCCGACGACGATGCCGACGAGCAGCAGTAGGACGACGATGATGACGATGGCGGTGATCATGGGAACTCCCCTGTTGGTGGCGTCTCGCTCGCGATCCTAGAGCCTGCGTGCCGCGTGGCCGGGGATGCGGGAGAGGTCAGGTCAGGCGAGGCCGAGGTCCGTCAGCCCGAACGCATGGCGGTACTCGAGGCCGGCGTCGGCGAAGACCTCAGCGGCACCGGTGGCCCGGTCGGCGATGGTCGCGACACCGACGACGATCGCGCCAGCCTCCTGCGCGGCCTTCGCGGCATCGAGCGGCGAGGCGCCCGTGGTTGAGGTGTCCTCGACGATGAGGACGCGGCGGCCCTCGATCGACGGACCCTCGATCCGCTGCTGGAGGCCGTGCGCCTTGCCGGCCTTGCGGACGACGAACGCGTCGAGGCGCTCACCGGCAGCGGCGGCGGCGTGGAGCATGGACGTGGCGACCGGGTCGGCGCCCAGGGTCAGTCCGCCGACGGCGTCGAACTCGAGGTCGGCGGCGAGGTCGCGCATGACGCGGCCGACAAGTGGGCTGGCCTCACCATCGAGCGTGATGCGGCGCAGGTCGACGTAGTAGTCGGCCTCCTTGCCGGAGGACAGGGTGACGCGGCCGTGAACGATGGCCTTGTCCTTGATGATCTCGAGCAGGCGGGCGCGGTCGGCGGCAATGTCAGTCACGGCCCCGAGGCTACCGACTCGACGGTGATCTCGCGTCAGGGGCTGCTGGGGCGATGGGCTCCGCGCGACTGCCTGCGGACGAGCGGGCGAGGGAGGATCCGCAGGGCTGTGACGATCGCCTTGTACTGGCGACCCGGAACGGACACGACCTTGCCCTTGTCGACGTCGGCGAGGGCATCACGGACGAGCCGAGGAGCGTCGAGCCACATGAACTCGGGCATCTTGGACATGTCGAGGTTGGCCCGCTCGTGGAACTCGGTGTGGGTGAAGCCGGGGCAGAGCGCCGTCACCGTCACCCCGGTCCCGGTCAGCTCGGCCGCAAGACCCTCACTGAAGACGGTCACGAACGACTTGTTGGCGCTGTAGGGGCCAGCCGCCATGAACGACGCCACGGACGACACGTTGATGATCGCGCCGCGCCCCCGCACCCGCATGGCATTACCGGCAGCGTGAGAGAGCACGAGCACCGCACGGGTGAGCACGTCGAACACGGCCTCCTCGGCGGAGACGTCGTTGTCGAGGAAGCGCTTCTTGAGCGAGTAGCCCGCGTTGTTGACGAGGACATCGACCGACCTGTCGGTCGAGGCGACCCGATCGGCGACGCGCCCCAGCTGCTCCCGGTCGCTCAGGTCGGCCCCGAGGACCTCGACCTCCACCCCGTGAGCGGCACGCAGCTCCTGCGCAAAGGCCTCGAGCCGGGCGACGTCACGGGCGACGAGGACGAGGTTGTCGCCGCGGGCGGCGAGCTGGAGGGCGAATTCGCGGCCGATGCCGGCGGTGGCGCCCGTGACAAGTGCGGTGGTCATGGTGACGACCCTAAGCACTGCGCATACCCGTGGGTAGGGTGCAGTGGTGCGCATCGCCACCTGGAACGTCAACTCCATCCGTTCACGCATCGACCGCGTCGAGGCGTGGCTCGAGCGCACCGACGTCGACGTCCTGGCGATCCAGGAGACGAAATGCCGCGAGGAGCAGTTCCCGTTCGACCGCTTCGAGGCCCTGGGGTATGCCGTGGCCCACCACGGGCTGAGCCAGTGGAACGGCGTCGCGATCGCCTCCCGCGTGGGTCTCGACGACGTCAGCCGCGGCTTCCCGGACGTGCCGCACTGGGGTGAGCCGGCCGTCGCGGAGGCGCGGGCCATCGGGGCCACGTGCAACGGCATCCGTCTCTGGTCCCTCTACGTCCCCAACGGGCGCGCGCTCGAGGACCCGCACATGCACTACAAGCTCGCGTGGCTCGAGCAGCTGCGCGTCCAGACCGCCGCGTGGGCCGCCGAGGGCCAGCCCTTTGCGCTCATGGGCGACTGGAACATCGCGCCCCAGGACGAGGACGTCTGGTCGATGGACTACTACCTCGACAAGAGCCACGTCAGCCCGCCCGAGCGCGCCGCCTTCCAGGCCGTGCTCGACGCCGGCGTGAGCGACGTCGTCCGCCCGCACACGCCGGAGCCGGGCACCTTCACCTACTGGGACTACCAGCGCCTCGCCTTCCAGAAGCGGCGTGGCATGCGGATCGACTTCATCCTCGCGAGCGACCCACTGGCACAGCGGGTTCGTGGCGCGGCCATCGACCGTGAAGAACGCAAGGGCAAGGGTGCGAGCGACCATGCGCCCGTCGTCATCGAAGTGGAGAACTGACATGAGCAGCACGACGACCCTGAACACCCGGACGCTGTCGATCCCGGCAGCGAACGGCGGAACCCTCACGGCGACCGAGTTCCTCCCGTCGACCACTCCGGACGCCGACGCCCCCACGCTGATCCTCTCCCACGGCTGGACGCTCACCCGCGCCAGCTGGGAGCCCGTCGTGCGAGAAGTCCAGTCGCACAGGGCTGTTCGCGTCATCACCTACGACCAGAGGGGTCACGGACGCTCCACCTGGGGCTCGTTGACATCGCAGTCGATCAAGGGCCTGGCCGACGACCTCACCACCGTCATCGCGGCCACCGCACCCACCGGACCGCTCGTCCTCGGCGGCCACTCGATGGGCGGAATGACGATCCTCGCGTATGCCGGGTCCCACAGTTCCGACTTCCGTGACCGTGTCCGTGGAGTCGCCTTGGTGTCGACGACGGCCTCGATCGACGGCCGCACGGAGGCACGGGGCGAGGCCCTCGCCATGGCCGTCGCGGCGCGAGTTCCGTTGTTGCGCACCGGAATGTTCGTGCCCAGCCGTGTCCTGCGCGACCTCAACTTCGGCGAGAACCCTGACAAGGGCAGCGTGCGCGACATGACCCGACTCATCGGCCAGACCTCACTGGCGACGCTGGGCCGCTACTTCGCCTCGATCCGCGACCACGACGAGACCGAGGCGCTGGCCGAGTTCGCCGACATCCCCACCCACGTCCTCGTCGGCACCAAGGACAGGCTCACACCGGTGAGGTGGGCACGCAGCCTGCACGACGGCATACCCGGTTCACAGTTGACGGTCCTGCCCGGCAAGGGACACATGCTCATGCACGAGGCGACCGAGGTCGTGGGCGACGCGATCATCGAGCTCGTCGACCAGCGCTGACTCAGCCGACCCGGACAGCTTCGCCCGCGCCGAAGGTGTTGAGCAGGACGTTGATCGCACCGATCGCACTATTGGGTCCGGTCCAGAACTGGGCTCCTCGCGGGTCGAGTCCGACGACCGATCCGTCGCCGACCACGGTCGCCGCCGCACCGGGAGTCACACGCACCGCGGTGTCCTCGCCGAGGCCCCAGACGACCTGGCCCGGCTCCAGAGCGCCGAGGTCATAGAGCTTGCCCCAGCGGTAGTCGGCCGTGAGCGACGGGACGAGAGAGCCTGTGACGAGGCCCAGTCCACGCTGCCAGGCGCCGTCACCGGCCCGGAAGTTCTCGACGCTCTCTTCCTCGTAGTTCGTCGCCGTCGGATCGGCCTTCGTCGAGAACCACGTGCCCAGAGCGGCGGTCAGGTGTCGGTCGGCGAGGACGACGGGCGTGGTGAGGACGGCCGAGCGCACGAGCCCGGCGAACGCCGGGTCGGCCAGGGCAGTGACCACGGCAGCGGGCGTCTCGCCGATGAGGACGACACCCGCGGCGCCGTTGGTGACGACCTTGGAGTTCTTGCCCTGCTCGACGACGTCGACCTTGCCGCTCCAGCCCGCAGACTTGAGCGCGCCCGAGTAGGCATTGATCGCCTTCTTGTCCTTCGAGGAGGCCGCGAGCATGACGATCCGCGCCTGCGCTCCCCCCGTGACAGCAGCCTTGGCGTCTGCGACGACCTGGCTCACCACGGTTGAGGAACCACCGCCGACCACGTCACCGCCGAGATAGACCTTGCCCGTTGCTCCGGGAACCGCCGGTCCAGCCGCTGCGGCCGGGGTCGGTGCTGCCACGGCTGCTCCCGCTCGGGTCACCGTGCGCGTCGTGAGGTCGTATGCCGTCGGGCTGCCTGCGCTGTCGGGCGGCAGGAGGTGCGTGACGACGTTGCGGGTCGAGAGCACCTTGTTGGGGCCGACCCAGGCGATGGGTGATGACAGCGACTCGAGGTCGAGGACGGCAGCCGAGGATGCACCGAAGGTCTGGGTGATGGTGGTGTCGGCCGTGTTGTGGACGCCGGTCGCGTAGTCGACGCCGACGCCGACCTTGCTCACGCCTCCGAAGTGCGCGTCGGACGTGGCCAGGGTGGAGAGGAGGCGGCCGAAGCGCCCGCGCTGATAGAAGTGCTGGTCGAAGATCGCCCGCTGCGACGCAAAGCTCAGGCCCCGCTCGCGGTCGGCGTCATCGCCCCACCAGATGATCGAACTCCCCTGTCGCAGGCCCTCGGCCGGCCCGAGGGCGCCGACGTAGCCGTTGATCATGGTCTTCGACTCGACGGCCGCACCCGCGCTCGTGCCACCCACGGCCGCGCCGCGAGCGAAGGCTGCCGCCATCCTCGTCTCGGCGGGTGAGTCCGCAAGGATCGACATCGCCAGGCCCTGGTCGCCGCCGAGGATGAAGAAGCCGTCGGTCTGGTCGGTGATCATCGCCGAGTTGGCGGGGTCGTCGGCATCGGCCCGGTTGAGCAGGGGCGCGAGGACGGCCGTGCAGCCGGTGAAGGGTGCTGTGACGACGGCGTCGCACGCGGCGTCGACCTCGTTGGTGCGTTGCTGCGCGAGGACGAGGTTCTCGGCCCGGTCGGCGGGGGCATCGCCATATGACGACGGCACGACGACGATGTCCACCGTGGGACCGGTTGCCCCGTTGGCTGCGGCCCGGCCGAAGCCCTGCAACGTCTCGACGGTGTAGCCGCCACCGATCGGCGTCATCGTCGTCGGGTCTGCGGCACGGGCTGCACCTCCCCCGAGTCCGACGCCGCACACGGCGACAGTGGCGAGGGCAAGGACACGGGTGGCGCGAGGGCGCGAAGGGGCCATGGACCCAACCTAGGTCGGCAAGGCGAAGTTACGCCCGGGTAGTGCGCTCCCGTGCTGAGGGATCGGGCAGCCGACGGTTGAGTGAGAACAGTCGACCAAGGACCGGCATGAGGACGATGTTGAGTCCGTGGAGGATCCCGATGATGAGCAGGATCCCGCCGATCCGGGACAGCTCGTAGGTGACCTGCCCAGCCGTCACCGTCGTGATCGGGTTCACCGACGACCACTCGTCGTGCGGCACGATCAGGATCGAGAAGAGGATGTAGGCCGTGAAGATCAGGTAGTAGACGATGTCCGTGAGGACGATGTAGCTCTTGCCCGTCAGCGGGTTGTCGTGGAAGACGTCGGCGGCGTAGGCCCGACCGAACCGCTTGATGAAGGGCCCGAGCCAGAGGGCGATGGCGACGAGCACGAGGTTGGTGGCGATTTCGAGGATCCACCAGGGCATGGCGAGAGCTCCGTTCACTCGGGGGGTGAGGCTGAGGACGGCCGTGGTGGCCAGGGTGACGACGAGCACGGCAGCGAGCGACCAGCGCAGGATCGAGCGGCGACGGACCCGGTCCGCGGCGATCCCCTCGACGACCCGCTCGAAGAGGTCGGGCGAGGGCTCCATCGGGTAGTCGGACAGGGCATGTGTGAGCCGGTCCTCGAGATTGCTCATCGGTTGGCCTCCAGGGTCTGGGCAAGGCTGGCGAGCCCGCGTTGGAGATGGGTCTTGACGGTGTTGGCCGAGAGGCCGAGGGTCTCGGCGATGTCCGGGATCGACAGGTCGAGGTAGTAGCGGAGAGTGACGCAGTCGCGCTGGCGGCGCGGCAGGGTCCGCAACGCATCGATGACCGCCTGCCGTTCTGCTCGGGCGGAGGCGTCCTCCTCGGCCGACGGTGAGTCCGGCACCGCGGACGGACGGTGCCGCAGGGACACCAGTCCGCGACGGTTGTGGTCACGGGCCAGGTTGATGACGATCGAACGCAGGTATGCCGCCGCGCTGCCACCTTTGCGAATGCGGCTCGCCGACCGAGACAGCCGGATGAAGGCCTCCTGCACGAGGTCCTCGGCTGCTGTCCGGTCGTCAAGGTAGAAGCGGGCCAGCCGGGTGAGCGAGGCCCCCTCCCGGGCAAACAGCGCCATGACGTCGGGGGCGGCCCCGAC
Source organism: Janibacter sp. HTCC2649 (assembly GCF_000152705.1). GTDB lineage: Bacteria > Actinomycetota > Actinomycetes > Actinomycetales > Dermatophilaceae > Knoellia. The sequence goes on along the minus strand of NZ_CH672413.1, from coordinate 3,185,043 downwards.
GTCGATCGGGTCGAGAACGAACTCGGCGACGGTCTCCATCGCCCTGACAGACGCGCGAGAAGTGGCATCCGGGTGACTCGAAAAGGCAGGTATTTCAGGGGTGTTCGCGCTGTCACCCGGCGGGCGCCGGTCGCCGTCTGCTTCTGTGTCGGCACCTCGTCGACCTCGGAGAAAGGACACCTCGATGATCACCTCCACGAAGCTGCGGACCGCAGTCGGCGCCACCGCCATCGTCCTCCTCACGGCCGGCCCGGCGCTGGCCCTTGGGCCATTCGCCCGCTCCTCCGGAGTGCTCAGTGACCTGGCGCCCGCCGCCTCGGGGCCCTTCGACGGGGCGAGTGCGCGTGTGCAGCTGGTCGAGTCCTCAGGGGCGAGCCATGCCGTCCTCACGGTGAAGGGCATCGGCGCGACGGCCGAGGGGCAGACCTTCGGCGCACACGTCCACGACGGACCGTGCATCGCCGGGGACGGAGCCTCGGCCCTGGGCCACTACAACTCCCACGTCCACGCTGGCCTCCCCGCGGAGATCAGCGACCAGACCGAGGTCTGGCTCGACTTCACCGTCTCGAACGGCGAGGGCACCGGCAACGCGAATGTGCCCTTCGTCCCTGAGTCGGGCTCACGCTCGGTCGTCATCCACGCGCTCCCGACGAACCCGCAGACCGGCACCGCCGGTGCTCGGCTCGCCTGCCTCACGGTGGCGTGGTGACTTTGCTCCGCCACCTCGGTGCCGGGCTCGTCCTCGGGGCGCTGACGGGTGCCGTGGCCCGAGGCTTCATGGCTCTGTTCGCGGCGGACCCCTCCTTCACCTGGGAGGGCACGAGCCTGATCCTCGCGATCTTCACCGTCGCGGGCTTGGCGTTCTCGGCGGCGCGCGACCTGAAGCTGCGTCACCGGTCACGCTGGTGGAAGCTGCTCGCACTCCCCGCCATCGGGGTGGGTCTGGGGCAGGGGATGCTCCTCATCCCCGGATTGCTCGGCATGAGTCTGGCGATGTCCCGACGGCCCAGGGTTCGCCTCGTCGGCCTGGCCATCCTCATCGCCTACGCGGTCGGGCTCCCGATCCTCGTCGGGACGTCGGGTGAGCCGATCACCTGGCGAATGCCGGCTGGGGTCGTCGTCCTGCTCGGTTGCTGCGCCGCAGTGGCAGCCGCCGCCCGCGCCGCCCTCACGGGCTGGCGAGCACCCGCCCGGGCCGACATTGTTCGCCCAATTGGTCGAAGAATGTCGGCGCGCATCTCGTGACCCACATTTCGTGACCTCTTGGTCGAACGTTGTCACGGAGTGTCGGTGCGCATTTCGTGCCCAATAGGTCGAAAGGTGTCAGGGGGTCGAGGCGGGAAGCTTGCGGGTGAGGCCGAGCGCGACCGAGGACAGGGCTCCGACGACGGCCGCGATCGCGGCTCCACGGAAGACCCACTCGACCTGCACGACAGCGGCATCGAGCAGCGCCTGCCCGTCGGTCTGGTCGGGCAACGCGGCGACGGCGGCGTAGTACTGGTGCAGGCCGATCGCGGTGAGCAGGGCGAGTCCGACGACCATGCCGATCATCCGGGCGACGACGACGAGCGCGCTCGCCGTCCCGTGCGCGTCATCGGGTGAGTCGGCGAGCGCAGCGTTGTTGACGGGGGCGAGGGCCAGACCGATGCCGAGCCCGACGAGGGCGAGGACGACGGTCGACGAGATCTCGGCCAGCGACCCTCGGCCCCACGTCGACATGATGACCAGCCCCACTGCAGCCAGGGCCAGCCCGGCTCCGCTCACGAGCCCGTCGCCCAGCCAACGGAGCGACCAGCCACCGACCAGGGCACCCACGGGCACGGCGATGAGGAAGCGGACGAGGACGAACGCCGCCACCGTCTCGCTCTCGGTGTGGACCAACCGGGCCAGCAGCGGCACGTCGACGATGACCGCGACGAGGGCGACACCGACACACAGCGAGACGAGCAGCGCCCACCGCGCGCGGCCGACGACGACCCCTCGAGGCACCAGCGGCTGAGCAGCACGGCGGTGGTGCAGGAGATAGAGACCGGCCAGCACGGCGGCCACGGGCAGGAGGGCGAAGCCGAGCGGGCCGACGATCTCCTTCTCCGGGTTGGCCGCCGCGAAGGTCAGGACGACGCAGCCCAGAGCACCACCGAGCAACAGCGCCCCCAAGAGGTCAGCGCGACGCAGGACCGGCCAGGCACCACGCACCCACAACCCCACGGCAGCGACGGCGAGGACCAGTGCAACGACACCCATCGGTGTCATCACGCGTGAGGTCGACCCACCGAACGGCACGAACGGCACGCCCAGCGACACCGACGTCACGAGCGATTCGGGAGCGGCCAGCGCGAGCCAGCCGACGACTCCCGCGACGAGCGAGACAGCGACGGGAAGCGCACGGGGGCGGGACGGCATACCCCCTCCGACGACGACCACGGCGCCGGCGAGCAGGACACCGAGCAGGGCATTGAGCCAGAAGATCGCGCGCCAGTCCGCGATGGCGAGAACCGCGGCACCGAGCACCGGCCCCACGACGGAGCCGAGCTCCTGCACCGCACCCACGACACCGAGGGGTGTCCCGCGGCGGTCGCGGTCCCACAGCTGCGCGACGATCGCCAGGGTGGCGGGCACGAGCCCACCGCCGCCGATGCCCTGGATGACGCGGCCAGCCACCAGCACCGGCAGCTCCACGGCGAGCGCGGTGATGGCCGAGCCGACGACGAAGATCGCGAGACACCCGAGCAGAACCCGTTGTCTCTCGGTGAGATCCGCGAGCCGACCGATGAGCGGCAGCACTGCGATGTAGCCCAGGAGGAAGCCCGAGATGATCGGCGTCGCGCGTTGCAGGGCGTCGATGCCGATGCCCACGCCGGACATCATGTCGGTGAGGGCGAGCACGACGACGTAGGTGTCGGCGGCCGCAAGAGCCACCGCGACGGACGCCGTCGCGAGCAGCGCCCTAGGGGCGGGTGATCTCAACCGGGGTCCCGTAGTTCTTGAGGCGCAGCGTGTAGGTCGAGCTGGCGCCCGCGAAGAACGGTCCGGTCATCGTGGCGAGCTGGAGCTTGTCGCCCTCGCCGATGCCGTAGGTGACCTTGAACTCGCCCTGGCCGTCGCCGAGGTTGAACAGCGCCTTGATCTGCGAGCCGGGGAGCGTGCCGGAGACCTGCTCGAGGACCGTCGCACCGTCGCGAACCTTCTCGCCGGCGACCGGGTTGCCCGTCTCGACGAGCAGTTGCGAGATCCCCTTGGCCGGGTCGAAGAAGTCCGACGGGTTCGGCGCACCGAGGTCGGCAAGGTTGGCCGGGTTGTAGGTCGGCGTGAAGAACTTCATGTAGGCCGCGTCGCCGATCGTGATGACCTCGGCCGCCCCGCTGACGCCCTTGATCGTCGCGGTCACGTTGCCCTTGAACTTCGGCTCGGTGGCGCTGATGGCTCCCGTGCCGATGGCGCCCGTGACGCCGTTCTCGGTCTTGGGGACGTTCTTGCTCGACAGCGTGAGGCCGACGAACTTCGCCTCGTCGAACACCTTCTTGGCCGCTGCGAGCTGGGCCTTGGGGTCCGCCTTGGCCTCGGGGGCGTCACCACCCGAACAACCCATGAGAACAAGGGAGGCGGCCACCGTGACTGAACCGGCCAGCAGAGCACGTCGTCGCATGACGCCCACCCTACTGGCCGGTTCCCTTCGTCCCCCGGTGGTCAGTCGGAGTACAGCGAAGTCGGCGCGGCGAACCCTTCGGACAGGACGCCGTAGCCCTTGATGTCCGCGCCCGACCTGTCGTTCACCTGGTCGACGTACGAGTAGACGTTGCCGTTCTCGTGCACGCCGAGGATGGTCCGCGCCCCGGACGTCCGGCACCCCCCGACGGACACGTGCTTCATGCCACCCCAGCTCGGTCGGAGGGCATATCCGCGCGCGCCAAGCCCACCCAGGTTGACCCAGTACTCCATGAGCTCACCAGAGCTGGTGCTGACACCCATGAGGACCTCGGCCTGCCTCGTCGTCTCAACCGCCGTGAGGAACGCGATCCCGTTCCATCCACGTCCACTGACGGCACCCGCACTGGTCACGACGGCGTTCCCCGCCCGGCTGAGCCGGACGTCGTAGCGCACCAGGCCGCCATAAGTGGTGAGTGCATAGACCTTCCCGGTGGCAAAACCGGTCATCTGCCGGATGGCACCCCAGCCCTTGCCCACCTGCACGGGCTTACCCGTCTTGAATGGTCTGTGCGACCAGAGCGTGCCGTCCTCTCGGACGCTGATGAGAATGGGCCCTCCGGAGGTCCCGACCCCAGCCATCGCCTTGGGTCGCTCCGGGCCGTTGCCGTAGTCGGGCATCTCGTACATGACGCTTCGGGACAATCCGCGAGGGACCCGCGTGACTGTCGACAACGTTCCTTCACCGGTGGCCTCCTGGAATGCTGCATTGCAGTCTCCCGGCAGAGGCAGGGCCGATGCGGCCAAGGATGGTGCGGTCACTGCTGTCGAGCCAGTCCCCGCCGTGGATGGAGTTGCGGCGAAAACCGCCCCACCGGTGACTGACGCGACGGCGACAAGAGTGAGACCGAGTCGCCGGCTGGAGCGGCGAACGGTGGTGGCGATGGACATGATGTGGAACCCCCTGAGTGAGTCGTCCCCCGGACGACGGTGTGAGCTGACACCCATCACTACGCGGACGGAGCCCGCAAGGTTGTCTCGGTGACCCGGAAACTTTCGAAAGAAAACAACAGGCGGGGTATGCCGTGAAGTCGTTCACGGCATACCCCGCCCTGTTGGTGGGTCAGGTCGATCGGTCAGTCGCTGAGCAGACCGCTGAAGCCGCTTCCGACCTGGCCGGCGCTGCGCCAGTCAGCACCGCTGCTGTTGAAGACGTTGGTGTCGTAGTAGGCGTAGGCGTTGTTGCTGGAGTTGAAACCGATGATCGGGACGGCCAGCGAGTCAGAGCAGCTGCCGACGGAGAGGTGACGCATCGTGCCCCAGCCGGAGGCGAAGAGGCGTGTGCTCGAGACCGTGCCGGCGGCGCGGTCGGTGAGGTACTCGTTGACGCCACCGGTGGTGGAGATGACTCCGACGAACGCGTCATAGGTGTTGTCCGCGGGAAGCGGGCTGAGGAACTTCACGGCGCCCCAGCCGGAGGTCGCGAGTGCACCCATGCTCTTGATGCCGAGAGCCGACGTGATGGCGTAACGGTAGAGGCCGCCGTCGTTCGTGAGGGCGTAGAGACGGGTCCCGGTCGGGGACGCCGTGATGTGGCGGACCCCGCCCCAGCCACGCGCGCTCAGCTGCTCGGAGTGGAGGCCACTGTTGTCGCCGGTGACGCGCCAGAGCGACCCGTCGTTGAGGATCGCGAAGAAGACGTCGAACTCCTCGGTCTGCACCGCGAGGGCCAGGGTCTTCGGGGTCTGGACGACACCGTCGAACGACAGGGTGCCCAGGGGAACGCGGGTGAACCGCTCACCGCGGTAGATGTAGCGGTCGAGGTTCCCGTTCACCGTGCGGTGGACGATGCCGGCGCAGGTCGTCGGGATGGCGACGTCCGAGGTGCGCGCACCGGCGGACGGCACCGCGGTGAGGGTGCCGAGGGGGCCCTGCTTGGTCGTGTGGTGAGCGGTGGCCTTGGGCGTGGGCGACGGAGCCGCCGCGGCGACCGAGGCGCCGAGGGTGACGACCGAGGCTGCGGTGACCGCAACGAGCGCGACCCGGCGGGTGCGGACGCGCAGCGTGGAGGCGAGATTCATAGGTGATTTCCCCTGACTGAGTGGGGCCGCACAGCGCGGCACGCTCGCACCGTAATGGCCCACGCCGACACCCGCAAGGGTTTGGCGAGAGTTCGCCATCCACTCGAGACCTCCACCCAGGCAAGGGCGAGGATCAGGAGAGCGTCAGGCCGTCGCCATCCGTGTCGACGGTGACGGTCTGGCCGTCGCGAACGTCGCCGGCCAGCAGGGCCCGCGCCAGGCGGTCACCGATCTCCTTCTGGACGAGCCGACGAAGCGGACGAGCACCGTATGCCGGGTCGTAGCCGGTGTCCGCGAGCCACTCGCGTGCCGCGTCGGTCACCTCGAGTGAGATGCGCCGATCGCTGAGTCGCGTTGCGAGAGAACGGACCTGGAGCTCGACGATGTGCGCGAGCTCGTCGCGGCTCAGCGGGTCGAAGATGACGACCTCGTCGAGCCGGTTGAGGAACTCGGGCTTGAACGCCTTGCGTACTGCGGCCATGACGGCCTCGCGCTTGGCCGCCGGCTCCATCGTCGGGTCGATGAGGAACTGGCTGCCGAGGTTGCTCGTCATGACGAGGATGACGTTGCGGAAGTCGACCGTGCGACCCTGGCCGTCGGTGAGGCGTCCGTCGTCGAGGACCTGCAGGAGGATGTCGAAGGTCTCGGGGTGCGCCTTCTCGACCTCGTCGAGGAGCACGACGGAGTATGGGCGGCGACGGACGGCCTCGGTGAGCTGACCGCCCTCGTCGTAGCCGACGTAGCCGGGGGGCGCACCGATAAGGCGGGCGACGGCGTGACGCTCGGAGTACTCGCTCATGTCGATGCGGACCATGGCCCGCTCGTCGTCGAAGAGGAAGTCGGCGAGCGACTTCGCCAGCTCGGTCTTGCCCACACCGGTCGGGCCGAGGAAGAGGAAGCTGCCGGTCGGCCGATCGGGGTCGGCGATGCCGGCGCGACTGCGTCGCACCGCATCGGACACGGCCTGCACGGCGCTGGCCTGACCAATGAGCCGCGAGCCGATGATGGCCTCCATCGACAGGAGCTTCTCGGTCTCGCCCTGGAGGAGCCGGCCGGCCGGGATGCCGGTCCACGCCGAGATGACCTCGGCGATGTCGTCGGCGCCGACCCGTTCCTTGACCATGAGGTCGCTCTGGTCGGTGCTGGCCGCAGCCTCACGGTCTGCGGCGGCGAGCTGCTTCTCGAGCTCGGGGATCTCACCGAACTCGATCCGGCTGGCCGTCTCGAAGTCGTATTCGCGGCGGGCCTTCTCGAGGCGGGTGCGGGCCTCGTCGACCTGGGCCTTGATGTCACCGACGCGGTTGAGGCCGGACTTCTCGGCATCCCAGCGGGCGTTGAGGCCCGCGAGCTCCTCGGACTTGTCGGCGAGGTCGGCCCGCAGGCGGGCCAGCCGCTCGACACTCGCGTCGTCGGTCTCGCGCTCGAGGTGGAGCTCCTCCATCTTGAGGCGGTCGACGGCACGACGGAGCTCGTCGATCTCCACGGGACTCGAGTCGATCTCCATGCGCAGCCGGGAGGCTGCCTCGTCGACGAGGTCGATCGCCTTGTCTGGCAGCTGGCGACCCGTGATGTAGCGGTCACTGAGGGTGGCCGCCGCGACGAGCGCGGCGTCCTCGATCTCGACCTTGTGGTGGGCCTCGTAGCGCTCCTTGAGGCCGCGCAGGATCGCGATGGTGTCCTCGACAGAGGGTTCGCCGACGAAGACCTGCTGGAAGCGACGCTCGAGCGCCGGGTCCTTCTCGACATGCTGGCGGAACTCGTCCAGCGTCGTCGCGCCGACGAGCCGCAGCTCGCCTCGGGCCAGCATGGGCTTGAGCATGTTGCTGGCGTCCATCGCGCCCTCGCCGGTGGCGCCGGCGCCGACGACCGTGTGCAGCTCGTCGATGAAGGTGACGATCTGGCCGTTGCTCGCCTTGATCTCCTCGAGCACGGCCTTGAGCCGCTCCTCGAACTCGCCACGGAACTTCGCCCCGGCGACCATGGCGCCGAGGTCGAGGCTGATGAGTCGCTTGTCGCGCAGGGACTCGGGCACGTCGCCGTCGACGATGCGCTGCGCAAGGCCTTCGACGACGGCGGTCTTGCCGACGCCGGGCTCGCCGATGAGGACGGGGTTGTTCTTGGTGCGCCGCGACAGCACCTGCACGACCCGACGGATCTCGGAGTCGCGGCCGATGACCGGGTCGAGCTTGCCGTCACGAGCCTGGGCCGTGAGGTCGGTGCCGTACTTCTCGAGGGACTCGCTGCCACTCTCCTGCGCCTCGGACGTGACCTTGCGGCCCGCGCGCAGCTCGTCCAGACGTGCCTCGACGGCCTTGGCCGCCGACCGGTCGACTCCCGAGATGGCGCCCTTCTCGATGAGGGCGAGGACGAGCAGGTCCGTGGCGAGGTGGGTGTCGCCCTTCGCGGACATGAGCGTGCCCGCCTGCTGGAGCACCGCGAGCGCCGCCTGCCCGAGCGCAGGTGTGGCGGTGCTGGGACCGGAGCTCACCGGCAGACGCGACAGCGCGGAGCGAGCTTGGGAAGTGACCGCCCCTGCGGTCGCGCCGGCCGCCTCGAGCAGGGCGGGCGTCGACGTTTCCGGCTGCTCGGCCAGTGCCAGGACGAGGTGGTCGGGCGTGATCTCGGGGTTCCCGGCGGTCTGCGCTGTCCGTTGGGCCAGCGCGAGCGCCTCGGCAACCTTGGTCGTCGGGTTCAGTTCCATCGGCAGGACCTCCTGGGGGTCAGACGTCGGGTCAGGTGTTCATGAGTTCCAACGCCCACAAAGTTGAGTTGATTCCACTCAACTTTGACCTCCGATCAGCAGGTTGCCGCCAGATCCTCCACCTGGTCGGTCGGCTCGCTCGGGCTCGGGGTGCTGCCGGGCACGGACCTGCTGGGGGTCAGGCTCGGCTTCGGCGTCGTCGTGCTCGGCTTGGGCGCCGACGACGGGTCGATCGCGGACTTCACCAGCTCGCGGATCTTGTCGAAGTCGGGGTCGGTGACCTTCACGACCTTGTTGGTGATCGGCAGGCTCTTGATGGACCCCTTGCTCTGAAGGGTTCCGATGAGCTCGGCCCAGGCGGGCAGCTCGGTCTGGGGGATGTCAATCGTGACGTTGTCCTTGACGACGTCGGCCAGGGCCGGGTAGTTGCGCAACAGCTCGACCGGGTTCGCCTGGTCGAGGATCGCTCCGGTCACGCAGCGCTGGCGCCGCATGCGACTGAAGTCGTCGCTGCCGGCACGCGAACGGGCATACCAGAGGGCGTGGTAGCCGTCGAGGTGCTGGACGCCGGGTTCGATCCAGCGCTCCTCACCTCCGGTGAAGACGATCCGACCGTTGACGTTCTTGCAACTGACGCAGACCCGCTCCTTGACGTCGATGTCCACGCCACCCATCGCGTTGACGAGCGCCTGGAAGCCGCGCAGGTTGACGACGAGGCTGCGGTCGATCTCGAGGCCGAGGATGTCGCCGATGACGTCTCGGGTCGTCATGAGCCCGGGATTGTCGACGCCGGGAAACAGGTCCAGATGGTCGGTGGCGAGTGTCCAGACCCCGTTGAGCAGGCAGGCGTCGCCGCAGTCATAACCGTTGGGATAGAGCTTCGAGAGCGGGTTCGACGACGGGATCGGCACGTGCTCGAGGTTGCGCGGGAGACCGAAGAGGACGGTGTCACCGGTCTCGGTGTCGATGCTCGCGACCATCATCGAGTCGGTGCGCACGCCGATGCGGTCGTCACCCGCGTCGGAGCCGAGAAGGAGCACGTTGACCCGTGGCTTGTCCGCCCAGGCGTTGGCCTTGGCTGCGCCACCACTGCCACTGCCGGTGTCGCCCGTGAGGGCCGTGATGACATCGCGTTGGATCGTCAGGTAGCGCACCGCGGTCGCGGCGGGACCGATCACGAGGAGGCAGCAGACCATGGCGAAGGCCACGCGCCAAGCGCTACCCGGACCCCTCGGTGAGGTCTCGCGTGCGGTGGCGACGATCCCCGCACACCAGAGCAGGGCCACCACGACCGTCGCGACGACGAGCCCCACCAGGACACGCGGACGGACGGCAAGGTCGAGGGCGGCCACGACGAAACCCTTGCGCCAGGCATAGAAGAGGAAGAGCGAACCGAGGAGTACCGCACCGAGGGTCAGCGCCAGGCCAAGGCTTCGACGTCGGGTCGGGATGAGCCCGGCCCCGGGGAAAAGCGTGCTCAGGGCGGTCAGGCCGAAGAAACGACCCGGCCCACCCATGACGCGGCGGCGGCGGGCACCTCGCGTGTCGTACTCGTCATAGTCGTCGTCCCACTCGTCGCCATCGGCATCGTGGACGTCGTGGACGTCGTCGTCGTGGAAGGGCACCCCGCCATCATGCCGCCCAAGGCTGGGACTTCACTGCGACGGCGCGGAACTTGCCCCCAGATCGTTGTCGATGTCGAACCACGGGAAGGTCCCGGCCGGCCTCACCGGTACCGACCACTTGGGCACGACGAGCTCGCGCCGGGAGGCGCCGGTGGCCCAGCGCGCGATGTGCGGAGCAGCGTGGACGCGCCACCACTCGACCTCGGCAGCGAGGGTCTGGCCGAACCGGGACGGGCGCGGCGGATCCAGCGCCGGCGCCTCAGCGGCGTGGGCACCGAGTCCAAGGAGGTGTGCGACCTGGGCCGCCAGACGTTGGTGGCCCAGCGGCGACGGATGGACCCGGTCCCCCGCCCAGAGCCGCCGATCCGCCCAGGCGCCACGCTCCGACACGTCCGCGACGAGGGCACCACGATCCCCGGCGATCTCGCGCAAGCCGGTGTTGAGGGCCCGGACGCGTGCGCGCAGAGGCGTGAGGACCGGCGACCCGCTGATCTCGAAGCCGGTGAAGACGATGACCGTGGTCGTCGCCGCGAACTGCGCGAGGGCATGGTCGAGAGGTGCCAACACGTTGTCGAGCCGCAGCCTCGGACGCAGGATGTCGTTGCCGCCGGCCCAGATCGTCACGATGTCGGGCTGGAGCTCCACGGCGGCAGGCAGCTGTTCGGCCGCAACGTCGCGCGCGGTCTTGCCGCGCAGCGCGAGGTTCGCGTAGTCCGAGGCGGGGTCGTGCGCTGCGAGCAGAGCCGCGACGAGATCCGCCCAGCCCCGCAGCCCGTTGGGCCAGGCAGGGTGGGGGTCGCCGACCCCTTCCGTGAGTGAGTCGCCCAGAGCGACGAACCTGGCCACGAGCGGACGGTATGCCGTGCCGCGGCATACCCCGTGTCGTCCCGTTGACGGGAAGGGGACATCTCGAAGAACACCTGCCGACAGGGCCCGCAGGGCATTGAGACGGGACGAGATTCGTGAAAGGCATGGCGTATGCAGCCAGGTCGGTTCGTCGCGCTCGGAGACTCCTTCACCGAGGGCGTGGGCGATCCGAACCTGCACTACCCCAACGGGTTTCGCGGGTGGGCCGACCGGATGGCTCGACAGCTGGGCCGAGCCGATCGCCGGTGGGAGTACGCGAACTTCGCCATCCGTAGCAAGGTGCTCGACCAGATCGTCGAGGACCAGTTCGACGATGCTTTGGCGCTGGCACCGACGCACATCTCGTTCTACGCCGGAGGCAACGACCTGCTCTCGCTGCGTTCGGATCTCGAGGCGTTGATGGGTCGCTACGAGGAAGCGTTGACGCGACTCACGGAGAGCGGCGCCCACGTCCTCGTCTTCACGGCCTTCGACATGCGCACGACCGCGCTGCTCGAACCGTTGCGGCGCCGGGTCCTCACCTTCAACGACGCGGTGCGCGACCTCGCGTCGACCCATGGCGCGACGTTGCTCGACCACTCCCTGATGCGGGAGTACGACGACCGCCGCCTCTGGGCGCCCGACAAGATCCACATGAACCGGTTGGGGCACAAGCGCATGGCGGCGTTCGTCCTGCGCGAGCTCGGGGTCCCCCACACCCTCAAGGTGCGTGAGCTCGACGAGTGGGAGCCTCGTGGGTGGCGCCGGGCAGTGCGCGACGAGGGCCGGTTCCTGCGCACCGAGGTGGCGCCGCTGGTGCGCCGTCGGCTGACCGGTCGGTCGGAGGGCGACCACGCCCTGCCCAAGTGGCCCGAGCCGATCCGACCAGCCGACGGCATGAAGCGCCTCGCTCGCGAACGCGCCCTCGCGAGAACGGAACTCGAGACGTCCGGGCGAGCGGGCGGCATACGCCGTCGTTGATCGACTCGACGTCAGTGGGTGGCAACCGCCGGTGCGATGTCGAGCCAGGTGAGCGCGCGCTCGATGAGCTGCTCCGGGGGCTGGCGCAGGTCGAGGACGATGCCGCTCTCGTCGGGCTCAAGCGCCTCCAGGGTCGCGAGCTGCGACTGGAGCAGGCTGGCCGGCATGAAGTGGCCCTCACGCTTCGACATCCGGCCCTTGATGACCTCGGCCGGCCCGTCGAGGTGGAGGAAGTCGACCGACGGCGGCCCCTCGCGCAGCACGTCTCGGTAGGTCCGCTTGAGCGCCGAACACGTGATGATCGTCGAGACCCCGGCGTCCGCCCTGGCGTCCATCCACTCGGCCAGCGAGCGCAGCCACGGCCAGCGGTCCTCGTCGGTCAGCGGGATCCCGCGCTGCATTGTGGCGATGTTCTCGGGCGAGTGGAACGCATCAGCCTCCGCGAACTCGAGCCCGGTCTCGTCGGCGACTCCGTGCGCGATGGTCGTCTTCCCACTGCCCGACACCCCCATGACGACGACGTGCCGGGTCGGCTCACCAGTCATGGACGGTTCCGTCCTTCAGTCGGTTGAACGGCAGGTACGCCGCTTGGTAAGGGTGCGCTGCCGCGGCCGTCAGGTCGAGCTCGACCCCGAGGCCCGGCTGCTCCCCCGGGTGAAGGTACCCGTCCTCGAAGCTGAACGACTGCTGGAACACCTCGTTGGTGAGGGCGCCGTGCTGCATGTACTCCTGGATCCCGAAGTTGTGGATCGCGAGGTCGAGGTGCAGCGCCGCCGCCATGCCGACCGGTGAGATGTCGGTGGGCCCGTGGATGCCGGACTTCACCTGGTACTGCGCCGCGAAGTCGAGGATCTTCTTGAGCGCCGTGATGCCACCGGTGTGAGTGACAGCCGAGCGCACATAGTCGATGAGCTGTTCCTGGATGAGCGTCTGGTAGTCCCACACGGTGTTGAAGATCTCGCCGATCGCGAGCGGGGTCGTCGTGTGCTGGCGCACGAGCCGCAAGGCGTCCTGGTTCTCGGCCGGTGTGCAGTCCTCGAGCCAGAAGAGGTCGTAGGGCTCGAGGGACTTCCCGAGCTTCGCGGCCTGGATCGGTGTCATCCGGTGGTGTCCGTCGTGCAGCAGCGGCAGCTCGGGACCGAACTCGGAGCGGACGGCCTCGAACACCGCGGGGATGTGCCGCAGGTAGGCCCGCGTGTCCCAGTCCTCCTCGGCCGGGAGCGGGGTGCGCTGCGCCGGCTCGTAGTCATAGCGCTTCCCGTCGGCGCTGGGCTGGGCCGCCACCCCGTATACGGCGTTGATCCCCGGCACGGCCGTCTGCACGCGGATCGACCGGTAGCCGAGGTCGAGGTGCTTGCGGATGGAGTCGAAGAGCTCCTCCGTGTCGCGACCCGACGCGTGACCGTAGGCCATGATCCCGGTGCGCGAGGCACCCCCGAGGAGCTGGTAGAGCGGCATCCCCGCCGCCTTGGCCTTGATGTCCCACAGCGCGACATCGACCGCGGCGATGGCAGCCATGGTCACGGGCCCGCGGCGCCAGTAGGCCGAGCGGTAGAGGAACTGCCAGGCGTCCTCGATCCGGTGCGGGTCACGGCCGATCAGGAGCGGGACGACGTGGTCCTTGAGGTAGGACGCGACGGCGAGCTCACGCCCGTTGAGGGTGGCGTCGCCGAGGCCCGTGATGCCTTCGTCGGTCGTGATCTGGAGCGTCACGAAGTTGCGGTCGGGGCTGGAGACGATGACGTCTGCGGCGACGATCTTCACGAGCTGTCCTCTCGAGTTGCGTTGTGGTCAGGTGACATTCAGCGGCGTATGCCGGGTGCGTGGGTCAGCGGATCGTCTCGCCGGGGCGGTGCGTCGCAAGGTCGACCAGGTCGTGGCGACGCGGGAGCCCCTGCCAGTCCCCGAAGGTGCTCACGGCCCAGGCCCCCAGCTGGACCGCCCGGTCGAGCCGGCCCACGGGATCGAGCCCGTCGAGGTGGCCGCTGATCAGGCCGGCGCAGAACGCGTCACCGGCCCCGACCGTGTCGATCGCCGTGACGGCCCGGGCGGCTGCGTCCACCCGTCCGTCGGACGTGAGCAGGGAGGCGCCGTCGGAGCCGCGCTTGATGGCGACCTGCTCGACGCGCCCGCCCAGGAGGGAGGCCACGGCTTCGTCCTCAGGGCCGGGGGCCACGAGGTCGAGCTCGTCCTCACTGGCGATGAGGAGGGACACGTGAGGGAGCAAGGGGCGCAGGGTGGCCGTCGCGTCGCCCCTGGCCCAGAGCCGGGCGCGGTGGTTGACGTCGAGGGAGACGAAAGCGCCCGCGGCAGAGGCGCGTTCGACGGCGGCCTGCACGGTGGCGGCTGCCGATGCAGAGATCGCCGTGGTGATGCCCGTGACGTGGAGGGAGCGGACGTCCTCGAAGGCGATCGGATCAAGGTCCTCCGGTGACAGCCGCGAGCCGGCTGAACCAGCGCGGTGGTACTCGACGCGCGTGAGATCAGCGGTGCGCTGCTCGAGGAGCATGAGTCCCGTGGGGGCGGTGCCGTCGACGACGACCCGGTCGACCTCCACACCCTCGCCGCGCAGGGTTCGCACGATCTCACCACCGAAGGCGTCGTCGCCGACCCGGCCGAGCCACTGCACCGAGTGCCCGAGGCGGGCCAACCCGATGGCAACGTTGGACTCTGCTCCCGCCAGTCCCGGGGTGATGGCGGCACCGAACGCGAGTGGGCCCGGTGAGCGGAACGAGACGAGGGCTTCGCCGATGGTGAGGACGTCCACGGTCACGACGACTCCCCCGCATCCCCCGCCCACGAGGCGAAGGCCCGGGCGCGGTGGCGCAGCGCGTCGAGCGACCCCCCGTTGGCGGCGTCCCCGACGAGCGGTCCACCCACACCGGCACCGATGGCGCCGGCCGTGAGGTAGGCCCGGGCCTCGGAGATGCCGACACCGCCAACGGCCATGAAGGGAATCTGCGGGAAGGGGTCCCGCAGGGCCTTGAGGTAGGCAGGGCCGCCGGTCGAGGCCGGGAAGAGCTTGATGAGCTCCGCGCCCGCCGTGAACGCCAGATAGGCCTCGCTTGCCGTGAATGCCCCTGCAGCACAGGGCATCCCGCGTCGCGCGGCCTCGGCGACCGAGGGCGTCACGGCTGGGGTGACGACGAACTCGGCGCCAGCGCTCTGGGCCGCGGCAACGTCATCCTCGGTGAGCACGGTCCCGGCCCCGACGAAGGACCCCTCTGGGGTCAGGGCGCGAAGGGCCTCGATCGTGGCCAGTGCCCCCGGCGTCGTGAGGGTGATCTCGACGAGGCGAATCCCCTCCTCGATCAGCACCCGGCCGGTGTCGAGCGCAGCCTCCTGCGATGTGCCGCGAATGATGGCCATGATGCGGTGGGCCCGCACGAGCGCAGGCAGCTGTCCGGGTTGCATCACCACTCCGCGAACGTGCCGTCGGGCTGACGCCACACCGGGCCGCGCCACGCGTGACCCGCCTTGTCTGCGGCACGCACGGCGGCCTCGTCGATCTCGATGCCGAGCCCGGGACCCGTGAGCCGAGCGATGTGGCCGTCGACGAACTCCAGCGGTTTGGTGTCCACGAGGTAGTCGAGGACGTCCGCTGTCTGGTTGTAGTGGATGCCGATGCTCTGCTCCTGGATGAGGTGGTTCGACGTCGCGAAGGCCACCTGCAGGGAGGACGCGAGGGCGAGTGGCCCCAGCGGGCAGTGCGGCGCCAGGGCCGCGTCGAAGGTCTCGGCGAGCGAGGCGATCTTGCGGACCTCGGTGATCCCGCCAGCGTGTGAGAGGTCAGGCTGGACCACGGCCACCCCGGCCTGGAGCACGGGAAGGAACTCCTGGCGGCCGTAGAGCCGCTCCCCCGTCGACACCGGAGTCGTCGTCGAGCGGACGAACTCACCGATGAGGTGCGAGTTCTCCGGGGTCACCGGCTCCTCGAGGAACATCGGTCGGTAGGGCTCGAGCAGAGGTGCGACCCGGCGTGCGTTGGCGAGGGTGAAGCGGCCGTGGAAGTCCACGGCCACGTCGCCGTGGTCTCCGAGCACCTCACGAGCGGCAGCGACACGAGCGACGACACCGTCGATCTCGGCCACCGTCCCCAGTGGGGACATGCGTCCGCTCGCGTTCATCTTCACGGCCGTGAGGCCAGCCGCCATCTGCTCGGCGATGTGGTCACGGACCTCGTTGGGCTCGTCGCCCCCGACCCAGCCGTACACCCGCACCCGGTCACGCACGGCCCCGCCGAGCAGCTGGTGCACGGGAACGGCATACCTCTTGCCCTTGATGTCCCAGAGCGCCTGGTCAATACCGGAGACGGCACTGCCCAGGATCGGGCCGCCGCGATAGAACGACCCCTTGGTCATGACCGCCCAGTGGTCCTCGATCCGTTCCGGATCGCCACCGATGACCATCTCGGCGAGCTGCTCCACTGCGGTGCGCACGGTCTCGGACCGGCCCTCGCACGTGGCCTCGCCCCAGCCGACGATCCCGTCAGAGGTCTCGATCCGCACGAAGAGCCACCGGGGTGCGACGAGGAAGGTCTCGACCCGCTCGATCGTGGATGCCATCCGCGATCAGCCCTTGGTCGCACCGGCGGTGAGGCCGGAGACGACGTACTTCTGGGCGAGGAGGGCGATGACCATGATCGGCACCGTGACGACGGTCGCGGCGGCCATGAGGCCACCCCAGTCGATCGCGGCATACCCGACGAAGTCGAAGATCGCGACCGGCAGGGTCTTCGTCTTGGCACCCGAGAGCACCAGCGCGAACATGAAGTTGTTCCACGAGAAGATGAAGGCCAGGATCCCGGCCGTCGCGATCCCGGGCGTCGACAGTGGCAGGGTGATCAGGCGGAACGCGCCGATCGGGGTCAGTCCGTCGACCTGGCCCGACTCCTCCAGCTCGAGCGGCATGCCGTCGAAGAACCCCATCATGATGTAGACGACGAGCGGCAGCGACACGAACATGTGGCTGAGGACGAGGACCGTGAAGCCGCCGACGAGCTTGAGGTTGCTGAAGACGTAGAACCACGGCACGAGGAGCGAGACGCCGGGGATGACTCGGGCCATGAGGACGACGAGAGCCGAGCGCTTCATCGCGAACCGGCTCATGGAGTAGGCAGCCGGGACGCCGAGCAGGAGCGACAGCACGGTCGAGGCGAACGCAACCCAGAGGCTGTTGATGATGAAGGTGACGTAGTTGGCCTGGTCGAGGACGGTCTTGTAGTTCTCGACGGTGGGCGAGAAGAGCAACGCCTTGCTCGTGTCGTAGATGTCGACGTTCGTCTTGAGTGACGCCGCCACCATCCAGATGAGGGGCAGGAGGAGCCCGATGACGACGAGGACCAGGGCGGCGATCCGAAAGACCTTGTATGCAGATCCGCTGCGCATCAGTAGTCCGCCTTCCGACGTGAGGTGAGGACCCACATGGAGCCGATGATGAGGAGGAAGAAGATGATGAGGACCGTTGAGCTCGTGCCGTACTCGTTGTAGTCGAAGCTCAGGCCGTAGGCGTAGACGTTGAGCGTCTCGACCTCGTGGTAGCTGCCACCGCCCTTGCCCTTGGTGGCATAGAGGATGTCGAAGGTCTTGAGCGCGTCGATGCCGCGGAGCAGGATCGCGACGATCACCGTCGACTTCAGCAGCGGGAGCGTGATGTAGCGGAAGCGCTGCCAGCCGTTGGCACCGTCGATGAGGGCGGCCTCCTGCGGCTCGTCCGAGAGGGACGTCAGGCCGGCGAGGAGGATGAGCACCACCATCGGGGTCCACTGCCAGATGTCGATGAACATCGTCGTCCACAGGGCCGAGTTCTCACCGGCCAGCCACGGCTGCGCGGGGATCCCGACCCAGCCGAGGGCCTGGTTGGCCAGGCCGATGTTGGGGTCGAAGATCAGCCGCCACATCATGCCGACGGCGACCGGGGTTGCGACGAGGGGCATGAGGATCGCGACCCTCACCCACTTCTCTCCCCTGAACGGACGCCACAGGAGCAGAGCGATGGCCATGCCGAGGACGACCTCGACGAGGAGCACGACACCCGTGAACTGCACGGTGCGCCACACCGCGGGCCAGAAACGCGCGGTGTCGGTGAGCACGTCGAGGTAGTTCTGAGCCCCGACGAACTCCTTTTCCGCGCGCACCGACCCTTCGGCGTCGGTGAGGCTGAGAAAGAGGGTCCAGGCAACCGGGAAGATGATGAGCACGGCGACGAACGCCATGGCAGGAGAGGCAAAGAGCCACTTGCGGTGATTGTTCGCCCAGCGCGAGAACCCTGAGGTTCCCGTCACGGGGAGCGCGTCAGCTGACATGGATGGTTCACCTTCGCTGCTGTGGGTGTCGGGTGGATCTGGCCCGGGTCCTGGTGCCGAGTGCACTGCGGCGCTCGGCACCAGGTCCCGCGGGTCGTGACGAGGGCTTGAGTCAGCCCGTCACTTCGCTTCGTCGTCGAGCAGGGCCTGGAAGGCCTTGGCAGCCTCGTCCGCTGCTGCGCCCGAGTCCTTGCCGGTGATCGCATCGACGATCGGGAGTCCGACGAGCTCGCGAGCCTCGGGGACCTTGACGACCTGGGGTCGGTCGAAACCGACACCGTTCTTGGCGCCGGCGGTGGACGCCTCGACGAGGTCCTTCGGGTAGGTCGACGTCGCGTCCGCGTCACTCGAGACCGAGGTGCGTGCGCCGGGAACGCCGGCCTTCTGGTTGGCGAGGGTCTGTTCCTTGGTGGTGGCCCACTCGATGAACTTCCACGCGTTGGCCTTGTTCTCGGAGGCCTCGTTGATGCCCAGCGCCCACGACGGGACGTTGTAGGGCTTGGAGCCGGCGGGGCCCTCCGGGAAGGGAGCGAAGCCGACCGTCTCGGAAACCTTGGACTTGGCCGGGTCGGTGGCGTTCTTGTAGAGCGAGCTCGCCTCGGTGTAGAAGGCGGCCTGGCCCTGGGTGAAGATCGCCATGGCCTCGGGCCAGCTCATGTCCGTGCTGACGTTCTTGGGGCCGTGGTCGTGGAGGAGCCCGCCGTAGTACGCGTACGCCTGCTTGGCCTCGGCCGAGTTGACCGACGCCTTGCCACTCTCGTCGACCCAGTTGCCGCCGAAGCTGTAGAGGTAGCTCGAGAACTGCGTGACGGCCGCGGACTTTCCGGTGCGAGCGACGAACCCGGCGACGCCGGGGTTGGCAGCCTGCACCTTGGCGGCCGCCTCCTTGAGCTCGTCGAGCGTCTTGGGAGGCGCGGAGTAGCCGGCCTTCGCCAGGAGGTCCTTGCGGTAGTAGAGGACCTCGGTCTCGGTGATGAGCGGCACGCCCACGACCTTGTCGTCATAGGTGGCGGCCTCGACCGGTCCCGGCTGGAAGTCGCCCCAGTTCCAGTCCGTGGCGCCCTTGACGTCCTCCGTGAGGTCGGACAGGTAGCCGTTCTTGCCGAAGAGCTTGCCCTCCTGCAGAGGGCGGTACATCATCACGTCGAGGTCGCTCGTGCCTGCGTTGAGCTTGACGTTGTACTGGTCCGAGAGCTGGTCCTCGCCGAGCTGGGTGAGCTCGACCTTGAGTCCCGTGGACTTCTCGAACTCGGGCAGGGCGGCCTTGAGGTTCTCGGTCCACACGTGGTTGGCGAGAGTGACCTGGATGGTCTTGGAACCGGTGCCTTCATCATCGCCGCCGCCGCCGCAGGCCGACAGGCTGAGTGCCGCGGCGAGGGCGAGAGCGGATCCGGCTGCTGTGCGTCGCAACACGTCGATCTCCTTGAGTGTCGAGGCCGCCCCGTCGTTGGAGCCGTCGCCGCGTCGGACCACTACGTCCGTCTAATCAGGGGATGTTAGATCTATAAGTATGACTTGAGCAAGACCTTGACCAGAATGCGTATGCTTTGACGCATGGCCGCTGCCCCCCGACCCGTCGACCAGGTCACCGGTCTGCACGGGCGCCTCGTCGAGAGTCTTGGACTGGCCATCTGTGGCGGGACCCTTGCGCCCCGGACCGTCCTGTTCATCGACGACCTCGTGTCCGAGCACGCCGTCTCACGCTCCGTGGTGCGCGAAGCCCTGCGAGTCCTGTCCTCCATGGGTCTGGTCGCATCCCGACGCAAGGTCGGCACCGTCGTCCTCGATGCCGGCTCCTGGAACGTCTACGACCCGCTGGTCATCCGCTGGCGCCTCGCGACCGACGGGCGTCTCATCCAGCTCAGGTCCATCACCGAGCTCCGCACCGCCGTCGAGCCTCAGGCCGCGCGGTTGGCGGCCGAGCGTGCGCTCCCCCTCGAGGCGAGCGGCCTCGTCACCCTCGCCGGCCAGCTC
Source organism: Janibacter sp. HTCC2649 (assembly GCF_000152705.1). Lineage (GTDB taxonomy): Bacteria > Actinomycetota > Actinomycetes > Actinomycetales > Dermatophilaceae > Knoellia. The sequence goes on along the minus strand of NZ_CH672413.1, from coordinate 3,164,886 downwards.
TGGGCCGCCGGTCAGGACGGACGGATGGATGACTTCCTCGCGCTCGACATCGAGTTCCACCGACGCGTCCTCGCCGCCTCGGGCAACGAGATGTTCGAGCACCTGCACCGTCAGGTGGCCGAGGTCCTCACGGGTCGGCACGCCTACGGCCTCATGCCCCACCACCCCCATGTCGATGCCCTCCAGCTCCATACCGACGTCGCCTCCTCGATCCAGCGGGGTGACGGCGACATGGCCCATGCCGCGATGGTCGCGATCATGAGCCGCACCATGGGCGAGACCAAACAACTCTGGGCCGAGCAGACACAGGCACCCAAGACGCGGGGATGAGCGGGCGGCATACGCCGCTGTGCCGTTTCACCACGCCACGCAGACGTGCCTCGACCCCGCCACCGGGAGGGGGTGACGGGGTCGAGTGCGTGTGGACCTGCCGCTGTCAGCTCAGTTGGTGAGCTTGGACAGGGTCGGGTCGTTGGCGTACTCCTCCTTGGCGTTCGCCTTCGTGACGATGTGCGGCGCCAGCAGGTTGGCCGGGACGACCTTCACGGTGTTGTTGTAGGACTTGTCGTCGTTGACGGTCGGCTTCTCGCCCTTCTGGAGGGCCTGGACCATCTTGATCGTCTCGGCGACGAGAGCGCGGGTGTCCTTGTTGATCGTGGAGTACTGCTCGCCAGCCATGATCGACTTCACCGACTCGACCTCGGAGTCCTGACCGGTGATGACCGGGATCGGCTTGCCAGCAGCCTTGACCGACGTGATGACCGCGCGGGCGAGGGTGTCATTCGGGGAGAGAACGCCATCGAGCGTGGCCGACGAGTAGTTCGCGGAGAGGAGGGTGTCGGCGCGCTTCTGCGCGTTCTCGGCCTTCCAGCCCTGGGTGACGGCCTGGGTGAACTGCGTCTGACCGGAGACGACCTTGAGCGTGCCGTCGGTGATCTTCGGCTGGAGGACGCTCATCGCGCCGTCGAAGAAGACCTTGGCGTTGGCGTCGTCGGGCGAACCGGCGAAGAGCTCGATGTTGTAGGGACCGGCCGGCTTCTTGGCGGCCATGCCCTCGAGGAGCGCGTTGCCCTGCAGCACACCGACCTTGAAGTTGTCGTAGGCGACGTAGTAGTCAACAGCGGCCGTGTTGAGCAGCAGGCGGTCGTAGGCGATGACCGTGGCGCCGGAGTCCTTGGCTGCCTTGACCTGGGTGCCGAGCTGCGCACCGTCGATGGCGCCGACGACGACGACCTTGGCGCCCTTGGTGACCATGGACTGGAGCTGGTTCTGCTGCTCGCCGACACCGCCGTTGGCGAACTGCACGTCGGCCTTGAAGCCGGCTGCGGCGAGGCCGTCCTTGAACAGGCTCTCGGCGAGGACCCAGTTCTCGGAGGTCTTCTGGGGGAGGGAAACACCGATCAGCGAGTCGGCAGCGAAGCCACCGGTCGCGCCGGTGGCACCGCCGCTCGACGTGGCGGCGGGGGTGTCCTCGTCAGCCCGACCGCAACCGGTCAGCGCGAGAGCTGCGACGGCGGAAACCGCCATCAACTTGGTGAGGGAGCGCATGTCGTCTCTTTCTTTCGTATGCCGTGACGGACCCGGGGCGGAAACGTCACCTGTGGTGCGTATTGAGTTGTGGGTCAGGGCTGCTCGTTGAGCGTGGGTCCGGTCTCCGCCGTGACGGAGTTGGTGGGCGCCACCGTCGCGTCGGCCTGATCGGTCTTGCGACCGCCGAAGTTCTGCATCATGAGGCCGATGAGGGAGCGCCGACCCTGGGACTTGTTGTAGACGTCGAAGGCGACGGCCGCGAGCAGGACGAGGCCCTTGATGATCTGGGTCCAGTCGGCGCCGATGCCCATGAGCTGGAGGCCGTTGTTGAGGACGGCCATGACGAGACCACCGATGACGGCTCCGACCACGGTGCCGACGCCGCCCGTGACGGCTGCACCACCGATGAAGACGGCGGCGATGGCCTCGAGCTCCCAGCCGACACCGTCGAACGGACCGGACGCGTTGGAGCGGGCGACGAACATCATTCCGGCGAGTGCCGCGAGGACCGACATGTTCATCATCACGAAGAAGTTGACCCGCTTGGAGCGCACACCCGAGAGCTCGGCGGCGTGGCGGTTGCCGCCGACGGCGTAGACATGGCGGCCGATGATCGTGCGCGTCGAGATGAAGCCGTAGATCAGGACGAGCCCGCCAAGGATGAGGGCCGAGATCGGGAGCGAGGTCCCCCGGCGACCGGAGGCCATGAGGAAGGCGACGGCCAGGATGGCGACGCAGATCAGGAGGAGACGGATCGCCATCACCGTGACGTCCTCGAGCACGGCGCCGATCTTGGCCTGGTTGCGGCGGTTCCACAGGGTGCCGCCGACGATCGCTGCGCAGACGAGCAGACCGATGATGATCGTCAGGTTGTTGTAGCCGGTGTTGGGCCCGACCTCAGGGAGGTAGCCGGCTCCGATCTTCTGGAAGCCCTCGCCGACCGGGACGGTGTTGGACTGGCCGACCCACTGGTTGGCGCCTCGGAAGATGAGCATGCCCGCGAGCGTCACGATGAACGCCGGGATGCCGACGACGGCAACCCAGAAGCCCTGCCATGCACCGGCGAGTGCACCGATGCCGAGGCCGAGCAGGATGCCGAGCCACCAGGGGATGCCCCAGTCGCGCATGGCGATGGCGACGCAGATGCCCGCGAACGCGGCGATCGACCCGACGGACAGGTCGATGTGACCCGCGATGATCACGAGGACCATCCCGATCGCCATGACGAGGATGTAGCTGTTGCCCTGGAAGATGTTGATGACGTTGCCGGGGTCGAGGGTCAGCCCGCCCGTCTTCCACTGGAAGAACACGATGAGGGCGACCAGGGCAAAGATCATCCCGAACTGGCGGGTGTCGCCTCCGAAGATCTCCTTGAGCTTGTTCATGCAGCGTCCTTCGGGGTGGAGGTGTGCGAGGTCTTTGTCATGAGGCGCATGAGGGACTCCTGGTCCGCCGCGCCCTTGTCGAGGACACCAGTGATCCGGCCCTCGCTGATCGTGTAGATCCGGTCGCTCAGACCGAGCAGCTCGGGCAGCTCGGAGCTGACCACGATGACGCCCTTGCCCTCGCTCGCGAGGCGCTGGATGATCCCGTAGATCTCGAACTTGGCGCCGACGTCGATGCCACGGGTGGGTTCATCGAGGATGAGCAGGTCCGGGTCGGTGAACAGCCACTTGGCCAGGACGACCTTCTGCTGGTTGCCGCCCGAGAGCTTGGCCACGCCGTAGTCCACCGACGGGGTCTTGGTGCGCAGCGCCTTGCGGTAGTCATCAGCCGCGGAGTGCTCGGCACGCCGGTCGATGACGAAGTTGTGCGAGATCTTCTTGAGCTTGGCCGAGACCGTCGTGGTCTTGATGTCGTCCAGAAGATTGAGCCCCAGGCTCTTGCGGTCCTCGGTGAGGTAGCCGATCCCCGCGTCGATGGCGGCCGGGACGCTGCGCAGGTCGACCCGCTTGCCGTTGAGCGTCATCTCACCACTCACCCACGTGCCGTAGGAGTGACCGAAGATCGAGCGCATCAGCTCGGTGCGGCCCGAACCCATGAGCCCGGCGAAGCCGACGATCTCACCGCGGCGCACGAAGAACTCGGACTGCTTGGCGACCAGTCGGTCGGCCACCTGGGGGTGGGCAACGGTCCAGTTCTTGATCTCGAACATGACCTCGCCGATCTCCGGCGTGTGGTCGGGGAAGCGCGACTCGAGCGAGCGTCCGACCATGCCGCGGATGATGCGGTCCTCGTCGACGGCGCCTTCGCGGACGTCGAGGGTCTCCACCGTCTCGCCGTCGCGGATGATCGTGATCGCGTTGGAGATGGCTTCGATCTCGTTGAGCTTGTGGCTGATCATGATCGAGGTGATGCCCTTGCCCTGCAGCCCACGGATGAGGTCGAGCAGGTGGCGCGAGTCCTCCTCGTTGAGCGCCGCCGTGGGCTCGTCGAGGATGAGCAGCTGGACGTCCTTGGCGAGAGCCTTGGCGATCTCGACGAGCTGCTGCTTGCCGACGCCGATGTTCTTGATCGGCGTCTCGGGATCCTCCGCGAGGCCGACACGGGCCAGGAGGTCACGGGCGCGGTTGTTGGTCTTGACCCAGTCGATGGCGCCGCGCTTGGTCTCCTCGTTGCCGAGGAAGATGTTCTCGGCGATGGAGAGCTCGGGGATGAGCGCCAGTTCCTGGTGGATGATCACGATGCCGGCGTGCTCGGAGTCGCGGATGTTGTTGAAGGTCACCTCGGCTCCGTTGAAGCGGATCGTGCCGTCATAGGTGCCACTCGGGTGGACGCCGGACAGGACCTTCATCAAGGTCGACTTGCCCGCGCCGTTCTCACCGCAGATCGCGTGGACGTCACCGCGGCGCACCGTCAGGGTGACGTCGGAGAGGGCCTTCACACCAGGAAAAGTCTTGGTGATGCCCGTCATCTCCAGGATGGGTGCCGAACCGGCCACATCGTCTCCTCATCGAGTCACTCACCGAGGACCTCGCTGGCCTCGGTGAGCCGATGCTAGACCCGTCACCTGTCCTTGACGTCCACCTTGGCGGCGGGACGCCCGTCCTTGTCCGGCGGACAAGGACAATCGGACATTTTCGGGAGCTGGACCTCCAGATCGTGGGATCCACCACATGACACGGCAGGCCGACCCGACAGCCGAACCGGTCAGAGCGAGTCGCCGCGGACGTCCGCCCCGCCAGTCGTGGCCCCGCGTTGTCCGGTTCAGGCGTTCGGCTCGGGGTCGTACCAGCCGTGATGCTCCTCCGCGAGGGCCCTGAAGCGGTCACGCAAGCCGCTCTCCACCGGGCCCGATTCGTCGGTGACCGCGTCCTCGCGCACGTGGACGCCCCACTCGTGGTCCTCGGCGTCGTCCTCACCCGCAAGGGCCACACGCAGGACCCGAACCTCGCTGAAGCCCTCGTCAGCGAGGTCGGCGGCGATCTCCTGCGCCACGTCGCGGTCGGGGAAGAGGAGTAGGTGCTCTGTCATGAATCGTGAGTATGCCGCTCAGCGGGCTTCCGGTGCAGCCGTCAGTCGTCCATCCGGTCCGGCAGCGAGCGGGAACCACAACTCGTAGCGATCGGCAGGGAGGACCGCCTCCGCGTACTCGACGGGGACGCCGGCGGCCGTGGCCCGACGGGTGAGCCGCACGATCGGGGCCGCCGACGAGATGGCCAGGTGGTGCTGCTCGGGGGCCGTCGGGAAGCCCACGACCACGCTTTCCTCACCCGCGTCCGGCAGGTGGCCGCGATCGCCGAGCCAGCCATACAAACTGGCCGGCGGCTCGCCCTTGAGCAGCGGACGGGCGAGACTGGCGGGGAGCCAAACGCGTTCCAGCGCAAGGGGATTGCCGTCGCCGAGGCGGAGTCGGTCCAGCCGCACGGCCGCAGCCCCGGCCCTCAGACGCAGGTGGGCCCGCACCGCCTCGGGTGGAGCATCGTCAAGTGACCGCTCGAGGGTTCGCGTCGTGGGGTTGAGCTGGGCCCGCTTGACCTCATCGGCGAACGACCCCAACCTCACCCTCAGGGCGATGGCCGGTGGCCGCACGAAGGTCCCACGCCCCTGCTCGGCACGCAACCTTCCCTCGCGCGTGAGAACGGCAATGGCGCCACGCACGGTCATGCGCGCAACGCCCCACTCTTCGGCGAGCGTCCGCTCGGTCGGGAGCATCGCCCCCGAACCCAGGGTGTCCGCCAGGGTTCGAAGACGCGAGACGACCTGCGACTGCTTGGTCGGACGGCTGTCCTCGACCTCGGGTTGTCCTGCCATGACCGCGACAGTAGCCCGCCTCCCATCACGCAGTGATGAGGACTCAGGGGCGCCAGAGGACGAGCGCCTGCGACGCCGACCCGCCACCGGGGCGGCGGCGTGGGCGCTCTCCCAGGCGGCTGGCGAGAATCTCGCCGCCGGGGCCCACGGAGAAGATCCGCGACCCGCCGGACGCGGCGATGCGCAGCCGCTCGGCCTCGAGGGTCAGCTCGGCGACCCGGGACTGCAGGGCATCGACGTGGTTCTCGAGCTCGAGGATACGAGCGATGCCGGGGAGGCTGATGCCTTCCTCCTGCGAAAGACGCTGCACCTCACGGAGGAGCTCGACGTCGCGCGCCGAGTAGCGGCGACCGCCACCCCTGGTGCGCGACGGAGTGACGAGTCCGATCCGGTCGTACTGACGCAACGTCTGGGCGTGCATGCCCGCGAGTTCGGCCGCGACCGAGATGACGAAGACGGGTGCTTCGTCATCCGGTCGCGGCACGCGCTGGCGCGAGGCCATGGTCAGGCCTTGGCCTTCTCGACGAGCTCGGCCCGCGGGTCGACACCTTCGGCCTCGGCCTGCAGGACCTCAATGGCTTCACGAGCCTCGTCGGACAACGCCTCCGGCACGACGACGTGGACCTTGGCGAGCAGGTCGCCGGTCGAGTTCTTGCCCACGACACCGCGACCCTTGACGCGCAGGACGCGACCAGAGGGCGTGCCGGGAGCGATGCGCACCTTGACGTTGTGGCCGTCGAGGGTGGGCACCGCAACAGTCGCACCGAGGGCAGCCTCGGCGAAGGTCACCGGCAGGTCGATCGTCAGGTTGTCACCCTCGCGTCCGAAGACAGGGTGCTTCTCGACGGAGACGGCGAGCATGAGGTCACCCGCCGCAGCACCGGGCTCGCCGGGCTGACCCTTGCCACGCAGACGGATCTTCTGACCGTCCTTGACGCCGGCCGGGATGCGCGCCGTGATGGTGCGCCCCTCAGCAGTGCGCAACGTGACCGTCGAACCCTCGACTGCGTCGCGGAACGGCAGGGTCGTGGAAGCCTGGACATCGGCACCCTTGCGGGGACCGCGAGGGGCGCCGTAACCGGCATACCCCGGTTGTCCACCGCGACCAGCGGCACCGCCGGCCGCGCCACCGAACATCTGCGACAGCAGGTCGTTGATGTCCTCGCCACCACCCCCACCGGGGTAGCCGCCGTAGGACGACCCACCACCGGTGTCGAAGCGCATGCGCGAACCGCCGCCACCGCCGAAGGCGCTGAAGACGTCGTCGAAGCCACCGTTGCCACCCGGACCACCAGCGGTGAAGCGAGCGCCGCCGTGCGCCATCTGGCGGACCGCGTCGTACTCCTCGCGCTGCTTGGGGTCGGACAGCACCGCGTTGGCCTCGCCGATGTCCTTGAACTTCTGCTCGGCGCCCGCATCGCCCGGGTTCTTGTCCGGGTGATGCGTGCGGGCGAGCTTGCGGTAGGCCTTCTTGATCGCGGTCGCGTCAGCGTCCTTCGAGACGCCGAGGATCGCGTAGAAGTCCTTCTCGAACCAGTCCTGACTGGCCATCAGCGCCTTCCCTCAAGAGACGACGATTCACACTGCATCATTCAGGGTCAGCGACGGCCACGCGCGCGGGGCGCAGGACCTGGTCACCGGTCCGGTAGCCGGGCTGGAGCACCTGGACGACGGTGGTGGCCGTCGCGTCGGTCGGCAGCTCCGGGTTGGAGGCATCCCAGGCGGCGTGCATGAGGGCCTCGTGCTGCATCGGGTCGAAGACCTCGCCGACGCCACCGAAGCGGGTCAGCCCGAACTTACCGAGACTGGTCTCGAGCTTGTCGGCGATCGCCGCGAACGGGCCGTCGGTGAGGTCACCGTGGTCGCGCGCGAGCTGGATGTCATCGAGGACCGGCAGCACCGACTCGAGGACGTCGCGCACGGCACGCTCCTGGACACTCGCCCGGTCACGGTCGACGCGACGCTTGTAGTTGACGTACTCCGCGTTGAGCCGCTGGAGGTCGTCGAGCCGCTGGGCCGCGAGTGCCGTGTCGGGGTGCGCGTCGCCGGTCACGCCAGCGTCACCAAGGTCGGTGTCACCCACGTCGATGGCGTCGATCTGGTCCGCCACCGAGGCGGTGGCCCCGGCCTGCGCCGGAGCCACCTCCTCGCCGTCATTGGCCGACTCGGTGTTGATTGCGTCCGAGGACTCCTCATCCACGATCTCGCCGTCGAAGACCTCGTCGTCACCCGGCATACGCGGGTCCGTCACTTCTTGTCCTCTGCGGTGTCGTCGTCCTCGACGACCTCGGCGTCGACGACATCCTCATCAGCGGAGGCGTCGTCGTGTCCCGGGGTGGAGGCGTCAGACGCCTCGCCACCAGGGACGTCACCGGACTCGCCCTGCTCGGCCGCTGCGGCGTACATCGCGGCGCCCATCTTCTGGGACTCCTCGTTGAGGGTGTCGATCTTGGACTGGATGCCCTCGCGGGACGTCTCGGCCTCGGGCTTGAGGGCGTCCTTGAGGGCGACGAGCGCCTCATCGACAGGCTTGCGCGCGTCGTCGCTGAGCTTGTCACCGGACTCGGCGAGGAACTTCTCGGTCGAGAACACGAGCGACTCGGCCTGGTTGCGGGTCTCGGTCTCCTCGCGACGCAGCTTGTCCTCGTCGGCGTGGGCCTCGGCGTCCTTGACCATGCGCTCGATCTCCTCCTTGGACAGCGCGCTGCCGCCCGAGATGGTGATCTTCTGCTCCTTGCCGGTGCCGCGGTCCTTGGCCGTCACGTGGACGATGCCGTTGGCGTCGATGTCGAAGGTGACCTCGACCTGCGGGACGCCACGCGGGGCGGGCGCGATGCCGGAGAGCTCGAACGTGCCGAGCGCCTTGTTCTGCTGCGCGATCTCGCGCTCACCCTGGAAGACCTGGATGAGAACGCTGGGCTGGTTGTCCTCAGCGGTGGAGAACACCTCGGAGCGCTTCGTCGGGATGGCGGTGTTGCGCTCGATGAGCTTGGTGAAGAGCCCACCCTTGGTCTCGATGCCGAGAGAGAGCGGCGTGACGTCGATGAGGAGGACGTCCTTGCGCTCACCCTTGAGGACACCGGCCTGGAGGGCGGCACCGAGGGCAACGACCTCGTCGGGGTTGACGCCCTTGTTGGGAGCCTTGCCACCGGTGAGCTCCGTGACGAGCGCACTCACGGACGGCATGCGGGTCGAGCCACCGACGAGGACCACGTGGTCGATGTCGGCGACGTTGATGCCGGCGTCCTTGATGACGTTCTGGAACGGCTGCTTGGTGCGGTCAAGCAGGTCCTTGGTCATCTGCTCGAACTGGGCGCGGGTCAGCGTCTCGTCGAGGTGGATGGGGCCGTTCTCGCTCATGGAGAGGTACTGCATCGAGATGTTGGTCGAGCTGGCCGAGGAGAGCTCCTTCTTGGCCTGCTCGGCGGCGTCGCGCAGACGCTGCATCGCGATCTTGTCCTTGGCGAGGTCGACGCCGGTGTTGTTCTTCACCGTGGTGAGGAGGTGCTGGACGACGCGGTCGTCCCAGTCGTCCCCACCGAGCTGGTTGTCACCGCTGGTCGCACGGACCTGGATGGTGGCGAAGCCGTCCTCCGGGTCCTTGCCGACCTCGAGGAGGGACACGTCGAACGTGCCACCACCAAGGTCGAAGACGAGGATGAGCTCGTCCTCCTTGCCCTTGTCGAGGCCGTAGGCGAGGGCCGCAGCGGTGGGCTCGTTGACGATGCGCAGGACGTTGAGGCCGGCGATCTCACCGGCTTCCTTGGTGGCCTGACGCTCGGCGTCGTCGAAGTAGGCGGGGACGGTGATGACGGCGTCGGTGACGGGCTCACCGAGGTAGGCCTCCGCGTCGCGCTTGAGCTTCTGGAGCGTGCGCGCGCTGATCTCCTGCGAGTTGTACTTCTTGCCGTCGATGTCCTCGCTCGTCCAGTCGGTGCCGATGTGGCGCTTGACGGAGCGGAGGGTGCGGTCGGCGTTGGTCACGGCCTGGCGCTTCGCGATCTCACCGACGAGGACCTCACCGCCCTTGGTGAACGCGACGACCGACGGGGTGGTGCGTCCACCCTCGGAGTTCGCGATGATCGTGGGCTCGCCGCCCTCGAGGACGGCGACGGCTGAGTTCGTGGTTCCGAGGTCGATTCCGACTGCGCGGGCCATGTGGATCTCCTTGCGTGTTGTGCTGGTTGAGTTGCTTGCACTCAAGTTAGGACGGTGTATGCCGTGTGGCAAATTCAGGTTCCAAAACTTGCGTTCACTCGACTCAACTCTTGGGTTGGCCCCCTTGTTCCCCATCGAACAGTCTCGACACCACCCGAACGGACGCGCCACGGTCCCGATGGACATACACAAGGGCAGCCTCTGGGGCTCGGCCCCGCATGGGCAGGGCAGCTCGACGCCCGTTGTGTAGGTCCGAAGGCACGGGGTCAGCGGGACGCGAGCAGGCGCAGCCCGGCTGACGATGCGCTGCCCGCAGGAGCCGTGTAGGTGAGCAGCCGCTGCCCATTGCCTTCGGGAAGGTGGAGGACCTCGTAGTCGAGGTCGAGGTCGCTGACGTGGGGGTGATGAAAGGCCTTGGTGCCACTCGTGCAGAGCTTCACGGCGTGCTTGGCCCACAACGAGGCGAACTCGGGGCTCTTGAGGCTCAGCTCGCCGATGAGCTCGGCCAAGCGGCGGTCGTCAGGGAACTGCGCTGCGACGAAGCGGATCGACGAGACCGCCAGCGCCGTCTCGGTGGCCCAGTCACGATGCAGCTCGCGGGTGTGGGAGTCCAAGAACAGGAGGCGAATCTGGTTGGGGCGCAGCGTTGCTCGTGCCGGCGCTGCGAAGTCGAGGTGACCCGCGAGGAGCAGGTGGCCGAGCCGGTTCCACGCGAGGATGTCGTTGAACCGACCGAGGAGCAGAGCCGGCGTCTCCGTCATCGAGTGCAGCAGCTGTTGGGCTCCGGCCCTGGCAGCCTCGGGCCTGGTCGCGCGGCGAGGTCTGGCCGGGGCAGGGTGGGCGAGCGCGAGGAGGTGGGCACGCTCGTCGCCGTCGAGCTGCAACGCCCGGGCCAACGCGTCGATCACTGCGTCAGAGGCGTTCTGCGACTGGCCTTGCTCCAACCTGGTCAGGTAGGTCACGGAGACACCGGCGAGCTGAGCCAACTCCTCGCGCCGCAGACCCGGCACCCGTCGCCGGCCGTAGCCGCGCACACCCGCGTCGACCGGCGACAGGGCGTCGCGCCGAGAACGCAGGAACTCCCCCAGCTCGGTGACCGGAGAGCCAGCAGCGCGCAGCGAGGACTCCATGTCGACCAGTGTCCTCGATCGCTCCCGCGCGTGCCTGCTCCTGTCGGGGGTAGGCAAGCCAGAGGTCTGGCTGCCGCGTCCGCAGGCTGTGAACGTGGGCCGCATGAGTCACCCACACCTGTCCGACCGCATCGACCCCCTGCCCGACGAGCGACTGAGCACGCACCAACGCGTCGGCCTCACCGTCCTGCTCACCGCCAACTTCACCCTGGCCGTCGACTTCTCCATCCTCAACGTCGCACTCCCCCACATCGGGGCCGATCTGGGCTTCGCGACCGCCAACCTGCAGTGGATCGTCACCGCCTTCGCCCTGTGCGCAGCGGGGTTCACCCTGTTCTTCGGCCGGGTAGCCGATGTCCTCGGACGCAAGCGTCTGTTCATCGTCGGCATCGCCCTGCTGGGCGCGTCTTCGATGGTCGGCGGCCTGGCCCAGGAATCCGTCCTGCTGCTTGCGGCGCGGGTCGCCCAGGGCACGGCCACCGCCATGGTCACGCCCGCCGCCCTGTCACTCCTGACCTCGATGTTCCCCGAGGGCCGCGCCCGCTCTCGAGCATTGGGCCTCAACGGCGCCCTCATGGCGGCAGGCTTCACGACCGGCGCCGTCCTCGGTGGCCTGCTCACCGGCGTCGTCAGCTGGCGTTGGGCGTTCTTCATCAACGTCCTCATCGCGTTGGTCGTCCTGGTCCTGGCACCCCGGGCGCTCACCGATGTCCGGGCCGATCACCGCCCACGGCTCGACCTGCCGGGTGCCATCACAGTGACCCTTGCCCTCGTATCTCTCGTCCATGGCATCACTACCGCCGGTCAGTCCGGTTGGGCGGCCACCGGGTCGTGGCTGCCGATCACTGGATCGATCGTCCTGTTCGGCTGGTTCTGGAAGATCGAGTCGCGCGTCACCGAACCACTCATCCAGCCAGCCCTTCTTCGACGGAGCAACGTCGCCTGGGGCAACGTCGCGGGACTGCTCGCGTTCGCCATCGAGACCTCGCTCGTCTTCCTCCTCACGCTCTACCTCCAGGACGTCCTTGGCTACACCGCCATCAGCGCAGGACTCAGCCTTGCGGTCCTGGGAGTCGGCACGGTCCTCGGAGGGCTGGCCGCACCTCGAGTCATCGCGCGGGTCGGTTCGAAGAACGCGATCATCGCCGGCTTCCTCCTTCAGGGCGCCGCCACCGCTCCACTGGCCTTCGTGGGAGACAACCGAACCTGGCTCATCCCCCTTCTCGTCGCGACGTTCATCGGTGGCGTGGCGAACCTTGTGGCGATCGTCGGCTACGTCGTGACCGCGACCAATGGCGTCCCCGTGGGGCAGCAGGGTCTGGCCACGGGGCTCATCACGATGAGCCAACAGGTCGGCATCACCCTGGGGACTCCCGTCATGGCGGCCATCGTCGCCAGCCAGGCCGCTACGACGAGCGTCCCCGGCCTACGGCTCGCGATCGGCGTCAACGCGGCCGTCGCCCTCCTCACAGCCGGGCTCGTGGCCGCAGCACTGCGTCCGCGTCAGGTCACCGACACCCAAAAAGGTGTGGATGCCCCCGCACAGGGGCATCCACACATCACGAACTGCTGAACACGCTCGTCAACCGTGGGTCGGCCTCAGCTGACGAGGTGGGCGTAGGCCACCACGTTGTCCGCGTAGTGCCCGGTCTTGGGGTCGATGTCTCCGCCGCACGTGATCAGCCTGAGTTCCGCGCGGCCGCCGGTGTCGGCGTAGACCTCCGACGTCGGGAACTTCGCCTTGGGATAGCGCGCCACGCGATCCACGACGAAGGTGGCGGTGGTGCCGTCCTTGCGGTCGACCATGGCTTTGTCGCCCTTCTTCAGCTTCCCGAGGTTGTAGAAGACCGCTGGGATGCGGCTGCTGTCCACATGGGCGGCAATGACCGCAGGGCCGAACTCACCGGGAGTCGGACCGCCGGCATACCAACCGGCTTGCTGGGCGTTCTTGGGCGCCTCGAGCTCGCCCTTGGCGTCCAGGTTCAGATCGACAAGTCCCTTGGTGGTGACCTTGATGGCGGGAATGCGCAGTGCCACCGGCTCACTGGGCGACATGAGAGCACCAAAGTTGACTGCGGGCGCCGCTGCTTTCGGAGTCGCCGATGGCGCAGTTGGCTCGCCCGGCACAGCGTCCGATGCGGACGGACTCGGTGTCGCGGGCAGCGCCTGGCTGCTGTCGGGCTGCGGTGGCGGGCCGGGAGTGGTGAGTGCCCTCGCCATGATCCCGCCACCGAGCACGAGAAGCACCACGGTGACCACCGCGGCAAGAGCACCGCGGCGGTCACCGAACTTCGTGGAGAGAGACATCAGATGCGGTTGGTCGCCTTGCGGGTGGCGAACGCACCGGTGCCCATGGCGGCGAGGAGGAAGCCGCCACCGAGGGCCAGGCCGAGAGCCTGGTTGTTGTCGGCCGTGCCACCGCCACCGGTCTGGACGCCGCCGGAGGGAGCCGAGGCGAGAACGCCGCAGATGGCCGGGTCCGTGGCCTCGGTCGGAAGCTTCGGGTCGAGGTCGCTCTTGGCGTCGCCGTCGTACTTGCCGTTGTCGTTGTGGTCCACGCCGTGCACGACGACCACGCTCTTGCCGGCGGAGATCGCGGCGGCGACCTCGGAGGAGACGTTGATGCTGCCACGCTCGTAGCTGATCTTGCCGCCCGGAGCGGTGTCGAAGCGGTCGATGGCGAGTCCGCTGTTGGGGGAGGTGTCACCGGTCTTGGTGAGCGACACCACGATGCCGCCGTATGCCGGTCCACCCTCGGTCGTGTTCAGCGTGCCGCCACCATCCTTGTCGTCGGCGGCAGTGGGGCACTCGTGACGTGCCTCCTCCGCGAAGTGGATGTGTGCAGCGTGCGGGCTGTCGGGAAGCAGGCCGGAGGCGGCCATGGTGACGTCGATGCGGTTGCCCGTGACGGTGACCATCGCAGTTCCGCTGGCGTCAACCCCATTGAGGGCCACCGGTCGCAGCTTCGCCATGGTGTTGCCGTCGGACGCGGAGGCGGCCTGTGCCATGCCGGCGCCGAGGGTGAGCAGGAGCGCCGACCCCAGGGTGGCGGTGCCAAGCTTCAATGTGGTTCGCATGCGTGAACTCCCTTGTTGGTGGGCCCAGAGGTGGGCCTGTCGCGTGCTTTGGACAGTCAGGGTTCGACACAGAGCGGCTGACGGATTGGATCCGCTTGGATCTGCGCACAAAGAGGTCCGATCGCGCCCTGTTGAGCAATCCGGAGCGGGTCCCACACCGAATGGCTGAGTGCGGCTCTTGTCTCGGCCGCCTGATCCTGGAGGCATCACCATGACCCGCAAGATCGCACTCCTCATGCTCGCCCCAGCACTGGCTCTGGGCCTGACGGCCTGCGGCTCGTCCGACGACGGCCCCACTGCACCGTCCCCGTCCTCGTCTCCGTCCGCGTCGATGTCGATGTCGGACATGCCCTCACCGTCGTCGTCCCAGACTGCGGCTCCATCCACACCAGCAACGACCGACGCCGAGAAGGCGGTCATCTCGATTGCCGACTTCACCTTCAAGGTGCCCGCCTCGGTCGCGCCCGGCGCCACGATCACGATCATGAACTCCGACTCACAGGCCCACACGGTCACGTCCAAGGAGGGCGGGTTCGACGTCAAGGTGGACCCGAACGGCACGGCCACGCTGACCGCACCGAGCAAGCCCGGGAGCTACCCGTTCGTCTGCACGTTCCACGGGAACATGACCAGCACGCTGGTCGTGAAGTGACCACCGCCTCGACCCGCCCTCGGCACCGCACCACGTCGACCCTGGTGCCGCTGACCCTGCGCGTGGTCGTCGCCCTGTCGCTGTTGGTGGATGCCGCCGTCCACCTGCGGCTGGCGCATGGCTATCAGCAATCTGCACCGAGCGGCATCGGCGCGGGAAACCTGTTCCGGATCCAAGCCGTGCTGGCGCTGGCCGTTGCTGCATGGGTGCTCTTGCGGGGCGGTCGTCCGGCTCTCATCTCCGCCTTCGCCATCGGCCTCAGCGCTCTGGCTGCGGTGGTCCTCTATCGCTATGTCGACATCCCCGCCCTGGGACCACTGCCGGCCATGTACGAGCCGGTGTGGTTCTTCGAGAAGTCGTTGAGCGCCGTCTTCGAGGGGTTGGCGGCTCTCGCCGCACTGGCTGCCCTGACCCTTCGGTCCTCGCGGACCCGGTAAGGCGCCCGTAACCGCGCGAGCCTGTTGCAATGGCCCACCCAGGGCAACACTGGACCGAACGGTCCACTTCTTGTTTGGGTATCTCGGACCGCGAGTCACATCCACTCTCGGCTGACCGCGAGTCGCCGGCCCCACCAAGGAGACCCAGATGCACAAGCTCGTCCCCACCCTCACCCGGATGGCCCTCGGCTCCGCCGTCGCCCTCCTCGCAGCGACCCCCGCGGTCGCCAATGCACTCCCCTCTTCATCGGCCCCCAGCGGCGCCGCCGTCTACGTGCTGAGCAACCAGGTCGCCGGCAACGCCGTCATCGCCTACCGCCGAGCCTCGAACGGCACCCTCACCCCGTCCGGCTCCTACGCCACCGGCGGCAATGGGACCGGCGCAGGGCTGGGATCCCAGAACGCGCTGGTCGTGGACGACACGGGACAGCACGTCTACGCCGTCAACGCCGGGTCCGACACCATCTCGTCGTTCCGGGTCGACCGCAAGGGCCTGCACTTGATCTCGACCGTTCCGTCAGGCGGCGACCTGCCCGTCAGCGTCAGCGTGCGCGGCGACCTGCTCTACGCGCTCAACGCTGGAGCCGGCAACAACGTCACCGCCTTCCGCGTCCTCGGTGGTCGGCTCACCCGGATCGCGGGCTCGACACGACCGCTGAGCGCTGACGGAGTCGGCGCCGCCCAGGTGTCGATCAGCCCCGACGGCGACTCGGCTGTCGTCACCGAGAAGGCAACCAGCCTCATCGATGTCTTCCAGCTCCGCGGCGACGGCAGCGCCTTCGCCACGACGACCACGCCGTCATCCGGGTCCACCCCGTTCGGATTCGCCTTCACCCCTGCGGGCTCCCTCGCAGTGTCCGAAGCCGGCCCGAGCGCCGCCACGACCTACGACGTGCAGGCCGGAGAGCTCACCGCGATCAGCGCCTCGGTCGGCAACAACCAGGCCGCCGCCTGCTGGGTGGCGGTGACCGACAACGGCCGCTATGCCTACACCGGCAACGGAGGCGGGTCACAGTCGATCAGCGGCTACCGCCTCGGCCGACACGACTCGCTCTCGCGCCTCGACGCGGACGGTCGGACCGGCACGGCTGCCGCCGGGGTCAGCGACATCGCCCTCAGCGACGGCAGTGGCTTCCTCTACGCACGGCTCGGCAACGGCACCGTCGGCGGCTACGCGGTTCGGGGCGATGGCTCCCTGAGCGCGCTCTCGACCATCGGTGGCCTTCCGGCGGGTGCAGTGGGCATCGCCGCCCACTGATCCCGACAGCACACGGTTCGGACGCCCGACCCGGTTCGCGAAGGACACTGCGACCCGCGTCGGGCGTCCGTTCTGGCTTGCGAGTCATGAGGGCCTTCACGAACCCCTTTGTGCGGCGTGAACCGTGGCGATTGCTTGGTCGAGCGCCACCTCCAGCGGGGCGACGCTGCGGAGTATCTGGGACACCAGTAGCCCGCCCTGAACTGCGGTCAGGAGGCCGAGCGCGAGCGCATCGACGTCGGCATCTTCACTGAGTTCACCCGAATCACGCATCCGCGTCAGTCCGGCCGCCAACCGGCCCTGCCACGCGGCATACGCCGCAGCTGTTGTCTCGCGCGCGAGGACCTCCGTGGCCGCTTCGGCGGCGAGGCTCCCCACCGGACAACCACCGAAGGTCGCGGCTTCACGATTTCCCGTGACCAGCAGGTCACGCCAGGCACGCAGACCGTCGAGATCGGCCAGGTCGTCAAGGAAGGGCTGCTGACCAGCCAGCACAGCGTTGCGTTGGTGCTCGATGACCGCGCAGACCAGCGCCGACTTGTCGGCGAAGTAGTGATAGAGCTGCGACTTGCTCGTCGCCGTCGCTCGCATCACGTCCTCCATCGAGGTCGCCGCGATCCCGCGTTCGTACATCAGCGCAGCTGCCTCCTCGACGATGCGCGCTCGGGTGGCCCGACCTCGCGAGGTCTGCGGGCTGGGGCGAGGCGCGTTGTCAATCACGTGGGCAGTCTAGAGCCGCACTGGACCGTACGGTCCATTCTGGCGGCGCAAGGACTTCGGCCACCGGAGGGATTGCGGCTCGCGATCGGCGTCCGCGCCAAGTCGATCGACGTCCAGACGAGCCGGGATCAGCCGAGGGAGACGATCATCTTGCCGGTGTTCTCACCGCGGAGCAGTCCGAGGAACGCCTCGACACCGTTCTCCATGCCCTCGATCGCGGTCTCGGCGTACTTGAGCTCTCCCGAGGCCAGCCACCCGCCAACCTCCTGCACGAACTGCGGCTGGAGGGCCGAGTGGTCGCCGACGAGCATGCCCTGCAGACGCAGCCGCTTGCCGATGACGAGGGCGAGGTTGCGCGGGCCGGGAGTCGGTTCGGTCGCGTTGTACTGCGCAATCATCCCGCAGATGGCCGCGCGGCCGTGGACCTTGAGTGAGCCGATGGCCGCCTCGAGGTGCTCGCCGCCGACATTGTCGAAGTAGACGTCGATGCCGTCGGGTGCGGCCTCGCGCAGCTGCTCGGCCACCGGACCGTTCTTGTAGTTGAACGCGGCGTCGAAGCCGTACTCGTCGACGAGCAGAGCGACCTTCTCGTCGGAGCCGGCCGAGCCGATGACCCGCGAGGCGCCCTTGAGCCGGGCGATCTGGCCCACCTGGCTGCCGACGGCACCGGCAGCACCCGAGACGAAGACTGCGTCGCCGGGCTGGAAGGACGCAACGTCGAGCAGACCCGCGTATGCCGTGAGTCCCGTCATCCCCAGAACGCCCAGGTAGGCGGACAGCGGCGCGACAGCAGGGTCGACCTTGACGACGGCCGAGCCGGCGACGTCGGCGTACTCGCGCCAACCGAGGCCGTGCAGGACGTGGTCGCCCACCTCGATGCCCTCGGCTGCGGAAGCGATGACCTCACCGACTGCACCACCCTCCATGGGCTGGTCCAGCTGGAACGGCGGGGCGTAGGACTTCACGTCGTTCATCCGGCCGCGCATGTAGGGGTCGACCGAGAAGTGCAGGTTGCGCACGAGCACCCGGCCGTCCGCGGGTGCGGTCACCGGTGCCTCACGCAGGGCGAAGTCCTGCGCCGTTGGCCACCCGTGGGGGCGGGCGACGAGGTGCCATTCACGGCTGGTCGTGGGCAGGGCGGCAGACATGGGCAAGGTCTCCTCAGACGTGCGGCAAATACTTCAGTACGTGAAACACCATCCTCCGTGATGTTTCATGTTGTCAAATATCTGGCTATCGTGGACCCATGCCCCGTGCCTCCCGCGACCCACTGACCCATGAGGTCGTCGACCTCATCGGGTCCGTCGTGGCCCGCTACCACGAGGAGTACGACCGGGCCGCAGCCACGCACTCGCTCACCGGAGCCCAGGCGCGCGTGCTCGCCCTCATCGCACTCGACCCGCTCCCCATGCGCCAGATCGCCCGGGCCCTGCGCTGCGAACCGTCCAACGTCACCGGCATCGTCGACCGACTCGAGGCTCGCGGCCTCGTCGAGCGCCGGCCGGACCCGAGCGACCGCCGGGTCAAGGTCGCCGCGGCCACCGCGGACGGCACCCGGACGGCGGAGCAGCTGCGGGACTCGCTCGACTTCGCCCGTGAACCCTTGGCCGCGCTCTCCCGGGCCGACCGCACGACCCTGCGCGACCTCCTGCAGCGAATGATCGGCGAGCACAGCGATGCCTGACTCCAGCGCCTCGCCCGGTGTGGCCCCAACTGGCCCCAACAGTCCCTAGAATCGCGCCCATGGGGGAAGTCACCAGCGCGCGGCGCGGGGTTCTGGGGCGAGCGGGCGCGTTCGTCAAGGGACGCCCGACGACGCAGAAGGTCGGAGGCGGGGTCGCCGCAGCACTGCTCGCCAGCGCGCCCTTCGGTGGCCTGGCGGCAGTGGCCGAGCCGGCCCCCGAACCCCTGGCGCTCGACCAGCCGATCATGGTCGGGCCCTACAAGGTCGTCATCGACAAGATCGTGGAGATCCCCGACCTCGCACCGGCGATCACGCCCTCAGCACCTCAGCGCCTCCTCGTCCTCGACGCCGAGGTCACTCTGACTGGCGATCGTCCGGAGTATGCCGGCGCCCTGACCAGTCACATCCGCGCCAGGGGCGGTGGTGACGTCAAGACCACGGGCCGGCCTGACCTCTACTCCATCGACGACGCCACCAAACTCATGTCGTTCAACCCGGGCATCACCTACCAGGTGGCCATCACGTTCACCACGACCGGTCGCTGGGAGAACGAGACCGCCGTCATCGCCACGGAGCGCACGGAGTTCCGTGTGGAGGACAAGCAGACCCTCGATCCCAACGCCTGGGTCGGGCTGGGCGAGGTCGATCGCGAGAGCACCCTTCCCATCGTGAGGCGGCCATGAGGCGCACCATCGCCATGGGGGCCTTCGTCATCGCTGCCATGGGTCTGGGGCGCCTCATCACCGACCACGTGCCGCTCGAAGAGAGCGCCGACAAGCCCTTCGTGCACCACGCTGCGGTCGATGAGCGGGTAGCCCTGGACTACGCCGACGTCACTGTCACTGACGTCCACGTCACCCCGACCATCATGGGATCACCGACCGCCTCCGCGGCTGGCGGGCGCTGGCTCGTCGTCGACACCGAGTTGCTCGCCGGGCGCGCACCGGTGACGATGGCCGGCTTCTTCCTCATCGATGCCAAGGACCATCGCTGGATCCCGTCCACCCGCGCCCAGGAGTGCGAGCAGAGCGTCAACCTGTCGGCCGGGGTGCGCGCCTACGCGAGCTTCTGCTTCGACATCCCCAAGCACGGGCTCGAGGGTGCGCGGCTCATCGCGACCCGCGGACCCTGGACGTCGCACGAGTCGGAGTTCCGCCGTGACGACCTCGCCGACATCGACCTCGGCATCGCCGCATCCGAGGTGGACGGTCTGTGGGCGCTGACCGCTGCCGTCAACGTCAAGCAGAGCGGGCCGCTCACGCCGCAGGAGGCCCGCCGATGACGACGCCCACGATCGACGCGACCGAGCCGAGCAGCACGCCACCGCCGAGCCCTCGCCGACCCAGCCGATGGTGGATGGCAGCTGTCCCGGTCGCCATCGTGGCGATGCTCGCAGCCAACGGCTACCGGGCACCGGTGTTCTGGTACCAGTCCGGCCTGCACCACGAGATCGCCAGTGGCGATGCCAACACCTGGGTGCAGGTCTCCGAGAACTACACCGACGCCCACGGTGACACCACCCGCGCGTACTCGGTCAGGCTGGTGGGCCTGGGAGGTGCGGACACGGCATACACGCAGAAGTTCGGTGACGACTTCACGCTCAAGGACGGGATGGTGGCACGCACCGTCAACCTCGACTTCTCGGCGGACCCGACCCAGCCGCTCAAGAACTGCGCCCTCACACTGATCGACGACCAGGGTCGCGAGTACCGCGTGGGAACCATCTTTGACGACATCGGGCCGACCACGACCGTGTGCGTCCCCGAGGAGACCCCGGGACCCTCGCTCCCCATCGTGTCCACACAACGTCGCGGCGTGGTGGACAAGGGTGAGGAGCCCCGACCACGAGAGTGGTCGGCATCCCCCGCCGTTGCCGTCCCCGAGGATGCCAGGTTCGTCGAGATGCGGATCTCGTTCGAGTATCCGGACTACGTCACGCTCCGACTTCCGCGCTGACCTCGCGTCGATCCGCCGGCGACGGGTCGCCCGCAGGGTCGGCTGCGAGCTTCGGGCCGAGCAGCCAGTCGATGGCGGCCGCGAGCAAGGCTGCAGCGAGCACCATCGTGATGGCCAGGCCCACGGCTTTTTCCATCGGCGAGAAGGCCAGCCAGGTCTTGGTCTCGATCGGGCCGATGGCCAGCCGCAGGAGCTGACCCACGAGCCACGGGATGCGGATGACGATGAGGAAGGCGAGACAGAAGGTCAGCATCGGCAGCAGGCCAGCTGTGGCCATCATCCGCAGGCCGTTCCAGAACGCCGACCAACGCTCTCGGACGTCACCCACGAGCCCGCCACCATAGCGACGGACCGGGGCGGGGATCCGCTCCCAGCGAGGGTTCGGGGCCTTCTGCGGCGACTCCGGTGGTGAGAGCTTGTGCCCCAGCACGACAGCGCCCACGGTGAGCCAGGCAAGGGGAACGACGACGACCGCGTCGATCGCTCCCAACAGTCCGAAGAGCCAGGTCGTGACGGTATCGACGGGATTGGCCAGCGGGCCGAGTGATGAGACGACTTGGTCGTAGCGATCGAGCACCACGTCCGAGGCCCGCCGGCTTTCGACCCACGACATCCCGGTCTCGCGGAAGTCGGCGACCTTCTGTGCCACCTGCGAGGTGTAGTAGACCTCGACGAGTGCTCCGAGGAAGGCGAGCCACAGGAAGCGGGTCACGCTCTCGATCTTGCCCAGGGCGAAGCGCAGCACCCAGGCGATGACGACGATGGCCAGGACGATCTGCCAGTCATAGAGCGCCAGTCGGCCGGCGAAGTCATAGTCGGGCGGGTTGTCGATGCTGAACTGGTTGAACTCGGCGTAGGCGGCCTCGTTGGTGAAGCGGTAGAGGTCCTCCTGCAGCAGCCCGTACGACACGTAGACGGCGAGGAACGGCACCAGCACCGAGACTGCCACGTCAACGAGGCGCATCTCGCGCTTCTCCGTGCTCGCCTGGCGGGCCTCACGATGAGACAGCGCAGCGACGTTGGGCAATGACCCACGCGTCATGTAGAGCATCGCGATCATCGCCAGGAGGAACCCGAGCGGCGCGATGATGAGGATGAGCTGGGCGATGAAGGCGTTGTGGTCACTGACGACGATCGCGACCCACAGCGCACCGCTGCGCACGGCGAGCCCGAGACAGGCGATGACGATGAAGGGCGCCCAGTAGGTGCGCAGGATCCGCGCCGCCGACACCAGAACGGCAGGGATGTCCCTGACCCGCATCTCGTCGTTCATGAACACCCCTCGCGCCGTCGCCCCCACCGGACCCAACCTGACGAGCGGAGCATATCGAGTCAGGGTGCCTGAGACCCGGAGACGTCGAGGAATCTGCGGACAGCGGCGAGGAACTCCGTTGGCCTGGTCGCATGGATCTCGTGGCCGGTGTCGATGGTGGTGAGGCTGCCCGACGGGACCGTGCGCACCAGGTCCGCCACCCACTCCTGCGGGACGAAGCTCCTCGGCCCGCCGCCGATGGCCAGGACGGGCACGGCGATCCGACGCAACACGTCGGCCCAGTCCGGCGTCGGGGCGTCGATCTCGGGTCGCACCTGTTCGACCATCGACCAGTCGAAGGGCAGCTCCGTTCGCGGGCGAGAGGGCATCAAGGGCCGGCGTGGGCGGATGAGTCCGACGTCCTCGAGCACGACGTTGCGAATCCCGTTGCCGCGAGCCGCAACCCGGCAGGCCACCAGTCCGCCGAGCGAGTGGCCGAGGAGGTCAAGCTCCTCACCCAGCTGGGACAACAGGCCCTCGACGTCGGAGGCCATGAGCTCGATCGAGTAGGTGCCCGGCCAGTCGCTCTCCCCGTGGCCGCGCAGGTCCACGGCATACACGTTTCGGTCCTGCGAGAGGTCTTGCGCGACGACGTCCCAGTCCCCCGCTGTCAGGCCGGTGCCGGGCAGCAGGACGACGCCGCGCTGCACCGGGTGGCTGCACGTCCACACGCGCACGGCCAGGCTCACCCCACCGACCTCGAAGCGTTGGACCTCAGCCATGACACCAGTCTGCGCCCAGCCCACCCCGCGGGGCCCCACGACTCAGCTTCGGGCAAGCAGGCCGGCGATGGCGGAGTGGCCGGCCATCTGCCCGGCGGCGGTGGCCATGACGACGGAGGCCATCGGCATCGGGAATGCGGCGAGGTGGGCGAGGTCGCCACCCGCCGTCACCCCGGGCACATTCGTGCGGCCGAACTCGTCAATGCGGACAGCGCCCGACGGGTTGAGCTCGAGACCCAGTTGCGTTGCAAAGGGGGCTGATTGGTGCAGGGTCGGGACGACGAACAGCACCGCCACGTCCTCCGTCGAGCCGTCGTCGAGAGCGACGCGCAAACCGTCACCGACGCGATCGATGCCCGTCATCCTCGCCTCGATGATCGGCGCGTCGGTGGTCGCACCCTCGGGCAGTTCCTGGCCCTCGGCGAAGACGACGAACTCGCCCGCGATCGGGCCCATCAGGGCGGTGTAGTGGCCGGCCCCAGCCGCACCGATGATGCCGATCCGCTTGCCCGCGAACTCGAACGCGTGGCAGAACGGGCACTGTGCCGCGAGGTCTCCCCACACGTCCTGCAGACCCGGGATGAGCGGCAGCTCGTCGCGGACCCCGGTGGCGAGCACGACGGCATACGCCGAAAGGACGGAACCGCTCTTGAGGGTGAGCCGGAAGGCGTCGCCGTCGCGCTCGATCGTCTCGACGCGTTCTTCACGAACCGAAACCGTGTCGTATGCCGTGAGCTCGGCTCGCGCTGCCGCGCGGAAGTCTGCGGGTGGCGTGCCGTCGTGGGTGAGCACGTTGTGCATGTGGCTCACCGTGGCGTTGCGGTAGGTGCCGTCGTCGAAGAGGGTGACCTGCCGGCGGACCCGGCCGGCAGTGAGGGCGGCCTGGAGACCTGCGGGGCCGCCGCCGATGATCGCGATGTCGGTGTGCTCTGGTGAAGTCGTCATGGTCCGATGCTGAACCTTCAGGTTGACCTGAAGGCAAGCGCTGAACATTGAGATGCGGCTGAAGTGGTCCACATGTATCTTGACGTCAAGACACTTTGGGAGGGGTACCTGTGCTGAGCAGATGGTGGCGGTCGATCGTTCCGCCGACGAAACTCGAGCGCGACCTGGCGTTGCAGAGCATGCTGTCGGCGTTCGCGACGGGGTCGTTCCTCACAGGTACCGCGGTGTTCTTCACCCAGATCGTGGGGCTCACGGGTGCGCAGGTGGGGCTCGGGATGTCGATTGCCGCGGCCGTGACGCTGGCCCTGTCGATGCCCCTCGGGCGACTGACGGACGTCGTCGGAGCCAAGAAGCTCTGGGTGGCGAGCGCCGCTGTCGAGGCGTTGCTCTATCTCGCGTGGCCGCTCGCGAGTGGGTTCGTCGCGTTCGTCGTGCTGTTGGCGGTGCTTGCCTGCGTGGAGAACGCAGGTCGCTCGGCGCGCAACGTCTATCGCATCGAGGTCTTCCCGCGCGAGACCCGCGTGCGAGCCATGGCGTATCAGCGCGCGGCCCGCAACGTCGGCTACACACTCGGGGCCGGGACCGCTGGGGTGGCGCTCGGCATCGGGACCCGCGAGGCGATCATCGCCGTCCCGCTCATCACAGCCGGGCTGCTCGTCGTCAACGCGGTCATGGTCTCGTTCCTGCCCGCGATCCAGCGCACGGCGCACGTGACTTCGGGAGCAGAGGGGCACGTCTCGCCGGCCGCGCTCAAGAACGTTGGGTTCGTCGGCTTGGCACTTTGCAACGGCGTGCTCCAGTCCAACCAAGTGTTGCTCAACGTCGTCGTGCCGCTGTGGCTCGTCGAGCAGACCGACGCTCCTCGGGCCCTGCTCGCGTGGCTGTTCGGCACCAACACCGTGCTGGCCGTGCTCCTGCAGGTGCGGGCCTCACGTGGCGCGGAGACCGTCAACGGGTCATTGCGCGCGGTGCGGTTGTCGGGTCTGGCTTTCGTCCTGTCCTGTGCCGTCATCAGCGTGACCCACGAGACGATCGGCTGGGTCTCGATCGTGCTCATCTGGATCGGCCACATCACCATCACCGGAGCCGAGCTGTGGCAGTCGGCGGCCGACTGGGGCTTCACCTCGGAGCTGTCCGATCCGCGTCGCCTCGGTGACTACCAGGGCGTGTGGGGTCTGGGGTACCAGATCGAGCCGATCATCTTTCCGGCGCTCTACACGTTCCTGGCGCTGACGTGGGGGCCGGCTGGGTGGGCTGTCATCGCGGTCATCGCCGTGACGGCAGCGGCGCTCTCCCACCCCGCCGCCCGGGCAGCCGAACGCCACCTCGAACGCCACGCCGCCCCAGATAGGTGGGGTCACGCGGGATCGCCCGGGTCGGCGGCGGCGGGGCCACCTCTTCCGGTGGTGCGGGGCTGTACGTAGCCACCTTCGGGCGGGACCATCTCGGCTCTCACACCGAGCAGTCGGATCGGCCGGGCGTCGTCCAGCCCGTGCAGGAGTTCCATCGCCGTGGCCGCGATGACCGCAGGGTCGTAGGTCGGCTCGGGCAGCTTGCGGATCCGCGTCGTCGTGAAGAACGGCGCGAACCTGACCTTGAGGTGGACCCGTGCGCAGGCCCGCTCCTCGCGCCGAATGTCCTCGACGACCTGATCTGCCAGCGTCCCGATCGCCGCCTCGATGTCGTCCGGCTCGACGAGGTTGGACTGGTAGGTCGTCTCCCGCCCATGGGCCCGAGCGATCCAGGGCGTGTCGTCGATGACGGTCGCCCCGAGCCCCCGCCCCAGCCGACCGTAGTGCGGCCCCATGCGTGGCCCGAACTCGGCGGTGAGCACCTCGTCATCGGCATCGGCGAGCTGCTGCACCGACTCATAGCCGTGCTCCGCGAGGCGGGCAGCGATGCGGTTGCCGACGCCCCAGAGCGCGGTCGTGGGCCGCTCCCCCATCACCTCGAACCAGTTGTCGCGGGTCAGGACGAACGTGCCCTGAGGTTTGCCGAAGTCCGTCGCGATCTTGGCGCGCACGGTGGTGTCACCCACCCCGACGGAGCAGTGGAGCTCCGAGGCCTCGAGCACCTCGGCGCGGATGGCGTCCGCGTGGGCCACGGCCTCAGCCACGTCGTCACCCGGCGTCGAGATGCCGACGAATGCCTCGTCCCAACCGAGCACCTGGACGACCGCGCCGTCGTGCGCACGCAGCGTCTCCATGACGACGGCCGAGGCGGCGTCATAGGCGGGCCCGTCGACCGGGAGGAACACGGCGTCGGGGATCTTGCGGACGGCGAGCTTGAGCGGCATACCCGAATGGACGCCGAAGGCGCGCGCCTCGTAGGACGCCGTCGAGACGACCGCACGCTCGGTCGGGTCGCCACGGCCGCCGACGACGACGGGCAACCCGGCCAGCTCCGGGCGGCGCAGGATCTCGACCGCCGCGATGAACTGGTCGAGGTCGACGTGAAGCACCCATCGGGCCATGGATCCAGTGTGCCGTGCAGTCCCGACACTGGCAGGGCACAAGGACGCGCGCCCAAACGTTGAGGTGCACATGAAGCGTGCGCCGGACGAGAACTGGACCATCAGCGACCTCGCCAGCCGCTTCGACCTGCCAACCCACGTCCTGCGCCACTGGGAGTCGATCGGCCTGCTCGAGCCGCGACGCGACACCTCCGGCTATCGCCGCTACGGGCAGGACGACCTCGTGCGGATCGCGATCATCCAGCGCAACAAGCTCGCGGGCATGACGCTCGAGCAGATCCGGGTACTCCTCGACGCCGAGGCGAAGGACCGGCACGAGGTGCTCGAGGGACACCTTCGCGACCTCGAGGAGCGCATGCTCGCGCTCGAACGCTCCCGGGAGATGACCGAACACGCCCTTCGTTGCCGCGCCCACGACATCACGGCCTGCCCCCGTTTTGTCGCCGCGGTCCAGGACGTCATCGACGGCCGGGCCCACTTCGAGGTCACCACCTCCTGACTCAGGGTCATGGGCTTGGATGAGCACATGCATGATGTCGTGGTCGTCGGAGGCGGGATCGTCGGTCTCGCGACGGCACGCGAAATCCTGCACCGGCGACCGGGCACGGACGTCCTCCTTGTCGAGAAGGAGGTCGAGGTCGCCCAGCACCAGAGTGGCCACAACAGCGGCGTGATCCACGCTGGCGTCTACTACGCGCCCGGCAGCCTCAAGGCCCGCTTCTGTCGCGAGGGCGCCGCGAGGACTCGCGACTACTGCACCGAGAAGCGAATCCCGTTCTCCGACACCGGGAAGCTCGTCGTGGCGACGAACCCCGCAGAGGTCCAGTGGCTCGACGAACTCACCGAACGAGCCCGCACCAATGGCCTGACGGTCACTCCCCTCACCGCCGACGCCCTGCGGGAACGCGAGCCGCACATCACCGGCTTGGCCGCCCTCCACGTGGCGGCAACTGGAATCACGGACTACCCCGCTGTATGCCGTGCGCTCGCCTCGGACATCTCGGCCGCCGGTGGCGTGGTCCGCACCTCCACCGCGGTCACTGCGATCGCCGAGTCCGCCGCCTCGGTCACCCTCACCCTCGCTGAGAACGGTTGGGAGACAGTCGAATCCGCCCGCAAGGTCATCGTCTGCGCAGGGTTGCAGGCCGATCGGCTCGCGGCGATGTCCGGGCTCAACCAGGGCGCCAACGCCTTCCAGATCGTGCCGTTCCGTGGCGAGTACTACCGACTGCCCGACACTCGTCACGACCTGATCGACGCGCTCATCTATCCCGTGCCCGATCCGGAGATGCCCTTCCTCGGGGTGCACCTCACCCGCACCATCGACGGCGGCATCACCGTTGGCCCCAATGCCGTCCTCGGCTTCAGCCGCGAGGGCTACCGCAAGGGCTCGATCAGCCTGCGCGACGTCGCGAGCCTCGCCCGCTTCCCCGGGATGTGGCAGGTCGCCCGCACCCACTGGCGCACCGGCCTCGCCGAGCAGCGCGACTCCCTGCGTTCGCAGGGCTACCTCGATCTCGTCCGCCGCTACTGCCCTGAGCTGACGGTCGACGACCTCCTCCCCGAGCCGGCCGGCATACGCGCTCAGGCCGTTCTGCGCGACGGCACCCTCGTCCACGACTTCCTCATTCGCAGAACGGACCGGACCACCCACGTGTGCAACGCGCCCTCCCCCGCCGCGACCTCGGCCTTCCCCATCGCCGAGCACATCGTCGATCTCGCAGAGGTCGCCACGTGAACAGCCAGGAGCTGCTCGACCTCGCCGCCCGCATCGGCCCGGTCATGGTCTTCCTCGTGGCGATGACGGTCGTGGCCGAGGTGGCCGAGATTGCCGGGGTCTTCGATGTCGCGGCGCACTGGACCGCGCACGCCGGGCGCCATCGCACCTGGCTGCTCTGGATCCTCGTCGTCGCCCTCGCTGTGGCGTGCACGATCGTCCTGAGCATCGACACGACGGCCGTGCTTCTCACACCGGTGGTCATCGCCATGGCTCGTCAGCTGGGGATCGCGGCGATGCCGTTCGCGTTGACGACGGTCTGGCTGGCCAACACCGCGTCCTTGCTGCTTCCCGTGTCGAACCTGTCCAACCTCATTGCCCTGCACAAGTTTTCGCAGCTCGGCGCGGGCACGCACGAATACATCGCCCTCGCCTGGAAGCCCGCGATCGCCGCAATCCTCGCCACGGTCGTTGTCCTCTTCTTCCTCCACCGGCGCGACCTGCTCACGCGCTACACGGTCGAGTCACCGGCCGACCCGCACGACCGAGTCCTGCTCTGGGTCTCCGGCGGGGTCTGCGTGGCCCTCGGGCCGGCCTTCGTCAGCGGAGTCACGCCCGCCATCCCCGCCGTCATTGCCGCTGTCGCCCTCGTCGCGACCCTCGCGTGGCGCTGGCGCCCGAAGGTTCGATCCATCCAGGTGCCGTGGCTCATGGTGCTCGCCGTCTGCGCCCTCTTCGTCGTGGTCGACATCGCGATGCGCCACGGCCTGGAGCCCGCCCTGTCATCACTCGTGGGCAGCAGTGGCGGCGACGGAAGCCTGTGGCGGGTGGGCGCCGTGGGTGCGGTGAGCGCCAACGTCGTCAACAACCTGCCGGCCTACCTCGCGCTCGAACCCGTCGCCGATGACTCACCGGCCCGGCTCATGGCGCTCCTCATCGGTGTCAATGCCGGCTCCATCGTGACCGTCTGGGGTTCCCTGGCGACCTTGCTCTGGCGTGACCGGTGCCGTCGCGCTGGGCTCACGATCGATGCGTGGCCGTATGCCGTCCGCAGCCTTCTGTGCGCGGCCGCGGCCGTGTCGGCCGCGCTCCTGGCGCTCAGCCTGGGGTGACGTGGCGCTCGAGGCCACGCACCGACGGGAGCAAGGTCGAGAGCAACGCGGTCCCGCCCATGATGCAACCCACCACGATGAGCCACGGGGTCATGCCGACGAGAGCGCTGATCGGTCCGGCAACCACGAGCCCCAGCGGCCGGGCCACGAACGAGCCCACCATGTCGAACGCGTAGACCCGGGCGAGCTTGTCCTCGGAGACGTTCTGCTGGATGGACAGGTCCCAGTTGACGCTGAAGATCTCGAGCCCGAAGCCGTGGAGAGCCGCTCCGGCGAGGAGGACGACGATGCTGTCCGAGAGGGCCATGGCGATCGGGAAGGCCGCGGTCAGCGACAGCATGAGGGTGCCGATGAGCAACCCCCGGCGGGGCCGCCACCGCAGCGAGGTCAACCCGCCGAGGATGAAGCCGCCCATGAGGGCGGACAGGGCCCAACCCCAGGCCGACTCGGTCCAGGTGTCCTTGGCGACGATGGGGCCGAGCACGCCCTGAACCCCGCCATAGAACAGGTGATAGAGCAGCGCCTGGCTGATCAGGAGCCACAACCAGGTGTGCCGGAAAACCTCGGCCGCTCCCTCGCGGAGGTCACCGAGCAGGGTCCGGCGAGCCTTCGAGCCCGCAGCCGCAACGGCCGCCCCGGGCACGTCGATGAGGCTGAAGAAGACCGCTGCCAACGCGAAGGTGAGGGCGTCCACGGCAATGGCCCACCCCGAGCCGAACGCGGCGACGATCATTCCGGCGGAGGCAAACCCCAGGACCTGCGCCGCCTGCGAGGTCAGCCGGCGCACCGTGACCGCGTCGGCGAGGTCGGGCGCCGGGACGGTCTGCCGGGTCATCGCCTGGGACGAAGGGCCGCTCAGGGCGCCGAGGCATCCATTGAGCATCCCGATGGCGGCGATCATCGGGATCGTGGCCCAGCCAGCGATGAGACTCACCGCCATCACGGTCTGGGTGACCGCGGTGGCTGCGGCCGATCCCTGCATCATCAGCCGTCGCGACACCCTGTCCCCGAGCACGCCGCCGAACATGATGGTGATGACCTCGGCAGCCGCGAACACCGCGACGACGACCCCCAGCTCCGTGGCCGTGCCGCCGAGCTCGAGGACAGCGAAGGCCAGAGCCACCGGCGTGATGGCGTTGCCCAACGAGGTGACGCCCGTGCCCGCGACCAGGAACCGATAAGGCCGGTGGCGAAGGACGTCGCGGACCGTCGAGGGTCGTGTCCCGATCTGCGTCATGGCTCCAAACTACTTCGCTAGCGAACTATTCGTCAACGAATTGCTAGAGTGGATCCATGGCGGCAGGCGAGGACAGCGCGGATCGACACGTTGCACGGTGGCGCGGCCACTGGGTCCTCGAGTCCGCCCCCTACGACGACACCGTCGAGGCGATCACGACCCGCATCGGCCTGATCATGCGGCACCTGCGTGAGCACAAGAAGGTCGCGGCCACCGAGGCCGGCCTGCAGGACTTCGAGTACGACACCCTGCACTCCCTGATGATCCGGGACACCCCCGGGATCGCCTCGCCCACGGCGCTCGCCACCGACCTCCACGTCTCGCCCGCAGGCATGTCGGGCCGCCTCGAGAGCATGGAGAAGGCCGGCTGGATCACCCGCACGACCGACCCGGCCGACCGTCGCCGCCTCGGCGTCGAAGCCACTCCTGCCGGCATCGAGATCTGGCGAGCCACCATGACGCTTCGCGGCAACGAGGAGGACGAGATCCTGGGCGTCCTCAGCGCCAAGGAGCGCGAGACCCTCAGCGCCCTGCTCAAGCGAGTCACCCTCCACATCGAGGAGGGCCGCGACCACTGAGGGGGCGCGCCGACCAGTCGGGGGTTGTGTGACCAGTCGGGGGTCGCACAGGGCCCGACTCGTCACAGGGGCCCCGACTGGTGGCGCAGTGGCCGCGATCCTGGGCGTTCCGCGGATCAGCGGCTGACGGCGTCGCGCAACCAGACGGCGACCTCGGCGGCGAAGCTGCCCGGGTGGCGCACCCAGGTGAAGTGGTCGAAGGCCGGGCCGTCCTCGCCCGCCGCCCGGGTCACGAAACGGTGCTCGACCCGCGCACCCGTGAGCTTGCCGGCCAGGTTGTCGACCGACCCCTGCGGAGCCAGCGCGTCGTTGTCCAGAGTGATCGCGAGAACCGGCAGCCCCACGCCGGAGAAGTCCGGCTCACCCACCACTTCACCGCGCTCCACGGCGAGATCGCCGCGCCGGGCGAACCGCGCCCACTCGCGCATCAGCTTGCGCGGCTGGCGACCGCCGAAGCCGACCCGGTCACCGGGCCAGTGCCCACGGACGCTCGCGATGGCACCCAGCGTCTGCGTCTGCACGAGGAGCTTGAGCCGATTCGGGAAGCCGCGCCAGTAGGGCGAGCCCGACCCGATGAGCACCAGAGCACTCACCGGTGAGGCGTGCGTGGCGAGATGCACCAGTGCGACCTGACCACCGAACGAGTGGCCGAGGAACGCGAGCGGCCTTCCGGCATGACGCTCCTGGGCCACAGCGACAGTGGCGGCGACAACGTCGTCGGACACTGCGGCATACCCGAAGTCGTTCTTGCGGCTCGCGAGTGGACGGCTGACACCCTGCCCCGGGAAGTCGGCCGAGAGGACGGCGACACCCTCGGCGGCGAGGGCCGCGGCGAACGGTCCGTAGTAGCCGGCAGCCACGCCGAGGGCCGGCAGCAGGATGACGACCGGGTCACCCGGGCCTCCACCGTCGACGCCGACGATCGCGGTGTGTCCCCCACCGGGCAGGTCCAGGTCAGTCACGTGATCCACGACTGAACCGTATGCCGCGTGTGATCAGTGGGCGTGCCCGGTCGTCACCTGCGTCGCTGCGTCGTCCGGGTGGTCGACGTGGAGCCCGCCGACGGCCTCACCCTGGCGGGCGACGACGAACTGGCCCATCAGGCCCTGGTCCTCGTGCCGCAACAAGTGGCAGTGGAACATGTAGGGGCTGTCGGCGTCGGCGAAGTCGGTGAAGCGCATCCGCAGCTCCACGCTCTCGCCCGGGCGGATGAGGACGGTGTCCTTCCATCCGGCGAGGACCGGCGGAGGTGAGGCCCCGGCATACCGGATCACCTGGAACTGGACGTCGTGGATGTGGAAGTTGTGGACCTGGCCGTCGGAGTTGGTGACGGCCCAGACCTCGGTCGTGTCGAGGCGAGCGACGATGTCGACCCGGCCCATGTCCATCTTGCCGAAGTTCGTGCTGCTGCCGTTGAGGGTGATCTGGCGGGTGGCCGCGACCGGGTCGTCGGCAAGATCGGGGGCGGGAGCCAGGACCGCGGGAATGGCCGGGCTCGGGCGCAGGGCAGCGGCACCGCGCAGCTCGAGGATGTCGAGCCGGTCGGTGTCCCCGGTGAAGCGGTTGCTGTCGGCGAAGGGCGGGGTGCTCTGCAGAACCGTCCGCTCACCCGGGCGCACGGCCACGACGATCTCGGCGCGCTCCCCCGGTGAGAGGAGCAACTCGTTCGTCTCCACAGGATTCGGGAGGAGACCACCGTCACTCGCGACGACGGCATACGCCCGCTTGTCGTCGAAGTGGAAGCGATAGACGCGGGCGTTCGAGCCGTTGACCACGCGCAGACGCACACGCTGGGTCGTCACGTCGAGGAACGGGCCGGGCGTGCCGTTGACGAGGACGGTGTCGCCGAGGATGCCTGCGGACTGGAAGAGCCCGTGGGTGTCATCGAGCTGGTTGCCGTCAAATGCCTTGTCCTGCACCAGGACCGGGAAGTCATCGACGCCGTAGGTCTTCGGGAGCGCGACCTCGTTGGCTTCGTCGATGATGAACAGGCCGGCCAGCCCGCGATAGACGTGCTTGGCGGTCTCGCCGTGCGGGTGAGGGTGGTACCAGAGGGTCGCGGCCGGCTGGTCCACCTGCCAGTGCGGTGACCAGGTGGCGCCGGGTGCGATCGGCTGGTGGGGTCCGCCGTCCATGGCCGCCGGGAGGTGCATGCCGTGCCAGTGCACCGTTGACGTCTCGCCGACTCGGTTGGTGACGTTGACCCTGACCTGCTCGCCCCTGGTTGCGCGGAGCGTGGGGCCGAGGAAAGCCCCGTTGAAGCCCCACGTGCGGGTGGGGCCGCCGCGGCCGAGGTCGGTCTCGCCCGCCTGCATCGAGAGGTTGAAGGTGCGCACGCCCTGGGTGTCGACGCTGGACGGCGCCAGCGGTGGGATCACGAGCGGGCGGTCGAAGTCCACCTTGCCGATGGTGTCGATGCTCGCCTTCGAGAACGACCAGGCGATGTAGGCCGCGAACCCGCCAAGGAAGAGGACCACCGTGGTCACGACGGCGGCAAAGAGCTTGAGAGCGGTGCGCATGTCCTCACCGTCGCGGCTGAATCAGGTGGTGAACAGGGTTTTCGGGGTGCCCTCAGGGCTGCGCTCAGGGCCAACTCCGGGGCCACCCCGAGACTCGGAGTTCCGACTCGCCGGTCACGAAACGGCAACACACGCAACCTCGAGGGCTCCCAGCGCGTCATGATCGTCAAGGGCACGTCGACACGACAGAGGGGAACGACATGTCAGGGAGCATCCGTTCGAGAATGACGAACGTGGCGGCCGCGGGGGCGGCCGCAACGTTGGTGTTGGGGTTGAGTGCCTGCGGGCAGCCCGGCGACCAGGAGGGGTTGTCGGTGTCAGCGGGGACACGACCGACGACCGCCCCGAGCCCGGCCACGCCCAAGACCTCCACGGCCCTCCCGGCGGAAACGCCCACGAGCGTGCCGACCACTGCGGCCACGGCACCGGTCAGCACGCCACCGGCCGCGGCCAAGCCCACACCCACGCCGACATCGACGCCGAAGCCGACGAAGACCACGCCGGCACCTACGAAGACGACGCCGGCCAAGCCTGCCCAGCCCAAGCCCGCGCCGCGTGATGACATCCGGATGGGTGATCGAGGACCCAAGGTGCTCGCGCTCCAGCAGCGACTGAGCAACCTGGGCTACTGGCTCGGGGAGCCCGACGGGCACTACGGATCGCTCACGCGACAGGCGGTGTGGGCTCTGCAGAAGAGCGCCGGCCTGTCCCGCGACGGCAACGTCGGCTCGGCGACCCAGAAGGCCCTGGCCAATGGCGTCCGCCCGAGCACGCAGCTGTCGGGCGACGGGATCGACATCAACCTCAGCCGGCAGATCCTCATGATCGTGCGGGGCGGCGAGGTCACGTACATCCTCAACACCAGCACCGGTGGTGGCTACAAGTACGAGACCAAGAAGGGCAACACCGCCACCGCGCGGACGCCCAAGGGGACGTTCAAGGTCTACTACACGGTCGACGGCTCCGACGAAGGTTTCCTCGGGACCATGTGGCGGCCGCGCTACTTCCACGGCGGGTATGCCGTGCACGGCTCGCCGTCGATCCCGGCCTACCCGGCCTCGCACGGCTGCGCTCGCGTGAGCAACGCCGCGATGAACATGATCTGGGCGCGCGACTTCATGCCCAAGGGCGCCACCGTGCTCGTGCGCTGACCTCGGACCTCAATCGTCCAATAGGGCACGAATGGCGCGAGCCGTTCGTGCCCTATTGGACGATTCCTGCTGGCTGATGGCTACTTGCCGGCCAGGCTGGCCGGCTGCGCTGCGGCTCCGGTGCCCCACGCCGTCGGTGAGGTCGACAGGCCGATCCTGATCGAGTCCGCACCCAGGAGCTGGTCGTGGGTCAGGAAGCTCTTGGTGAGGTTGATCGGCTTGCCGTGACCCTTGACCCGCACGGTGTCGACGTACTGCAACGTGCCCGAGGTTCCACCCGGCGACTCGATCGTCGTCGTGTGCTCCTTGGCCGCGCCGGAGTCCGGCGTGATGTGCACCGAGTCGAACATCGGCGCCGAGATCAGCCAGTTGCCACTGCCGGGCTGCGGCTCGAAGATGCCGGCCATCCCGAAGACGAGCCAGGACGAGATCGTCCCGAGGTCGTCGTTGCCGGGCATGCCGTAGGCGTCGTTGCTGAACAGGGGTCGGGCAGCGCGAAGGACGGCAGACGTCTTCCACGGGCTGCCGGTCCACGCGTACATCCACGGGGCGTGGAGGTCCGGCTCGTTGTTCGGGTTGAAGGCGAAGTTGTTGTGGTAGTCGTACGCCCCGACGACCCACGAGTCCTTGGCGACGTTCGCGGTGTCGCTGAGGACCTTGGGGAAGTCGAAGAACGTGTCGAGACGCTGCTCCGCCTTGTCGGCACCGCCCATGAGGGTGAAGAGCCCCTGCGGGTCCTGCTGGGCGAGCCACTGGTACTGCCACGCCGTGCCCTCGTGGAACCCCGTCGAGTCGGCCGGGTCGGCGCTGCCGATCCAGGTGCCGTCCTCGGCGCGGGCTCGCGGGAAGCCGGTGAAGCCCTTGGACGTGCCCTGCGAGTCCCAGGCGGTGGCGTAGTTGTCGCACCGGTCGCGCAGGGTGTCCGCCTTGGCCTTCTCACCGAGCCCGTCGGCCATCGTCGCGAGCAGGCAGTCGGAGTAGGCGTACTCGAGCGTGGCCGAGGCCGACTGGCGGGTGTCGCCGAACTGGAAGCCGGGAACATCGCGGTAGCCGATCCAGCCGTTCTTCACGTAGCTCGGGTTGCCGTCACGTCCACGGATCGTGGACTGGTCCTTCGGAAGCTCGTTGACGTTCTTCCACAATGCGTCGAACAGTCCCCGGGACGTCTCCTTGTCGAGTATGCCGCGGGACCAGTTCGTGACGACCCAGGCGGTCACGGGGTCACCGGACATCACGTTGGTCTCGCCGTTGCCGAGCGACCACCGTGGCACCCAGCCGCCCTGCTCGTAGATGCGCAGGATGGAGGCGGTCATGTCGGCGGCCCGCTCCGGGTAGAGCAGGGACACGAGCTGGTTCTGGGATCGGTACGTGTCCCACAGGGAGAACATCTGGTAGTACGGCCGGTCGCCGTGGTGGACCAACTTGTCGAGGCCGCGGTACTGCCCGTCGACGTCGGAGCCGACCGACGGGTGGAGGAGGGAGCGGTAGAGCGCGCTGTAGTAGGTGCGCTGGTCCTCGTCGGTCCCGCCTGCCACGGACATCCGGTTGAGGGCGCCGCGCCAGGTGTCGCGAGCCTGATCGCGCAGGGTGTCGAAGCTCGCGGGCTTCGTCGCGGCACCGGTCGTCGAGCCGTCACCTGTCTCGGTCTCGCGGTTGGCGCGGGCACCGTCGGCGGAGACGTAGGAGATACCGACGTTGACGCCGACCTCACCCGCGCCCTCGCCGAAGCTGGCGTAGGCACCCAGGGGGCGGTCGCCCCTCGTCGTGCT
This sequence comes from Janibacter sp. HTCC2649, assembly GCF_000152705.1. GTDB lineage: Bacteria > Actinomycetota > Actinomycetes > Actinomycetales > Dermatophilaceae > Knoellia. The sequence goes on along the minus strand of NZ_CH672413.1, from coordinate 3,128,495 downwards.
CCGGTCGCGCACGTCCGCGGTCGGGGTGAGCGCGTCGGGCGCCCAGCTGCCGAAGGAGGTGAACTTCTTGTCGAACTTCGCGGAGAAGTAGATGTCGTAGCGCTCGCTCTGCGTCTCCCAGCAGAAGTTGCCGCCCTTGACGTAGCCCTCGATGGTGTCATCACCGACGACCTTCACCCAGGACCCGAACGAGTGACCGTTGCCCTCGCCGACCTCAACCATGACATTGTTCTGGGCCGAGGACTTCGGGTAGGTGTAGCGGTGCAGACCGGTGCGCTCGGTGGCGGAGAGCTCGGCGTCGACGTCGTACTTGTCGAGCTTCACGGCATATCGACCGGGCGAGGCCTTCTCGTTGGCGTGGCTGAACGTCGAGGCATAGCTGGTGGCGGTCGAGCTCGAGACCGCTCCCGTCGTCGGCATGAGCCGCACGAGACCCGTCGTCTGGCAGCCCACGCCCGACAGGTGGATCTGGCTGAAGCCGAGCAACGAGTTCTGGGCGTAGTCGTAGGACGCGTACTTCTTGAGCTGGGTGTCCGGGCTGTTCTGCACCATGCCGAAGGGCACGGTGGCTCCCGGGAACGTCGTGCCGTCGCCGTTGTTTCCGATGGACGTGTTGACGAGGGTGGTGGGGTCAGGGACGGGCTGGGGCTTTGCCGATGCCGGCGCGGACCCACCCCCGACGATGAGGGCGCCGATCACGGCGCTGGCGGCCGTGAGTCTGGCGAGGGTGCGAGGTAGCTGCGTCATTGCAGAGTTCCTTGGTCGTGGGACAGCGGATTGGTCCAGCCCACTGGCTACCCCGCAGGAACACAAGGCGGGGAGCAGACACGACAAAAACGACGGGACATCGGACAAGATGACGTCCGATCCGACACTCAACGAGACAGAGCGGCCTCACGCGGCAGGGTCTCGCGGGCTCGCGACCACGGGATCGTCGCGAGCAGGCTCAGCAGTCCGGTGACGCCGAAGGCCAGGGCGAAACTACCGGAGTCGACGAGGGCGCCGGCGATGATCGGCCCGATGATCGCGCCCGCGTCGGCGGACATCTGGAAGGCCGCAAGCGCGGGCCCACCGTTGCGGTCGCGTCCGATGATGTCCGCCATGCTGGCCTGCTGCGACGGGTTGAGCGCGCCGGAGCCGACCCCGGCGACGATCGACAGGGCGACGAGCACCGGGAAGGTCGTCGCGAAGCCGGTGGCGATGGTCGCGACCCCGGCCACTGCCAGGCCCCCGATGATGAAGGGCCGCCGACCGACGGTGTCGCTGAGGCGTCCGGCGACATTCATGCCGATGGCGTTGCCTCCGGCATAGATCGCGAGGACGGCACCGGCGAGCCACGGCTCCTTGCCGATGTTGGCCGCGACGAAGAGCGGGATGATCGCGTTGCGCACCCCGAAGTTGGCCCACCCGTTGGCGAAGCCGGAGACCAGGCCAGCGCGATAGGCGGTGTCCTGCAGCCCTTCTCGCGCGGTCATGACCGGGAGCACGGGTGCGTCGGGGGCAGGACGCAGGGCGTGCCCGTTGATGAAGATCGCGACGAGAGCCGCAGCGAGAACGAGCGCGGCGGCATACGCAAGGAAGGGCACACGCAAGCCAAGACCACCGAGGGCGCCACCGACTGCGGGACCACCGATGCCGCCGATGAGGAACGCAGAACCGTAGGCCGAGGACACCCGACCACGGATCGACGGCGGAGCGAGACGCACCATGAGCGCCGTGGCCGAGACGGTGAACATCACCGAGCCGATGCCGCCGAGACCGCGGAAGACGACGAGCTGCCAGTAGGAGTGCGCGAAAGCCGTCGCTGCGGTCGAGGCGGCAACGATGAGGAGGCCTGCGAGATAGATCGGGCGCTCGCCGAGGCGGACGATGAGGGCGCCACCGGCGGGAGCGAAGACCAACCGGAAGAACGCGAAGACGCTGACCACGACGGCACTGGCCGTCGCGCCCACGCCGAAGCTCTGCGCGAACTGCGGCAGGACGGGCGTGATGAGGCCGAAGCCGAGCGCAATGACGAACGCGGAGGCCACGAGCACCCAGATCTCGCGCGGGATGCGGGCACGCTCGACCGGCGCGGAAGTGGGGGTGGTCATGGCAGAAACAAGTATGTCGCGCCCCTCCGACATTCCCCGACCCCCAACTTTCGTCCAATAGGGCACGAATGGCTGTCCGGGGTGCGCAACCATTCGCGTCCTATTGGACGAAAGTTGTCAGACGAGCAGGGTGGCGGCGGCGATGGGGACCATGGCGCCGAGGACGACCAACGTGTCGGCCAGACGCCACGGTGCGGTCGCGAACCAGGTGCGCTTCGACGCCGACGCGAAGCCGCGCGCATCCATCGCCACGGCGAGGTCCGCCGCCATCCGCAGCGTCCGCACCAGCAGCCCGAACGTCACGGTCCCGAGGTCGCGCACCATCGCCACGGGCCGCCGCGCATCCAGACCGAGTCCCCGCACTCGCCGGGCCAGCGAGATCTCCGACCACACCGCGCCGAACGTGTGCACCCGCTGCAGGGCGGCCGCGAGCGCGACGACGGGACGGGCCGGCATCCGCAGGCGTTGGGCGAGTTGGTCGCCGAGCCGATCGGGGTCGACGAGCGGCAGGAGCACCGCCGACGGCAGCACGATGATGAGCACGCGCAGCGCGGCCGTGAACGCTGTCGTCGTGTCGTGCCCGCCGAGCAGCCACGTCGACCAGCCGACCGAGAGGCCGCCGAGCATCCCGGGCAGGAGCCGGAGGACCACTCGTCGCAGACGGCCCGTCGGGCCAGCACCAGCCCCGGGCGCCCAGAGAGCCACACATGCCAGCACCACCTGGACGGCCAACACGACGAGGGACGTCCGCCAGTGCCCCGGGATGATGCCCGCCGGGATCGCGAGGAACGCTCCAAGCATCAGCGCCAGGGGCCCGGCCCGCCCGGCGAGGACGCGCCGTGGCTCCGGGGTCGGCGGCTCCTTGGGCGGGGTGGCGAGCTCGACGACGTGGTCCGAGCGCTGGATGAGCGCGTCGTCGTGCGTCGAGACGAGCACCGCTCCCCCGGCCGCGCGATAGGAGTCGAGCAGTCCGACGACGGCGGCCCAGGTGTGCCGGTCCTGCCCGACCGTGGGTTCGTCGGCCAGCAACAGCGGCGGCTGGTGCAGGATCGCCGACGCGATGGCCAGGCGGCGCTGCTCCCCACCGGAGAGCTCACGCGGGTCGGCGCCCTCGAGGTGGCTGAGGCCGAGTGCGGTCAGCAGGGCGTGGGCCTCGACGACGCGTTCGCCCGACTCCTCGCCCAGCGCGTGGCTCGCGACGAGGACCTCGTCGAGGACGGTGCGCCCGATGAGCGTCGAGCTGGACCACTGCGGCACCCAGCCGACGTGGGCGGCGAGCTCGCGGGTCGAGAGATCGGCGACGGGCTCCCCCGCGGCATCGATCGAACCGGCGCTCGGAGTCAACGCACCCGCAAAGCCGAGCAGCACTGTCGACTTGCCCGAACCGCTCGGCCCGACGAGGGCGGTGGCCGTGCCAGCGGACGGCCTCAAGGGCGAGTCGAGGAGAGCCGCGGTCTGGGTGCGTGCCGAACCGTCGAGGAGCCGCGTCGTGCGGTCGATGGTCAGCGCAGTCGCCGCGACCTCCTGCGCCCGGCGATGGGACACCCGCTCCACCAGGGCGCCCGACGCAACCGGGGTGGGCGGCGGCGCATCAGGCACCCAGATGCCCATGTCGAGCAGCCGCTCCCGCTCGCGAGAGAGCAGGTCGTGCACCAACCCGTCGGCGACGAGGACACCGTCAGCGTCGAGGACGAGCATCCGGTCGACGAGATCGACCCACGGTCCCAGGACATGCTCGACGACCACGGTCGTAATCGGGTATGCCGCGAGCGCACCTTCCACACTGGCCCTCACCTGGGCAGCGTGGCCGGGATCGAGCATGGCCGTGGGTTCGTCGAGCAACAACACGCTGGGCGCGAGGGCCAGCGCCCCCGCGAGCGCGAGCCGTTGGGTCTCTCCGCCGGACAGCGCACCGGTCGGGGTGTCGAGCGGCATGGTCAGTCCGACCGCAGCCACAGCGGCACTGATGGCGGGCGGCATGTCGGCACGCGGCATACCCACGTTCTCGAGTCCGAACGCGACGTCGCGCCCGATCGACGAGGCGACCACACCGGCACCCGGCTCCTGGAGGACGAGTCCGACCTCGCCGGCGCGCGACCCGGGGGCGTGACCGTCGAGGACGACGGACCCCGAGAGGTCGCCGGCGTCCGCGGTCTCGAGGAGCCCGGCGATCGCCCGGAGCAGCGTCGACTTGCCGGAACCACTCGGGCCGACGAGAAGCACGCGCTCGCCGGGCGCCAGTGACACCGAGATGTCGCGCAGGACGGGTTCGCGCCGACCGTACGGGCGCCACGTCACCCCCTCGAGGGTGACGTGGCCGCCCGCAACCGGACCAGCCGAGCGCCTGATCTCAGACAGCGCGGTTCTCGCGGTGCTCCTGGCCGGGCGGGAACGCGTTCAGCGCACCGGCCGCTGCCAGGGCCCGGGTGAGCAGCCACGCCAGTCCTCCGGCGATCACGGCGCCAGCAGCGCTCATGATGAAGAGGTAGACGATCTTGTGGCTCCACGCCCAGTCCGGGTAGTAGGTGAACCACTCATAGACGACCTCGAACGGCGCCGAGAGGGCGCCCGCGAGCAGGGCCGCTCCCAGGCGGAACGAGGCGTAGCCGAGGACAGCGAAGGCGAGCTCGGCGCCCAGACCCTGCAGGATGCCGGCCACGAGGGTGGAGGCCCCCCACTGCGTGCCGGGGAGCATCGAGACGAGGGCCGCGACGACCTCGCACATCAGGGCCGCGCCGGGCCGACGCACGACGAGCCCGCCGACCACCCCTGCCATGAGCCACGGCGCCGCCGTGATTCCGGACAGCGGGGCATACAGCGCGCTGAGGGCGTTCGAGGGCGCGACGTACGCCTGCCCCCAGGCCCAGTAGGCGACGCCGAACGCGGCACCGAGGAAGGCGATCGTGAGGATGTCGACGGTCCGCCACCCCATGAGGGGACGGGTCGCGAGGATGCTTGGGGCGCGCAGGAAGCCGCCCGAGGTGGAGTCGGTGGTGGCCGGCTCCGTGGTGTGTGTAGCCATGAACTTTTCTCCCGTGGTCTCCGGCGCAGGGCCGATGGATACCTCGGGGAGGTGACCACTCGGCATACACGTCGTATGCCGCTCAGTCACCTGAGAACTCAGACTCCCTACGCCGGTGCGAACCGGATCAGGTGTGAGGGTCTGCGGTTGCCCGCACTCTCAGCGCTAGGTGCGCTCCCCTGTCATTGACGTGGTCACCCTACTCCCAGGCTGTGGCAGGGTGGAACGGGAGAAGGCCCGACTTTTTGTGCGGGCATCGCAACCCTGAAGGAGTGACCGTGGGCAGCACTGTGTGGAAGATCCTCGGAACCGGCTCGGCGATTCTGGCCGGACTGGCCGCGACCAAGGTGGCCGACAAGGTCTGGGAGAAGGCCGGGCAGGACCGCATGATCAACCCCAAGGATCCCGACTCGCCCTTCGCTGCGGCGTTGGCGTATGCCGCCCTCACCGGTCTCGCTGCCGGTGTCGCGAAGACGCTGGCGACCCGCAAGGCCGCGCAGTACTACGCCAAGTCGTCCGGCCACAAGCCGGAGGCTGTGCGCCCCGGCAACCTCTGACCTCAACGTTCGACGGAGCGGGTCAGGTGAGGGCGCGGGCGATGGGGACGCCGGCGCGGTAGGCCAGGTGGAGGTGGCTCGGCGCGTCCAGCACGGCGAGGTCCGCAGCTCCGCCGACGGCGACGCGACCGATGTCGGTGCGACGCAGCGCCTTCGCCGACCCGGCGGTCGCGGCCCACACGGCCTCGCTCGGCGTCATCCCCATCTCGCGCACGGCCAGCGCGATGACGAACGGCATCGAGCTCGAGTAGCAGGTGCCCGGGTTGCAGTCGGTCGCCAGGGCGATGGAGACGCCGGCGTCGAGGAGGGTGCGGGCGTCCGGGTAGGGCGAGCGGGTCGAGAACTCCACGCCCGGGAGCAGGGTCGCGACCGTGGTCTCGGCGGCCCCCACCAAGGCATCGATGTCGGCGTCGGACAGGTAGGTGCAGTGGTCGACGCTGGCCGCGCGCAGCTCGACTGCGAGCTGAACGCCCGGGCCGTGGCCGAGCTGGTTGCCATGCACCCGCAACCCCAGGCCGGCCTCGCGCGCAGCGGCCATGACGGCGCGGGACTCGTCCTCGGTGAAGGCGTGTGGCGAGTTTGGTTCGCAGAAGACATCGGCCCACTTCGCGTAGGGCGCGCAGGCTTCCAGCATCGGCCCCGTGACGAGATCGAGGTATGCCGCCCGCTCGCCGCGCGCTTCCGGTGGCACGACGTGCGCGCCGAGAAACGTTGTCTCCGTGGTGAACTCGCTCGCGATGCTGAGGGCTCGGGCTTCGTCCTCGACGGTGAGGCCGTAGCCGCTCTTGATCTCGACCGTCGTCGTGCCCTGGTCGCGCATCTCGCGGACACGTTGGCCGACGAGCTCGCGGAGGCGCTCATCGGAGGCTGCGCGGGTGGCGGCCACCGAGACGCCGATGCCTCCCCCGTCGTAGCGCTCCCCCGTCATCCGCGCGGCGAACTCCGCCGACCGGTCGCCGTCGAAGACGAGGTGACTGTGACTGTCGACGAAGCCGGGAAGGACCGCTCGGCCCTCGAGGTCGACCCGGCGGTCGGCGTCGGGGGCATCTGCCGCATCGCCGATCCAGGCAATGCGACCGTCCTCGATGACGAGAGCGGCGTCGTGGCGCAGCCCGAGACCGGCCTCGCCGGTGCCGTCGCAGGTGACGAGCTCACCGATCCCCGTGATCACCACTGCGTCTGCGGATGTGGTGGTTCTGGCGACCGCATCCGCAGACGCAAGGGGGGAGGCGGCTCGGGAGTTGGGGGTTGGGCTCACGGGGCGCTCCTCACGGCGACGATCGCCTCGGCGACAACATCGTCAACGGGGCCGAGGGGGTGGACCCCGCTGGACACGATCCGTCGACCGCCGACGACGACATCGGTGACATCCGCCCCCGTCGCACCGGAGATGATCTGCGCCGGGGCGACGCCACCGGTTCGACGACTGTCGATGCGCACCGCGACGAGGTCGGCGAGCGCTCCGACGGCAATGCGGCCGCCGTCCCAGCCCAGGCTGCGATAGCCCGCGGACGTCCCCATCTCGAGCAGCTGGGCCACGCCGAAACGTCCGCGCTCATGGCTCTTGAGCCGCTCGTGCATCTCGATGCCGCGGATCTCCTCGAAGGGGTCGATGACGGCGTGCTGGTCCGAGCCGAGACAGATCGGCACCTCGCGCTCGGCCAGCTCGCACCCCGGGCCGATGCCGTCGGCGAGGTCGCGTTCGGTCGTCGGGCAGAAGCAGGCACCGGCGCCGGATCGCCCCATGAGGTCGAGGTCCACGTCGGACAGGTGGGTCGCGTGGACGGCGGTGAAGCCCTCCCCGAGCAGCCCGGCGTCGGTGAGGTGCTCGACCGGGCTGGCGCCATAGACGAGCTGGGTCGTGAGGTTCTCGCCCATCTGCTCGCTCACGTGGGCATGGACGGGTCGGTCTCCGACGACCGTGGCGAACTCGGCGAGCTGCTCCCCGGTCAGGGCCCGCACCGAGTGGGCCGCCGCCCCGATGCGCACCATGGCACTGTCCTGCAACGCATCCACGCGCTCGGCCCAGGCCTGCACGGACCCGTCGGAGAATCGCGTCTGCACCTCGTCGAGTGGCAGGTGTCCGGCCGAGTCGAGCCCGCCGGACAGGTAGCAGGTGTCGAGCAGGGTGAGGCGGATCCCGGCCTCCTCGGCGGCGGCGACGAGAGCCGAACCCATGGCGTTGGGATCGTCGTAGGGCTTCCCACCGGGCCCGTGGTGGAGGTAGTGGAACTCGCCGACCACCGTGTAGCCCGACGCCACCATCTCGGTGAAAACCCCTCTCGCGAGTGCGAAGTAGGTGTCGGGATCGAGACGGGCGGTCACGGCATACATCTGCTCGCGCCACGTCCAGAAGTTGCCGCCGTCACCATGGGTCCGTCCACGCAGCATCCGGTGGAACGCGTGACTGTGCGCGTTGGCGAAGCCGGGCAGGACGACCCCGCCCAGTCGCACGTCGGCATCGCGCGGCTTGGTGTCCGTGGCGATCTCGCTGAACCGCCCGTCGACGACGGTGAGCCGCACGCCGCGGTGGACCTTGTCGGGCAGCTGCGCGTGTTCACACCAGTAGGTCGTCATGCGGGCACCCCGGCCAGGTCGGTGAGGACGGTGGTGAGCGCCTCGACGCCCGCGAGGCAGTCCTGCGAGGTCGCGAACTCCTCGGGTGAGTGCGAGATGCCGGTGGGGTTGCGGACGAAGAGCATGGCGGTGGGAACGCCGGCGTTGGCCAGGATTCCGGCGTCGTGTCCCGCTCCCGTCCCGATGACGGGTATGCCGCCCAGCCGGGTGGAGAGGCGCCTCACCAACGCCGGGTCGAAGGGGGTCGTGCCGGTCCAGGAGTCCTCGATGACGAGTCCTTCGAAGTCGTTCACGACCTCGGTGACGTCCGCGACGACCCGGCGCACAGCTGCCTCGTCGGACCCGCGCGCGTCGAGCCAGCCGGTGACCTCGCTGGCGATGGCGTTGACCCCGCCGGGGGTGACGGCGACCTTGCCGATGGTGGCGACGCAGCCGTGGGTCGCGGCGGCGCGGCGGGCGGCGATGACGGCGGCCGCGAAGCCGAGCATCGCGTCGTCGCGGTCCTCGAGTCGGGTCGTGCCGGCGTGGTTGGCCTCGCCGAGGGTGCGGATCCGCCAGCGACCGTGCGGCCAGATGTCACTGCCCACGGCGACGGGGGTGTCGACCTCGAGGTCGGACAGGTGCCGGCCCTGCTCGACGTGGAGCTCGACGAAGGTGCCCACCCGCCGGACGGTCTCGGAGTCGGGCCCCAGCGAATCGGGGTCACGGCCGGCGGAACGCAGCGCCTCGGCCATCGACACTCCGTCGCCGTCGGTGAGCGAACGGGCCCGGTCAGCCGTCATGGCGCCGGTGAGGACTCGCGATCCAGCACACGCCACCCCGAAGCGAGCCCCCTCCTCGTCAATGAAGTTCACGACGCCGATGGGCCGGTCGGGCTCAAACCCCCTGTCGCGCAGCGCATCCAGCGCAGCAAATGCCGAAACGACCCCCAGGGGCCCGTCGAAAGCGCCGCCATCAGGCACGGAGTCGAGGTGTGATCCGGTGACGATTCCGGGACGCCCTGCCGCCAACGCAGCGTCCGGGTCTCCCCACCACGCCCACTGGTTGCCGACCCGGTCCACGGTCACGTCGAGCCCGCGCGCCTCCGCCTGGGCGACGAACCACTCGCGCAGCGTGTGGTCCTCGCGGGTCCACGCGAAGCGGTGGTAGCCGTTGGTCCCGCCATCGCGCCCGATCGGCGTGAGGTCGCGCCACATGGAGCCGAAGGTTGCCCCCGCCGGGTCAGGGATGGCCGGGACGTGGGCGCTCGCTTCGCTGGGACTCACCCGGCCATTCCACACCCCGGAGGTGGTCACGCGCTGCGGCGCCACGGCATACCCGTCTGAAATCCCAGACCAGAAGGCGCGCCTAGAGTGATTCCATGACCGAAGCGACGGAGACGGACGGAGCCCGGCGGGCACGCGAGGCCCTTGAAGCCAGCGGGATCCAACACACGATCAGCGTCTCGACCCAGCGCGCGTCATCGCTCGCCGAAGCCGCCGAACAGCGCGGGATCGAGCCGCGCGACATCGTGAAGTCGCTCGTGGTGCGACGTGGGTCGGGCGACTACGTGTTCGTGCTGGTGCCCGGCGACCGCGAGATCTCGTGGCCCAAGCTGCGCGCCCACCTCGGCGTCAACCGGTTGTCCATGCCGCCGGCCGACAAGGCTCGGGATGCGACGGGCTACGAGCGCGGGACGATCACGCCCTTCGGGTCGACAACAGCGTGGCCGGTCATCGTGGACGCCACCGTGTCCGGCCGGACGATCTCGATGGGCGCAGGGGCCCACGGGACCTCGGCATCCCTGGCCGCCGATGACCTGGTGCGAGCCCTCGCCGGTGAGGTCGCCGACGTCACCGACCCTGCCTGACCCCGCCTGACCCCGAAAGTTTCAGCCGCCGCCGCCGTGGAGAACGTCCTTGGCGAGCTGGGGCGGGAGGTAGTCGTAGCGCGCGAACGTCCGGGTGAAGGTGCCCGTGCCGTGCGACACCGAGCGCAGGTCGATCGGGTAGCGCGACAGCTCCAGCGCCGGGATCTCGGCATGGATGAGGGTGCGCCCCTCGTGGGCCGCGGGTTCGGTCCCGTGCACCTGGCCGCGTCGTCCGCGCAGGTCCGCGAGCGCAGACCCCACGGACTCGTCGCCCACCTCGATGTCCACGGTGTCGATGGGTTCGAGCATTGACACGGTGCTCTCGTTCGCGGCTTCGCGCAGCGCCTGCCCCGCCGCCGTCTGGAACGCCATGTCGGACGAGTCGACCGCGTGCGCCTTGCCATCGAGCAGGGTCACCCGCACGTCGACCGCGGGATACCCATTGAGCACGCCCTTCTCGAGCTGCGCCTGCGCGCCCTTCTCCACCGACGCGATGAACTGCTTGGGCACGGAGCCACCCACGACCTTGTTGACGAACTCAAAGCCACCACCCCGCGGCAACGGCTCGATTCGCAAGCGACACACCGCATATTGCCCGTGCCCGCCCGACTGCTTGACGAGTCGTCCCTGCACCTCGCAGGGGCTGATGAAGGTCTCACGCAAGGCCGTTCGCAACGGCTCGGCCTCAACCGCGACGTGGTGATGCTCCTCGAGAGCCTTGGTCAGCAGGGCCAGGTGCGCTGGCCCCATGGTCCAGAGCACGACTTGGTGGGTCTCGGCGTTGAGGTCGAGTCGCATCGTGACGTCCTCGGACACCAACGTCTGGAGCACCGAGGCGAGCTTGTCCTCGTCGCCTTTGCTGCGAGCGTGAATCGCCACTGGTAGCAACGGTTCCGGCAGCACCCACGGCTCGACGAGCGCTGGCTGCTTCGGCGACGACAGGGTGTCCGTCGTCTCGGCACCAGCGAGCCGCGACACGAGGACGAGCTCACCCGCGATCCCGTGAGCCTTGGGCCGGGACTCGTCGCCCAGCGGAGCGGTGAGCCCACCCACCCGGTCGAGATCCTGGTCGTGGTCGTCGTGACCGGCGAGCTGCCCCGTCGCGAACTGCTGCAGGTGCCCGGACACGTGCACCGGATCGTCGGGCCGCAGCGTCCCGGAGAAGACCCGCACGAGCGACTGCCGCCCGACGAACTGGTCGGTCGTCGTCCGCACGACCTCGGCCACGAGGGGCCCGGCGGGGTCGCACGTCACGGCACCGAAGTCGCCGCCGTTGGTCCGCCAGATGCGGGGCAACGTGACGTCCTCGGGCGAGGGCAGTCCCTGCTCGATGAGGGCCAGCAACTCCTCGAGGCCCACCCCGTTCGTCGCGTTCGTCGGCAGCACCGGGAAGAAACGGGCCGTGGCGACTGCCGTGTGCAGGTCGGCCCGAAGCGTGGCGACGTCGACCTCCTCGCCCTCGAGATAGCGCTCGAGCAGCGTCTCGTCCTCGGACTCCTCGATGATCGCCTCGACGAGCGCGCTGCGACCCTCTGTGTCCTCCCCCGACGTCAGCAGATCCACCAACCCGGTCACCGTCGTCCCGGGTCCGCCCGGTTGCACCGGCACCGCGACCGGCTGGGCCTCGCCGAACACGCGCCGACAGGTCGCGACCGTCTCATCGAAGTCTGCGCGCGCCTGCTCGAGACGGGTCACGGCGATGGCACGCGGCATACCCGTCGCTCCGCACTCGCGCCACAGCATTCGGGTGGCGTCATCGAGCCCGTCGGCCCCCGAAATGACGAAGAGGGCGGCATCCGCCGCCCTCAGTCCTGCTCGCACATCGCCGACGAAGTCGGGGCTGCCCGGTGTGTCGAGGAGGTTGACCACCACCTCGCCGCTGGCAAAACTCGCGGCCACGAGGCCGGTCGACGACTGTCGGTCGTCATCCCTGGGGCGCCGCCCCTCGACCCGGGCCGCGACGAGGTGCTCGAAGAGCGTGCTCTTGCCCGCACCCGCTGGTCCGACGAGGACCACGTTGCGAATCTCCCGCGGGCTGGCGGGGGCGGGTGCGTTGTCGGAGCCGGACGAGCGGTTCACGTGTCACACCTTGCCTTCGCTCGCGCTGTCGCACAAGGGCCAGAACGAAAGGCGGCGTATGCCGGGTGGCGAGCACCCGGCATACGCCGGCTGTGTTGTTCGGTTGCCTCAGAAGACGGTGACGCCGTACGCGTTCGCTGCCTCGCGCACGGGCTGGAAGAACGTCGTGCCACCGCGGCTGCAGTCGCCGCTGCCGCCGGAGGTGAGTCCGAGGGCCTTGGTGCCGTCGTACATCGCGCCGCCGGAGTCACCGGGTTCGGCGCACACGGTCGTCTGGATCATGCCGGAGACGCGTCCGCCGCCCTGGTACTTCACGGTCACGTTGAGCGCCGTCACCGTGCCGGAGCGAGTGCCCGTCGTCGAGCCGGTGCGCTTGACCGACTCACCGACGAAGGCGTCGCCGACCGTGTAGCCACCGGGGTGCGACAGCGACGTGTTGGCGTAGCGCACGAGGGAGTAGTCGTTGCCGGGGAAGCTGTAGCCCTCGGTCGGGCCGATGAGCGTCGACTGGCTCGAGTTCGCGTACCAGGTGTTCGCGACCTTGCCGCAGTGGCCGGCGGTGAGGAAGTAGTAGACACCGCCCTTGACGACGTTGAAGCCGAGCGAGCAGCGGTAGCCGCCACCGTAGATCGCGCTTCCGGCAGAGCCGAGCGCACGGAAGACACCGTGGGTGCGTTCGACCCGCAGAGAGCCTGCGTCCGAACCCGCTGTGCGCCGGAGGGACGCGAGGTCCGCGGCGGAGACGGACTCGTCAGCGGTCACGACGACCCGCTTGGAGACCGTGTCGGTGTGCCAGCTGATGCCGTCGACACCGGACTGGTCGATGCTCGATGAGATGGCGGCGAGGCGCTGGGCGGAGTTGTCCGAGCCGGCGGGTGCAGCGGCTGCGGCGATGGGCTGTGACAGCGCGACGGCTGCGATGAGACTGGTCGCGGTGGCGAGCAGTCCGACGACTTTGCGGGCAGGGGTGCGGGGGTGGTGCTGCTTTCCTGACATCACGAGTCCTCCTGGAGAGTTGATCCGGACGCTCAACACTCTGGCCCTGCCCGGGCCGGCTCGCATCTTGAAAGCACCGGTCTCGCGGCCGCCATCAGCGTCCCGAGCTCAAGGGGTGCTCGTCCGCATCGACAACCAAGAGGTGTTCGGCAAAAACCTCATGGTTATCGATGCGAGTCACACCTCTCCGGACGAGGTCAGCCCTCGCGCATCGGGATACGGATGCCGTGCTCGTCGGCGGTCTGGTCGGCGATGTCGTAGCCGGCGTCGACGTGGCGGATGACGCCCATGGCGGGGTCGTTGCGGAGGACCCGCGCGAGCTTCTGCGCGGCCAGCTCGGTGCCGTCGGCGAGGGAGACCTGACCCGCGTGGAGCGAGCGGCCCATGCCGACTCCGCCACCGTGGTGGATCGAGACCCAGCTCGCACCGGACGACGTGTTGACGAGGGCGTTGAGCAGAGGCCAGTCGGCGATGGCGTCGGAGCCGTCGGCCATGGACTCGGTCTCGCGATAGGGAGAGGCAACGGAGCCGGTGTCGAGGTGGTCGCGACCGATGACGAGCGGTGCACTCACGTCGCCCTTGCGGACGAGCTCGTTGAACGCGGCGCCCGCCTTCTCTCGCTCACCCTGACCGAGCCAACAGATGCGAGCAGGCAAGCCCTGGAACGCAATCCGGTCCTGCGCGCCCTTGATCCACTTGTGCAGGCGCTCGTTGTCCGGGAAGAGGTCGAGCACGGCGCGGTCGGTGGCGGCGATGTCCTTGGGGTCACCGGAGAGTGCCGCCCAGCGGAACGGGCCCTTGCCCTCGCAGAACAGCGGACGGATGTAGGCCGGGACAAAACCGGGGAACTCGAACGCCCGGCTGTAGCCGCCTTGGCGCGCCTCGTCGCGGATGGAGTTGCCATAGTCGAAGACCTCGGCGCCGGCGTCCTGGAACTCGACCATCGCCTGGACCTGCTTGGCCATCGAGGCACGCGCGCGGTCGGTGAACTCCTCGGGCTTCTTCGCGGCATACTCCGGCCAGTCCTCGAGCGAGATCCCCTCGGGGAGGTAGGACAGCGGGTCGTGGGCGGACGTCTGGTCGGTGACGATGTCGATGGGAACGCCGCGACGGAGCAGCTCGGGGAAGACCTCCGCTGCGTTGCCGACGACACCGACGGACCAGCCGCGCTTGTCGTCCTTGGCCTTGAGGGCCTTCTCGATGGCCTGGTCCAGGTTGTCGGCGACCTCATCGAGGTAGCGGTGCTCGACCCGACGACGCAGGCGCGCCTCGTCCACGTCGACGATGAGGCAGGCACCCTCGTTCATGGTGACGGCCAGCGGCTGGGCGCCACCCATGCCGCCACAGCCCCCGGTGAGGGTCAACGTGCCGGCCAGGGTTCCGCCGTAACGCTTTTCGGCGATCGCACCGAAGGTCTCGTAGGTCCCTTGGACGATCCCTTGGGTGCCGATGTAGATCCACGAACCGGCCGTCATCTGGCCGTACATCGTGAGACCGAGCTGCTCAAGCCGGCGGAACTCGGGCCAGTTCGCCCAGTCGCCGACGAGGTTGGAGTTCGCGATGAGCACGCGGGGTGCCCACTCGTGGGTCTGCATGACGCCGACGGGCTTGCCCGACTGCACGAGCATGGTCTCGTCCTGCTTGAGCGTGCTCAGCGTGCGGACCATGGCGTCGAACGACTTCCAGTCACGAGCGGCGCGACCGGTGCCGCCGTAGACGACGAGGTCGTCGGGACGCTCGGCGACCTCGGGGTCGAGGTTGTTCATGAGCATCCGCAGCGGCGCCTCGGCGCCCCAGTGGGTGGCGTGGGTCAGCGACGTGCCGCGAGGGGCGCGGACGGGACGAGCACCTTCCATGACGTTCTCCTTCACTGCTCTTGGGTATGCCGGGTGGTCAGTTGAGTCGGCCGGTGACGGTCTCTGCCGCGGCGACGACGGCGCCGTCGAGGACTGCTTCATAGGCCGCTTCGAGGTCCGGCGCGAGGAAGCGGTCCGGGCCGGGTGCGACGTTTCCGAACTCGGCCATGCCAGCGATGACGGCACCGGTCGCGGGTGCCGGGGCGAGTGGCGCGCGCAGCTGGATGCCCCGCGCGGCGGCGACGAGCTCGATGGCGATGACCCGGGTCAGGGCGTCGACGGAGCGGCGCAGCTTGCGGGCGGCGGACCAACCCATGGAGACGTGGTCCTCCTGCATGGCGCTGCTGGGGATCGAGTCGACACTCGCCGGGACGGCCAGGCGCTTCATCTCCGAGACCATCGCGGCCTGGGTGTACTGCGCGATCATCAGCCCGGAGTCGACACCGGGGTCGTCGGCGAGGAACGGCGGGAGCCCGTTGTTGCGTGACTTGTCGAGGAAGCGGTCGGTCCGTCGCTCCGAGATCGAGGCGAGGTCGGCGGCGACGATGGCGAGGAAGTCGAGCACGTAGGCGACCGGCGCCCCGTGGAAGTTGCCGTTGGACTCAACGCGACCGTCGAGCGTGACGACGGGGTTGTCGATGGCCGACGCGAGCTCCCACCCGGCGACGCGGGCGGCGTGGTCGATGGTGTCGCGCACTCCACCGGCCACCTGCGGAGCGCAGCGCAGTGAATAGGCGTCCTGGACGCGGGTGCACGCCTCGGGGTCGCGATGAGACTCGCGAATCGGGCTGTCCGCCAGCATCTTTCGCATGTTCTCGGCCGACATGGCCTGGCCGGGCTGCGGGCGCAGGGCGTGCAGGTCGGCGGCGAAGACGTCGTCCGTCCCGAGCAGCCCCTCGACGCTCATGGCCGCAGCAATGTCGGCGGTGGTGACGAGCAGCCGCAGGTCGGCGATGGCGAGGCAGAGCATTCCGAGCATGCCGTCGGTGCCGTTGATGAGGGCGAGGCCCTCCTTCTCGGCGAGCACGACCGGCGTGATCCCGGCGGCCTCCAACGCCTCGGCAGCGTCCATGACGTCGCCGTCGTCGTCGCGCACGAGCCCCTCACCCATGAGCGCGAGCGCGCAGTGTGACAGGGGCGCGAGGTCACCGGAGCAGCCGAGCGAGCCGTACTCGTGCACCACGGGCGTGATCCCCGCATTGAGCATCGCGATGTAGGTCTCGAGGGTCTCGGCCCGAATCCCCGTGCGGCCGGTGGCCAGTGTCGCGATGCGCAGCAGCATCAGCGCCCGCACGACCTCGCGCTCGACCTCGGGCCCGGCACCAGCGGCGTGGGACCGGACGAGGGAGCGCTGCAGCTGAGCGCGCAGCTCCACCGGGATGTGCCGCGTCGCGAGCGCCCCGAACCCCGTCGAGACGCCGTAGTGCGCCACCGTGTCGTTCGCCAGTCCCTCGATCGTGCCGCGGGTCGCGCGGACCGCAGCGAGCGCCGTCGGGCTGAGCTCGACCGGTGCACCGTGACGTGCCACCCGGACGACGTCATCGATGCTGAGGTGCTCGCCGCCGAGGGCGACCGGGTGCTGCTGCGTCTGGGTGTCCGTCATGTCTCAAGCAAACCGTGGGTATGCCGGGAGCAACAGCCGCGCACCCGGCATACCGTCTCGCATCCCAGACGTAAGACGACCTCAGTAGCAGCCGGTGGCCGTGGCGGCGAGGGCATCGACGTCGGCCCGGGACTCCGCGGTCGAGGTCACGCCGTTGATGATCACCGAGAAGATGCGCTCGCGGCCGTCGACTCCGGACGCGACCCCGGACAGCGCCGTGGCCGTGGCCAGCGTGCCGGTCTTGGCGCGGACGATGGACCTGGCGCAGTTGGTCGGCGCGGTGTCGAAGCGGTCAGCGAGCGTGCCCGAGACGCCGGCCGTCGGCAGTGCCGCGGCGGCAAAGACGACGGAGTTGAGGGCGGGTGTCATCCGGATGGTCGAGAGGACGTCGATCGCCGTGAGTGGGGTGAGGCGACCGGTCTGCGAGAGCCCGGATCCGTCATTGATGACCAGGCTCGTGCTGTCGATGCCTCGTGAGGCCAGGACTTCGAGGGCGTTGGCCCGGGCGCCGGCCCAGTCGGCGTTGTGACCGCGGCGCAGTGCTGAGAGCCGGTGGAGCCCCTCCGCGTAGTCGTTCTGGCTGGCGTTGAGCATGGTCTGCACGAGCTGGCCGACGGTGGGCGACGAGGTGCTGGCGATCGTCGCGGCCCCCGCAGGGGCGACACCGCGAGCCACCGAGGTCGCGGTCACGCCAGCGGCCTTGAGCTTGGCCGCAAACACCTGGCCCGCATTGATCGAGGTGTCGACCACGTTGACCTGGTCGACGACGAGAGCGCGCACGGGCGCCACGGTGCCCGGGATCCACTCGGCCTTCCACCCGGTGGCGTTGGTCGGCGCCGGGAAGAGCGAGTCGTCCACGACGACAGCGACAGAGGTCCGCCCCTGGCTCTTGACCTTCGTGGCGACGGCCGACGCCATCGCCGTGAGCTGGCTGGACGAGAGGGCGGGGTCGCCAGAACCCTTGAGATAGACGGTTGCTGGCTGCGCGGCCACCTGCAGGACCGGGGTCGTGAACCGCGTCGACTCACCCATCGATACGAGAGCCACGAAGGCCGTCACCAGCTTCTCGTTGGAGGCCGGTACCCGGGCAACCGTGGGGTTCTTGGCCCACAGGATCCGGCCGGTGGCAACCTCGACGACCTGACCGCTCGCGTAGTCGCCGATCTGGGCCACGCTCCCCCTGCTCGAGAGTCGCGCTCGGATCGTCCACGTGAGGTCGCTGGTCGAGGTGGCCGTCTGGGTGGGCGATCGCAACGCCGAGAGCGCGGAGGTGACCTGGGGGATGCTGGTCGTCCAGGGGCCGACATCGCTGTCGCCGGCGATCGGAACGGGCGCCGGCGCTGGCCCTCGCACGGCAGCGGTTCGCGCCGAGCCGGCCGCACTTGCCGGAGGTGCCGATCCCGCACCGAACAGGGCGAGGGCGGCGGCCGTGGTCGCCGCCCCGATGAGAGCTGACCTGGGCGCCCGACGCTGGCTCATGACTATGAGGGTGGCACGAGAATGACTAGTCCGCGCGGCGAGCGGCCGCCACCGGGCTCACACCAGCGAGGCGACGACTCCGTCCTCGTCAACCCAGACCTGCTGTCCCGGAACGAAGTCCACACCACCGAAGGACACGGGGACGTCGCGCTCCCCGACACCGTCCTTGGCGCTCTTGCGCGGGTTGGATCCGAGCGCCACGGCACCGAGCGGGAGGTCCCGCAGCGCCACGACGTCACGCACGGCGCCGTGGATGACGACTCCCGCCCATCCCTGGGCCACCGCGGAGGCCGCGATGAGGTCGCCCATGAGGGCCGACTCGAGTGACCCGCCGCCGTCGACGACGAGTACTCGTCCGTTGCCGGGCTCGCCCAGTGCCGCCTTCACGAGGGCGTTGTCGCGGTGACAGCGCACCGTGCTGATCACCCCGGTGTATGCCGTGTGCCCGCCGTAGTGACGCAGCTGCACCGAACACGACTGGAGAGTTTCACCGCGCTCGTCCCACAGGTCCGCGGTCGAGACGCTCATGCGGCATCTCCCTTCACGGCAAGGACGGGGCACTGGGCGTCGAGCAGGATCCGCTGCGCGACCGAGCCCATGATGAGCTTGCCGACCGGGGTGCGGTGGCGCAGGCCGATGACGATGACGCTCGCGTCGACCTCGGCGGCAACCCCGAGGATCGCCTCGGCCGGGTCGTTGCCCTGCTCGATCCGCCGGACCTCGGCGTCGAGACCGAGCTCGTCGAGGTCGCGCCGGAGACGGGCGAGCTGCTCCTCGTCGGCGCGACGAGCATCCGCCAGCACGTCGTCGCGCGACATGTTGACGACGAGCAGGTGTTCACGACGACGCCGAGCCTCACCCACAGCCGCCGTGAGGGCTGCTTCGCCATAGCCATTGGGCACGTAACCCACGAGAACGGTCATGTCAGGCCTCCGAGGAGTTGTAGGAGTAGCCGGCCTTGGCGTTGGCCAACGGCTCCGGACCGACACCGTCGCCGCCGTCGCCGCCCTTGCCGCCGTCGCCACCCTTGCCACCCTTGCCGAAACGGCTACGGACGACATTGATGAGCGGCCACGCGATTGCGACGACGATGAGGGCGTAGCAGAACCAGGCAATCGGTCCGCCGATGAGCCCGTCGATCTCGCCGCCGGTGAGCTGGAGCGAACGACGCCCCTGCTTCTCGGCCAGCGGGCCGAGGATGACACCGACGATGAGCGGCAGGACCGGGAGGCCGAACCGACGCATCGCGAAGCCGAGCAGACCCAGCCCGAGCAACAGCCACAGGTCGAACGGCTGGGAGTTCACGGCATACGCACCCATGGACGCAAAGAAGAGGATGCCGGCATACAGATAGGGACGCGGGATCTGCAGCAGCTTCGCCCAGGCCGGAGCCAGCGGGAGGTTGAGCAGGAGCAGCATCGTGTTGCCGATGAACAGGCTGGCGATGAGGGCCCACACGAGGGCGGGTTCCTTCGTCAGCAGCAGCGGTCCCGGCTCGATGCCCCAGCCCTGGAGTGCCGCGAGCATGATCGCTGCGGTCGCGTTCGTCGGGAGGCCGAGGGCGAGCATCGGGACGAGGGTGCCTGCGGCAGAGGCGTTGTTGGCTGCCTCTGGTCCGGCGACGCCTTCGATGGCGCCGTGCCCGAACTCCTCCGGGTGCTTGGTGAGCTTCTTCTCGGCGGTGTAGGACAACAGGGTCGGGATCTCGGCGCCACCGGCCGGCAGCGCGCCGAACGGGAAGCCGAGGGCGGTGCCACGAAGCCATGGCTTCCAGGACCGCTTCCAGTCGCTCTTGCCCATCCACGGGCGACCGACCGGGATGACTTCGGCGGCCTTGCGGCGGAGGTGGGCAGCAACCCAGAGGGCCTCGCCGACGGCGAAGATGCCGACCGCGACAACGACGACGTCGATGCCGTCCGCGAGCTGCGGGATCCCGCCGGTGAGGCGCTGTTGGCCGGTGACGAAGTCGATACCGACGACGCCGATGGTCAGGCCGAGGACGAGCGCCGCGAGGCCGCGGATGCGAGACGCACCGAGCACGGCCGTCACACCGGTGAAGGTGAGCAGGATGATGGCGAGGTACTCGGGGGCGCCGAGGCTGATCGCGAACTTCACGACCTGCGGCATGAGGAAGACGATGCCGAGCGTGCCAATGGTGCCGGCGACGAAGGACCCGATGGCTGACGTGGCGAGGGCCTGTGAGGCACGTCCCGCCTTGGCCATCTTGTTGCCCTCGATGGCGGTGACCACCGACGAGGACTCACCTGGTGTGTTGAGCAGGATCGAGGTCGTGGACCCGCCGTACATGCCGCCGTAGAAGATGCCGGCGAACAGGATGAGGCCCTGGACCGGCTCGAGGCCGTAGGTGATCGGCAGCAGGAGCGCGACGGTCATGGCCGGACCGATGCCGGGCAGGACGCCGACGGCCGTGCCGACCGTGACACCCAGCAGGGCGATGAGGAGGTTGATCGGCGACAGGACGTCGCCGAAACCCCCCATGAGGGAGTTGAGGTTGTCCATCAGAGGATTCCTTGGAGGATGCCGGCCGGCAGGTTGACCCCGAGCCCGATCGCGAACGCATAGAACGTCGCGAGCGAGAGGATCACGCCGAAGACGAGGCCGCGGACGTGGTGCCGGTTGCCGAGCGCGTAGGCCGAACCAGCGAAGAGCAGCGCGCCGCTGATCACCCAACCGAGCGGCTCGATGAGGACGGCGTTCAGGGAGAACGCGGCGATGAGGAGGCCGATGGTGCGCCAGTCGACACCCGTGGTGAGGTCAATGTCCTCCCCCTCCTCGGCCTCGCCCTGACCGCCACGGGAGATGTCGATCGCATAGAAGATCGCGATGATGATGAGCAACGCGCCGAGCAGGATCGGCATGGGCTTGGGCCCGATCGGGTCGTTGCTCGAGGACGCGGCACCGATGCGGCTCGCGTCGAAGAGGACGAGCACTCCGAGGAGGCCCAGGGCCGCGCACAGTCCGTACTGTGCGCGGTCCTTGGTCCCTCCCGAAGCCTCAAGTGAGGCGTCGGTCATGCGAGGCCGAGCTGCTTGAGAATCTCGGCGACGGACGCGTCCTGCTCCTTGAGGAAGGTGCCGAACTCGTCACCGGTCTGGAAGGCGTCGGTCCAGCCGCGCTTGGCTTCCTCGTCCTTCCAGGCCTGGCTGTCGTGCATCTTGGTGAGCGCGTCGACCCAGACCTTCTTGTCCTCGGCGGAGATGCCGGGAGGGGCCACGATGCCGCGCCAGTTGGTGAAGACGAGGTCGATGCCCGCGGACTTGAGGGTCGGGGCGTCCTTGAGCGCGGGGACCGGCTCGGCGCTGGTCACGGCGAGGACGCGGACTGCGCCGGCCTCGACCTGGTCGAGGAACTCGCCGAAGCCACTGGCACCGAAGGCGATCTTGTTGCCGAGCAGGGCGGGGAGGAGCTCACCGCCACCGTCGTAGGTCACGAAGTTGACGTCCTTCGGGTCGATCCCGACGGCCTTGGCGAGCTGCATCGGAAGCAGGTGGTCAGGTCCGCCCGGCGAGGAGCCGCCGCCGACGGCGAACTTCTTCGGGTCGGC
This sequence comes from Janibacter sp. HTCC2649, assembly GCF_000152705.1. GTDB lineage: Bacteria > Actinomycetota > Actinomycetes > Actinomycetales > Dermatophilaceae > Knoellia. Next base: position 3,106,819 of record NZ_CH672413.1, on the reverse strand, counting down.
CTTCCACGCTGCGACGAGCGCGTTGATGTCCTTGTAGGGCGAGTCCTTGGGCACGACGATCGCGCCGGCCTCCTCGATCAGCTTGGCGATCGGGGTCGTCTCGGCGAGCGTGGCCTTGGACTTCTGGGTGTATGCCGCTCCCACGACTCCCAGCCCCATCTGCATCGCGAGCTTGCCGTTGCCCTTTTCGTTGACGATCCGCTGGAGACCAACGGTGCCGCCCGCTCCGGGGAGGTTGAAGACCTGGATCTGGTTCGTGATCTTCCCGGCTTCGAGGACCTTGGCCGCGGTGCGGGCCGTCGTGTCGTAGCCACCACCCGGTGCGTTCGGCACCATGAGCTGGAGACCGGTGGCGGGCTTGGCGTCGGCTGTGGCGGACGAGCCGGTGTCGGCGCTCTTGTCGGCGGTGGCACCGCAGGCGCTGAGGGTGAGAGCCGCGGCGGCGAGTGCAGCGCCGAGGAGGGCGGTGGGGCGTGATCTCATCGTTGAGACCTTTCGGATCAGGGGGGACACTGTCCCATCAAGTGGGTCGCCGACGATGCTGTCTGTCGGCGACACCGATGTCCCGCTTCTGTCCGCACTGAAGGTTGAGAACATAGTGGTCACACGCCCTCGGGCCCGCCGCACGACGTTGGCCGGCCAGCTGCTCGTGCTGCAGGTCGCCGTGATCCTCGTCGTCCTCGTCCTCGTGGGTGCGTTGTCCTTGGCCCAGTCCGAGGCGACCTTCACCCGCGTCGAGGGCCGCAGGGTCTCGGCGCTGGCGGAGCAGCTCGGGGGCAATCCTCTCGTGCGCAGCAACCTCGAGATCCCGGAGACCCGCACGGGCCTCGCCACCCTCGCGCAGTCCTTCGCCACGCAGTCCTCGGTGGGATCGGTGACGTTCGCCGACGCCGACGAGGACGTTCGCGTCTCCACGAACCCATCGTTGGAGGACATGCGAATACCGTTGCCACGAGAGGCTGTTGGTGAGGGAGCGAGCTGGTCTGGAACCCTCACGCTCGACGGCCAGAGGGACCTCGTGTCCCAGGTTCCCGTCTTCTCGGTGACCGATGGGCGAGTTGGCGAACACCTTGGCACCGTGATGATCACCGAGCCGTTCCCGTCGGCATGGGAGCGGGCACGGGGCGCGTCGTCCTATCTCCTCACCTATGTCGGCGGAGCGCTGCTCATCGGCCTGCTCGGGTCGTGGTTGCTCGCCCGCCGGATCAAGCGCCAGACCCTGGGCATGGAGCCGAGCGAGATCGCGGGTCTCGCTGAGCACCGCGAGGCCCTGTTGCACGGCATCGCCGAGGGGGTCATCGCCCTCGACCCACAGGGCCGGGTCACTCTCGTCAACGACGTGGCACGGCGTCTGCTCGACCTGCCGGACCACGCAGAGGGCCTGACCCTGGCCGACCTCAGGGTGCGCGGTCGACTCCTCGAGGTGCTCTCTGGCTCCGACGACGACAACGCGCGCGACCGGGTCGTCGTTCGCCGGGGGCACGTCCTCGTCATGAACCGGATGCACGTCGAACGCGACGGCCGCCCCCTAGGCACGGTGACGACCCTGCGCGACCGGACTGCGCTCGCGGACATGGAGCGCCAGCTCGGCACCTTCCGCAGCACCACCCAGCTGCTGCGGGCCCAGGCGCACGAGTTCGCCAACCAGCTGCACACGATCAGTGGCCTCATCCAGATCGGTGAGTACGACGAGGTCGTCAGCTATGTCGACACCGTGAGCCAGCGCCGCCACTCCCTCGACCTGAGCATCAACAGCCGAGTGGGCGACCCCGCCGTTGCTGCCCTGTTGATGGCCAAGGCGAGTCTTGCGTCAGAGCGTCGAATCGACCTGCGCATCACGGATACGACCTCGTTGCAACGGTTGCAGCCCGAGGACTCTGCCGACGTCGGCACCGTCATCGGCAACCTCGTGGACAACGCACTCGATGCGGTGACGAGCGCGGGGCCAAAAGCGTCGCCAGCCCAGTCACGCACAGCATCGACCGCGCAGTGGGTGGAGGTCACGATCACCCAGGACCAGTCGAGCGTCGAGATCGTCGTGTCCGACTCGGGTCCCGGCGTACCCGACGAGATCGCTGACGAGGTCTTCGACCAGGGCTTCACGACGAAGCCCGGGGGCGATGGGACTCGCGGGATCGGATTGGCCCTCACCCGAATGCTCTGCGAGCAGCGCGGAGGCGAGATCATCATGACGCCCACGGACACCGGCGCCCGGTTCACGGCTCGCCTGGGTGTCACCGCGTCTCTTCCCGAAGGAGTGCCCTCGTGATCTCCGTCCTCATCGTCGACGACGACTTCATGGTCGCTCGGGTGCACCGTGCTTTCGTCGAGCGCACCGACGGATTCGAGGTCGTCGGCGTGGCCCACTCCGGGGCCGACGCCCTGACGATGGCGCACGACCTCACCCCCGACCTACTGCTCCTCGACCTCTATCTCCCGGACCGATTCGGCCTCGACATCGTCGCCGAACTACGGCACACCGGATCCCACAGCGACGTCATCGTCATCTCCGCCGCCAAGGAAGTCGACGCGGTGCGCGCCGCCGTCCGTCACGGCGTCTCCGACTATCTCCTCAAGCCCTTCGCGTTCGAGGACCTCCGCGAAAGACTCGAGGGGTATGCCGCCCAGCGGGCTCTGCTGGCCGCCTCACCCGAGGACCAGGCCGGGGTGGACCGGCTCTTTGCGCGCTCGGCCCAGTCGCGCCCCGACGTCGCGGCGGCGATGCCGAAGGGCCTCAGCCCCGAGACGGCCCAGCTCGTCGAAGCGACGCTGCGATCCGCCGCCACTGGTCTCTCCGCCTCGGAGACGGCCGAGGCCATCGGCATCTCGCGAGTGAGCGCCCGCCGCTACCTCGAGTACTTCACGAGCAAGGGCGAGGCCGAGGTCTCCCTCCGCTACGGCAACACCGGCCGCCCCGAACGCCGCTACCGCCCCATCGCCCGCCCCTAGCCCACCCAAGAGGACGGTGAGGGACACGGCACCCACACGTCGCAAGCACGTCCGTGTCGCGGCATGATCGGGAGCCATGGGCCGGATTCCTGAGAAGCACCGAGAAGCTGTACGCGCGGCGCTGGACGAGCTTGTCGCTGGTCGGCGACCGGAACTGATGACCTGGGTCGACAACTACGGCGCTGCTGGCGCCGAGCTGATTCCACAGCCGGACGACATCTGGGAGCACCGGCTCACGGATTTCGTTCCTCGCGATGACGGAACGGCATACATCGTCCTTCCGCTCTGGACCAGCGATGAGGCCCCCAGCGACCTGAGTGCCGAATGCGAGCTGAGCAAGACAGGCCAGATAGAGATCATCGACGTCCACGCCCTCTGACCCGCCTCCCAGTCCCGTGCCGGCACGAGCCGCGCCCCGCACTCGGGTTTCGGTGGCGATAATCGCCGTATGAGACCCGTCGACTTCATCGCTCACGCTCGAACGGACCTCCCTGCGCTGCTGGCCGAGGTCCGTCGCCTCAGGTTGAAGAGCGCTGACTAACCGAACCATTCGCTGCATGAGCAGGCGATGGGGATCAGGACACGACTGAGCGTTGGCTCTGCCCGAATCGCCGTCTCGCTCAAAGCCGTTCGACGCGATCGGCCTGTGGTCCCCGATCGCTCTGTCGCACCTGGTACCGGACCCGATCGCCCGGCTCTAGGGCCTCAGCGCCTCGAAGAACCGACACGTGCACGAACAGGTCTGCGCCGCCCGCGTCCGGTGCGATGAAGCCGAATCCGCGCTCCGCGTCGTAGCGCTCAACCACTCCCTCGCCACCGCGCGCCGGGACGTTGGAAGCCTCCCGATGTCCCGACCGAGCCCGGGGCGTCGACGTCGCGGGTGCGCCCCGCGGTGCCGAGCCGCGAGCAAGGCGCACGTCGCGAGCCTGTGGGCCCTTCTCGCTCACGACGACGTCGTACGTCACGCGGTCGCCCTCGCCCAGCTCGGTGAGTCCGTCGGCGAGCTCCCGGACGTGGACGAAGACATCAGGGCCGCCCGAATCGGAGGTGATGAACCCGAAGCCCTTGCCCCCGTCATACCAGGACACGGTGCCGTCAGCCCCGTCGGACACCACAGCCTGCTGGGCGGCCTGCGTTCCCAAAGGCAGCAGGTGCTCGGCCTGCGGCCCCCTCTCCCCGTCGACGACGAGGAACGCCACGCGCTGCGCCTCCGACAGCACGCCGCCCCCCACGATGGCCGAGCTGTGCACGAAGATTTCGGTTCCGCCGCCGTCGGGCGTGATGAAGCCGTATCCCTTGGAGGGCTCGTACCAGGAGACGGTGCCGAGCACGCCCAGCGGTGTGTCAGCGGCTTGGTCGGCCGTGACCCGGACGCGGCGTGCCTGCGGGCCGCGGTCCCCCTCGCCGACCTCGAACTCGACCACCTGACCCTCGCGGAGCACCTTCATCGCGTCGGCGCTGACGATCTCGGACGCATGGACGTACAGGTCCTCTGCATCCTGGCCGAGGGCGATGAAGCCGAACCCCCGGTCGGTGTCGAACCAGCGGACGGTTCCCTCGGTCACGGCTGACTCCTTGTCAAAGCTACGGTCGGTGTTCCCCCAGTGTCCCCGACGGGACTACGGCAAGCGCCCGGCGCCGGACAAGTGCTCACAAGGTCGTGGCACGACCCCAACGATATGCAGCAATAGGGGAGGCCCCTACACGCCCGGGAGCGGGGGAACCGCCCCTCGTCCGAGCGTCGTAGCAGCAGTTGCAATGCCTCGCTGTCCGGGTCTCGCTCCGCGTTGTGCCACACGAGCACGAACGGTCCTGGAATTGCCTGCCGCCGCCGGCAGTTGCGTGGAACTCGCAAGTTCCCTCATCAAGCGCCGGCACGGCCCGGCGGTTGTCATTCAGAATCAAAACGACGGGTGCCGGATGGTGGCAGCAAACCTTTCTGCAAAGCTCACGACCAACTGATTTGGCGCTGCAATTCAATGAGCACCTCTGGGTCGCCAGAGCCCTCTCCGCCCGCCCCCCATGGATCCTCCGCGTTGCCTTGGAGCCAAGCAAGGACCTCAGACGGGTTGGCATGGCCGCCCGAGTCCAACGGAGCGTGGACCATCTCAGCCTCGGGCAGTCCGTCCGGCCACCGGCACCAGCCGATGCCGTCGTCCGTGTCATAAACGATCCAGTCCGGGGAGGCGTCCAAGGTGACGCATGCGCAGATCAACAAGACATGGTTGGCGCGCCCCCGCCACTCACCGGCGGGGCGGTGCGCCTCCGCGCGAGCAAGGAGCTCTTCAATAGGACCAACTGCTGGATCCTTGAGGGGTTGATTTTTCCCTCGGCGCCCGAACATGGAGCCACAGTAGGGGTCCTTGACCAGCGGCGCCACCCACAGTGCAAGGGGCCAAGGCTGGGCATCCGGATGGGCTACTGGCGATCCAGCGCCCGGAGGTAGCGCTCAGTCATGAGGCGCTGAGCGGCTCGGCCCATCGGTCCCCCGAGCTTGGCAAGTGCCGATCCGGGCCGCGAGTACGCAGTGATGGTGAACACGATGCGACCGCCGTCGAGGCGTTCGAGCATGAATTGTTCTGCGCCGACCTCCGGGTGACCGGGCAATGTGCCGTAGCTGAATCCCCGTCGCCGCGTCTCGTCGACGACATCGAGAACCCGACACGGGATCTTCAACGACAGTGCGCCCAGTCCCCACCGCATCAGGACGACGGTGCCCTTGCGCAGCGGAACGTCCGAGGCCTGCACCCGGAGCCCAGCCCTGGAATGCACCTGCCATGCGAAGAGGTCACGGGCGGCGCCATCGAAGTCGCGACGAGTGAGCGTGATGGATTCGTTGACGTGGTGATAGCCGGAGGATGCCGCCCCACCCGAGTCGTTGAACGGCGTGAACGACAGCGGGGCCGCGCGCAGGACGGACGCCTGCTGCTCGCCCAGGGGACGCACCGACTTGCTCACATCTCCACCTCAGTCGCCCAGCCCCAATTCACCAGAGTCCGGGCTTCCGACCTGGCGGGGTGTTCAGTCAACAGCACGACCGCCCGGTCAGGTCGACTTCGGTCGCTTTGGCCCTCGCCGCCCGCCCGCGAGGCGTTCACGGGGGTGTGCCCTGTTTTTCGTGGCAGCGGTCGAGACAGGCAGCCGATCGGTCGCCTCCTGTACGCGCCGGTCGACCACGGCCCATGCCTCCGCACTCACGTTGGGATGTGTCGAGCGATCGATGCCTGCCAGGGCTGCACGTACCGCCTCGACGGTGTCGGCAACGACACGACGTGCTCGCACGGCCGGGAGTCCCCAACTCATGCCTTCCGCCACGACGTCGTCAATCGTGAGCGCGTCGATCAAGAACTTTCCGTTGATGTCGAGCGCGTTGCGTCGATCGTCGGGCCGGTGGTGCAGATGCATCGCCACGTCGTATGCGGGCGAGAGTTCCACGCTTCCGTCGGCATGACGGAGGTAGGAGATGTTCTTGGCATGCAGGTCTGTGTTCCCGATCAGCAGGGAGAACGTGACGAGCCGCAAGAGGGGGTCCTGGTTCGCGCCGCCGTCGCGCAGCACGTTCGCCGCGTCGCGCAGCGATGGCATGGCCGAGCCCCACTGGAACTTGCGGTTGGGGTCGCTGGTGTTGAGGCCGATGGCCTGGGCGAGGTCCTCTTGGTGTTCACGCCCGAGCTGCCCGTTGCGGTCGTATCGCGACACGGCGATTCCGCGAACCTCTCCGTATGTGACCACTTCGGCGTCAACGGTCGTGAGCTCGACGGCGCGCGCCAAGGCCAAGCACGCCACCTCCGTGTCGATGATGTCGCCACCGATTTCGGTGAGTTGCCCGCCGCGCTTCAGAATCCACGTCGACGGGGCACCGTCCTTGCACGCCTGCCATGACCCCCGCTCGCGGTGCAGCGTGATCTTGGGGACCATGCCCGGCAGAGTGGAGGACTCATGGACGACACCGGGCTGCGCCGGCGCGTACTCGTCGGCGCGACGGAGTCGCTCGCCCACCTCGTCGTCAGTGAGCGGTTCGTAGTGGCCGGCCCGGGTCGGGTCGCCAGCCCCGGCCCGAACAAAGATGGCTGCGCCAGGCGTGTCACGCCCCAGCGCGCCGATGAGGGCGTACGTGTCGTCAGGAGCCACGCCAACTGACATCGCCTGGTTGACACGTGCGCTTCCTTCGGGCAGAAGCCCGTCGATGTATGCCCTCACCGTGACATCCGGCGGCGTGGTGCCGATGTCCAACTTCGCTGAGAGCACGTTCGCGCCATGTCCCCAGCGCTCCAGTGCCTGCTCGGTCCAGCGCAAGGACACGCGCTGGCGCGATGCCTCGGTCACCGTCGCGATGTGAGTGCCGTACAGCCACACGTCCATCGGTTCGCGGGCCATCAGTGGTCCTGTTCCAGAGGGTTGCCCCGCGGGTTCGGATCAACAGGCGGGACCGAGGCCGTCTGCGAGACGACTTCGAGATGGGCGCCGAGTTCGCGCAAGAGCTCGAACAAGCGAGTGGCGAACAGGTTGGGGCGAGCCGTCTCCAGCTCGTAGATGTATCGACGGGAGACGCCCAAAGCGTGTGCAAGGTCCTCCTGGGTCAGATCACGCTCAAACCGCAGCCGAGCCAGTTCCTTGCCCAGAGCCGCCTGCGAGCGTGCGACTGTGCGACCTTCCATGGTTCCTCCGGTTTCTTCATTGCGAGATTATTCTCGCAATGCTCAAATGGGAGCATATCCTCCCATTGTTGAAATGCGAGGATAACCTCGCATAGCCGAGGCCTGCCGTACCGAAACCCCCAAGCGTCAGGTATGCCGGGGCGCAAAGGTGCGCGGCCGGCATACCGGACGGATTTGTGCACGACAGAGCAAACTTGCACTGTCGTGCACTTAGTGGTTAGCGTGTCGGTCATGAGTGAGACTCCAGCCGCTGCGGCGACCGACGGGCTGCGTGCCCGCAACCGCGAGCGCACGGTCCAGAGCCTCGAACAGGCTGCGTGGGAGCTCGTCGCGGAGCACGGCTTCGAAGCGGTCACCGCCGACGCCGTCGCCGATCGGGCCGGGGTCTCGCGCCGCACGTTCTTCAACTACTTCCCGCGGGTCGAGCTCGTGCTCCAGGAGCCGATGCGCCAGGCCATCGCAGGCCTCGTCGATCGCTTCATCGCCCGTCCCGGAGACGAGAACATCAGCGACTCGCTCGCCGCCATCCTCACGGAGCCGCTCGACGCGGTCGTCCTTGAGAAGGCTGTCACCTGCTTCGGCCAGGCGTCGACGTCCTCGGCCGCGAGGTTCTTCCTCATGGAGGCCCAAGCCGCCGAGGTCGACCAGATCGCGCGAGCCGTCATGGACCGCGACCCGTCGATGGACGCGCTCTACGCACGCGTCGTCGCCGGCGCCGTGATGTCTGCGGGATATGCCGCGACCACGGCCTGGGTCGACCAGTCGCGCGGCGTCGTCAACGACCGCACGCGGCAACTGCACCTCCACCTCCTCCAACAGGCATTCGTGCACCTGTTCACCGCCTTCTCCCTCCCCCAGCCCACCGATCCGGACCAGGAGTCCTGACCATGGCACTTTTCCTCTACCGCGTCGGGCGATCCACCGCCCGCCACGCCTGGCTCACCATCGTCGCGTGGGTGCTCGTGCTCGCCGGACTCGGCGGCGCCATGGCGACTGTTTCCACGCCCCCGACGTCCGCCATCAGCATCCCCGGCGCGAAGTTCCAGTCCGTGCTGTCGCAGCTCGGCCAAGAGATTCCGGCCGCTGCGGGCGGCATCGGCACCATCACCATCGAGAACGAGAACGGCCCGATCACCGCAGCCCAACGTGTCGCCATCGAACGCACCCTCGCGGACTGGGAGAAGGCTCCCCACGTCAAGTCCGTGATGAACCCTTTCGCCACCCAGAAGCAGCTCGACGACTCCCAGGCCAAGGTGACGGCCGGCCAAAAGGAGTACAAGGACCAGGACTGGAAGTTCCAGCAGGGTCAGTGGCTCTATGCCGAGGGCCAGAAGGACCTCGCCGCCGCCCGCACCGAGCTAGCGAACCTCGAGAAATCCGGCCAGGGCCAGAGCGAACAGGCTCGGGTGCTGCGCTACGAGATCCCCGCCCGCGAGAAGGGGAACGCGGGAATTCTGGCTCAGCTCAACGCTGCTGAGCCGAAACTCGCCGCCGCGCGCGTCCAGCTCGCCGAGGGCCAGGGGCTCTTGGGCGTGACCAACGGGGCGCGCTTCATCAACGCGGACGGCAGCACCGCCATGCTGCAGATCCAGTTCGACACGGCCATCGCCCAACTCGACCCCGCGATCCGCCTCCACGTGCCCGAGATCGGCGAGGCGCTGGCCAAGGACGGACTGCGCGTCGACTACAGCGCCGACATCCTCCAGACCCGCAGCATCGTCGGCATCGGTGAGGTCATCGGCTTCGGCATCGCCGCCGCCGTCCTCCTCGTGATGCTCGGCAGCCTCATCGCCGCCGGCCTCCCCCTGCTCGTCGCCCTCATCGGCGTCGGTGCCGGGCTGCTCGGCGCGATGGCTGCGACCGCGTTCTTCGAGATGAACTCGATGACACCGGCGCTGGCGCTCATGCTCGGCCTCGCGGTCGGCATCGACTACGCGCTCTTCATCGTCAACCGCCACCGGCAGCAGCTGCTCGACGGCGTCGCCCTGCAGCACTCGATCGGCCTGGCCACGGGGACGGCCGGCAACGCCGTCGTCGTCGCGGGCACCACCGTCGTCATTGCCCTCGGTGCACTCACCGTGTCGGGCCTGCCGATCCTCGCCCAGATGGGCCTCGTCGCTGCCGCCACCGTCGCAATGACGGTGCTCGTCGCCCTGACGATCACACCCGCAGTGCTCAGCCTCATGGGTCGCCGCGTCGTGTCAAAGCGCACCTGGCGCCGGCGCGAGGCCGCGACCGCTGAGGCTGCCCGACCGTCCGGCCGAGGCTCCGGCCGCTGGGCCGTCCTCGTCACCAACCGCCCGTGGCGCGCCATCGTCCTCACCGTCGTGGCCATCGGACTGCTCGCGGTGCCGGCTCTCTCACTGCGCCTCGGCCTCCCCGACGGCAGCAGCGAACCCAAGGACTCCAGCGCCTTCCACTCCTACACGACCATCGAGAAGGACTTCGGTGCCGGAGCCAACGGGCCGATCATCGCCGTCGTCTCCTTCGACGAGCCGCTCGACAAGGCCGAGGTCGCGGGCATGCAGAACCGCAACGGCCGCGCCCTGTTCAATCTCCCCGGCGTCGAGCGGGTTGTCCCGTTCGGAGTCAGCGCGGACCGCGACACCCTCGCTTTCCAGGTCGTCCCCCTCGAAGGCCCGACGAGCGAATCCACCACCGCTCTCGTCCACGAAATCGATGACCTCGCGGAGCACCTGCCCGCCGGCACCAAGCTCGGCATCACGGGCCAGACGGTCGCCAACATCGAGATCTCGCAGCGCCTCGCCGGTGCCCTCCCCCTCTACGTCGCCCTCGTCGTCGGGTTGTCACTGCTGCTGCTCATGGCGGTGTTCCGCTCGGTCCTCGTGCCGCTCATGGCAACCGCCGGCTTCCTGCTCTCGGTGGCCGCGAGCTTCGGCGCCGTCGTCGCGGTCTACCAGTGGGGTTGGCTCGGTGACCTGCTGCAGGTGAGTCGACCGGGGCCGATCATGCCCTTCATGCCGACGCTGCTCATCGGCGTGCTCTTCGGTCTGGCGATGGACTACCAGATGTTCCTCGTGTCCGGCATGCACGAAGCCCGCGCCCATGGAGAGGACAGCCGCACGGCCATCCGCACCGGCTTCCGCCACGGCTACAAGGTCGTCGCCGCAGCCGCGCTCATCATGATTGCGGTCTTCGCGGGCTTCATCTTCGCCCACCTCACGATGATCCGGCCGATGGGTCTGGGCCTCGCGATCGGTGTGGCCGTCGACGCCTTCCTCGTGCGCATGACCCTCACCCCGGCGGTGCTTCACCTGCTCGGCGACAAGGCCTGGTGGATCCCGCGCTGGCTCGATCGCCTGCTCCCCGACCTCGACGTCGAGGGCACGAAGCTGCGCACCCACCTCCAGCACGAAGCCGACGCCGAAGCGGCCGAGAGCACGGACCATGAGGACGAGCGCGCCGACGAACTGGTCTCAGCCGGTCGCGCCTAGTCCACAGATGACAAACTGAAGGTATGCCGCAGAGCTGGGCTCTGCGGCATACCTTCAGTTTTGCTGTGGCACAGGAGGATTCAGCAATGCTCTCGTGGAAGTCGCACCGCTCGATCCTGTCGATCGGGTCCTCACACTCGATTCTCTCGATCGGCAGCGTGGGCTCGGTCCTGTCGATCGGGAGCGTCGGATCGTTCGCGTCCCTGGGGTCGATCGGCTCGGCGATGAGCCTGTTCTCCGCCCTGTCACACCAGTCGCGGGCATCGGTGCTCTCGCACCAGAGCGACCTGTCGGCGCTCTCCACCCAGTCGAAGCGTATAGCCCGGCCGGACCCGCCAGCATTAATCGTCCAATAGGACACGTTTGGCGCCCGCCATTCGTGCCCTATTGGACGAATTGTGTTGCGTTGAGCGGGGGTTGGGCTTTCAGACAGTGGCGTATGCCGGGGTGCCGGCGAGCGCTGCGTAGCGGCCTCCCAGCGCGAGGAGTTCGCGGTGGGTGCCCCGCTCGACGATGTGGCCGTGGTCGAGGACCGCGATCTCGTCGGCGTCCTCGATCGTTGAGAGGCGGTGAGCGATGGTGATCGTCGTGCGGCCGCGAACCAGCTCGTCGAGAGCCTTCTGCACGGCCCGCTCGGTGTCGTTGTCGAGGGCACTCGTGGCTTCGTCGAGGACGAGGACGCGCGGGTTGCGCAGGATGGTGCGAGCGATGGCGATGCGCTGCTGCTCGCCACCTGAGAACCGGTGTCCGCGAGCGCCGACGAGGGTGTCGAGTCCGTCGGGCAGAGTGCCGACGAGGTCGGCGATCTGGGCGGCGCCGAGGGCCCGCCAGAGTTCGGCTTCGGTCGCGTCGGGCGCTGCGAGGAGCAGGTTCTCGCGGATCGAGGCATGCACCAGATAGGTCTCCTGCGACACGACACCGACGATGCGGGCGAGGACCTCGGGGTCGAGGTCGCGCAGGTCGACACCGTCGATGGTCACGCGACCCGAGGTCGGGTCGTGGAGCCGGGCGACGAGCGAGGCGATGGTCGACTTCCCCGAGCCGGTGTGGCCGACGAGCGCGAGCGAGCCACCGGACGGGACCACAGCGTTGACGTCGGCCACAGCGAGAGGTGAGTCAGCGGCATACGCAAAGTTGACGTTCTCGAAGCGCACCTCGCCGCGCACGTTCGCGGGGTCGAGGGCGACGGGCGCGACAGGGGCTGCGACGTCGGGGATGAGGTCGAGGTACTCGAAAACCCTTGAGAACAGGGCCATCGAGGACACCCACTGGGCGCCGACGTTGAGCAGTCCCATGAGCGGGCGGAAGATGCCGGCCTGGAGGGTGGTGAAGGCGATGAGGGTTCCGATGGTCATGCCACCGGAGGTCGCGGGGAGCCCGGCCACCAGGTAGATGAGGGCGGGGATGGCCGAGAAGATGATCTGCATCGTGGCCATGCGCCAGCGACCGGCGAGCTGACTGCGGAGCTCGAGCTCGACGAGTTCGGACGAGGTGTCGGCGAAGCGTTCGGCTTGACGACGACCGGCGCCGAGCGTCTTGGAGAGGCGCACACCCGAGACGGACAGGCCCTCCTCGATCTGCACGTTGAGGTCGGCGCGACGAGCCTGCTGGCGCGCGGTCACCTCGCGGCGAATGAGCGCGACGCGTCGGGTCATCCACACGGCCGGCGGGATGACGATGAGCGAGAGGAGGCTCAGGCGCCAGGAGAGGGCGACCATCGCGACGGACGTGGCGATCGCGGTCGTGAGGTTGGAGGCGATGGAGGTCGCGGTCGTGGTGACGACGCCCTGCATGCCGTTGATGTCGTTGGTGAGGCGCGACTGGACCTCGCCTGCCCGGGTGCGGGTGAAGAAGCCCAGCGACTGCTGCTGCAGGTGGGCGAAGAGGTCGGTGCGCAGGCGGTGCATGACGCGCTGGCCCACACCGGTGGACATCCAGGTCTGAACGACACCGAGGAGCTGGGTGGTCGCGGCGACGGCGACCATCGCGGCGACGGAGAGGATGAGCAGGCGCACGTCCTGCTGGGGGATGGCCGTGTCGACGACCTCGCGGACGAGGAACGGCTGGGCCATGGAGACCACGGACGTCGCCACGATGATTGCGGTGACGATGCCGATGGGGCGGCCGAAGCCGCGGAAGAGGTTGGTGACCCGCTTGAGCGGGACGGGGGCGAACTCGAGCTGGGCTCGGTCGCGCGGGTCGATCTTCATCGGCCCACCTCCGCCGCCACGGCCGCCGCCGACGCCCATGCCTTTGCCGCCGGGGAGGCGGGTCGATGTGTCCTTGGGAGCTTCATGAGTTGTGACTGTCATGGAGGCTCTCCCTTCTGTTGGTGCTGAAGTCCTGCAGTTGAAGAGTAATTGGTGAGGTTAACTCACAATGAGTCAAACGGAGTAAAGACGACTACTATTCCCGTATGCCGCCCGCCCCCTCCTCGTCCACCTCCGAACCCGCTCTGGGCGAGCTCGTCATGCAGGTGGCCCGGGGGCTGCGCCGTCGGTTCGCGGAGACGCTCGAGCCCTGGGGTGTGACGCCGCACGAGTCGCGAGCGCTGCGGGTCATCGGGTCGCACGAGCCCACCCGGCTCGGGGTTGTTGCCCAACACCTGCGGATCGCGCCTCGCTCGGTGACCGACGTCGTCGACTCCCTCGAGAAGCGTGGCTTCGTGGTGCGCGAGCCGGATCCGACCGACCGTCGCGCCACCCAGGTCTCGCTCACCGCCGACGGGCGCAAGGTGCTCGACGAGCTCGACACCGCGCGCCGGGCTGACCACGAGAGCTACTTCGCCGACCTCAGCGACCGCGACCGCGCAACCCTGGCCCGCATCCTCAACGGTCTCATCGAGGGGGCCTAGTTGGCCAGCGTCCCCGGTGCCGAGAATGCGCTCGACGTCCTGGAGCTGCTCGGGCGTCGCGGCGAACCTCTGCCTGCGGCGACGATCGCGCGCGAGCTCGGACTCCCCCGGTCCAGCACCTATCACCTGCTCTCGGTGCTGCGGGATCGCGGTTATGTCTCGCACCTCGAAGGTGAGCGGCGCTACGGACTGGGCGTCGCGGCATACGAGCTGGGTTCTGCCTATCAGCGGCAGGCACCTCTGCAGCGCATCGCGCGCAGCACCCTCGACAGGCTCGTCGACGCGACCGGGCACAACGCCCACCTCGCCGTGCTGCACGGGCGCGATGTCCTCTATGTCATCGAGCAGCGCGCGCCCAAGGGTCCGGTCCTCGTCTCGGACGTCGGCGTCCGACTGCCCGCAACCCTCACCGCGACCGGCCTCGCCCTCCTGGCGTCACTGCCCGCGGGTCAGATCCGCGCACTCTTCCCGCATGCCAATGCCTTGGTGCAGCGAGACGGGCATGGCCCCTCGACGCCGGGCCAGTTGCGCTCGCTTCTCCAGGCCGTCAGACAACGCGGGTATGCCGTGGAGGACGGTCACATCACGAGCGGACTGAAGTCCGTGGCCGTGGCCGTTCTCGACCACAGCGACCACCCGGTGGCATCGGTGGCGGTGACCTTCCCGAGCGAACGGGTCGACGACGCAGAGCTCAACCAGCTCGTCTCCGCCGTCGGACATGCCGCCGACGACCTGTCCACGCGACTGCACCGGCAGCCGCGTGCCCCGCGCAAACCCTGAGGCCGGACTGACCGACTTCGTGCCCCGCACGGACACGAAATCGGCGGCCTACGGCCGACGGATCGTGTCCGTGCGGGGCACGAAGTGGAATTCTGGTCGTCAGCCGCGAGCCATGGGCGGGCGATAACCCGGCCGACCCGCGAGCGCGGCCGACTTCACCGCCGCCCGGCCCACCGCACGACTCGCGCGCTCGATCGGGCTCGGCGGCTCCTGCGAGACCCGAGGCGGCATGACCACCACGGGGCACGTCGCCGAATCCACCAGCCGCTGGGCGAACAGCGGAGCCCCGGTGAACGAGCGCGGCGCGTCGACCACGAGCAGGTCCGCATCGACGGCAGCGGCGAGCAGCACCTTGCGCTTGCCTCCGCGGACGGCTCGGACCTCGGCGGTGTGGTCGTCACCCAGGACTGCGGCGACATCGGCGTCAAGGGCCAACTGCTGGGCGCGGTCGGTGGCGGGCTCGTCCGTCACGCGCGCGGCAATCCCACCCGACGTCGTCCCCGGTGGGACAGAGGGTCGCCAGGCACGGATCGCAATGAGCCGACCATGGTTCTGGGCGGCCTGAGCCGCCGCCCAGGTGAGGGCGGTCGGCGACATCGACGTGGCACTGACACCGACGACGACGGTGTAGGGACGTGGGTCCTGCGCTTCGTCAGTCACGGCAGCCTCCTCAGACCGGAAGGTGGACGGTCTCGTTGCCGTCCTTGTCATAGCTGCTCAGCGGAGGTGCGATCTCCTCGAGCGACTTGCCCTCGGCGTCGACACCCCAGATGGCTGCAACGGCTGCACCGATGAGCATGATGCCGGAGGCGATGAGGTAGCCCCAGAACATCGGGGTGCGGTCCTCGCCCTCACCGATGAGCCAGCCGTAGAAGACCGGGCCGAGAGCGCCGAAGACCTGGGCGATGGCGAAGAAGTAGGAGATCGCCTGACCTCGCGCCTCCTGCGGGAAGATCTCGGACACGGTGAGATAGCCGGCCGACGCACCCGCCGACGCGAAGAAGAACGCGACGCACCAGAAGGCCGTGTGGGTTCCCGCCGACAGGGTGCCGGCGTTGAAGAGGAAGGCCGAGATCGCCAGGACGATCGCCGCGAAGGCGTAGCAGCCGCCGATCATCTTGCGCCGACCGACGGTGTCGAAGAGCGGACCGAGGAGCAGTGGCCCGAGCAGGTTCCCGATGGCGAACGGGAAGAAGTAGACGGCTGCACTGGACGCCGTCTTGTCGTAGAAGTTCTGCAGCACGAGCGAGTACGTGAAGAAGATCGCGTTGTAGAGGAACGACTGCGTGATCATCAGCGTCGCGCCGAGCACGGTCCGCTTGGGGTAGAGCTTGAAGAAGACGTAGGCGAGCTGCTTGGGCGTGAGGCCCTCGCGCGGCTTGACCCACATGCCGTCCTTCTCCTCGTCGAGCTTGGGCAGCTTCTTGCCCGCAGCGACGACCTCTGCCTCGATGCCGGAGACGATGCGCTCGGCCTCGTCACCCTTGCCGTGGGTGACCATCCAGCGCGGGCTCTCGGGGATGTGGCGGCGCAGGTAGATGATCGCGAGACCCAGGATGGGGCCGATGAGGAAGGCCAGACGCCAGCCGACGTTCTCGCCGAAGCGGTCGGTGTCGAGCAGGAAGAGGCTGGCGAAGGCACCGATGCCGGCGCCGAACCAGTACGTGCCGTTGATGGCCAGGTCGACTCGTCCACGGAAGCGCCCGGGGATGAGTTCGTCGACGGCCGAGTTCACCGCGGAGTACTCACCACCGATGCCCATGCCCGCGACGAAACGCAGCGCGAGGAAGACGAACATGTTCGGAGAGAACGCCGCCAGTCCGGACGCGACGAGATAGAGCGCCAGGGTCATCGTGAAGAGCTTCTTGCGCCCCAGCGAGTCGGTGAGGCGACCGAAGAACAGTGCTCCGACGACCTGTCCGACGAGATAGACCGAACCGGCCAACCCGATCTGGGCGGTGCTCATCGAGAGAGATTTCTCGAATCCACCCGCTGCGACGATCTGGACCTCGAGCCCGTCAAGGATCCAGGCGGTGCCCAGTCCGAAGATGACCATCCAATGGAACTTCGTCCATGGCATGTCATGCATTCGCGCCGGAATCATGCTCCGGGTGGGCTTCTCTTCGAGCTTGTTCTCGGCGACGTCAGCTGTCGACATCCGTACTCCCTCGGGTGAAACGGAGCGCCTGACGGTGGCCGGGCACTCCTTTGCACGGTACGCCGCATGTCCCTGACCTGCAGGTTTAGACCCCGGGCAATCCAGGTCAGTCGCGGAGGGGGTTGGCGATCTCGTCGGCGGGCAGTCTGGCGCAGAGAATGGCGATGACCGCGATGATGCCCGGAACAATGCCCGCGATGAGGAACGTCGGTCGGATCCCGATCGCGTGGGACACCGGGCCCGCGAGCGCCATCGACACGGGCATGAGCGAGATCGAGACGAAGAAGTCGAGGCTCGACACCCTGCCCATGAGGTGCGGTGGCACCCGTCGCTGCAGCAGGGTGCCCCAGATGACCATCGGCGCGGAGAAGGTCATGCCCAACACGAAAGCCGCAGCAATGACGATCCAGATGTGGCCGGCATACCCGATCACGGCGAGCGGCAGCGAGCCCACGCCCCACAGGAGGTTCATCCAGGTGAGGTAGCGGCGCGGCATCCGCAACGACGCCATGGCGAGCGAACCGATCGCACCACCGACACCGAACGCGGCCAGCACCCAGGCGTGTTCACGCGGGCCACCGCCGAGACGGTCCTTGATGAGGAACGGAACGAGCACCTCGAACGGCCCCATCATCACGAGGATCATGAGGCTGGCGAAGAGGAGCGTCGCGAGCAGCCACGGGGTGCGCACCATGTAGGAGAAGCCCTCACGCATGTCGCTGTAGGCGGAGGCGATGGGGTGCTGGGCGTGACCCTCATCGAGCTGGCGACGCAGCGGTGTCTCGGGGACGGACATGAGGGCGAGGAGTCCGAGCAGGACGGAGCATGCGGCGATGACGATGGCCGTGCCGGGGTTCGCAGCGGCGATCGCGGCACCAGCCACGGCTGGTCCGATGGCCTGACCGATCGTCGGCCGCACCATGCCCTCGAAGCCGTTGACCGCCATGAGGTCCTGCGGTTCGACGAGAGCGGGCAGCCACGCGGTGTAGGCCGGGTAGTAGAACGCCATCGCCATCCCGTTGACGAAGGCCACCGTCGCGAGCATCCACAGCTGGGTGATGTCGAGGAGCGAGAGCGTCGCCACCAGCGCCATGCAGAGGAGCTCAACGCCGGCCACGACGAGCAGGATGCGCTTCTGCGGCACGCGGTCGGCGACGACACCGGCGAGCAGCGCGGGGATGATCACGCCGAGCGCCGCCGCCGTGGCGACGACACTCAGCTGCGACGCACCTCCGCCGATGCGGACGACCTCCCAGACCTGGGCGATGGCCCACACACCGGTGGCGAAGGTCGAAAAGACCAAAGCAACGGCAAGACGCCGGTATGCCGCCCCGCGGAAGGGGGTGAGGGCGCGCGGCAGCTTCCGCTCGGTCGGCTCTGCCGACGCGGGCGGGCTGGTGTTGCTGGTGGTGTCGCTGTCCGGGCGCGCCATGGTTCGAATCCTCATACCTCACGTCGGCTTGAGGTCAAGGCCCCGGGTTGGGCGCGGCCGTTGGCTCGACGTTGGGGTCCAGCCTCCACCCGAGCACTGACACCGCGCCACCAGATTTCGGGCCATGAGCAGGAGCGGCTCAGGCGCGTTGGCGAGCTTCGCGCTGTTGGACGAGTTCCTCCACAGCGCTCGGGATCGTCGTCTCGAAGTCGATGAGCTTCGCCCATGTAGGGGTCACGACGATCCGGACCATGCCGTCGACGTAGAGCGACCGAATCTCCTTCTCCCACTCCACGCGCTGATCGGCACTCATCTCGTAGGTGCTGTTCGCCTCGAGATACTCGTCGGGGATGCCGTCGGTGAAGTCGAGTTCCGCCCGACCGCGGATGAGCAGGATCTTGGGCGGGTGCACCTCGGTGTCGATGGTCAGCGCCACCATCGGGTTGGCGCGCAGGGCGTGAATCTTGGGCGCGTTCTTCGTGGTGCACATGACGACCGTCGAGCCGTGCCACGCGAACGCGATGGGGATGGTGCGGGGCGTGCCGTCCTTGGCCACATAGGCCAGCCGGGTCAAGTCGCGAGCCAACAACTCCTGGCTGTACGGCCGGTTGAGAATCTCGGTGATCTCCTGGGTGTCCATGCTGCGTCCTCCCTCTGGTCGCGCGGCCCGAGTCGGCCGCTCATGCACCAGAGACGGAACCACCAGGCCATTCTCGACATCACCAGGCGGCCAATTTGCGAGATCTCCCCCGATTCACAAGTCGAGATACAGCAACACGCCGCACGCACCGTCCTCGGCCCCGCGTGTCGGTCTATCTCGACTTCAACGGGACTTCGCCCGAGCGCCGCGACCTAACTGCGCAAGTGGGCGACGCCGTTCCAGGCGGGGTCGGGCTGGTCCGTGACCTCGCACCTGCCTTGGTCCCAACCGGCCACGGCCGCGCGCACCACCGACGCCCCAGGCCCGGTCGAGTCGACGTAGAAGTGCAGCGTCCGCACGCCAGCACCCGTCTCGTGGGCGACGATGCGCCCAGCCCCACCGAGCCGCTCGGCGACGTGGTCCTCGAATGCTCGCAGGGCCGACAGTGACCCGTCGCCGGGCAGCCCTTCATCGGTGCGATCCGTGTAGGCCACCGACACCGTCACGTGTTGGTCGAGCTCGGGCGCGCTGGTCGCGCGCAGTGGCACCTGGGCCATGGCGATGACCCTCCCAGAGGGCCGCTCGCCCTCCATGAGGACCCACGTCGGTTCGCCATCGTCGTCACGATGCTCGGTAGCCAGCCCGTCGACGACCGCAGCGAGGTGCACCAGCGGGAAGCCATCAAGCGGCGCCTCCACCGCGGGAGCGATCTGGCCGAGCCAGGTCTCGACGTCGTTCTCGCCCACGGCTTCGTCAAGAGCGAGCCAGGTGACCTGCTGGCGCACGTCCTCAGGCAGGTCACGAAAGCTCGGGTGGTGGACGGTCACGTCGAGGTGCGCGCCCTCGCGCCGTGCACCAATCACCACTTCGGAGAACCCAATTCGGTGCGGGCCGATCTCGAGGGACCCGTCGCAGGAGCCACGCTGCCGACTGTCGGCGTACTCCCACGTCGCGTCAGCAGGAGGCGCGCTCCGCAGCCACCGGCGAGCCGCCGCACGAATGTCCGGGTTGCCCTCGGGCGAGACCACGAGCATGTGCGCGGCATCCCGACCAGGCCCGAGCTCCCACGCCAGCCCGGGGTCGATCGCCTTCACCCGCGCCGAGATGGGTTCGACCATGGGCGACGGGTCGCGGTCGGCGATGCCCTGGGCAGTGCGCCCGGCACCTTCAGCCGTCCACCATGCCCAGAACTCGTCGATGCCCTGCTGCTGCACCACACCCGGGCCGGGCTGCGCCTTGCGACGGAAGATCCCCATGCCGCAGATCCTCGCACCCGACTCGGCTCACTTCAGGAGGATGGCTTCAACCTCTTCGAGGGCCTTGCGCGCATAGCTGTTCCACATCGCGCCGAACGCCGGCATGAGCAGCCGCCCCGCCGTCGTCGGTGTGATGTCCCACGCCCACGTGATCCGCGTGCCCGTCCCCGCCGAATCGAACGACCACCGACCGATGGCACTCGCGATGAGCGGCTTCATCGGTCCGGACAGCGGCGAGATCGTGTAGCCGAACGACCCGGGCCGGTCCAGCGACGTCAACGTCTCACGCAGAGTCCCGCCGTCGGTGGTCACGATCGTCCGCGTCTGGCCGACGGAACCCCACTCCCCCACCTGGTCGCGAACCTCCTTGATCGGAGGGATCGCCACACTGCGGCGCCGGAAGATCTCGGGCAGCGGGTACGGCAGGACGCGGTCGAACGCCTCCTCGACCGGGACGGGGACGGCACGGGACTGCGACAGCTTCAGGGTGGCCATGCAGTCAGCGTGACACGACGACAACGCAAAGGCGCGCGTATGCCGGGAAGCCAGCTGACCGGCATACGCGCGCTGTGGTGTGGTCTGGACTCAGGCGCCCGAGAAGGTCTTCGTCTCGCAGTACTGGGTCTGACCCCAGTCGCCGAGCTGACAGATCACGAGCTTGAGCATCGCGTTCTCGCGCTGCACGTCGCGTCGCTCGGAGTAGCACGTCCGTGCACCGGTCCTGACGGGCGCCTTCTCAGCCCAGGAGCCGTCCGCCTGCTGAACCTTCAACTGGGCGTACCCGCCGTGGTAGTCATTTCCACACGCGGTGACCGTGTCGGTCGAGTCGTCATACCGCCCCGTGGTCGCCCCCAAGCCCGAGTATCCGAACATGTCACCTGCCATCGCAGAAGGCGCCACCAGAATCATGGACGCGGTCATCGCCGCGGCCCCCACCAGGATCTTCATAGCTCTCATGGGGCAGGAGCGTAGTGAACCGTCGCCTCCCGCGCCTGTTGAGACAGACAAAGCCAGCGTATGCCGGTCAGCTGACTGACCGGCATACGCCGAGTTCCGTTGTGGGACAGGACAAACAGCGTCAGACGCCGATGCGCTCCCACGGGCCCCAGATGGCGAAGGTCATGCCCGCGCTCGCCTGGATGTTGACGAAGAGCGTCTGGCCGTCGGGGCTGAACGTCGAGCCGGCGAACTCGTCGTCGTAGCGCGGCAATCCGGTGCGGGCGGACTCGGCGCGGTTGAGGGCGATGTCCCAGAGCTGGCCGCCACGGCTGAGACCGCGGACGTAGTTGTCCTGGTTGCTGTCCTCGCAGACGACGAGCGTGCCGCGGTTGCTGACGGTGATGTTGTCGGGGAAGTCGAAGGTCTGTTTGCCCGGTGACTGGTAGACGAGGCGGAGCTTCTGGGAGCGGGTGTCGTAGGCCCAGACCTGCCCAAAACCGTTGCCATAACCGTTGATCAGCTCGTCGCCGGTCTCCTGTGCGCCGCCGGCCTGGGTGGAGGTGAAGTAGACGACGCCGTTGTCGAAGATCTGGCCCTCGAGGCGAGAGAAGCCAGCTGCACCGAGAGCCCGGCCCTGGTTGCCGACCGCCTGAAGGCACGAGTCGTTGCTGGGCAGGGCGCCACCCGGCCCCGGCGCGAACGTCGGGTCAGGGTCGGCGATGTCGACCCATTCGACGTCGTAGACGACGCCCTTGTTCTGGTGACCTTCGAGGTGGGCGTTCGGCTGGCCCTTGATCGCGAGCATCTGGAGGGTGCCGTCGTTGTCGAGGTGGCCGGACTCCATGGGGTTGGTCGCCGGCGTGTAGCGGTAGAAGCCCGACGGGAAGGCGAAGTTGTCCTCCGTGAGATAGAGCCGACCCTCGCGCGGGTCGAACGACACGGCCTCGTGGGGGAAGCGACCGGCCTGCGTGATCGGCATGGCCGTCGCCCTGCCGTCGACGGGGACCTCGAAGACGTAGCCGTGCTTCTTGGTGAACCCGGTGTTGGGGGCACCCGTGAAGTCCGGTCCGACGTCGGGCCCGTTGACGGTCTCCTCGCACGTCACCCAGGCACCCCACGGCATCGGCCCACCGGAGCAGTTGTTGGCCGTGCCGTTGATGGCGGTGAAGGCGTTCGCGACCTGGCCGTCGTCGCTGACGTCGATGTGGGTGCAGCCACCCTTGGCACCGGGGTCGTAGGTCCACGCCCCCTGGGGACCGAACGCGGCGCCTGTGCCGGCAACCTCGTGGTTGCGGATGAGCGTGACGTTGCCATCGGGTCCGGCGAAGGCGGCCATGCCGTCGTGGCGGCCGGGCAGCACGGTGCCGTCGTCGAGGGTGATCGGAGTTTCGGTGTCGTGGAACGAGCGGTAGCTGAACCCCTCGGGAAGGTGGAGTCTCACCTTGCCGTCACGTTCGTCGGGGATGGGGCGCAGTCCGCGGAACGCTGGTCCGCCGAGCGCGCCGACGGGCGCGGCTCCGGCCGGTCCGGCCACGAGTCCTGCGAACGGGCCGGCGAGCGCGGTGGCACCCGCGGCGGCCGCCGCACCCTTGAGTACGGTGCGTCTCTCAACTGCCATGTCGTCACTCCTTTGTGAGCAGGGAATCCCCCAACGTATGCCCGTGCGCTGGGCGGCGACAATGGTCACGTGGCGTCTTCTGTGAGCGTGATCGTGCTGGCCGGGGGCACCTCGCGCCGCTTTGGTTCCGACAAACTCGCTGCGTTGCTGCCCGATGGTGTGTCCGTTTTGGATCACTGCCTCTTGGGTATGCCGCCCGCTTGGGGTGTCGTGGTCGTCGGGCCTTCGCGAGTGGTTCCGTCAGCTGTGGCGGGGCGGGTGCGGTTCGTGCAGGAGTCGCCTGTGGGTGGTGGGCCGCTGGCTGGGGTGGCGGCTGGGTTGTCTCTGGTCAGGGGCGACGTGGTGTGTGTGGCTGCGGGGGATGCGCCGTTGGCTGGTTCGGTGCTGCCCTTGTTGGTGACTGCGCTGGAAGGTGATTCGTCGGTGGACGCTGCCGTGCTGAGCGACGGTGAGGGACAGGCAAATCCGTTGCTCGCAGCATACCGAGTCAATGCTTTGCGGGACGCGATGCCGGGCTCCCCCGCGAACCTGCCCGCCCGAAAACTGCTGTCTTTGGCGCACCGTTTGGTGCGGCTGGGTGTCGACGTCACTGACATCGACACCCCTGACGATCTGAACCGGTTCTCATCGATGAAACACCAGAAACGCCACTAGTCTGCTTGGTTGTTGTGTTTTTGGTGTTTGGGATGCGATCATGAGTGCATGTTGACCGTGCCCCAGACGGACCCGGAGCAGCTGTTGACCACAGGCCAGGCGGCACAGCTCCTCGGTTCCTCACGCCAGCACGTCGTTGACCTGTGCGAGTCCGGTGACCTTCCGTACCTGACGGTGGGCACTCATCGCCGCATTCGACGGGCAGACGTGGAGGAGGCGCAGCAGCGGACCTCACGAGCGAACCGCTCCGACCGACGCAGCCGTTGGCTGAACATCGCGGTTGCAGGCGAATTGGTGCGCGATCCGGACACGGTGCTGAACCGTGCGCGCGGGAACCTTGAGCGGCTGCAGGAGAAGCACCCGCGCGGCCAGGGCGCGATGTGGTTGCGCCAGTGGGAGAAGTTGCTCAACGGTCCGGTCGAGGAAGTACTCGACGTGTTGACTTCGCAGACGCCGCGGGCGCGTGAGTTGCGGGCGAACTCGCCCTTCGCTGGTGTGCTCAGCGTTAAGGATCGCGACGAGGTGCTCCACGCGTTCCAGGCCCAACAGATGGGTGGCGGGAGCGGCTCGTGAGGTTCGCGCCTGCAGGCGCGAACTGGGCCACTGGCCTTGCCTTGAACCTCACGATCTGGTTCTGTCCAAGCTCGTCGCCGGGCGGATGAAGGACTACGAGTTCGTGACGGCGCTGCTCGAGGCTGGGCTTGTGCGGCCTGACGTCCTCCTTCACCGCGCAGCTGTTGCCCATCGGGCCTCTGCGCATCCGACGCATCGTCGAGCGGCTCAGCTCCTACACGCTGCGCCACAACAGTCGCTAGCCCGGATGTCAGCCCGAAAGTGGCTGGCCCTCCCCCACGTGTTGGTGCAGGCTGAAGTCGAAGTTCACGACATCGACACCCCCGAGGATTTGGAGCGCTTCCTGTGCCGAGCCTTGGCCCAGCGCCGGAGCGCATCACTGTGGATGCGGAGCAGGTCCAGCGGCTCATCACGGAGCAGTTCCCGCAGTGGGCGGCGCTCCCGATCAGGCCGGTGGACGTCGGAGGGTGGGACAACGCGACATTCCATCTGGGCGACGACATGGTGGTCCGATTGCCCACGGCGAGTGAGTATTCGCTGGCTGTGGCGAAAGAGCACGAGTGGCTTCCCGTTCTGGCGTCGCAGCTGCCGCTGCCCATCCCGACTCCGCTGGCGAAGGGCGAACCGGGGGCGGGCTATCCGTTCCCGTGGTCGATCTATTCGTGGCTCGATGGGGAGACGGCGAGCTTTGACGAGATCGCGGATCCGGTGGGGTTCGCGGATGACCTTGCCGATTTTGTCGCTGCGCTGCGGAGCGTCGACGTGGCTGGCGGGCCCCGGCCTGGGAAGCACAACTGGTTCCGTGGCGGGACGCTGAAGACCTTTGAGCCGTTGGCGCAGAGGGCTCTTCGCGATTTGGCCGGGCACGTCGACACGGACCTGGCGCGCGAGATCTGGGCGGACTCGCTGGGCGCGACCTGGGACGGTGTGGATGTCTGGTTCCATGGCGACCTCGCGCAGGGCAACCTCTTGCTCGCGGGCGGGGAGCTGGCGGCCGTGATCGACTTCGGGACCTGTGGTGTGGGCGACCCGGCATGTGACCTGGCGATCGCGTGGACGCTGTTGACTCCGGACGGGCGGGAGGTCTTTCGCGAGCGGCTGGGCATTGACGATGCAACGTGGGCGCGCGGTCGCGGCTGGGCCCTCTGGAAGACGCTCACCATGCGCGCCGGCAGCCTTGGCGAGTCGGACGATGACGCGGTGAACGACCGGCGGGTTCTGGAGGAGATCTTCGCGGAGTACGCAGCGTTTGGATCGGGAGGTCGCGCCGTCGGCGCCTGAGTCCTGAGCACGAGTGATGAGTTTTCGCGGCCGTTTCCGTCATACCTATCGACAGGACACGACAAGCGGAAGGATGACGGTGATGAGTGCGAAGACCGGACTTGAGGGGCTGGGCCTGAGTGGGCTCGGCGTGAATGGGCTGGGCGAGGTCGGCGAGACCGCGTTCACGGGGCTCGCCGAGAAGCACCGGCGGGAGCTGCACGTGCACTGCTATCGGATGCTCGGGTCGTTCGAGGATGCCGAGGACGCGGTGCAGGAGACGTTCCTGCGTGCGTGGAAGCGTCGGGAGACCTTCGAGGGTCGGTCGACGTTCCGGGCCTGGCTCTACAAGATCGCCACGAATGCCTGCCTCGACTTGCTGGCCAAGCGTCGGCCTGAGCCAGCGTCTGGTGGTGAGGTGCTGTGGTTGCAGCCCTACCCGGACTCGATGCTCGACGAGGTGGCTGCGACGGACGCGGACGAGCCGGAGGCGATTGCCGTGGCGCGGGAGACGATCGAGCTGGCGTATGTCGTTGCGGTGCAGCATCTTGCGCCTCGCCCACGGGCCGTACTGATCCTGCGGGACGTGCTCAGCTGGCCGGCCAAGGAGGTCGCGGAACTGCTCGGCGATTCGGTCAACTCCGTGAACAGCGCACTTCAACGGGCGCGGGCTGGGATGCGTGAACACCTGCCCGAGGAGCGACAGGACTGGACTGGCGGAGTGGCTGCCGAGGAGGACGCCGACCTGCGCGAGTTCGTGCGTCGCTACACCGAGGCCAGCGTGGCCACGGACATCGACGTGCTGGCAGCCATGATTCGCGAGGACATCCGCACCTCGATGCCGCCCACCCCGGCTCTGCAGATCGGCCGCCATGAGGTCGTGACCTACTGGATCGAGAGCGGCTTCGAGGGCTCGACAGGTCTGCGCACTGTCCCGACGTACGTGAACCGGCAGCCTGCCGTGGCCTTCTACCAGTGGGAGGCGGCGCAGGGCGCCCACTTGCCGCTGACGATCGACGTCCTGCGCTTCACCGGCGGGGCGATCACCGAGATCACCACGTTCCACGACGACCAGTTCCCGCGGCTCGGACTGCCGGAGAGCCTCCCGGCTGACGGCACGGAGTAGTCCCCGTGCGAACGCTCGCGCTGCACGGTGGCGAGCGGGTCGAGGTCGACGACGCCGAATGGCGTGACGCGTTCGCCGTCGTCACCCACGGGCAGGTCCAGTTGGAGCTGCGCGACGGCTCGCCCGGTCCAGTCCTTGGACAAGACGCCGGGTTCTGGCTCCAGGGCACCGGCGTACGCGCCCTGCTCAACCCCGGCCCTCACACGGCAATGGTCCACATCGCCACACCCCGAATACCCACGAACGATCGACGGAGGAATGACATGAGCAATTTCAAGAACACCCAAACCAACGCTGGCCCGGCCTCAAGCCTGGCGGGCTCCAGTCAGAAGCCTCGAATCCGCCAACTCGTCGGCAAGGGCTTGCTTGCAGCGGTCGGAGCGGCAGTTACAACCACCCTCGTTGCTGCCGTGGCCAAGGCGGCTGGTGTCGATTTCGAAATCCCCGATGGCGGGGAGACGATCCCGCTGTCCGGCATCGCCTTCGTGACGTTCGTCTTCTCCATCGCGGGCGTCCTCATCGCCGCCGCCCTCGTTCGCTGGAGCGACCACCCAGCCAAGCGATGGGCCCAGGTAGCGATGACCCTGACCACCCTCTCCCTGATCCCACCCTTCCTCTCAGGCGCAGCCGCCAGGACAGTTGCAGCCCTCGTCGCCCTCTACCTCGTCGCCGCAACAGTGATGATCCCTACCCTGACCCGAAGCGTTCTCCGCGGACGGAAACGTCGCTACGCCAACCGCATGCCCTTGGTCAGACTGAGGCGCTCAAAGGCAGCTCGCCCATGCGCTGGGTGAGCCGCTCGAATTGATCAGAAGGCAGCATCTCCTTCAATTCCGGCCATACTTCACGCACACGATGGACTGCTTCCGTGGCTCTGGCAATGGCCTGAGATTCACCGAACTCGGTGACCTTTCCAATGCGCCCGAAACTATCAGGTAGCACATCCACAAACCTTTTGGATCCGTTCAAATTGAGACCTAGGTCGTCTTCGTCCACATATAGCACTGTAGGGACGACATCATAAAGGGGGCTCAACTCGGGATTTATGCCATCAGGATACTCAACCGCCCAGTTCTTAAGGTGAGCATCACCGTTGCCTATCAAAACGTTGAAGACGATGCGGTCAATCACTTCTCCGACTGAATCGATCCCAGTGAGACGGGCGGAAACGTTGGCGACCGCCTCAAAATTGGTATATCGATACTTAGCTTGCTCTCGCGCAGTTGCAATATCGAAGATTTGAGCGAACTCCTCAACATGAATCCTCTGTCCATCGGCCCGGCGATCGAATCTCTCGATCGCAAAAGACTGCCTCCCACCCGATTCAGCCCATTTGCCCAATCCATCCACCGTTCGAGCGTCAACCATGGCCACACGAGGAACGCGCAGGCCCGCCCTTGAAGCAAGGGTCATGGCTGCGAACTCGGCCTCAGGCACTCCCTCGAATCCTGCCCTGCGGTCTGGAAGTTTCAGGATCATGTTCCCCGCCGCCCCCGACACAGGAACAGTGAGCCCCCGGTCAGAACTGTGGATGGAGAACTTCATCTGCAATCCGGCTAAACTAAACTTAAGAACGGGATCGAGAAATTGTGCGGAATCATCGTCATCCGGATCAGTCGGAGGCTCACTGTCGGACTCGCCATCCCATGGGAATACCCGAAGGGCCCCAGGCAGATCCTCGGCTCCCAACGCAGACAAAAGCGGCAACTCGCGAACTCTATTTATTCCGGCGGCGTTCGCAACTGCATTGCGCAAGCTTCCCTCCGGAAGAAGGTGCGAGAACCACCGAGGAATCGCCACCTTTGTGCTCGGTTTCCAGTCCTGGCGATGATCTTCAAACACCTGCCCCAAGACGGGCCTTCGCGCTAGCGACCAGTAACCCTCGAAAGTTTCGAACCAATTAGTGTCGTAGCGAGTTCGCAGAACGCCGACATCCACCCAATTTCCGTCAATGCGCTGCAACTGGACTAGAAGCGGGGCTTCGTTCACGACGCCACCTCAGGGTCGGGGACCAGAAGCGAATTCAAGGGCGGACGGACGCGCATTCCTGTGGCCAACTTGCTGTTCACCATGTTTAAGGTGACAGCCTCCACGTGCTTCGCTCGCTCGGCCAAGAAGGCTTCAATATCACCCGCTCGTAGAGCTGCTGCTGCGATCGGGGAGACTGCGTGGCTGGCCAAGATGGCCGAGTCCTCATGGCCCGTAAGATCCGGCCATTCTCTTAGCCAGAAGCCGCGCGCGCCGATCCGGGACCGATGCTTGGGAACGAGATCCCCAATAGCATCGGCTCCAAATCGGCCTAGCACATCCCCAAGGTCGAGACTTTCTCCAGTAGGCGAAAGTGGCTTTAGGGCCGCGAGGGCAACAAGCACTAGCCGGGCATTCGCATTGTCGGTTCTGAAATTGCCAATTCCTAGATCCGTCAATTCCTGATCCCGGACTGGCTCTAGAAGTGCCTTCAATGCCGCGAACTCTCCGGGGGCTTCTTCAGGTCGCTTCTTCCGCGGGTTGACGCTTCTTACAGCCCTCCTGAGAGCCGGCGTTTGTCCACCTTCACGTCCGAAACCGTGAACCCATCCGCGCCAAAGCCAGCGAGAGATTAGACGCTCAATGGATGGCTCGGGGTCGGAGTGAAGGTGAAAGAAGGCCGCCAGAACCGGCAAGGGGAAACTCGAGGGGAGCAGGAGTTGATGCACAATTCCTTCTCCCTGAAGGAACCGGAGGCTCTTGTCGAGTGCACGCTCGGTCTGCTCGTACCAGTCCGCCGGATCTTCATCTTCCGAGAACTCGTCGTGAATATCCCGTTGAACGTCTCCGCCCCGCATTGCCAGCAAACTCTGCACGACCCGGTTCTCAGGTATTTCCCCAAATCCGATACGGCGCAATTCTGCGACGACGGTAGCAGGGCTTCCGGGCTCGGACTCGTTGGCGAACAGCGCGTGAAAGACTTGGGCTCGGGTGATTGGTTTCCCAGCGCTATTCACTCGGTCGAAGACCTCCCGCAAAAGGCGTTCATCGTTCCCCTCGACAATATAGGCCGGAACCCGGTAGTCACGCAGAGCCCCACCTAGCGCGTCCGCAACCTCAAGGTCACTGTCCTCCAAGTCCTCACCATGCTCCCTCAGCCATGAGAGCAGATTGCGAGACTCCAGAGTTTCGCGAACCGGGATCGACCGAGGAGGCGGCATCCCGCGGTTCAGGCCTACGAATCGTCCGCGCGACAGGTCGAAGAAGACTTCGAAGCGCTCGTCCATCGGTCCGTTACGTGGCGACAGCGAGGCAACCAGGGCAGTCAATCGCTGCTGCCCATCCACGACCATTAGAGCATCAGTCGTGGCAGGCGCATTGAATTCTACGCTGCCAAACGTGACTGCTTGCGCGGGTACATCCTGACGCCACAGCAGCAGCGTGCCGATTGGGAATCCTCGGTAGATGCTGTCAAACAAGCGGCGGACATCCGACGCATCCCACACAAATGACCGTTGAAAGCGTGGGACACGCAACTTGCCCGCAGAGGCCAATGTCAGCAATCTTGGAATGTCGTATGTCACCGAGCTCGACGTCGACCGATCCAAAGGTGGCGTTGACGCGTTCATCGCTTTGTCCCTCCGGTGCTATTGGTTCGAGTCTGAGTGTTCCATGAGTCTGTGACATTGGGTTCAACCGTGACACCACGAGCATCTGCGACGACGCGTCTCTGGAACTATCACCGCGTGATCTGACTGACCGACTGCGTCACTGACGCACTCCCTGCCACGCGACCCTTCGGGCCACACCCCCAACCGAAGGATGTGGACGACATAGGCACCGGGTAGCGATCAGTCTGCTCAGACTCGTCACGGACTATCCGGGTGGGCGAAGTACGGCGCGGTAATCCTCGTCGTTGACGTGCTCCAGCCAGGTGGTCGTGGTGGCCGGGTCGTCTGCGGCATCAAGCATGGCGATGTGCTCCATGAACGAGTCAGGAGTCGCGCCGTGCCAGTGCTCCTCCCCCGGTGGGCAGTACAGCGTCTGGCCAGCGGTCGCCTCGACCTTCTCCTGGCCGCGGGGCTGCACCCACGCCACGCCTTGCGTGATGTGCAGCGTCTGGCCGAGCGCGTGCGAGTGCCAAGCGGTCCGTGCACCAGGCGCGAACCGCACCTTGGCTACGATCATCCGTTGGCCCTCATCACGAGGAGAAGCAATCGGATCAAGCCAGACGTCGCCCGTGAACTGCTCAGGCGGGTTCTTCGTCGTGGGCGTGCGGGGATCAATCTGCATGAGGCTGCCTTCCTTCAGATGTTCAGTTCAGGCTTCGGGGATCTCGCGACCAAAGGCCTCGAGAGTGATGGCCTCGGGCTCGGCCCCACCACGAACTCCGGTGTCCAGAGCGTCGATCGCCGCGATCTCCTCGCCACTGAGCTCGAAGTCAAAGATGTCGAAGTTCTCCGCGATGCGCGAAGGCGTGACCGACTTGGGGATGACCTGACGCCCCTCCTGCACGTGCCACCGCAGCATCACCTGAGCCGCCGACTTCCCATGAGCCAATGCAATCGCGCCGATCACCGGGTCCTGCAGCGTCGAACCGTGCGAACCATCGCGATAGAACGTGATTCCACCGATCGGCGACCACGCCTGCGTCACAACGCCAGCAGCAGCATCAGCAGCAATCACCCCCGGCTGGCGGAAGTACGGGTGCACCTCGATCTGGTTCACCGCCGGCACCACCGACGCCACCTCGAGCAGCTGCGTCAGGTGCGACTCCATGAAGTTGCTGACGCCGATCGCCCGCACCTTCCCGTCGGCCAACAGCTGCTCCAGAGCCCGGTACGCCTCCAGCGTCTTCCCGAACTCACCCGGCAGCGCCTGGTGAAGGATGAAGAGGTCGAGCTGCTCGAGCCCCAGCTTCCCCGCGCTCTTGTCGAACGCGTGCAGCGTCTCGTCGTAGCCGTAGTCGCTGATCCACACCTTCGTCTCGACGAACACTTCGTTGCGCGCAACCCCCGACCGGCGCAGACCCTCACCGACCTCGCGCTCATTGCCGTACGCCGCGGCCGTGTCGATGTGGCGGTAGCCCGTCTCCAGCGCCACCTCCACTGCAGTGATGGTCTCGTCGGGCGGCGTCTGGAAGACCCCAAAACCCAGGGCCGGCATCTCGACGTCGTTGTTCAGCTTCACAGTGGGAACCTTCATGTCTTCGACGCTAGACCTCACCCACCCATCATGGGAGTCCCTGCTGATCGGGGCACTGGCAGACCCTCCCTCACCCCTTGCGCACGTCCTACGTTGGAGTCCCCACCCTCACCAGAAGGACCGCCATGACCACCTGGACCGACGACGAACTCACCCGCATCGGCCGCGCCGAGGAACTCCAGGTCTCCTCCTACCGCAAGGACGGCACGCTCCGCTCCTACGTCACGATCTGGACCGCGCGCTCCGGCGACGACATCTTCATCCGCTCCGCCCACGGCCGCGCCAACGGCTGGTTCAAGCGCGCCTTGGCCAGCGGCACCGGCCGGATCCGCGCCGGCGGAGTCGAGAAGGACGTCACCTTCGACGAACCCAGCCAAGACGTCCACGCAGACCTCGACGCGGCCTACCACCAGAAGTACGACCGCTACGGCCCCGCCATCGTCGGCTCCGTCACCGGCTCGCACGCCGTCGGCGAGACGCTGCGCCTCCTCCCCCACAACTGAGGCGTATGCCGTGTGCGCCCCTGCGCAACCGGCTCACCTGCCGAGCAGGATGGCTGCGCGCAGCCACTCCTCGACGTCCGGTCGAGCACCAGCGACGTCCTCGCCGCGCACGGACAGACCCTCGCCAATTGTGTTGTCCGGCAACCACTCTCGGTAGTCGTCGACGATCCCGCCAAGCCCGCTCACGGCGTACGTGACGAACGGCAGAACGGTCCGCCCCGCCAGGTCCACGGACTCCACGAAGGTGCGCATGATCATCGGCGCCCGCACGTTCCAGATCGGACTCCCGAGCATCACCGTGTCGTAGCCCGCCAGGTCCGGCAGCGCGCCCACGATCGGCGGCCGCTCGTCGGTCTCCTGCTCGCGCTTGTTGCGCGCGACCGTCGGGTCATACGCCTCGGGGTAGGGATCAGCCGCCCGGATCTCGAGCCGGTCGACGTCCACGAGCTCCGCGATCATCCGCGCGAGCACCGCTGTTTTGCCGACCTCCAGCTTCGTGCGGCCACCGTTGAAGTAGTTCTCCCCAGCGCGCGAAAAGTACGCGAGCAGAACCTTTTTCGGCTTGGCCGGTTCCCCGGGTTCCGAGCAACCGAGGAGGTCGAGCGCCGCTGCCGCTGTTCCCCCGTGCAGCACTCCTCGCCGACCAAGGTGTGGGTATGCCGTGCGCTCGGTCACGAGGCCGCCTCACCGAGGGCGACGGGTGGCTTCGCCACAGGGGCCGCGACGGCACGACGTCCCGGCAGGATCACGGCCAGCACCACCACAAGGGCAAGGCCCAGAAGGACGCTGCTCCCGGTCAAGGCTGCACCGACGTGATCCGCAACTGTCGCAGGGCCGCTCGCATCTCGGCCCGCGCGAGCCGCGACGGAGACGAGGATGCCGAGGCCCAGCGCCATTCCGAGTTGGTGGAACGTGTTGAGCAGCCCGGAGGCCGCCCCCGCGTCCGCACCATCGACACCGGCAATGCCCGAGCTCGTCAGCGGAGCAAAGGTCAGCCCCTGTCCGATTCCGATGATCGCCATCGGCACCGCAACGGCCACGACATACGAGCCATCGACGCCGGCACGACTCAGCCACACCATCCCGATGAGGGTCAGGGCGACTCCGGTCGACATCAGCACGGCCGACGGCACCCAGCGACCCAGTCGCGGAACAGCGAGTGCCACAGCGAAATTCACGATCGTCATGGGCAGGAACCCGAGCCCAGCCTGCAGCGGAGTGAACCCGAGGCCGTCCTGCATGAGCTGAGTCGTGAAGAAGAAGAACCCGATCATTGCGCCGAGATAGAGGAACCGGACGGCATAGGCACCGCTGCGTTCGCGACTCGCGAAGAGCCGCAGCGGCATGATCGGCTGCTCCGCCTTGGCCTCGTTCACCACAAGTGCGACGAGCAGGACGACACCCACCGCCAGAGACACGATGACGCGCGTCGACGCCCACCCGGTCTCCGCCGACTCGATGATCCCGAAGACCAGCGCACCCACACCGAGCGTTGCCGTGAGTGCCCCGACCAGGTCGAAGCGGCCCTGTTGGCGCGGAGTCTCGACGAGCACCCGGCGCGCGCCAATGATCATCGCGATGGCGATGGGCACGTTGACGAGGAAGGCGGCCCGCCACGAGGCGAGGTCCGTCAGGGTCCCGCCCACGAGCAGACCGAGAGACGCCCCGATACCGGCCGTGGCGGCATACATCGAAACAGCTTTGGTCCGCATTTCACCGTCGAAGTACGACGTGATGAGCGTCAGGGACGTGGGCGCGACGATCGCCGCGCCGATGCCCTGGAGCGCGCGGGCCGAGATGATCCACCAGCCCTCGGGTGCGACGCCGATGAGGGCTGAGGCGAGGCCGAAGATCGCGAGACCCACGACGAAGAGCCGTACCCGGCCGACGATGTCGCCAGCGCGGGCGCCCAACAACAGCAGCCCGCCGAAGACCAGCGTGTAGGCGTTCTGCACCCACGACAGCTCGGTGCTCGAGAGGTCGAGGTCGGTGCGGATGCTCGGCAGTCCGGTGAAGACGACCGAGTTGTCGAGCAGGATCATGAAGTAGCTCGTGAGGATGATCGCGAGCACCGGCCACACCTTGCCGGGCACGGCGCCGGCGCGACCCGAGGGCGTCTGGGTCACGGTCGGACCATGACCTTGAGGGCTTCGCGGGCGTCCATCGCGGCATACCCGGCGGCAGTGTCGTCGAGCGAGACGGTTCGGTCGAAGACGCGACCGGGGTTCACGGTGCCGTCGAGGACTGCGGGGAGCAGCTGCTCGATGTAGGCGCGCACGGGGGCGGGTCCGCCGGTGAGCGTGACGTTGGGACCGAACACGGACCAACCGACGGGCGCCTCGTCGTACTGCGGGACGCCGACACGGCTGATGGTGCCACCAGCGCGGACGACGCCGATCGCCTGCTCGTAGGCCGGCAGGTGGCCGACCGCTTCGAGGACGATCGGGCTGCCACCATCGGTGAGCTCGCGGACCTTGGCGATGCCCTCCGCGCCGCGCTCGGCGACGACGTCCGTGGCACCGAACTCGCGACCGAGGTCGGTGCGCGCTGTGTGGCGACCCATGAGGATGATCTTCTCGGCGCCGAGCTGCTTGGCGGACAGAACCGCGAGCAGTCCGACCGCGCCATCGCCAATGACGGTGACAGTGCTGCCCTTCGTCACGCCACCGCGCAGGGCCGCGTGCCAGCCGGTGCCGTAGACATCCGAAAGCGTGAGCAGGCTTGCCAGCAGGGCCTCGTCGGCGTTCTCGTCCACGCCGGGGACGGGCACGAGGGTGCCGTCGGCGAGGGGGACGCGCACGGCTTCGGCCTGGCCGCCGGTGGTGCCGAGGTGGGCGTCGTTCCAGAACCCGCCACGGACACAGGACGTCTGGAGACCGGCGAGGCAGAACTCGCAGGTGCCGCACGACACCGCGAACGGCGCGATGACGAAGTCACCCGGCTTCACGGTCGTGACGTCGGCGCCCACATCTTCGACGACACCGATGAACTCGTGGCCCATGGATTCACCAGCCTCGTTGACCGGGGCCGAGTGATAGGGGTGGAGGTCGCTGCCGCAGACGCAGGCGCGGGTCACGCGCACCAGAGCGTCGGTGGGCTGCTCGATGGTCGGGTTGGGCGCGTCGATCACGCGGACGTCGCCAAGGCCGTAGATGTAGGTAGCTCGCATGACAACCACTACATCCCTGTATGCCGTTCTGCGGGAGTCCCGCTCGTTACAGGTACCGGCAGGGCCTCCCTTCGAGGTGGCCCGGGACCTACCGTGAAGGAATGACATCGATGGACCTGCGCGCCGAGATCCGTGAGTTCCTGCGCTCACGACGCGCCCGCATCACGCCCCAGGAAGCCGGCCTCCCGGCATACGGAGGCAATCGTCGGGTCGCGGGGCTGCGCCGCGAAGAAGTGGCAATGCTCGCGGGAGTCTCGGTTGACTACTACGTGCGGATGGAGCGCGGCAGTCTCGCCGGCGCGTCCGAGGGAGTGCTCGATGCGCTGGCCAACGCGCTGCACCTCGAGGACGCCGAGCGCGACCACCTATATGCGCTGGCTCGTGAATCTGGTGTCAGCAAGGGGCGGCGACGCAAGGCTGCGCCACCGACCGTGCGGCCGGGGGTGCGACAGGTGCTCGACGCCATTGGCGATGCGCCCGCGTGGGTGCGCAACGGGCGGCACGACATCCTCGCGATGAACACGTTGGCGCGAGCGCTGTATGCGCCGGTGCTCGCCTCGGATCCGCGGCGACCGGCGAACACGACCCGCTTCATCTATCAGCACCCGGAGGCGGCGCGCGAGCTGTTCGTCGATTACGACCGGATCGCCCAGGACGCCGCCGCGATGCTGCGTTTGGAGGCTGGCCGCAACCCGCACGACCAGGAGCTCATCACCCTCGTCGGTGAGCTGTCGACACAGAGCGAGCTCTTCCGACAGAGGTGGGCGTCGCAGGACGTGCGCTATCACCGCAGCGGTCGCAAGCGCCTCCGGCACCCGGTCGTGGGTCTGCTCGACCTCGACTTCGAGGGGATGGAGCTGCCATCCGAACCTGGCTTGAACCTCAACATCTACACCGCGGCCGAGGGGACGCCGACGTCCGATGCCCTCAAGCTGCTGGCCTCGTGGGTCGCCGACCAGGATGAGCTCCTCACCGAAGAAGCCCCCGCCCGCACCTGAGCTGCGGAGCGTGGGTCTACCGGCCGACTATCAGCTAGTTCGCGGCTGACGAACCTCCGTGCTCAGCACGACAGCCCGGGTGGTCCGCTGATAGTGCGCCGGTAGGCCCAACACCGCCCCTGAGCCGTCGGTGGACCACGTTCGGCAACGAAGTCGCAACGAGTGCAGCCTCGGCCAGCGCGAGTGACGAGGCCGTGCAGACCTATGTACGCGCCCCGCTCAGCGCATCATCGGCATCCCGGCCCAGCGGACGCCGAACCAGTCCACCAGCCACTGGCGCATCTGGACGATCTCGGCGGACTGTCCTTCGCGGATGTCGACAGCAAGCGCGCGAGTCTCGGCGTGCACGGCAGAACTTGAGCCCGAGGCGGCAGCGGGAGCGACGAGGAGTCGTTGGGACATCATCACGGCCGTCATGTGGTGCGGAATCATGTCCTTGAGGAACGCCCGGTCGAGTGCGTCGCCGCTCTGGCCGGTGAGGTCGCGCATCATCGGCTGATGGCTCGCGCTGCGGCTCTGGCCGGGATACCACTGCTTCAACCAGCCCTGCATCTGTTCAACCTGCGCAGACTGGGTGGCGATGACGGCATCACCGAACGCCCTCATCTCCGGGCGCGTTGAGCGGGCGAGCTGCCCCGCCGCGACGATGGCCTCCTCGTGGTGCGCCACCATCTCGATGAGGAAGTCCCGCTCTGTCAGCGAGGAGCCGGACATCATCGGCGAGTGGCCGGACATCCAGGTGTTCCGATGACCTCCGGCCAGGGCGCCACCAGCAGCGGCTGCCGCGACGGCGACGACCAGTACGAGCGCGCCCAGCAGAGCAACGATGCGACCTTTCACCGGACACCTCCTTCCTGAAGTTCCTGAGTCCAGACTGCGGTTCCACGAGCAGCGCGGACAGGGCCGTTGGTCCCGCCGCCGGGTCCGGTCGTACGTTGGGACTCATGAAGGCCATCACCATCTCCGAGCCGGGCGGCCCTGAGGCCCTCGTCCTCACCGACGTCGACACCCCCGAGCCCAAGTCCGGCGAGGTCCGCATCAAGGTCGCCGCAGCGGGCGTCAATCGCGCGGACACCCTCCAGCGACAGGGCTTCTACAACCCGCCTGCCGGTGAGACCGACATCCCCGGCCTCGAGGTCTCGGGTGTCATCGACGCCGTCGGCGAAGGTGTCACCGAGTGGGTGGTCGGTGATGAGGTGTGCGCTCTGCTCGTCGGTGGCGGTTACGCCGAGCAGGTCACCGTCCCCGCCGGCCAGGTCCTCCCGATCCCCGCCGGAGTCGACCTCATCGACGCCGCCGCCCTTCCCGAGGTCGCCTCGACCGTCTGGTCCAACGTCTTCCTCACCGCGAACCTCCAGCCGGGCG
This sequence comes from Janibacter sp. HTCC2649, assembly GCF_000152705.1. GTDB lineage: Bacteria > Actinomycetota > Actinomycetes > Actinomycetales > Dermatophilaceae > Knoellia. The sequence goes on along the minus strand of NZ_CH672413.1, from coordinate 3,069,260 downwards.
AGACCTTCCTCGTCCACGGCGGTTCGTCCGGCATCGGCACCATGGCGATCCAGCTCGCCCGCGAGGTGGGTGCCCGCGTCGCCGTCACCGCCGGTTCCCAGGAAAAGCTCGATGTATGCCGTGAGCTCGGCGCCGAGATCCTCATCAACTATCGGGACCAAGACTTCGTCGAAGAACTGGCCAAGGCCACGAACGGCCACGGCGCCGACGTCATCCTCGACAACATGGGCGCGAAGTACCTCCCCCGCAACGTCGACGCCCTCGCCACCGCAGGCCGTCTCGTCGTCATCGGCATGCAGGGCGGAGTCAAGGGTGAACTCGACCTCGGCAAGCTCCTCCGCAAGCGCGGCGCCGTCATCGCCACGAGCCTGCGCGCCCGTCCCGTCGCCGAGAAGGCCACCATCGTGGCTGCTGTCCGCGAACACGTCTGGCCGATGATCGCCGACGGTCGCGTCCGCCCGATCGTCCACTCGCGTCACCCCTTGGCCAACGCCAGCGACGCCCATGCCGAGATGGAAGCCAGCCAGCACATCGGCAAGATCCTCCTGCTCACCGACTGACTTCAGCTCCGACTCATTGCGCATTCCGACGCTCGTCGCCGGCCTCCTCCCGTCGGAATGCGCAATGAGTCGGTGGTTGCCAAGCGGCTGAATACTCGGTATACATGTCCTGTCCGAGCACGGCATACCGAGTATTCAGTCGGATCAGGGGCCAACTGGAACCACTCGGTATGCCGGCTCGGCACCGTACGCGGGAGCGCAGGGGTTCCCGCGTCAAACGTTGAAGGAGACACCGATGTCGGTCAAGCAAGGGCTCATGGCGCTCCTCGCCGAGGGGCCCATGTATGGCGCGCAGCTGCGAGTCGAGTTCGAGGAGCGCACCGGTGGCACGTGGCCGCTCAACGTCGGGCAGGTCTACACGACGCTGAATCGCCTCGAGCGCGACGGACTCGTCGAGCCGACCGGTGTGGCCGACCACGAGGGGCGCATCTCCTACCGCCTCACCGACGCGGGCCGGACCGAGGTGAGCACCTGGTGGACCACGCCCGTTGACCGTGACACGACGCCGCGCAACGAGCTGACGATCAAGCTCGCGCTGGCCGTGACCGTCCCGGGCGTCGACGTCCAGGCCGTCGCCCAGACCCAGCGCACCTCGACGCTCAAGCACCTCCACGACCTCACCCGGCTCAAGCAGCAGGTGATGCGCAAGCAGCGCGACGCCGAGCGCAGTGGCGACGCCGAGCGCAGTGGCGACACCGAGCGCGACGCCCCGACAGAGGGCGCAGCCAACCACGACCTCGCCTGGCTCCTCGTCCTCGAGAACCTCATCTTCACGGCTGAGGCAGAGGTCCGCTGGCTCGACCACGTCGAGACCCGGCTGCACCGGGAGTCGCTGCGCCCTTTTCCTCGTACGGGGGCCGCGGGGGCGGCACGAGCGGCAGCCGAGGAGACGGCATACCGGCGTGAACAAACCCAGCAGGAGCGCAACGCGACGGAGGCACGTCGATGACCGCCCCGAGCCTGCTCCTCGACAACGTCACGCGTATCCACGGCACCGGTGACACCGCGGTCCGTGCCCTCGACGGCGTGAGCCTCGAAGTCATGCCCGGCGAACTCGTCGCCGTCATGGGCCCGAGCGGATCCGGCAAGTCGACCCTCCTCAACCTCGCCGGAGGACTCGACAAGGCCACCAGCGGACGCGTCGTCATCGAGGGCGAGGACCTCACTGGCCTCAACGCCAAGGGCATCGCCCAGTTGCGGCGCAGGAGAGTGGGATTCGTCTTCCAGGACTACAACCTCATCCCCAGCCTCACCGCTGCCGAGAACGTCGCCCTCCCCCTCGAGCTCGACGGCGAACGCGCCAGCCAGGCCCGGCGCCACGCCCGCCAGAGCCTCGACCTCATGGGCCTGCGTGAACTGTCCGACCGCTTCCCCGACCAGATGTCCGGCGGGCAGCAGCAGCGCGTCGCCATCGCCCGCGCGCTCGTCGGCAGCCGTCGCCTCGTCCTCGCCGACGAACCCACCGGCGCCCTCGACAGCCACACCGGAGAGGACGTGCTCCGGGTCCTCCGCGAGCGCTGCGACGACGGGGTCGCGGGACTCCTCGTCACCCATGAAGCCCGGCACGCTGCCTGGGCCGACCGCGTCGTGTTCCTGCGCGACGGCGTCGTCGTCGACTCCACCGGGCGCGCCAGCTCCGCCGAGGACCTCCTCGACTCCGCGAGCGCGAACCGATGACGGCCGACGCCAACGCCGGAAAGCGTTCGGCGTGGGGCCGATTCACCGGAAGCTGGGGCATCGCCCTGCGCATGGCCCGCCGTGACGTCCGTCGCCACAAGGGACGCAGCGCGCTCATCGTCATCATGGTCGCCCTGCCCACCCTCCTCCTGGTCTTCGCGATCGTCTCGGCCGCCACGAGTCAGGTGACCGGGCCCGAGCAGATCCCCAGCCGCATGGGCAACGGGGTCGCCAGCCTTGACTACCCGCAGGGCGGCAAGGTCGACCAACCGTTCGACCCCAGCTCGTCGTGGGGATCCGACGGTGCGCGCATCCCCGTGCCGGGCTGGGTCGAGGGCGGTTCGGCGTTCGACAACGCCCAAGCCGTCGGCTCCCTGACCAAGACCACAGCCATCCCCTATGTCTCCGAGTCCGTCTCCACCCGACTCGGCGACCGTCGACTCAACCTGACGAGCTTCGCGGTCGACCCACGCCCAGGACTCAAGGGCATGGTCGAGGTCACCGACGGACGACTCCCCCAGCGTGCCGGTGAAGCCATGGTGTCGCAGACCGCCGAGTCGCGCGGACTGCCCACGACGGGGACCCTCACCCTGCGCTCGAACGGGCAGGACGTCGAGGTCGACATCGTCGGCATCGCCAAAGTTGCCTCCGGCGACCGGGGCACGCCCGATCTCGTCGTGCCGCAGCCCTTCGTCAAGGGCCAGGGCGGTGGCGGTTGGATCCTGCTCGGCTCAGAGCCGGTGAGGTGGCCCGAGGTTGAACGCCTCAACACCCATGGATTCCTCGTCTACTCGGCCGAGGTCCTCGAGAACCCGCCGCCGACCAGCGAGCTCTCCGCCAGCAACCGCGAGATGCTCGCAAGCAACAATGACCGCACCTCCACGTTCATCGCCATCGGCGGCGCGCTCCTGCTCATCATCACCACCCTCCTCGTGGGTCCTGCCTTCGCCGTGAGCGCCGCGCGGCAGCGGCGCACCCTGGCCTTGTCGGCAAGCAACGGCGCGACGACGGCCCAGCTGCGCCACAGCGTCCTGGCCCAGGCTGTCGTGCTCGGGGTCATCGCCGCAGTCGCTGGTTCGGCGCTGGGCGTTGCCCTCGCGTGGGCCTTGATGCGCAATGACCGGGTCACCCAGTTCCTCGGCATGGGTGGGCCGTTCGAGTTGCCGTGGGTCGCGGTGGCCCTGGTCACCCTGGCTGCCATGGCCAGTTCTGTCATCGCCGCGCTCCTGCCCGCCCGTCGGCTCGGCCGGCTCGACATCGTCGGCGTGATGAAGGGGCAGAACGTCTCGCCCCGACCGAGCAAGGTCGTGTTCCTGGTCGGCGCCGCTCTCGCTGCCCTGGGTGGCTTCTGGGTCATCTCCCTTGCCGCGAACCAAGCCACGTCGGCCGAGGGCGGCGAGGTCAAGGTCGTCGCCGCGACGGTGGCCCTGGTCGTCGGCGCCATCATGCTGGCGCCGATGATCCTCGTGGGCATCGCCCGGGTCAGCTCACGCCTGCCCGTGTCACTTCGCATGGCGACCCGCGACGCCGGCCGTCAACGCAGCCGCAGCGTCCCTGCCATCGCCGCGATCCTCGCCGGAGTCGCCGTCCTCACGATGACCCTCATCGCCAGCGGCAGCGACAACGAACAGGGTCGGCGTGAATACACCGCCCAGAACGTTCCGGGAGATGCCAAGGTCTTCGGTCAGGGATCGCTGTCGGACGGCATGGACGTCGAGGGCATCACGACCTCGTTCGCCGCGATCCACCCCGGCCTCGAGGTCTCCCCAGTCGGTTCTGTGAACACGGGCGACCCGTGGATGACGTCCAACTCCCCGCCAACCAAGCCCTATGACGCCCGGGCCATCAACGTCGTGCCGCCGGGTTGCACGCCGACGCGGACCGTCTCCGACACGGAGTTCACGATCTCGATGGAGGAGTCGCAGAGCAACCCCCAGCCACCGTGCCAGCGCGTCGGCACCCAAGGAACTGGCAACATCGCAAGCATCGCCTTCACGCCCGCGGCTGAGATCGTCCGCCGGTTGACCCTGCTCGGTCGCGAGGATGACGCCCAGACGATCGCGGCAGGCGGTGTCGTCGTGAGCCGCCCGCCGGGAACGAAGACCCTCCTCGCCGACGGCAAGGTCACCGTGATGACGGCGACCCAGACGATCGACCCCAACGACCAGGACCAGCCCGACCCCGCCGCGGGCCTGCACGACATCAAGACGGTGACTCTTCCCGCGGTCGAGGTCGAGCTGAGCAAGGAGAACGTCGGCACCCTCCTCTCACGGGGGATGCTCGTCCCGACCGAGGTCGCGAAGGCTCAGGGGTGGCCCGGCTACATCGACCAGCTGACCGTCCACGACCCGTCCGGACCGATCACCCAGGACCTCACCGAGCGTCTGGGTGGAGCCGTGAGCGACGAGGTCTACATCCAGACCGAACGCGGCTACCAGTCGCCACTGAAGTGGATCATCCTCGTCCTCATCGGGATCTTCTCGCTCCTGCTTCTCGTCATCACCCTGACGTCGACGGCCCTCACCCTCGCCGAGCAGGAGAACGACCAGGCGACCCTCGCGGCCCTCGGCTCCGGGCGAGGCACGCGACGGGTCATGGCGGCGGCGCAGGCGTTCACGCTCTGCATCATCGGCGCCGTCCTCGGGGTTGCCGTGGGAATCGTCCCCGGCATTGCGCTTGCCTATCCACTGACGGCACAGTCGTGGAACCCGATCACCGGCGAACAGATCAACGGCGACCCGATCCTCGTCTTCCCCTGGCTCATCCTCATCGGGTTCGCCATCGCCGTCCCGGCGGTGTCAGCGGGACTGGCCGCGGCCGGCATACGCAAGGCTCCGGACGCCACCCACAGAACCGCGTGACTGTCAGACCGACCTGACAGACTTTGCGTATGCCGCTTCCCACCGACCCAGCCGGTCGTCACCGTGCGATCGCCGAGACCTTCACCGAGCGTGCACGCGGGGTGAGCGACTGGAACGCCCCGGCGCCCGTCGAGGGGTGGGCGACGCGCGATGTCGTGCGGCACCTCGTGGAGTGGTTCCCGGCGTTCCTCAAGGGCGGGACGGGGATCGAGCTGCCCGCTGGGCCGTCGGTGGAGGAGGACCCGGTCGGTGCGTGGACCACCCACGCCGACGCGGTCCAGGCGCTGCTCGACGACCCGGAGACCGAGGCCAAGGTGCTGAGCAACCCGCACACGGGAGACGTGCCCCTGCCGCAGGCGATCGACCAGTTCTACACAGCCGACGTCTTCATGCACACGTGGGACCTCGCGCGCTCGAGCGGCCAGCCCGACCGGCTCGACTCCGACTTCGCGAACCAGCTGTTCGGCGGGATGGAGCAGTTCGACGAGATGCTGCGGAGCTCGGGTCAGTACGGCCCGCGCGTGCCCGTGCCCGAGACGGCCGACATCACCGACAAGCTCGTCGGGTTCATCGGTCGCGACCCGTCGTGGACCCCGCCCGCCTGAGGGTGACGCGTCGCGTGGGGCAGGATGGATGACATGAGCGACCAGCAGCCCACGCAGCCGGAATCGAGCGAGCCCGCCGGCGAGCAGGAGCCGCGCGAGGTGCACGGCACAGCGACCATCGACGACGACAAGGTCGTGGTGGTGACGCCGGACGGCATGGGTGTCGCCGAGCGCGACCCGCAGGGCAAGCCGACCCAGAACCCCGCCGACCTCGTCGAGCAGCCGGCCAAGGTCATGCGCATCGGCTCGATGATCAAGCAGCTCCTCGAGGAGGTCCGCAACGCGCCCCTCGACGAGGCCGGTCGCGCCCGCCTCGCCGACGTCCATGAGCGTTCGCTGGCCGAGCTCAAGGACGGCCTCGCCCCCGAACTCGTCGAAGAGCTCGAGCGCATCTCCCTGCCGTTCAGCGACGACGCGCCCTCCGACGCCGAGCTCCGCATCGCCCAGGCGCAGCTCGTCGGCTGGCTCGAAGGCCTCTTCCACGGGATCCAGACCGCGCTCGTCGCCCAGCAGATGGCGGCCCAGGCGCAGCTCCAGCAGATGCGCCAGCTGCCACCCGGGCACGCTCCGGCACCGGGGCAGATGGGCAACCCGATGGGGATGCCCACCATGCCGAGCGGACCGGACAGCGGCCCCGCCGAGGGCACCGGGCAGTACCTCTAACCCCACACGCCCGCAGATTTCGGGCAGGGTGCTGGACATGCGCCTCTCCCGGAAGACCTTCACTGCTCCTCTGTATGCCGTCGCGCTCGTCGCGCTGTCGGCTCCGCTCGCGATGTCCGCGAGTGCGGCACCTCCGGGTGGCCCGGCCTCGTTGTCGTGGGATGTCACGACGGTCGACGCCGACCAGAGCTTCCGCGGGCTCGACGCCGTGGACCGCGACACCGCCTGGGTGAGCGGGGCGAGTGTGAGCGGTGGGGATGCGAAGGTCTATCGCACGTCAAACGGCGGAGAGAGCTGGCAGGACGTCAGCCCGGCGGGGAGTGCCGGCCTGAACTTCCGTGACGTCGAGGCCGAAGACGCCCTGACCGCAACAGTTCTCGCAATCGGCGAGGGTGAAGCGTCGCGGATCTATCGCACCACCGACGGTGGCGCGAACTGGACGGAGACCTTCCGCAACACCGAGCCGACGGCGTTCTTCAACTGCATGGACTTCTACCCGGGCGGCAAGCGCGGGCTCGCGGTGAGCGACCCGGTGGCCGGCAAGTTCCGGATCATCTCGACCCAGGACGGCGGCAAGTCGTGGTCGGTGCTCCCCACTGCGGGGATGCCCGACTCCACCGGTGAGGCGAACTTCTCGGCCAGTGGCGACTGTCTGACGATCTCAGGGCGTGACGCGTGGTTCGGGTCCGGCGGTGCGAAGGCGCGGATCTTCCACTCGACCGACCAGGGCCTCACCTGGACGGCGACCGACTCGACCCTGCCCGCAGGTGAGGCTGCCGGTGTCTTCGGGCTCGTCTTCAAGAACCCGCGTCAGGGCATCGCGGTCGGTGGCGACTTCGCCGCGGCGGCCAACGGGGTCGACGCCTCGGCGACGACCCGGGACGGAAAGTCCTGGACCAACGGGGGCGACCTCGCGCACCTGGGTGAGGACGCGGCATACCTGCGTCGTGCGGTTGTCGTCGTCGGCGAGAGCGGACCGATCGCCGGGAGCAGCGCCTCGACCGACGGCGGACAGACCTGGACGCAGTTCAGCGAAGTCGGCTTCCACACGCTCGACTGCACGGACGACGGCGCCTGCTGGGCCGCCGGTGGCAAGGGTCGAGTCGGCACGCTCTGACCCACAGAACCGAACTCACGAGTAACTAGCGGGGCGAACCTACGGGAGCGTAGGTTGGCGAGCATGACCGCTACGACGTGGACTCAGACCGACCTGCTGCGCGAGCTCAGCCCCGTCGTCGAGGCGAACCTCAACCGGCACATCGGCGTCGCCAAGACCTGGTACCCCCACGACTTCATCCCGTGGAGCGACGGCCGCAACTTCGACGGCCTCATGGGTGGCGACCCCTGGAGCCCCGACGACGCCGGGATCTCCGACGTCGCGCGCTCGGCGCTCATCGTCAACCTCCTCACCGAGGACAACCTCCCGAGCTACCACCACGAGATCGCGCTGATCTTCGGGCGCGACGACGCGTGGGGCGAGTGGGTCCACCGCTGGACGGCCGAGGAAGGTCGCCACGGCATCGCGATGCGCGACTACATGCTCGTCAAGCGCATGGTTGACCCGAATGCGCTCGAAGACTTCCGCATGACGCACATGTCGCAGGGCTACGAGTCCGCGCACAGTGGCGAGCTGATGCACTCGCTCGCCTACGTGTCGTTCCAGGAGCTCGCGACCCGGGTCTCGCACCGCAACACCGGTCGCTTCACCAACGACCCGATGGCCGACCAGCTGCTGCAGCGGATCGCGGCCGACGAGAACCTCCACATGATCTTCTACCGCAACCTCATGGGTGCGGCGCTCGAGCTCGACCCGAGCAGTGCGATGCAGGCGATCCGCGACGTCGTGCGTGACTTCGCGATGCCCGGCACCGACATCCCCGGGTTCCAGCGCAAGGCGGTCGAGATGGCCGTCGCCGGGATCTACGACCTGCGCCAGCACGCCGACGACGTCGTCGCGCCGGTGCTCCGCTTCTGGAAGGTCTGGGACCTCGAGAACCTCTCGGCCGAGGGTGAGCAGGCGCGCCTGGAGCTCGCCGACTTCATGGCCGGACTCGACACGAAGGCCACGCGGTTCGAGGACAAGCGCGACACCCTCGCCGCCCGCATGAACCTCTGACCAAGCACCACCTCGACTTCGTGCCCCATACGGACACGAAGAAGGAGGCCTACGGCCGACGAAGCGTGTCCGTATGGGGCACGAAGTCGGTCTCAGGCCGCAGTCAGGCGATGTCGCGGGCTGCGGCACGTCCGGCAGCGCGGCCCGAGAACAGGCACCCGCCCACGAACGTGCCCTCGAGCGAGCGATAACCATGCACCCCACCGCCGCCGAACCCGGCAACTTCGCCGGCGGCATACAGGCCCTTGACCGGATCTCCATCGGCCCCGATGACCTGGGAGTCGAGATTGGTCTGCAGCCCGCCGAGTGACTTGCGGGTGAGGATGTTGAGGCGCACTGCGACGAGCGGGCCGCGCTTGGGGTCGAGGATCCGGTGCGGCGGGAACGCGCGCTTGGTGAGCTTGTCGCCGCGATACTCACGGGCGACGTGGATCGCCGCGATCTGCGCGTCCTTGGTGAACCCGTTGTCGAGCTGGCGGTCGCGCTCGAGCACCTGGCGTTCGATGTGCGCGAAGTCGACCGGGGCGTCTGGGGTCAGCGCGTTCATCTTGGCGACGAGCTCACGCAGGGTGTCGGCCTGGACGAAGTCGATGCCGTGGTCGAGGAACTTCTGCATCGACGGCTGCACCGCCGTGATCGGGCGCTTGGCGATGTCGCGGTAGTTGCGGTCGGTGAGGTCGAGGTTCTGCTCGCTGCCCGAGAGAGCGAACTCCTTGCCGACCAGGGTGCGGTTGGTGATGAACCACGAGTGGTCGTGCCCGGTCGTGCGCAGGTGCTCCAGCGTGCCGAGGGTGTCGAAACCGGGGAAGTTCGGCGGCGGCAGGCGGTCACCGTTGCCGTCGAACCACAGCGACGACGGGCCGGGCAGGATGCGGATCGCGTGCTGGGGCCACACCGGGTCCCAGTTGTTGATGCCCTCGACGTAGTGCCACATGCGGTCGCGGTTGATGACTGTGCCGCCGGCGCTCTCGGTGATGGCGAGCATCCGCCCATCGACGTAGGCCGGGACGCCCGTGATCATGTGCTCGGGTGCGGCGCCGAGGCGATCGGGCCAGTTGGCGCGGACAAGGTCGTGGTTGCCGCCGATGCCGCCACTGGTGACGAGGACCGCGTGCGCACCGAACTCGAAGTCGCCGACGACGTCACGGTTGGTGGCCACGCCGCGCGCCGAATTGTCCTCTGCCAGAACGGATCCACGCACCCCCGTGACAGCGCCATCGGTCGTGATGACCTCGTCGACGCGGTGGCGCGGGCGATAGATGATGCGGCCGCCGGCGATGTGCGCCCGGACGCGGTCGATGAACGGCGAGACCACACCCGTGCCCGTCCCCCACGGGATGTGGAACCGCGGCACGGAGTTGCCGTGCCCGCCCGCGCGACCATCGCCACGCTCGGCCCACCCGACGACGGGGAAGAAGCTGATGCCGAACTCGCGCAGCCACGAACGCTTCTCGCCGGCCGCCCACTCGACATAGGCGCGGCCCCACTGGCGCGGCCAGTAGTCCTCATCGCGGTCCCAGCCGGCACTGCCCTCCCAGTCCTGCCAGGCGAGGTCGAAGTTGTCCTTGATCCCCATCCGCCGCTGCTCGGGACTGTCGACGAGGAACAGCCCACCGAAGCTCCACCACGCCTGCCCGCCGAAGTTCGCCTCGCTCTCCTGGTCGAGGAGGACGACGGAGCGTCCGGCATCAGCGAGCTCATTGGCTGCGACGAGACCGGCGAGGCCGGCCCCGACGACGAGGGCGTCAGCGTCCATGCGGGCCAACCTATCGCCCGCTCGTGGCTGACCACGCAGACATGGGTATGCCGGTCAGTCCCGTTCCGCTCAACAGGCGCCGCGCGCTCGACGCCCCTATCGTCGCAAGCACCCCACTCCCCCACAGGAGGTCAACGATGACCCGTCACCTCACCCGCTCCACCTCGGCTGCATCCGTCGCCCTGGCCGGTGCGCTGCTCGTCGCCGGACTGTCGACCGCGAGCGCCGCGTCCGCTGCTGCCCCTGGCGCCGACGTCCCCACCGAGCCGACGTCTGGAGCCTGCGGTTTCGCGCCGCTGGAGGACCAGACGTACTCCACCTTCATCGGCCTGCCGAACGACCCGGCGCGCACCCCGAGCCGCGGCGACTCGGGTGTGGTCCTCGAGACCAACCACGGCGACATCCCGGTCGTGCTCGAGCGGGCGAAGGCTCCGTGCACGGTGCTCAGCTTCGAGTTCTTGGCACGCAAGAAGTACTTCGACGGCACCAACTGTCACCGGCTCACGGCATACACGACTCCGCCTGCGGCACTGTCCGTCCTCCAGTGCGGTGACCCGCTCGGGACCGGCTGGGGCGACCCGGGCTACTCGTTCAAGGACGAGCTCGACTCGGCCAAGGCTCTCGAGAACTGGCCCGGATTCCCCGACGGCAGCCGCAAGGTCTACCCGCGCGGCACCCTCGCGATGGCCAACGGCGGTCCCGACACCAACGGCAGCCAGTTCTTCCTCGTCTACGAGGACTCGCGGCTGCGCCCGGACTACACGGTCTTCGGGCACGTGAGCGAGGCAGGCATGAAGGTCCTCGACACCATCGCCGCCGGCGGCATCGACCCCGGCACCGAGGGCACTCCCGAGGACGGCGCCCCCGCCATCGGCGCCACCATCAACCGAGCCCACCGCACCAGCCCCAACTGACCCCAGGGCGACTTGGTGCCCGAAACGGACCGGCGAGCTCCAGCGAGTCGGTCCGTTTCGGGCACGAAGTCGTTCAGTCAGGAAGGTGAGCTGACGAGGGCTTGCCAGGGGATGTCGGCCACTGACGGCACCACGACGTCGGCATCGCGAGCCAGAATCTCAACCGTCGTCGTGCCGAGGACGGCCACCATCAGCCCGGCTCCTGCGGCTCGACCCGACACGAGTCCGGCGGTTGCGTCCTCGACGACGACACAGTCACCGACCGGCACGCCCAACATCGCGGCACCACGTTCATACGGCTCGGGTCCGGGCTTGCCGTGCGAGACATCGCTGGCGGTCACGACGACCGAGGGTCGCGGCAGACCGGTCGCTGCAAGGCGCGCTTCGGCGAGGTCTCGCTCGCAGGACGTCACGATCGCGTGCGGCACCCCGAGCCAGTCGAGCGCCTCCAGAGCCTCGATCGCACCGGGCAGGACGACGATCCCTTCGGTGTCCTCCACCTCGATCTGACCGATCCGAGCGTGAGCGGCCAGGCGTTCGGCCTCGGTGCGCTCCGCCATGACGATCGCAATCGTGTTGGCGCTCGTCCGACCGTGTGCGCCCGCAAGCGCCGCCGGCTCGATCCCGAACTCCTCACACCACAGCAGCCACGAGCGTTCGACCGCCGCCAAGGAGTCGATGAGAGTGCCGTCCATGTCGAAGAGGACTCCGGCGAAAGAACGCTCCAGGAACTGCCCGGCAAGGGGTGCGACCATGCGGCCACCTTAGGGTGGAGGCATGGCTCGCCTTGCTGGAGGACGTCCCCGTGGCGCCCTGCTGAGTGCGACCACCGCGTTCGTCGCGCTCGTCGGCGGCTGGACAGTCGCGGCGACACAGCAACCCGCGGGCTTCGACTCCGTGCGCGAGTCGATCAGCGCCCTCGCTGCCGTGGAGACGCCCCACCGCTGGATCATGACGGTCGCGCTCGTCCTCACCGGACTGGCCCACATCGGTTCGGCCCTCCTGCTGCCCGGACTCCGACGTCCCGGGCGCTGGGTGCTCGGCGCGGCCGGCATCGCCACGATCGGCGTCGCCCTCCTGCCCCTGCCGTCACGCTCCGACGGCTCGCTCGCCCACACGATCGTCGCCTCGGTGAGCTTCGTGCTGCTCGCGATCTGGCCGTGGTTCGCCGCGGACGACTCGGGCACTCCCCTGGTGCGGCGTCGCGTCGCTCGGCCTGCGGCCGCCCTGATGCTCCTCCTCGTCGCGTCCCTCACCGTGGGAGCACGAGCGGGTATGCCGTTCGGTGCACACGAGCGCGTCGTCGCCGCGCTGCTCGCGCTCTGGCCCCTCGCCACGGCGGCCGCGGCGTGGTGGGCCCTCGGCCACCGGGTGGGCGGCCGCAGGCTGCGCGGGCTCCTCGCGGTCGCGGCACTCACCGTCGCCTGTGCCGCGGGCGGGACCGCCGCGACGCGACTGGCGCCGGCCACAGCACAGACCTTGAACTACTCGGCTCAGGTGCAGCTCTCGATGGACCCGCGGGCCTCGAGCCACCTGAGCGCCCGCACCCTCTTCGGCGACATCAACGTCAGCTTCACCGGATTCGCCCCGGGCATCGAAGCCACGCCGCAGGTCAAGTCCTCGATCGCCGACGTCCTCAGCCGACCGGGCGTCACCGTCTCGAGCCTGCAGCCGGGTCCCCTTGAGCTCAACGCCGCCATCCGCACCGCCGCCCGCGACGTTGGGTTGCGGTTTGGCGGCGGCGCCTTCGTCGTCGTGGCCCTGTCGCTGGGTGTCGGCGCGCTCGTGCGTCGTCGGCGACCTCGGGCACGAACGGTCGTCGGAGCGTCACTCGCGTGGGTGATCGCCTGTGGCGCAACGGGTCTGGGCATCTGGCAGACCTACCAACCCGATCGCCAGCACGACTTCACGTCGACCGGCGTCCTCGGCACCGTGCAACGCAACCAGTCCCTCCTGTCGGATGTCGAGGCGCGCACGGCCCAGGTCTCGCCCTACCTGCGCAACCTCATCGCCCTGTCGTCTGCGTTGCAGGACAAGTACTCACCCACGGAGCTCACCCAGCCGACCGCCCTGCGCATCCTGCTCGTGTCCGACCTCCATGCCGGCAACGAGTACGCCCTCATGCGCACCATCGTTGAGGAGGAGCGCATCGACCTCGTCATCGACACCGGCGACCTCGTGAACTTCGGGACGGTGACCGAGGGTGACGCCTCCGGGATGTTCGCTGGCATCGCCTCACTCCCCGTCCCCTACCTTTTCACCCGAGGCAACCACGACGCCACGTCGGCCACCGATGGCGCCATCCTCGACCGCCTGAAGCGCATCCCCAACGTCGTTCTGTTGCAGCCCGATTCGGCGACGTACAACGTCGTGGATGCGGGCGGCATACGCATCGGTGGTTTCAACGATCCCCGGTGGTTCGGCGACGATGGCAAGCGCAGCAAGGACAAGCAGCAGCCTGCCAAGAAGGCGTTCATCGACGCGTTCGCAGAGCAGGACCCGCTCGACCTCCTCGTGTCGCACGAGCCGTGGGCCGTCCAGGACGTGCCACGAGCCGACGTCGCCGTCAACGGGCACATGCACACGCCCGACCTCGAGGGGAACCGGATCCAGGCCGGCACGTTCACCGGCGGCGGCCCGCTCAGCCACTTCGTCGGCGAGGAGGACGGCGAGGAGCTGGTCGGCCAACCGTCGGCCTTCGACGTGCTGACCTTCGGCGAGACGTGCCGCCTGACCTCGGTGACGCGCTACCGCTACCGCAACGTCATCGAGGGGCGACCGGCCTATGACGACGTCAGCCTCGTCAATGGCAGTCGCATCGACACCGTCGTTGACCCGGACCGCACCTGCGCGGAACCGGAACCCGGCACCGGTCCCCTCGGCGCGCTCACGATCCGACAGGTGCCCGCTCCATCGACCGAGCCGGCGCCGAGCGAGGCAAACTGACCCGACCCCGGCAACAGGGCCGGCCCGATCAACGCATGCGCTGCAGCTCGGCGCCCATCTGTTCAATGACTGCGTCGAGCCCCTTCTTGGGTCGCACCATCACGGCGAATTCCAGGATGAGACCGGCGTCGTCCCAGGTGATCATGTCGATGCCGTGCACCTCGACGTCGCCGAGCCGGGTGGTGAACTCCAGGACCGCCGAGTCCTCGCCGACCCATTCCCGCTGATAGGCCAAGTGCGGACCGAGCACCCTGACCGCCGCCGTCAGGTAGGCCACCACGAGCGGCCGTCCCTCCTGCGGCGCGTGCACGGCGGGGCTGCGGAAGACCGCTCCCTCCGCGACCAACGCAGGAAGGCCAGCAGGGTCGAGCGAGTCGACGACGGTGTGCCAGCGGGCGAGAACTGCGGGTGCGTCCATGCCGGTCAGTCGCCCTTGAGGATGTCGTCGCGGTATTCGTTCTCAGGCGGCTCGACCTCACCGCTGGCCACCTGCTCCTCGCGACCGCGCAGCTCGACCCGGCGGATCTTGCCCGAGATCGTCTTGGGCAGCTCGCCGAACTCGAGTCGGCGCACGCGCTGCCACGGCTGCAGGTGCTCGCGGGCGTAGGCGAGGATCGAGCGGGCCGTCTCCTCGGTGGGTTCGTGACCCGGCGCCAGGACGACATAGGCCTTGGGCACCGCGAGCCGCACCTCGTCGGGCGCCGGCACGATCGCCGCCTCGGCGACGGCCGGGTGCTCGATCAGCACCGACTCCAGCTCGAACGGGCTGATCTTGTAGTCGCTCGCCTTGAAGACGTCATCGGTGCGTCCGACGTAGGTGATGTAGCCGTCCTCGTCCACGGAGGCCACGTCGCCCGTGTGATAGAAACCGTCGGCCATGGCCTCGGCGTTGCGTTCGGGGTCGCCCTGATAGCCGGTCATGAGCGGCAACGGCGACGCAGCCAGGTCCAGGCACAGCTCGCCCTCACCGACCCCCTCGACACGAGCGCCCGTCGCCGGATCCACCAGCACCACCGGGCAGCCGGGCAGTGGCCGACCCATGGACCCGGGCTTGAGCGGCGAGCCGGGGGTGTTGCCGACAGCCGCCGTCATCTCGGTCTGGCCGTAGCCGTCCCGCAGGGCCAGGCCCCACTTGTCCTGCACCTGCGAGATCACCTCGGGGTTGAGGGGTTCACCGGCACCGATGACCTCACGCAACGAGCCGGGCCCATCGGACAGGTCGGCGTTGATGAGCATGCGCCACACCGTCGGCGGCGCGCAGAACGTCGTGACTTCATTGTCCCGCAACACTTCCAGCAACTTCGGGGCATCGAAACGCGCGTAGTTGTAGACGAGGATGGTTGCCTCCGCGATCCACGGGGCGAAGAAGCAGGACCACGCGTGCTTCGCCCAGCCGGGCGAGGAGATGTTGAGGTGGACGTCGCCCGGCCGCAGCCCGAGCCAGAACACCGTCGAGAGGTGGCCGAGCGGGTACGACACCTGGGTGTGCTCGACGAGCTTGGGCTTGCTCGTCGTCCCGGACGTGAAATACAGCAGGAGCGGATCACCGGGCGCGGTGCCTGGATGGGGCAGCGGAGGTGAGTCCACGGCATACGCGTCATGGAGGTCGTGCCAGCCGTCCACGGCGCCGACGCTGATTCGAGTGATGTCGCCGGGCAGGCCCGCGAGCTTGTCGACCTGCGACGCGTTCGTGATGACGTGCTTGGCGCCACCGCGGGCCACGCGGTCCTCGAGATCGGCTGCACCGGCGGCCGACGTCGTCGGCATGATGATCGCGCCGAGCTTCATCACCGCAAGCATGCAGTCCCAGAGCTCGACCTGGTTGTCGAGCATGATGATGACTGGATCGCCCTGTGCCACACCGCGATCCACAAGCCAGCGACCGACGCGATCGGACCTGTTCGCCATCGCATCGAAGGTGATCTCGCGCGAGGACCCGTCCTCCTCGATGACCACGAGGGCGTTGGTGGAGTTGTCACGTGCGATGACGTCGAACCAGTCGATGCCCCAGTTGAACCGCTCACCGAGGTCGGGGAAGGTGAACTCCCGGACGGCCTCCTCGTGCTTGCCCCGCCAGCCCAGAATCTGGTCGCGCGCCGCGCGATAACGCTGGGTGGCCTCGGAGGCAGTCGTCGACGTCGTTGTCATACCCCGCACTCTGCCACTCGGCGTGAGCGACCGGACGGGGTGAGGTCAGCGCGGGTCAGGGAGGACAGACGTCCGGTATGCCGTGTGCTCCCCAGGGCCCTTGCCGCATGACAGCGGGGCGGGCGGGAGCGCTTCGGCGCGGACCTCGACCCACGTCGTGTCGGGCAGGGGCTCGTCGCCGATGACCTCGACGTGGGTGACCGTCTCGGACACGACCTCGACGGTGCCGGGGCGGGCGGCGGAGATGGGCGCGGGCCCGTGGGCGGCGAGGACCGAACCGGTCGCGGCCTGCACTGCGGGTGAGTAGCGCGCGAGTCCGCGCAGGTGGGTGGAGTCGACCTCGCCGGACTTGTGGGCGCGCACGACGTCGACGGCGTTGGGCAGGTCGACCGTGCCAAAGCACGTGCCGTCGGGCATGGAGATGAAGGTCCCGGCGAAGCGGTGGCCGCCGAGGTGGGTGCACTCCCAGACCTCGTCCGGCCAGACCTTGGCGAGCGCCGCGGTGACGGGGCGCCCGCGCAGTGCGCAGCAGGCGTCGCGGGTGCCCTGGGTGCAGACGAGCAGCATCGGCTCGGCCAGTGTCTCGGACTGGGCGAGGGGTGCGCCGAGGGCGGCCACCGCCGCGAGCAGGTCGTCACTGGTGCGCCACGTCCCGGTGACGGACGTCCCGTGGGCGGTGTCCACGGCATACCAGGCAGGTGCCTGCCCGGGGTTCTGGCGGCCGGGGCGGCGCATGAGGAGTGAGCGGCCCTGGAGTTCGGCGCATGCCGTCTCGATGGCGCGGGCGACCGGGCCGGCGATGCCCGGCGTCTCGAGGTGGTCCTTGGTCCACGGCCCGGGGTGCTCGATGAGCAGCCAGCGACGGGCGACGGGCGCGGACCCGAGCATGGGTTCGCCGCGTTCACGGAAGGCGTTGGAACAGCGGACGGAGTCGGGTGCCACGCGCCCGATGCTACGTGGATCGCTTGCGCGGCCGCCGGGTCTGTCCGGGGGCTGGCTCGAGCCCGAGGGTGCGCGCGATGGCCAGCACCTGGTGCTCGAAGAGGGCGCGCGGGTCGCCGAGCGGACCGTAGGCGCCGAACAGCTCGAAGCTCACCAACCCGTGGACGCCCGACCACGCAGCGACGCCACGCGCCATCAGGGCAGGTGGCACTCCGACGAACGGCGGCTGCGAGGTGAACTCGGCGAGGTCCTTGGCGAGCGGCTTGCTGATCGCGTCCCCCGGGTCGTGGAGCGTGCCGTCGCGCAGACCGTCCGTGAGGAGTCCGGCGAGCACGGTGATGACCCGAGCGGCGGGGGCGATGGTGTCCTGAGGGGCTTCATAGCCGGGGACGGGGCTGCCATAGATGAGGGCGTACTCGCTCGGCGCCGACAGCGCCCAGTCGCGGATCCCGTGGGCCACCGCCATGAAGCGCGCGTGGAGGTCGTCGCGCGGCTGAGCAGCCTCGGCCGCCTCCACAGCCGCCCCCATCTCGTTGTAGGAGTCGATGATGAGCGCGGTGAGCAGCGCGTCGCGAGAGGGGAAGTAGCGATAGACCGCGGACGACACCAGGCCGACGTCACGCGCCACAGCACGCAGCGAGAGGTTGGCGCCGTCGACGGCGAGCCGGGCCTTGGCAGCGGCCTTGATCTCCTCGAGGGTCTGGGCCCGGAGTCGCTCACGCGTCGTCGTCATGGCCCGATTCTGGCACGACTCGGCGAGCATTGCTCACAAAAGAGAGCACTGCTCTTGCGCACCACTGCGCCATGGTTCTACATTGTGAGAGCGGTGCTCTCTGAATGGCAGCGAGCCGGGTTCGAGCTGGAGGATGGTCATGGGACGACACGTGGTGCTGGGTGCAGGTCCGGTGGGGACGGCGATCGCGTCCGACCTCCACGAGCGTGGGGAGGACGTCGTCGTCGTGACCCGTTCCGGCGGTGGACCCGACGGCGCCGAGAAGGTGCGCGCCGATGTCGCCGACCCCGACGCCCTGTCGGCCATCGCCAAGGGCGCCGACGTCATCCACAACGCCCTCAACCCGGCCAACTACAACGCGTGGGCGACGACCTGGCCCCCGCTGGCCGCGTCGATCCTCGCCGCGGCCGAGCGCTCCGGCGCCGTCGTCGCAGTGGTCGACAACCTCTACCCATTCGGCCCCGTCGACGTCCCCATGTCGGCCGCCCTCCCCGACCGCCCCAGCAGCAAGAAGGGCGCGATCCGGATGAAGATGTGGCAGGACCTGCTCGCCGCCGCCGACGCCGGTCGCATCGGGGGCGCGGTGGCCGTGCGCGGCTCCGACTACGTCGGCCACGGGCCATCGTTGCTGAGCATGATCGCCTACGGCCGGACCGCCAAGGGCCAACGCGCCTTCATCCCCGGCGACCTCGACGTCCCCCACACGTGGACCAACCCGGGCGATGCCGGACGCCTCCTCGTCAAGGCCGCGCTCGACCCGAGCGCGCACGGTCGCTACTGGATGGTGCCGAGCCCGCCAGCCGTCTCGATCCGAGACCTCGCGGCCCGCGCCGGCGAGATCGCTGGCTGGCCGCCGGTCAGGGTCAGCCCGCTGCCCGGCACCGTGATGCAGATCGCCGGCCTCTTCAACTCCACCGCGCGCGCCACGCTCGAGATGGCCTACCAGTTCCGGCGTCCATTCCTCCTCGACACCACGGAGACGGAGGCGCGCTTCGGTGGCGAGTTCACGCCGCTCGACGAGTCCCTGCGCCAGAACCTCGCCGACGCCGGCTTCGTCCCGGAGCCACCCGCACCCTCCCACTGACGCCCGGCAATTCGTGACCTATTGGTCGAAAGTTGTCGGCGGGTCAGTGGCTCGCGAGGAGGGCGTCGGCGGTTTCGGCGGTGGTCACGAGGGAGTCGATGAGACCGCCCCTCACGGCCGCTCCGATCGCCTCGACCTTCTGGGGTCCGTGGGCGATCGCGATGACATGGCGTATGCCGTGCAGCTGGGTTCCGGTGAGACCGACGATTCTCGCTGTGAGCGGGGTGTCGACGACGACGCCGTTGGCGTCGAAGAAGACTCCCGCCGCCTCGCCGACCGCGCCGGCCTTCGTCACGGCCCTGCGCTCGGCCGGGCTGAGGACTCCGTGGATCGTCGAGACGTCGGGCGCCCAGGCGCCAAGGCCGATGACGGCCAGGGTCACGTCGGCCACGTGGTCGAGGGCCTTGCGCACCGGTGGCTGACGGCGCATGACCTCGGCGCTGGCGGCGTCGTCGAGGAGCAGGGGTGAATAGAAGACGTGTCGCCCACCCCCGGCGATGCGACCGGCCCGGCGCACGACGTCGACGGAGCTGCTGTCCTCCTCGGGCGTGACCATCGCGCCACTGAGCTGGACGACGGGGATCTTGGGCAGGCTCTGGAGCACGTCGACCATGCGGCTCACGGACCGGCTCCACGGCAGTCCGAGTACGTCGCGGTCGGTGACGATTTCGGTGAGCAGGGCTGCGGCAGCGACGGATACGCCCGGGTCGGCCTGCGCGCCCGACCCCGGAACGACGACACAGTGTTGGAGCCCGAGGGCCTCACGCAGGGCCCCTGAACGGTCCGTGTCGATGCCGAGTGGCGACACGATCTCGATCTTCACCATGCCGCTCTCCCGGGCCGCTTCCAACAAGCGAGCGACCTTGAAACGGCTGATCCCCAGGGAGGTCGCGAGGTCGACCTTGGACTCCCCGTCGAGGAGATGACGGCGCGCGACAGCCGCGGCGAGCACCGCCTCCGATGGACCAAGAACCTCAGGCACGAGCCACATCCTCCCCCGGACCGAAATCCGTCTGGTTTCGAACAGACCTGTTGACAACGTGACGCGGGTCATACAGGCTCATGTGTGCAGCATACGCGCTCATTTGAGCGACCATGATCTGAACAGCCCAAGCTCTCAACAGCAACGGGCGACGCGGCGAACAGGAGGGCAACGATGCCCGGGAGCACACGGCATACCCCAGCACTGGACCAGCGGCGCGGCCATCAAAAGCGCCGGCCGACCGCGGTCGCCACGGCAGCCTTGATTTCCGTCGCGCTCACCGGTTGCGCCGGCTGGGGCGGCGGCGGAGTGGGCGGTGGCGGCGCCGACTCGATCGACGTCCTCATGGTCAACAACCCGCAGATGGTCGACCTCCAACAGCTCACGGCCAAGCACTTCACGGCCGAGACGGGGATCCGGGTCAACTTCACCGTCCTCCCCGAGAACGACGTGCGCGACAAGATCAGCCAGGAGTTCTCGAGCCAGGCCGGTCAGTACGACGTGGCGACGCTGTCGAACTTCGAGATCCCGATCTATGCCAAGGCCAAGTGGATCGCGCCGCTCGACGACTTCATCGCCAAGGACCCCGAGTTCGACCAGGACGACATCCTCGGTCCGATGACGACGTCCCTGTCGAGCGAGGGCAAGGTCTACGGGGAGCCGTTCTACGGCGAGTCCTCGTTCCTCATGTATCGCAAGGACGTCCTCGCGGCCAAGGGCGTGACGATGCCGGACAAGCCGACGTGGGACGAGGTCGCCGACATCGCGGCCAAGGTCGATGGCGCCGAGCCCGGCATGAAGGGCATCTGCCTGCGCGGCCAGCCCGGCTGGGGCCAGATCTTCGCCCCGCTGACGACCGTCGTCAACACCTTCGGCGGCACCTGGTTCAACGAGGACTGGACCCCCGGGGTCAACTCCCCCGAGTTCGTCGCGGCCGTCCAGTTCTATGTCGACCTCGTCCGCAAGCACGGCGAAAACGGCGCTCCTCAGGCTGGATTCACCGAATGCCTCAACAACCTCGTCCAGGGCAACGTGGCCATGTGGTACGACGCCACCTCCGCCGCCGGCACCCTCGAAGCCGACGACTCACCCAACAAGGGCAAGTTCGGCTACGCCCCCGCGCCGGTCGTCAAGACCGACTCCGCCGGCTGGCTCTACGCGTGGTCGTGGAGCATCCAGCAGGCCAGCCAGAAGAAGGACAACGCCTGGAAGTTCGTGTCCTGGGCGTCGAGCAAGGAGTACGAGCAGCTCGTCGGCCAGGAGCTCGGCTGGACCCGGGTCCCCGCCGGCAAGCGCGCCTCGACCTACGAGAACGCCGACTACCTCAAGGTCGCCTCGGCCTTCGCTGAGCCGACGAAGTCCGCGATCGAGAACGCCGATCCGACGAATCCCGGTGTGCAGAAGCGCCCCGCGATCGGCATCCAGTTCGTCGACATCCCCGAGTTCCCCGATCTCGGCACGCAGGTCAGCCAGGACGTCAGCTCGGCCATCGCGGGCCAGAAGACCGTCCAGGAGGCCCTCGATCGAGGGCAGGACCTCGCCGAGGATGTCGCGGAGCGCTACCAGACGAGGAGTGGGAAATGAGTTCCGACGTCTCTGTGACAGGTGAATCGGGTATGCCGGACAGTCCCGTCCCGTCGTCGACCGACAGTTCCGGACGGAGCCCGAAGGAGAATGCGGCCCGCGCCACGAAGCTGGCCAAGGCCGGTGACTGGTCGCGGCGAGCACCCCTGCTGCCGGCGCTGATCTTCGTCATCATCCTCACCCAGCTGCCGTTCGTCGCGACGATCGTCGTGTCGTTCATGAACTGGAACGCCTACTACCCGGACGAGCGGGGTTTCGCGGGCTTCGACAACTTCGCCCGCGTCTTCACCGACAGCAACACCCGCAACGCGGTCATCGTGACGGTCATGCTCACGGTGCTCGTCGTCGGCATCAGCCTCGTCCTGGGCATGGCCATCGCGCTGCTGCTCGACCGCAAGTTCATGGGTCGCGGGATCGTCCGCACGCTGATGATCACGCCGTTCCTCGTCGTCCCGGTCGCTGCGGCCCTGCTCTGGAAGCACGCCCTCTACAACCCCGAGTACGGGCTGTTCAACGGGCTGCTCAAGGCGGTGTTCGGTGAGAACGCGCCGCAGCCCGACTGGATCAGCAACAACCCGCTCATCTCCATCGTCGCCGCGCTCGTGTGGCAGTGGACGCCGTTCATGATGCTCATCCTGCTGGCCGGGTTGCAGTCCCGACCGCTCGATGTCGTCGAGGCGGCGCGCATCGATGGTGCGAGTGCGTGGCAGATCTTCCGCACGATGACGCTGCCGCACATGAGGCAGTACATCGAGCTGAGCGGACTGCTCGGCGCGATCTATGTCGTGCAGAACTTCGACCACGTCTTCACGATCACGTCCGGTGGCCTGGGCACGGCGAACCTGCCGTACTTCATCTACCAGACCTTCTACACCGCCCAGGACTACGGACGGGCCTCTGCCGCAGGCGTGGTCGTCGTGGTCGGCACCATCATCATCGCGACGCTGGCGTTGCGAACCGCGTTCAGCCTCTTCAAGGATGAGAACTGATGGCTACAACTACTGACGAGCGAGAGTTCAAGGACGGCGCGGAGGTGGCGTCCTCGGACCGCGAGGCTCAGGCGATCAACCACCACAAGTCGCCGAAGTCGCACATCCTCCTCACCATGGCGGCGTGGTTCTGTGGGCTGGCGTTCGCGCTGCCCGTCGTGTGGATGATCCTCACGTCGTTCCACAAGGAGGAGGACGCGGCGACGAACCCGCCCAGCCTGTTCGCACCCCTGAGCCTCGACGGCTACCGGTCGTTCTTCGCCGCCGGGCCGTGGCCGCCGTTGCTCAACTCGCTGACGGCCAGCGTCCTGTCGACGCTCCTCGTGCTCCTGCTGGCGTTCCCCGCGGCCTACGCCCTGTCGATCCGGCCGGTGAAGAAATGGACCGATGTCCTCTTCTTCTTCCTGTCGACCAAGATGCTGCCGATCGTCGCGGGCATCCTGCCGATCTACCTGTTCGCGCAGAAGGTCAACCTGCTCGACAACATCTGGCTGCTCATCATCCTGTACACGTCGATGAACCTGCCGATCGCCGTGTGGATGTTGCGCTCCTTCCTCGCGGAGGTTCCGGTCGAGATGCTCGAGGCCGCCCAGGTCGACGGCGCCTCGCTCACCGTGACGCTGCGCAAGGTCATCGCGCCCGTCGTCATGCCGGGCATCGCCGCAGCAGCACTGATCTGCTTCATCTTCAGCTGGAACGAGCTGCTCCTGGCCCGCGTCCTCACCGGGACCGTTGCGGGAACGGCCCCAGTGTTCTTGACTGGGTTCGTGACCAGCCAGGGCCTGTTCCTCGCGAAGGTGTGTGCGGCGTCCTTCGTCGTCTCATTGCCGGTGCTCGCCGCCGGGTTCGCCGCGCAGGACAAGCTCGTCCAGGGCCTCTCCATGGGCGCCGTCAAGTGACAGGTGCCAGGCTCTCGTCGGCCACGTTGGGTGACCTGCCGCAGGAGGTGGGGCGGCCGGCCTACGACCGCTCTGCCGTGACCCCGGGCATCGTCCACTTCGGGGTCGGCGGCTTCCACCGGGCGCACCAGGCGATGTATCTCGACGCCCTCATGAACAACGGCGAGGCTCTCGACTGGGGCATCGTCGGCGTCGGGCTCATGCCCGGCGACGCGCGGATGCGCGACGCCATGGCCGCCCAGGACAACCTCTTCACGCTCGTCGTCAAGCATCCCGATGGGCGGCTCGAGCCGCGCGTCATCGGGTCGATGGTCGGCTACCTCTTTGCCCCCGACGACCCCGGTGCGGTCCTCGACCGACTCATTGACCAGGCGACGCGCATCGTGTCGCTGACGGTCACCGAGGGCGGCTACCACGTCAACCAGGTGACGGGTGAGTTCGACGCGAATGACCCTGTCCTGCAGTCGGATCTGTCGCTCAAGAACGACGACGAGGGTATGCCGCAGAGCATGTTCGGTTTCGTCGTCGAGGCCGCGCGGCGTCGCCGAGAAGCGGGCGTCGAGCCCTTCACGGTCATGTCGTGCGACAACCTTCCCGGCAACGGCGATGTCGCGAAGAAGATGATCGTGGCGTTCGCGCGCCTCAAGGATCCTGAGCTCGGCGCCTGGATGGAGGAGAACGTCGCCTTCCCCAACTGCATGGTCGACCGGATCACGCCTGTCACCTCCCCGGAGGACATCGCGGCGCTGAAGGAGAACTTCGGAGTCGAGGATGCGTGGCCCGTGGTGTGCGAGCCCTTCACGCAGTGGGTGCTCGAGGACCACTTCCCCTCGGGCAGACCACCGTTCGAGGACGTGGGAGTGCAGATCGTCGATGACGTCGTGCCCTATGAGCTGATGAAGCTGCGGCTGCTCAATGCGAGCCACCAGGCCCTGTGCTACCTCGGCTACCTGTCGGGCCATCGCTATGCGCACGAGGTCGCGCAGGACCCGCTGTTCGCCGAGTTCCTCCTGGGCTACATGAAGGAGGAGGGGACGCCGACGCTGCCGCAGGTGCCGGGTGTCGACCTCAACGTCTATCGGCGTCAGCTCATCGAGCGCTTCGCCAACCCCGAGGTGCGCGACACATTGGCGCGGCTGTGCGCCGAGAGCTCGGACCGCATCCCGAAGTGGCTCGTCCCGGTGATCCAGGCGAACCTCGAGTCGGGCGGATCGTTCGAGCGGTCGGCGCTCATCGTCGCGTCGTGGGCCCGCTACGCCGAAGGTGTCGATGAGAAGGGCGAACCCATCGAGGTCGTCGACCGACACCGCGACAAGGTCATGGCCGCGGCCCGCGCCTACGAGGACGACGAGCTCGCGTTCCTGCGCGACCGGGACTTCTTCGGAAGTCTCGTCGACAACGAACCGTTCACCACGGCATACGCCGCGTTCTTGAAGTCGTTGCACGACAATGGTGCTCGCACCACCCTCGAAGACCTGGAGTCCAATCGATGACGACTGAAGCGCTGCCCGACACGATGCGGGTGGCTGTCCTGGCCGAGCCGGGATCGATCGTCATGGAGACCCGACCGGTGCCCTCGCCCGCGGCCGATGAGGTGCTCATCGAGGTGCGCTCGGTCGGGGTGTGCGGCTCGGACACGCACTACTTCGACCATGGCCGGATCGGCGAGCACATCGTCACCGGCCCGATGGTGCTGGGGCACGAGAGCGCCGGCGTCATCGTGGGTGTCGGGTCGGGCGTGGACCCGGCGCGCATCGGTGAGCGGGTCGCGATCGAGCCGGGGGTGCCCTGTCGCTCGTGCGCCCAGTGCCTCGCCGGTCACTACAACCTCTGCCCCGACATGGTCTTCCACGCGACGCCGCCGATCGACGGGACACTCGCGGAGTACGTCGTGCACCCGTCGTCGTTCGCCTTCGCCCTGCCCGACTCGGTGTCGCTCGACGAGGGCGCCATGCTCGAGCCCCTGTCGGTCGGGATCTGGGCCTGTCGGCGCGCTGGTGTCGCGCCGGGGGTGCGGGTCCTCGTGACCGGCGCCGGCCCAGTGGGTCAGCTGGCCGCGCAGGTCGCTGTTGCCTTCGGTGCTTCAGAAGTCGTCGTGGCTGACGTCAACGCGCACCGGTTGTCTGTGGCCTCCTCGCTGGGGGCGACCAAGACGGTGGACGTCTCGTCGAAGTCCCTGGCCGATGCGTATGCCGGCCGCCCAGGTCCCGATGTCGTCCTCGAGTGCTCGGGACACGAGGGTTCGACGCAGGCCGCGATCCGCGTGGCGGCACCGGCAGGACGAGTCGTGCTCATCGGCATGGGTGGCGACACGTTGGCCCTGCCGCTGGGTGACGTGCAGAACCGCGAACTGTGGGTGACCGGAGTCTTCCGGTACGCCAACACCTGGCCGACCGCGATCGACCTCGTGGCATCAGGTCGCGTGAACCTCACACCGCTGGCGACCGGCCACTTCGACCTCGAGGGCACGGAGGGCGCCCTCACCGCCGCTCGCACCGACCCCAAGGCCATCAAGTCGATCATCCATCCAGTGCCCAGTCCTGACCGCGCCCCCTGATGGCGACGATGAAGGCCGTGCGGCTGCCGGGTGACAGCACCGTGGAGCATGTGACCGTCGATGTTCCGACGCCCGGGCCGGGGCAGGTGCTGCTGCGGATGCGCGCTTCGGGTATCTGTGGCAGCGACATTCGGGCGATCTACCGCGAGCACCTTGGCCACGGAGCCGAGGCGTACCAGGGCGTGATCGCGGGCCACGAGCCCTGCGGCGACGTCGTCGAACTCGGCCCCGGGGTGACGACCCTCGAGGTCGGCGAAGGCGTCGCGGTCTATCACATCACCGGGTGCGGGTCCTGCGCCGAATGCCGGATCGGCTACCCCATCGGCTGCACCGCACCGACGCGCGCTGCGCACGGCTGGCAGCGCGACGGTGGGCATGCGGAGTTCATGGTCGCCGAGGCCGTGTCCTGCCTGCGCCTGCCCGAAGGCGTGACCCATGTCGATGGTGCGCTGGTCTCGTGTGGGTTCGGAACGGCATACGAAGGCTTGTTGAGAGGTGGCGTCAGCGGACGTGACCGGCTGCTGGTCACGGGCCTCGGCCCGGTGGGCCTCGCCGCCGCGATGCTCGGGCGCCACCTCGGCGCCGCCACCGTCATCGGCCTCGAACCCCACGCCGGGCGCGCCGCCCTCGCTCGCGAGCTCGGCCTCGTCGACATCATCGTCACCGACCCCGCCGAGCTTGCCGATGCCGTGGGCGACGCCACCGACGGACGCGGGTGCGAGGTCACGATCGACTGCAGCGGCAACGCCCGGGCCCGGGTCGCTGCCCTCACCCACACTGCCGCGCGCGGGAACTGCGTCATGGTGGGCGAAGGTGGACAGATCGACTTCGCCGTCTCCGACCTGTTGATCCACAAGCAGGTGTCGTTGCACGGGTCGTGGGTGACGTCGCTCGGTCACATGGCCGAGCTGCTCGACCTGCTGTCGCGCTGGGGTGAGCATCCCGAGCGGATCGTCACCCACCGCTTCGCGCTGGCTGACGCCCAGGACGCGTATGCCGTGGCTGACGCCGGTGCGTCCGGCAAGGCCGTCATCACCTGGGACGAATGATCACGAGTACTTGGGTCCGAAGCGACCGATGCCTTCGGCGGCCAGGTCGTCCGTGCCGGTGTAGATGCGAGCGTTGCTCGACAGGCTCGCCGACGTCCGGTGGACGGCGCGTGCACCCACGTCCAGGCTGCGCTCGCCCTTGCCCAGCTCTGCGTTGAGCACCGTCGTCAGGGTGGTCGCGGCAGGGACCTCCCCGAAGTTGCCCGCGGTGACGGTGATGCCGCCGAGGAGATTGGCAGCCCCCGTCAGCGGTCGCGCCGCAGTGTCGAGGTCCGCGGCCGCGCCCCGCAACGACTCCGGGGAGACGTCGATGTCCTCGCTGAGCCCGAGGTCAGCAAGCGACGTCTGCGTCATGTAGGGACTGGCCCACAGGTCCTCGTCATCGGACCCGTCCGGGCCGTAGGCGTCGGACCCCGACTCATAGGTCGCGACGATCTGCCCGTCGAGCTCAATGATCCCCTCGGACATGTAGGGCAGTTCGTAGGCGGGGCCGCGATCGCCGTTGCCGGACTCGTCGTCCTGTCGCTCCTGTGTGATCAGCCGCCCGGCCTTGTCGCGGCCGAGCGAGGTGCTGAAGACGTACTCGCCATCACGCACGACGACCCCCTGGGCCTGTGGCGGTGTCTGCACGTAGCCGGATCCGCCGCCGAAACTCGTGTCCTGCGTCCAGCCGCCATGACCATCGGGGGTGTAGCGGTACAGCTTGCCGTCGTCGTCGGCGCCGTCGTACTGGTTGCCACCGCCCCCGATGTCGCCGTTGTGGGTGCCGACATAGAGGTTGCCGTCCTTGATCGTTCCGTAGGCGCCGGCGCCAGCGGGGAGCTCAGTCGGCGGCCCGATCGGGTCGACGTGCTTGCCACCGTCCATCAGGTCCGAGGTGAGATAGGTGAACACGTGTGACGGGTTCCCGCTCGACGTCACGTAGGTGTACTTGCCGTCGGAGGCCACGCCGCCGGCGTGGTCGGGGGTCTTGATGTCGCCATAGCCGCCCAGCTCGACGTCGACCACCTCCTTCCCGGTGGCCGGGTCGATCATCGACAGCACCGAGTTCCCGCCGTCCTTGGAGTAGCTCGTCTGCATGATGAAACCCGTCTTGGGGTCGAGGCCCAGCCCCTGCGGGGTCAGCCCGCGGGTGTCGCCCGTCAGCCCAAGATTCGGGATCAGCGGCCCGAGGCTGCTGCCCTTGTGGGCTTCGAGCCACTCGGCGGTCTTGTCCATGCCGTTCGCCAACCACTTCAAGGTCTCGGCGTCGAGCTCGCTGCGGTCGATCTTCTCGCCGGAGGCGAAGGCGGCGATCGTCTTCAGTCGCCCGCTGTAGTTCGCGGACACGGCCACGAGCTGCAGATGCACCAGCAGCGCGAGGAGGTCCTTTGCCACGGGGTTCAGTCCGGAGGGTCGGTTGCGCCAGTGCCCGATGGCCGTCCCGGCCTGGCCCTCCATGACGTCGTACGCGTTGGCCCCGGTGGTGAGAGCGGTCCGGAGGCGACCAAGCGCGAACCGGTTGACCTGGATGCCCTGGCTCACCCCGGCGGTCCGAACGCGATAGCCGGCGGAGGCAGCGCTGGTCCACTTGGGGCGGTCCGCCGCCTCCTCGACGCGGATGGCTGACTCCTCGACCTTCTTGATCGCGTCCCCGACGGTGTCCGCCTGACCCCGAACGGTCGCGGAGTTGCCGGAGACGAGCTTGCCGTACAGATCCTCGGGATCGACCATCCGCACTCCCCTCCCTCACAACGTCCTTCGACGACGGCCACAGCGCAGTGACCAGTCCACTCTTCCCGAATCCAAGCACGGATCCGTCGCCCCGTCTGTGGGGAGCACTCCCCGTCGAAGCGGCCACGTGCAACGCACCGGCCGTTCGGCAAGGATGCAGGTATGGCCCAGACGCAGAACCACCTTGTCGCCGGAGTCGACTCGTCCACCCAGTCGTGCAAAGTGCTCGTCTGTGACGCCGAGACAGGTGAGGTCGTCCGACAGGGCCGCGCGTCACACCCCGACGGGACCGAGATCCACCCGAGTGAGTGGTGGAAGGCCTACGAGTCGGCCACCGCTGACGGCCTGCTCGACGGCGTCTCCGCGATCGCCGTGGGCGGGCAGCAGCACGGCATGGTCACCCTGGATGAGTCCGACGAGATCGTCCGTCCGGCCCTGCTGTGGAACGACACCCGGTCCGCGCAGGACGCGACCGACCTCATCGAGGAGTTCGGCGGCGCGGAGCGTTGGGCGCGCGAGGTCGGCATCGTCCCGGTCGCGTCGTTCACCGTGACGAAGCTGCGGTGGCTGCTCCGCTCAGAGCCTGCGTCGTTGGACCGCACACGCACCTGCGTCCTCCCCCACGACTGGCTGACCGGCCAGATCCTCAAGCAGGGCAGCGGATTCGAGTCGTGGACGACGGACCGCGGCGACGCCTCGGGGACCGGCTACTGGTCGGCGGGTTCTGGCGACTACCTGCCGGAGGTGGTCGACCTCGCCATCGGCCGGCAGATCGAGCTGCCGCGCGTCCTGGGGCCGACCGAGGTGGCCGGGCGCACCGAGTCCGGACTGGTCGTGGCACCCGGAACTGGTGACAACATGGGCGCCGCCCTCGGACTCGGGCTGCGCCCCGGCGACGCCGTCATCTCTCTCGGCACGAGCGGCACCGCCTTCGCTCGACACGACGCGGCCATCGCCGACCCGAGCGGAGCGGTGGCGTCCTTCGCCGACGCGACCGGCGGCTTCCTCCCCCTGCTCGCCACTCTCAATGCGGCCCGGGTCATGACGGCCGGCGCATCCATGCTCGGAGTCGAGCTGGCCGACCTCGACCGCCTGGCCCTGGCCGCCGAACCCGGCGCAGGCGGACTCACCCTCCTGCCGTACCTCGACGGCGAGCGCACGCCCAACCTGCCGACGGCCACCGGCACCTTGTCCGGCCTGACCCGGAGCAACGCCACCCCCGAGAACCTTGCCCGCGCCGTCGTCGAAGGCATGCTGACGAACCTCGCGGAGGCCCTGGACTCGTTGCGGGGACAGGGAGTTCGGGTCGAACGGGTCCTCCTCATCGGCGGAGCGTCCGCGTCCAAGGCGGTGCGTTCCATCGCTGCCGACCTCTTCGGCGCCGAGGTCCGCGTGCCCGTGTCCGGTGAGTACGTCGCTCTCGGTGCTGCCCGCCAGGCCGCGGCCACTCTCCTGCGCACCGACCTGCCCGACTGGGAGGTCAGCACCGACGCCGTCCTCGAGCCGGACGCCCAGTCCAGTGAACGCACTTCCGACCTCCGCGGCAGGTACGCCAACCTGCGAAACCAGCTCCACGGCCCCTCCGCCTAGTCTGTGCTCGTGAGTGCAACCCTCGTGGCGAAGGACCTGTCCGGAGGGCACGCCCACCGCACCCTCTTCGAGCACCTCGACCTGACGGTCGCGCCCGGCGACGTCGTCGGGGTCGTCGGTGCCAACGGTGCGGGCAAAACGACGCTGCTGCGACTGCTCGCCGGCGAGTCCGCGCCCCTCGACGGCACCGTCACGACCGCCCCGTCCGACGCGTTCGTGGGCTGGTTGCCACAGGAGCACGAGCGCCTTCCGGACGAGACGGTCACCGACTACATCGCCCGCCGCACCGGAGCCACGGCCGCGACCGAGGCGATGGAGGCGGCCGCGGCCGCCCTCGGCAGCGACGACCAAAACGCAGACGACGCGTATGCCGTGTCTCTCGATCGGTGGTTGGCCTCCGGTGCCGCTGATCTCGAGGACCGCATCCCCGCGATGCTCGCCGAGCTGGGGCTCGACGTCGCCCGCGACGCCCTGATGACCTCGCTCTCGGGTGGCCAGGCCGCGCGAGCCGCGTTGGCTGCCTTGCTCCTCAGCCGGTTCGACATCGTCCTGCTCGACGAGCCGACCAACGACCTCGACCTCGCCGGGTTGGCTCGCCTGGAGGCCTTCGTCACCGGGCTGCGCGGAGGAGTCGTCCTCGTCTCGCACGACCGCGAGTTCCTGGCCCGCTGTGTCACCCGCATCGTCGAGCTCGACCTCGCCCAGAACCAGGTCTCGGTCCACGACGGCGGCTACGACTCCTTCCTCGAGGAGCGCGAGATCGCCCGACG
Organism: Janibacter sp. HTCC2649; assembly: GCF_000152705.1. GTDB lineage: Bacteria > Actinomycetota > Actinomycetes > Actinomycetales > Dermatophilaceae > Knoellia. Next base: position 3,038,122 of record NZ_CH672413.1, on the reverse strand, counting down.
GCACGTGCGCGAGGCGTATGAGGAGTTCGCCGGGACGAAGGCCGACCTCGAGTCGCGAGCGCGCACCCAGCGCGAGTGGAGCAGCAAGGGCGTCCGCAACGCGATGAAGAAGAGCCCCGACAACGACAAGATCCGTCGGGCCGCGAGCATCGACTCCTCCGAGAAGCAGGCCCGCAAGGTGCGCCAGATGGAGTCACGCATCTCGCGACTCGAAGAGGTCGAGGAGCCACGCAAGGAATGGGTCCTGCAGTTCACGATCGGCGAGGCACCCCGGTCGAGCTCGGTCGTGGCCACCCTCAATGAGGCGACCCTCAGCCGCGGCGACTTCACCCTCGGCCCGGTCTCACTCCAGGTCGACGCCCGCACCCGCATCGGCATCACTGGACCCAACGGTGCCGGCAAGACCACCCTCCTCAACGTCCTCCTCGGCCGACTCGCACCTGACAGCGGCAGCTCCAGCCTCGGTGCCAGCGTCGCCATCGGTGAGATCGACCAGGCCCGCAGCGGTCTGCGCGAGGACCTGTCGCTCGCCGACGCGTTCGGCGAGGCCGTGCCCGACCTCGAACCGGCCGAGCGCCGCACCCTGCTCGCCAAGTTCGGGTTGCGCGCCGACCAGGTGACGAGCCTGATCTCACGGCTGTCTCCGGGTGAGCGCACGCGCGCTGCCATGGCGCTGCTCCAGGCTCGCGGCGTCAACCTCCTCGTCCTCGACGAGCCGACCAACCACCTCGACCTGCCAGCCATCGAGCAGCTCGAAGAGGCCCTCGACACCTATGAGGGCGCTCTGCTGCTCGTCTCACACGACCGCCGACTCCTCGAGAACGTCCACCTCGACCAGCGCTGGCACGTCGACGCCGGACAGGTCACCCGAAGCGCCGGCTGAACCGCGTCACCAACCCTGCGGTGAAGGGAGCACGACGCCAACCGGCCGCCAGCACGAACGCGGCCGACACGGCATACGCCATCGTCGGCACGGGTGGCACCGACGCCGACGCGTAGGCGAGCACGGCCGCGAGGGCCACGGCGAGCCACTCGAGCCGGCCGGCGAGCACCGCGCAGGCGAGCATCGGCAGGGCGTACCACGGATAGCTCGGTGTCGTGAGGAGGAGCAGCGAGCCGAGGATGAGCGTGGCCCCCAACGCCGGATCGCGCACCCGGCTCCAGGCGACGGCGCCGGCCACGACCGCGAGCAGCAGGATGGTCACCGGAGTCACAGCGGCGTCCGGGACGAGGAGCTGGACGATGCCCGACCGGTTCGCCCCGGACTCCTCGACGACGTAGGCCGGGAGATAGCCGAGGACAAGGTCACCCGCGGCGAGCCAGTGCGGCAGATAGGCCAACAGCACGGTGAGAACCGCTGCCGCCACCGCGGCCAGGGCGCGAGCGGCGTTGTGGCGCAATGAGAAGAGCGAACTCAGCACCACTGCCGGATAGAGCTTCACGAGCGTTGCCAGACCGGTCATAACCCCGGCCAGGACGGCCGCGCCACGCCCCCGACGAGCACCTCCCACGGCCGGTGACACGACCGCCAGTGCCACCACGACGAACGCCGCAGCGAGGACGTCGACGTGTGCCCCGTTGCCCGCTTCGGCCACCACGGCCGGGCACCATGCCCACCAGAGAGCCCGACCGGGATCGCTCCCGCGCCGTCGAAGCAGCGCCGCGAGGGCAGCCGCCACACCGGCCGCGAGCATCGCCGACCCAGCCTGCAGGCCACGGGTGCCCCAGGACCACGGTGTCACGGCGGCCACCGCGGTGAACCACGCCTGCGCCACGGGTGGATAGATCGTCGGAACCTGCGGGCGGTTGATGACGGTGCGCGGGTCGTTCGTGGCTCGGTCCCGCACTCCGGAGCGATCGGTCGGGAGGGGTTGAGTCACGTAGCCCGAGCGATCGCCCGACCCGAGTCCGGGAAAGAGGACCGGGTCGCGCAGGTCGGCGAGCCGGTCATCGAGTGGCGCGTAGCGATAGGGCGAGGTGCCGCTCAGCTGGACCCGCCCGTCCCAGACATACCGGTAGGCGTCGGAGCTCGACCGCGGGGACGTCAACAGCCCCGGGAGCTGCACGACGAGCGCCACGACGAAGACCAACAAGGCCGTGCGCCGCACCGAGCCGTCAGCCAGTGACGCCGCGCTGTCTGTCCCGCGCCGGCCCACCACCCAACGGATCGTGGCGACGGCGATCACCCACCAGACGACCATCACCACGGCCAGCCGCACCCGGTTGGTGTCGAGGTCGCCGGACAGCGCAAAGCCCGCGGAGCAGGCGGCCATGATCGCCGTGCCGATGAGGATTCTGCGCATGTGCCCACTGTGTCCGACGCCAGGCCCCGACGGGGTCCACAAGGGCTCGGACCGGCCATCCGTCATCGCCCCGTAAGCGCTGCGACGGGTTCATTGGGGCGCCGCGTCCCTACGGTCGAAGCATGCGCAAACTGCCCGCTCCACCGGCGCCGCCGACACCCGAGGACTTCACGTCGCCGGTGCATGACCGCACCGTGGTGGCCCGCATGGGTGCCCTCCTCGGCGTCGCGTTCACCATCTGCTTCCTCACCGGAATCCTCAGCCACCTCCACCAGTACCCCATCTCGTGGCTGCCGATCCCCACCGGTCCGGCGTGGGGTTATCGCGTCACCCAGGGCCTGCACGTGGCGTCGGGCACTGCGTCCGTCCCCCTCCTTCTGGCCAAGCTGTATGCCGCGTACCCGCGTTTGTTCACGCGCCCTGTCGTCGGTTCACCGGTGCAGATGCTCGAGCGCGCGTCCATCGCCGTCCTCGTCGGATCGTCGCTGATGATGGTCTCGACGGGCATCGCCAACGTCGCCGGTTGGTACGTCTTCGGCTTCGGTTTCACCAAGGTCCACTGGGCGTTCGCGTGGGTGGCCATCGGGGCACTGGCGGTCCACATCGCCGTGAAGCTGCCAGCCATCCGCGACGCACTCACCCCTGCCGGCGTGGCCCGGTCCAAGAGCAATGGCCGGCGTGGCTTCATCCTCGGCGCGCTTGCCGTGGCCACCGGGGCGGTGGTCCTCACGGTCGGGTCGACCATCCCTGCTCTGGACAAGGTCTCGGTGCTTCGGTCCCGACGGCCCCGCAACAGCCCGCTGGGTGTCCCGGTCAACAGAACGGCTGCCCAGGCACGCATCAGTCCGGACCTCGATCCGGCGACAGGCGACGACAGTTGGCAGCTGTCCGTCAGGGGAACCACCGGCGAACGCGTCGTCACCGCCGCCGAGCTGCGCGCCCTGCCCCAGCGGACCGTGTCCCTCCCGATCGCCTGCGTCGAGGGTTGGAGCGCGGACGCCACGTGGCAGGGCGTGCGGTTGCGCGACGTGCTGGACCTCGTGGGCGGCGTCGGCGGCGATGTCGCGGTCCGCTCGGCCGAGGCCAGCGGCACCTATCGCGAGAGCCTGCTTCCCCGCGCCTACGCAGACCACCCGAGCACGCTGCTTGCCCTGCGGCTCAACGGTTCTCGGCTCACCCGGGATCACGGGTTCCCGGTGCGTCTCATCGCGCCGAACCGTCCGGGCGTCCTGCAGACCAAATGGGTCACCGACCTGGAGGTGCGTTCATGAAGACCATCAGGACGACCCTGTATGCCGGGGCCCGCGAGATCGGGCCGACTCGCCTCCTGCTCGGTGCGGCAGGGCTCGTCTTCCTCGCCGTGGGGGTGTGGCAGTTCCTCGCCCACGTGCCCACGAGTGGGTGGCTGCGGGTCGGCCTCTGGATCGGTGCCGGCATCGCCGTCCACGACGGGGTCCTGGCGCCCCTCGGTGTGGTCACCGGGTGGCTGGTTGCCCGTCGTGCTCCGGAGCGGGCACGTCCCGTCGTGAGAGTCCTCGGTTTGGCCGTGCTCACCCTCGTGATCATCGCCGTACCCCTCCTCGCCACCGGCGGACTACGCACCTGAACACCTCGCCTTGCGTGCCTGAGCCCCCGCCACAGCGGGGGCCCAGGCACACGAGGCGGGTTTCAGGCCGCCTGGCGGAGGGTGACGAATGCGCGCCCGTCAACGCGCCAGTCCTCGACGGCAAGCAGGCCGGCCTGGGCGGCATACCGGAGAAGGGCCGTGGCTCCCACTCGGGCCCACGGGATCGGGAGCGACCGTCGGCCCCACGGTCCGGTCAGGGTCACCTCGGTGCGCAGATCGACGCCGTCGTCGGGGTCCACCTCCACGAGGGCCCAACCTTCGGGGCTGAGCAGCTGGCTGCACCGGTGCAGGAGGAGGAGGGGATCCCCACCGATGCCGACGTTGCCGTCGGCGAGGAGCAGCGTCTGCCAACGCCCTTCGCCGGGAATGGGCTTGAAGACATCGCGCAGCAGGGCATTCCCGCCGCGGGCTCGGGTCTGGACGATGGAGGCACCCGACACGTCGATGCCCAGCGCGGGGAGGCCGCGGGCAGACAACGCCTCGACGAACCTGCCCGGACCGCAGCCGATGTCGATGACGGGGCCGGAGCAGCGGCTGACGATGAGTTCATCGACACCCGACATCGTCAGCCACGCCCCCACATCGAGCAGCTGACGGGGAGCGGGCCGCCCGTCCACCGGGACCCCCCATTCGAGGTGGACCCCTCCTCGCGTGAGCGCGATGTCGAACATCAGGGTGGGGTCACAGGGGGTGGCCACGAGGCGCCTGAAGGTCTTGGCAAACCGGGTCCCCGGAGCGCGCGCTGCTGCGGCTGCCGCGTCGGCGGGTTCATCCACGTCACGCTGCATCGGCAGCAGGTGCACCGAAAGGCCCTCAGAGAGAAGGCGTTCGAGCTGTGCAGCACCCGTGTGCGCCGTGGACATCGGGACCCCGACGAACAGTCCTGGTTGGTATCGACGCAACCCGATCGCCCAGTAGCCGCCGTCCTCACAGAGCCCGAGCACGGCGTCGGCACCGTGCCAGTCCGCGAGCAGCTCCTCGGATCCGACCTGGGGGGTGTCCATGCCGACGAGGAGAGTGGGCCGATCGCCGTGGTCCGCGAGCGCGTCCCGGAAGGCGTGGTCCAGGCGCTCGTCGAGGCCGTTGCCTCGTTGGGGATGGACGGGGACGTCCTCGGGCAGCCAGCGCGTCGGCGGGCCGTCCCAGGCCAGGACCGTCCGCGCGCCGGTGGCCCGCGCTGCAGCGAGGGTGTCGCGGATCGCTGCCGCCGCGAGTGCTGCGGCCTCACTGGGTGAGAAGTCGGGAGTGAGCCGGGTCTTGACCCGACCGGGCTGCGGGGACTTGGCCAGGATGATCACGGTGTGCAGGTCGCGACACGTGGGATCGAGGGCCGTCGTCGCGGTCATGAGGCCAGCACCCGGCTCATGTCCTGCACCGCTCGGGCCGCTCCCAGCCAGGTGCCGGTGACCTTGGACCGACCCGTGCGCGCGAGGTACGGGACGGGCACGCCGGTGATGGTCCACCCGGCCTCGGCGGCGCGCACGACGGTCTCCACCGGATAGCCCGAGCGGCGATCCTCGATGGGCAGGTCCTGCAGGGGTTTCGTGGGCGCCAGCCGCAGCGGGCCGATGTCCTCGAGCCCCACTCCGGTGGCGCTTCGCACACGCTGCGCGAGCACGCGGTTGGCGACCCTGAGGCGCCACGGCCATGCCTCACGACTCTCTGGTTGCCGGGCTCCCACGACGAGGTGGGAGCGCTGCTCGGGCAGCAGGCGGCGGTGCTCGGCGAGCAGCAGTTCGAGCGACAGCGGGTCGAGGCTGGCGTCAGCATCCATGAAGGCCACGAGGGGCGCAGTCGCCGCCAGGAGCCCCGCATGGCAGGCGGACCCATACCCACGCTGCGCCACCTCCACCACCTCGATGCCCCGCTGCCGGGCGAGGTCGATCGAGCCGTCCGTCGAACCGTTGTCCGCGAGGATCGGGCGGGCCCAGTCGGGCATGCGGGCGAACAGCCGCGGCAACGCCTCCGCCTCGTCCAGACACGGGAGCACCACATCAACCAACACCTCAGCGGAAGCCATGGTCCGACGCTAGGGCTCACCGCCCCCGCCCCGAGCCGCCTGCAGATGACGAGACCCTTACGGTGACCCCACGAGAGGGCAAGACGGGCGCCCGGGGCGACTCACCGGCATACGCTGCGAAGGTGGTCGCAACCGTGCTGGTCGTCGAGGACGATCCCACCGTCTCGAGCGTCCTGTCCGCCTATCTGCGGCGGGCCGGATTCGAGCCGGTGCTCGCCGCCGACGGCTTGACCGCCCTGCAGGCCTGGCGGGAGCGCCGGCCCGACGTCGTCATCCTCGACGTCATGCTTCCCCTCATGTCCGGCCTCGAGGTGCTGCGACGCCGCCGCGCGGAGGACGACCACGCTGCCGTCATCGTGCTGAGTGCGCGAGGCGAGGAGGACGACCGGCTCCTCGGGCTGGAGCTGGGCGCCGACGACTACATGGTCAAGCCGTTCAGTCCGCGCGAAGCCCTCGGCCGCGTCGAGGCGCTGCTCCGACGGGCCGAGCGACTCGGCGCCGTCACCCTGCTGCCCAAGGTCACCGAGCGTCTGGGCGTGCGCGTCGACACCGGGTCTCGCACCGCCACCGTCGATGGTCGCGGCGTGGAGCTGACGACCCGCGAGTTCGACCTGCTCGCCTATCTCATCGCCCATCCGGGCCTGACGTTCACCAAGGAACAGCTCATGCGGCGCGTCTGGGGCTGGGACTTCGGCGACACCTCGACGGTCACCGTCCACGTGCGCCGCGTGCGAGAGAAGATCGAGACCGACCCGTCCGACCCGCAGCGCATCGTCACCGTGCGTGGCGCTGGTTACCGGTTCGGGGACCCCGAGGAGCAGCCATGAGCGACATGCAGCAGATCATCGCCGTCACCACCCTCGTCTGCCTGATTGCAGGAGGTGCGGGGGCAATGGCCCTGTCGGGACTGCGCGGTCGGTCCACGATGGTCCTCGTCGTCGTCGCGTCGCTCGTCCCGTTGGTCGCGGTCTCGCTCGCGGTCTTCGTCAACGTGCAGCGCATGTTCATCTCCACCCACGACTCGACGGTGGTCCTCGTGGCGCTGGGCCTCGCCGGGCTCATCGGCATCCTGCTCTCGCTCGTCCTCGGTCGTCAGGTGGCCGCGGGTTCAACGGCCCTCGTCGACTCCCTGCGCACCCTCGGCGACGGAGTCTCGGGCCTGGACGCCAGCAGGGGCGCTTCGGTCTCGTCCGAGCTCTCCGACCTGTGGCGCGAGCTCGACACCACCCGCGGCCGCCTCGCCGCGTCCGAGCAACGCGAACGCGCCCTGGAACGCTCCCGGCGCGAGCTCGTCGCCTTCATGTCCCATGACCTGCGCACGCCTTTGGCTGGCCTGCGCGCCCTGGCGGAGGGCCTCGAGGACAAGGTCATCGAACCCGAACCCGCCCTGCGCCAGATGCGTCAGACGGTGACCCGGCTCGACGGCCTCGTCGGCGACCTCTTCGAGCTGTCCCGGGTGAGCTCGGCCGAGGCACGCACCCAGGACGACACCGCGCTCGTCAGTCTCGTCGAGGTGGCCCACGACGTCGTCGGTGAGCTCGAGCAGCACGCCCAACAGCGCGAGGTCGACCTCCGGCTCCAGACCCGCGGCGACGACGACCGGCTCGCCGTCACCGGCAACGGGGACGAGCTCACCCGCCTGCTGGGCAACCTCGTCGGCAACGCCGTCCGCCACACCGCCCCGGGAGGTTCGGTCATCGTCCGGGCCGAGCGCAGCCCTGACGGCCGCACCCAGGTCTCGGTGCTCGACGAGTGCGGCGGGATCGCCGAGCCCGACCTGCACCGTGTCTTTGAGGCAGGGTGGCGAGCCGACCCCGAACGCAGTGGCGCCGACGCCGGCGCTGGACTGGGACTCGCCATCGCCAAGGGCATCGCCGAGTCGCACGCCGGGTCGATCTCGGTCGTCAACGTCGAGGGCGGGTGCTGCTTCGAGGTGGCCCTGCCTGCTGCCGAGCGGGTCAGCTGAACGAGAGCCCGCTCAGACCCTGGGTGAAGGGAACCGTTGCGGTCCAGCCCAGCTCACGCCGGGCGCGGTCGCTCGAGGCCGTGATGTGGCGGACGTCGCCGAGTCGGTAGCGGCCGGTCACCACGGGCGACGGACCACCCGCGAGCAGGGCCAGTTCCGTGGCGAGGTCACCGACGGTGTGCACGACTCCGGACCCCACGTTGTATGCCGTGTGCTCACCTGCCGCGCCCGAGGCACCTTCGCTCTGCACTGCCGCAACGAAGGCCGAGGCGATGTCGTCGACGTGCACGAAGTCACGGCGCTGGCCGCCGTCCTCGAACACCTGCGGCGGCTGCCCGCTCGTGGAGGCCGACCAGAAGATTGCGGCGACGCCGGCATAGGGAGTGGACCGCGGCATACCCGGTCCGTAGACGTTGTGCAGTCGCAGGGACGTGGCGCTCGCCCCCGTCTCGCGCGCCCATACCGCGGCGAGCTGCTCCTGGGTGACCTTCGTCGCGGCATACGTGTTGCGTGGGTCCATCACGGCGTCCTCGGCGACGAGATGCGGCACGAGGTCAGCCCCACAGTGGGGGCAGTCAGGCTCGAACAGCCCTGCGGCGAGGCGCTGCTCATCGCGCGGCGGCGGCGCCACCGGCCCGTGCTCCTCGCACTCGTAGGCACCCTCGCCGTAGACGACCATCGAGCTCGCCTGCACGAGGCGCGTCACCCCGGCGTCGTGACAGGCGCGCAGGACCATGGCCGTGCCCACCGCATTGCACGAGACGTAGTCGTCCATGTCGTCAAGGTCCACCCCGAGCCCCACCTTGGCGGCGAGGTGGACCACGGCGTCTGCCCCGTGGACGTGCTGCCGCACCAGGGTCACGTCGCGGACATCGCCCTCGACGATCCGGACGCCCTGCGCCCCCAGTCGGGCGCGTGCCGCGTCTCCCCCGTCCCGGTGGACGTCGGGCCGCAGCGAGTCGAGGACGACCACGTCGTGCGACTCCTCGAGGAGGGCACGCACGACGGCGCCACCAATGAACCCAGCCCCACCCGTGACGACGATCCTCATGCCGTCGACCCTGCCAGCGTTCGGGGGCACCGTGTCTCGCGTGGACCTTGCGGTGCGCTTACGGTCGCTCGGCCTCGGCGGGGCCATCGGCCGGGACCAGCAGGCCTGCGACGGCGAGTCGGCGCCTCAGCTCCTCGTCGAGGTCTGCCGGATGGCGTATGCCGTCCAGCACCTCCGCGACCGCGTCCCGTTCGTCGTTCGTCACGCGCAGGCGGCCCACCCGGCTGACCAGCACGGCCCCGTCGAGGTCGTCCTCCCAGTGGGCGGCCAGGCCCCGACGAGCCCGCCACGTCGTCCGGTCATCGCCCACCCTCTCGGCCTGACGGAGCACCGCGAAGGGCTCGGCCCGACGGGCGCCGCGAACAGCGGGCCGGAGGGTGTCGAGCAGCTCGCCCATGCTGAGGTCGCTGAGCGCCTTGGCCACCAGCGACCGGACGATCTCGGCGTCGTCGTCGATCGCGAGCTCGGACGACTGGCCGGTCCCGGCACGCAGCGGCAGGGACCGCCGCGCCTCGACGTCGTCGCTGACCCGAGCACCGATGCCCGCGAGCAGGGCATCCACGAGGTGACGCCGGGTCCAGGTGTGGACCCCCATGGTCAGGTGGATGCTCGTCCCGCCGAGGGCGGTGGCCGAGTGGAGGTAGCCGCGTGGGAGATAGAGGCAGTCGCCGGGGCGCAGGGTCTCCTCGAGGAGTGGCTCGGCTGTGGCCGCCTGCTCAACGGCGGCGCGGTGCTGCTCCCACGGCTGGTCACGCAGTGGTGCCTCAAGGACGGGGGGCCGGATGCGCCACCGCTTTTCCCCGGCGATCTGCAGGACGAAGACGTCGTGGACGTCGTAGTGATCGGCGAAGCCCTGGTTCTGCGGTGGGGTGACATAGGCATTGACCTGGACCGGGTGACCGAGGTCATCGGACAGGTCGGCCGCGAAGGTCTGGATCGGTGCCCAGGTCCGGTGGAGCGCCTGGAGCACCAGCGTCGCGCCCGCGGCGAACTCACGCAGGATGCGGTCCTCACTCAGCTGGTCCGTGATCCCTGCGCCCACCCCACCACCGAGGGTGAACTGCCCATCCGGCAGCGTCGTCCCGTCTCGGGCCATCCGCGCAAAGGGAGTCCGCAGCCCACGGTGAGCCACGAGCTCATCCACGGCGTCCGCGCTGAAGAGGTCGGCGAAGTCACGCGGCAGCCTCCCCGCGCGGGCCAGGTGGGGCGAGCGCGACCAGACGTCGGACGCGAAGTCTGCGGCCGGCATACCCACGAGCCGCGTCAGCGCAGGAGAACCCGCGGTCGAGAGATCACTCTGCGACCGCGGGTTCTCAGGCGATGCGGTCACTGAGAGCCGTCGGCCCCGCCGTCGGCGCCACCATCGTGCTCACCGGGAACAGCCGGCTGGTCCGCGCCACTGTCGGCCGGGCCCTCTGCGTCATCGGCGCCACCATCAGCGCCGCCATCGTGCTCACCGGGAACGGCCGGCTGGTCCGCGCCACTGTCGGCGGGGCCTTCCGTCTCGCCCGAGGTGCCCACGGGTGCCTGTCCGAGGTCGGAGAGGTTCTCTTCGGGGTTGGTGCCACTGGTCGGGTTCTGCGTCATCGCGTACCTCCATGTGTGTGCTGGCGCCTGTCGGAGCCGGTAGGTCCTGTCTAACCACTGCGTCCAGAGCCGGGCACACCCCAAAGGGTGAACTCAGCACCGTGGGTCGTCGCGATCCGCACCCGTCACCGGAGGGTGTGCGTCATCGCCTAGATTCGGTGGATGAGCACCACGCGTGAGTTCGACCTCGTCCTTGTCGGCGCCACCGGTTTCGTCGGCCGCCTGACCGCCGCCCACCTCGCGGAGCACGCGCCACCCACGGTGCGGATCGCCCTCGCTGGCCGCTCCGAGTCCCGTCTGGCGCAGGTGCGCGCTTCCCTGCCGGGGGCTGCCGCCGACTGGCCGCTCGTGGTCGTCGACACGACCGACTCGGCCGCCGTCGTCGACCTCGCCGGCCGCACCCACGTCGTGGTCACCACCGTGGGTCCCTACGCAAAATTGGGTATGCCGCTCGCCTCCGCTTGCGCTGCCGCCGGCACCCACTACGCGGACCTGACCGGCGAGGTCCTCTTCGTCCGGGACAGCATCGATGCCAACCACGCCGAGGCGGAGCGGACCGGCGCCAAGATCGTCCACTCGTGCGGCTTCGACTCCATCCCGTCGGACCTCGGCGTGTGGAAGCTCGCGCAGGGTGTGGCTGCTGACGGCGAGGGCACCCTGGGCGAGACCCTGACCCACGTGCGCACCCTTCGCGGTGGCGTCAGCGGCGGGACCATCGACTCCATGCGCCAGCAGGCGATCGAGTCCGGCGCCGACAAGACGCGGCGCCGCGCCGTGACCGACCCCTATGGCCTCAGCCCTGACCGTGACGCCGAGCCGCCGTCGCGCAACCGCCCCGCCGGCGCGCAGCCCACCGGTGTCGCGGGCGCCGTCGCCAAGGTGCAGGCGGCGTCGGGCACGCGCTTCGACGAGGTCACGAAGCGTTGGGTCGCGCCGTTCTTCATGGCGTCGTTCAACACGCGCATCGTGCGTCGCAGCAACGCTTTGAGCGACTACTCCTATGGTCGCGAGTTCCGCTACGACGAGGTCATGGACACCGGGCGCGGCCCCATGGGCGCGGTCAAGGCCGGTCTGACCTCCGCGGTCCTGGGCGGTCTCTTCGCCGGCATGTCGACGGCTCCGACCCGCTCGGTGCTCGACCGGGTTCTGCCCAAGCCCGGCGAAGGTCCGTCCGAGGAGTCGATGGCCAAGGGTCGTTTCGCGTTCGAGATCGTGACGACCACGACGACCGGTGCCGACTACCGCGCCAAGGTCGCGGCGCCCTACGACCCCGGCTACTCGGGCACCGCCATCATGCTGGGCCAGACGGGCCTGGCCCTGGTGCTCGACGAACTGCCTTCTCGCGCTGGCGTGCTCACGCCGTCGGTCGCACTCGGCGATGCCCTGGTCTCCCGCTTGGAAGGCTTCGACTTCGAGTTCACGACCACGCGTCGATGACCTTGGCCGCGAGGGTGCGTCGACGGGCTGACCTGCTCGCCTACGTTCCCCTCGCGGTGACGACGACTGCTGCGGCGGTGACGGGACGACCACGGGCCCACCTCGTGACCAAGATGTTGCTCGCTCCCACCCTCGCCGGAGGTGTGGTCGCCACTCGCACGGACCGTTCCACCGCCCGCACGGCCACTCTCGCCATGGCACTGTTCGGTTCGGCGGTGGGCGACTGGTTCATGAACCGCTCCGACGTCGCGCCGCCCCACAGCGATGCCCGCCGGCAGCTGATGCGCGTCGGTGCCAGTGCCTTCGCGGTCCAACAGACCGGACTGATCAAGCTGCTGCTCACGGACGGGGTGCGCCCTCGCGCCAGGGCCACGGCAGCCGCGGGCGGTGTCATGGCCGGGCTCGCGGCACTGGAGCTGAGCGCGATGGGTGAGCCGGACCCCGTGCTCACCGGCTACGGGCTGCTGCTCGGGTCGATGGCCACCCTGTCGATGAGCGACGGCGGCAGTCCGCGCCGGCGCCGGTCCGTGGCCCTGGGCGGAGGGCTCTTCCTCATGTCCGACGCGGCCATCATCGTCGGTGAGCACGTGGCGAAATCCCCGCGACAGCGAGCCGTCGTCTCCGGCATCGTGTTGTCGACCTACACCGCCGCCCTCGCCCTGCTGGTCCACGGGCTGCGCGACGAGCCACGAACCGTGACAGCTGGAGCCGCATGAGTCGCACGAGTCGCACGGTCATCCGCGAGATCGCCGAGGACGACTGGGTCGAGTTCTTCCCGACGTTCACCGAGGTCATCGAGGCTGGTGAGACCTACGCCTTTCCCGTCGGACTCTCGATCGACGAGGCCCGGGGCTGGTGGCTCGAGTCCCCGCCCGGTGTGACCGTCGTGGCGGTCGACGAGTCGGGTGTGGTCCTCGGGTCGGCGAAGAGCGGACCCAACCGACCCGGTCGCGGGTCGCACGTGGCGACTGCGTCGTTCATGGTGTCGTCGGCCGCGCGCGGACACGGTGTGGGGCGCGCGCTCGGCGAGTGGGTGCTCGCCTGGGCTCGCGAACAGGGCTACGCCGCGATGCAGTTCAACGCCGTCGTCGAGACCAACGTCGCGGCCGTGGCCCTGTGGCAGGACCTGGGCTTCACCATCATCGGGACCGTGCCCGAGGCGTTCGACAGCCGCGGCCACGGGCGCGTCGGCCTGCACGTCATGCACCAGCACCTCTGAGCGCCTTGACGTGGAGTGCACTCGAAGGCTGATGATGGCCGGGTGACCATCACCGCACCACCTGCCGGACTGACGATCGCCGAGGCCTCGGAGCAGACGGGGCTCACGGCCCACACCTTGCGCTACTACGAACGCGATGGCCTGATGCTGCGCGAGGTGCCGCGTTCGAGCTCGGGCCACCGGGTCTACGCCGAGGCCGACCTGCGCTGGGTGACGATGCTGACGCGGCTTCGCGCCACCGGCATGTCGATCCGGGAGGTCAAGGAGTACGCCGAGCTGTGCCAGGCCGGTCCCGGCAACGAGGCCGCCCGGTTGGAGCTCCTGCAGGCCCACCGCGCCCGCGTCCTGGCCCAGCTGACCGAGGTGACCGAGCACCTGGGCGCCATCGACCACAAGATCGGCCTCTACCGGCAGTGCGCACTTGAAGGCATCGACCAGTAGCAGCGCGCGAAGAGTCGTCTGTCCTTGGATGAGTCTTGACTTCGAGCGCACTCGAAGACGTTCACTCGATGTCATGACCACGAACGAGAAGATCCCCACCCGAACCCTCGGCACCGGCCCTGCCGCCCTCTCCGTCTCAGCCCTCGGGCTGGGCTGCATGGGCATGTCCGAGTTCTACGGCACCGGCGACGAAGCGACGGGCATCGCGACCATCCACCGCGCCCTCGACCTCGGCGTCACCTTCCTCGACACCGCCGACATGTACGGCCCGTTCACCAACGAGCGGCTCGTCGGCAAGGCCATCGCCGACCGTCGGGACGAGGTCGTCCTTGCGACGAAGTTCGGCAACGAGCGCGCCGAGGACGGCACCCGGATCGGCGTCAACGGTCGGCCCGACTACGTGCACAGTGCCGCCGACGCGTCGCTCCAGCGTCTGGGCGTCGACCACCTCGACCTCTACTACCAGCACCGCGTCGACAAGAGCGTCCCCATCGAGGAGACCGTCGGCGCCATGGCCGAGCTCGTCGCGGCGGGCAAGGTCCGCCACCTCGGCCTCTCCGAGGCGTCGCCCGAGACCATCCGTCGGGCCCACGCCGTCCACCCGATCACCGCACTCCAGACCGAGTACTCGCTCTTCACCCGCGACGTCGAGGACGAGATCCTGCCGACGATCCGTGAGCTCGGCATCGGCCTCGTCCCCTACTCGCCGCTCGGTCGAGGCATCCTCACGGGTGCGATCACGGCCGAAGCGGACCTCGAGGCGAACGACTCGCGACTCACGGCATACTTCCCGCGTTTTCAGGGCGAAGCCCTCAAGGCCAACCTCGCGCTCGTCGCGAAGGTGCGCGAACTCGCCGAGAGCAAGGGCGTGACCGCCGGGCAGCTCGCCCTCGCGTGGGTTCTGGCTCAGGGCAACGACATTGCGCCGATCCCCGGGACCAAGCGGATCAGCTATCTCGAGGAGAACGTCGGCGCCGCGTCGATCGAGCTGACCGCCGCCGACCTCGAGGCCCTCGCGACGGCCGTGCCGCGTGACGCCGTCGTCGGCGCGCGCTACGGCGACATGTCGACGATCGACGCCTGACGAGAGTCTCAGCCGCGGCGCTGGGAGGCCCACGCAAGCCGGATCGCCTCACAGATGGCGGCGCTGTCGCCGTCGAGGTCGGCCTGGACCTTCAGGTGCGCCTCCCAGCGCGGCGGGACTCCAAACGTTTCCGGGTATGCCGCGAGCAGCCTTTCGCGGTCGTCGAACCCGACACGGACGAGGACTGTGCCCGGCTCGTCCTGGCGCACGACGAGCCGGTCATCGACATACCAGGCCACGCGCCCCGGATGGCCCTTGCGTTTGCACCCCGGCAGTGAGGTGGCGAAGGCGTCGATCTCGTCCAGCGTCATCGATCCACGGTAGTGGCAGCATCGGGCCCGTGCCTTCTCTCTCTGATGACCTCGGCCAGCCCGGCGTGCAGCGTGCCTACGACACGGTGGCGGGGACCTATGCCGGCCACTTCACCGACGCCAGCGCTGAGTCACCGCTGGACCGCGCCATGGTCGATGCCTTCGCGGCTGCGGTGACCGACACGGGCGATCCGGGGCCGGTGCTCGATGCGGGCTGTGGCGCCGGGCGGATGAGCCGCTATCTCGCCGACCGTGGGTGCGAGGTCCAAGGCGTCGACCTCTCGCCCGGCATGGTGGAGATGGCCCGGCGCGACCACCCGGACCTGGGGTTCTCGGTGGCCTCGCTCACCGATCTCCCCTTCCCCGACGACACCTTCGCCGGCGTCATGGTCTGGTACTCCGCGATCCACACGCCCCCGCAGGGCCAGCCACAGATCTTTGCGGAGGTCGCGCGCGTCCTCAGGCCCGGCGGCCACTTGGTGATTGGGCTGCAGTCGGGACAGGGCACGCAGGACGTCTCCGCGGCATACGCCAAGTTCGGTCACGACATCGAACTCGAGCGCTACCTCTACACGGCCGACGAGGTCGCTGCCCTCGCCGCGGACGTCGGGCTCACCGAGGTCGCCCGCATGGTCCGCCGCCCACGAGAAGGAGAGCGCGACGACCAGGCCGCCCTCCTCGCCCAGCTCAGGTGAGCTTGCGGACGACACCCAGCGGCAGGTGACGCATGGCGGTGCCGAGCGGCTTCCACGGCCAGGCCGGGACGCGTGCCGAGTCGACGCCCTTCTCGATGGCCTCGACGATGCCACGCACCCCCGTCTCGGTGTCGACCATGAACTTGGTCTGCTGCTCGACCTTCTCGTTCATCTCCGAACGGATGTAGCCGGGGTAGATCGTCGTGACGGTGATGTCGAGGTCGGGCTTGCCGAGCATCTCGGAGCGGATCCCTTCGGCGAGGGCGGCAACGCCGGCCTTGGTCGCGGCATACGTCGTGATGGTCTTCGGCATCCCGCGCATGGCCGACATCGAGGAGATGACGACGAGGTGGCCGCGCTTCTTGGCGCGGAAGATCTCCATGGCCGCCTCGCACTGGGCGAGCGCGCCGATGAAGTTCGTCATGGCGGTTGCCTTGTTGGCGGCATAGCCACCGACGCCGATGGGCGCTCCCTTGCCGAGACCGGCGTTGACGACGATGCGATCGACGCCGCCGAGCTCATCCTCGAACTCGCGGAAGACGCGGAAGACCGCGTCGTCGTCGGTGACGTCGAGCGCCTTGACCGCGACCTTGCGACCGGGGTGCGCAGCGGTGATCTCTGCGGCGAGCTCGTCCAGCCGCTCGGTGCGACGGGCACAGAGCGCGAGGTCGTTGCCGGCGGCGGCGAGCTGTCGGGCCATCTCGGCGCCGATGCCCGAGCTGGCGCCCGTGATGAGGGTGGTGGTCATGAAAAGGGTTCTCCTCAGCGAGTGGTGAGCAGGTCAGGGGTGCGTTCGAGGTGGGAGGTGTCGTTGAACGTGCGCAGGGTGGGACCAGTCGCACCCACGGACAGAGTGGTCAGCGAGGCGTTCGCAATGACTCGCTGCAGCTGCGTCCAGACGGGCGCGCCCCCACCGAGCAACGACGCCGCCACCCAGGAGATCGCTCCGGCGGAGCTGACGACGACGACGGTCTCTCCGCGCCCGAGGTTCTCCTCGACAGGCGGCAGCCCGGACAGGACGCGTTCACCGAAGTCGGCAAACGGTTCGTCGTACTCCTCGGCGTGCTCCCCCGCGACCCAACGTTCGGTGGCCACGGCATACATCTCGTCAAAAGCCTTGTGCGGGCGCAGAGTTCGCGCCAGGTCCGCCTTCATGAGCGTGAGGGACCGATAAGCCGGTTTGTATGCCGTGAGGATCGCCGCGTGTCCGTACTCGTTCCACGCACTGTCGGTCGCCGGTTCGATCTCCCACCCAGCGCCGGCGACGACGTCGGCCGCCGTGTCACGCTGACGGCGCATCGACCCGCTGATGACTCGCGTCGGGACGATGCCGCGTTCGGCGAGCTCACGCCCCACGACCTTGGCCTGCTCGTGCCCGAGGTCCGACAGCTTGTCGTAGTCCTTCTTGCCCCATGACGCCTGGCCGTGGCGGACGAGGATGATCCGGCTCATCGGCGACCGGCTCGACGGTGCTGACGCAGCAGCACGCGACACCGCAGGTCGAGGTAGAGGACGAACCAGCGCATCCGCTTGGCCTGCGGGTTCGTCGTCTCCCCGCGATAGGTGCGCAGGTAGATCTGCTGGGCGATGACGGCGAGGCGGAAGAGCCCGAACACCTCGTAGAACGCCCACCGCTCCGCGTCCATCGGGATGCCCATGCGGTCGCAGTAGTAACGGACCGCCTCGATGCGCGTGAGCATCCCCGGTGTGTGGGTCGGCTGGAGCCGCAGCGCCCTGGCCACCGGGTCGTCGCTCGCCTGGACCCAGTAGGCCATGGCTCCCCCGAGGTCCATGAGCGGGTCGCCGACTGTCGCCATCTCCCAGTCGAGGACACCGACGATGCGAGTCGGGTCGCCCTCGGCCAGGACGAGGTTGTCGAAGCGGAAGTCGTTGTGGATGAGGACCTGGCCGGAGTCGGCGGGGCGGTTGGCCTCGAGCCACTCCATGACCGACTCGAAGGACCCGACGTTGGGGGTGCGCGCCTTGCGGTAGCGAGCCGACCAGCCCTTGACCTGACGGTCGACGTAGCCGTCGCCCTTGCCCAACCCGTCGAGACCAGCGGCTGCGACATCGACCCGGTGAAGGTCGACGAGAGTGTCGAGAGCCGTTGTGGCACAGCAGGTTCACGTCCGTCACTGCGACAGACCCAGTGAGGCCGGGATGTCGCGACGCAGGATCGTCCCGACGAGTCGCTCCATGACATAGAACTCGGAGCCGATGACCGACTCGTCACCGCAGTAGGCCACGATCGTCGGCACCTGGTCGTAGACGTGACCGAGCGACGCCTGGATGTCGCTCTCGCGGCGCATGTCATGAGCGCCCTTGGCCTTGGTCCCGCCGGGCGGGCGTCGCAGGATGAGGTCGCGGGTCGGGTAGCGCAGCAGGTAGGTGAGGTTGGACGCACCACCCTTGAACTGCCGCACCTGCGGTGTCGCGTCGAGCCCGGGCTCGTCGGTCGTGTGCTCGCGCAGCCAGGCAGCGAGGGCCTCGACGTCGAAGGCGTCTTCGTCCCGAACGGGGACGGCGTTGCTCGGGGTCGATGGCGCCGAGGCGTCAGGCATCTCGGACCTTGCGCGCCAACCGTTGGCCGGCCTTCTTCATTGCTGTGTCGTATGCCGGCCGCACCAGTCGCTTGGTCCAGAAGGCCTGGTGGCCCAACCGGTCGGTGAGGATGATCCGTTTGTGGCTGTCGATGCCCTTGAGCACGATGGCCGCGATCTCGTCTGCCGTCGCGGTGGCCTTGGTGATGAGCTTGAGAGCCGTCTCCTCCATCGCCGTGTCCTTGCCCTGCAGGGACTCGTGCAGGTTGGTCTTGAAGAACGCAGGGCAGATGGCCGAGACGTGGATGTTCCACGGTGCGAGCTCGTAGCCGAGCGTCTCGGACAACGCGACCACGGCGGCTTTGGCGGCATTGTAGGAAGACATGCCGGGGCCGTGGACGAGCCCGGCCAGCGAGGCAGTGTTGACGATGTGGCCGGACTTCTGGTCCTTGAAGAGCGGCGTGAACGTCTGGCAGCCCCGGACCACACCGAGCAGGTTGATGTCGAGGACCCGCTCCCAGTCGGAGATCGATTCGACGTCGATGCGCCCACCGGTGGCAACCCCGGCGTTGTTGACGAGGACGTCGAGCCCGCCCCAGAGGTCACGGACGTGGGTGAGGGCGGCGTCCCAGTCCTGCTGGCTGCGGACGTCGACCCGGAAGTAGCCGATGTCGCCGGGCACGGAGTCGGGCTTGGTGTCGGCGAGGTCGACGACGAGGACCTGGTCCCCGCGACCCGCGAACGCCTTGGCCAGGGCCAGACCGAGGCCAGAGGCCCCGCCGGTGATGAGGACGCGACTGCTCATGAACGGCTGGCCTTCTCTGCGTAGGGGTGAAGGAGGATGCGCGCGATGACGCCGAGGTGGACCTCGTCCGGGCCGTCGGCGAGGCGCAGTGAGCGGGCGTTGGCGTAGGCCGCCGACAGCGGGAAGTCCTCGGACATGCCGGCGCCGCCGTGGATCTGGATCGCCATGTCGATGACATCGCACGCCATCTGCGGGACAGCGACCTTGATCTCGCTGACCTCGCTCATCGCGCCGAGGCCGCCGACCGTGTCGAGCTTCCAGGCGGCGTGGAGCACCAGCAGCCGGGCCTGGTTGATGGCGATGCGCGCGTGGGCGAGACGTTCGCGGTTGCCGCCGAGGTTGGCGATGGGCTTGCCGAAGGCCGTGCGCGACGTGGCGCGTTCGCAGGCCAGCTCCAGGGCGCGCTCGGCGAGCCCGATGAGGCGCATGCAGTGGTGGACGCGCCCAGGCCCCAACCGTCCCTGGGCAATCTCGAAGGCTCGCCCGGGTCCGGCAATGATGTTGGTGACCGGGAGTCGCACGTCGGTGAGGGAGACCTCGCCGTGCCCGATCGGCTCGTCGTAGTGGCCGAGCGCCGACAGCATCCGCTCGACCTTGACCCCCGGGTGGTCGAAGGGGACAACGACCATGGAGTGGCGTGCGTGCCGCGACGCCTCGGGGTCGGTGACGCCCATGAAGATCGCGACCTTGCAGTCGGGGTTGCCCACTCCGGTGGACCACCACTTGCGGCCGTTGAGGACGACTTCGTCGCCGTCGATGGTGGCCGTCGCCTCCATGTTGGTCGCGTCGGAGGACGCCACGCCGGGCTCCGTCATGAGGAACGCGCTGCGGATCCGCCCGTCCAGCAACGGTTCCAGCCACTCCGACTTCTGCTCCTCGGTGCCGTACTTGAGCAGCACCTCCATGTTGCCGGTGTCGGGCGCATTGCAGTTGAAGACGAGCGGCGCCGAGAACGAGCGGCCCATGGCCTCGGCGATGGGTGCGTAGTCCGAGTTCGACAGACCGGTGCCGCCATCGGTGCCGAACTGCGCGGCATACGGGCCCTCGTGGCCGGCAGGGAGGAAAAGGTTCCACAGGCCCTGTGCGCGCGCCTTGCCCTGCAGCTCCGCGAGGAGCGGGTGCGCGGGCCAGGGGTCCTCACCGGCAGCTCGGCGGGCGGCGATGTCGGCGGCGATGACTCGCTCGGCCGGCTCGATCTCCGTGTCGATGAAGTCCCTGACGCGTTGGGCCAGGTCGAGAGAACGCTCCGACGATGAGAAGTCCATGACCCCAACCTAGGTGAGCGTCCGCTTAGCCGGAAGAGGGGACCCTCTCGGAGGTTGTGTCCGTGCGGGGCACGAAGACGAAGGTGCATGGCGTACGTGCAGGTCCGGCGTCTTTGTGCCCGAGACGGTCAGCCGTTCGCGATGTCCGTGCGGGGCACGAAGATGCACCCGTCCTTGTCCGTGCGGGGAACGAAGAAGGGGCGAAGGTCAGTGCTTCGCCGACATCGCAGCCGGGGTGACAACGACGGGTATGCCGTTGAGCACGGCGTTGCCCGACACACCTTCGACTCGGGCCGGGTCGGTGAGGTCATTCATCGTCACGCCGGGGACCTCGACGGCGTTGGACAGGCGCACGCCGGGACGGCGATGACCGTAGCCGTGGGGCAGTGACACGACACCCGGCATGACCTCGTCGCTGGACTTGACCTCGACCTGGAGCGACGAGACCTCGGAGGCGACCGTGACGAGCGACCCGTCCGTGATGCCGCGGGCGGCAAGGTCGTCGGGGTGCATGAGCAGCTGGTGACGCGGCCGGCCGCGGGTGAGGCGCGTCGTGTTGTGCATCCACGAGTTGTTGTCGCGTTGGTGGCGCCGCCCGATGAGCAGGAGGTCGTCGCTCAATGCGGCGGCGCGCATCTCCGGCAGCCGGGCACGCAGGGCGGCGAGCCCGGAGGTGAGGACGGTCGGGGTGAGGGCAATGCGATGGTCCTGCGTCCGAAGGCGATCGGGGAAGCGTGGTTCCAGGGGTCCGAGGTCCACGCCACCCGGAGTGCGCGCCAGCTTGCGGACCGACAACCCGCGTCGGGTGCTGCGGAGCAGGACATCGATCGACAGCCGCGGGGATGCCGCCAGGCGGATCCTCTGCTTGAGCGGGAGTCGGCGACCACGGCGACGCGCCAGCGCGAGCACGAGGTCGCGGGCGATCTCCCAGTCGTGCCGTTGGTCGGCGCCTCGAGGGAAGAGGGCCGAGGACCACCGAGTGGTGTTGCGCACGGCGAGCGTGTGGAAGATCAGGTCGTAGTGGTCGCGCTCGAGTGGTCCGGTCGGCGGCAGGATGACGTGCGCGTTCCGGGTGGTCTCGTTGATGTAGGGGTCGATCGCCACGACGGCCTCGAGCTCGGCCAGACGATCCGCGAGCCGGGCACCTGCTGGGGTCGACGACACCGGGTTGCCAGCCACCGTGATGATTCCGCGGATCGCGGGGGCCGGCCCTGCCATCTCCTCCGCGAGCACCGACACCGGCAGCTCTCCGCCAAACTCCGGCAGTCCCCGAACACCGGAGGTCGTCCGTCCACGGTGTCCGCGACCGACGAGACCACGCTCGATGATGTCGATCGCTGGGGACGTGAACATCGTTCCGCCGGGCCGGTCGAGGTTGCCGGTGATCGCCATGAGGCACTGGATCGCCCACTGGCACACGACCCCGAACTCCTGGGTCGAGACCCCCATGCGCCCGTGAACTGCTGCCCTTCCCACGGCAACGTCTCGCGCCAGATCGCGGATGGCCTTCGCCGCAACGCCGCTCACGGACTCGGCGAGCTCGGGCGTGAAGTCCGCGACCGCAACCCCCAGCTCGTTGAGGTCATCGACATAGGCAGCAGGCCGGGCCAGTCCCTCGGTGAGCACCACGTGCACGAGGGCCAGGAGCAGCGTCGCGTCGGTCCCCGGCCGCACGAAGTGGTGTTCATCGGCCATGGCTGCCGTCTCGGTGCGACGCGGATCGAGGACGACGAGTCGCCCTCCGCGAGAACGCAGCTCACGCAAACGCCCCGGGAAGTCAGGCACGGTCCACAGCGATCCGTTCGACGCCATCGGGTTGGTACCGACGAGGACGAGCAGGCGCGTGCGGTCGATGTCGGGCACGGGCAGGAGGAACTGGTGGCCGTACATCGCCCACGCCACGAGGTGGTGCGGCAGCTGGTCGACACTCGTGGCACTGAAGACGTGCTTGCTCCCCAGCGCCCGCGGGATCGCGGTCCCGTGAGTCAGCGCACCGATGCTGTGCACGTTGGGATTGCCGAGATAGGTCGCGACGGCGTCACGACCGTGCCGCTCCTGCACACCGCCCAGCAGCTCGGCCGCCAGGTCGATGGCCTCGGGCCACTCGACCTCCACCCAGTCGTCGCCCACGCGCTTGACCGGTCGACGCAACCGGTCCGGATCGTTGTGGAGGTCCTGCAGCGCAACGCCCTTGGGGCAGATGTGCCCGCGCGACAGCGGGTCCTCGGCATGGCCCTTGATGCTGACGATCTCGGACCCCCGCACCTGCACCTCGAGACCACACGACGCCTCGCACAGCACACAGGTGATGTGCCGGGTCTTCGTGCCGTCGTTGGCCATCGCTCAGCCTCTCGGGTTGATTCCGGCACGAGGCTGGTATGCCGGTGCCTCACGTTCCGCGTTCGCGCGCTGGGCCTCGGCGTGGTTGGCGCCCATGAGGAGGCGGGCCTGCTCGAGCCGCTCCCACAGGAAGGTGCGGCGGTCACTGGCGGACCAGGTCCGGTTGAAGAGGCGCTTCGTGGCGGCGACGGAATCCGGGGAGCGCTCGGCGATGGCGGACGCGAGAGCCAGCGCACCGGCATACGGGTCGATGTTCTCCTGCGTCGCGAGGCCGAGCCGGACCGCTTCGGTGCCCGAGATCATCTCGCCCGTCATCGTGAGGCGCTTCGCCACGTCCATCCCGACCTGCTGCGAGAGCGACTTGATGCCGGTCATGTCGGGGACGATGCCCCACTTGGCCTCAAGGACGCTCCACCGGGCGTCGGGGGTGGTGATGCGGAAGTCCGCCGCGAGCGCGATCTGGACGCCTCCGCCGAGGCAGTGGCCCTGGACCGCAGCGATGACCGGGACCGGCAGGCGGCGCCAGGTCCAGCAGGCCTCCTGGAAGAGGTTGGTGCCGCGCCACGGACGGGGCGCGAAGGCCGCGGCGACCCGCTTCGGCTCGCGCATGACCGTTCCGAAGTCGAGGCCCGCGCAGAACGCGTCGCCCTCACCGGACAGGATCACGGCGCGCAGGGTGCGGTCGGACTTCAGCCGCTGCGCCGTCGAGATGAGCTCGCCAAGGGTGTCGAGCGTGAGCGCGTTGAGCTTGTCGGGACGGTTGAGGGCGACGTGGGCGACGCCGTTCTCGATGCGGGTGGTGACGAGTTCGCTCATGCCCCGAACTCTAGGCCCGAGGCCGGACCGTGGAGGAGGGCCGCCAGTTCCTCGACACCATCCACGAGGCGGGTGCCCGGCCGAGCCCACGACGCGTCGGCGTCGACCGCGTGCACGAGCCCGGGCAGATCAAGCGCGTCAGCGATGCCCTGGGCGCCCGACCGGTCGAATCCGCAGGGAGCGACCACGAACACCTCGGGTGCGGCGGCCTCGATCGACTCCCACGTCACCCGGGTCGACTTCGCGCCCGGCCGGGCGAGCACGGGTTCACCACCAGCGATCGAGATCATCTCGGGGATCCAGTGGCCCGGCGCATACGGCGGGTCGGTCCACTCGAGGAACATCACCCTGGGCCGGCGCCGCCCGGCCACCCGCGAGCGCACTGCGTCGAGGCGCGTGCGCTGCCCGCTGACCAACGCCTGCGCTGACGCCTCGTGGCCGGTCGCCCGACCCAGCTCCACGATCGAGGCGAACACCTCATCGAGAGTGTGTGGGTCGAAGGTCAGGACGTCCGCGGTGCACCCCAGATGGGCGAGAGCCTCGTCCACCAGCGTCACGTCGATCGCACACACCGCGCACAGGTCCTGGGTCACGACGAGGTCGGCATCGAGGTCCGCCAGGGCTCCGGCGTCCAGGTGGTACAGGTCCTCACCACGGGTGACCGCATCGACGACGAACGCGTCAATCCCAGCCGGCGACAGCCCCTCTGGCATGGCCGATGTCGACACGATCCGACGGCTTCGAGCCTGCTCCGGGTAGTCACACTCGAACGTCACCCCGACGACGGCGTCACCCGCGCCGATGGCGAAGAGGATCTCCGTCGTCGACGGCAGCAACGACACGATTCGACTCGGCTGCACGGGAGTCATCGACTCAGGCGGTGGCAGGGCGGGTGTCGGCGCGGTGCTTGAGCAGGCTCAGGCCGAGGACGCCAGCGCCCAGGACGGACAGACCGGCACCCACCCAGCTCGGTGCGGTGTAGCCCAGTCCGTTGGCGATGACGATGCCACCGAGCCACGCACCGAGTGCGTTGGCGGTGTTGAGGGCGGCGTGGTTGCTGGCGGCGGCGAGGGTCTGCGCCTGGCCGGCGACCTGCATGAGCCGCAGCTGGAGGTTGACAACGAGGATTCCGGCGAGCACCGACGAGAGGAAGTAGAAGAAGATCGCCGTCGGCCACCACTGGGCGGTGAGGGCGAACGCGACGAGGTTGATCCCCATGCCGACGCAGCCGATGGTGATGGAGCGCAGGACCGACCACTCCGCCAACCGACCGGCGAGCGGGGTGCCGACGAGCCCACCGATGCCGGCCGCAAGCAGGAAGATCGGGACCGCGCTGGCGTCGAGCCCGGTGACGTCGGTGACCGTCGGCGCGATGTAGCTCGCCATCGCGAACATGCCGCCGAAGCCGATCGCCCCGACGAGGAGGGTGAGCGCCACCTGGGTCGTCGCGAAGCCCTTGAGCTCGCTCTTGATCGTGCTCGCGAGGTTGCGCTCGATGTGCGGGATGTAGGCGATGAGCAGGCCGATCGTCACGAGGCCGAGCACGGCCACGAGCCAGTAGGCCGTGCGCCAGCCATAGTTCTGCCCGAGCCAGGTCGCGCCCGGCACGCCGGCAACGTTGGCGATCGGGATGCCGAGCATGACGCGACTGACGGCGCGCCCCGCCTGACCCTTCGCGGCCAGGTCCACAGCGACAAGTGCGGCCACTCCGAAAAAGGCCCCGTGCGGCATACCTGCAACGAAACGAGCCACGAGGAGCCAGTTGTAGTCCGGGGCCAGGGCGGTCCCGATGTTGCCGATGACGAAGGCGACGGTGAGCCCGATGAGCAGGGCCTTGCGCGGCCATGTGGCCCCGAGCATCGCGAGGAGCGGGGCACCCACGACGACGCCCGCGGCATACGCCGAAATGCTGTGGCCCGCCGTCGGGATCGAGACGGAGACGCCTTCGGCGATGTCGGGCAACAGGCCCATCGTGACGAACTCGGTCGTGCCGATGGCGAAGCCACCGACGACGAGCGCGATGGTGGCAAGGAGGGCATGACGAGGAGGGGGCACGAAGACTCAATCTACGAGGCGGGCGTCACATTCCCTCATGCGCGCCGACGAGCGGACGGGAGGGCAGGGAAGGGGGAGCGTGGACCCCTGCCCGGAGGGGACGCAGGCCCACCCTGGCGGCCTCGACGACGGCGTCGTTGAGGCGTTCGAGGCGGTGCGACGGGACCTTCCAGACGTGCCAGTGCAGGCCGACATCAACGACCTCGTCGGTGAGGGTGACGACCCGGCCCTCCGCGAGGTCATCCCCCACGCTCGACTCGGGGACGAGCAGCCATCCCATCCCGGCAAGGAGTGCTGCCCTCAGCCCCATCGCAGACGGAATCTGCGAGGCCGGGGATGCCGTCGACCAACCACGCGCTGCCAGGAACTGACCCTGCGCGTCGTCATGGTCGCCATAGCCCAGGACGGGCATCTCCTCCCAGTCGATGGCCCCACCGGGCAGGGTGAACCGGGCGGCCAGCGACGGCGACGCGACCGGGAGGTAGCGCATGACGCCGAGGGGGAACGACCGACACCCGGGGACCGGTTCAGACTCGGCGGCGACCACGGCGGCGACCTCGCCCTCGCGAAGCAGGGCCAGGGTGTGGTGCTCGTCGGCGATGGAGAAGCGCAGCCGCGTGTCGGTCCAACCGGCAGCGGCCTCGAGCAGCCTCACGAGCCAGGTGTCGAGGGAGTCGGCGTTGATGGCCATGCGGAGGGCAACGGGCGCCTCGCGCGTCATCCCGAGGAGGTCGTGCGACTCCTCCTCGAGCAGCTCGACCTGGCGGGCGAGGCGCACCAGCACGGCCCCGGCCTCGGTCGCGGTGCACGGGTGCGCGCGACGCACGACGACCTGACCCACGCTCGACTCGAGCGCTCGAACCCGCTGGCTGACCGCCGAAGGGGTGAGGTGCAGCGTCCGGGCGGCCGATTCGAAGCTGCCGGAGTCCACGATGGCTGCAAGAGCGCGAACCTGATCGAGGTTCATGAATGCATCTCACCACCGTTCAGCAAGTTTCGTTGGACGGTTCGGGGAACCCGGCCTTACGTTCGGTGACGATCGCAAGCCTCGTGACCTGCACCAACGGGCCTCGAGGCCGATGCCAGGGAAGACCGGCGAGGGCTCACCGCTCCGGCTGACGGTGAGCCCTCGTCGTCTCCCCACAGGTTGGCTGTCGCCCTAGGATCGCCAGCATGCGTGCAGCCCAGGTGACCCGGCTCGACGGACCCGACGCCGTGGAGGTCGTCGACGTCCCCTCCCCCGACGTGCCGGACGGGCAGGTCCTGATCGATGTCGCAGCGGCCGGTGTCTCGTTCCCGGACGTGTTGCTCTCCCGCGGCGAGTACCAGATGAAGCCTCCCCCGCCCTTCGTCCCGGGCGCCGAGGTCGCGGGTGTGGTGCGGGTCGCGCCGGCTGGAAGCGGACTTGAGGTCGGTGACCGCGTGGCCGCCTTCCCGTTCCTCGGCGGGTTCGCCGAACAGGTCGTGTGCGATCCGGCCTTCGTCTTCCCCCTGCCCGAGAACGTGACCTTCGAGCAGGGCGCGGCCTTGCCGATGAACTACCTCACCTGCCACTTCGCGCTGCGCCAGCGTGGACGCCTCGCCGAGGGTGAGAAGGTCCTCGTCCACGGCGCCGCCGGCGGCATCGGCACCGCCGCGATCCAGCTCGCCAAGGCGTGGGGTGCCACCGTGTATGCCGTGGTGTCGGATGACGCGAAGGCGGACGTCGCGCGTCAGGCGGGGGCGGACGAGGTCGTGCTCGCCGAGGGCTTCAAGAACGCGGTCGCCGAGCTCACCTCAGGGCATGGCGTCGACATCGTCGTGGACCCGGTCGGCGGCGACCGCTTCACGGACTCGCTGCGATCTCTGGCGCCCTTGGGACGGCTGCTCGTCATCGGCTTCACCGCGGGATCGATCCCCGAGGTCAAGGTCAATCGGTTGCTGCTCAACAACATTGACGTGGTCGGTGTCGGCTGGGGCGCGTTCTGGACGGGGCGACCCGGCTACATCCGCAAGCAGTGGGACGACCTCGTTCCGCTCCTCGAGGCGGGCCAGCTCGACCCGGTGATCGGCGAGGTGCGTGACCTCGGCGAGATCGGCGCCGCCCTGCTCGACATCGACGAGCGCCGCGCCACCGGCAAGATCCTCCTCACCCCCTGACCCCCCAATTTTCGACTTCGTGCCCCAAACGGACACGTCGAAGGAGGTGCGGCCGACGGACGTGTCCGTTTGGGGCACGAAGTCGGTTTCAGGGTCGGGTGATCTCGGCGAACTTCGGCCGGCCGATGACCGGGTTCTTCCTGAGCCGGGCCAGGTCGGTCGTGTTGCGCGAGATCGACACGAGCAGCTTGCCGTCGGCCAGGGGGACCTCCGGGTGCGCGAGCGGCGCATAGGCGAACTCGTCCTTGCCCGTGAGGAACGGAGCCTCCAGGGCAGCACTGCGCTCCCACGGCCCGATCGGCGTCGGAGCAGTCCAGGTCGCGACCGTCGAACCGAGGTCGCCGTCCTTCTTCGACACCGCCACGAACTCCCCGTCGATCTCGTCCACCGACAGGGTCTGTGACACCCCACCGTCGGCGGCGATGACCGGCGTCGCCTTGCCCGGGTCGGCCTGCCAGATCGAGCCGTTCCAGAACTGCCACGTGCCCCTGTCGTCCGCGGTCGCGACGGCACTGCGACCGACCCGGAGCGAGCGCCCGAATGCCGACCCCTTCGGCAGCTCGGTCCCGTAGACGTAGATGTAGCCGCCAGACACCATCGACGCCGAACCCCAGTTGACCTGGCTCGCGCTCTCGACGTCGGGCGTGAGGGTCAGGATCTCGTCGAGCTGCGGCGCCCTCCCCGACTCGACGGTGAACGTCACGGCATCAGATCCGAGATAGCGGAAGTCCCACGTGTCGGCGGTGGTGCTCCTGCGAATCCGAGCGGTGAAGATGACGATCTTCTCGACGCCGGCGTCCTCGACGACGGTCACCGACATCGGCCAGCGCACGATCCCTGGTGCGACGTCGGGGATGATCGGGCCGCGCGCCGTCGCCATGAGCTGGCTGAGGCACAGCCCCGACGTGACGAGCATCGAGTTGGCGACCAGGCCCGGCCCGACACCCGAGCGCCGGATCGTGTCACCGAAGATCCACACCAGCCGCCCGTCCTTGAGGCGGGCACTCGCGCCGATGTCGCCCGCCTGCCAGTAGGTCAGATCCGCCTGCGACACAACAGAATTCAGCTGGGCGACCGTCGGCTTGATCGCCCCCTCCGCCGGAGGAGCGGGACAGTCCACCGACATCGTGTATGCCGCCCGCTCGCCTTCCGAGTCCTCTCCCGTCCCGCTGCTCGACCGGCCGGGCAGGGCGGAGCATCCGCCGACGACGAGCGCCGCGGAGGTGACAGCGGCAGTCGCGGCAGCGGCGGCATACCGGCGTCGTCTCATGCGGGGACGGGTTCAGCCGGCAACGAGCGGTTGCGGAGGTGGATGCGTCGGGCAGCCGCGGTGGAGAGGAGCAGCGCCCCGCCACCCCAGGCGAGGAGCACAGCCACGTCGACGCCGAGGTGCATGCCCGGTCCGCCATAGGCGAGGGCTCGGAGCCCGTCGACGGAGTACGACATGGGCAGCACGTGGTGGAGCGACTTCAGCGGCCCGGGCAGCGTCTCCCACGGGAACGTGCCGCCGGCGCTCACGAGCTGGAGCACCATGAGGATGAGCGCGATGAACTGGCCACTGTCGCCGAGTCGGGCCATGAGGCCGTGGATGATCGCCATGAAGCTCATCGAGACCAGGACCATGAAGGCGAGCATCCACCACGGGTGGGCGAGGTCGATGCCGACGGCGAAGCGGACGATGCCCCACGTGAGGATGGCCTGGCCGACGCCGATGATCGCGGGAGCCAGCCAACCACCGAAGGCCACGGGAACGACGGCCCACTTGGTGGTGATGGCCTCCTCGACGAGTGGCCGGGCCCGCGTGAAGAGGGTGAAGCCGCCGATCCAGAGGGCGAGTGAGAGGAAGAAGGGAGCGAGTCCGGCGCCGTAGGAGCCGGCCTTCGCGAGCGCCTCGGACGTGATGCCGACGGGAGCGCCGATGGTCTGGGCGACCGCCTTGCGCTGGGCGGCGGTCGGGTTGGGGATCTGTTTCGCGCCGGCGGCCAGCGACGTGCTCAGCTCGGTCGCGCCGGTGTCGAGCTTGGCGAGCCCGTCGTCGAGTGCGCCTGCACCCTTGGCAAGCTCGTTGGCTCCGGCGAGGGCCTTCTGCTGGCCGGTGTTGAGGTCGGAGGCTCCGGTGGCAACCTTCTTGCTGCCAGCGGCAGCCGAGTCGATGGCGGTCTCGAGCTCGGTTGATGCCGAGGCGAGCTGGGCGGCGCCGGTCGCAACCTGGTTGGCGCCGGCCGAGAGCCGGGTCAGGTCCTTGGACGCCGACTGGAGCGTGGCGTTGGCCTCGGCCACGGGGGTGCGGAGCTTGGCGGTCTCGGCAAGGACGGACTGGATCTGCTCGTCGGTCAGGCCTGCGGCAGAGAGCCGGGCCGGCAGGGTCTTGTCGAACGCACTCAGGTCACTCGTGAGCTGGGTGCCGGCCGCAGCAGCCTTCTGACCGGCGGCAGCGACCTTGGCGTTGCCGTCGGCGACCTGCTGGGCGCCGTCGGCGAGCTTGGCGGTCTGCCCGGGCAAGGCGTCGGTCTTGGTGTCGAGGGTCGCGAGCCCGCTGCTCAGGTCGCCTGCACCAGAGGCCAGCTGGGCAGTGCCGTCAGCGAGCTGTTCCTGGCCGGCGGCGAGCTCCGTGCTGCCGGAGCGGAGCTTGCCCGACCCGACGTGGGCGTCGTGGATCCCGGTGGCCAGCTGCCCGGCGCCGGTGGCTGCTTCGGTGATCTGGGCGTGGATCGTCGTGAGCCCACCGAGCATCTCGCTCGCCGCCGTGCGACTGACCTGCTCGGCCACCGAGACCTGCACCTGGTCGACGACGCGCTCGGCGATGGTGCCGGCGAGGTAGTTGGTCGCGTCGTTGGTCTCGATCTGGAGGTTGGCGCGGCGCGGGGTGAAGTCGGCGCTCGAGGCAAGGTCGGAGGAGAAGGTCGCGGGGACGGTGAGGATGAAGGCGTAGTCGCCCTCGGCGAGGCCGTGCTTGGCGTCGGCCTGGTCGACCTGGTGCCAGTCGAGGTCGTGGGCCTTGAGCAGGGTGGCGGCCACCTCGTCGCCGACCTGCAGCTTCTCGCCATCGGCCAGCGTGGTGCCGCGGTCCTCGACGACGACCGCGGCGGGCAGCCCCTCGAGGTTCGCGTAGGGGTCCTTGTTGGCGTAGAGGTACAACCCGGCATACAGGGACGGCACGATGAGCATCGCCGCGAGCGCGACCTTGGCGAAGGTCGTGTCGGTGAGTCGACGGAGCTCGGTCAGTGCGACGCGGAGTGCGGTCATGGGGTCCTCAGACGTTGACGATGGTGTCCATGCTGGCGTGGTACTTGTGCGTACCATTGTGGTACGTTACCGTACCAGCATGACCTCCCCCGCCGCCACTCGACTGCTCGACGCCCTTGGTGAAGCCATCGTCGAACAGGGTCTGGCCAACACCACGGTCGCCGACATCGCCCGCATCGCCGGGACGAGCAAGCGCACCTTCTACGAGCACTTCGCGACCAAGGACGAGGCGTTCCTTGCCCTGTATGCCGCCCGCTCCAGTGATCTCCTCGCCGCCATCAGTGCCGTGGTCACCGACCCATCGGCACCGATCGGGGACCAGATCCGGGCCGGCGTCCGGGCCTACCTGAGCCACCTCGCGGCCACTCCGGCGCTCGCCCGCGCCCACATGCTCGAGGCGCACTCCCTCGGGCGACTCGGCCTCGAGGCGCGCCGAGAGCTCATGGACCACCACGCGGCCTACCTGCGAAGTGTCGTGGCCAGGGCCCGGGAGAACACACCCCACCTGCGCGAGCTCAGCGTGGCCGACTCGGTGGGAGTCGTCGCCGGGCTCACTGAGCTCACCCTGCGGGCAGCGCTCGACGATGACCGGCTCGACGCACCCAAGCACGTCCGCGCTGCCGTCGCCTTCGTCACCGCGTTCGTCGCGCCTCGCCTCTGAGCCGGCTCAGGACCCGACGAGCTGGTCGCCGCGCTGGGTGCGCGAGTAGACCACCGAGCGACCGCGCCGACGCCCCTCCACGAGACCTGATCGCGCCAGGATCCCGAGGTGGTAGGACACCGTCGCCTGCGACCAGCCCGAGGCGCGTGCCAGCCGTGACGTCGGCCCGGGCTCGGCGAGCAGGGAGAGCAGGACGGCCCTCGTCTCGCCGATGAGCTCGCGCAGCTCCGGCGGCGCGGACACCGTGGGCGGACCGCTCAACGACGCCGTGCCCCGCGCGGGATACGTGACGCGCGGCGGGTCGGGATCCTCGGCCGAGAAGATCACGCCGCGCTGGCTCGAGCAGGGCAGGAGCAGCAACCCGTCGTGCTCCCAGTCGATGTCCCCGTCGAACGGTCGGTCGAGGACGACCCCGTTGCCGTCCCACGCCATCGACGGGTCGAGGTCGTCGAGCAGGGCCGTCGACCCTTCCCGGACCATGCGATCGCCGCGATAGGCGATGTCGTCATCGAGCACGGCCCGCACGTCCGGCCAGTCCGTCGCCAGGGCGACGTCGAACCAGGCCCGCATGGCTTCCGCCGCGGCCTCTGCGAGCACGCCATGGCCCTGGCGGAGGAGGTGGGAGACGCTGGCCGGCAGCGGCCGACGCCACTGCACGTATGCCTCTTCACTCGCGAACTGCACAACGACGTCAGGGCGCACGGGCCGTCCGTTGAAGCCGATGTCGAGGTGGTAGTCGACCGTGTCGGCATCGGTCGCGGCAATGGCGTCGACGAGCTCATCGATGCCGACCGACCGCCCAGCCGGAGCGGGCGTGAGGAAGTCCGGCGCATAGGCACGGCTCGATCCGGCGAGATCGGTGAGCAGGGTGAGCAGGGCCGGGTCGACGCCGTCCGCTGCCCGCTCCAGCCACCGAGTCACGTGCCGGGGTGGTCGTGGCCTCACCTGCCACGCGAGCGCCGAGAGGATCTCCGGGGCGGGCGACACCGCAAATCGGGTGCGTCCCAACAGTTCTGCACTCATCGGGATCCGGATTGCCACGTCCCGCAGTCTCGCACCGGCTGTCGAGTGCGCCCGATGAATTCGACGGCGTTCGAATCGTTCGCCCCCTGCGGAGACACGGGGCGAAGGTCGCATCGGCAGCGGTCGCTGCCCCACGAGAGGAGAACGTCATGTCCGAGAAGCCCAGCCCTTCCTTCGCTCCGGGCCGCCGCGCCCTGCTGCGCGGCGGTGCCGCCCTGGGGACCGTCGCCACCCTGGGGACCGTCGCCGGCGCACCAGCCCACGCCGCGACCACGCGTCAGCCGGTGCTCGTCGGTGCCAACCCGGGAATCCAGCACTACGACGCCGAAGGTGCGTGCACGGCATACGCCTCGGTCTGGAAGGTCGACTGGTCCACCCACGGATCAGGTGCTGCGCTCATCCTGGCCACGACGGACAGCCTGACGATCGTGTCGGAGCAGCGCGAGCTCGCGCAGTGGTTGTGGAGCGACTACACGCGCTACTTCGGCGAGATCGGCGAGCTCCCGCCCCTGCCCGAGCCGAAGTTCCGTCGCCAGCACGTGGGCATCGACATCGACCTCGCGACCGGCCTCGTGGCCCGCGCCGGCGACATCACCGTGCGGATGAACGGCGTCCTCGACCGCCGCTGGGTGGACGTGCCCGAGTTCGAGCTCGGCGGCCGGATCGAGTCGCTGAACTTCGTCGTCGCGCCCTGCGGCGACGGGTCGATCTCGGTGGCCGGGCACCGCCTGCCCGGAGCGGTCGTCAACTACAACACGCCTGCCAAGCCGTGGACCTCTGCCTACCTGAGCAAGGCCGAGGTCTGGCGCGCCTGACGGGTCAGGTCAGGGGGCCGGCAGTCCGAACGTCACGCCGACCATCGTCACGCCCCGGCCATCTTCTTCGTATGCCGTCCGCTCCAGTGCCGCGAGCGCGGCGCCGATGAGGGTGGCCGGGTCCCGTGTGGGCTCCCCGAGCGCGCCAGGCACCACCACGGCGTGGTCGTCGTCGTAGCGGAGGTGGACGTCGAGGCGAGTGGCGGGTCGCGGGTCGTCGCCGAGCCGGTTCAGGGCGCGAATCACGTTGTCGCGCAACGCCTCCTGCACGGTCGACCGCTGCCGGGTCGAGCGGCCCAACGAGCGTTGGGACGAGATCGACTTGCGCGCCGTGGGGAGCTTGATCGTCGCGTCGTCGACGCCGTCCCGGATGGCGATGAGGTTCTTGGCCATCGCCTTGGCCACCCGTCGCTCGACGAGGCCGTCCACGGTCCAGCCGGCCAGGTCAGCCACGAGCACCACCCCGGCGTCGTGGAGCTTGTCGGTCGTCATCGGCCCCACACCCCACAGGTCAGCGACGGGCAGGCGTGGCCGCACCCGCGCCTCCGTCTCGGCATCGACGACGACGAGGCCATCGGGCTTGGCTCGTCGGCTCGCGAGCTTGGCGAAGAGTTTGGCCCGCGCCACGCCACACGACACCGGCAGACCCAGCTCTCGATGCGCCCGCGCCCGCAGCTCCCCCGCCAGGCGGCCGGCCTCCTCGACCGACCCGCCATCGAGGGCGGACACGTCGAGGAAGGCCTCCTCCATCGACCCCGGCTCGACGAGGGGCGTGAGCTCCCGGAACAGCGCCATGAGGTCGGCGCTCGCCGACTCGTACGCCTGCGCCCTGAACGGTGCCACGAGCAGCTCGGGCCAGCGACGCACGGCCTGGAACAGCGGCATACCCGCATGGACGCCGAGCGCTCGCGCCTCGTAGGACGCACAGGCGACCACCTGCGGACCGACGACCATCGGCCGCCCGCGCAGGTGCGGGTGATCGCGTTGCTCGACCGAGGCGAAGAACGCGTCGGCGTCGGCATGGATGAGCACGCGCTCCACGCTGCCACCCACCCCCGACAGGGAAGGGCCTCGAGGTCAGCTGGCGTCAACCACCTGAAGCGTGTGGTGAAGGCCGGAGAAGTCACGGGGATTGCGCGTCAGGATCGCGACGCCCTGGGAGACCGCGACCGAGGCCAGCAGCAGGTCGAAGCGTCGTTGTCGTGGGCTCCGGCCCGCTGAGCGCACCACGTCAGCAAGGGCGCCGTACGTGCGGGCGGCCGCCACTGAGTACGGCAAAGGCTCGAAGACGTCGAGGATGCGCTGATATCTCAGTTGCCGGGCGGCCGACTCGACAGCATCAGGGACGTGGAGTCCGTGGGCGAGCTCGGCCAGGCTGATGGTGCTCACCACCACTTCCGTCGCGAGCGAGGCGAGCCCATGAGGCGGGTCGATCAGGACCGACGTGTCGAGGAGGGCCCGCTCGACCTGCGTGGAGGCGGTCACGAACGCGGCTCCCACACGTCCCGCAGCTCGTCAGAGACGGCGTCATCGAGCTGCTTCTGCTCAGTCTCGAACTCAGCGACGCTCCATGGCGGCAGATCGGCCACGGCGAAGTGGAAGTCGGCAGCCGGGACCCAACGCCTCGGACCTTTGACGACGGGCTCGCGATGCGGCACGAGGTCGGCCACCGGAACTCCGCGTCGGGTCACGACCAGCACCTCACCCGCCTCCACACGACGGAGCATCTCGCCACTGTCGTTGCGCAACTGGCGCTGGCTGATCTCGGTCATGCTCAAATGTAGCACCAAGGTGCTACAGCAAAGCGCGGGCTGGACACGAGGGCAGACCTCACCCACCTGACAGACTCAGGCGCATGGACTTTCGCAACGCCTACGCGCACGGATTCGCCCGTGTCGCCGCCTGCACGCTCCCCGTGACGATGGCCGACCCCGCCAAGAACGCGGCGGCCACGATCGAGCAGGTGCGCGCCCTCCACGAGGACGGGGTTGCCGTCGCACTCTTCCCCGAGCTCGGGCTGTCCGGCTATGCCATCGACGACCTCTTCATGCAGGACGTCCTCCTCGAGGAGGTCGACAGGGCGATCGTCGCCGTCGCCGAGGCCACTGCGAAGCTCACGCCCATCGTCGTCGTCGGCGCTCCCCTGCTCATCGGCAACCGCCTCTACAACTGCGCGGTCGTGATCCAGGGCGGCGAGGTCATCGGTGTCGCGCCCAAGTCCTATCTGCCGAACTACCGCGAGTTCTACGAGAAGCGCTGGTTCGCTCCCGGCGACGACGCGGTCGACACCCTCATCAACCGCCCGCACTGGCCGGGCGCCGACGAGGACGGCGACATCGCCTACGGCACGGATCTCCTCTTCGAGGCAACCGACGTCCCCGGACTCGTCGTCCACGTCGAGATCTGCGAGGACATGTGGGTGCCGGTGCCACCGAGCCACCGCGCCGCCCTCGCGGGAGCGACCGTCCTGCTCAACCTCAGCGCCTCCCCCATCACCGTCGGCCGCGCCGACGACCGCCACCTGCTGGCGCGCTCTGCGAGCGCACGCTGCAACGCGGCATACCTGTATGCCGCCGCGAGCGAAGGTGAGTCGTCCACCGACCTGTCGTGGGACGGGATGACCATGGTCTACGAGATGGGTGACCTCCTCGGCGAATCCGAGCGCTTCCCCAGCGGACCCCAGGCCACCGTCGTGGACGTGGACCTGGATCGGTTGCGGCAGGAGCGAATCCGCCAGGGCAGCTTCGACGACAACCGCCGCGTCGAGGGCATCGGTGAGCCCGGCGGGGAGTCGTTCCGCGTCGTCGCCTTCGAGCTCGACCCGCCCACCGGCGACATCGGACTGCGCCGCAAGGTCGACCGCTTCCCCTTCGTCCCCGACGACGAGGCGCGCCTGGCCCAGGACTGCTACGAGGCCTACAACATCCAGGTGTCCGGACTCGAGCAGCGGCTGCGCGCCATCGGCCAGCCCAAGATCGTCATCGGCGTCTCGGGTGGCCTCGACTCCACCCACGCCCTCATCGTCGCGGCCAAGGCCATGGACCGACTCAGGCGCCCGCGCACCGACATCATCGGCTTCACAATGCCCGGGTTCGCGACGAGCGACGGCACCAAGAGCAACGCGATCCACCTCATGGAGTCGCTCGGCATCACCTTCGAGACCCTCGACATCAAGCCGGCCGCCACGCAGATGCTCAAGGACCTCGGCCACCCCGCGGGCAACGGCGAGGAGGTCTACGACGTCACGTTCGAGAACGTGCAGGCCGGCCTGCGCACCGACTACCTCTTCCGCGCGGCCAACCAGCGAGGCGGCATCGTCCTCGGCACAGGCGACCTGTCGGAGCTGGCGCTGGGCTGGTGCACCTACGGTGTCGGCGACCAGATGAGCCACTACGGCGTCAACACGGGCGTCCCCAAGACGCTCATGCAGCACCTCATCCGATGGGTGGTCTCGTCCAAGCAGTTCGAGGGTGGAGTCAACGAGACACTCGTCGAGATCCTCGACCAGGAGATCAGCCCCGAGCTCGTCCCCACCAAGAAGGGCGAGAAGATCCAGTCGACCGAGGACTCCGTCGGCCCCTACTCGCTGCAGGACTTCACGCTCTACCACGTTCTCCGCAGGGGCTATCGGCCCAGCAAGATCGCCTTCCTCGCCCAGCACGCCTGGTCCGACAAGGCGACCGGCGACTGGCCGGCGGGCTACCCCGAAGGCGACCGGACGGCATACGACCTCGCAACGATCCGGCACTGGCTGGAAGTCTTCGTCAAGCGCTACTTCAACAACCAGTTCAAGCGCAGCGCACTCCCCAACGGTCCCAAGGTCGTCTCCGGCGGGACGATGTCGCCTCGCGGCGACTGGCGTATGCCGTCCGACGTCTCGTCCGCTGCCTGGCTGGCCGAGATCGAGCGCAACGTCCCCAAGGCCTGACCCTTGCGTCTGCGGAGGTGGCCGTTCTGGCCGCCGCATCCGCAGACGCAACGAGGAGGGTCAGCGGCTGACGTCGGTCTCGGTGCCGATGCGCCCCAGCTTCTCGGGGTTGCGCACCGCGTAGACGCCGGTGATGAGACCGTCCTCGACCTCG
Source organism: Janibacter sp. HTCC2649 (assembly GCF_000152705.1). Classification (GTDB taxonomy): domain Bacteria; phylum Actinomycetota; class Actinomycetes; order Actinomycetales; family Dermatophilaceae; genus Knoellia. The sequence goes on along the minus strand of NZ_CH672413.1, from coordinate 3,000,594 downwards.
ACCGTGAGGATGCTGTCGACCTCGCCGTCGAGATGGACGATGAGCGCCGGGCGGCCGTTGATGTCGACCGGCGAGAACGTGATGGCTCCGAACCTGCTGAAGCCACCCAGCAGCAGGCGCGACACCTTGTCGGCGCCGAGGACCGGGTGGGCCAGGGCCTGCTTGATGCCACCGCCGTCACCGAGCATGACGACGTCGGGTGCGAGCACGTCGACGAGCCCCTGCAGATCGCCCGTCGTGACGGCTCGCTGGAACGCCTCGAAGACGCCACGCGCCTGCCCGGGTTCGACGTCTCCGCGAGGGCGGCGGGCAGCGACGTGCGAGCGGGCCCGATGGGCGATCTGGCGCACGCTCGCCGGACTCTTGTCGACGGCCTCGGCGAGCTCGTCGTAGTCGAGCCCGAACACCTCGCGCAGCACGAAGACCGCCCGCTCGGTCGGCGTCAACGTCTCGAGGACGAGCATCATCGCGATCGACACGCTGTCGGCGAGCTCGACGTCCTCGGCAACGTCGCGGGCCGTGACGAGCGGCTCGGGAAGCCACGGTCCGACGTAGTCCTCACGTCGGCGTGACACGGTCCGCAGCCGGTCGAGCGCCGTCCGGCTCACCACGCGCACGAGGAAGGCACGCGGGTCGCGCACCTCGCGCTGGTCCACCGCGTCCCACTTGAGCCACGCGTCCTGGACGACGTCCTCGGCATCCGCCGCGGACCCGAGCATCTCGTAGGCCACCGTGAAGAGCAGGCTGCGGTGAGTGGTGAACGGGTCACCCGCCCCGGCCTTCTCGGCGTCAACACTCATGCGACCGAGGGTACTTTCGGCGCGGCCTTGGAGGGCGCCGCCAAGGGCGCGAGACCGCACGCGTCCGCGAACTCGTCCGAGCCGATCCCCAGTGCGATGTTGCCGCGAGCGCTGTAGTTCATGAAGCCGACCCGGGCGGTGAGCTCGAGAAGTCCGGCGGCGCCGAGGTCCTCCAGCAGCGCGGTCGACAGCTCATCGGTGACGGCAACCGGCGTCTGGCACATCGCCTCGGCGTACTCCATGACGCGACGCTCGGCCGGCGTGAAGACCGTCGACTCGCGCCACCGCGGGACCTCGCGCGCCTTGGCTTCGTCCAGTCCGTGGTTGTGGGCCATGAAGTAGCCGAGGTCGAGGCAGAAGCTGCACCCGATCTCGGCAGCCGCCGCCATCGAGGCGAAGGACGCGAGGTTCTTGTCGAGCTCGTCCCAGGCCTCGACCTTGCGGCCGAACCCCATCGCGTCCTTCATGACCCTGGGGTGGTGCCACATGACCCCGAGCGAGTCGGGGACCTTGCCGAGCATGCGGCGGGCCATCGTCGTGATGAGGCGACCCTGGATGCCGTTGACCTCGGCTGCGGGGATCCTGGCGGTGTCGGTGCTCAAGGTTCTCTCTCCTCGTCGTCGATGAGGGCCTCCGTGTGATGCCCTCGACATGAAGACGCCGCCCGGTCGGGTTCTGTGACACGTGCCGTCAACTCCTTGCCCTGTCCCCACCAGAATCGTCCAATAGGGCACGAATGGTTGACGACGCCATTCGTGCCCTATTGGACGATTTGTGGCTACTTGACCTCGGAGCGGCGGACGAGGAACAGCCCGATCGCGAGCGGGATGGCGAGCCAGAACAGTCCGGTGACTCCCAGCTGGGACCACTGCCTGGTCGTCAGGTCACCGTTGAAGAGGAATCCCTGGGTGAAGTTGAAGTCCATCCACGGCTGCAGGTCCCGCCACCACGACTGGCTCGTGGCCAGCAGCATGGTCAGCGGCGGGAGGACGAAGTTGTAGACGAAGTAGCCGACGATCGCGCCCGGGGAGTTGCGGATGAGGACGCCGAGCATGAAGCCGATCAGCATGTTGAGCACCGTGGCGAGGGTGATCGTGAGCATGTGGCTGACGGAGAGGTTCCAGACCGGGTCGATCCCGGCGACCGAGGCGCCGACCAGGTTGCCCAGGGCCCCGACGCTCAGGGCAAGGACCATCGCTGCGACACCCACGAGCACCGCGACCGCCAGCTTGGCGCCGATGACCCGACCGCGGTGAGGCACGAGGGTGAAGGTCGTGAGGCCGCTTCGCTGGCTCCACTCGCTGGTCACGGAGAGGGTCGCGATGATCGGGAGGATGATCACCATCGGGATGCCGACGGCGGCACCGAAGTTGTCGTAGGTCAGGTCCGCATCGGCAGAGAAGATCATGACGGCGCCGGTGGCCAGCAGGGCGAGGATGCCGATGCTGCACATCAGCCACATCCCGGAGCGGGTGTTGAACATCTTGCGCAGCTCGACCTTGAGCAGACGCGATGTTGGGATCGGGGAGGCTGCCGAGCGCCGCTGTGCGGCAACCGGACTGGTCGTGTCGTTGGCCGGAGCCAGGGTCGTGGTTGCGGTCGTGGCGGTCATGCCGCTACTCCTTCGGTCTGGGTTCCTTCACGCTGGGTTCCTTCACGCTGTGTGTCGGCGGTGAGCTCGAGGAACATCTCCTCGAGGCCGGCGCCGTCTGCTGACTTGAGCTCGGTCAGGGCACACCCGGCATCCCGGGCGATCTGGCCGACGAGCGTGGGGTCGGCGACGGTGCGCAAGGCCCCGTCGTCGGCGACGGTGAACTCCACCCCACCGCGGGTGAGGGCGTCCGCGAGCTGGGTGCGATCGGGCGTGCGCACGACGGTGCCGGCGGCGGCGAGGAGCTCGTCCTTGGTGCCCTGGGCGACGATGCGGCCGTTGCCGATGACGACGATGTCGTCGGCAATGACCTCGATCTCGTGGAGCAGGTGGGAGGAGAGCAGGACAGTGCCTCCGGCATTGGCATAGCCGCGCAGGAGGTCGCGCATCCAGCGGATGCCCGCGGGGTCGAGGCCATTGGCCGGCTCGTCGAGGATCAGGACGTGGGGGTCACCGATGAGGGCGGTGGCGATGCCCAGTCGCTGGCGCATGCCGAGCGAGTAGTTGCGCACCCGCCGACCGGCCTCGGTCGGGGTGAGGCTGACCCGCTCGAGCATCTCGTCGACGCGCGAGCCGGGCAGGCCCATCGTCATGGCGGCGACCGTGAGGATCTCGCGGCCGGTGCGGCCGGCATGCTGAGCAGAGGCGTCGAGCAGGACGCCGACCTCGAGGCCCGGGTTGGGCAGGTCGACGAACCGCTTGCCGTCGATGGTGGCCGATCCGCTCGTGGGCGGGGTGAGCCCGACCATCACGCGCATCGTCGTGGACTTTCCCGCGCCGTTGGGGCCGAGGAAGCCGGTGACCCGACCTGGGCGGGCAGTGAAGGAGATGTCGTCGACGGCGAGGTGGTCGCCGTACTTCCTGGTGAGCGAGCCAATGGTGATCATGGGGGCAACCCTCGCGTCGGGCACCGGTCGCCCACATCGGGGACGGGACCCGACCAGCCCCTTGGATCACCCTGAGCCGACTCAGGGTTGCCCCCCGAGCCACCCTCTTTGCCGAACCCTTGCCGAACCCTCACCTGCGCTTTGCCCCATGCGGCGTATGCCGGCAGCAGGCTGAGCGTCATGCTCACCACCGCGCCCCGCGCGCCACTCTCGTCTCGCAGCCAGACGCGCGTCGCCACCCTTGCCGCGCTCCTGCTCGTCGCCCTCATCAGCGCCATGGCGCTCACCGCCTTCACGGCACGCACCGCCACCGCTGCCACCCCCCTGACCGTGACCCAGGCGATCGCCACCCAGAACGGGACGTCGCAGACGGTCCGTGGCTACGTCGTCGGTGAGCCGGTCGCGACGACGACGGTCAACCGCAGCTCGTTCACCGGCGACCTGGCCATCGCGCTCGCCGACACCGCCGGCCAGACCGACACGACCAAGATGGTCTACGTCCAGCTGACGACGCAGTGGCGCAGTGCGTGGGGCCTCAAGACGAATCCCTCGCTCCTCGGCAAGGTCATCGACGTCACGGGCCCGCTCGAGGCGTACTTCGCCCACGCCGGCCTGAAGTCCCCGACCGCCATCTCCTCCGTCGGGACCACGCCGACCCCCACAGGGACCGCGACCCCCACGCCGACGCCGACCCCCACGTCAACGGGTGGCGGTGACACCGACACCTACTACGCCAGCGCGCTCGGCAAGACCGGCTCCGCACTGAGGACGTCGCTGCACAGCATCATCAAGAACCAGACCGTCCTCACCTACGACCAGGTCTGGGACGCGCTCAAGGACACCGACCAGGACCCGGGCAACAGCGCCAACGTCATCGAGATCTACTCGGGCCGCTCGATCGCCAAGTCCAACAACGGTGGTGGCGTCGACCAGTGGAATCGTGAGCACGTCTGGGCCAAGAGCCACGGCGACTTCGGCACGGCCAACGGACCCGGCACCGACGTGCACCACCTCCGCCCCGAGGACGTCACCGTCAACTCCGACCGCGGCAGCCTCGACTTCGACAACGGCGGCTCGGCCGTCAACCAGTGCTCCGACTGCTGGCGCGACAGTGACTCCTTCGAGCCGCGCGACGCCGTCAAGGGAGACGTGGCCCGGATGATCCTCTACATGGCCATCCGCTACGAGGGAGACGACGGCTGGCCCAACCTCGAGCCGAACAACTCCGTGGCCAACGGCAGCGCGCCCTACATCGGCAAGCTGACCGTGCTCAAGGCCTGGAGCGCGGGCGACCCGCCGGACACCTTCGAGAAGCGCCGCAACGACCGCATCTACGCCCAGTGGCAGCACAACCGGAACCCGTTCATCGACCACCCCGAATGGGTCACGTCGATCTGGCCCTGACCGGACCAGAACGCAGAAGGTATGCCGGCCGCTCACCGAGAGCGGCCGGCATACCCATCTGTTGTCGTGTGGCTTGGGTGTCGTGCGGCGTCAGCCGCCGAGTTCGCTGAGCGCCGAGCCGTCCATGCGGAAGACGGTCCACTCGTCCTGTGGCAGGGCGCCGAGGCTCTTGTAGAAGCCGATCGACGGCTCGTTCCAGTTGAGGACCCACCACTCGAGGCGGGTGTAGCCGCGCTCGACGCACGTGCGGGCCAGCGTCGCGAGCAGGTCGCGGCCGATGCCGCTGCCGCGCTGCTCGGGCTGGACGAAGAGGTCCTCGAGCCAGATGCCGTTGACGCCGGTCCAGGTCGAGAAGGTGAGATACCAGACCGCCATCCCGACGATCTCGCCGTCGACCTCGGCCACGTGCGCGAAGGTCGTGGGCGTGCCCGTCCCGGGGAAGAGCGCGGCGTGGAACTGCTCCTCCGTCGCCTTGGCCGCGTCCGGCTCCTTCTCGTAGACCGCGAGGTCGCGGACCAGCTGCAGGATGGCCGGGACATCGTCGGGCGTGGCCTCGCGAATCGTCATGAACGGGAGCGTATGCCGCGGCGTAGGTTGGGTGCCATGGCGACTGTTCCCGACGAATTCGTCCACCTCCTCACCGACCCGAACTACGGTCACCTCGCGACGGTGCGGCCCGACGGCTCACCGCAGGTCAACCCGATGTGGTTCCTCTTCGACGCGGACAGCGACACGCTCCGCTTCACGCACACCACCAAGCGAGCGAAGTTCCGCAACCTCCAGGTGAACCCGGCGATGGCGATGGAGGTCATCGACCCCGACAACGCCTACCGCTTCGTCGAGCTGCGCGGTCGTCTCGTCGAGGTCATTCCCGACCCCGAGGGCGAGTTCTATCCGGTGCTGGGTGCGCGCTACGGCAACCCCGAGACGCCCATCCCGCCGGACAAGGCCGACCGCGTCATCCTCGTGATGTCGATCGACAAGGTCACCCAGAAGTGATCCACCACGTCACCGCGCCCGAAACCTGGGCCAAGGCGGTCGAGGACGACACCTTCACCGAGTCGACGCTGGGCCGGTCTCTCGAGGACGAAGGGTTCATCCACTGCTGCGAGGAGGACCAGCTCGGCTTCGTGCTCACGAACTTCTACGCCGGGGTCGATCACGACTTGGTGCTGCTGACGATCGACCCGGCACTGCTCACGGCGCCGCTGGTCCGCGAGGTCGGCAACCCGGAGACGGGTGAGCAGTTCCCGCACATCTACGGAGCGCTCAACCCGTCTGCCGTTGTGGCGACCGAGCTGCTCCACCCACCCCACACAGGTCAGGGGAACGTCGGGTCCAGGTAGTCGATCAGCCTGAGATCGTCCTCCAGGGCGAACTCGGGTGGGACCTCGGCACACACGCGCGTCCACGACGCGAAGCGGTGCACCCGGGCCAGACGTCGGGCGGCGGGCCAGAGGTCCAGCAAGGACTCGGGCTCGTCACGCCACTCGGCAAGGTAGGCCAGGAGGACGCGCCGGACCCGTTCGTCATCGAGTCCCGGGAGGGGCCATCCCACCGCCTTGGCAAGGGGGATCTCCATCACCGGTAGCGGGTGCGACCAGAACGAGTCGCCGAGGTCGAGCAGCCGAACCCGCTCCCCGTCGACGAAGGCGTTGGCATCGCCAAGGTCATTGTGCTGCAACGTGTCCGGCAGGCCCGAGGCGTCGAGGAGGGTCGCGTCGTCCTGCCGCTGCGGGATGGTGGCGAGGACGCGATCGGCCACCTCGGCCGTGACGTGCTGCGGGTGGTCGCTCGGCAGGTGCTCCAGCTCGTGCACGGCGGCCATCACGTATGCCGGCACGTCGCTCGCCGCGAGCGTGCTCACTCCCGCACCGATCACCTCCGCAGCGTGTGGCACGAGAGCCTGCTGCATCCGGGCGGTCTCGCGACCGACGAGCTCCCACTGCTCGATGGTGGCCGGGCCGCTGTCGCGCAGCGTGGGCCCCTGGTCGGCCGTGAGGATCCACGCGCGGCCCACGTCGACGGCAACTGGTGCGACGACGTGGTCCGGCACCAGCGAAGCCAGCACTGACGCGAGTGCCGCCTCGAACCCCTGCCCGGGGTTGGCGACCTTGAACCAGTGCCGCCCGCGGTCGGTCTCGATCGTGAAGACGGCCGACCAGAAGCGCATTCGGTTCTCGGACAACGCTCCTGAGGTGTGGACGCCGCGGGAGGCGAGCGAACGGCATACCCAGTCGTTGGCCTCGGACAACCACTCCGGTGAGCGCCACAGCGCAACGAGATCCTGCACGGACCCAGCGTAGGCGTGCGGTCAGGCGACGCGCTGGCCCTTCATGGACCGGCGGGCCTTGACCACGGACTCGACGCACTCCCACAGGCTGACGAGGACGATGCCGGCGGCCACGAGTGCGGTCGGGATCGCCCAGTCGGTCGACCAGCCGAACCTCTCACCGAGGACGGTCGGCAGGTCGGTGAGGAGCTCGCCGCGCGACAGGAGCCAGACGAGGAGGGTGGCGCTCGCGGCGTTGGTGGCGACGTTGAGAGCGGCCAGCACGGGGGTCCAGCGACCGGACTGCCAGACCATCAGGGCCAGCACTCCGTCGAGGGCGAGCAGGGCCACGAGGGCGATCTCCCAGACGAGCGCGAGATGGGGGTTGAGCACCTGGATGGCGTCGCCGGACACCCCGGTGAACTGCCACGCCACGACGGCGGCCAGGACGAAAGCGAAGCCCGCGGAGAAGGCCGTCTCGGTCAGCCCCACCGCGCGCCAGGGCACTTCGGTGCTCAGCTGGTCGGGCTTCCAGTCGCTGAGCGGTCGGTCGCGGTCGGTCTCGGGCCGGTGCCACTCGATGAGGGCGAAGGTCAACGTGACCCAGAAGCCGAGATGCACTCCCACGGTGAGGACCACGACCCAGGAGTCGAGGAGGATCGAGCCCCAGTTGTCATCGCTGGCCGTGAGCCGCCCGATGAGGTTCGCGACGAGGACGATCGGCAGGACGATGGGCGGCAGGAGCCGCATGAGTCGGAGGTAGTCGGGGTACAAGCCGGGTCCGATGAGGTAGTTGGGGCGGCCGCCGTAGTGGCGGGCGAGAGCGTCGGGGTCGCCCAGTTCGGCGATGGCCTCCTGCTCGGCCGCTGCCGGGTCGGCACCGGCGTCAACCTTGCCGTCGACGGCGTCGGCGATCGTCCCCCGCAGTTCCTGCGCCACATCGGGGCCGACGTCGTCGGGGAGATGCCGGGTCACGGTCCACACGTAGCGGTCGGTGAGCGTCGTCTTCGTGGTCATCGCGGGTCTCCTCCATCGAGGGCGCCGATCGCGGTGTCGAGCGTGCGCCATTCGGTCATCAACTGGTCCAGCACTCGGGCGCCGTCGGGGCTGACCCGGTAGAACTTGCGCGGTCGCGCGTCGTCGGTGTTCCACTCACTCGTGAGCAGTCCCTGCTTCTCGAGGCGGCGGAGCAACGGGTAGAGCGTGTTGCCGTCGACGGCAAAGCCGGCCTGCGCGAGGGTCTCGAGGAGGGCGTAGCCGTAGCGGGGCTGCGCGAGCGTCGTGAGGCACGCGAGCACCACCGTGCCTCTGCGCAGTTCCTGCAGGTGTCCTGCGATGAGGTCGTCGTCCATGCGTCACACCATAGTGTGTGTCACACATCATCGTCAACGACACATGCAGTGCCGAGCCGTCAGGGGGTGGCGGAGCGGCCCCGGCGGGTGGGGTGGGCGTTGAGCTCCAGCAGCATCTCGAGGAGCCGAGCAGCCGCCGGGTTGGGGCGACCCGTCTCACGGACCAGCGCGGAGATCTCGCGGATCGGAGTGGGGTCGGTGATCCGCAGCCTGGTGACCTCAGAGGGCAGCGCGCGGGCGGCCAGACGCGGCATGACCGAGATGCCGACGCCGGCGGCGACGAACTGGATCGCGGAGTGGTGCTCCTGGGCCTGCACCGTGAACCTCGGCGTGAAACCGGCTGCAGCACAGGCGGACACGACGATGCGATGACACAGACTGCCGATGAAGTCATTGGACACCCACGTCTCGCCACGCAGGTCGGCGAGCCGCACGGTGCGCGACTTCGCCAGCTCGTGAGTGCTCGGCACGACGGCCACGAAGGGATCGGTCGACAGGGGCACCTGCCGATAGCCCGAACGGCCGCCACCATCAGGCGGGTCGATGACGATGTCGATGTCGGGAGTGATGTTGCGGTTGGTCGCCTCAGTGAGGACGAGGTCGACGGTGAGGTCCGGCTCCTCGAAGGTGAGCCGCTTGACGAGGTTGGGCATCCACGCCGAGCCCGCCGACGCGAAGTAGCCCACGACCAACCGACCGCTGCGCCCTTCGCGCAGGTCGGTGACGACGGAGTCGAGTCGGCCCCACTGGCTCATCGCCTCCTCGCTCTGGGCGGCGAGCTCCAGACCGGCCGGGGTCGGCGTGATGCCACGCCCCTGGCGCTGGAACAGGACGAGCCCCGTCTCGCGGGCGAGGGCGCTCAGGTGCTGGCTCACCGCACTCGACGTGAGCCCGAGGTTGTCGGCGGCCGCCTGCACGGAGCCGCTGCTGACGACGGCCCGAAAGACGGTGAGGCGGTGGGGATCGAGCATGTCCTGATTCTACAGCGCTGCTTAACAACTCCTAAGCAAAGTCACGTTGTGCTAAGGAGTTGAACGCTGGATCATTGTCTTCATGATCCCCCGCACCCAGACCCTCAACACCGCCCACCGCATCGCCGACCGCCTCCGCAACTTCCGTCGCCAGGGCAACTCCGGCTGGTCCAACACCGTCGACATGGACTACACCCGCGCCAACCACGAGCTCATGGTGGCCTCGCAGTACCAGCAGCACCGCAACGTCTGACCGACCTGCACGCTGTTGTCCAGCGCTGAGCCAATGGCGGCTCGGCGCTGTTTCATTTCCCCGGGGGTTTCACTTCCCCAGAGCCAGACGCAGTTCACGATCGAGGTCGTGGAGGACGTCGTGCCGCCCCTCGCGCACCAGCGCCTCGACCCGGCTCGGATCAAGCCCGTGCCGTCGGGCGCCGTCGAGGCTCTGAGGTGACAACAGGTCGGGAAGGCGGAACGTCGGGGCGTCTCCACGACGCGCCGGGCCCTCGACGACGCGCACATCGCGCTCGGGCCGAAGGTCGGCACTCTCCGCATCGAATGCCGTGGTGACGAGCCGCGCATAGGCCGCATGACCGTCCGCGTTCGGGTGGAAGGACTGCTCCAGCGGCAGGGACGCGCCGTTGAGCCACTCCGGGTCGTCGCAGATCGCGTGCCCGGTAAAGGGACCGCGCGGGTCGACGAAGTCAGCGCCCGCGTCGTGCGTCGCCGCGCCGATGACGCCGGCCAGCTCGTCCACGCCATCCTTGATGCGCCCCATCTCGTGAGGGCTGAAGAACGTCAGGGCGTTGCAGTCCTCGCCGTTGAACAACACGGGGTATGCCGTGACGACCAGTTCCGCATTCGGCGCACGTTCCCCGATCGTCGCCAGAAGCCCCGCGAGACGCTCCGGCAGCTGGGTTCGCAGGATCGCGAGCGCATCGTCGATGACCGGGTCCGAGTCGGACACCCAGGACGGCTTGGCGCACTCGATGAGGACGGGGACGAACCCGATGTCGTTGCCGCCGACGGTCAGTGAGACGTGCGTCGTCTCGGGGCCGAGAGCCTGCGCCTGGTCGCGCTCGACGTTGTCGATGGTCGCGCCGAGGCACGCCTGGTAGGCGAGGTGGAGACCGAGCGTCCGGGCGACGAGAACGGGATATCCCTCAACCGCGCGCCAGCACTCGTTGCGCTTGGCCCCACCGCCGACGCCCGCGGCATACGAGTCCCCGAGGGCGACGAACGGCGGTGGCGAAGGCACACCGCCATCCAAGCAGGGTGCAGCTGGTCAGGCCTCCGGGGTGGCGGCCTGGGCCTGCTGCTCCTGGGCGACCTTGGCGCGGACCTCGTCCATGTCGAGCTCCTTGATCTTCTCGATGATCCCCTCGAGCGCCGGGCCGGGGAGGGCGCCGGGCTGGGAGAACACGAGGATCGAGTCGCGGAACGCCATGAGCGTGGGGATCGAGGTGATCTGCGCAGCTGCGGCCAGCTGCTGCTCGGCCTCGGTGTCGATCTTGCCGAAGACGACGTCGGGGTGCCGCTGCGAGGACTCCTCGAAGACGGGGCCGAAGCGCTTGCACGGACCACACCATTCGGCCCAGAAGTCGACGAGGACGATGTCGTTGCTCGTGACGGTCTTCTCGAACGTGTCGGCGGTCAGCTCGACGGTGGCCATGCAGAACTCCTTGGTGTCAGGGATGTCAGGCGGGTGTCAGAGGTGCCTGATCAGATGGGTCAACACCGAGAGGTGCGCAGATCATCCGAAGGCGCACCGACAGCCACCGACGGCATGCACGGGGGCTGTGGACGACCCCGGGACACGCCAAGGGCGCGCGTCGGTACAGGGGTTCACGACGCGCGCCCGGCTTTTCCCAGAGTAGCGACAAAACGGGGTGATTGAACAGGGTTCAACCATGTGACTCGTGACGCCCTCGGCTCCACGCCCATATGCTGCCGAGGGTGACGACGACGAACCCGACCCACCAGACGACCTCGACCACCGACGCTGACCGCGCGCACGTCTTCCATTCGTGGTCGGCACAGGCCCAGATCTCGCCCGCCGAGGTGACCAAGGCGCTCGGGTCGCACTTCTGGACGGCCGACGGCTCGAAGTACCTCGACTTCTCGAGCCAGCTCGTCAACGTCAACATCGGCTACCAGCACCCGAAGCTCGTCGCCGCCATCCAGGAACAGGCCGGGAAGCTGCTCACTGTCTCGCCGGCCTTCGCGAACGACGCCCGGTCCGAGGCCGCGCGACTCATCGCCGAACTCGCGCCCGGGGACCTCGACTCGGTGTTCTTCACCAACGGTGGCGCCGAGGCGACCGAGAACGCGATGCGCATGGCGCGCCTGCACACCGGCCGCCAGAAGGTCCTGACGACCTATCGCAGCTATCACGGGGCGACGGCGGGCGCGATCGCCGCGACGGGCGAGCCGCGCCGTTGGGCGTCGGAGCCGTCGGTGCCGGGGATCGTGCACTTCTGGGGTCCCTACCTCTATCGCTCGGCGTTCCACGCGACCTCGGAGGCGCAGGAGTGCGAGCGCGCCCTGCAGCACCTGCGGGACACGGTCATGGTCGAGGGCGCGTCGACGATCGCCGCGATCATGCTCGAGACGGTCGTGGGCACCAACGGCGTCCTCGTGCCGCCGGACCGCTACCTCGCCGGCGTGCGCGAGATCTGCGACGAGAACGGCATCGTCTTCATCGCCGACGAGGTCATGGCCGGGTTCGGGCGGTGCGGCGAATGGTTCGCCATCGACCGCTGGGGCGTCACTCCGGACCTCATCTGCTTCGCGAAGGGCGTGAACTCGGGCTATGTGCCGCTGGGCGGCGTCGTCATCTCGGCGGCGATCGCGGCGACGTTCGCCGACCGCGCCTACCCGGGCGGGCTGACCTACTCGGGGCACCCGCTCGCGTGCGCCTCGGCCGTCGCCTCCATCGGGATCTTCAAGGAGGAAGGCATCCTCGAGCACGTCCGCGGCGTCGAGGAGACCGTCCTGCGGCCCGGTCTCGAGGCGATCGCCGAGCGGCACCCGTCCGTCGGCGACGTCCGCGGAGTCGGATTCATGTATGCCGTGGAGCTCGTCCGCTCCCGCGAGACCCGCGAGCCGCTGGTCCCGTTCAATGCATCCGGCGCGGCTGCCGCTCCCATGGGCGCGTTCGCCGCCGAGTGCAAGAAGAACGGCCTGTGGCCCTTCATCCACTTCAACCGCACCCACGTCGCGCCGCCGTGCACGACGACGGCTGCGGAGATGCGTGAAGGCCTCGAGAAGCTCGACGCCGCGTTGAACGTCGCAGACACCTACGTCACCGCCTGACCTCACTTTCGACTTCGTGCCCCAGACGGACACGCAGAAGCTGGCCCTCGGCCGCCACAATCGTCCAATAGGGTACGAATGGCGGGGGCGCTCCCAGCCATTTGCGCCCTATTGGACGATTGTGGTCAGGTCTCCCGGGTGAGGACGACCGCGCTGTAGGGGCCGAGGGCGAGGACTGCGCTCTGCTCGCAACCGTCCAGGGCCGGGCCGCTCGCCTCGACGTCGAAGGCATCAGTGCCGGCGAAGTCCGGCGCGTAGACCGACGAGTCGGAGTTGAACCGCACCTTCCAGAGGCCCGGCGCTGGCAGACCGACGGGCAGCTCACCCAGCACCTGGGTCGAGTAGTTGAGGACGACGACGGTGTCGTCATGCACTCCCCCCTCGGCCCACCGGTGGAACGCGAGGATCTTGGCCGAGTTGTCGATGCGAAGCGCGTTGATACCCGCGCCACGAAGACCGTGGCTCACGCCATCGGCGTTGCGGCGCAACCGGATCAGGTCGCGGTGCAGGGCCACGATCCCGGCGTTCGACTCGGACTTGCCCCAGTCGAGCTGCACCGAGTCGTCGAACCACCGGTCCTCGAGGAACTCCTGCCCCTGGAAGAGCATCGGCAGACCCGGCGCGAACATGACGGTGACGAAGCCGAGGGCAGCCCGCTTCTTGGCGGCCCAGGAGTCGGCGTCGCCGGGGGCCACGGCTTCGGGCAGACGGGTCTTGCCGTTGGCCACCTCGTCGTGCGACTCCGTGTAGATGACGCGGGTCCCGGCCGGGCCACGCCCTTCGCCGAGCACGGCGCTGGCCACCGACTCCACGTCCCGGTTCTCGTCACTGAGCTCGGTGAGGGCCTTGCGGACGGGGTGGACGAAGCCGGCGTCCCACTGGGCGTGGAAGCCGAGGCCACCCTGCCCGCTCATGGTCGTGACCGCCGGGTCGTTCTGGAGGTCCTCGGCGATGAGGAGCTTCCACGGCTGGCGCGCCGTGATCTCGGACGTGAGCCACGACAGGTAGTCGGCGCCGTCGGGGATGGCAGCTCCCCCGTCCCACGTCCCGCCCGTGACCGAGCGAATGTAGTTGGTTGCGTCGAATCGCAGCCCATCGCAACGGAATTCCTCGAGCCAGAGCAGGGCGCTGTCGCGCAGGTAGCTGCGCACCTCCAGCCGACCGTAGTCGGGACGGGTGGCGCCCCACGGCGTCGCCGCGCGCCAGTCGTTGTAGAAGTAGATGCCTCCGCCATCACCCTCGGACCAGCCGTCGAAGCGCCACAGGTCGAGGTCAGAGGGTCCGATGTGGTTGTGCACGACGTCGACGATCACGGCCATGCCGTGCTCGTGAGCCGCCTTGATGAATCGCTTGAACGCGTCCGGACCGCCATAGGTCGACTCGACGGCGAACAGGTGGCTGGGGTTGTAGCCCCACGAGATGTCGCCGGCGTACTCGAACGGCGGCATCACCTGGATCACCGAGACGCCGAGGTCACGCAAGTGGTCGAGCCCGGCAATCGCCGACTCGAAGCTCCCGCGCGCGCCCTTGTCCCTCCCGAACGTGCCCACGTGCATCTCGTAGATGACCACGTCGTCCCAGGACGGCATACGGAATCCGTTGTCACCCCAGTCGAACGAATTCGGTTCGTAGACAACGCAGTTGCCCACGGAGTTCGTCATCTGGCGGGCATACGGGTCGGCCCGCCACACGACCTCGGAGCCCGTGTCGACCTGGAACTGGTACTCCTGCCCGGCCCGCACCCCGGGGACGTGCACGGACCACATGCCAGGGGCGCCGTCGCCGTCACGCTCGAACTGCGGGTTGTTGCCGCTGTCCCACCCGTTGAAGTCGCCGATGACCCACACGTGCTGGGCATGGGGCGCCCAGACGCGGAAGGTCACACCGTCGTCGACCGGTGTGGCGCCCATGCCGCCATGGGGTGAAGGTGCGGTGAAGTCCATGGCGCTCAACCTAGTCCGGCGATGTTTCGGCACGGTGGCGGTGCTCTTGCGACGATGGGCACATGGACGTGCACATCGTCGGGGTGTCGCTGCCGCCTCCCGTCATCGAGGGGCGAGCCGTTTTCGTGGGTATGCAGCGTGGTCGAGATGTCGTGTCGGCTCGGCCGGTCGCTGGGTCGACGATGACCTTCGACGCGGAGCTGGACGTCGTCGTGACCCCGGCCGGCGTCGACTACCGCGGGCCGTGGGTGCAGGGAAAGCGCGGCGACCGCTTCCTCTACCTGTGCTGGGGCCACGACTCGACGCACGGGTTCGACGGCTTCCGTCGCGCCAAGCTCATGCTGGGAGTGCTCGACCCCGCCGAGATGGCATCGGCACCGGAGGGCGCGATCCTCCAGGGCCACCTGCCTCTCGTGGACGCGCGCGGCGGGCCGGTGTGCGCGGCAGTTCGACCGCCCGTGATCCGGTGGTCACTGCGCACGGAATGACCACTTCTGGACAGCAACCGGACGTCTGACCGGACAATCGCCGATACTTGACCGGACAACGACCACCCAGGGGGGTGCAGCAGGATGTCCGAGGCTCACCAGTTCGCCCTCACTCTCATGGGCCGGATGAACGAGGTGGCCCAACCGGGAGGGCCACTGCCGCCCGGCTTGACTCCCTTCGGGGTCGGCCAGGGCGACGTGATGCGGCGCCTGGCCGCACTCGAGATGAGAACGCGTCAGACGGTGCGCAACCTGGTGCCGACGCTCACGTTCGATCCCGAGGACGCGGCCTACGAGCTGGGTGAGCGATCGATGTCCCGTGGGGTCACGCTGCGCTTGATCGTCTCCCCGCGCACGCTCCGCTTCCACCCGCTGCTCACATCGTTCACGCCCACCGCTCTGATCGGTCCGGTGCTCTTCCGGACGATCATCGTCGACGAGCACATCGCCGTCATCGCAGGTCCGGACACGGTCGACGGTGCCACCACCGCCTGGCTCGCGACCAGCGGCGAGTTCCTCGAGAGTGCAGTGGGACTGTGGCACGCCACGGTTGCGGAGTCGCGACCAGCGCTGCCCGACGGAGCCGAGCCGCCCCTCAACTCGCGCCAGCTCTCGGTCGCCAGGGCCCTGTGCCTGGGGAGGACCGACGCAGCCATCGCCCGTCAGCTCGGCATCTCCGAGCGCAGCGTGGCGCGAGACGTCGCCGCCATCTGCGACGTCACCGAGGCACACTCTCGCAGTGAGGCGATCCTCAACATGTTGGGTCGTGGGCGACAGAGCCGGACCTGAGGAGGGTGTCAACGCATGTCCGAAGCACAACGTCTTGCTCTCGCGTTGATGGGCCGCATGAACGAGCTCGCACACCCCGGTCGCCCACACCCCCCGGGTCTCAGCTCCTTCGGTGTGGGACAGGCCGAAGTGATGGAGCGACTGTCCACCCTGGAGCCCCGGACCCGCACGAGCGTCTGGAACATCATCCCGACGCTGATCTTCGACCCTGAGGATTTCTCGTACACCCTGGACGCCCGGTCCCGAGATCGGGGCATCGACCTGCAGACGATCACCCTGCCGCGAACCCTGCGTTTCCACCCGCTGCTGTCTTCCCTCAACACCAACCTTCGGCTGGGGCCGGTCCTGTTCAACTGCATCATCATCGACTCACAGATGGCCGTCATCGCGGGACCCGACACGGCCGACGGCGCCACCACTGCCTGGCTCGCGACCAGCGGCGAGTTCCTCGCAAGCGCACTTGGCATGTGGCACGCCACGTTCGCCGAGTCTCGGACTGCGCTACCTGAGGGCAGCACGCCGCCCCTCACTCCACGCCAACTCGATGTGGCACGCGCAGTGTGCCTGGGCCGGACTGACGCCGCCATCGCCCGACAGCTCGGGACGTCCGAGCGGACGATCGCACGGCACGTGGCCGCCATCCTTGACGCCACAGGGGCAAGTTCTCGGTCCGAGGCCGTGCTCAACATGCTGGGCCGAGGACGACACAGCCGCACCTGACCTCGCAACGAGCGCCGACCGGGCGACGTCCGGGCGAACGCCAGAGGAGTGATGGCGACTCCCTTTGACGCGACCACTCCCCTGCGACCAGCGCTACGGGTTTCCGCGCAACGGACCGTTCACGGACCCCCCTGCTGGCCCGTGACCCTCAGAGGATGACGGCCCAAGCCCCCGTGAGTCGAGCCCGTGGCGACAACTCGCCGTGACCTTGACGCAGAGGGGCAGTCGTTGGTAATGACTGGGCGTCGGATCGGCTGACGACGCCGTGGTCCACGCCTCAGTTGTGGGTCATGTCCTCGGGGACGACCCACTCGTCGAACTGCTCTCCCGTCACGTCACCCGAGGCCAGGGCCGCGTCGCGCAGCGACAGACCCTCACGGTGCGCGTGCTTCGCGATCGCCGCGGCCTTGTCATAGCCGATGTGCCGGTTGAGCGCCGTGACGAGCATGAGGTTGCTCGCGAGGTTGGCCTCGATCCGCTCCGTGTTGGGCTCAATGCCGCGGGCGCAGTGCGCGGTGAACGACCGGCACCCGTCGGCCAGCAGCCGGATGGACTCGAGCACGGCGTGCGCCATGACCGGCTTGTAGACATTGAGCTGGAAGTTGCCCTGCGACCCGGCGAACGCGACCGTCGCGTCATTGCCGAAGACTCGCGTCGCCACCATCGTCAGCGCCTCCGCCTGGGTCGGGTTGACCTTGCCCGGCATGATCGACGACCCGGGCTCGTTCTCGGGAATCCGCAGCTCCCCCAAGCCATTTCGCGGGCCGGACGCATACCAGCGGACGTCGTTGGCGACCTTCATGAGGACACCGCCAAGGGTCCGCAGCCCGGCGCTGACTCCCACCAGCGCATCGTGGGCAGACAGCGCGGCAAAGAGATCCGGCGCCTGCCGGAACGCCTGACCCGTCTCCGCCGCGATCTTCTCCGCCGCCAGCGCACCGAACCTCGGGTGGGCGTTGAGCCCCGTCCCGACTGCAGTGCCACCGATGGCCAGAGCGCGAGCCGACTCCACGGCATACCCCAGAGCCTTCATGGCTTCGTCGATCTGCGCGACCCAGCCACCGAAGACCTGTCCGAGCGTCACGGGGGTGGCGTCCTGGAGGTGCGTGCGGCCGACCATGACGACGTCCTTGTATGCCGTGGCCTTGGCGTCGAGGACGCCGCGCAGCTCCGCGACGGCGGGCTCCAGACGTTCGACGACCTCGAGGACGACGGCGATGTGCATGGCCGTCGGGAAGGTGTCATTGCTCGACTGGCCGCGGTTGACGTGGTCGTTGGGGTGGACGGGCGTCTTGGAGCCGCGCACCCCACCGGCGAGCTCGATGGCGCGGTTGGACACGACCTCGTTGGCGTTCATGTTGGACTGCGTGCCGGACCCGGTCTGGAAGACGACGAGGGGGAACTGCGCGTCGAGCGAACCCGAGATGACGTCGTCCGCAGCGCGCACGATGAGGTCGGCGACATCGCTCGGCAGCTCGGCCAGCTCGCCATTGGCCTGTGCCGCAGCCTTCTTGAGGATGCCCAGCGCCCGGATCATCGGCCGGCCCCACACGAACGTGTCGCGCCCGATGTCGAAGTTCTCGATGCTGCGCTGCGTCTGCGCACCCCAATAGGCGTCAGCGGGAACGTCGATGGAGCCCATCGTGTCGGACTCGCTGCGGTGTGCCCGGTCTTGGTTGTCGTCACGTTGCGCCATGACTCCACCGTAGGCGCGACAATGACCACATGACAGACCGATGGATTGAGACTGCAGGATGACTCACCCGCAACCGATCGAGACCTGGCTGACCGACATGGATGGCGTCCTCGTGCACGAGGAGCACGCGATCCCCGGAGCCGCAGACTTCATCGAGGCGCTCAAGGCCGCGGGCCGTCCCTTCCTCGTCCTCACCAACAACTCGATCTACACGGCACGCGATCTGCGGGCCCGCCTGCTCGCCAGTGGCATCGACGTGCCCGAGGACTCCATCTGGACCTCGGCCATGGCGACGGCGCAGTTCCTCGCCGACCAGCGACCGAGCGGCACGGCCTACGTCGTCGGCGAAGCCGGTCTCACCACCGCACTGCACGACGTCGGCTACATCCTCACGAGCCGCAAACCCGACTACGTCGTCCTCGGCGAGACGCGCACCTACTCGTTCGAGCAGATCACCCAGGCCATCCGGCTCATCGACAAGGGCGCTCGCTTCATCGCGACCAACCCCGACGTGAGCGGCCCGTCGCCCGAGGGGATCCTCCCCGCGACCGGCTCTGTCGCCGCGCTCATCACTGCTGCCACGGGTCGTCAGCCCTACTACGTCGGCAAGCCCAACCCGCTCATGATGCGCAGCGCCCTCAACCGGCTCGACGCCCACTCCGAGACCACCGCGATGATCGGGGATCGCATGGACACAGACGTCGTGTCCGGGCTCGAGGCAGGGCTCCGGACCGTGCTCGTCCTCACCGGTTCGACGCGCCCGGACCAGGTCGAGCTGTTTCCGTATCGACCCACCGCCGTGGTGGACTCGATCGCCGACCTTGTCCCGATCGTCCAGTCCGGAGGACCCATCGCATGACGTCACCGACGCCAGATCCGTTGTCCGAGACAGAGATTCCGCCGGCCCAATCTGGCCTGCCGGACCTGTCGGGTATGCCGTCCGGCTGGGTCGTGCGCGTTCCCACCCGTGAGGACGTGGACGCCCTGGTGTCGTTGTCCGAGGCGCATCAGCAGATGGCCAAGGGCTCGGGTTCGGTCGACACCGATGTCATCGAGAGCAACGTCGCCGGCAAGGGGTCCTGGACCCGCCACCAGTCGTTGGTGACCGACGCCGAGGGGTCGGTCCTCGGTTGGGCAACGACCCACGACCGGGCAGGTGGCCGCACCCTCGTCGAGGTGACGGTGGCCGTCGAGGGCATTGCTGACAGTGACGCGGACGCCCTCGCGGCGGCGTTGTTCACGTGGGCTGAGGAAGCCGGACGCGTCATCGCCTCCGGTCGTGAGCTGCCCGGCACCCAACTCGACTCCGGTGCGTATGCCGACGACCAGCGCCAGCGGCGATGGCTCGCGGCCGCTGGCTACCGCCAGACCCGCACTTGGCTGCAGATGTCACGACCCGTGACGCCGAAGGAGGCCGAGGACGGCGTCCTCCCCGCCGTCCGTGAGGGTGTGACGATCCGCCAGGTCGCCAAGCACGACACCGGCCTCCCGGTTGCCGCCGACCTCCAGACCGTGCACCGCATGCTCGAGGAGTCGTTCACCGACCACTTCAACAGCTATCGCGAGTCCTTCCCCGAGTTCCTGTCGCGCCTGCGCGAGGACCCGGGCCACCGGTGGGACCACTGGTGGATCGCGGAGATCGAGGTCGATGGAGAGCTGGTGCCCGGCGGGGCTCTCGTGGCGACCGTCGTTCCTCCGGATGCGTCGGGTGCTTTCGGCACCTACGTCGACTACATCGGGGTGCACCGGCTGGCTCGTGGTCGGGGTGTTGCAAAGGCGTTGCTGCACACGGTGATTCGTGATGCGGCGGAGCGCGGCAACAACCGCGTCGGGCTCGAGGTCGACGACGACTCCCCCACCGGAGCGGATGGCCTCTATGTCTCGCTCGGGTGGGTCACGGCATACAAGACCGAGTCCTGGCACCGCGACATCACCAACGACTGAGGATGACGGCGACCACCGCGTCGTCGTCCCCGAGGGGTGGCGTCACGATGTCGGCGCCGGCGTCCGACAGCCGGTCGTGGAAGAAGCCCTCGGCCAACAGGTAGGACGCGATCGCGACCGTGGAGGCGCCGGCAGCTCGAGCGGATGCGACGGCGTCGGGCACGGACGGCTGGGTGCCCGCGGCATACGCGACCGTGACGGGGCCACCCCACTCGGTCGCCAGCTGGTCGGCTGCCGTCTCGACGTCCTCGGCAGCCACGGCCCGGCTGGACCCGGCCGCTGCCATGACGACGTGCGTACCGGGGGCCACGTTGCTCGCCCGCAGGTGCTCGACCATGAGCGCCGCAAGCAACGGGTCGGGGCCGAGCGGCGCCACGGCACGTGATCCGCGGTGCTCCGCCACGGCGTTGGCGATGTCGACATCGACGTGGAAGCCTCGGCTGAGGAGCAGGGGCACCACGACCACGGACGCGTGGCGGGTCATGACGTCATCGAGCAGCTCGCCGACAAGGGGCTCCTGCACGTCGACGTAGGCGAGGGTCACCTCCTGGGTGGGCAGCGACTCCGCCACCCGCCGGGCGAGCCGCCGCACCGTCTCGGCGCCACGCTCGTCACGGGTGCCGTGGGCGACGAGGACAACCGCAGTGTGCTCCATGGACTGAAGTCCAGCACAGGTCACACCCCGGCGCCCTGTCCCGTCCGCCATGAGGTTCCTACGATGAGGGAATGACTTCAGGCAGCTCAGGCAACGCAGAGAAGATCGTCCTGCTCGAGGGCGCCCGCACCCCGATCGGCAGCTTCGGTGGGATGTTCAAGGACGTGCCCGCCCACGAGCTCGGCGCGACCGCCGCTCGCGAGGCCCTGGTCCGCTCCGGCGTCGCGCCCGAGGACATCGACGAGGTCGTCATGGGCTGCATCGGCCAGGTCGGACCCGATGCCTACAACGCCCGCCGAGTGGCACTGGCAGCCGGACTTCCAAAGTCGGCACCGGCATACACGGTCAATCGTCTGTGCGGTTCTGGACTGCAGGCGATCTGGTCGGCCGCGATGCAGATGCGGTGGGGTGGGGTCGATTTCGCGCTCGCCGGTGGTGACGAGTCGATGTCGCGTATGCCGTTCTACGACTTCGGTGCCCGCGCGGGCTATCGCCTCGGGAACCGTGAGCTCGTCGACGGCACGATGATGATGCTGACCGACCCGTTCCACGACATCGGCATGGGCGTCACCGCCGAGAACGTCGCCAAGCGCTATGGCGTGAGCCGCGAGCAGCAGGACGAGTTCGCGCTCCGGAGCCAGCAGCTGGCCGCGAGCGAGGCCGGTCGCGCGGCGTTTGCGCAGGAGATCACGCCGGTCGAGGTGGGCGGACGCAAGCCGTTCACCGCCACTGAGGACGAGCACCCCAAGCCCGAGACGACGCTGGAGATCCTTGCGGGCCTGCGCCCCGCGTTCGACAAGAACGGCACGGTCACGGCCGGCAACGCGTCCGGCATCAACGACGGTGCGGCTGCGGTCGTCCTGGCCCGGGAGTCCGTCGCCGCCGACCGCGGCCTCACAGGTCTCGTCACCCTCGAGGCCGTCACGACGGGCGCGATGGAGCCCGAGCTCATGGGCTACGCCCCGGTCATCGCGCTCGAGAAACTCTTTGCCCAGACCGGCCTGAGCCCCGACGACATCGACACCTTCGAGGTCAACGAGGCGTTCGCGTCCCAGGCCGTCGCCGTGGTGCGCGACGCCAAGCTCAACCCCGACAAGGTCAACCCCTACGGCGGGGCGATCGCCCTCGGTCACCCCGTCGGCGCGACGGGCGCGATCCTGTCGCTGCGCGTGGCCAAGGACCTGCACCGCCGCGACCTCGAGACCGGCGTCGTGACGATGTGCATCGGCGGTGGCCAGGCCCTCGCCGCCCTCTTCCGCCGCGTCTGAGTGGCCGTACTGTTGCTGACGTGACTGAGACCTCGAAGGGCAACACCCGGCCGATCGAGGCGGGGATCCACACGGACTTCGCCAAGGAGATGAGCTACGGCTCATATCTCTCGCTCGACGAGCTCCTGAGCGCCCAGCACCCGGCGAGCAACCCGGAGCACCACGACGAGCTGCTCTTCATCATCCAGCACCAGACGTCGGAGCTGTGGCTCAAGCTCGTCCTGCACGAGCTCCGTTCTGCCGCAGACCTGCTCGCGCACGACGAGATGCGCATGGCCCTCAAGCGCATCGCCCGCGTCAAGCACATCCAGCGCACCCTCACCGACCAGTGGTCCGTCCTCGCGACGCTGACCCCGACCGAGTACAGCCAGTTCCGCGGCTTCCTCGGTCACGCGTCGGGCTTCCAGTCGTGGCAGTACCGCGCCGTCGAGTTCATGCTCGGCAACAAGCACCGCGGGATGCTCAAGGTCCACGAGGCCGACCCCGCGGCGCACGCGATCCTCGAGCAGCTCCTCGAGGCCCCGAGCATCTATGACGAGTTCCTGCGCTACCTGGCACGACGTGGGTATGCCGTGCCGCAGGAGATCCTGAACCGTGACGTGAGCATCGCGCACGTCCCGAACGCCGAGCTCGTCCAGGTGTTCACCGGCATCTACGAGGACGCCGAGAACCACTGGGACATCTACGAGGCGTGCGAGGAGCTCGTCGACCTCGAGGACAACTTCCAGCTGTGGCGCTTCCGGCACCTCAAGACGGTGCAGCGCGTCATCGGCATGAAGACCGGGACGGGCGGATCGAGCGGGGTCGGCTTCCTGCAGCGCGCGCTCGAGCTCACCTTCTTCCCCGAGCTCTTCTCAGTCCGCACCTCGATCGGCGCACCCCCCGCGTAAGCACGTTCGCCGGACCCTCAGAGGGCGCGGGCGCGGTTGTTGCGGGGGTGGTGCTCGAGCTCGATGAGTCCGAGCTCCTCGAGCAACGGCGGGACGTACATCCCGAAGCGACCTCGGTAGCCCTTGCGCAGGCCGTACCAACCGCCCACCGGGTTGTCCTGCGCCCGGCCCCATGCCTCGACGGTCCCGTCCTTGGCATCCTTCTTCTCGTCGGCCGCACCGAGGTCGACCCAGTCGCCGCGCTCCCTGAGCATCGCGTGGAGGTCCTCGATGGCGCTGAGGTGGTACGTGAGGGTCGTCGACCCGACCTGGCACACGAGTGCGGGCGGGTCACCGGCCTCATCGCGATACATCGTGTAGGCCGACGTCCCCGGTGCCGTCGTCAGCTCCCAGGGGGACTCCTTGGTTCCGTCGCCGCTCATGTCGGCAGTGTGTCAGTCGCCGAGGTGCTCGCGGACGAGTTTCTTCGGAGCACGCGAGGCCCAGGCGTCGGTGATGATCTCGACGAGCTCGTCCCGCCCGATCTCACCAAGCCGCGACAGCCGCACGAGCACCCCGTTGTGGTTGCGGAAGTGGTCGATGTCGAAGAACGGGTTGTCCGCCTCGACGAGGGCCTGCTTGGCGCCCATGTCGGGGGTGATGACGACGAGGAGGTCATCCCACATCTCCCCGGTCACGGGATCGACGGCGGTCTTGTGCGGCATCCGGTAGATGAGGAATCCCTTGCCACGCACCTTCCACGTCGGCCGGTCACCCCACGAGATCCCGAGCTCGGCTTCGGGCAGCGACGCGGCGATCTCGTCGACGTCACTGGCTCGAGCCTTCCGGGGCGCGCCGCGCGGGGCCATCAGAACCGTCCGGGCTTCTCGCTCGCCCCGACGTACTGCTCGCACCACTCGATGAGCGGCCGCATGGCGACCCAGTCCTCGCGCACCCGCTCGACGACCTCGTCGGACTCGAACCAGTCCGGGGTGCCGTGGTCCCGTGCCGCGGTGAGGGTCCGGTGGCGGAGCAGCTCGAGTCGCGGATGATCTGCCGGTATGCCGCGTGGCCGCGTCGCGAGCAGGTCACCTCCGATGTCAAAACCGCTGTCCAACAACGTGTCCACCAGGTCCACCAACTGCTGACCGGCCACATCGTTCTGGACGCTGGCACGGTAGCGAGCCACCTGGTCTGACTGCGAGGCATAGAAGCCGCCAGCGGTGCGCAACCCATCGGCACCGACCTGGACGTACCAGCCCATGGCCGACAACGTGGGGACGAAGAGGCCCTGGTGGGTCTTGTAGGGCGACTTGTCCTTGCTGAAGCGCACGTCGCGGTTGGGCCGGAACATCTTGGGCTCGCCGAACTCCTCGGTGAGCACGTCGCCAAGGTGAGCCAACGGCTCCTGGACGCTCACGGCATACCGGAGCTTGTTGGCGGCCCACCACTCGCGTGAGTTCGACTCCTCGAGCTCGCGATAGAACTCGACGGCGTCGAGCGGGATGCCTGGGACGTCGGCTGCGTCGGCAGGGCTCGGGTCAGCCGAATCCGTGGATGGCGAGCGGGTCATGGAGGGCCTCCTCTTCGTAGGACAGGTGGGTCAGGAGCGATTCGGTGAGCTGGTCGAGGGCGTCCGACAAGGCGTCGAGGGCACGTTGACCCTCGGAGCCGTAGCCGGGTTCGGCGACGAGCCCCACGAGCGCACGGTCGAGGGCGTCGAGCAGGCCGGCAATCACCGCGTGGTCATCCTCCAGTTTGGTGACCACCGGCTCCAGCGAAGGATCCGCGCGCAGGAGGTGCGGGAACATGCCGCGGTCCTCGTTGGTGTGGTGACCCGTGACGATCCGGCAGTAGGACTCGCAGTAGGCGCCGAGTGTCCAGTTGTTCTGGCGCATCGTCATCGTGTTGATGACGGAGCGGGCCTGGCCGACGCTCGTGTGACCCTCGCGCACCTGACGGACGATGTCGCGCACCTGGTCGAGCTCGGAGCGCAGGTAGTCGTGGACCTCGACGAGGTGCGCCGGGATGGCCAGCTGCGCGGCGGTGAAGGCCGAACTGGCCTGTGTCGCAACCGATTCACGCGCGGCCTCAGCCTGCGGCGACGTGGCCTCCGGCGCCTCGGACCCCACCCCCTTGGACGCGCCACCCTCGCGCTCGGCGGCGACCAGCTCACGCGTGAGCGGCACGACCTCGGCAGCGAAGCGCCGAAGGAAGTCGGGGTCGTCCGCGCCGACGATGAAGGTGCTCATCCCGATGCCCACGGCGAGGTCGGTGAGCTGCTCGGCCCAGTCCTGGGGCGTGCCTCGCAAGAGCCCGGACCCGGTGCCGAACTGGCCGAAGATGTTGTAGATCCGACGGATGTCCTGGGGGGCGCGTCCCGCGGCGACCGCGGCCTCGTCGAGCCGGGCGTTGAGGTCGGGCAGCGCAGGCGGATCGGCATAGCCCATCGACGGGACCCAGCCGTTCGCGAGCTGGCCGGTGATCCGGATCATCCGTGGCTTGTAGGCGCCGAGCCAGATGGGGATGTCGTGCGCCGGCGCCGGCCCGGGCCTGAGGCCGCGCGTCGAGTAGTGCTCGCCCTCGAACCGCCCCGGCTCCCCCGCCCAGAAGGACCGGATGATCGTGATCGCCTCGACGAGGGCATCGACCGCCTCCTTGGGCGACTTGCGCCCACCACCGGCCGCCTCGATCCCGTCCCAGAAGGCGCCGGCACCGAGCCCCAGCTCGACCCGCCCACCCGTGAGGACGTCGAGACTCGCGGCCGCCTTGGCGAGCACGACCGGCGGACGCAACGGCAGGTTCGCGACGTTGGTGGAGAGCCGGATCTGGCTCGTGCGGGCGCCGATCGCGCACAGCAGGGTCCACGTGTCGAGGTGCGCCGCCTGGTAGGGGTGGTCCTGGATGCTGACGTGATCGAGCCCGAGCACGTCGGCGAGCTGCGCGAGCTCAAGGATCTCGTGGTGCCGAGTCGCATCAGGGCTCGGGAAGATGCCGAACTCCAGGTCGAGGCCGTAGTCGGGCATGAGGTCAGTCTCGCAGCGTCCGCAGCGCCCCTGCCCAGCGCTCGACAGCGGTGAGCATCGCCTTGCGTTTGGCCGGCTGGTAGTCGCGCGGCGTCATCGCGCCCGACGGGTCCATGTCGTCGAACGTGGAGAGCTCCACCTGCGCGCGGACCACGGCGACCTGCAGCTCGTTGAGAGTCAGCTTGAGCTGTTCGGCAGCGCGAAAGCCGCCGCTGCTGCCGTAGCAGACGATGCCCGCGACCTTGTCGTTCCACTCGGCATAGACGAAGTCGAGGGCGTTCTTGAGCTGGCCGGGGATGCCGTGGTTGTACTCCGGCGTGACGAAGACGAACGCGTCGTAGCCCGCGACCTTCCTGGCCCAGGCCTGGGTGTGCGCCTGGGTGTAGTTGCCCGAGCTCGCCGGCTCCGGCTCGTCGAGGTTGGGCAGGTCCTGCGCGGCGAGGTCCACGAGGTCGTACGACGCGTCCTTGCGGTTGCGGGTCCCGGCCATGACCCACGCAGCGACAGTTGGACCGGACCGTTCGGGGCGTGAGGAAGCGATGACGACGGCGATCTTGAGGGGGGTGGACATGGCCCCAGTCTGTCCCGACAGTCAGCTCAGCGGAGGAAGAGGTCGATCCGGTCGAGGGTCACGGCCGTGGCCATCGCGTCGGCGTCGGAGCCGTCGAGGTCCGTGAAGAGGTGGCCGCGGCCGGGTGTGACGTGGTCCTCGAAGGCTGCCCCGCTGGCCGTGACGGCCTCGCCGAGCGCCATCACCTCGGCGGGTTCGATCCACGGATCCACGGCGTAGCGGTGCACCTGCACCGGCACGCCCGACCAGTCACCACGGGGAGCCCCTGCCGAGTGCAGGAGGATCGCCGCCTGCGCCTCGGGTCGCTTGGCCGCGAGTCGTTGCGCGAACCACGAGCCCAGGGAGAATCCCGCGAAGGCGGTGTCGGGCGGCAGGTCGGCGGCGAGGGCGCGGACGTGGTCGAAGTACTCGGGGTGGGCGTCACGGTGGGCGATGCCCTCGGCCTCGTCATCGAAGACGTGCCCCTCGTAGAAGTCGGGTGCCTCGACCTGGTGCCCCCGATCGCGCAGGCGCTCGGCGAAGTCCGACACTGCGGGTCGCAGGCCGAGAGCCGAGTGGAGCAGCAGGATCCGAGCCATCAGGGGCCACTCTGCCGGGCGGCCACATCAGGTGTCACGTCGGCTGTCCCATCGCGGGCGACGTCGACGGTCACGTGCGGGACCGTCCCGAGGATGACGTCATGGACTCCGGGCGCAGGGAGGATGAGCACGAACGTCGTCGTGGCCGCCTCGGCCAGCACGAGGTACCCGTCCAGCGAGGTGGCCAGCTGGGAGGCGATCGTCAGACCCAACCCGTGCCCGTCACTGTCCCGATCGCCCGTGCCGCGCTGGAAGACCTCGTCGCCGACGGTGCGCAGACCCTCGTCCGCGACAATCACGTGGAGGTAGCGACCGCGTTCGCGGGCTCCGGCGACGACACGTCCCGTGCCGTGGGCGCGCGCGTTCTCGAGCAGCACGTCGATGACCTGGACGACGGGACCAGGCACCACGTGAGCGAGGACCGGCTCCGTCGGGTCGTGGACGAGCACCCGACCGGAGTCCGCGTACTGCTGCTTCCAGCGGTCGACGGTGTCGCCGACGAGTTCGGACAGGTCGACGTCGACCGCGTCGCCCAGTCGCTGGCCCCGCGAGAGCTCGAGGATCTCGGTGATCGCGGCGTTCAACCGGTCGAGCTCCGACATGCTGCTGGTGAGCTCGGAGGCGACGGACGCAGGCGTCTCGGGCCACATCGAGAGGTCCTCGAGGGTCAACCGCAGCGAGGTGACGGGAGTGCGCAGCTGGTGGGACACGTTGGCGGCGAACTCGCGCTCGCGCTCCACGAGGCCGTCGAGCTTTGCCGACGCCCGCCGCAACGCCGCACCGATCCGCTCGGCCTCGGGAATCGCATAGTGCGGGAGCTCCACGTCGAACCGCCCCCGACCGAGGTGATCGGCGGCTTCGGCCAGCTCACCGAAGGGTCGTGCAAGGCGTCGGGCAAGCACGTACCCGATGCAGGCGGCCACCGCGACAAGGCCCAGACCGATGAGGATCAGGGGCAGCAGGGCCTTGGAGACGCGCTCATCGACCACGTCGCCCGACCGGGTGATCGTCACCGTGCCGCCTCCGGGCAGTGACCTCCTCTGGACGATGTCGTCCTCGCCCGTCGCCGGTGCTCCTGCGCGCACGACCGACGCGTCGGCGGCGACGTACTCGATGCTCTCGCCGGTGTTGAGCAGGCCCGCGAGGAAGTCGGAGGTCACGGGCGCCGCAGCGCTGTTGCGTTCGGTGATCACGACGGTGAGCAGGTTCGCCGACCGCGTGATCTTCGCGTTCTCCTGGGTGGTGACGAGATCCGCGAGCTGATAGGCGCGCGGGACGCCGTAGAGCGCGATCATCGTGATGGTCATCCCGACCAGTGCGGCAACGAGCCGATCACGCATGGGTCGCGTCCTCGAGGCGGAAGCCCACGCCGCGCACGGTGGTGACCTGAGCCGGCGCATCGGCCTCGTCGAGCTTCTGTCGCAGGCGCCCGATGGTGGCGTCCAGGGTCTTCGTCGAGCCGTACCAGTTCTCGTCCCACACCTCGCTGATCAGCCGATCGCGGCTGACCACGGCACCACGGGTGGCATCGAGCAGGGCAAGGACGTCGAACTCCTTCGACGTCGCTGCCACCTCTGTGCCACCGACCCAGATGCGCCGGGCCTGGACGTCGACCCGGAGGTCGTTGGTCACCTCGGCCGGCACCTCAGCGGGGGCCGGCCGGGCGGCTGAACCCGGGACCGTTCCAGTGCCGGCTCCTGCCCGGATGGCACTGCGCCGAAGCAGTGCCCGGGCTCGGGCGAGGAGCTCGGACAGGCCGAACGGTTTGGCGAGGTAGTCATCGGCACCCACATCCAGGCCGACGACCCGATCGAGTTCACCGTCGCGCGCGGTCAGGATGATGATGCCGCCCGTGAACCCCTCCTCACGAGCCCGACGGCACACGTCGAGTCCATCGACGTCCGGCAGTCCGAGGTCGAGCAGGAGCAGGTCGACCGAACCGGTCGACAGTCGCTCCAGGGCAGGGAGGCCCTCGGCGAGCCGCTCGACCTGATAGCCCTCACGTTCGAGAGTTCGGACCAAGGGAGCGGCAATCTTGTCGTCGTCCTCGACAAGGAGCACGTGGGCGACCATGTGCACACAGCGTACGGAGAGTTGCCCGACTTGGCGCGGCGAGGGGTCCTCACCCGCTCGGGCGACGAGCCCGCGCGTCGGCGAACAGCAGTGTCCCGATGGCGATTCCGAGCGCAAGGACGACCACGTGGAAGGGCGTCAGCGGCGTGACGGGACCACCCGGCATACCCAGGGTCAGACTGAGAACGGAGCCGATCAGGGTCGCGCCCACGGCCAGCACCACGACGAGATGCGACTCGAAGCAGTTGTGGATCCACATCTTCGTCGCGCCGAGAGCAGCCGCAGCGGCAACAGAGCCCTCCAGAACGATCGCGCCGGTCGACTCCGCGCGAAGGGCCTGGCCGAGAAGCACCAGGGCGAGGAGCCAGGTCGCGACGGCGGCCCACCGCGAGGCACGCGTTCGCGTGCGCGGCATCAGAAGTCCCTGTCGGACGTGCCGGTCTCGGTGACCGAAGCGATGGAGCAGGCCCGCCCTTGGAGGTCCGTCACGGCGGCCGACGGAGACCAGATCATGGCCGCCACAGAGCTGACGGTGCGCAGGTAGCTGCTCGACCCCGACGAGAACGTCCCGAGGCGAAGGGTCACCGTGGACCGCATGACACCGCCGCTCGTCGTGACCGTCGCTGCCGTCATCGTGGCGTTGAACTGCACCGTGCGCCCCGTCTTCGCGTAGTCCTGGCGCAGGTTGAGGGAGCCGAGGTTCACCGCGGTCGTGCCGGAGAGGACGTCGAGGGTGTCGTCGGTGGCGGTCTTGGACAGCAGGCTCCCGTCGCGCAGCCTCACGGTGACGGCCTTGCTCGCGCCGGTCCATCCGGCGACGACCTTGGTGAGGTCGATCTGGCCGCTGTAGGTGAAGGTCACGGTGTCACCGGCCTCGACCCGGCCGATCGCCGAGCCACCGTTGGCGCTCTGGACGTCGACACCTCGCAGGGGCGCGTTGTCCACCCGCTGCGCGCTGACGACGGGTGAGGTCGTGGTGGCACCGACCGCATCGGTCATGACTGCGCGAAGGTCATAGAGGCCGTCGACGACCGCCGTGGTGTTCCAGGTGCAGGCGTAGGGGGCCGAGGTGTCGGTGCAGAGGTCGGTCCACGTGCTCGTCCCCGTGGGTGCCGACTGGATCCGGACCGAGGCCACCCCCGCGGTCGAGCTCGCGGTGGCTCCGACGCTGACCGTGCCGGTCAACGAGGCGGGCGCGTCGACCGTGATCGACGCGATGGTGTTGTCGACCGAGCGAGTGCCCGTGGGGACCGAGACGGTGCTGTTGCCGGCAGCATCAGTGGCGACGGCGCGGAAGGAGTAGGCGCCGTCGGGCAGCGATGACGTGGCGACCCGGCAGCTCCAGGGCTCCTGGGTGATGGTGCACAGCTGGGTCCACGTGCCGCCATTGAGGGACGACTGGATGACGACCTGGCTGACACCTGAGTTCGCGTCGGATGCCGTCGCCGTGAAGGTCTTGTTGCCACTGAGCGGAGTGCCCGGGTCGAGCATGGTCACCGTGGGGCTGATGTTGTCGACCATGACGGCGTCGACCACGGCGGACAGGGTCGTCGTGGCACCGGCGGTGAGCACGGCGCGCAGGTCGTACTCGCCGGCGACGATGCTCGCGGTGTTCCAGCTGCAGGCGTAGGGGCTGGTGAGGCCGGTGCAGATGGTCTTCCAGCTCGTGGTGCCGGTGGCGGCGTACTCGAGCCGCACGGTGTGGGTGAGCGACCCGGCGTTGTAGACGGTGGTGGTGAGCGGGACAGTGCCGCGCACGGCGTCGCCCGGCGAGGCCAGGACGACGAAGAGCTTGTTGGCCACGGTCGTGCGCACAACCTCAGAGGTCGACTCGTAGCCGGCCGAGTCGCTCGCGCGGGCGCGCAGTGAGTGCACCCCGTCGACGAGAGCGCGGGTGTCCCAGGCACAGGCGTAGGGCGCGACGGTGTCGGTGCAGACGACCGTCCAGTCGCTGCCGCCCGGGGGGAGCTGCTCGAGCGTGACCGAGGCGATGGCCGACTCGCCGTCGGTCGCCGTCACGTTGATCGTGGGGATGTCCTTGACCGTGCTGCCGGGACTCACGACCGCGACGCTGGGCGGCGTCCAGTCGGCGGCCGCGCTCACGGAGCCGGTGGCCTGGGTGCGCGCGGTGAAGGAGGCCGAGGAGAAGGTCGGGAAGGCGAAGCCCAGCATGCCGAGGAGGAGGACCAGCGAGAGGAGCTGCAGGGAGCGAAAGTTCCTCATGTGGTCCTCCTCCTCGGTGTCTGTGGCTGAGTCGACGGGTGCTTGCGCGGGCGCGGGTCAGCGGGTCGTTCGCCGTGGTCCCAACGCTAGAGAGCGGCGGGCTGCTGTTGTTCCACAGAAGTGCCCCAGGACTTCCCCGGTTTGCTACGACGTGGGCGCAGCGCCATCACGAGGTCCCGCAGAGCGATGAGTGCGATGAGGCCGGCCGGGATGCCGACGACGAGCAAACGCACCTGCGGATCGGCCAGACCGACGAAGACATAACCGACCCAGGGCACGGCGTGCTCGACGACCGGCTGGGTGCCCGAGGTGAGGCTGAACACCCACGGGTCCGGGTCCGGGTTGGCGTCGCCCTGCGTGTGCAGGATCGACGTCCCCCCGGCACCCGGGCCGATCGCGATGATGCGGTGCGTGACCAAGGTGCTGACGCCACTGTCCGGTGGCGGCAGGTAGGTGATGACGTCACCCACGGCGAGATCCGCGACGGGCACCGCCTTCTCGAAGGCGATCGATCCCTTGTCGATGGACCCCGTCATCGAACCGCCGGTGATGACGTAGCGCTCGTAGCCGAGCAGACCCGGAACGATGTATGCCGCGCACCCGACCGTGACGACGAGCAGGAGCACGCTGCTGGTCAGCCGCAACACCCGCCGCACGATGGTCACTGGTTGGTGGTGGTGCCGGCCAGCTGCACGGAGTCCCAGGCGTAGACGGCGCTGGCGGTCTTGCCCTGCTCGGTGTTGGTGGCGTCCTGGTCGAGCGTGACGGTGAAGCGGAACTCGTTGGTCGCGGCCGGGGCGATCTCGCCGAGGCTGGTCTTGGCGCCGTCGACGAGGCCACCAAAGTTGCCCGAGTAGACCTGCGCGCCGGTCGTGACGTTGGTGACGACGAGCTTGAGGAGGCCATCACCGAACGCGTTGGACGAGGTGGTCTCGGTCAGGCCGAACGCGGCCGGGAGGGAGCCCGTGTTCTTGATCGTCAGGGTGCCGTTGAGGGTGTCGCCCGGCTTGACGTTGGTGAGGTTGAAGATCGCCGCACCATTCTTGGAGTTCGTGTGCTCGAGCGAACCCGAGGTCACGGCGCTGATGGTGTTGCCCGTGGTCGAGCTGAACGTGGCACCCGAGCCCACGGCGATGGCGCCGGCCACGAGCAGCGTGGCGAGAGGGACGAGAACCTTCTGGGTACGAGTGACGCTCATGTCTGTTGCTCCTGGAGTGTGGGGCCATCCGCTGCGTTGCCGATGGGCCGTGGTTGTTGTTGAAAACGCTATGAGGCGGCGTTCCACAGGACGTCCACACGAGATCCCCCGGATCTCCCCGGTTCGGAACTGTTCACCACGGTTCGGAACTGGGTGCCCACACCTGAGGTAGGCAGAGGCGACCGCCTGAGGTAGCCGCCAGGCACGAAATACGGCACCTGACCGATGTGGCCCGCTACCTCACCCGACGACTGTTGACCTGTCGGCACGAGCCGACAACCACAGCACCAGTCGGAAGGCACACCATGAACCCCTCGTTCATCACCCCCGAAGCCGTCCACGCCGAGATGCTCGCTCGCTACGGACAGTTCACGCAGACGCACGAGCGCCCCGGATCCTCGCTCCACGTCATCCGCAGGGTCCGGGCTCGCGTCCAGGCCGCACGCAACGCCCGCTGAGTCGGGTGTCCATCGCAGTGGAGCCCGCGCCACGGGAAGGCCTCGAGTCGTCAATACTTCGACTCATGACCTTCCCCGCCCGCGAGCTCGTCGGACGTGATGCCGACCTCTCCCGGATCGCCGAGATCATGGACCTCGACGCTCCTCGTGGGGTCGGCATCGTCGTGTCCGGGGACGCGGGGATCGGGAAGTCGAGCCTGCTCGCCCGGGTGGGCGCCGACGCCGAGGCCGCGCACTGGAACGTCGCCTGGGGGCATTGCGTGGGGCAGTCCGGCAGCGGCGTCGCCTACCTCCCCTTCACCGAGCTCCTCGCCCGCCTCGAGATCCTCGCGCCCGAGGCCATCGACCAGGTCGTCGCCACGCGACCCGCCCTCGCCGTGCTCCTGCCCGGTCGACGCGACGCCGGCGCAACCCACTCCCCCGGCCAGGTAGCCGAGAGCGTCCACGCCCTCCTGACCGCCGTCGGCGAGATCGCCCCGCTGCTCGTCATCATCGAGGACGCACACTGGGCCGACCCGTCGTCGCGCGACCTCATGACACTGCTGCTGACGCGAGGGTTCGCCTCGCCCGTCGCGCTCGTCATCACCTACCGCTCCGATGACCTCCACCGCCGCCACCCGCTCCACGAGACCCTCGCCGTGTGGGCGCGCATCGCAGGCGTCGAGCGCCACGACCTGCAACCGTTGGACGACACCGCCATTCGCGAGATCGTCAGCGCGAGCGAGGGTTCGACCGCGGCGCCCATCCCGGACCGCACCGTCGGCGAGATCGCTCGTCGGGCCGAGGGCAACCCGTTCTTCGCCGAGGAGCTCACCGCGAGCGCCGTCTCGGGTCGGCCGATGACGGGTGGCCTGGGGCGAGTCCTCGGGGCGCGGGTCGAGCAGCTCAACGGCCCAGCCCAACAGGTCGTCCGGACGATGGCGATCGCCGGCCGCACCGTCGGCCACGACCTCCTCCAACAGGTGACCGGGCTCCCCGAGGCCGAGCTCGAGGCCGCCGTCGCCAACGCCGTCGAGCACCACGTCATCGAGGCCCGCTGGCCACCGGCCTACGCCTTCCGCCACGCCCTGCTCGGCGAGACGATCACCGACGACCTCCTTCCGGGAGAGAGGCTTCGCCTCCACCGTGCGTATGCCGGTGCGCTGGCTTCCGATCCCACGCTCGGCCGCGCGTCCGAGCTGGCTCGCCACGCCGCCGCCGCCGGCGACCTCACCACGGCCGTTCGCGCGGCTCGGGAGGCAGCCCGTTCCGCCCTGTCCATGGGCGGACCGGTCAACGCGCTGCAGCACCTCGAACATGCCCTGGGATGGTTGCCCGAGGACTCCGAGGACCGCGACCAGGTGAGCCTCGAGGCCTCCGAAGCGGCCCTCACCGCGGGCGACATCGTCCGCTCGGTGCAGCTGCTCCGGGACCGCATCGAGCACCCCGGACCCGGGCAGACGCCTGCGATCCGGGCGCGCCTGCTCGCGACGTGCGCCAACCGCCTCCGCCTCATCGACCTCACCTTCGCCGACACCGGGCCCGGCATGACGGCCGAAGCCATGGCGATCGTCCCGGACGAGGACAGCGAGGTTCGACTCTTCGTCCTCACCGCGCACCTGCAGCAGCTCGTCGACACCCGCCACTACACCGAGGCGTCGGCCCTGGGCGAGGGGGCCGTCGCTCTCGCCGAGCGCCTCGACCTGCCGACCGCGCTCACCGAGGTCCGAACGGTCCTGTCCCGCGTCATCGAGATCCACGACGACCTCGATGCCCTCGAGGTGCACATCACCCAGCTGCTCAAGGACCTCGGTGACCGGCCCGACCCGCTGCGGATCCGCCTCCACCACCAGGCCGCGACCATGCACCACCGCCGGGGTCGTCTCGACCAGGCGCTCGCGGCCTACGACCGGGGCGCTGCACTGGCGCGCGAGATGCACCTCGACTGGGCCCCCTGGGCGATGGAGTCGAGACTCATCGGTGGGCTCACGGCATACGAGATCGGTGACTGGGACGGAGCGCAGCGACGGCTCGTCGTCAAGGACTCCGTTCTGGCGCAACCGGGTCGGGCCTTCTTCGACGCCTCAGCGATGCTCGTGCGCGCCAGCCGCGGTGAGCCGATCAACGAGTCCGAGGTCACCGCCATCCGGGACTGGTGGCACGTCGACGGACTGGCCACGGTGCTGCTCGTCATGCCCGCGGTCGAGCACTACGGCAACCATGGCGACGTCGCCCGGGCACTCGACATCACCGAGGACGCGGTCGACTTCCTCGACCGGACCTGGGGACGGTTCCACGCCGTCGTCCGCCTGGCCGCACTCGTCGCCGGACAGGTGGGGACGCATGCACCGACCCTGGACCGCACGCTGCTCGGCCGCGCCAACACTGACCTCGATGCGATGACCAGCAAGGTCCACAACATCGTCGCGGAGCCGCAGAAGGGGGTGCGCGAACCCACGACGGAGCAGATCGAAGAGACCAACACCGAGACATGGGCGTGGGACCTCCGACTGCGAGCGGAGCTGCTGCGGTTGCAGTGGCGCACCAACGACGTGGAACCGCCGACCACCGAGGCCATGGTGCAGGCGTGGCAGGAGTCGGTGGCGGCGTTCGAGCGCTACGGCCACGTCTACGAGACAGCGCGCTCGCGAGCCCGCCTCGCCGCAGCCCTCAGGGCATCCGGTGATGCAGCGGGGTCACGACACGAGGCCGAACTGGCGCGTGCGGTCGCCACCCGTCTCGGCGCAGCCCCCCTCCTCGCCGAGCTCGACGATCTCACCGCACCCTCCGCGGCGACCGCCGCCTCGCCCGACCACCTGACGCGTCGTGAGCAGGAGGTCCTTGAGCTCGTCGCGCGCGGCCTGAGCAACGGTCAGGTCGGGCAGCAGCTGTTCATCTCGACGAAGACGGCGAGCGTCCACGTGTCGCGGATCCTGGCCAAGCTGGGCGCGGCCTCACGCACGCAGGCTGCTGCGATCGCCCGAGACCGAGGCCTCGTCCCCTGAGCACCGACCACAATCGCCCAATAGGGCACGTTTGGTCACCGCCATTCGTGCCCTATTGGACGAATGTGGCCAGCCGCGGGGGTCAGCCGCCGACGTGGACCTTGGGTCGGCGTGCCTCATCCGGTTCCGCGCGACGCAGGATCTCGTGCGTGAGCGGCGGAACATCGCCCTCACCGGCGAGCAGGAAGCGCAGCACGTTCGCGCCGGGGGCCCGGTCGCTCCACTCGAAGTAGCCGTGCGGCGGGATGCCCGTGCGGTCGCGGATGTCGAGGAACACCGCAGCGAGGACGTTGGGCACGGAGGTACCCGTCGCCCGCAGGATCTCGTGCTGCCCGACCTTGACCGCCCGGACGGAGACCGGTGAGTCGAAGTCGCTCGCGTCGGTGATCTCGACCTCGATGAACAGCGCCTTCTGCCAGCCCTTGAGGTGGTTGTCGACGCGGACCTCGAGTGACTTCCCGTCGTACTCGGCGCCATCGCCGGCGTCCAGCTTGTTGGCGATGAAGCGGAGCGGGTTCTTCCCGTCGCTCGTCCGGGTGATCAGGGCCGTCGCACCGTCGTCGTAGACGACGTCCCGCACCCGGAGCTCGGTGCTGCGCGAGATGCGTGATGCCACGGACACCGTGAGGATCATCGCGATGAAGAGGAGCGCGATGATCAGGCCCTCGGGGCGTTCGAGGATCGTCACGACGAACGTGTAGACGAAGATCGCGCTCACCACGGCAAAGAAGCCCGCGGGCCCGCGATGCCCGCGCCGCAGCTCGGTGAGGAAGACCGCGATGGCTGCCGACGTCATCAGGGCCAGGACCCCGGTGGCGTAGGCACCGGCCTGCTTGTCGACGTCGGCCTTGAACGCGATGGTGACGATCGCGGCGATGAAGGAGAGCACGAGGACGAGGGGCCGTGTCGAGTTCGCCCAGTCCGGCGCCATGCCGTACTTCGGCAGGTAGCGCGGGACGATGTTGAGCAGCCCGGCCATGGCACTCGCACCGGCGAACCACAGGATCCCGATCGTCGCGGCGTCGTAGGCCGTGCCGAACCCGTCGCCGAACAGGTCGTGGGCGAGGTAGGCCAGGGCGCGACCGTTGGCCTCGCCCCCCGGCTGGAATGACTCGGCGGGGATGAGCAGGGTCGTCACGAGGGACGAGCCGACGAGCAGGACGCTCATGATGAGCGCCGCCGAGGTCAGGAGCTTCTTGGCGTTGCGGATCCGCCCGAGGGGCGCCTCGTGGGTGTCGGTCGGGTCGCCCTTGACGAGCGGCATGACGACGACGCCGGTCTCGAACCCGGACAGGCCCAGGGCCAGAGCGGGGAAGACGAGGAGGGAGGCACCGATGATCCCGAAGGGCATCGAGTGGGTCGCGGTCATGCTGTCGGTCCAGTCACCGAAGGCGGTCGGGTGCTGGAGGACCTCGAAGACTCCGCGCACGAGGACGACGGTGCTCAGGCCCAGATACGCCACGACGAGAACGACGGCCACCCCGATCGCCTCGCTGAACCCCTTGAGGAACACGGCGGCCAGCAGGGCGATGAGGATCAGGGTGATCAGCACCTCCTTGCCGTGGAGCGCGTCCTTGAGGAACGGGTTCTCGGTGAGGTGGGCCGCAGCGTCCGCACCCGACAGCGTGATCGTCACGATGAAGCCGGTGGCGACGAAGCCGAGGAGCGACAGGACGAGAAGCTTGCTCGGCCAGTAGGACAGGAGCCGTTGCAGCATCGACAGGCTGCCGTCCCCGTGCGGGCTCTCGACGGCGACGCGTCGATACATCGGCAGGGCTGCGAAGAGCGTCACGAGCACCAGGACGAGGGTTGCGACGGGTGCGAGGGCGCCGGCCGCGAGCGCTGCGATGCCCGGCTGGTAGCCCAGGGTCGAGAAGTAGTCGACACCCGTGAGGCACATGACCCGCCACCAGGGCTGGACGTGTTCCTTCTTGACCGCCTCGCGCTCACCCTCGTAGTAACCGCCCGGGTCTGCGTCCTCCACCTCGAGGAGCCATTTCTTGACCGGCCCGGGAGTCAGAGGTGTCGTCACGATGGACCACGGTAGGGCGATTTCCGGCAGGTTTCGCTCTTCTTGACGCAACCTTGACGGCTCGTTTCGGCGAAGCCGAGCCAGGGGGTATGCCGCGCGCTCACCTTTCGAGGAGACGCTCGTCGATCACTTCCCCAGGGCAGGGTCACTCAGCGACGGCTTGCCGTTGTCGACGTGGCCGGCGAAGGTGCGTGACCACGTCGTCCCCACTGCGGTGACGGTCAGGTCGTACCACCCACCGGTCTCGGCCGTGTCGACCGAGACGTGACCACGACCCTTGCCGCGCCCGCCCTTGACGGGTGCGTCGCCGGCATACGCATCGGTGACGACGAGCTCGACCCCGCGAGGTGCGTCCATCGCGAGACGCACCGTGCCCTTCGCCACCTGGGCGGAGAAGCGGGCGGTGACGTCCGCGCGGTCGGCCTGGCCGGCATACCGGCGGAAGAAACCGTGCGGTCCGTGGACCTGGACGTCGTAGCCGCCGGTGACCGGCCACTGCGCCGAGAGGCGGTCGCCCGCGCCGATCGTGTAGCTGTGCGGCTGTCCGGCCGGAGCGATGAGCCGGGCCTGGAGGTGGGCTCCGAGGGAGCCGTGGTTCGTGACCTCGATGCTGACGCGCCCGGCGACGGTGGTCTCGACGACCTCGAGCCGGTAGTCGATGGCCCGCGACGGACGGGTGCCCGACTCCTGCGACGGGAGCTCGCCGCTCGCGGGCGGCACCGGTTGGTAGCTCGGGTGACGCTTCCTGTCCTTGGGCGCCCAGGCCGACGTGTTCGGGAGCTCCGGGACCTCGACCGCGGTCCTGGAGAAGTCGAAGGCCGAGGTGAGGTCGCCACAGACGGCGCGGCGCCAGGGCGTGATGTTGGGCTCCTCGACGCCGAAGCGCGCCTCCATGAGGCGGATGACGGAGGTGTGGTCGAAGACCTCGGAGCAGACCCACCCGCCGGTACTCCACGGCGAGACGACGAAGGTGGGAACGCGGGGAGCCAGGCCATAGGCGCCGTCGCCGTGGGTGCCCGCGTAGAACTCGTGGTCGGTCGGGACGGTCGAGGCGCCCGGGATCTGCGGGTTGTTGGCGTGCGGTGGGACGACGTGGTCGAAGAAGCCGTCGTTCTCGTCGTAGGTGATGACCAGCGCGGTCCTGCTCCACACGTCGGGGTTCGAGGTGAGGGTGTCGAGGACCTGCGAGATGTACCAGGCGCCGTAGTTGGTCGGCCAGTTCGAGTGCTCGGAGAAGGCCTCGGGCGCAGCGATCCACGAGACCGAGGGGAGCGTGTCGGCGGTGACGTCGGCCTGGAGCTGCGTGAAGTAGCCCTCGCCGTCGCGGGCCTTCGTGCCCCGTCGGGCCTTCTCGAAGAGGGGGTCGCCGGCCTCGGCGTCGCGGTAGGAGTTGAAGTAGAGGAGCGAGTTGTCGCCGTAGTTGCCGATGTAGGCGTCCGAGGTCCAGCCCCACGAACCCGCGGCGTCGAGACCGGTGCCCTCATCCTGATAGACCTTCCAGCTCACGCCGGCCGCCTCGAGCCGCTCCGGGTAGGTCGTCCAGTCATAGCCGAGCTCGTCGTTGTAGAGGACCGGCCCGCCGCCCTTGCCGTCGTTGCCCGTCCATCCGCTCCACAGGTAGTAGCGGTTCGGGTCGGTGTTGCCGATAAACGAGCAGTGGTAGGCGTCGCACACCGTGAACGCGTCGGCGAGCGCGAAGTGGAAGGCCGCGTCCTGGCGCTCGAGGTAGGCCATCGTCGTCGTGCCCTTGGCCGGAACCCACTGGTTGTAGTGACCCTTGTTGATGGCCTGTTGCCCGTCGGTCCAGCTGTGCGCCAGGCCCTCGAGGAACGCCCCGCCGAGATCGTCGACGGTGGGGTGGAACGGGAGGACGTCGCGCACGCCGTCGCTCTGGTGCCAGACGTTCTTGCCGCTCGGGAGGATCACCGGGTGCGGGTCGCCGAAGCCACGAACTCCGCGCAACGTGCCGAGGTAGTGCTCGAAGCTCCGGTTCTCCTGCATGAGCACGACGATGTGCTCGACGTCCTTGAGCGAACCCGTCGTGCGGTTGGCCGGGATGCTGGCGGCGCGGGCAATGCTCTGGTCGAGCATCGTCAGGGCGGTGGCGCCACCGGCGAGCTGCAGGAAGCGGCGGCGGTCGATGTTGACCATTCGGGGTTCTCCTCGTCGAGTCGTCAGAACGGCTCCACCGTGTCGGCCGCGGGCGAAATCCATGGGTGCTCGAAGTGACGTCCCGGCGAACAGATCGTCTGCGTCGTCGTCTGCGTCATCGTCTGGGTACGCGTACTCGCCGTGTCCCGAATGACGAGCGATGCAGCAGCGCTGGTGAGAGGGTGAACGGGTGATCCCACACATCGGCCCGATCCCGACCCACGAGCTGTTCGTGGGTCTTGGTGTCCTGGCGGCCGCCGTGGTGTTCTTCGTGGAAGCACGCCGGCGAGGTCAGTCGGACGAGCGACTCCTCCACGTCGTCCTGGGTGCCGTGACGGGCGGGGCCCTCTTCATGCGACTGGGCACGTGGCTCCAGCACATCGACCTCCGGGACAACGCGTCGCTGGCCGAGCAGTGGCTCTATGGCAACCGATCCATCCTCGGCGGACTCGTCGGTGCGTGGCTCGGAGTCCACATCGCCAAGCGACTCACCGGCTACCGGCTGCGCACCGGCGACCTCTTCGCTCCCGCGGTGGCCCTCGGCATGGCCGTCGGTCGCATCGGCTGTCTGCTCACCGAGAAGCCGGGCACGCCCACCGGTGGTGGGTGGGGAATCACCCTCGACCCGACCGAGGCGGCGGCCACGGGCAGTGTTGCGGGAGTGCCGCTGCACCCCTCGTTCGTCTACGAGATCGCGTTCCATCTGGCGGCGTTCACGGTGCTGTGGTTCTGGCTGCGTCATCGCGACCTCCCACCGGGAGAGACGTTCGTCTGGTTCGTCGCGGCATACGGCGTCTTCCGTTTTCTCGTCGAGTTCGTGCGCGGCAACGAGGTCGCGTGGTGGGGGCTGACCCGGCCGCAGCTCTTCCTCGCGGTGACCGTGCCGCTCCTCCTGGCCCGCATTGCCTGGCGCTGGCGCTCCGGCGCCTACGCCCCGACACCCGAACGACAACTCACGGAGGTGAACGCATGAGTGCAGAACGAGGAGCGGGTATGCCGTTGCGCGACTATCGCGTGCACCGTTACGTCAACGCGTTCTGCCCGTTGTGTCACGAGGAGCAGCCCGACCGGCCCCTGGCTGAGGTCCGGCGACTCAGTGGCTGGCTCGCGGTGCGCGACGACCGGGTCTGGCTCGAGCGCGGCTGTCCCGACCACGGATTGGTCCGCACGCTCTATGACGAGTCACCCGAGATCCTGAGCTACCTCGAGCAGTGGACGGCCCCCACCAAGGTCCACCAGCCGGACCTGACGGGCAACTTCAAACCGGTGCCGAGCGCCTACGAGGACGGGCTGCCGCAGATGCAGACCCAGCACACCTGCATCCTCCTGGAGGACCTGCTCGACCACTGCAACCTCAAGTGCCCGACCTGCTTTGCCGAGTCCTCACCGGCCCTGGCGTCGGTTGCGCCGCTGGAGCAGGTGCTCGCGTCGATCGACACCCGGCTCTCGCGAGAGAACGGCCGGATCGACGTGCTCATGCTGTCGGGCGGTGAGCCGATGCTGTATCCGCAGCTCGAGGAGCTGCTCGAAGCGGTCATCGCGCGACCCATCGTGCGGATCCTCATCAACACCAACGGGTTGCGGGTCGCGCAGGACGACGAACTCGTGGCACTGCTGCGGCGGCACCGGGAGCGCGTCGAGGTCTACCTCCAGTACGACGGGGAGTCCGCAGAGGCCTCGATCGCCCACCGTGGCGCGGACATCCGACGCTTCAAGGAGCGAGCGATCGAACGCCTCTCTGCCGCAGGGGTTTTCACCACGTTGACGATGACGGCATCGCTCGGGGTCAACGACGACGAGATCGGCTACGTCATCAAGCGGGCCCTCGACACGCCCTATGTCGGCGGTGTGACGATCCAGCCCGTCTTCGGCAGTGGCCGCGGCTCGGGGGTCGACCCGCTCAACCGTCTGACCCACACCGGGGTGCTCGCCCGGCTCGAGGGCCAGACGGCGGGCCAGGTGACGTGGCGTGACCTCACCGCGCTCCCCTGCAGCCACC
Organism: Janibacter sp. HTCC2649; assembly: GCF_000152705.1. Classification (GTDB taxonomy): domain Bacteria; phylum Actinomycetota; class Actinomycetes; order Actinomycetales; family Dermatophilaceae; genus Knoellia. The sequence continues at coordinate 2,958,277 of NZ_CH672413.1, read as the reverse complement.
CGCACTGCTGCTCGGTCGGCTACATGCTCAAGGACGACTCCGGATCGTGGAAGTCACTCACGAGCCTCATCGGGCACGACCGCCTCAAGGAATGGCTCGACCTCGAGCCCGACCTGCTCGCCAACCGCATCGCCGACGACACCATCCCCGCGACGATGAAGGCCATCGTCAAGGGCTCGCTGCTCGACCTGCTGAGCGAGCAGTCGTCCCTGTCGCACCCGTCGATGGCCTCGATCTGGAAGGACATCTGCGCCAATTGCGACATCGGCATCGGCACCCTCGCGACCCTGGCGTCCTCGAAGCTGCCGGGCCAGCACGAGCGACTACGGACGATGCTCGGCGAACGAGTGCTCCGCGTGACCGTGAAGCCGTTCATGGACATGAACACGATGATCGAGGAGCGGCTCACCCAGTGCTGCGTCCACGTCGCGACCGTCAACGCCGAGACCGACGCCCACCAGTGCGCTCCGTTCTGCGCAGTTCAGGCGTGGGCACCGTTGTCCCGCACCCGGATCTCCACAGCAACCGGACGGCCATCGTGACTGACCCGCGCATCGTCCCCACGGATCCGGCTCTCCCTGTTGCCGAGCCAGAAGTCTTCGATCCGTTGCGGCTGTGCATCTTCGCGACGATCGCCCTCCTCGGCTGGCTTCTCGGGCCGATCGCCCTCGTCTTCTTCGCCGGGCTCGGAGTCGTCGGCTACAGCAAGGCTCGACGGGCCGGGCTGCTGAAGTCGAAGTGCCTGCTCGGCGACACCCGCATCGTCCTGGCCTACCTCGGCCTGCTCGGCATCCTGGGGGCAGCCGCCCTCGTCATCGGATTCGGACCATGGGAGCTCACATGACCCAGCCGCCACCGGGCCCACCCCCACAGGGTCCACCCCCGCAAGGTCCACCTCCGCAGGGGCCGCCGCCGCAGGGGCCGCCTCCGCCCTACGGCCCGCCCAACCCCTACGGCCGACCACCGGCTGCGTCCGGGTTGCCGTCGTGGGCCAAGACCCTCTTCGGGTTCCTCATCGGCGGGGTCGTCTCGATCTGTGCGCCGATCCTGGCCTTCGCCCTCGTCAATCTCGAGATCCCCATCGAGCTCAAGGTCTTCCTCGTGACCGTCATCCCGACGCTGCTGGGCGTTCCCCTCCTCTTCGGCAAGAGCACCCGACCGTGGGGCGTCGGCCTCATGATCGGCCTGGCCATCGGGAGCTTCGTCCTCGGCGGCGCGTGCGTGTCGATCATCAATGGGTCCTCGGGGTACTGACCGTGGCGACCTTCTCCGCGACCAAGACGTCCGAGGCCACCGTGGGGCATCCGCGTGAACTCGTCTGGGACGTCCTCACCGACCCGGAGGCCATTGCCCGGCTGACGCCGATGGTCCGGTCCATCACGGCCAAGGGCGACCTCTGGCACTGGCAGCTCGTCAACATCCCGGTGCTGGGGCAGTCGTTCGAGATCGGCTTCACCGAGGCCATGACCCACGACCCGAAGTCGACGATCACCTTCACCCACGCACCACCGAGCAAGGGTTCGGAGCGCGCCGGGACCGACGGCCGCTACGACCTCACGGACGCGGGCAAGGGGTCGACCCACCTGCGGATCGAGCTGACCGTCACCGTGGACCTGCCGTTCCCGCGCCTTGCCAAGCCAGCGATCCAGGCGACGATGCAGGGCGTCCTCGCAGCGATGGGCTCAGGCTTCGGACGCTCGATCGAGAAGGAGCTCAGGACTCGAGCAGCTCCACGTCGGTGACGATGATCGCTGCCCGGACCTTGCGCCCGGGCAGCCGATCGAGGACCGGTTCGAAGAGGGTCAGCGCGCGATACCACCAGCCGTACTTCGCACCCACAGCCTTCTTCACCCGGGCCACCGCTGCTTCGCCACGCTCAACTCGCGCGCGGGCGGCATACCGCGGAGCGTCTGTGTCCACCCGGCCGCGCATGTCGCACGGGCGCAGTTCGACGCGCGCGGTGTGTGCGAGGCGCTTGGTCTTGCCGGTGTCGTCCACGGTGACGATGAGCAGGTCGTCACCGTCGGGTGCGATCCACACCGGCGTCGCGACGGGAGTTCCGTTGCGGCGGAACGTGGTCAGCTCGACATACTGCTGCTCGCCGAGCAGCCTCGTTGCGTCATTCATGCGTTGGGTATGCCGTCCGCTCAGGGGTGGATGAGATGGCGCCAGTTGTCGGGGACTGAACCTTCGGGGCCGGGCGTCGGCTGGTCCTCGGGGTGGGCGGATGGTTCGGCCAGTGCCGGGCCCCGCCCCATCTCCTCGGTGCTGTAGTTCCAGAACCAGACCTCACCGGGCTCGTAGCTCGCGATGATCTGGTGGCCGCTCTCGCGAGCGTGTTTGCTCGCGTGCTGGGCGGGTGAGGAGTCGCAGCAGCCGACGTGCCCGCAGGCGGTGCAGCGGCGCAGGTGCACCCACCATCCCTGTGCCGCAGTGCATTCGACGCATCCCGGACCGGACGGGGGGACCGCCGGGTCGAGGTCATCGGACTCGGAAAAGGTTGCGGGTGCTGCCATGCCAGTGACGCTACTCCGCCCCCACCGTTGAACAGATCAACTGATCAACTGAGGAGGAGGGCGATGACCGCAAGGACCGGCGCCAGGCCCTGGATGAGAGCGGCGCGCAACTTGCTGCCATCGCTCGTCACGAGGACGAGGGCGGCGGCGACCATGGAGCCGCACGCCGCATAGATGAGCGCCTTGCCTGCACTGTCCGAGTCACCGGCAGCAAGGACGATGCCGATGACGGCGATGACTGCGAGGAAGAGGTTGTAGAAGCCCTGGTTGTAGGCCAGTGGCTTGGTCACCTCGGCGGTCTCCGCTGTGGTGCCGAACGCGGCCCGCGTTTTGGGGTCGGTCCAGGCGAGCGACTCGAGTCGGAAGATGTAGACGTGGATGAGAGCTGCGATGCCGGCGAGGACGAACGCGACGGTGGTCATGGCGTGAGACTAGGGCCTCACGCCAGTGCACGAGCGGGGTACGGGCTCACCTCACCCAGGCAGGCGGCCATGCCTGCTCACGCGGTGAGGTCGAACTCGCGAATATCGTCCCAGTGATCGTTCTGCGCCGCCCAGGCTTCAGCGGCCTGCTGTTCGGCGAGGAACTCGTCAGCCCACTGGATGAGGAGGTCATCCGGTGGCTCGTTGGCCCAGGGATCGGGGGGTCCGGTGTCGAGGCGGGCGCGTTCGGCCGCCCCCCGCTCCGCGGTGGCACGTTGCTTCGCGCGCTCCCGCCGGATCTGATTGAGGCGGGCCGGGAGGTCCCGGTCGTACGAGCCCGGGCTGAGGTCCCACGTCACGGATCGGCCGTGTTCATCGGGTGGGTGCACGGTCGCGATGAAGCGCTTGTCGTGGACGTGGGTGTGGTGGCGTTGACAGAGCAGGGCCGCGTTGGCCAGGTCGGAATCCCCACCATCGACCCAGTGGATGAGGTGATGAATCTTGACCCACCCCGCGGGCATGTCACAGCCCGGGTACGTACACGTCTTGTCCCGGTGCCACAGCGCCCGGCGTTGCTTCTTCGCGAACAACCGCACGGCCCGCCCCAGGTCGAGCAACTCCCCGTTCGAGCCGAACACGACCGGGATGATGTCGGCGTCGCACGCGAGCTGGCGCACGACCGCCGGGGCCAGCATCGTGGCCTGAGCCCGCGACACCATCACCCGTCCACACCCGGAACCCTCAGTTTCACGGTCGAGGTCAGGCGCAGTGTCAGTGTCTTCGTGGTCGGGGAAGTGGGCCAGGAGGTCATCGAAGTCAATGTTCACGTGCACCGTCGTGCCCGCACCACCCGGTGAATCCTGCGCCGCAGCGTCTTCCCCCGCGACCCGCCCACACACCGCAGCCAATGCCTCCGCACGACGCTGCCCCGCCGGGCGAAGATCCTTCTCACCTGTTTCATCGTTGGGTACGGGCTTGGACAGGGGCCCGATCGCGGCCTCCAACATCGCCGCCTGCTCCGGAGTCAAAGCCAACTCGTACGCCGTGACATCCCCATCCTGGATACGAGGACTGGACAGGTACGCCCCGGACCGCAACCGGTCCTGCACGTCATCGAACTCCCCTTCACGCCCGAACCGGGCAATCAGCTCATGACGCAGCTTCGGCACTTCGCCCGCACCCCAGGCCACCCCGAAGTCGCACATCGCCTTCGCGACCGTGGGCACCGCCTCCGGCTCCAACATCTCCCCCAACCGGGCAGCCTCCCGCAACACCTTGAGCGCCAGCTTCGCCCCCACCTCGCCGGTGAGCACCCGTGCCCACACAATCCCTTCAGGCTTCTCCGGGTCCGCGTACGCCCCCGCCCCAGGACCCGCCGTCGACCACAACCCGCCCGGCACCGAACACGCCACATCCTGCGCCAACTGCGCGACCTGACCCGCCCCGTCCTGACACAACGACGGCGCATGCTCACGCACCCAGGCATGCACCGACCCCTCCCCGCGACGAGCGGACGTGAACTCACCCCGATGCGCCGCCTCCGCGGTGACGCGCACCTGCGCGGCCCCCGCACGTGCTTTGACCTCATCGGCCAGACGCATGAACTCCGCCAGCTCCGGGCCGCTCAGCCGGGTCAACACATCCCCCAACGGACCCGCCCCCGAGCCGTCCGAAACCAACGCGTCACGGGCACCCTCCAACGCTGCGCGCAGTCGCGCAATGTCGGTTCCGGGTGTCTCGTCCATGCCCCCAATTGTCCTAGAACTCACGTTCGACTGTCAAGTGTTTGCGGCTACGCTCTGGGCTGAATTCGCCACTGCCACAGTCGAATTCACGCGAAGGCACCCCACACCTGACCGAGGCGCAACCCCGACCGAAACCACGCTAACAACGACCGCCGACAATGCCTTCGCGAGCCGCTGACAGGGCAGGATGTGAGCCATGGACGCAGCTCCCCGACCCCGCGATGTGCGCCTCGCCGACACCCGCCACCACCTCGAGAGCGACATCGATCTCTGGGTCGCGACCGCGCACCCCGACGGCGGCGCGCCGGGGCTCGTCCCACTCTCTTTCGACTGGGATGGCCGCGACCTGCTCCTCGCGACCGGTCGCAGCACCCCCGCGGGACGCAACATGCGCGCCAGCGGACTCGTTCGCCTCTCGCTCGGCGAGCTGCGCGACGTGATCATGGTCGATGCCACCGTCGTCGAGGTGCCACTGTCGTCCGTGCCCTCGGCACGCTGGGAGGCGTATGCCGCCCGCACCGGTTGGGACCCGCGCGAAGCGGGTCCGGACCATGCGGCATACGTCGTGACTCCGGTGACGATCCAGGCCTGGCGTGAGTACCCCGAACTCGTCGACCGCATGCTCATGCGGGAAGGTCGGTGGCTCCCCTGAGCTTCGACGTCGCGCCAGCGATTCCGATGACCACGGCCAGGACGAGCGGCCCGATGTGGTGGTTGCTCGGCTGGAGCGACTGCACGAAGACATCCCGGCCGGCATCGGCGACCTCAAGGATCCGGTCGCGGCTCAAGGTGCCCTGCTTGCCGTAGTAGGTCACGTACGACATGGCCGTCAGGGCCGAGGGCAGGACCCACGCGATGGCGAGCGCGACCAGCCAGCCGACAAGTCGCGCGGCAGGACGGTAGCCGAAGACCGCGAGGACGACACCGAGGGCGATACCGCCGACCCAGGGGTGCCACCTAGCGATGCGCATCAGCCACTGCGGGTCATCGGCAGGATTGCGCGCAATCACGTCCACGAGCCAGGGCCCCAGGAGCGACGCGACCATGGCCCCGCCAAGGAGCCACGGCCACCCCTTCGCTCGGGCGACACCGGCACCGACCACGACTCCCAAGAGCCCCGAGCCGAGCGAAGTGAGGATCAACGCGCCGATGAGGAGACGGGCCTCGTCCGTGTCCACGAGTGCCGGCCTGACAGTGACGAGGGTCTGGCCCAGCGCCGCCACCAGCGCGATGACGGCCCCGGTCGAGGCGATGGCCCGTGGGAACCTCACACCCGGCGACGCCAACCGTGACACGGCAAGTGCCGCCGCGCCGCCGATGACACCGCCGACGAGCAGTGCCTGGAAGGCGTACTCACCGAACGGCAGTCCAACCACGGGCCCCTTGAGGGTGTCGAATCGGGGCCACGCGGATGAGACCTCCACGTGCATCCCCTCGACGATCCAGGGCAGGTAGCCCACCACCCAGAACGCCACCCCGCTCGCGACGAACACTGCCCACCCGGGCAGCACCCGCCAACGGTCCGCCCCGACAGACGCCCCCGACTTCCCCGGCTGCCCCGCCTCGCTCGTGTTCCCCACCTGCGTCATTTCCCCCACCTCAGTCATGGCGCAAGGTTCACACATTCAGGTCGAGTGGACTGCGCATTCTGCGGCGCGTTGCTGCATCGTCGCCCTGTCCTGGGCGTTGCCTGCCAGTGACGCAGCGCGCAGGAAGTCCTCGCGCGCCTGCTCGTGCAGCCCGGCCGTGCATTCGAGATCGCCAGCGACAGCGGGCAGCAGGTGATAGCTCTCCAGCGCCGGCAGACTCCGCAGCGGTGCGATGATCTCGAGCCCCGCCTCGGCACCGAACGCCCGCCCCACCGCCACCGCCCGGTTGAGCTCGACGACAGGCGAGGGCACGACCTGCACCAGCCCGTCATAGAGAGCAGCAATACGCACCCAGTCGGTCTCCTCCGCTGTCGCAGCACGCGCGTGGCACGCCGCGATCGCCGCCTGGAGCGCATAGGGCCCGGCCGTCCCACGCAGGGCATCGATCCGGTCGATCAGCTCCAACCCGCGGCGGATGAGCAACCGGTCCCAGCGCGAACGATCCTGGTCGAGCAGCAGCACTGCCTCGCCGTCCGCGCCGACTCGAGCCGCGAGTCGCGACGTCTGGATCTCCATGAGCGCGAGCAGCCCGAGCGACTCGGGATCCTTCGGGGTGAGCGCCACGAGCATCCGCCCCAACCGCAACGCTTCGTGGCACAGATCGGTGCGCACCCAAGCATCACCGGACGACGCGGCATACCCCTCGTTGAAGACGAGATAGACGACCTCGCGGACGGCATCGAGACGCTTGGGTCGCTCACCTTCTCCGGGCAGTTCGAAGCGGATGTTTGCCGCAGCCAGAGTCCGCTTGGCGCGCACAATCCGTTGTGCGACAGTCGATTCCGGCGTGAGGAAGGCCCGAGCCACCTCGGCCGTCGTGAGGCCGCAGACGAGTTTGAGCACCAGTGCCGACCGGGCATCAGGGGCGAGCAACGGGTGGCACGACATGAAGATCAGGCCAAGAAGGTCATCCGCCAGATCGCCGTCGACGATGCGGTCCACGTCCAGCTCGGTCGTCTCCGCAGTGGTCGCGGCGACGGTCCGCAACTTGTCACGACCGGTGTCCCGACGGCGAATTCGGTCGATGGCGAGGTAGCGCGACGTCGTCGTCAGCCACGCCGCCGGATTGTCGGGTATGCCGTCCGCTCGCCACTTCTCGACGGCTGCGGCGAACGTGTCCTGGGCCAGCTCCTCGGCGGTGTCGAGGTCGCCGACGAGCCGGCCCAGGCGAGCAATGAGCCGCGGCGACTCGACCCGCCACAGGGTGGCGATGGTCGAGTCGACGGCTGCGGTGCTCATGTCAGACGCTCAGGCGAGGTCGGAGTACTCGACGACCTGGCGGACGTCGACGCGGTGGGTGCCGACGACGAGCGCGAACTTGCGAGCGTGCTCGATGGCCTCCTCGAGCGAGGACACGTCGAGGATCGCGAAGCCGGCGATGAGTTCTTTGGCCTCGGCGAAGGGTCCGTCGATGACGCGGACGGAGCCGTCGGTCACCTCGACGCGGGCGCCCTTGCTGCTGCTGTGGACACCCTCGCCGCCGAGCAGGACGCCGGACAGCTGCGCCTCGCGCATGTATTCACCGATCGCGACCTGCTCCTCGGGCGAGGGCATGACGCCGTCCTCGTTGGCCTGGGTCTGGTAGTGCATGACCATGTAGCGCATTGCGGTTCTCCTCGGTGGTTTTCGGTCAGTGCTTCGTGGGTCAGTGCTTCGTGGGTCAGTGCTTCGTGGGTCAGTGATTCTCGGGTCAGGCCTGCGCGGGGGCGTAGACCAAGTGCAGCACCCCGGTGCTGAAGGTAGTGGACGAGACGAGGCTCAGGGGCACGCTCGCCCCGTCGGCAAAGAGCTTCTTGCCGGAGCCGACGACGATGGGGTGGACGAGCAGGTGCAGCTCGTCGACGAGACCCTGCTCGAGCATCCACCGGACCAGCGTGGCACTGCCCGTGGTGCCGAGGTTGTGGTCGGCCTTGAGCGTGGTCAGCTCGGCCGCCACATCACCGTTCACGACGCTGGAGTTCTCCCAGTCGGCGCTCTCGAGGGTGCTCGAGACGACGTACTTGCGCCCGCCGTTCATCGCCTGCGTGAATGGGTCGGCCGGGTCGGCGGACGGCCAGTAGCTCGCGAACTCGTCGTACGTCTGGCGGCCGAGGAGCGTGGCGTCGGCCTTGCCCATCTGCTCGCCGACGACCGCGCCCATCTCGTCGTTGAAGTACGGGAAGTGCCACTTGTCGGGCGACTCGATGACGCCGTCGAGAGAGATGAACAGGCTGCTGGTGATGGAACCCATGACGACCACTCCTTCGTTTGCGAGGCCCCGGTGTGGTGCCTTCTGACCTGTATGCCGGACGGCCCCCACCGTTTTCGACACACGTTCCCAACTTTCTTTCCTTGACTTATTGGTAACTGAGGCGTTACCAATAACCATGGACGCTTTCGCCGCACTCTCGGACCCGGTTCGCCGGGACCTCGTGCGCCGGCTGGCCAACGGCCCGGCCCGGGTCGTCGACCTGGCGGGCGAGCACTCCATCAGCCGGCCGGCCATCAGTCGCCACCTGCGCGTGCTCGGTGAGGCCGGGCTCGTGGCGGCTGACGACATCGGGCGCGAGCGTCACTACCGACTCGAGCGCGGCGGACTCGCTCCCGTGGCCGAGCTCCTGGCCACCCTGTCCGCCGTCCCGCCCACGCCCCGCTTCGCCGAGTCCGTGCTCGACGGTCTCGACCTCGAGGTCCGCCGGACCGTCCGCGAACGCACCAGCAAGCCCGCCCCGACTCAGACAGCCACACCGCAGACCAGCAGCACGCAGCCACAGACCGAGGAGACGGCATGACGACGACACCCACCCCCAAGGCGACCGGCCGAGTGCAGGAACGGGAGGGGACGGCATACCTCGTCTTCGAACGCACCTTCCGCGCACCCATCGCGGATGTCTGGGCGGCGGTGACGGAATCCGACCGGCTCGTGCGCTGGATCGGTCACTGGAACGGCGACCCGACGACCGGCGCCGTGACGTTCTACATGACCGCGGAAGCCGCGGACGCTCCCGCCGAGACAATCCACATCGACGAGTGCGACGCGCCCCGACGCGTCGTGATGCGCTCGGCGCGACCGGACGACCACGCACTCGAGTGGCGCTGGGAGATCGACCTGGCCGAAGCCGACGGGGTGACGACGCTGACGTTCGCGCAGGAGGTGGGTGACAGCGTCCTCGCGGAGAGCGTCGGACCGGGATGGGACTACTACCTCGACCGCATGGTCGCCGCCGAGAACGGCGAGGACCTCGGCCTCATCGACTTCGACGACTACTACCCGGCCTTCGTGGAGCACTACCGCCGGGTCCTGGCCTAGGGCGAGGCGCTCAGAGCTGGACGACTCCGCTGCTGTCGTCGTCCTCGTCGGCCGCCTTGTTGTCCGTGAGGACCCCCTTGACGAGCTGGACGAGGAACGCAGCCTTGCCGGGTGACTCCCAGAACTCGGCGGTGTCGGCCGTGACTTCGAGGAGCCCGTTGTTGGGGTCCTGGGCATCGCCCTTCATGAACGCTGACACCGACGGATCCCAGAGCTCCTCGAGCTTGGCCCGGTCCTCACTCACGACCGCAGTCCCGGCCAGCGAGACCCAGCCCTTGTCACTGGCGTAGGCGACGTTGACGTTGGGCCGCTGTCGAATGGCTGCCACCTTGTCCGTGTCGAGCTCGGTGATGAACCACACCGTGCTCGGGTCCTCGAAGTCCTGCGTCCCCATCGGGGTCGACACGAGGCGGCCGGCGTCGTCGACGTAGGTCAGCGTCGCGATCCGGGTCTCCTTCATGATCTCGGCGGTCAGGTCCCTGGGATCGTGGTCAGCCATCGTGGGCCTCTTCTCTCTCGGAGTTGTGGGGAGCGGGGGTGATGAGCACGACGGTGTCGCGGTAGGTCAGGCCCTTGCGTCGGACGGCCAGGCCCCCGATGACGGCGAAGAGGGTGCACTGCCAGCCGTACTTCGCGCGGATGGCGGCCTGGACCTCGTCGAAGTCCCGCCCGGACTGCACCATCTGCGCCGTCGCCTCCACCGGCTCCGTCCCCGGAGTCGGGGTGCCGGTCCGGCTGCACGGCTGCACGGTCACGCGAGGGGTGTGTCGCAGCCTCTTGGTCTTGCCGGTCCCCATCGTCGTGTAGAAGCCGACCCGCGCCTGATCGGCGAGCGGGGAGACCCATACCGCGGTCGGCACGCCCTCACCGTTGCGCCGGAACGTCGTGAGGAGCACGAAGTCCTCGGCGCCCAGCATGGCGGCCTGCGCTGCGATCGACGCGTCGGACCCGGTGGTCAATGGCCGACGCGCGTGAGCGCGGCCGTCATGTCGCGCACTGTGTCGTCGGCGATCTTGCGGAAGACGAGACCCATGAGCGGGTCGGCCAGCCGGGCCACAGCCTTGAAGGTGATGGTCGCCTCGTAGCGGATCCGGCTGCGGCCCCCATCGAGGGAGGTGACGCGGATGTCGTCGGTCGAGTCGGCAGTGTTGTTGCTGCCTTCGAGGACGACGTGATCCGGCTGGAGCGTCACCAAGGTGTACTGCAGCTCGGTCTCACGGCCGAGCACCTTGCTCGTGTTCGTCCACGTCGCACCCGGCAGGGCAGGCTCCGAGGGGTCACCGTTGCGGACGCACGAAACCGTCCCTGGATCCCACTCGACGGCGTGGGCGAAGTCGGCCAGGTAGGCGACGGCGGCGTCCTGCGGACAGGGCACCTCGAACTCTCGGACGATGTGGACCACGAGGTCCTCCTCCAGGTAGGCGTCCCACCACCCTAGGCCACGCACAGACCGCTGACCTGCGGGAATGCCGCCGAGTATGCCGGGTGCTCACCCCACGACGTGGCTCACCTGCCGTGTCACCGAGTTCCACCGACGCAGGATCACGGCAGAACCGTCGACGGCTTCGGGCCCGAACAGGGACAGTGCCCGACCTGCTTCCTCCGCCGACAGACCGCGTGCCAACGTCACGTGGGGAGTCCACGCACCGGGCCGGGTGAACGGGGTCGGCTCCGCGTCACTGGCGCGCACCGCCACGGCGTGGAACGCGAGCAGGTCGGCGCTCACGACGACGAGTCGGGCCAGGACGAGCCGACGCCCCGGGAAGGTGACGACCGGGCCGAGCCGGATGCCGACGGGCAGCAGACCGGACAGCCCGGAGGTCAGCTCGCCGTCGGTGGCCTGCAGGACGTCAGTGGCGAGCAGGGTGATGTGAGGGGCGTTGGTTTCGCCCCGGTGGTTGGCCTGGCTGGGCAGGCCAGCCGCGCGCAGGGCCTCCCACTCGAGACGCACGGCTTGGCTCATCCCGTTGTCGAGGAGCAGCTCGAGTGCCTCCATCAGCCCTCGCCGACGGTCGCGGGGTCGGCGGACGTGGCCCCGGTGGACGTGGGCCCGGCTGCCTGGCACCCCGGGCACCAGAAGAGCCGTTGCAGGCCGACCCGCTGGGCTCGAACGGTGGTCCCACACACGGAGCACGGTGTGCCGGCGCGGCCGTAGACGGCATACCTCTTGGGCCAGCGCGGCACGCGCTCCCCGCGCACGAGTGCCTCGCGGGCCGCGGCCATCTGGGCCTCGTCGGTGACGATCCAGCCTGCGCCGAGCCCCAGGATCATGAGGTCGACGGTGTCCTGCCACAGGGCGCCGAAGGTCTCGTCGTCGATCTCGCGGCCGGGAGTGAAGGGGTCGAGCCTCGCGCGGTGGAGGATCTCGGCACGATAGACGTTACCGATGCCGGCGATGACCTTCTGGTCGATGATGAGCGCGCCGATCGGCCTGCGGGAGTTCTGGATCCGCCGGCGAGCAACATCGGGCTCCGCATCGTCACGCAGCGGGTCGGGGCCGAGCCGGGCGCGCAGGGCGAGCACGCCGTCCTCGTCGAGGAGCTCGCAGACGGCAGGGTCGGTGAGCTCGCCGTGGTGGGTCGCGGAGAGCAGTCGCCACGCGACATTGCCGTGCACGGGCGGCTCGGTGCGGGGGAAGTCCCCGTGAAGGGCACGGTGATGCCGTCGCACCGAGAAGGCACCGTCCATCGCGAGGTGGAGGTGGGCCGTGAGCCCGACGTCATGGGCGGTGACGAGCAGGTGTTTGCCGACCGCCTGAGCGTCCGCGAACACGCGCCCGTCGAAGACGGTGGCGTCGAACTCGCCGTTGGGCGAGCTGGAGCGCACCGGCTGTTCGACGAACTGTTGCAGCCTCTGTGCGATCCCGTGGACGGCATGCCCTTCGGCCACTCTCAGCCCCCGTCCGCTCTCGTCACCCTCGTTCCGCTCCGGATCGCCATGACTCCAGCATGGTGCACCGCACCGACAGGGGCACCACCTGCTACACCCCAAGGGAGGTGGTGCGCTGCCGCAGCTCGACCTAGTGTCGAGGGACGTACGCAGACTCGCGGAGCGGTTGTTCCCGAGCACCCACCCGCGAGAGGCGCACCCACACCATGGCGACCAAGAAGCCCGCTGCCCGAGCCAAGACCAAGAAGACCGCCACCTCGGCCAGCCCCCGCGACGAGATCGGCAACGGCGGCGAGCTGCACCAGCGCGCGGGCGGTGACAGCCCGCCGATGACGACCGCACAGGGCGCCCCCGTCGAGGACGACAACAACTCGCTGCGCGCGGGCGATCGCGGCCCCACCCTCATGGCCGACCATGCCTTCCGCGAGAAGATCTTCCACTTCGACCACGAGCGCATTCCGGAGCGCGTGGTCCACGCCCGCGGCTACGGCGCGCACGGCGTCTTCGAGGCCTACGAGTCCCTCGCCGACATCACCCGGGCGAGCATCTTCGCCACCAAGGGCAAGAAGACCGAGACCTTCGTCCGCTTCTCCACCGTGGCCGGCAACCTGGGCTCACCCGACCTGGCCCGTGATGTCCGTGGGTTCGCGACGAAGTTCTACACGGACGAGGGCAACTGGGACCTCGTCGGCAACAACATGCCCGTCTTCTTCATCCAGGACGCGGTGAAGTTCCCCGACCTCGTCCACTCCGTCAAGGAGGAGCCGGATCGCGGCTTCCCGCAGGCCCAGTCGGCCCACGACACCTTCTGGGACTTCGCCTCCCTCATGCCCGAGTCCACCCACATGACGCTGTGGCAGATGTCGGATCGCGCGATCCCCCGGTCACTGCGGATGATGGAGGGCTTCGGTGTCCACACCTTCCGCTTCATCAACGCGGCCGGGGTGAGCTCGTTCGTGAAGTTCCACTGGAAGCCGGTGCTCGGCATGCAGTCGGTCGTCTGGAACGAAGCCGTGAAGATCAACGGCGCCGACCCCGACTTCCACCGGCGTGATCTCTTCGACGCCATCTCGGCCGGTGACCTCCCCGCGTGGGAGCTCGGCGTCCAGGTCTTCGACGACGCGTTTGCCGACTCGTTCGAGTTCGATGTCCTCGACGCGACCAAGCTCATCCCCGAGGAGCTCATCCCCGTCCGCCCGATCGGCAAGATGACGCTGAACCGGTTGGTGGACAACGTTTTTGCCGAGATCGAGCAGGTCGCGTTCATGACCCAGAACGTCCCGCCGGGCATCGACTTCAGCAACGACCCCCTGCTCCAGGGCCGCAACTTCTCCTACCTCGACACCCAGCTCAAGCGGCTCGGCAGCACGAACTTCAGCCAGCTCCCGGTCAACGCACCGAAGTGCCCGGTGGCGCACTTCCAGCGCGACGGCCACATGCAGACGTCTCCACAGGCCGGGCGCGCGGCCTACGAGCCGAACTCGTTCACCGGAGCGGATCGCGGTCCGCGTGAAGCCGGCCCGGAGGGACAGGTGCCGTTCGCCGCCGAGGTCTCGGGCGAGACCCGCCGCATCCGAGCCGCGTCCTTCGCCGACCACTACAGCCAGGCCCGCCAGTTCTGGATCAGCCAGACACCGGTCGAGCAGGACCACATCGTCGCGTCCTACGCGTTCGAGCTCGGCAAGTGCGAGGTACCCGCGATCCGCGAGCGGATGGTTGCCAACCTGCGCAATGTCGACGAGGCGCTCGCGTCGGGGATTGCCGACAAGCTGGGTATGCCGCTTCCCGCGGCTTCCAAGCCCGCCGCGCCGGTCGTGCAGACGGAGCCATCGCCTGCACTGAGCCTGTTGGGCAACGCGAAGGAGACGTTCCAGGGCCGCAAGCTCGGGCTCCTCGTCGGCGACGGCGCCAAGGCAACCGCGGTCAAGCGACTCACCAAAGCCGTGGAGAAGGCCGGTGGCACGGTCGAGGTCATCGCGGTCAAGGTCGGCGGGGCCACCCTCTCCGACGGATCACTGCTCGCGGCGAAGCAGGCGGTCGCCGGTGCACCCTCCGTGCTCTATGACACCGTCGCGGTCCTCGCGGGCGTCGAGGGCGAGCAGGCCCTGGCCGACGAGCCGCCCGCCCGGGACTTCCTCACCGACGCCTTCGCCCACTTCAAGGTCATCGGCCTGGGCTCCGGCACGGACGCGCTCGTCGCGGCCGCGGGCCTGACCGGCAAGCTCGACGACGCCTGTCTGGCAGTCGACACCGCGAAGGACACCACGGCATACGTCGCTCGGATTGCCGGTCCACGTCACTGGGAACGAGACCTCACCGCCTGACCCGTCGGCGCAAGGCAATGTCCTGCGGAACGCGTGCTCTGGGCCGCGTTCCGCAGGACATTGTTGTGCTTGTGTGGTGCCCGTCCGTGACGGTTACGGGGTCTCTCGGACCTGGGCCAGCGGAGTCCGGTGCCCCTCGGCCTGGGCGCTGGGCATGAGCACCCGCATCCTCGACGTGGCCATCCCGTGGTCGATGCCCCAGAGGACGGCCTTGCTCCGGCTCGTCACGTCCATCGTGCGGTAGGCCGAACGGATGTAGGACTTCACCGAGTTGATGCTGAGGTAGGTGCGTTCGGCGATCTCCAAGTTGCTGAGACCAGCGGTCACGAGGGCGATGATCTCGGACTCCCGAGGTGTCAGACCGAACTCGCGCCCCGGCCACGAGTTGCTTGCCAGGTCCGGGTCGTCGACGAACGGGATGACCTCGATCGCCTGCTCGTGGACCGCGAGGAGGGCCGCAACGAGGGCTTCGCCATCGAGAGACTTGGGCAGCGCGCCGTGGACGCCCCGGCGCAGGGCCGACGCGACGAGGTCCTCGTTGAGCTGCCAGGCATAGAGGACGACCCGGCCGATGCCCGGGTTCTCGCACAGGTCGTCCAGGTCGTCCGAACCGAGGTTCGCGCGGGTGAAGGTGTCATAGAGCGCGATGTCGACCGGTCGGGTCACCGGCACGTCGAGGTCGAGCTCGACCACCTGGATGACGTCCTTGAACGGCTCGAGCATGGCGGCCACTCCACGCACGATGAGCTCGTGGTCGTTGACCACGGCGAGGGTGAGGGGCTGGCCGGACGGTACTGCGGTCAGACGTGGAGCTGCGCTCATGGCGTTCACAGTACGTCTCGCCGCAAGGGTCCTGGAACCCTGGCGTTGACGGGAGGTCGCAGGAGGACGAGCGAGTCCGCGTCGAACCTCACGAGGTCCTGACGAGCGAACTCCTCGAGCCATCCCCGCATGGGCCAGAGCCCCCATCGTCGGTGGAAGGTCGTCGCGTTGCGCACGATGTCGGTCAGGTGCTCAATGGGCGGGCGCGAGACGGGGTGGAACTGGTGGAAGGCGTCGGCACCACCCACCCACACGAGGTCGACGCCGCGCGAGCGTGCTGACCAGCCGTAGTCGGTGTCCTCGGCGCCGTAGCCGACGTACTCCTCGCTGAAACCGCCGACCAGACGCCACGTCGACGGGGTCATCGCACAGCTCAGTGACCAGAAGAGATCGTGGTTGCCGCCTCGTTCGATCGCCCCGACGGGAGGGTCCGGCCGCACCTCGTGGGGAGCTCGGAGACGGTCGAGCAGCGCCAGGTCCAGTGGGACGTCGACACCCTCACCGAGATAGGTGACGGGTCCCGCAAGGAGCGTGCCCGGGGCCCAGGACGATGCCTTCTCGTAGCCAGCGACGAGTCGGGGCCCCGGCACACAGTCGACATCGAGCAGGATGACGAGCTCGGCGCCGCGGGCGAGGGCCGCCTCGACCCCGACGTTGCGAGCCCGCGACAGCGGGAGACCGAGCGGGTCGGCCTCGACATGGAGCACGGTCGTGCCGTCCTCGCCACCAACCACGTCGTCGATCTCGGGGTCGTCCATCGCGACCACGATGTGCGACGTCTCGGGTGAGAACGTCCGGAGGCCACGGCGCTGTTGGCGCAGGTGGTCGTGGCGTCGATGAACGATCGTCACCACGGTGGTCGAGTCAGCCACCGGCCACCACCTCGATGAGTGACGCTGCTCGTGCCGAGGCGCCGTGGCAGCCCCACTTCTCCCAGCCCTGTCCCCCAGCGGCGCGTGCCTGGTGCACGAGCTCTCGCCAGTCGGCGCCCTCGAGGTCGTCCGCCCCGACGACGTGAGCCATACCGGAGCTGCCGAGCAGGTTCCCCATGTGCGCCTGCTCGTCGAAGGGGCGCCTCTGGGGAACCACCACTGCGGGGGTCCGCGAACCTGCGACGTCGGCGATCGCGTTCTGACCGGCGTGGGTCACCACGATCGCCGAGTCGGCCAGTTCCTTGTGGACGTCAGGGACCCAGACGCCGGCTCCCGCAACGGTCCAGTCGACTTCGGGGACCGCTCGGGCGATGACCGCGGGAAGGTCCGGGTCATCGAATCCCTCGGACCCGGTGAGCATGAGGCCGCGTGGGCGCTCCCGGCCCGATGCCGGGGAGGAGAGATCGCCGTCGGGCGCAGGGCCGTGGTCCGCGCGACCACTGATCCCACCGACGGCCACCACGGAGTGGATCCTTGGATCCGCACTCGCCGTCTCGGGTCGCCGCCAGAGCTGGTCCGTTGCCCAGGAGGGCCACGGAGCGAGCACTGCCGATGCGGCATCCAGGGCGGCCGAGTGCGCACCGTCGCGGCGGTCGCCGGGCTGCGCCACGATCACCACGGGGACGCCCAGGAGACGCACCAGGACCGCGACCTCGCACGACACGTCAACGACGAAGACATCTGGCTCCTCCACCTGGATCCACCGCGCGATCGTCGTCATGCGCTCCTGAAAGCCGTTGTGCCACAGGGGCGCCCAGTGCATGGTCCCGCGCACGGTGACGTCGCAGTCGGACTCGGTGGCTCCTTCTGCCAGCGGCGCGTCCATGGCGAGGAGGACGGTGTGCAGGGATCTGTCGTGCGCTCCTTGTCGGTCGAGGTCGGAGCCGAGGAGAGTGACATCGGCGCCACGGTTCACGAGCTCGGCACCGACGACAGCCGCCCGGGTGCGGTGACCGGCTCCGTGGTGATGCACGTACCAACCCACCTTCATGGCCGTTCCTCCCTTGTGAGAACACAGTTGCGATACAGATCGACGTAGTCCGCGACCATGCGCTCGACGCCGAGGTCGCGACGTGCACACCGGCGAACGTCCACGCGCCGCAGGGCGGACGCGGCGTCCAGGGCGTCGGCAAGGCCGGCGACCTGCTGCTCCTCGTCACCTCGGGCGTCCACGAGAACCCCGATGTCAGGAGAGACCACCTCGCCCAAGCCGCCCCGGGCCAGCGCGACGACCGGCGTCCCCCACATGGCAGCTTCGGCAGCGACCAGGCCGAAGGGCTCCTCCCAACGGGGCGTGACCAGAGCGACAGCGCTGGTCCGCACCAGCGCAGCGAGATCCGCGTGCGACAGGTGACCGGCGTACTCGATGGTGTCGTCGAGCTCTGGTGCGATGACGTCCTCGAACCAGGGGCGGTCGCTGATGGGACCGGCCAGACGCAACGAGCGACCGACGCGCCGAGCGACCCGGATCGCGAGGTCGGCGCCCTTCTCCGGGGTGAGTCGTCCCATCCACACGAGGTCGGGACCGCCCACGCCGGGGCCGACACCGTCGTCCCGGACACCGTTGAGGATGACCCGTGGCGGCGACGGGAGCGTGGTCCAGTCCCGAGCGTTCGCTCGCGACACGCAGGCGTATGCCGTGTGCTCGCCTGCGAGCGCGACCCCCAGTTCCATCCACGGGAAGGGTGGCGTGTGCAGGGTCGTGACCAAGGGTGCGGGGAGCACTGCGCTGAAGGCCAACGGCAGGAAGTGCAGGCTCTGGTTGTGCACGATGTCGACGTCGGATCGAGCCAGGAGGTCGACGACCGCGCTCGTCATCGCCGCGTGGTCGTGGAGGAACTCGGGCTCGGGGAGCTGGTGATCGAGCGCGGCGACCGCACTGAGCGCCGGCAGCTGCGGATAGGGGACGAGCTCGTCTGCCAGCGACGAGTCGGTCCCCTCGGTGGCATACAGAAGGACGTGGTGCCCGAGCCCACGCAACCCGCGCACGAGGGACGCGGTGTGCGCCTCCTGCCCACCGGCATACGGCTCCACGATCGGTTGTCGGGAGGTCGCGAACATGGCGATCCGCACTCAGCCCACCTCGTCCTCGAGGGCGAGGATGGCATCCGCGAAACCACCGCGGCACCGGCTGACCCGTCGCGCGGAGGACGCCACGCGTACAGCGTCCGTCGCGACCCACCGGCTCGTGTGGGAGCGGATCCGCCGCACCAGGTCGACGTCCTCGTCCAGTGCCACGGGCAGGAATCCGCCAACCTCGAGATAGGTGCTGCCGCGCACTCCCAGGTTTGCCCCATGCACGTGCGGGTGACCCTCGACGAGGTGATGACGCGCACGCCACCGCGCCAGCACGGCCGTG
Organism: Janibacter sp. HTCC2649; assembly: GCF_000152705.1. Classification (GTDB taxonomy): domain Bacteria; phylum Actinomycetota; class Actinomycetes; order Actinomycetales; family Dermatophilaceae; genus Knoellia. The sequence goes on along the minus strand of NZ_CH672413.1, from coordinate 2,939,330 downwards.
TCCGTGAGGCCGAACGGTTCCACCGTGCCGATGACGGCGTCGTGGTCCTGCGCCAGCTCCAGCTGGCGAGTGAGCCAGTGTGGCGGCACCACCGTGTCAGCATCGGTGCAGGCGATCCAGAGGTCTTCGGGGGCGATCCCGTTGCGGGCACTCGATGCCAGCGCCCAGCGGACTCCGGCGTCCCGCGTGGCACCGACCATCCCGAAGTCGACCGTGTGGCGATGCACCCGGGCTGCATCCACGACCAGGGCCGTGCGATCACGACACCTGTCGAGAACGACCGTGACGTCGACGAGCAGATCAGGTCGGGCCGCTCGCAACGCGCGACGGGCCTGTTCGACACTCTCGAGGCAGCGCGGGAGGAGCAGCTCCTCGTCGCGAGCGGGGATGACGACGTGCACGGCGCCCATCACGTCGTCACCGTGTTGGAGTCGACCACGTAGACGTCGAGCAGAAGGTCGGGCTCGACAAGGGCCGCGGCCGCCCATCGCTCGCAGACCGCCCGGACCTGCGCGTGAGCCGTCGGTCCGTCGGAGGGGATGTGCTTCGTCGGGTGGCGCCAGTGCACCAACAGAAGCTCGCCACCCGGCGAGAGTCGGGCCAGGACCGCCCCAAGGGTCAGCCACAGGTCGAACGGCGTGAGGAAGTAGGCGATCTCCGAGAGCACGACGAGGTCGAACGTGCCCTCGATGTCCCGGAGCACGTGGGGTGCCACACCCTGGACCCAGGAGATGCCGTGGGTCCGACCACATCGGGCGATGTCCAGCGCGCGAGCGCTCGCGTCCACCGCCACAACCGCGCCGGAACGGCCGGCGAGTGCGGTGGTGAGCGCACCCGTCGAGCAGCCGATGTCGAGCACTCGGTCGTAGCGCTCGCGGCCCAGCGCGGCCAGGGTGACGTCGCGCTTGCGCCGTTCGTACCAGCTCTCGCTGGACCATGGGTCATCCCCGTCGGCGAACATCGCGTCGAAGGTCTCCCCCACGGTCCCGCCCTGGTCGGCGACCGGAGAATCCGTCTCGGCCTCGCGGGCCGCCGCTGGGTCGACGCGTCCGCCCGCGCCAGCGAGCGTCAGAGTCGTGAACCCCCGGCGGAACGGCGCGAGCACCGGTGCGGTGAGCAGCTGCTCGTCCCCCGGGGCGGAGGAGAGAGGCAGTCGTTGGCTGCGGTGCTCACCCAGCGCCTGCTCGCTCCTGGACAGGCCCTCGAGAGTGGCATCCACCACGACAGAGGTCGCCCACGGAAGGTCATCCGGGTCACCCCAGTGCCAGAGCCAGACGAAGTAGTGGGCCAGGCCGACCGGGCCGTCGTGACCGTGCGGTGTCGAGGCGACCGCCTCCGCCGCGGCCCGACCAGCAACCTCATGGTCGGGGTGACCGTCAGCGGTCCATGGCGCGATGACGAGGGTCCCCGGACGGGTGAGGTCCTGGATCGCGACGACCACGTCGCTGTGGGAGGTCGACAACCCGCCGTCGGCGAGGCCGGCATGCACGATGCGCGCGACCGGCGCGAGGACTGCCGCCGCACGGTCTGCCTCGACGCGGCGCAGCTCTGCCATCTGTGCGGGCCGAACCGTGGGCGACCGCGGGTGCGAGCCCTCCCCGTCGGTGAGGAGCAGGACGGTGACGTCGACGCCGAGGGAGGCAGCATCAGCGATGAAGGCTCCTGCGCCCAGGCACTCGTCGTCCGGGTGAGCCGCCACGACGAGCAAGTGGTCGTAGTCCGCGAGCAGGGCTGCCGTGGTCGGGCGCGCGAGGGCGGACCAGCGCTCGTCGCGCACCCACCGCGGCTCGCCCTCGGGGTGATGGATGGTGCCAGCTCTGGGACTCATGGCGTTCGCCCCACCAGCAGGGATCCGAGCCGGGCCACGTCACGTTCGCCGTGATGCTGCCGGACGTAGACGGTCAGGTCGGCGACACGTCGCGCGTGCTCCTCGTCGCTGGTCAGCGGCCCCGGTCCCAGGGCGCGCGCCGTCTGCGCGAGGGCGAGTTCGGTCGCCCCGGCAACGGTGGCTCGGGTGCGAGCAGCCACCAGCTCACCGACGGCACCGGTCGCCTCACCCGAGTCGATGAGGTCCGCGGCCGCACGCAGGGCGAGCTCCGCGCCCTGCAGGGCCAGATCGAGGCGACCGACGTGGAGCAGGGCGAGCTGGTCCGGATCGCGACGACGCGCGGCCTCGAGGACGCTCTGAGCCAGCGCACAGGCGCCGCCGAACCAGACGGCGGCCACTCCCACGCCGCCCCAGGAGAAGCCGGGGCGCTCGAGGTACCACCCGGGCGGACCCACGGGTGTGGCAGGGACGGCGTCGAGCTCGAGGGCTGTGCTGCGCACGGCGGCCAGGCCACGCGACACCCAGGGGTCGTCGCTGACTCGCACTCCCGGGTGCGCCAGGTCCACGGCGAAGAGCTGCCGGCGCGACCGGTCGATGTGCGCGGTGATGAGGGCGTGTGTGAGTCGGCCGGCGAGGGAACACCATGGTTTGACCCCGGACAGCATCCACTCGCCACCGACGGCATGGGCGTCGAGATGCGCTCCGGGAGCGTGGGCGGCATACACGCCCCACGTGCTCCCTCGTGGCGCAGTGGCGCTGGGCCAGCTGCCATCGACTCCACGATCTCGGTGGGCTGCCTGGTCGAGGATCGCGAGCGCGTCCAGGTGCGGTTCCAGGACCCGCGCAACCGTGAGATCTCCGGCTCCGAGGGAACCCAAGGTCTGCAGGTAGGTCCACGTGGACCGTCCGAGGGTCTCGCTCGTGGGGCCGAGGGTGCGGGCAAGGGTGACGGCCGCGTCGATGTCCGGGCCGGCAGAGCGGGCCACGTCCACGAGGTCGTGGTCGGCCCATCGCAGGAAGCTGGGTCCGGAGGAGCGACCTGTCTGGGGCTCGGCCGAATGCGTGCCGACGTGGGTGTCGCTCATGTGGGTTCCTTCATTGGCAGTGGTCTGCGCTCAGGCCAGTGCGCGCTGGAGCGATTCCGGGTCCGCGACAGTGAGGGTTGCTCCCGGGTGCTTGATGGTGCGGGTGGGATCGATACCGGCGACCGGCTCGAGGAACCGCACGCAGAGCGCCCGCTCCCCATTTGTCGCGAACGTGACACCTCGGTCGGCGAAGGACAGGTGCGGTGGCCCGGCCGTCTTGAGCCAACCGAAGTTGCCGGTGATCTCGGTGGTGGCGATGTTGGTGAGAGGAGTGACGAGACGCCACGGCCCGAAGCGCACCCGCAACTCGTCAGCGGTGACGGTCACGTGGGCCGTGCGCGGGCGGATGCCGAGGATGAGGGCCGGGAGCCGGTAGGCCGGCGCGAAGGCGAACTCGAATCGGCGGTTCACGTGCGGTGCAGCAGGGACGTCGGGCGGTCGAGCAGCCCGGCGACACCGCGCTGCTGTTCTCCGAGGTAGGCGTCGAGCACCAGCAGGGCTCCGGTGGTCATGGGGGTGGCCCACTGCAACCACCTCATGCGCTGCGACAGCTCCTGCGCCCGGCGTCGTGCGCCGACATCGTGCTGGGCCTGCTCAGCCGCGTCGCCGAGCTTCGCGCCATACAGGTATGCCGCTCCACTGGCTGCGAGCGCGGCTCCCGTCAGGGTGGTCTTGAGCACCACAGCGGCAGTGGTCGGCGGGTGGGTGAGAGTTCGTCGACGGTTGTCAGCCACGATCGCCAGGCCGCTGAGGAGGTGCCCGCCGATGGCGGCTCCCTGGACCGGACCCCATTTCGTCCAGCCTGCATCCGCGATTTCTGAGCGCTCCTTGGCGGTGTCGCCCTCGTGGGAGGCGGGGTTGAGTCCCACGGCCCCCATGAGTGAGCCACCGAACCAGGCTGAGTTGGTCACGAGGTGGAGGGCTCGAACGGCAGTGCTGTATGCGGTCATGACTTGACCGTAGGTTCGGGGGCCACCCCACCGGCTCACCCCAAAGGGGGTACCGGGGACCCAGGGGATCCGGAGAGGCTGAAGGCCAATCAGCCTAGGAGGCCCCTGTGATGAAGCAGACGAAGAACCCGTCAACCGTCCCGACCGAGGACGACGTCCTGGCCCAGCTCGCGCCGTGGGTGCTCGACCCCGAGTACCCCTGCCTCGGAGCCCGCGCCGTCTTCAGCCGGGAACGGGCGCACGTCGTGACGACCGGGCGTCTCGGCAGCGCGAGCAGCAGTTTCGACGTCTACCGGGCCTTGCGCGACTTCGGTGAGGAAGCGGATCCGAGCCAGGGCTTCACCTCCCTCATCGCCGCCTTCGGGGGTGAGCCGCCCCTCACGGAGTTCACCTTCGAGGACCGGCTCTGGACCACCCTGCAGCACCTGCACGACTTCGACGACACCCCGTGGAACTCGGAGGTGTCCGACGATCCCGCGGACGTCGACTTCTCCTTCAGCGTCGGCGGCGTCGCCTATTTCGTCATCGGGCTGCACCCGCACGCCTCCCGCGACGCCCGACGGACGCCCTGGCCCGTGCTCGTCTTCAACCTCCACTCGCAGTTCGAGGAGCTGAAGGCCTCGGGACGCTACGACCGGATGCGTGACCTCATCCGCGGACGAGACCTCCACCTCCAGGGTTCGGTCAATCCCATGGTTGCCGACCACGGTGTGATCTCGGAGGCACGGCAGTACTCCGGTCGGGCCGTGTCTGCGGAGTGGCAGGCTCCTCTGGAGCAGGCCTCGGCGACGCCGCTGGCTCGCCACCGACAGGAGAACTCATGAGCTCAGCACCCACCGTGGACACGACCCGGATCGCCCCACAGACCGGTGCCTACGTGCACCTCGCCCCCGGCGACGTCCTCACGGTCGTGGACCCGACGGGCGTGCAGGTGAGCGATCTCTTCTGTGTCAGCACCGACGACGTCGCCGAGGTGTTGTCGTCGGGGCGCTCGATCGACTTCGAGAACACGGTGAGGTTCACGACGGGACGACGCTTGTGGAGCAACCGCAGCCGGCCGATGCTGACGATCGTCGAGGACACCTGCCGCAGCCACGACTTCCTGCTGACGCCGTGCAGCCAGCAGACGTTCGACATCCTCTATCCCGACTTCGGCGGGGCACCGCACCCGAGCTGCTTCGCGAACCTCGTCGAGGCGCTCGCTCCCCACGGCGTCGACCCGGACCGCATCGGCACGACCTTCAACACCTTCATGAACGTCTGGGCCGACGAGTCGGGCGAGCTCCACATCGACGCACCGCAGAGTGTCGCGGGTGACCGGTTCTCGGTCCGGGCCGAGATGGACCTGCACGTTGCCATCACGGCCTGCTCGGCGGAGAAGTCGAACGGTGGGACCTGCAAGCCGATCGACTACTCCGTGGTGCGCAAGGGCTGACCGGCGCTCACGCCACGCCGTCCTCGGTGGAGCGCGGATCCTCGTCCAGGGCGGCCACCTGCAGACCGCACCACGGGCTCACGTCGCGGCCGGAGACCAGGACGTCGCGGCGGAAGGCAGCCCAGTCCACCCACTCCACCTCGGCCACCTCGGCCGGGTCGAGGACGAGCGCGCGGGGATCAGGACAGGTCGCGGCATACACCGGACAGAGTTCGTTCTCGACCGTGCCGTCGTCCATGATGGCGCGGTAGCGGAAGTCGGGAAGAACCAGGCGTATGCCGGTCAGCTCGGTTCCGAGTTCTTGCCTCACCCGCCGCTGCACGGCCTCCTCGACCGGCTCGCCCGGGCCGGGATGTCCACAACAGCTGTTGGTCCACACCCCCGGCCACGTCTTCTTGGTCAGGGCCCGGCGGGTGAGGAGGAAGCGACCGGCGGGGTCGAACACGTAGCACGAGAAGGCCAGGTGCAGCGGCGTCTCGCTGTGGTGCACCGTCGCCTTGGGGGCGGTCCCGATCGGCCGTCCGTCGTCGCCGAGCAGGACCACGAGCTCATCGCGCCCGGCGGTCACGCCGGCCTCGCGAGCTGGTTGACCGCGGCATCGAAGACACCGGGCAGGACCGCAGCGGCGTGGACGATGCGGTGACGGACCGGCGAGAGGCTGGTTGCGGAGACGAGGCCGTGCGTGAGCAGGTCGTGGCGCCAGCCGAGACGTCGCCAGTCCCGGGCGTAGTCCGCGGGTCGGTTGCCGGCCACGGCCTCGACGGCGGCCTTTGCCTGCGCCAACCCGAGGGCGATGCCCTCGCCGGTGAGCGCGTCGACATAGCCCGACGCGTCGCCGACCAGGAGCACGCGTCCCCGCACGCGCTGGCGGCTGCGCTGGCGGAGCGGACCGGCGCCGAGCGGGCGCGAGTGCGGCCTGCCCTCGAGCCGACCCACGAGCAGCGGGAAGTGCGTGAGCAGGTCGTCCCAGGACCGCCGTTCGGTGGTGAGGACGGCGATGCCCACCTCGCGAGCGGCGACCGGGGTGACGTAGGCCTCGCCGATGGAGGACCAGTGCACCTCGACGCAGGACGTCCACGGCTCCATCTCGACGTGGGCCCGCTGGCCGTAGCGGCGGCGGCGCGAAGGCGTGCCGGAGAGGTCGAGCAGCCGCCGCACCGGAGAGTGCAGCCCGTCAGCCGCGATGAGGTAGCGGGTCGGCTCGCCGTCGACGAGCAGGTGGTCGCCGCGTTCGAGGACCTCACGCACCGGGCGCTGTTCGGGAACGATGCCGACGGCCTCGGCCCGGCGCGTGAGGGCATCGTGCAGGACCGTGCGTCGGACCCCGAGGCCCTGCCCGTACCGGAACCGTGCCTGGGCACTCCGGGTCCCGTCGACGTAGCGGATGCCGGTGATCGGGTGTCCGTCGAGGTCCACGTCGAGGTCGCGCAGGGCCGCGACGGCACCCGGCATGAGTCCTTCTCCGCAGGCCTTGTCGACGACACCGACCCGAGGCTCACGCACGCCGACATCGAGACCGGCACGGACGGCATACAGGGCAGTGGACAGCCCGACCGGTCCGCCACCGGCCACGATGAGATCACGCATCGTCCGGCACCTTCGCCGTCGGCAGCGCCGCCAGTGCGGCGTTCTCCACGCGCAACCGCTCCCTCAGCAGGGCGGCATTGAGGACGGTGAACGTGACGGCCGTGATCCACGACGCGTGCACGAGCGGCAGGGCGGCGCCCTCGACCACGACGGCGACGTAGTTGGGATGGGAGAGGAAGCGGTAGGGGCCAGAACGCACAGGGGCGAGCCCCGGCACGACGATGACCCGGGTGTTCCACCGCTGCCCCAGGACGGTGATGCACCACCAGCGCAGCACCTGGGAAGCGACGACGAGCGCGAGCATCGACCAGGCCAGGGCAGCGGGGACCTCGGGCCGGCGCACGAAGGCCTCGACCAGCATCGCGGCGAGGAAGCCGGTGTGGAGGACGACCATGAACGGGTAGTGCTCCCGGCCGGTCTCGATGCCGCCGCGGGCGAAGCTCCAGGACGCGTTGCGCTGGGACACCACGAGCTCGGCCAGCCGCTCGACGGCGACCAGCGCGACCACGATGACGAAGCCGGTGAGACCGGTGAGCGCGGCGCCGTCCATCACGGTTGCGGGTCCGGGTCGGTGGCCCGCAGCAGGACGATCTCGGAGCAGAAGCCCGGACCCATCGCCAGCATCACACCGTGGGTGCCGGGTTCTGGGGGCCGCTCGCGCAGCGTGTCCTCGAGGACGTGCAGGACCGACGCCGACGAGAGGTTCCCGATGCGCGCCAGGGATGCGCGGGTCAGCGCGAGGTCGTGTTCGGTGAGCTCCAGCGCGTCGATGACGGCGTCGATGACCTTGGGGCCACCCGGGTGGCAGACCCACCAGCCGATGTCGGCACGACTGAGACCGTGGTCGGCCAGGAACGCGTCGACGTCGTCACGGATGTATCGCCGGACGATCGTCGGCACCTGGGCGTCGAGCACGATGCGCAGTCCTCGGTGGCTGACGTCGAAGCCCATGGTCCGTTCGGAGTCGGGGTAGAGCCGGCTGCGGCTGTCGAGCACCTCGACGGGACCACCGTGTCCGGTGCCGCCGCGGGCGACCACCGCGGCAGCCCCGTCGCCGAACAGCCCGCTCGCGACGAGGTTGGGCACGGAGGTGTCGTCGCGCTGCACGGTCAGGGAGCAGAGCTCGACGGTGACGAGGGCCGCGACCCGGTCTGGCCGGTCGCCGAGGTAGTCGTGCAGGCGGGCCACCCCGGCGGCGCCGGCGACGCAGCCGAGCCCGACCAGAGGCACCCGTCGCACGTCCGGGCGCAGACCCAGCGCGGAGACGATGCGGGCGTCGAGCGAGGGGATCGCCAGGCCGGTGACCGTGGCGCAGATCAGCTCGTCGACGTCACTGGGGGTCAGGTTGGCGGCCTTGAGCGTGTCCTCGAGGGCCTGGGCGCCGAGGGCAGTGGCGTGCTCGATGAAGAGGTCGTTGGCCTGACCGAAGTCCTCCAGCCCGGCGTAGTCCTCGATGGGGATCACGAGGTTGCGGTGCTCCACCCCGGCATTGCCGTGGAGCCGACGCAGCACCTTCTCGTCGACGCCGCCGCGGGCGATGACGCCGGCGAAAGTGTCCGTGATCTCGGCCTGGGTGTAGCGGTGTGGCGCCAGTGCGCCCCTGACCGCGAGGATCTCCACGTCATCGACCTCCGGTTCGGATGAGTTGGTTGCGTGCCAGGGACGTGGCGAGCGATGCGACCAGGCGCGGGGTGAGCCGGCCGTCACCCAGCCCGAGCTCGACGAGGTCGTCGAAGGTGCGATGGTTCCGCCGGGCTCCCGTGATGCCGGCGTCGACGACGGCTGGTCGCGTGGTCAGGCCGGCAGCGACCCAGGTGTGCTGGAGGTGACGGTTGAGGAGCGCGCGCACCGTGGCTCGGTACTGCGCGCCCGCGCTGTCCCGTCCACTGCCGAACGTCGCGGTCACGGCAGTGGCACCGGCCAGCGCGCCGGTGGCGACCGCGTAGTAGATGCCCTCGCCCGTCATGGGGTTGATCAGGCCTGCGGCATCACCCGCGAAGAGGACGGGCCCGTCGGGCTGCTCTCGCCTCCACCCGCGACCGGACAGGGGCAGGTGGTGGGCGCGCCAACGGGTGCCGTGCTCGACGGTGCCGGGCAGCAGCTCCTCGAGACGGTCCAGCAGCAGCTGCCGGGTGAGTGCCCGGTCGTCGCCGACCAGTTCGCCATAGCCGACGTTGGACAGGCCGTCGCCCCGGTCGAAGGCCCAGGCGTAGGACGGCTGGGAAGGACCCAGGCCATAGCGGATGACCTGGCTGCCCGCGCGTTCGGGCGGGGTGGGGGCGTAGCCGCGGATGGCCAGGGCCACCCGACCCCGGGTCGGCGCGGAGAGCGCAGCACGCACCGCGGACTGGGCTCCGTCGGCGCCGATGACCGTGCGCGCCCTGACCTCACCATCGAGGACGACGACCGCCCCCTCGACCTGGACCTTGCGAACTCGATGTCTCACCAGGCAGGCGCCCGCGGCGACAGCCCGCTCGACGAGCCGGGCATCGAAGACCTCACGCGGAATGACGTGGACGGGCCGGGCCATCCGCCCCCGGACCACGTTGACCCCGCGGGAGAGCTCCAGCTCCTGGAGTGGCTCCCACCCGTCGACGACGTCGGCGGCGCCCAACGGCTCGAGCACGTCCAGGACGTGCGGTGCGATGCCGTCCCCGCAGCTCTTGTCCCGGGGGAAGTCGTCGCGGTCGAGGAGCAGCACCCTCGCTGTCGGCCGCTCAGAGAGTGCGGCGAGTGCCGCGGCGGCGCCGGCCGGACCCGCACCGACGATCGCGACATCCCAGACCCCGGCCGTCGAGTCGCTCATCCGGAGACCACCAGGAGGATGACGTCGGCCAGGGCGATCCCGATGGCGGCACGGAAGGGGACCTTGCCGCGCCCGCGGAGGGCGAGGACCGCGAGGAGTGCGACCACGACGAGCACCACGGCCGACGTCATCAGGGACTCGTCGCGCGCACCGACAGCGAGCAGCACGCTCGCGGCCACGAGGCAGACCACCGCGAGCACCGACGCGAAGCGGTGACCCAGTCGGTGGGCCAGGCCACGGACATCGGTGGCCTCGTCGTCGGCCAGGTCGGGCAGGACGTTGAGCAGGTGGGCACCCACGCCGAGCAGGGCACCCGCCGTGGGCACCCACCACGCTGGTGCGTCGGCGCCCGGAGCGGCGAGCGCGATGAAGACCGGCAGCCCGGCGAACGCCACGGCATACGGAGCCCACGAGAGGACGGTCGCCTTGACCCCGAGGTTGTAGGACCAGCCAGCGGCCACGCAACCCAGGTGGATCAGGCCCGCGACGAGGCCGCAGGCGAGGGAGAGCGCGACGGTGGCCAGCAACGCGAGACCGCATGCCACCCGGGCCGTCTCGAGGGACACGTCGCCGCGCGCCAGCGGCTTGTCGAACCGTCCGACGACACGGTCCCGGTCGACGTCGATGAGGTCGTTGGCCCAGCCGATCGACAGCTGCCCGGCCAGCACGGCCAGAGCCACCAGAACGATGCGGGCGGTCGTGAGTCCCGCGGAGATCGCGAACGCGACCGACAACGCCGTGACCGCCGCGGACGGACCGGGGTGACAGGACCGCGCCAGCCCCGTGAGCCGGGACGTGGTCGATGTCTGCGCGTCGCCAGGTCGCCCCATCACGCCGAAGCCTGGGGCGGGGCGAAGTTGCAGGTCATGGCCTCAACATAGGCGCAGCGACAGACCTTCGCCTCACCCCAGGCGAACGCACTCGAAGCGAACCGGCTGACCGGGTCGCAGCTGGGCCGCCGCGGCGACGTCCTCCGGGTGGACGACGGCGATGACCGGATAGCCACCCGTCACGGGGTGGTCGGCGAGGAAGATCACCGGATGACCGTCGGGAGGCACCTGCACCGCGCCCTCGACCATGCCCTCGGAGGGGAGCTCGTCGGTGCGGGCTCGCTCCAGGGGCGGACCATCGAGCCGCACCCCGACGCGGTCCGACGACGACGTCACCTCGTAGCGCGTGTGACCGAGCACGGTCAACGCGTCGGGCGCGAACCAGTCGGCACGTGGGCCCGGCACCACCCGCAGCACCGGCTCGTCGGGCAGCCGGCGCACAGGAGCCACGTCGACGCCCGGTGCGTCGCCGTTGGGGCGCCCGATGGACAGCTCATCACCGTCACGCAGTCGGTCGGGGCCGAGGTGCGAGAGCAGGTCCGTGGATCGTGAACCGAGCACTGGCTCGCAGTCGATGCCGCCGCGGACGGCGAGATAGGTGCGGACCCCGCGAGACGGCATACCGATCTCCAGGATGTCCCCAGCGGCCAGGGCGAGCGGCGCGAACAGGTCCCGACCGCGACCGCCTGCCATCGCCTCGCAGGGCGCGCCCGTGAGGGCGACGGTGATGGATTCCGTTGCGCGCAGGGCGAGTCCACCAAACGTGAGCTCCAGACCTGCGGCATCCTCGAGGTTGCCGACGAGGCGGTTGGCGAGCCTCAGGCTGGGCCGGTCAACCGCGCCCGAGCGCCCCACGCCCAGGTGCGCGTAGCCCGGTCGCCCGAGGTCCTGGATCGTCGTGAGGGGTCCGGAGCGCAGCACCTCGATCATGAGCCGACCTCGCTGAACCGCACCCGGGTGCCCGGTGTGAGCAGGGCCGGCGTCTCGCGTCGCAGGTCCCACAGGACCGCATCCGTGCGGCCGATGAGCTGCCATCCGCCAGGACCCTCACGAGGATAGATTCCGGTGAATTCGCCTGCGAGAGAGACCGATCCGGCGGGGACCCGGGTGCGAGGGGTCGGCCGGCGAGGGACGTTCAGGGCCGAGTCGCCGCCGGCGATGTAGGCGAACCCGGGGGCAAAGCCCGTGAAGGCGACGATGTGGTCCGCGGCCTGGTGACGTCGAACGACTTCGTCGACGGGTATGCCGGTCAGCTCGGCGACCTCTGCGAGGTCACCTCCGTCGTAGGTCACCGGAATGACCACCTCTGGCCGGTCCAGGGGCGCGATCGCCTCGGCCGTCCCGACGTTCGCGACGGCTGCGGTGAGGTCGCTGCGAGTGGTGGTGTCGTCGAAGGTGAGCAGCAGGGTGCGTGCTGCCGGCACGAGGTCGATGACGCCGGTGGGGCGCGATGCCTCGACGGCTCGGTGCAGGGACATGACGTCGGCGAGGTCATCGCACTCGACGAGGAGGCCGTTGTGGCCCGCGGGCAGCATCCGCCTCATGACAGGGGTGACGTGAAGGGTTGGATCGCGACACCGGAGCCCTCGAGCGCCTCCCGGACCGCGATGGCGATCGCGACGGCACCCTCGGTGTCTCCGTGAACGCAGATCGACTGTGCCGCAACCGAAACGGTCGAGCCGTCAATGGCTTCGATGGTGCCCTCGGTCGCGAGGCGCACGCACCGCGCGGCGATGGTGGCGGGATCGTGCAGGACCGCGCCTTCCTCGCGACGCGACACGAGCAACCCTTTCGCCGTGTAGGCCCGGTCCGCGAACGCCTCGGCCACCCCGACGAGCGCGGCGTTCTCGGCGGCGACGAGCAGCTCGGAGCCGGCCAGCCCCACGAGTGGGAGCGAGCCGTCATACAGAGCGATGGCCTCCGCCACGGCAGCAGCCGTCACCGGGTTGCTCGCCGCGTCGTTGTAGAGCGCGCCGTGCGGTTTGACGTAGGTGACCCGACTGCCCTCGACGCGCGCGATGCCGTCGAGGGCACCGAGCTGATAGATGACCTCGTTGACGAGCTCGGCCGGGTCGACGTCGATGTGCCGTCGCCCGAACCCGGCGAGGTCGCGGTAGCCGACCTGGGCGCCGATGGCCACGCCTCGCTCGGCCGCCTGCGCGCAGACCCTGCGCAGGATGCTCGGGTCACCGGCGTGGAAGCCGCACGCGACGTTGGCGCTGGTGACGAGCCCGAGCATGGCCTCGTCGTCACCGAGGGTCCACCGTCCGAAGCCCTCGCCGAGGTCGCTGTTGAGGTCGACGACTGCACTCATGCGTGCCTCGCAGCGTGCCGCCCCTTGCCCGTCGGCACGTCTGGCGGGGTCGGCTCGGCCAGCTCTGCCGGGTCGTCGTTGAGGTCGGCCTTCGAGGTCTCCGGCGCGAGGAGGACGCAGATGACGGTGATGGCGAGCATCCCGACGACGTAGGCGCACACGGCCAGCGAGCTGTCGTAGGTGTCGAGCAGCCAGGTCGAGATGATCGGGGCCAGCGCGCCGCCGACGATGCCGGCGAGCTGGTAGCCCATCGACGCCCCGGTGTAGCGCACCCGCGTCGGGAACATCTCGCTGATGAACGCGGCCTGGGGTCCGTACATCGCGGCGTGGAAGAACAGCGCGACGACCGCAGCCAGGATGATGAGCGCCAGGTTGCCGGTGTCGAGGAGCTTGAAGAAGACGAACACCCACACGGCCGCGGCGATCGCGCCGAAGAGGTAGACCGGTCGACGTCCGTGGACGTCGGACAGGTGACCGAAGAGGGGGATGAAGACGACCTGGCACGCGGCCGCGATGAGCACAGCGTTGAGGGCATAGCTCTTGGGCAGGTCGAGGTAGGTCGTGACGTAGGTCGTGATGAAGAGGACGAACGTGTAGAAGGCGACATCCACCCCGACGCGGGCGCCGATGGCGAGCGCGACCTGCTTGGGGTAGCGCCGGAAGACCTCGACGATGGGCATCTTCGTCTTGTCGCCCGCCTTCTCGGTCTCGGCAAAGAGAGGGCTCTCCGCGATGGTCAGCCGGATGACGAGGCCGACGATGACGAGCAGACCGCTGAGCAGGAACGGGATCCGCCAACCCCACGAGAGGAAGGCCGACTCCGAGGTCGCGCCACCCATGAGGGAGAGGATGCCGTTGGCGAGGAGCAGCCCGACGGGGACACCGACCTGGGGCCAGCTGGCGTTGAGCCCGCGTCGCTTCGGGTCGCCGCTCTCGAGGGTCATGAGGACGGCACCGCCCCACTCGCCGCCGAGGCCGAGGCCCTGCAGGAAGCGCAGGATGACGAGGAGCGCCGGTGCCCAGGCGCCGATGGTGCCGTAGGTCGGGAGGAGGCCGATCGCGAACGTCGCCAGGCCCATGAGCAGGAGGGTGACGACGAGGACGTTCTTGCGGCCGAGCTTGTCGCCGTAGTGGCCGAAGATGATGCCGCCGAGGGGGCGGGAGATGAAGCCGACCGCAAACGTTGCGAACGCGAGGAGCGTTCCGACGAGCGGGTCGAAGTCGGGGAAGAAGAGCTTGTTGAACACGAGCGCCGCGGCGGTGCCGTAGATGAAGAAGTCGTACCACTCCAGTGACGTGCCGACGAGGCTGGCCGCGATGACGCGGCGGACCGACGACACCTTGGGGGCCGGCGGTGAACCAAAGCTCTCGAGCGTGTTGCTCACGGGGTGCTCCTGACGTCCGAGGACCGACAGCGGTGTCGGCGGGTTCCGTCGAACGTAGCGGATTGTTGAGCAATTCAACAAGAGGTTTGGGGGACGAACTTTGCGAGGGGTGCCTATGCTCTGCGTATGCCGCCCGCCCCAGACCGCGCCCACCGCACCGATGCGGACCTCGCGGCCCTGCCCTCGCTCCCCCGGCGCGCCAGCACGGCCGAGGCCGTCGCGGGGGTGCTGCGCGGGCAGATCTCCGAGGGCCGAATCCTCCCCGGGGCCCAGCTGCGCGAGGAACACCTCGCCGCCGCCCTCGAGGTCTCACGCAACACGGTGCGTGAGGCGTTCCGGCTCCTGGCTCACGAGCGGCTCGTCGAACACGCCCTCCACAGAGGGGTGTTCGTGCGCACGGTCGGACCGGACGGCATACGCGAGATGTATCGGACGCGACGACTCGTCGAGCCGATCGGTGTCCGGGGCATCACCGGACCCGATCAGGTGAGCGCCCTGCGCGACGTCGTCACCCGAGGCACCGCCGCCGCCGACGCCGGCGACTGGGAAGGTGTCGGCACCGCTGACATCGACTTCCACCGACTCCTCGTCGGCGCGAGCGACAGCGTCCACCTGTCCTCGATGTTCGAGGGGCTGCTCGCCGAGCTGCGCCTCGCCTTCCTTCGCCTGCCCGACCGGAAGGCGCTGCACGAGCCCTTCCTGGCGCGCAACGTCCGCCTGCTCGACCTCATCGAGGCCGGCGACACCGAGGCCGCCCTCGCCGAGCTCGACGACTACCTCGTGGCCGCCGAGACTCAGCTGCTCGCCGCCGCCACCAACCGGAACCCCACGTGACTCGTCGCCGAGTCCACTGACTGCCCGGAGCGTGCGGCAGGTCGGTAGCGGCGGCAGTACTCCGGGGCGCACAGGTGTGAACCACCCTTGAGCACCCGTCGCGGATGCAGCTCGCCGGGGGCGACCGACAGGTCGCGGATCCGGGGCGCACAGCACGAGGTCTCGTCGATCTCCTCGGCCCGGACGCGATCCTCGGCGTTCGTGACGTAGTAGGTGCTCGTCCACTCCCACACGTTGCCGATGAGGTCGACGAGTCCCCACTGGTTGGCCGGGAAGCTCCCGACCGGAGAGGTGCCGACCCAGCCGTTGGCCCCGGTGTTGCGCCAGGGGAACTGCCCCTGCCACGTGTTCGCCATGAGCTCACCGCCAGGTGACAGCTCGTCACCCCACGCGAACTCCGTCGACGCGAACGCCCCTGCGGCGAACTCGAACTCGGGCTCGGTCGGCAGACGCCGACCGGCCCACGCGGCATACGCCAACGTGTCGTCGTAGGCAACCATCACGACAGGGTGGTCGTCGTCATCGGACACGTCACTGCCCGGCCCGCGCGGGTGACGCCACGACGCACCCGGCACCCACCGCCACCACTGGTCCCAACGGTCGAGCGGGACGGGTCCGGGCGTGGGGGTGAAGACGAGACCACCGGGGACGAGCAGGGAGGGGTCGGCTCCGGGATAGGCCTCCGGGTCCAGCGCCTGCTCGGCGACGGTGACGTAGCCGGTGTCGGCCACGAACGCCGCGAACTGCGCGTTGGTGACCGGATGCCGCTCCATCGCGAACGGCGCCACGACCATGTCACGCGCCGGGGCCTCCTCGAGATAGTGCTCGTCCGAGCCCATGCGCAGCGGCCCGCCGGGCAGGTCGACGAGCTCGGTGAGGACAGCGCTGCGAGTCACGTCAGTCAGTGTGACCCGCCCCGCCGACGCCGACCAGCCGCGGGTTGCCCAGATCTGGTCACTCACGACGCCGACTTCGTGCCCCGCACGGACACGTCGTCGGCCGCAGGCCTCCGTTTCGTGTCCGTGCGGGGCACGAAGTCGGGTTCAGGTGGGAGTCAGGTGCCGGTGTAGAACCCGTAGGTCGCGTCGGCTGCCTTCGCTGCCACGGCCGCGTCCGCGCCGGACGCCTCGTGCGCCGCACCCCACGCGTCAGCGGCACCGCGATAGAACTGTCGACCCTCGTCGGTCGCGGCCCAGGCCTCCGCCTCGCTCGGCGCGAGTGAACCCTCGACGGCACCGAGGTGGAGCGAGAGCCCGAGCAGTCCGCCGTCCCAGCCGACGCCCGTCGCTCCCGGCCCGAACGCCTCCCACATCTCGGCCGGCACCTCCGACGCCTTGGCCACGTGCTCGAGCCGGAGCCTGGTGCCGTCACCCTCGGCCGTGAGGCGAACCGC
Source organism: Janibacter sp. HTCC2649 (assembly GCF_000152705.1). GTDB lineage: Bacteria > Actinomycetota > Actinomycetes > Actinomycetales > Dermatophilaceae > Knoellia. Next base: position 2,922,883 of record NZ_CH672413.1, on the reverse strand, counting down.
CAGCCAGGTGACTCCCCCACCGAACTCCCACGTCACGAAGACCTTGGCCGCTTCGGCCTGGGCACCGACCGGTGGCGCGCACTCGAGCACCTCGCCTCCGGCCTGACCCTCGAACTGGTAGCGCCCACCCACACGGAAGTCACCGGAGACGGGCAGGAACCAGCGCTGGATCCGCTCCGGACTCGTCACCGCGTCCCACACGTCGTCGATCGTGGAGAAGTAGAACTGCTCCAAGGACTGGACATGGAACCTCTCGCCATCCACGTCATTGATCCGGAGCTCGCGGGTGACGGCTCCGAGCTGGGACAGGACATCGACCATGGTCAGGTCTCCTTCTTCGTGTTCTTGGGGGTCGTGTTGGTGAGACGGCGCTGGCGTCGTCCCCGGGCGAGCTCGGTGTCGAGGGCCGCCAGCCTGGGGAGCCAGAAGCGCTCGAAGGCCGACAACCACTCACGAGCCTCGCTCGGCCCACGTGAGTCAACGGCATACAGGCGCTTTGTTCCTTCGGGTCGAACTGTCGCAAAACCGTTGTCCCGCAACACTTTCAGATGTTGCGACACTGCCGGCTGACTGATGCCGAACTCATCGCCGATCGTGGCTCCGACGGTGCCGGCGCTGGCCTCGCCAGCGACGAGGAGCTCGAGGATGCGCCGGCGGACCGGGTCTCCGAGGACGTCGAGCGCGTGCATGCGCCAATAGTTGCGTCCAAACTTATATAAGTCAAGAGCCATGTATGCCGCAGGCTACTGACCGTCACCGGCCGGCGGTCCTCGTCCGGCCGGTGAGAAGTCGTGTCAGGCATCCGCACGCTCAATAGGCCACGGGGCACGAAGACTGCTACCGTCATCACTGTTGCCTTTCCAGTCCACGTCCGCGTGGCCGACACGACCGAGTAGTTACGCGAAGGTTCGCGTGGGTCCTACGGGTGTGAGCATCGGCAGCATGAGTGCTCCACACGGGAGTACTCGCACTACAGAAAAGGCAACACCAAGTGGCAACCGGCACCGTGAAGTGGTTCAACAGCGAAAAGGGCTTCGGCTTCATCGAGCAGGACGGCGGCGGCGCTGACGTCTTCGTTCACTACTCGGCCATCGAGAGCGGCGGCTACCGCGAGCTCCAGGAAGGCCAGAAGGTCGAGTTCGACGTCACGCAGGGCCCCAAGGGCCCGCAGGCTGAGAAGGTCAAGGGCATCTGACCCTTCACCACCTTCGAGACATCTGATCTCAAACGAAGGCCCCCTGACCCTTGTGGTCGGGGGGCCTTCGTCTGTGGTCCTGCAGTTCTCGGTCAGGCGTTTTCGGGCACGCGCCCCAGACGATCGGCGGTGAGGTCGCCCCAGCCCGGATCCGCCGCGAGGGCGGCGGCCTGCTGGGAGGCCTTGACAGTCGCTATCTCCCGCAGGTCGGGGGTGATGTCCATGGGCTGGGCGTTGACGAAGTCGACGTCGGTGATGCCGATGAACCCGAAGATCGCCCGGAGGTAGGGCTCCTGGAAGTCATAGGCGTGGAACGGCGAACCCGGTGAGTAGTCCCCACCGCGTGAGGTCACACAGAGCATCTTCTTGCCGTGCACCAGAGGCACCGGTCGACCCATCTCGTCGTAGCGGAAGACGTAGCCCGGCTGGACGATGCAGTCGATGTAGTACTTGAGGACGTAGGGGATGGTGAAGTTCCACATCGGTGACGTCACGAGGTAGGCGTCGGCCGCCAGGAACTGCGCGATGGCGCGCTCGATGTGGGACCAGGACTCGGCGTGGTCGCGACTGATGGGCTGACCCATCATGAGCGTGTACTTCGCCTCGATGTTGAGGCCGGCGACAGCCGGCAGGTCGTGGTGGTAGAGGTCGACCGTCTCGACCTCGACGTCAGGATGACTCGCCGTGAGGCCGTCGAGGAACGACTGCGAGATCTTCATCGTGTTCGACTGCTCGCCGCGGGGCGAGGCCACCAGGTGCAACAGTTTCATGGGCGCTCCAGATCACCATGGTGCGCAGCCCGGAGAGGCGTCGGGGGTGGCGTCGCGTCGCGCACATTGATTGGAAGGTATACCCGTCGACTCAGCCCCGTCTCCAGTCACGACGAGCCACTGCCGCCGGATCAGATCGCGTGGTCACAGTGGATCATTCGGGGGCCACCTCGCGTTCGGCCCGGGCTGATGCAGAGGGTCAGTTCGCGGGGTCCGGCGAGACGGCGACGTCGACCATGATCTCGGTCGCGAGCTCCTCGAGGTCAGCCTGGAGGGCGGCGACGTCGGCACCGGCAGGGACGGTGACGAGGGCCGTGGCCTCGAAGAGGCGCCCACCCGCCATCGGTGCGTCCCGGGTCGAGCTCTGGAGCTCGACAACGCTGAGGTCGTGCTTCGCGAGGACGCCGGAGACTGCACCGACGATGCCGGGACGGTCGTTGCCGAGGAGGTCGATGCGCAACTCCTGGCGTGCCTCCCGTGGCTCGGCGTCGGAGCCAGCCGCGGCGGTGTCGTGGACCGCCACGGCGAGCAGTCCGTCGAGGGGGGCGAGGGCGTCTCGCAGGGCGTCCGCGCGATCTTCGGGGACGGTCACGGTGACGATGCCGGCGAACTTGCCGGCGAGCTCGCTGAGGTGGCTGCGCTCCCAGTTGCCGCCACCGCTCTCGATGACGTCGGCGAGGGCCTTGACGAGTCCGGCGCGGTCGTCGCCGATGACGGTGAGGACGAGGGTGGTGGTCACCTCTTGATCGTAGCCAGCCGCGTCAAGGGCGCTCAGGTCGTGAAGCCGGCGACGAGGTTGACCGTGGTCGCGATGACGACCGTTCCGTAGAGGTAGGACAGCATCGTGTGGGCAAGGATCACCTTGCGCAGTGAGCGCGTCCGGACATCGGTGTCCGAGACCTGGTAGGTCATGCCGAGGTTGATCGAGAAGTAGGCGAAGTCCGACAGCCCCGGATCCTCGTCGTCGTTGAAGTCGATCGGCGGCTTGTCCGTCGCGTAGTAGATGCGGGCGTAGCGCACCGTGTAGATCGACTGCACGCAGAGCCACCCGACGGCAACACTGCCGAGCCCGACGATCGCCGCGGCCACCTTGGCGTCACCGTTGGACCCGCTGCCGACGAGGAGCAGGGCGACGCCGAGCAGGCTGGCCAGTCCGACGACCACGACGGCGACGTCGCTGAGCCGGCGCTCGCCGTCGCCGCCCTCCATCCGCGAGCGCGTGTGGGCCGGGTCCTCGGTGAGGATCGTGTAGCCGAGCGGCCCCACGAAGGCGATCCCACTGAGGGCGTAGCAGGCCAGGACGCGGATGAGCGGGTCATCGCCGCCGCCGAGAGGGACGAGCAGGCCGAGCGGGATGCCGACGAGCACACCGATGAGGAGTCGCCACGTGATCCGGTCCACGCCGGTGACGCTACTCGCGGAGCTCGGCCAGTCTCCTCAGGACGCGCGACGAGATGTATCTCCGGCAAGCCGTCGCCCTCCTCATGGATGACAGCTGGGGGAACTCCATCTCGATGGTCAGCATCGACCGCCTCCGCTGGAACTGGAGGGGCACCATGCCTGACGACAGGAACGTCGAGCGAGCCTTGCGGCTGCGCAGCGAGCTGCACCAGCTCCTTGCCCAGAACCCGAACCACTTCGGCAACCTCAAGGACACGAAGTTCGCGGCACAGCTCGAGATCGTCCACGACACCATCTTCGAGGAGGTGTCGTGTGTCGGCTTCAACCCGGACACGGACGTCCTCGAAGCCACCATCCAGGTCAAGCGCGCCAACGGTTACGGCGGCGACCTGTGCAGCCCGGGCAGCACGGAGTGGGTCCGGTTCTACCTGTCCTACGACGACGGAGCGACATGGGAGGACGTCGGGCTGGGCTCGTTCAAGGCCCACGACGTCCCCGATTCCGTCGACTGCCACAAGGACAGGACGAAGCCGCTGATCTACACGGTCGCCTTCCCGCTCAACGACCAGAAGCGGCGTCGGTGCACGAGTCCGGTGCTGCCACTCGTCCGCGCGATCCTGTCCTGGCAGCTGCAGCCGCCCGCCGGCCAGCCCAACTGGAACCCGATCTGGGGCAACGCCCTCGACCGACACATCCAGCTGCGGCCGACCCGCCGGATCTTCCACGACTTCATCGAGGACTTCGACATCGACCTCAAGAAGATCCCGGACTGGTGGGAGACCGTCCTGCCCCTGCCGATCCCGGAGCCCGACCCGGCGCCGTTCTCGATCGCCGCCGCGGCAAAGGTGGCGCGAGCCGACAAGGTTCCGGCCCACCGCTTCGCGACACCGATGCTCGCGGCGGCCCAGAAGGTCGGCTTCCAGGACCAGTCCTTCCTGCTCGCACAGTCGGACGAGCTGAGCTCCCTCAAGATCGACCTGACCGAGATCGTCGGTGCGTTCAACAACGACAAGGGCGACACGGCATACGAGCAGATCAACTGTCTCGGACTGGACTACAACCGTGACCTGCTCGTCTCGACGCTGCAGATCAAGCAGTCGTCCGGGTTCTCCGGACCGCCGTGCAGCGCGGGCTCGGTCGAGTACGTCGCGTTCTGGGTCGACTACGACAACACCTGCGACTGGACCTACCTCGACACGGCCAAGGTCGTCGTCCACGACTACGCCAAGCTCCCCGCGGACGGACTCAACTACTGGGTCGGCGTGCCGGCGCAGACGGCCAAGCACGCAACCAGCTGCAAGGAGCCCAAGGTCGGTCGCATCCGAGCCGTCCTCTCCTGGGGCACACCACCCTCGAGCACGGACCCGTTCGACCTGCCTCGGTGGGGCAACGCGGTCGAGACCCACATCGAGATCCCGTCGCGTCGCCGGCCTCCGACCGACACGCCTGAGATCCGGGCCCTCGGACGCATCCCGGTCGAGTCGATCGACACGACCACGACGGGGCTCACCACCTCCGGTGCAGTCTTCGTCGAGTTCGGCTCACCCGCGGACTCGCTCGGTCGGCCCTGCCCGTTCGGTGGCGTCGTCACCGTCCACGCCTACGCGAACGACGCGTTCGCCGCGGCCGGACGTCAGTACCGCGCGATGTGGCGGCCGGCGGGCAGCTCGTCGAGCGGCAGCCCGGTCACGGGTGACTTCGTCACCGGCTTCTGGCCGGTCGTCACCCGCACGCCGGACCCGGTCACCGGCTACACGCCCTACCTGCCCACGGCCCTCAACCCGTTCGGACAGCTCGCCGCCTGGCAGACGAGAGGTGTCGTCGTCGACGGGCTCTACGAGATCCGCCTGGAGATGGTGGACGCTGCCCTCAACCCGATCGGGGTCACGGACTGGCACACCCTCCGCGTCGACAACACCAAGCCCGACGCGGACATCACGTTCACCAGCGGGACAGCGTGCAACAAGGCCAACCCGGGCGATGTCGTCCAGGGCACCTTCACGGCAACGGATCCGTACTTCGGTTCCTACAGCCTGGTGACCCTGCCGGCCAGCCTGTCGCCGCCCAACCCGACCCACACGCCGGTGTCGACCACCTCGCCGGTGTCGTCCGGGACGTGGCAGCTCGTCACCGACGGCAACTGGCCGATGTGCGGCTACGTCGTGCAGCTCCACGTCTATGACCGTTCGATCGTGGACAGCGTCCCGTGGAGCAAGAACTACGGCTACGACGACGTCGGCTTCTGCCTGGGCCTCTAGCCCGACAGGGGTCCCACGATGCGGGGCGGGTGTTCTCGGCAACGGGAGCACCCGCCCCGCATCCCTGTGGCACTGTGCGTTTCATGACCTTCACGAACGCGACAATGACGTCGCCGACCGATGCCCTCTCGATCGCCACCTACCAGTGGACCGACGTGCCGAATCCCGTGGGTGTCGTGCAGATCTCGCATGGACTGGCCGAGCACTCAGCCCGCTATGACCGCCTCGCCCAGGCCCTCAATGCTGCTGGCTACCTCGTCCACGCGAGCGACCATCGTGGCCATGGCCGGTCGATCACGGACGTGCCCGGCGACTTCGGCGCTCCCGGCTTCGCGGGACTGATCTCCGACGTCGCCGCGTTCGGTGAGTCCATCGCGGCCGCCAACCCCGGCCTGCCGCTCTTCCTCATCGCGCACTCGATGGGATCGTTCGCCGCGCAATCCGTGCTGCTCACCCACTCCGACGGGTATGCCGGTGTCGTCCTTTCCGGGACCACTGCCCTCGACGTGTTGGCCGCGAACCTTGCTCAGTCGCAGGGACCCGTCGGGCTCGAGGCGTTCAACGCCGGGTTCGAGCACCGCACCGGCTACGAGTGGCTGTCCCGCGACGAGGCCGAGGTCGACCTCTACGTCGCCGATCCGCTGTGCGGCTTCGACCTGCCGGACGAGACCGTGCCCGCCCTCTTCGGTGCGGCCGGCACGCTTGCCGACCCGGCCGAGCTCGCCACGATCCGCAAGCACCTCCCGCTCCTCCTGGCCTCGGGCCAGGCCGATCCGCTCTCCGGTGACGGCCAGCTCGTCGAGCTGCTCGGCCAGCGCTACCGCGATGCCGGCATCGCCGACGTGACCGTCACGATCCATCCCGAAGCCCGGCACGAGATCTTCAACGAGACCAACCGCGACGAGATCACCGCGGATGTCATCGGCTGGCTCGATGCCCACCGCTGAGTCTCCACGGACCAAACGTGAGCGGGTATGCCGTGGCGCACCACGGCATACCCGCTCACGTGGTGCGACGGACCGCGAACCGCAGGTGGAGCACTCGCTCACTCTGGATCACCGTGTGCGGGTTCTCGAGCAGGTGCTGCCCCTCGACCCTTCCGAAGTAGCGCTTCCCCGACCCGAAGACCACCGGCACCACGTCCATCGCGACCTCGTCGACGAGGCCGGCCTCCAGGACCTGGCCGCCGACATCTCCCGCGCACACGACGACGATGCGGTCCCCGGCCAACTCCTTGGCCTTGGCGACGGCAGCCGTGACGTCCTCGGTGAAGTGATAGGACGCCTCGGGGTGCCAGCCCTCGGGCTTCGGCCGGTGCGACACCACCACGACGTGGTCCCCGGCAGGAGGGTCACCCTCCCAACCGTTGACCAGGTCGAACAGGTGGCGGCCCATGATGATCGTGCCGATCGAGGCCCACATGTCCTTGAGGTAGCCCGCCGAGGCCTTCGGGACGCGGAAGGGGCTCCCGACGCCGGAGTGGTCGAAGGCCTCGTCCTCACCCTCGGCGGGGGTCGGCGAGTCCGGGCTGATCGGGGTGTCGCCGTTGAAGTACCACTCGTGGAGCGGTTCGACACCGTCCTGGTCGTCGGCGATGAAGCCGTCCACCGACATCCCGTTGTGCATGATCACTGTGCTCATGGCGCTCTCCTGGAGGTTCGAAACTGCGTGAGCCTCCATGGTGTTGCGGCGCCAGCTGCCCGGTCTTGTAGAAAATCCCTGGCGAGAGCATCACTTCGCTGGCATCGGTCCGCTGTCCGGTGGGAATCCCTGCTCCGCCGGGAAGCGGCGCCGCAGCTCGAGATAGCCGGTCGGGGTGTAGCCCGTGAAGTCCTTGAACTCCTTGCTCAGGTGGGCCTGGTCGAAGTAGCCGGCCTCGTGCGCCAGCCCGGCCCAGTCGACCGGCTGGGTGGCGTCGAGGTTGAGGATCAGCCGCGCGAAGCGATAGATCCGCGCGACCCGCTTCGGCGTGACACCGACATGGGACGTGAATTGCGTCGCGAGATGGTTGCCACTCACTCCGGCGTCCCCCGTGAGGTCCGAGACCGACACGTCTCCCCACGACGTCTCCAGCCGGGAGGCGGTGTGGTGGACGAGGTCGAGCCCACGCGACGGGGTCTCGGCGAGTCGTGATCGGAGCTCGCCGTCGAGGACGTCGAGGAGCTCTTCGGTCGATGCCGCGGCGGCCAGGCGCTCATGGACCCCGGACCAGGCGGACCCCCACACCGCGTCCGCGGGAACGCACAGGTCCCGCAGGTCCGACGAGGGAACGTCGATGAAGGGCGCCATCCCCCACGGCTTGAAGTGCACACCGACGACGCGCACGGGCGACGGGAACTCGATGCGGAAGCGTCGGGTCCACACCCCCATGAAGCAGCCGTCCGTGATCACGGTCGGCTCGACCCCGGGAAGCGAGTCGAACAGCCGGACCGGCTCGCCGAGGTTGGCGATGAGGTGCGCCGACGGCAGCGGCGGGACGTCCATGCGGCGATGCTGCGGCACACCGTCCATGCAGTAGAGGTCGTCGATGTACCTGTCCAGTGGCGGAGCGGGGACACGGCCGACGTACTTCACTCCTTCATCGTGGCGGACGAGTCAAGGCTCAGCCGGGAAGCCACTCGAGGAGCTTGGCGTTGACGGCCGGCTCACGGAAGTAGCCGCCGTGGGTGACCTCACCCTCGAGGACCAGCCGGTCCCCGCCCTCGATCGGGAAGCCAGGGGCACCCACCACCTCGAAGACGCTGGCGGTGGGGACGACGAGGTCGTTGCGTTCATTGCCGAAGACGATGTCGAGGCCCTTGTCCTTGGCCAAACGGATCAAGGGACTGCCCTTGGCCGGTTCATAGTTGGAGGCGATGGCGCAGAGCCGGACGTCCGCGAGCGGGGCGGTGTTGAGCGCCGGCAGGTAGGGGCCGTCGGGGTTCATGGACATGATCCCCTCGAGCCCCCCGAAGGCGCCGACGGCCACTTGCTTGAGGACCGCCAGCACCACGCCCACGACGTCGGTCACCGGGCCGCCGGGAGCGAACTGCACCAAGTCGGTGATGCGGTCGAGCAGCTTGGACAGGTGCTCCTTGTGGGCCAGGGCAGTCCCGGCGTTCGGCGCGCCCACCATGACGAGAGTGCGGACCTTGAGGTGATCTCCCAGACCGAGCTCGGCTCCCCGGGCCGCGAGCGCTCGACCCACGAGGCCGCCTCGCGAGTGGCACACCACGTCGACCGTGACGGGGCCCGGGCCGACACCCGCGTCGCCGTCCGTGAGCCCGCCCATTAGCTGCTCCGCGAACCAGGCGATGTTCTCGTCGGGCGTCTTGGAGACGGTGTGGTGGTCGAGGGCGAAGACCCGCCCCTCATAGCGCCGGTGCAGCTCGGCCATCGTGTCGTCCGGCAGGCCGGGGAAGGCCCAGTGGGCCTGGGAGAACGTCCCGTGGACGAACAGCAACGCCGTCCCACCGCGCACTCGATCCCAGTCCGTCGAGGCGAAAGCAGATGCCTCGAGCGCCCGGAAGCCGACGGGGCTGAACCACCGGACGAGGTTGCGCCGGTTCTTCTCCTCCCACCGGGAGGCGAAGTGGTCCCCGACCTTGCCGAGCACAGGGTCGATGAGGGGGAAGACGAGCACCTTGAGCAGCTTGGAGCCGAGCGCGCCGAGGATGCCGCGCTGCCCGCTCGTCTGCGAGTCGGTGGGCGCCCCCGTCACGACGGCGCGGGGCACGCGATAGGTCCGCCGTTCGCCGCCGCGCGAAGGCACCTGGTCCGGATCGATGTCGTCAGGGAGGTGCCAGGTCAACGAGCCGTCCTCCGCGGCATACAGAAGCAACTGGCCCATACCGGTCCCCGGCGCGGGCACCTCGACCGTGATGTCGCCGTCGCCTCCCGAGGCGCGCGTGCCGCCGGCGTCGTCGAGCTCCTCGGGCGAGGCGATCTCGATGGTGAGCTGCTCGGTCAGGTCGGCGTCGGCGAGGGCCTGGCGGAACTGCTCGGTGCTGTCCTCCGCCGCTCGCATCCCGTCGGACGCGGGTGGGTGGACGGTGGCGGTTCCCGTGAGACCGGGGGTGGTGAGGATGACATCGTCGACGACGACGGGGATCCCCTCGGGTCGCAGCTGCTCGGACATGGCGTTCCTCTCGGTCGGTTCGTGAGCGGTGATCAGGCTGTGGTGAGGCGCAGCTGGGGGTGGGCCAGGCACTGGAAGGCGATGAGTGTGGGCGACACACCGGGAGTGCGTTGGCTGACGCCGTCGAGGGTGTAGCGGGCCCGCGCCCGACGCATCGCCTCCGCGACCGAGACCCGGTCCGCAGGGGCCGCGGACCACGTCGCCGCATAGAACTCGCGCGCCATCGCGGCCGCGACGTCGTCGTCGACGTTCCACAGTGGGGCGACGACACCCGCCGCGCCGATGCGCAGCAGGGTGCTCGCAAAGCCGCCGTAGTCGCCGAGCACCGACCGGTCGGCTCCGACCTGGCAGGCGTTGAGGAAGATGAACGGACCGGCAGCGAGGTGTCCGTTCTCGGCGGCCAGCGGACTGAAGAAGGTGGCCTTGGCGGTCTGCGCACCCGCGGCGTCAACAGCGAGCAGCACCAGCCCCTCGGCCGCGCCCTCGGTGTCGAACTGGCCGTGCAGGGCGACGTGGACGAGCTGGACCGTCGGCGTCCCGGCAAAGAGGTCGGCGACTGCCCGGATCGTCGGCAGCACGGACTCGGCACCGAAGAGGGTGGTCACCTCGGCGGCCTCTGCCTCGGCCTGGTCGAGCTTGCCCCACTTGGTGACGCCGTCGTACTTCGCGCTGAGCACGGCGGCCTTGGCCACCTCGACCCTGGGCCTCGGGACCGGCCGGGGGTCACCCTCCGACAGCGGCCATCGCCCGATCGCGGCGTGCGCTCCGAGGAACGGCGCAGCACCACCAAAGTGCGACGCCAGCGGCGGTTGGAAGGTCGCGAGCTCCCAGGGCAGGTGCAGCTCCTCGGTGAGGAGCAGGATCGTGGCCGCCGTGGTGCGGGCGGGATCCTCGACGACTGCGCGGATCACCGTCCGGACACTCGCGGGGACGATCCGTCCGAGGACCGCACCCGCCCCTGCCAGGTCCTGGAAGAGCGCGTCGGGGTCGCTGCCGAACTGGATCTTGAAGCGCAGCGCCTTGGCGAACCCGGCCGCAGTGTCGTCCATCGGCGCCGTCCGCGGCCCGTCCAGCGCCGCGCCGCCCCCGACAGCGGGATAGACCGTCCAGACCAGGCGTGTGCCGTCGGGGTTGTCGGAGCTGCAGATGCCGATGACGAGGTCAGGGGGTGTCTCGTCGAGCAGCGGACTGAGGTTGATGAGTCGACCTTCACTGGTCGCCACCGCCGGGGCACTGGGGACCTGCCCGGGTTCGTCGACGGCGACGAAGGTGCGCCACGCCAGCCCGACCACCTGCCCCTGTCGCACGTAGTGGACCCCGATCCGGCGCTCGACGGGGACCTGCGCGTCGAGGTACTTCGCCACGAACGGGATGACGACACTCGGGTAGGGATCGTCCGCCGTGACCGTGAGCGTCTGCCGGGTCGGCGCGGTCGTCGCGAGCGATTCGGGGTCGAAGACGAGCACCACATCGATGGTTTCGCCCGCCGCCACGGCGATCGCCACGGTGCCGATGAGCGTGTGGTCCTGCCGCTGCCTCAGCCCGACCGTCACCGAGAACTCCTGCTCGACGACGACGACGTCGTCGCGTGCCGTTCCCGTCGAGACATCAATGCGTGGGTATGCCGGATGGCTGGCTTCCGCGCCTCCCTCGCCCGCCGTCGGAGGAACGTCGGGGGGCGCGGCGGCAGGGGGTTCAGCGTGCTGGCCGCCTCCCGGCGCCGGAGCAGAGCGCCACCGCTTGACGATCCGACCGATCACGCCTCCCCTGCTGGGCGGCGCTGGTGCCGGTTGCTGTTGCTGTTGCTGTTGCTGTTGCTGAGCTGGGGGCTGAACCAAGGTCTGGTGACGCAGGCGAGCGACTCGCTCCAGCAACGTGACGATCGCCGCCGGGTCGCTCCCTTCGCCGATGGCCCGGGCCAGGCCGGCGAGCAGCGATGCGGTGGGGACCCGCGCCAGCAGGTCGGCCACGCCCGCGTGGTCGGAAGGCAACCCCCGCTCCACGGCGAGACCGAGCTGCGCGAGGCGAACGACCGGCATACGCGTCGTCTGAAGGTCTTTGGTCTGTGACACGAACGCCTCCAGGGCCGCCAGCCGGTCCTGGTCGCTGCCGTCCGCGGGGCACACACCAAGGAGCTCCACGGCGAACTCGCCGGCCCGGTCCGGCGGGAGCGCGCTGGCCACCCGGGCCACGGAGGCAGCATTGACCGGTTCGCGGCGGAACTCGTCGACCACCGCGATGGCCTCGTCCATCTCGGCGTCGGTGGGCCGGGTGCTGGACGTCGGAGGTTCAGTGGACGGGCCTGCCTGGACGGCAACCCGGTTCAAGACCGCGGCGGCGGGGTCCCGTCGCCCGGCGAGGCTGGCGAGGAGCTCGTCGCGCTCAGTCGCAGCCACCCCCAGGGTCGCCAGCGCGTGGCCGAGCTGCTGTCCGAGGTCAGGGGCGGCGGCAACGGTGGCGTCGGTGAGGTCGTGCCACGCCGCGACATTCGGGAAGTCACCCATGACTCAGAGGAGTCCGTGGACGCCGCCCTGATACCGACCCGCAAAACAATTCGCGTCGGCCATGTATCAGCGAGCGGCCAGAACGCTCCTTTGAGACGTCAGGGTCCACCGGAAGGAGGCCAGACGTGAGCCCACGCCAGTACGCAAACTTCGACCTGCTCGTGGAATCCGCCGACGGTGGGGACTATCGAGCCCTGGTGACCCAGTCCCCACTCGACGAGAGCCCGAGCGTTCGGTTCGCGATGCCGTTCGACGAGACGCGCCTGGAGAACCTCCTCCTCAAGCTCGACCCAGGTCGCTCGGGGACTCGACGGGTTGCCACCGACCCCCAGAGCAAGGCGGCACAGGAGTTCGGGGTGGGGCTCTTCGAGGCCGTGTTCGACGAGGACATCCGGCTCGCGTGGGAGCGCAGTCTCGACGCGGTCGGCCGAGAAGGCGGGCTGCGCCTCCGGCTGCGGCTCAACGACGCGCCGGCCCTGGCGGGGTTGCCCTGGGAACTGCTGCACGACACCCGCGGTCGGGGCTATCTCGCGCAGTCGGAGCAGACCCCGGTCGTGCGTTTCATCGACCTGCCACAAACCCCACGGCCACTCACCGTCGGCGGGGCGCTGCGGGTCCTCGCGGTCATCGCGTCGCCGACCGACCTGCCTCCGCTCGAGGTCGAGACGGAGTGGACCGCGCTGAAACTTGCACTCGCGGACCCCATCGCGACGGGCACGGTGCAGCTCGACCGGCTCGAGCAGCCGATGATGTCAGAGCTGGCGAAATGGTTGCGCACCAACGCAGTTCACGTGCTGCACTTCGTCGGCCACGGCGCCTACGACGTGCAGCACCAGGACGGCGTCATCTACATGTGCGACAAGTATGGACGGAGCTCGGCGGTGTCGTCCGCGGTGCTCGGGCCCTACAGCCGAGACCACGACCCGCTGCGGCTCATCGTGCTCAACGCCTGCCACACGGCGCGCACCGGCAGCCACGACCCGTTCAGCGGGATGGCGCAGAGCCTCGTCCGCCAGGACACGACGGCCGTGGTGGCGATGCAGTTCCCCATCAGTGATGACGCGGCGGCGGCCTTCAGTGGCGGCTTCTACGGCGCCCTCGCCGACGGGCTGCCGATCGACCAGGCCGCGACCGCCGCACGCAAGGGCCTCATCGCGGACTTCGCCACCGAGTGGGCGACGCCCGTGCTGTTCCTGCGCGCCCCGGACGGCAAGGTCTTCGCCGACATCATCCCGGTCCCGCCGGTCGCCGTGCCCGATCCCGATTCCGAGTCCGACGCCCAACCCGAGCCCGTGCCGGTGCCGGTGCCGGTGCCGGTGCCGGTGCCGGTGCCGGTGCCTGAACCCGTGCACGTTGACGAAGCCGAGCCGTCCGGGGTGCCAGAGGTCGAGCTCGTGACTCGGGCCGACCCGGTGCCCCAGCCGGCCCCCGAGGAGCCCCCACCGGACAACCGGCCCCTGCCCGTCGTCGACACCCGAGTGCCTGCGCGCAAACCACCCTTGGGTGTGCTCCTCGGAGGTGGTGCTCTCGTGGTCGCCCTTGTCGCCGGCGGTGGCTGGTGGGTCACGCACCGTACGGACGAGCCGCGACCCACCCCCACCCCCACGACCACGACACCGACCCCCACGCCGACGCCCACACCCACGGCGACGCCACGTCTCAGCGAGCCCGCGGTCCGGGTGACGGCCCAGCAGTTCGATGCGCCACCGAAGCTGGACGGCGACCCGACCGAGTGGGCGAGCGTGCCGGTGATCGTGGCCGACAAGGTGGTCTTTCCCGCGCGTGGTGGCACCTCACCGATCTCTGGCCGCTGGCAGCTCGGCTGGGACCGCGACTCGCTCTACTTCTTCGTGGAGGTCACGGATCCCCAGGTCGAGCAGCTCAACCTCTCCGACAACAGCCAGCTCTACAAGGGAGACGGCGTCGGGTTCGAGATCGGGGCCTGGGTGGCCAGGGTCAGCACCACGACTCTGCCCACGCGTGACCTCAATGTCCTCTTCGGCATCACCGACGGTGTCGAGCGCCCCACCGTCCTTGGCGGGATCAACGCCGCGAAGGGCACGGACTTCGTGCGACAGACCGACCTCACCGTCAACGGCGTCGGTGTCATCTCCGGTGACGGCTACCGCATCGAGGCCGCGATTCCGTGGGAACGGCTCAACGTGACCGGTATCAAGCGCGGGCTCCAGCTGACGATGAACCTGACCGTGAGCGACGGCAACGCGGACACCGCGGGCCTGCGCACCATGGCGAGCAACAACCCACTGCGGACGAGGAACGACGCCACGGGCCGCTATCGCTGGGGCCAGCTCACGCTGAAGTGACCGCCCGCGCGTAGCGACGCCCGAGGACCTTCAGGTGCTCGACGAGCTCGGGTGGGTCGGTGACGTGGAAGTCGAGACCGAGCATGCCGATGTAGACGGCGACGACCTCGAGGCTGTCACCGCCCGTGACGAGGACGCAGTGCGTGTCATCGACCGACTCCACGACACCCACTGCGGCATGGATGCGGGACAGGACCTCGGCGGCGGGGGCGTCGACGGCGATGCGGCAGTGGAAGTTCCACGCCGAGAAGGCGACTTCGCGCAGCACGAAGGCCGAATAGTCGCCTCCCTCAAGGGGATTGGCGGTGAAGCGCCCAGCGCCCGGCGTGCGCAACGTCATCCAGTCGACGCGGAAGACCTGCCACTCCCCCGTGGGACGACGCCGGGCCACGACGAACCACCGTTCGTGCCAGCTCACGAGCCGATAGGGGTCGGCCTCGACCCGCTCCTCCTCGTCGCGCCCGCCCGGTCGATAGAAGAACCGCAGCCCCTCGCCGTCGCGGACCGCCGAGGCCAGCTCGGCGAGGACCGCGACGTCGACGGCCGGCGCCTGGACGTTGG
Organism: Janibacter sp. HTCC2649; assembly: GCF_000152705.1. Classification (GTDB taxonomy): domain Bacteria; phylum Actinomycetota; class Actinomycetes; order Actinomycetales; family Dermatophilaceae; genus Knoellia. The sequence goes on along the minus strand of NZ_CH672413.1, from coordinate 2,907,753 downwards.
TGGCGGTGTCGACCAGGCCGATGTCGGTGCTCTCGTGCAGTGCCCTCACGCGTCGCCGCAGCCGGTCCGGCAGGACGTGCTCGAGCTTCGTGAGCGCCAGGGCACTCGACTCCTCGATCCCGCGCACCGCCGCGACCGATCCCAGGCCGACGGCCACGGCCACCGCCTCGTCCGGCTCGAGCAGCAGTGGCGGCAGCCGCCCGTGGTCGCCGAAGCGGTAGCCGCCGGCCGGTCCTCGCACCGAGTCGATCGGGTAGCCGAGCTCGCGCAGCCGCTCGATGTCCTTGCGGATCGTGCGTTCGCCGACGTCGAGCCGGGCCGCGAGCTCGGTCCCCGACACGATGTCCCGTGCCTGCAGCTGACCGAGCATCGCGAGCAGTCGGGCCGAGGTCTGGAGCAAGAGAACCTCCTACGAAAAGTTTCTTCCGAGCCCACTTTAATCAGGCACGAAACGTGCCGGAACCCCTCATACCTTCCTTTCATGAACACCCACGAGAACCCCCAGGCCCTGTCCCTTCGACCCTTCACCGTCGCGATCCCGCAGAGCGAGCTCGACGACCTCCGGGCCCGCCTCGCGAGCACCCGCTACGCCGCCGAGCCCGCCACCGAGACCGGTACCACCGACTGGACGCACGGGGCTCCGGTCTCCTACCTGCGCGACATGGTCGACCACTGGCAGAACGGGTTCGACTGGCGCGACCAGGAGAAGGCAATGAACGCCCTCCCGCAGTTCCTCACAGAGATCGACGGCCAGACGATCCACTTCGCCCACGTCCGCTCGGCCAACGAGGGCGCGACGCCCCTGCTGTTGCTCCACACCTACCCCGGCTCGTTCATCGACTTCCTCGACCTCGTCCCGCACCTCACCGAGGCCTTCCACCTCGTCATCCCGAGCCTGCCCGGCATCGGCTTCAGTCAGCCGCTCTCCGACGGCGAGTGGGACACCGCCCGCGTCGCCCGCACCTGGGACAGGCTCATGCGCGGTCTCGGCTACGAGTCCTATGGCGCCCACGGCTCCGACAACGGCGCGATGGTCGCGCGCGAGCTGGCGATGCAGGCGCCCGCTGGGTTCCTGGGGGCCCACGTCCTGCAGCTCTTCTCCTTCCCCTCCGGCGACCCGGCGGAGTTCGAGATGATGACGCCGGACGACTACGGCGCCCTCGAGTTCGCCGGCTGGTTCCAGACCGTGAACGGCTTCGCGCAGATGAATGCGTCCCGACCGCAGACGATCGCAGCCGCGCTCAGCGACTCCCCCGTCGGGCAACTGGCCTACAACGAGCTCTTCGAGAACTTCGGCAACGGCACGGCGACCCTGACCAAGGACCAGGTCCTCACCCAGGTCAGCCTCTACTGGTTCACCAACAGCAGCGCAGCCGCCGCCAACTACTACTTCACCGAGAAGTCGGTCGAGGCCCGCGTCAACGACGGCAAGATCGGGGTCGCGGTCTTCGCCGACGACTTCCGATCGATGCGTCCCTTCGCCGAGCGCGACAACACCAACATCGTGTCGTGGACCGAGCACGAACACGGCGGCCACTTCGCCTCCATGGAGGTTCCCGAGGAGCTGGCCGGCGCGATCCGCGCCTTCTACGCCTGACCCCCCACCCCCGACTTCAAGCCCCGCACGGACAGGCGAGCCCCGGCGAGCTTGTCCGTGCGGGGCACGAAGACGGGCAGGGGACGAGTCAGCCGGCGTGCTTGGCCAGACGCAACCAGGTGTCGACGACCGTGTCCGGGTTGAGCGACATCGACTCGATGCCCTGGTCGAGCAGCCAGTCGGCGAGGTCGGGGTGGTCAGAGGGGCCCTGACCACAGATGCCGACGTACTTGCCCCGCGCCTTGCAGGCCTCGATCGCCATGCTCAGCATCTTCTTGACCGCAGGATCGCGCTCGTCGAAGCTGCCGGCCACGAGGGACGAGTCGCGGTCGAGACCGAGCGTGAGCTGGGTGAGGTCGTTGGACCCGATCGAGAACCCGTCGAAGTGGTTGAGGAACTCATCCGCCAGAACGGCATTGGACGGAACCTCGCACATCATGACGACCTGCAGGTCGTTCTCGCCGCGCACGAGGCCGTGCTGCCCGAGGAGGTCGATGACACCCTCGGCCTCAGCGATGGTCCGCACGAACGGGATCATCACCTTGACGTTGGTGAGGCCCATGTCGTCGCGCACCAGCTTCAATGCTTCGGCCTCCATGGCGAAGCACTCCGCAAAGTCCGCCGACAGGTAGCGCGCCGCCCCGCGGTACCCGATCATCGGGTTCTCCTCGTGAGGTTCGTAGCGAGCGCCACCGAGCAGGCCGGCATACTCGTTCGATTTGAAGTCGCTCATGCGCACGATGACCGGCTCCGGCGCGAAGGCCGCGGCGAGCATCGAGATGCCTTCGGCGACGCGCTTGACGAAGAAGTCGCGAGGCGAGGCGTATGCCGCGATGAGACTCTCGATCTCGGCCTTGAGCTCGGGCTCCTGGTCGTCGAGCTCGAGCAGCGCCCGCGGGTGGATGCCGATCTGACGGTTGATGATGAACTCGAGGCGCGCGAGGCCAATTCCCTTGTGCGGCAGGCGAGAGAACTCGAAGGCCTGCTCGGGTGTGCCGACGTTCATCATGATCTTGACCGGCACCTCGGGCATGTCGTCGAGCTCGGTCTCGGTCACCGAGAACTCGCGCAGGCCGTCGTAGACGTAGCCCGTGTCACCCTCGGCGCACGACACCGTGACCTCGCGTCCGTCGGCGAGCTCGCGGGTCGCGTTGCCGGTGCCGACAACGGCGGGGATGCCGAGCTCGCGGGCGATGATCGCGGCGTGGCAGGTGCGGCCGCCGCGGTTGGTGACGATGGCGCTGGCGCGCTTCATGACCGGTTCCCAGTCGGGATCGGTCATGTCGGCGACGAGGACCTCGCCGGCCTGGAAGTCGTGCATGGCCTCGGGGGTGGCGAGCACGCGCACGGCCCCGGCGCCGATCTTCTGGCCGATCGCGCGGCCCTCGACGACGACGTCGCCGCCGCCCTCGTCCATCCGGAAGCGCCGCAGGGTGGAGCCGGACTGGCGTGACTTCACCGTCTCGGGACGTGCCTGGAGGATGTAGATGCCGCCGTCGACGCCGTCCTTGCCCCACTCGATGTCCATCGGGCGCCCGTAGTGCTCCTCGATCTTGAGGGCGTGTTCGGCGAGCTCGGTGACCTCGGCGTCGGTGAGGCTGAGCCGCGCGCTGTCGGCCGGGTCGACGTCGACGAAGTCGATCGAGCGACCGACCTCGGAGTCATCGGTGTAGACCATCTTGGTGGCCTTGCTGCCGACGCCGCGCTTGAGGATCGCCGGGCGGCCGGCACGCAGCGCCGGCTTGTAGACGTAGAACTCGTCCGGGTTCACGGCGCCCTGGACGACCGCCTCGCCGAGGCCGTAGCTGCTCGTGATGAACACGGCGTCGGAGAAGCCGGACTCGGTGTCGATCGTGAACATCACGCCGGACGCGCCGATGTCGGAGCGCACCATGCGCTGGATCCCGGCCGAGAGCGCGACCGACTCGTGGTCGAAGTTGCTGTGGACGCGGTAGGAGATCGCACGGTCGTTGTAGAGCGAGGCGAAGACGCGCTTGATCGCCAGCAGGATGTTGTCGATGCCACGCACGTTGAGGAAGGTCTCCTGCTGCCCGGCGAAGCTCGCATCGGGCAGGTCCTCGGCCGTCGCGCTCGAACGCACCGCCCAGCTCACCTCGTCACCCGTGTCACCGACGAGCTTCGTGTATGCCGTGCGGATCTCGTTCTCGAGGTCGTCCGGGAACGGCTGCTCCTCGACCGCGTGGCGAATCTCGGCGCCGGCCGCGGCGAGCGCCCGGGTGTCCTCGACGTCGAGCTCATCGAGGATGGCGTTGATGCGGTCGGCGAGCCCCTCGTGGGAGAGGAATCGGCGGTAGGCGTCGGCGGTCGTCGCGAAGCCGTCGGGCACGCGGACTCCCGCCTTGGACAGGTGCTGGACCATCTCGCCGAGGGAGGCGTTCTTGCCCCCGACGTGCTCGACGTCGCCGAGGCCCAGCTCTGCGAACCACGCGATGTTCGCGCTGCTGGTGCCGTCCTGGGTGGCGGTCATGAGGGTCCCTTTCGTCGATACGGCAAGCAGCTGTTCGTCAGCCGAGGTCAGGCAGACGGCTGCTCTGCATGATCACGGCAGCCATCTCCTCAACGGACATCTTGGCCGAGTTGATCGAAGGGATGCGATGCGCCCTGTACATCGTCTCGGCCCGCCGCAGCTCGAAGCTGCATTGGGCGAGGGTGGCATAGGTCGAACCGGGTCTGCGTTCGTTTCTCACCTGGCTGAGGCGGACCGGGGTGGAGAGCAGACCAAAACACTTGTCGGCGAGCTGGGCGATCGGTCGGGGCAGGGCTTCGGTCTCGAAGTCCTCGGGCACCAGGGGATAGTTCGCGACCTTGAGCCCGTGCTGGAGCGCGAGGTACATCGAGGTGGGCGTCTTCCCGCACCGCGACGGAGCGACGAGGATGAGGTCGGACTGCTCGAGGTTGCGCAGGCTGGCACCGTCGTCGTGCTCCATCGCGAACTCGATGGCCTTCATGCGCAGGTCGTAGCGGCCGGTGTCACCGACCCCGTGCAGGGCCACGGCATTGTGGGTCGCGTTGACGTGGAGCACGCGCTCGACCGTGTCGAGGTGCGACCCGAAGAGGTCGATGAAGGCGGCCTTCGTCTTCTGCAGCTCCTGGCGGATCTCACTGTCGGTCACAGTCGAGAAGACGAGAGGCGTCACCGTCTCCGTCATCGCCCCGTCGATCTGGGACAGCACGGTCCGGGCGTGCTCGATCGTCGTGATGAACGGGATCTTGCGCCGGGTGAACGTCAGCCCCGGGAACTGCGCGAGCATGAGGTTGCCGAGGGTCTCGGCCGAGATGCCCGTGCCTCCCGCGACGAAGAAGACGGGTGTGGTCTCCGGGACGGTGGTCATGCCGACTCGCCCATGGCGTTGTCACTCGCGACGATGATGACCACGAGGTTGCGAGGGCCATGAACGCCTTCGACGCGTTGCAGCTCGATGTCGCTCGTGGCGCTCGGACCACTGATCCAGGTGAGGGCCCGCTGCTGACCTGTCGCGGTGCGCAGTCGCGCCACTGCTTCGGGAACGTCATGGACCACGTGGTCGGCGCGGATGACGCAGACGTGGGTGTCGGGGACCAGGGTCAGCGCGCGACGGCCCTGGTCCGGTCCGTGGTCGAGCACGATGGTGCCCGTGGTGGCGATGCCGACCGCAGACCCCGTCACCACGGCGTCGACGGAGTCGAGGACCAGCGTCGTCGACGCCGACTCGGCGACCACGTCGAACGCCTCGCCGATGGCCCGCTGCCACTCGGTGTCGAGCCCGGTGGGCAGGACCACGGAAGAGGCTCCGGCGTCCCGCAGCGCGCCCACGATCGCGGCACCCACCCCTGCCTCGGGGACGCGCAGGACGGTGGCCCGGTAGTCCGCCACGTTCTCTGCCAGCAGTTCCAGAGTCTCGTCGCTGGCAACCGCCTTCGTGCCCCGGACGGACACGTGCGGACGCGCTTCGCGCGGATCGTCGTGTCCGTCCGGGGCACGAAGTCGGGGTTCGGTCGTGATGTCGGCGGTCGCGGAGCGGACGCGGGCAAGGATCTCGTCGCGTGCGCTCATCGCGTCTCGCCTTCCTTGCCGGGTATGCCGTCCGCTCGCCCGGGGCCGGGCCGCTCGCCTTCGCGTCCATCGTGCTCGCGGACCCACCACTGACGGAAGGTCTCCTTCGGTGGGGTCGGCACATCACGAGCATCGGTCCACGCTCCCAGGCCCGGGACGGACCGGACCGTGCGCTTGCCGATGAGTCGACCCGCAGTGGTCGCGCCCTTCTGGGCAACCGCCAGCCGCCGAGGATCGGACAGCACCCAGGCGGCAGCCTTCATGGCGGCGGACTCGGCGCGGTGCCCGCCCTGCTGGGCGACGGTGCCACGCAGCTCGACGAGCAGTTCGGGGATGTTGATCCGCACCGGGCAGGCGTCGAAACAGGCGCCGCACAGACTCGAGGCATAGGGCAGGGACTGGTCGACCTCGCTCGCCGTCCCGCGCAGCTGCGGGTTGAGCACGGCACCGATCGGCCCCGGATAGACCGACCCGTAGGCGTGGCCACCGGTGCGCTCATAGACGGGGCAGACGTTGAGGCAGGCCGAGCATCGGATGCACCGGAGCGCCTGCCTCCCCACAGAATCCGCGAGAACGTGACTTCGTCCGTTGTCGAGGAGGATGACGTGCACCTCTTGTGGGCCATCGTCGTCGTGCACGCCTGACCACATGGTCGTGTACGGATTCATCCGCTCCCCCGTGCTCGAGCGCGGCAGCAGCTGGAGCATGGGCGCGAGGTCGTCCCAGGTGGGCAGGACCTTCTCGATCCCGACGACGGAGATGAGGGTCTCCGGGAGCGTGAGGCACATGCGGCCGTTGCCCTCGGACTCGACGACGACGAGCGTCCCGGTGTCCGCGATGGCGAAGTTGGCACCTGACACCGCGACCTTGGCACGCAGGAACTTCTCGCGCAGGTGCAGCCGCGCAGCCTCGGCCAGCCGGGCCGGGTCGTCGGTGAGGTCCTCGGGTGCCGGTCGCCCGAAGGTGGCCATCTCGCGCAGGAACACATCGCGAATCTCGGTGCGGTTGCGGTGGATGGCCGGCACGAGGATGTGGCTCGGGCGGTCACCGAAGAGCTGGACGATGAGCTCGGCGAGGTCGGTCTCCCAGGCGCTGATCCCGGCCGCCTCCAGGGCCTCGTTGAGCTCGATCTCCTGGGTCGCCATGGACTTGACCTTGACGACCTCGTCGACGCCCTTGGAGCGCGCGATGTCGACCACGATCTGGTTCGCCTCGTCGGCATCCCTGGCCCAGTGGACAGTCGCGCCATTGGCGGTGAGCGATGCCTCGACCTGCTCGAGGTAGTCACCCAGGTGGTGCAGCGCCTCGTCCTTGGCCGCCGCCCCGGCGAGCCGCAGGGCCTCCCACTCGGGCACCTCTGCAACGACTGCAGCGCGCTTCTCGCGGATCGTGTGGGTGGCGTTGCGCAGGTTGCTCCGTTGCTGCGTGTTGGCGAGCGCCTCGCGAGCGGCCGTCGGGAACTTCGGCATCCCGACGAAGGTCGGCGACGTCTTCTGGACCGGTGGGGTGCTCATGCGGGGTCCCCGCGAAGTATCTGGAGGAGCGCAGCGGGGCGGGTCCCACGCTTTGCGTGGGCAGAACTTCGTGGGGTGTTCACGCGGGGCTCTCCTTGGTCGAGGCCAGGATCTCTGCAAGATGCAGGCGGCGTATGCCGGACCGTTGCCTTCCGAGGATGCCACCGATGTGTGCCAGGCAGGAGTTGTCGCCCGCGACGAGGACGTCGGCGCCCGTCTCGGTCACGTGGGCAGCCTTGTCGGTGCCCATCGCGACGGACACGTCGGCGTTCTTCATGGCGAAGGTGCCGCCGAATCCGCAACATTCCTCGGCGCCGGGCAGCTCCACGAGGTCGATCCCCTCGACAGCCCGCAGGAGCTGCAACGGCTTGTCACCGACGCGCAGCATCCGCAACGAGTGGCAGGTCGGGTGATAGGTGACACGGTGCGGGAACCAGGCCCCCACGTCGGTCACCCCGAGAACGTCGACGAGGAACTCCGACAGCTCGAAGACCTTGGGCGAGACCCGCTCGACCTCGGAGGCCAGCCCCGGGTCGCCGGCGAGGTGGGCGATCATCGGGTGCTGGTCCCGGACCGACCCGACGCACGACCCCGAGGGGGCGACGACGGCGTCGTAGTCCGCGAACACGTCGACAAAGCGACGCACGAGCGGAACGGCCTCGGCGGCATACCCCGTGTTCGTCATCATCTGACCGCAGCAGGTCTGCCCCATCGGGAACTCGACCGTGACACCCAGACGCTCGAGGAGGCGGACCGCGGCCTTGGGGGTCTCGGGCCACATCGTGTCGTTGAAGCAGGTCGCGAAGAGGGCGACCCGGAGGTCGGTGGGGCGAGGCGTCGTTGCCGTCATGTCCTCATCAGATCAGGAAAGGGGGAGTCCTGCGCACGCAGGTCAGGTTCGAGGCCGGGGCACGAGGTTGTCCATGCCACCATCCACCGCGAGGCAGGCCGCATTCATCGAGCCGGACCGTGGCGAGGCGAGGTGGGCGACCGCAGTGGCGCACGTGCATCCAGGAGTGGCTGCGCGAAGCGCTCGATCCCTGATCCGCCCGGGAGGGGACGTCACCTCTCGTATGCCGTCCGGTCGCGTCTGCGGGGCCGGCTCAGCTGACCGTCGTCAGGACGACCCGGCCGCGAGCGCGGCCGGAGGCCAAGAGGGCGAGGGCAGCAGCCGCCTCCTCGAGGGGGAAGGTGCGGTCGACAACCGGGTGGAGGTGTCCGGCGTCGACGAGCTCCTTGAGGGCCCGGAGGTGGTCGAGCTTGGGGCGGGGCTGGAAGATTGCCTCGGGATCTGGGGGTTGAAGGGGGCCCGGGCCAGGAGCGCGAGGACCTTGGGGAGGCTGCCGAGCACGCGCGCACGGTCTGCAGCGCGATGATGCCGGCCGTGGGGAGGGTGCTGGCCTCCTCGAAGGTCAGGCCCCCCGGCATGGTGAGCAACCGGTCCTGATGGACGGCGACGAACTCCGCCCAGGTTGCGCCGTTGACCCATTGCATGCTCGGTAGGGACTCACCAAAAGCGTCGTCGCCCACCGCTACCGACCTCACGTTGGCACCGGTGGCTGCGACCGTGCCGGCAAAGTCGGAGCCGGGCACGCTCTGTTTGGGCGCGCGGATCCCTGACCCCATGAGCCGCAGCACCGCCGGCCGCCCCGTGACGACGAGCCACACGTCCGGGTGCACCGACGCCGCACGCACCTGCACCAGCACCTCGTCGGGCCCGGGCACAGGCACGGGGACATCGACGCACCGCAGGTCCGACACAGACCCATAGCGGTCCTGCACGACAGCTCTCACGTTCGCGACGCTAGTCGTGGCCGGAGCCCGGCGTGGGCGATCGGTCAGACGTCGAAGACCGACCAGCAGATGGCATTGCGACGGCTCTGGTCCTCAAGGACAAGGTCAAGGACGGGGGCGGGTAGCCGGTCACGCTGCCACTGGCATTCACGCCGCATCGCGTCGGTCCTCTCGTCCGATGGCGCTGCCTCCCCCACCGCCTTGATGGCGTAGGCCGCAGCGCCCAGGTCGTGCTCGGGAACGTGAGCGACGCAGCCAGCCTGCCCGGCGGCATACGCCGCGAAGCGTGCCGCACCACGCAGGGGTCGCGCGGCACCCATGGCGTGGCCACCCGCGGCTCGCGCCACCATCATCGGGACCTCACCGCGCACCCAGGAGCGGGCGTGCTCGATCGCCTGGCGCGGCCGGTCATCGCCGGGAACCTCTGACTCGAAGAGGCTGAGGACGTGTTCGGCGCAGGTGGCGGCCCACAGCGCGAGAAGGTGGTGATCGGCGTCGGTGAGAGTGCCGCCGCGACGGACCGTCACGAGTCGTGGGTCTCGGACCTTCGGCAGGATCATGGTTGCCATTGTGGAACAGTCGGCACTCACGGCCCGACCCACGACCACACGGAAAGGTCCCCCATGGCTGAGCCACGGACCATCGTCATCACTGGAGCCAGCGACGGGATCGGCGCAGCCGCGGCCGGGCAGCTCCAGGCCCTCGGCCACGAGGTCGTCCTCGTGGGCCGTTCGCCCGAGAAGACCGCCGCCGTCGCCTCCCGGCTCAACGCACCGTCGCACGTCGCGGACTTCGCCGACCTCGACCAGGTGCGCGCCCTCGCTGCCGACCTGTTGGCTGCCCATCCGCGCATCGACGTGCTCGCCAACAATGCAGGCGGCGTCTTCGCTCAGGAGAGCACGAAGGACGGCTTCGACAAGACCTTCCAGGTCAACCACCTCGCTCCCTTCCTGCTCACTCACCTCCTCATGGACCGCCTCGTCGAGTCCGACGCGAGCGTCATCCAGACCGCCAGCGCCGCGCACCGCCTCTTCGGCAACATCGACCTCGATGACCTGGACAACGCCCGCAACTGGAGCGCCAACAAGGCCTACGGCGACGGCAAGCTCGCCAACGTGCTCTTCACCCGCGAGCTGCATCGCCGCTTCCACGACCGGGGCGTCAACGCGGTCGCTTTCCACCCGGGCGTCATCCGCACCAACTTCGCCAATGACACGCCCAGCCTGATGCGGTTCGTCTATCGCACCCCGCTGGCGAGGCTCCTGACCGGAGTCGAGTCGGGCGGCGGGCGACTCACGTGGCTCGCGGCCGGCATACCGGGTGAGACGTGGGAGCCGGGTCGCTACTACGAGAACAACAAGCCCGCCAAGATCAACCCCCAGGTCAAGGACGCCGCACTGGCGCAGGGCCTGTGGGAGCGCAGCGAAGCGCTCCTCGGCCTCTGAGACGGACCCACCGTGGACGACTACTCGACGCGGCTGCTGACCCCCGAGACGTGGGACGCCTTCGCGACCCTCGTCGAGGCGAACAACGGTGTGTGGGGCGGCTGTTGGTGCATGAACTTCCACCCCGAGGGGTTCGGCACGACGCCCAGCGTCAGCGGCAACCGGGCGGCCAAGGAAGCACACACGAGGGCCGGGACCGTGCACCAGATGCTCGTGTATGCCGGCGAGCAGTGCGTGGGTTGGTGCCAGTTCGGGAGCCCGGTCGAACTACCCAACATCAAGAACTCCAGGGCCTACGAGAAGGACGCCGCGGACCTTCCGGACTGGCGGATCGGGTGCATCTTCACGGGGAGCAAGCACCGGGGCCGTGGTGTGGCCCGGGCGGCGGTCGAAGCTGTGCTGGTCGAGATCCGTGCAGCTGGCGGTGGGGTCGTCGAGGCCTATCCGGAGCAGGTCGAGATGCGCGGACCGCAGCGCGGTGCCTTCTTCCACACGGGGCCCGAGACCCTGTTCGAGGAGTTCGGGTTCGAGCGTGACCGCAAGATCGCGAAATGGCGCTGGGTCATGAGGCTCTCTCTCACGCCCTGATGCTCGTGGCTGTGGCCCGTGTCGCGCCCGACCCACTTGTTTGGCACACTCGCTCCTCATGCGTGACAGCGAGGTGGAACCAAGCCTGCCGGGCGGAAGTCTCCTTCGAGATCACTTGGACGACCTGGCTGCGCATGTTCACGGCGACTCCACGACATCCCTTGACGACCTCGTCGACGGCTATGACATCCCCCGCGCGGACCTCGCGGCCTTTGAGGCCCTCCGCAGCATGTGGGCGGGAGCACCCCTGACCGCAGACCCCCACGCAAGCCTGGACCACCTCGTCGACGTCCTCCTCACGCTCCCCGAGGAGCTGACCGTGCACGACGCGATCGGTTGGGTCTGCGCCACGTGGTCGACGGTTCCCCGGGCTCCGGGCGAGACGACGACCGATGTCATCGAGAGGTACGGCGCGGCAGAGGGGGCGTGGGTCTTCCATGCCGCCGGGATTCCACCGGAGGAGATCAAACACCTGGACCCCGAAGCAGTGGAGATCGTCGCGGTCCTCGCCGTGGCCCGCGGAGCCCACCTCCCGCCGCGGCGCTGAGCGCACGCGCCGAGGGAGGACCCCCGAACCTGACGACGCTGTCAGGACTGACGTAGAGCCGCAGCCTCGGCTGCAATTGCCTCGATTCGTGCCCAGTCTCCCTGCCCCACAGCGTCCTTCGGCGTGAGCCACGATCCGCCGACGCAGCCGACGTTGGGCAGAGCGAGCCAGGCAGCCGCCGTCTCGGGCGTGATGCCGCCCGTCGGGCAGAAGCGCAGCTGCGGGCACGGCCCACTCACCGCGGACAGGTAGGGACGCCCGCCACTCGCCTCTGCCGGGAAGAACTTCATGGCGCTGAGCCCGGCTTCGGCCAGCGTGAGCATCTCGGTCAGCGTGCCCGCGCCGGCAAGCAGAGGCAGGCCGCTCGCGATCGCGGCGTCGAGCAACCGTGGCGGCGACCCGGGCGTGACGATGAACTGCGCGCCGGCGTCCTTGACCTGCTGCACCTGCTCGGGGGTCACAACAGTGCCGGCACCGACGACCATGCCCTCCACCTGGGAGGCAACGGCCTCGATGGCACCGAGCCCGGCCGCGCTGCGCAGCGTGATCTCAATGACGGGTATGCCGCCGCGCACCAGTGCGCGGGCCAGCGGCACCGCCTGCTCGACCGAGTCCACGACGACGACCGGGATGACCGGCGCGAGGTCGAGGATGTCGGCCTCACTCGTGATGACCGGCCTCGTGGACGGAGAGGTTGTGGCGGACGTCAGGGCTGAGGTGGCGGTCATCGGTTCTCCTCCTGGCTCACCAGCGGTGCGACATCGCTCTGGTCCCAGACGTGACCTAGGTTGCCGAAGATGTGCGCCCCTTCGTCGGCACGACCCACGGCAGCACGCATCGGAGCGAACAGTTCTCGACCGGTGCCGACGCCCTCCTCGCTCACCCGGGGTGACGGGATGCGCGCCGCGAACTCGTGCTCGTCGACAAGCACGTCGAGCCGCCCGGTGAGGGAGTCGACGCGGATGATGTCGCCGTCGTGGATCTTCGAGATCGGCCCGGCGTGCACCGACTCGGGGTTGACGTGGATGGCAGCCGGAATGGCTCCCGAAGCGCCACTCATGCGTCCATCGGTCACGAGAGCCACGGCATACCCACGCTTTTGAAGGACACCGAGTGACGGCGTGAGGGCGTGGAGTTCGGGCATGCCGTTGGCGCTGGGGCCCTGCTCGCGGATCACGACGATGACGTCGCGGTCGAGCTCGCGGCGGGAGAAGGCCTGGAGGAAGCCGACCTGGTCGGTGAAGACACGTGCTGGCGCCTCGATGATCCGGTGCTCGTCCTTGACGGCCGACACCTTGATGACGGCGTGACCCAGCGTTCCGCCGAGGACGCGCAGTCCGCCGTCGACGGTGAACGGGTTGTCGGCCTCGCGAAGGACCGCCGGGTCGCCGGATTCCGCCCCGATGTCGACGAATTCGAGCTGACCGTCGGTGATCTGCGGGCGCTGGGTGTAGCGGCGCAGACCGGGGCCCGCGACCGTGAGGACGTCCTCGTGGAGCAGGCCGTTGTCGAGCAGGGTGCGCACGAGGAACGGGGTGCCGCCAGCGGCGTGGAAGTGGTTCACGTCGGCGGGGCCGTTGGGATAGATCCGGGCGATCGAGGGGACGGCTGACGAGAGGACGTCGAAGTCCTCCCACGTGAGATCGATCCCGGCGGCCGCAGCCATGGAGATGAGGTGCATCGTGTGGTTCGTCGAGCCGCCGGTCGCGAGGAGGGCGACGACCCCGTTGATGACCGCCTTCTCGTCGACGATCTGGCCGATGCCGTAGGGGGTGTCGGACGCGGCGATCTCGGCGATGCGGACGGTGGTCGCGGCGGTGAGCGCGTCACGCAGCGGCTCGTCCGGGTGGACGAAGGCAGCGCCGGGCAGGTGCAGCCCCATGACGTCCATGAGCATCTGGTTGGAGTTGGCCGTGCCATAGAACGTGCAGGTGCCGGGCGAGTGGTAGGACGCGACCTCGCTCTGCAGCAGCTCGTCACGCCCGACCTCGCCTGCGGCGAACGCCTTGCGGGTCTCGGCCTTGTCGGCGTTGGACCGTCCGCTCGACATCGGGCCGGCGGGAATGAGCGCGGTGGGGAGGTGACCGAACGAGAGCGCGCCGGCGACGAGTCCGGGCACGATCTTGTCGCAGACCCCGAGCATGAGGACGCCGTCGAAGACGTCGTGCGACAGGGCAATCGCCGTCGACATGGCGATGACGTCGCGGCTGAAGAGGCTGAGCTCCATGCCGGCTCGTCCCTGCGTGATGCCGTCACACATCGCGGGCACACCACCGGCCACCCGCGCGACGGCGCCGACCTCGCGGGCCGTCTGCTTCATGGCGCTCGGGTAGTGCTCGAACGGCGCGTGGGCCGACAGCATGTCGTTGTAGGAGGTGATGATCCCGAGGCTCACGCCGGTGTCGGCGGCCATCGTGGTGCGGTCGGCGCCACCGCACGAGGCGACGGCGTGCGCGAGGTTCGAGCACCCGAGGTCGGTGCGCGCGGGGCGCAGGCTCAGCTCGGAGGCCGCGCGGGAAAGACGTTGAAGGTATGCCGTGCGGCTGGCACGACTGCGTTCGGTCACCGCGGCGGTGACCTGGGCGACGGCAGGGTTGAGGGCGGGCGCCATGAGGCTCCTGGGTTCGGCGGTCGGGGAAGGACCGCGCAAACGGCGACATTGGCGCTGCGCACTTGTGATCCAGATCACAAGCATGGCGGCCAGGGCTGGCAGGTCAACGGGCGTTCCGCGATACGGACCGGTAGTGGCTCAAAGCAAAGACCTCCGGGGGACGTGGACTTTCGACAGTCCGCACGTCACCCGGAGGTCTCCACCTACCGCGGGTCAGCTCACTTCGACTGGGTCACGGCCACAGGTTGGGGTTCTTGTCCGATCCGTAGCCGCCATAGCGGGGGCGTCGCTCGAGGTGCAGGTGCGGGCCGGTGGTGTTCCCCGTGTTGCCCGAGTAGCCGATCAGCTGGTTGGTCGCAACAGCCTGACCGTCGCTCACCACCCGCTTCGACAGGTGGCAGTAGCCCCAGTCCGAGCCGTCCACGTTGTCGTTGATCAAGATCATGGTGCCGTAGGCGGAACCCCAGTTCGCCCGTCCGGTGCGGCAGTCACCGGCGATGGTCGCGTAGACCGGAGTGCCGATCGGGCAGCCGATGTCGACACCGGTGTGGTAGCCGGCCTGCCAGTCGCCGGGGATGCGCCAGGCGGCCGTGATCGGGTGCGCGGTCGGGTTCTTCACGGGCCGCACGTACGACGCGGCCTGAGCTGCTGGTGCTCCGACGATTCCACCGATGGCAAGCCCGGCGACCGTTGCGCCCCCTCCGAGGATGATCCGTCGACTGGGCATGGACGATTCTTGATGATCTGTCATGTCAGTTCTCCCGGTTCTGCTCATGATCGGGGTGTGAGGAACCTGAAACAACGCTCATGCTCATCAGCCCCCCGCTCGCTTGTCTGGGTCATCTCGCGCCCCAACCAGACTGCTCGGCACCCAACGGCCCAAACCCCGCCGCGTGACTGCTGCGAGTGACTCGAGTCAAACAGAACTCGGCCCATCTCGCCTGATGAAGGCCGCCGGGGTGAACGCAGCACGCGCCTCCGACGGGGCAAGGGGGCCAGATCACTAGCGGCGACTGCCCCAGTTCCAGGTCGGGGTCGTGAGCAGCCCCTGACCCTCGACAAAGGTCTCCCCGAGGTCCTTGACGAGGGTCACCCGGCGAGCCGGCGAGCCCAGGCCGATCGCGGACGACTCGTCGTCATCACCGCCGTCGTCGTCGCTCACCCGCAGCAGCTGCGCGAGCGCTTCCGAGTGCGACACGACCATGATCTGGCTGCGGTCCGCGGCAGCCGTGATGAGGCGAGCCAGCGGCGGCAGGAGGTCTGGGTGGAGTGAGGTCTCTGGCTCGTTGAGCACCATGAGTGGCGGCGGGTCGACCGTGAGGAGCGCGGCGGCGAGGCAGAGGTAGCGCAGCGTTCCGTCGGACAGCTCGGCCGCGGCGAGCGGTCGCAACATCCCCGGCTGGTGGAGGTGGACGTCGAAGCGCCCGTCGACCACGGGCACGTCGAGGGTCGCCCCCTGGAAGGCGTCGGCCACGGCGGCATCGAGGCCTGACCGGCCGTTCTCGCGGATGGTCTGCAGCGCAGCCGCGAGGTCTGAGCCGTCGTCCGCGAGCACTGGCGTCCGGGTGCCGATGTGCGACTGTCGTGCCGGCGCGGCAGCGTCGGCTCGGAACCCGTCGTAGAACCTCCACCCCTGGATGAGTCGCCGCACCTGCAACAGCTCCGGAGCACGGTCAGGGTCGGCGAGCTCGGTCAGCATCGACTCCCACGGTCGCAACGAGCGCGTCAATGGTGTCCACCCGCGCGTGCGCCCCGGCGTTGACTCGGAGGGTTCGGGGTCGGACTCCCAGCCGGCCTCTCGGCCGATGTCCCAGTCGTCAGTTCCCCCGCCACCCTGCCCGATGCCAGTCTCGCCGCGGACCTCAACGCTGCCCCAACGTCGGCGCACGAGAACGGTGTTGGGCCGCATCACCGGACCAGCCCACACGATCTCGCGCTTGATCTCCGGATCGCGCAGGAACGCCGAACCCTGCGCCCCGGACTCCTGCACGGGAAGACCCAGGTCGACCAGGTAGCCGATGTCCTCGCTCGCAAAGCCCAGCCGAAGACTGACAGGACCCTTGCGCACGGTCCCCTCAACGGCGTGGCCCTGCTTTCGGGCTCCACTCAGCGTGGCCGGACCCGCCCACAGTGCTGACTGCAGGCCACCCTCGCGCGCCAGCGTGCCGACGGCGTCGCCGCGCCCGCAGCCGGCGAGCAGTCGGAGGCTGCGATAGAGGCTCGACTTGCCCGCCCCGTTGGCGCCGGTGACGACGTCGAGGCCGTGCAGCGGCACGACGACGTCACGCAGCGAGCGATATCCCGAGACGGCGACGGCGGTGAGCACGAACCCGAACGTAGGCTGCGCCACTGACACCCGGGTGGATCATCGCTAGGGCGCGGGGAGTGCAGCCAGCTGGGCCTGCTCGTCCTGGCTGAGCACCACCGAGGGCGCTGCGAGGAGCTCGTCGAGTTGGTCCGTCGACGTGGCCGAGACCAGTGGGGCGGTGACCGTCGGCTGTTGCATCAACCAGGCCAGCGCCACGGTGGCCGGTCGGGCGTCTTGGGAGACTGCGATGGCCTCAAGCGTGTCGAGGAGTCCCTGGCCGGCGGGGTTCAGCATCGGCAGCACTCCGGCCCCTCGGGCTCGGCCCTCGGTGCTGGCCTCGGTGCGGTACTTGCCGGACAGGAAGCCGCCGCCGAGAGCCCGGTAGGGCAGGACCGCCAGTTGCTCGGCGGTCGCGATCGGCACGAAGTCGGTCTCGAACGGTTCCCGATGCGCGAGGCTGTAGTGGGGTTGAAGGGCGACCGGGGCCACGTGTCCACCCGCCTGTGCGGCACCGATCCAGTCCTGCACCGTGTTGGCCGAGAAGTTCGACAGCCCGACCGCACCGATCTTGCCGGCGTGGACCAGGGCGTCGAACGCCGCGGCGCTTTCGTCGACGGATGTCTGCGGGTCCTCGTAGTGGGCGAAGTAGAGGTCGACGTGATCGGTGCCCAGTCGGCGCAACGACTCCTCGATCGCACCGCTCACGGCGGCGGCCGACAGGCCCTCGAAGCGAGGGTGGTTGCCCATCTTCGTCGCGATGACCACCTGGTCGCGGGTGCCTCGGTCACGCATCCATTTGCCGAGAACGGTTTCCGCCGCTCCGTCGGAGTAGGTGTCAGCGGTGTCGATCAGGGTGCCGCCGGCGTCAAGGAACGCATCGAGGATCCGGTATGCCGTGGGCTCATCAATCGTGCGTCCGAAGACATTCGTCCCCAAACCGATGGGGAGAGTGAGGTCGTGACCCCAGATGGGGGCGTGGACGGGTTCAGGGTCTGGGGCGATGCTCGACATGGGCCGAGGCTGCCACAGCCGTGCGACAGCGCCCGCGAGTCGCGAGCCGGAGAGTCAGGCTTCGGCGGGCAGGGCGATGATGAACGTGGCGCCACCGCCGGGCGTCTCATCCACGAGCAGTCTCCCGCCGTGCGAACGGACGATCTGCGTCACGAGCGCCAGTCCGAGCCCGACCCGGCGTCCACCCTCTCCGGGGCGGGAACGGGCGAACCGCTGGGTGATGCGGGTGAGGTCCTCGGCTCCCACTCCCTGACCGTGGTCGATGATCGCGAGGCGGGGCCCGTCGACTGAGTTCTCGACCCTCACGAGGACCTCCCCCAACTGGGGCGAGTGGGCGATCGCGTTGTCGATGAGCGCCACGAGAGCGCGGCGCAAGCTGGTGCGCACACCAAGGACGCGCACCGCGTCTCCCGGCAGTTGGCTGGACAGGGTCACGGACTGACTCACGGCATACGCCTCAAGGCTCTGCACGACTTCGGCGGCCAGAGCGGTCAGGTCCACCGACTCTGCAGCGATGGGCGCGTGCTCCAGCTGAGCGGACAGCAGGAGGTCCGAGACGACCTCACCCATGGCACGCGTGTCGTCGACGAGCTGGTCCACCTCACGACGATGGGCGGGGTTCGCCTCGGCAGAGAGGTGCCGCTGGACCATCTGGGCGCGGGTGCTGACGACGGCGAGGGGGGTCCTCAGCTCGTGGCTGGCGTCCGCGACGAACTGCCGCTGCAGCTCGAGGGCGGTTGCGAGAGGACGCACCGCGCGGCGACCGGCGATGAGACCGACGCCTCCCGCGAGAAGGATCCCGAAGCCTCCCGCGAGGAGGGCCGAGCGGATCAACCGCGACTCCTCCTCGCGGTGCAGGGCAATGTCGTAGACCGCGACGAAGGTGCTGCCGGAGTGCTCCGACACCGCCACGGGATAGGCACCGGACGAGGTCTTGACCCGGGTGGTGGTCGACCTCGGCGTGACCAGCTCGGGGGCGTCGAGGATGAAGTCGGGCGTGCCCGGAGTGGCTGCCCGACCCTTCGTGCCGATCTCGATGAGCCAGATGCCGGGTGGAGCATCGGCGGTGTCGTCCGCGGCCAGGGCCGACGCCTGCACCCGTGCGCGCGTCTCCGCCGACTGCTCCCGGTCGAAGAGCAGGATCGCCCCCACCGTGACGAGAACGACAAGGACGAGCGATGCCGCCCCCACGGTCAGGGCGACAGACCGAGCCGCCCGCCGCACCGGATCACGTTGCGTACCAACGACTTTCGGGTCCGTCATGCTCGGCCCAGCCGATAGCCGACACCATGGACGGTCTCGATGGTCTCCTTGCCAAGCTTGCGCCGCAGGTAGTAGACGTAGGTGTCGACCGCCCCCTCCGTCTCGGCATTGTCGAAGGCCATGCCCAGGAGGTCCTCCCGGCTGAACACCTGCTTCGGCCGGCGCGCCAAGGTCTCCAGGAGCAGTGCCTCGCGACGGGACAGGAGGACCTCCGAGTCGCCGTCGAGGACCCGGCTCTCGCCGACGATGAGACGACGCGACCCGACCGGCAGCTCCACCGCGTCCTCACTCGTCGCCGTGCGTCGCAACAGCGCGCGCAGCCGGGCGAGCAGCTCCTCGACCTCGAACGGTTTGACGAGGTAGTCCTGCGCCCCCGCATCCAGACCCTCCACCCGATCCGTGAGCGTGCCCCGCGCGGTGAGGACGAGCACCGGGGTGGCGATGCCCTGGCGCCGCAGTCGGCGCACGAGGTCCACCCCTTCGATCGCCGGCAGCCCGCGGTCCACGACCAGCGCATCCCACGAACGCACGAGACCCAGGTGGAGGCCAGCCTGACCATCGTCGGCGACGGTCACGGCATACCCCTCCTCCTCCAGAAGGTCGCGGAGCATGCCGGACAGGTCGGGGTCGTCCTCGACGAGGAGGACCCGGGAACCGATCGGCGGCGTGGTCACGCTGTCAGCCTGCCAGTCGGGCCTCAGAACTTTCTGAGATGGCGCAGGAAGCATCACTGCCATGACGATCCGTGCAGTTGCACCCAGTCCCCAGACGGGGCGGCGTTCCGGCGCGACGGTTCGCGCGGCCCTGCGCCGCGGCGTCCGCCACCGACAGTGGCAACGACGCACCGCAGACCTCCTCGAGACCGTCGCCGTCGTCAGCCTCGTCGCGATCGTCGCGGTGTTCCTGCGCGACGGCGGGAGCGCGGACCTGCTCAGCGGCGACACCGCCACCGTCCTCACGGCGTGTGGTCGGCTCACCGGACTCGTCGTCGTCGACCTGCTCCTCCTCCAGTTCCTGCTCGCTGCCCGGGTGCCGTGGATCGACCGCGCCTACGGCATCGACCGCGCCCTGAAAGCACACCGAGTCCTCGGGCGGATCAGTCTTCCACTCGTCCTCATCCACATGGAGACCTTGGTCCTTGCGTATGCCGTCCAGGCGCACCTTTCGCCGTGGCTGGGTTGGGCTGTGGAGCCCTTCCGGATGCTGTCCGAGGTGCCCGACATGCTCACCGCGTTTGCCGGCACGGTGCTGATCGTCGCGGTCGCCGTCACGTCCGTGCGCATTGCCCGGCGCAGGATGTCGTACGAACGGTGGCACCTGGTGCACCTCACGGCATACGCAGCGGTGGGTCTGTCCATCCCGCACCAGCTGTCGATCGGGTCGGACCTCACGCGCAACGGTGCGGTGAAGGCGTACTGGATCGCGCTCTATGTCCTCGTCGCGGCGAGCGTCGTCTGGTGGCGGATCCTCGTCCCGACGATCCGCACGCTCTGGCACGGGATGCGGGTCGAGTCCGTCACGGAGGAGCTGCCGGGCACGTGGTCGGTGCGGATCACCGGCCGGAACCTGGATCGGCTGCCGGCACGGTCCGGGCAGTTCCTCGGCTGGCGCTTCCTCAGCCGCGGACTGTGGACCACGGCCCACCCGTGGTCGTTGTCGTCGATGCCGGATGGGCGCCACCTCCGGATCACGGTGCGCGACCTCGGCGACCACTCGCGCCTGCTCGCCGACCTGCAGCCCGGGACCCGGGTCGCCGTCGAAGGGCCCTATGGCGCCTTCACGACCGCTGTCCGCACCCATCACCGGGTCCTGCTCGTCGCGGCCGGCATCGGGGTGACACCGGTTCGGGCGGTCCTCGAGGAACTCGTGCGGCACCACACCGCCGCGCCCGGCCATGTCACCGTCATCGTCCGCGTCGACGACGTCGACCTCATCCCTCTGCGGGAGGAACTGGAGCACCTGACGTCGGTCGGCGGACACCAGCTGCACCTCCTGGCGGGTCCACCGGTGGCTGGTTCGTGGCTGCCGTCGGATCTGCCGGGTGGTGATGACGCCGCGCGCGTTCGCGAGCTGGTTCCGGACCTCTACCTGCACGACGTCTATGTGTGCGGGCCCCCGCCGTGGATGACGCTCGTGCACCACTCACTGCGCAAGGCAGGGCTTCGGCGAGGCCAGGTCCACGACGAAAGGTTCGGCTGGTGAGGATTCGCACCGGGGTCGCCGTCGGTCTGGGAAGTGCCGCGGTCGTCGGCCTGTCCTGGGTCTCCGGGTTGGAGCCGCGGCAGCTCCCCATCACGGCTGGCGCGCAGGTGGAGCAGTCGGCCGTGGTCGTCCCGGCCAGCCCTGCTACCCCGTCGAGCTCCGCCCCGCCCACCCGGTCACGCACGTCAACGCGGCCCTCCGCCTCGGCTCCTCCCTCCGCACCCAAGGTCGTCTCGGGCACGGTGAAGGGTGCCGTCATCCGCACCCAGTACGGCCCGGTGCAGATTCGACTCAGCTATTCGGGCAAGCGGATCACGGACATCCAGCCGCTGCAGCTCACCGACAGCTCGGGGACCTCTGTGCGGATCAGCAACCGGGCCGCGCCGATCCTTCGCCGCAAGGCCCTGGCCGCTCAGTCGGCCCAGGTCGACATGGTGTCCGGAGCGTCGTACACGAGCTCGGCCTACCTGCAGAGCCTGCAGTCGGCCATCGACGCCGCCCACCTCGGCTGAGCCCCCACAGCTCCTGCCGTCACGCAGAGACTTTCGGTATGCCGCCCACGCACCTTCGGCTCGTGGGCACAGAGGTGGGCGGACGGCATACCGACAAGGTTTTCGCGGAGCGAGCCAGCAGGCGTCGTCTCACCGGACCAAGGACGAGACCGGCGAACCCCCGACGACCTCATGGGGGTCGGGACCTTTGGCCCTGACGGCATCTCCCTGAACACGATTGCCTTGGTTGCGCACGGCACCTCCCCACCGGGTGTTCGGTCACGAGCGCCGGATGGGGTCCGACCCACGCCCGAAAGGCCGCAACCGATGAGCCCGCACATTGCCAAACCGGACGCAGGAGTCCATGGTGGGCCGGGAGAGCCCGGACGGGAGGCGACGATCGTGACGAACGTCTTGGCGCCCGTCACGAAGACTCCGACGGCCACCAGATCGCCTTGGGTCATGCTGGCCATGGCGACCATCGGCTTTGCGGTGAACTTCTGGGCCTGGGCCCTGGTCAGTCCGCTCGGCCCGCTCTTCCGGACCACCGGAGCCCTGGGCAACCTCACCGAGTCCGACGTGGCACTCCTCGTCGCCGTCCCGGTGATCGTGGGCTCCCTCGGCCGCATCATCGTCGGGGGACTGACCGATCGGCTCGGCGGCCGGGTCATGTTTCCCATCATCTCGGGGGTGACCATCGTCCCCACCCTGTTCATCGCGTTCTTCGCCCTCGACTCCTACGCCCTGCTCCTCGTGGGCGGGTTCTTCCTCGGGATCGCCGGGACCGCCTTCGCTGTCGGCGTCCCCTTCGTCAATGCCTGGTTCCCGCCCGAGAAGCGCGGCCTCGCCATCGGCATCTTCGGCGCTGGCATGGGCGGCACCGCGATCAGTGCCCTGACCACCGTCAAGCTCACGGAGGGGCTGGGCGGGAAGTCACCCTTCCTCATCACCTCGGTCGTCCTTGCCGTGTATGCCGTGACGGCTTGGCTCGTCCTTCGCGATGCACCGGGTCGGGTCGTGCCCACCACGTCGTTGGCGTCGCGGATCTCGGCCAACTCCCGGCTCCCCATCACCTGGCAGGCCTGCCTGCTGTATGCCGTTGCCTTCGGTGGTTACGTCGCGTTCTCGGTCTATCTGCCGGCATACCTCAAGACCGCTCATCAGCTCACCCCGGCAAGCGCGGCCAACCGCATGGCCGGCTTCGTCCTGGTTGCCGTCCTCATGCGTCCCGTCGGAGGTTGGCTCGCTGACAGGTTCGGTGCGATCCCGGTGCTGGCCACCGGTTTCGGCGTCGTGGTCGTGGGCGCAGGCATCTCAGCGGGCACACCACCACTTCAGGGGATCGGCACGATCGCGTTCCTGGCCATGGCCGCCGCCCTCGGCTCCGGGAGCGGCGCCACTTTTGCCCTCATCGCCAAGGTCACAGAGCCCTCCCGCGTCGGAGGTGTGACCGGACTCGTGGGCGCCGCCGGAGGCCTCGGTGGCTTCGTCCCGCCGCTGATCATGGGATATGTCTACGGCCGCACGGACTCCTACGCCATCGGTCTCTGGATGCTGTGCGTCACCGCTGCTCTCGCCCTGGTCCTCACCGTCACCGTCGTCCGACGAACCGTCCAGGAACAGGAAACTCAGTGAGCCCCTCCCAGAAGAACTCCATGTCCGGCATCGCAATGGACGGCTCCTTCACGGAGTCACTCGTCCGCAGCAGGAGGTTCTTCACCAAGGGGACGGTGTCAGACGACCTTCGGACCATCTCGCAGGTCGGGGGGCGGGAGGCCGACGACTTCTACCGTGACCGGTGGAGCCACGACAAGGTCGTGCGGTCCACCCACGGCGTGAACTGCACCGGCTCGTGCTCGTGGAAGGTCTACGTCAAGGACGGGATCATCACCTGGGAGACCCAGCAGACCGACTATCCCTCCGTCGGCCCGGACTCGCCCGAGTACGAGCCGCGCGGTTGCCCGCGTGGCGCGGCGTTCTCCTGGTACACCTACTCCCCCACTCGGGTTCGCTACCCCTACGTCCGCGGCGTCCTGCTCCAGATGTTTCGTGAGGCAAAGGCCCAGCACGATGGCGATCCAGTCCGGGCGTGGGAGCACATCGTCGAGAACCCGCTGCGGGCCAAGGCCTACAAGTCAGCGCGCGGCAAGGGAGGCCTGGTCCGGGCGACCTGGGACGAGGCCAGCGAGATCATCGCCGCGGCGCACGTCCACACGATCAAGAAGTACGGCCCGGACCGGATCGCCGGCTTCTCGCCCATCCCCGCGATGTCGATGGTCTCCCACGCCTCCGGTGCCCGGTTCGTGAACCTCATCGGCGGTTCCATGCTCAGCTTCTATGACTGGTACGCAGACCTGCCTGTCGCGTCGCCGCAGGTCTTCGGCGACCAGACTGACGTCCCCGAGTCCGGTGACTGGTGGAATGCCGGCTACCTCATCATGTGGGGGTCCAACCTCCCGGTCACCCGCACACCGGACGCGCACTGGATGGTCGAGGCCCGCTACCGCGGCCAGAAGGTCATCGCCGTCGCCCCCGACTACGCGGACAACGTGAAGTTCGCGGACGAGTGGCTGGCCGCGAAACCCGGCACCGACGCGGCCCTGGCCATGGCCATGGGTCATGTCGTGCTCAGGGAGTTCTTCGTCGACCGACAGACGCCCTACTTCACCGAGTACGTGAAGTCCTTCACCGACCTCCCTCACCTGGTGCGCCTCGAGCAGTCGGCTGACGGCGAGTACACCGCTGGCAAGTTCCTCACCGCCGCAGACCTCGTCGACCACTGCGACGAGGAGAACGCTGCCTTCAAGACCGTGCTCATCGACTCCACCACCGGTGAGGCTGTCGTGCCCAACGGATCCCTGGGTCACCGCTATGGCGAGGCCGGGGTGGGCAAGTGGAATCTTGACCTCGGCGAGGTCAGCCCTGTTCTCTCGCTTCTGGACTCCGCCTCCGAATCGGTCGTCGTGCGCATGCCGCGCTTCGACACCCCTGATGGTGCAGCCGCCGATCTGCCCCGAGGGGTGCCGGTGCGCCTTGTGGATGGTCACCTGGTCACCACGGTCTTCGACCTCCTGCTCGCGCAGTACGGCGTCGGTCGATCGCACCATGGCCAGCCGCTCCCGGGGGCCTGGCCCACGGGGGACAACAAGGGGTACGACGACGCGCAGGCGCCCTACACCCCCGCGTGGCAGGAGGCGATCACCGGTGTGCCGGCGGCAACTGCCGCCCGGATCGGGCGTGAGTTCGCGCAGAACGCCGAGGAGTCCAAGGGCCGATCCATGATCGTCATGGGCGCCGGAACCAACCACTGGTTCCACTCCGACACGATCTACCGCGCCTTCCTCACCCTCACCAACCTCACGGGTTGCCAAGGAGTGAACGGCGGCGGCTGGGCGCACTACGTCGGTCAGGAGAAGGTCCGCCCGATCACGGGCTACACCCAGATCGCCAATGCTCTTGACTGGAACCGTCCGCCGCGCAACATGATCCAGACCGCCTACTGGTATCTCCACACCAACCAGTTCCGCTACGACCAGTTCGGCGCCGACACACTCTCCGCCACCACCGGCAAGGGCCAGCTCGCGGGCAGGTCCACCGCCGACGTCATCGCCCAGAGCGCGCGCATGGGGTGGATGCCGTCGTATCCCACGTTCGACCGCAACCCCCTCGACCTCAGTGACGACGCCGCGGCCGCAGGCAAACCCGTCGGTGAGTACGTCGTCGAGCAGCTCAAGTCGGGCGAGCTGGACTTCGCCGGCGAGGACCCCGACGCACCCACCAACTACCCGCGGATCCTGTCGATCTGGCGGGCCAACCTGCTCGGCTCGTCCGGGAAGGGCAACGAGTACTTCCTCAAGCACCTGCTCGGAACCGACTCCTCGGTCCGTGCCACCGAGACACCCGAGGCACAGCGTCCCGTCGACGTCACCTGGCGCGACGAGGCACCCGAGGGCAAGCTCGACCTGCTGATGACGATCGACTTCCGCCAGACGAGCACGACGATCTTCTCCGACGTCGTCCTCCCGGCGGCCACCTGGTACGAGAAGCACGACCTCAACACCACGGACATGCACCCGTTCGTGCACTCCTTCAACCCCGCCATCGCGCCGCCCTGGCAGACCCGCACCGACTGGGACGCCTGGCAGACGATCGCCGAGAAGTTCAGCGAGCTCGCCGCCACCCATCTCGGTGTCCGCAAGGACGTGGTGGCGGTGCCGCTCACACATGACACCCCGGACGCGATGGCCAACCCGCACGGCGTCGTGCGCGACTGGAAGAAGGGCGAGTGCGAGCCGATCCCGGGGGTCACCATGCCCAAGCTGGTCGAGGTCGAGCGCGACTACGCCGCGGTGGCGCAGAAGATGAACGCGCTCGGGCCACTGGTGGACACCCTCGGCGCAACCACCAAGGGCGTCACCTTCGAGCTGAGCAAGCAGGTCGACTACCTCCGGGCCAAGAACGGGACCGTGCGTGGCGGGGTGGCCGACGGCCGACCGTCGCTCAAGAAGGACGTCAACGTCTGCGAGGCGATCCTCGCCCTGTCCGGAACGACCAACGGGCACCTGGCGACCCAGGGTTTCAGGACCCTCGAGAAGCGCACCGGCGTCCAGCTCGCCGACCTCGCGCAGGAGCACGAGGGCAAGCAGATCACCTTCGCCGACACCCAGGGGCCGCCTGTCCCGGTCATCACCTCGCCGGAATGGTCGGGCTCGGAAACGGGTGGGCGGCGCTACTCCCCGTTCACCATCAACGTCGAGCGCAAAAAGCCTTGGCACACCCTGAGCGGGCGGATGCACTTCTACCTGGACCACGACTGGATGACCGAGCTCGGTGAGGGCCTGCCGGTGTACCGACCTCCGCTGAACATGGCGGCACTGTTCGCTGAGCCCGCTCTCGGCACCGTGTCCGACGGATCGGCCGGACAGGTCGAGGGGCTGACCGTGCGCTACCTGACACCGCACAACAAGTGGTCGATCCACTCGGAGTACCAGGACAACCTCTTCATGCTCTCGCTGTCGCGCGGCGGGCAGAACATCTGGATGAGCGACCGGGACGCCGCCAAGGTCGGCATCGCGGACAACGACTGGATCGAGGCGGTCAACCGCAACGGCGTCGTGGTGGCCCGGGCGATCGTCTCGCACCGCATGCCCGAAGGCACGGTGTACATGTACCACGCGCAGGACCGGCTGATCGACGTACCGCTGGCCGAAACGTCAGGCAAGCGGGGCGGCATACACAACTCACTGACACGGCTGCTCGTGAAGCCGTCCCACCTGATCGGGGGCTACGCCCAGCTGACCTTTGCCTTCAACTATCTCGGCCCCACCGGCAACCAACGTGACGAGGTCACCATCATTCGCAAGCGAAGCCAGGACGTGACGTACTGATGAAGGTCATGGCGCAGATGGCGATGGTCATGAACCTCGACAAGTGCATCGGTTGCCACACGTGCTCGGTCACGTGCAAGCAGGCGTGGACGAACCGCTCGGGCACCGAGTACATCTGGTTCAACAACGTCGAGACCCGGCCAGGTCTCGGCTACCCGCGCACGTACGAGGACCAGGAGAAGTGGAAGGGCGGCTGGGAGCTCACCAAGGGCGGCCGCATGAAGCTCAAGGGCGGCGGACGCCTGAAGAACCTCATGACGATCTTCTCCAACCCCAAGCTGCCCTCGATCGGTGAGTACTACGAGCCGTGGACCTACGACTACTCCACCCTCACGGACGCGCCGGCCCAGGAGCACACCCCGGTGGCTCGACCGAAGTCGCTGATCAGTGGCAAGAACATGAAGATCGAGTGGTCGGCGAACTGGGACGACGACCTCGGTGGCTCCACCACCACGGCTCACCGTGACCCGATGCTCGCGAAGATCGCCGACAGGGTGAAGTTCGAGTTCGAGCAGACCTTCATGTTCTACCTGCCGCGGATCTGCGAGCACTGCCTCAACCCTTCGTGCGCTGCGTCGTGCCCCAGCGGCGCGATCTACAAGCGCGAGGAGGACGGCATCGTCCTGGTCGACCAGGACAAGTGCCGTGGCTGGCGCAAGTGCGTCTCGGGCTGCCCCTACAAGAAGATCTACTTCAACCACCGAACCGGCAAGGCCGAGAAGTGCACGTTCTGCTTCCCGCGCATCGAGGTCGGCCTCCCGACGGTGTGTGCCGAGACCTGCGTGGGCCGGCTGCGCTACATCGGCCTGATGCTCTACGACGCCGACAAGGTGCTCGCCGCAGCCTCGACCACCGACGACCACGGGCTCTATGAGGCCCAGCGCGACGTCTTCCTCGACCCGTTCGACCCAGAGGTGATCCGCGAGGCGGAGAAGGCCGGCATCGCCCGTGACTGGATCGACGCGGCCCAGCGCTCCCCCATCTACGCCCTCATCAACACGTTCAAGGTCGCGTTGCCGCTGCACCCGGAGTACCGCACCATGCCCATGGTCTGGTACATCCCGCCGCTGTCGCCGGTCGTCGACGTCGTCGCCGAGACCGGAGAGGACGCCGAGGACAAGGGCAACCTCTTCGCTGCAATCGACGCACTCCGGATCCCCGTCGAGTACCTCGCCGAGCTCTTCACGGCGGGCGACGTCGCACCGGTCGACGCCGTGCTCAAGAAGCTCGCGGCGATGCGTTGCTACATGCGCGACATCAACATGGGACGCGACCCAGACGCCTCCATCCCTGCCGCGGTCGGGATGAGCGAGGAGGAGATGTACGACATGTACCGCCTCCTCGCGATCGCCAAGTACGACGAGCGTTACGTCATTCCGGCTGCGCACGCCGAGCAGGCGCACTCGCTGGAGGAGCTGTCCACGGAGTGCTCCGTCTCGGAGTACGGCGGCGGGCAGCAGGACCTGTTGGGCGAGGGCTCCGGCAAGCCGACGCCGATCGCGGTCGAGAACTTCGAGATGCTTCAGGCTCGGCAGACCTCGGACTCCCTGACCGGCCCCGCGAACAGGGCCAGCCGAGTGAACCTGCTCAACTGGGATGGCAAGGGCTCACCTCCCGGGATGTTCCCTCCGACCGGCTTCGACTCATGAGCGGCCGACGACCGGACCCGACCCTGACACCGGACCAGCTCACCATCGTGTGGCAGTCGGTCTCCCTCCTCCTGGACTACCCGGACCAGAGTCTGCTCGGCCGGGCGGACCTGCTCAGGTCGGCTTCCCACGGGGCGCCGCTCAGCATCGGGGACTCCATCCGGGCCTACCTCGACCACCTCGAGTCCACACCGCTTGCCGAACTCCAGGCCGACTACGTCGAGACCTTCGACAACCGGCGACGCTGCAACCTCTTCCTGACCTACTTCGCGCACGGGGACACCCGCAAACGCGGGATGGCGTTGCTGCGCTTCAAGCAGGTCTACCTGGGCGCCGGCTTCGAGCTCGACGATGCAGAGCTGCCCGACCACCTCTGTGTGGTGCTCGAGTTCGCCGCCACCGTCGACCAAGGGCTCGGCCGCGACCTCATGCTCGACCACCGAGCGGGCCTGGAGCTCCTGCGCATCTCACTGCGGGACCTGGCTTCCCCCTGGGCCGGCCTGATCGACGCGGTGACGGCAACGCTGCCGCCACTTCGCGGTGAGGAGCGGGATGCAGTCCGGCGGCTCGCGGCCGAGGGCCCGCCGGAGGAAGAGGTCGGGCTCGCCCCCTTTGCCAACCCGCAGTTCAGCCCCGGCACGCCCACGGGTGGCCCACCAGCTGCTGCTGCACCCTCCTCCATCTCGCTGCCCATGCCGTCGTTCCCGGGAGCCCGCTCATGAACGACTTCCTCTTCGTCATCTTCCCGTATCTCTGCCTGACGACCTTCGTGGTCGGGCACCTGTGGCGCTACCGGTACGACAAGTTCGGCTGGACCACAAGGTCCTCCCAGCTCTATGAGAACCGGCTGCTGCGGATCGGCAGTCCCCTCTTCCACTTCGGGATGCTCGGGGTCGTTGCCGGCCACATCATCGGCCTGCTCGTGCCTCAGTCGTGGACGGACTGGGCCGGCATCAGCGAGCACGCCTACCACGTGGTCGCCGTCGGTGGCGGCCTCCTTGCCGGAGTGATGACCGTGGTCGGCATGGTCATCCTGATCTACCGACGACGCACCGTCGGCCCGGTCTTCTCGGCCACCACGGTGATGGACAAGGTGATGTACGCCTTCCTCGCAGTCGTCATCGTGCTGGGTATGTGGAACACCATCGCCGGTTCGATCCTGACGATCGGCGGCGAGTACAACTACCGCGAGGGCGTGTCCGTCTGGTACCGGTCCTTCCTGGCCTTCCAACCCGACGCCGACCTGATGGCGGCTGCACCCCTGGGATTCCAGCTGCACGCCCTCGTCGCCTTCGGGCTGTTTGCCCTGTGGCCCTTCACCCGCCTGGTGCACGTGTTCAGCGCGCCAGTCGGGTACCTCACCCGCCCCTACATCGTCTACCGCAGCCGCGACGACACCCAGCTCGGAAGCCACCGGCCACGACGCGGCTGGGACCGCGTGCGCTGAAGTGCGACAGGGCAGCTGGTGCCGGGGGCGAGCGTCAACCGCCGAACCCCTCGTCCGCACCCACGCATTGACCATCCACGAACGAGGAGACCCATGCACAAGGAATCGCTGAGCGCCCTGGTGCGAGAGCACCTTGAGATCGCTGCGACCGCGTCGAGCGGTCGCAGCGCCCACACGATCTACGGAGGACACGACCGCAGCCTTCGGCAGACTCTCATCGCGCTTCGTGCCGGGTCGAGGCTGGACGAGCACGAGAACCCGGGCGAGGCGACCCTGCACGTCCTGCACGGACGGGTCGCGCTGGTCGCCGTGGACACCAAGTGCGACGGCACACCGGGCGACCTGATGACCATCCCCGACTCGCGTCACGCCCTGGAGGCCATCGAGGACTCCGCCGTGCTCCTGACGGTGGCCATGCGCATCTGAAGACTGCCCCTGCGCGCGGGGCGCGCAATTCGTGAAGCGACATGTCACTGTTACCGCTCGCGTCGCGGGGTGTCACCGGTGACACCTCCTGACGCTTGTCCACAGGGCCTGCCGTGGCGCTGGCCGTCCGATGGAGATCTCCGGGACCCGGAACACGTCGATGGTGGCGGCGCTGCTCACCGTTGGGTCGATGGCTTGTTCGCTTGGCCCCAGTCCGAATTCGTGGGAGCCGAAACGGAAGCCGTCAGGTCTGATTCGGACGCTATGACCCTGTCGTACACGTCGATTTCGTAGTCCTAGTAGGCATCGACGTGAGCGGTTCTCAGGTCCGTTCGGAGAACGACCAAGATCACCGAGCAGACCAGGGTCGCCTCGTTGCGGCCGACCGCGTCCTGGTCGAAGAGGTAGGAGGCCCTGCGCGGGCTGACAGGAGCCGTCATTCGTCACTGAGGAGTAGCACGTGGTGGCGCCCGGTCAAGGCCTTCCACAGGGTTGCACGGTAGGGCTGGGCGCCTGGAGCGTCGGCGGGAGCCTTCCAGTCGTCGGCGTCTTCGAAGTCGAAGCGGACCCGTTCCCACACTGCCGCAGTGTTGGCCGGGTCCACCCATTCGACGCCGCACCCACATGGCTTGACCGCGAACGGGATCTGGCCGCGTCGGACGAAGCGCTTGACCTCCTTCGCTGGCATGTCCCATTCCACGCGCTCGTATTCGGTGCCATCTGGGTCGAAGAGTCGACCGCCGCCGGGACCCCAGAGCAGGCGCGGCGCCTTGCGCTGACCCGTCGCCTTGGTCGGGCGGGCCCGGCCTTTGGGCTTGCTCATGGGTGTGCTGTTCCTTGTCGTTCTGTGCCGGTATCGAAGAACCGGTCGACGTACGCGTCGGGGTGGAGGTCGCTGTCTCGCATCAGGCTAAAGATCTCCGCTCCATGACCCGGCGGGTCGGCGAGGACGTATGCCTGAGCGAGGCCGACGAACTCGGCGTCACCATCGGTCGCGTGCGTGTCGGCTTCACGTTCGGCTGCCTCGATGGCGCGGTCGGCGTCGGTTTCTTGCCAGATCGTGACGCGCTCCTCGTAGACCTGCGCCCCGTCCCCTGCGGTCGACCGGAAGATGCAGCGGACCGCGATCCAGCCACTCGACTCAATGGGCGTCTCCGTGGTCACCGGTCTGCCTGCCTTTCCTTCTTACGGTCGTGGTGCTTGCCGCGGATCTTGCTGACCAGCGACGGTTTGGAGGCGGTCGGCGGGCGCCCGAGGTAGGCGATGGTGAGCCAGATCAGGAGGAACGCTCCGGCGAGCGCGGCGAGCCCGCGCAGGAGCACCCACCAGGGGGTTGCCGTCGTGAAGTCGTGAGCGGCTTGGCCGAACCCGTAGAGGATCCCGATGAGGATGAGGAGGCTTGGCCTGATCGGGTCATGGTTCGAGTCGGTCAACCTGCGGCGTGGGGCTTCGGTCAGTTGCCAGTACAGGCTCGACGGCGTTATTCGCGACGAGGGGCGCTCATGCCGCGACGCTCTGCTGTCCCGGTTGGGCCCTCCCGGTCCATGCTCGCCCTTGGGAATGCGTTCGGGTTCAGCGCTCATGAACGACTCCGCTTGCCGGTAGTGGCAACGCGTTCCCGGTGCCCAGCCTCGTGCTGAGCGCGGCGTACGCGTCCCCGCCTGATCTGCCAACTGAGGCGCACCCCGTTCAAGATCAGGAGAACACCCAATGCGGTGAGCCCGCCAATGCCGAGCGTGAGCCCAATCTCAGGGTCGTTGTTGTCCCCGGTCCAGTAGTCGTAGTCGTCCTTGGCCATCGCGCTGACGATTGCGCCGTCGTCGCTGCGCTGGACTCGAACGGTCAGTGGCGGTTCGTAGCCAGTGACCGATGTCGGGTCCTGCCATCCATTCCGGATGTCTTCGTAGATCGAGTCCGATTCTGCGTTGACGTTCTCAAGATCAACCTGGTCGCGAGTGCCGTCCAGGCGCACCCGGACACCATCCACTTCGGAGTAGCCGCCGCCTTTGCCGCTGACGTAGTCGATGCGGACCTGCACTTCCTGAGCGGTCACCCATTCGCCGTGCGGCTGGAGGGCTCGCGCCTGATTCCGGTCGTGCAGGTCGATCGGGAAGAACACGAATCCGAAACCTGCCACGAACACGCACAAGCCGATCAGCCACGAAATCCCTTCCGTGGCGTCCGCAACCCACTCCCCGGCCCTGGCAGCCCAACCCGGCATGGACTGGGTTCGGCGCGGGCGACGATCAGCGGTCACCCGAACATTGTCAGCGATATGGCCGGACACATGAGGCGTTCCTTGTTGTCCCTGTGGACAAACGACACGAGGTGTCACCGGTGACACCTCATGTCACTTATCCACAATCAGCGGTGACACTCATACGTCGCAACCGGTGACACTTCCGTGTCGTCACTGGTGACACTCGATGTCGCGAGCGGTGACACTCCGGTGTCGCTACACACGTGGGTCAGAAGCCGCCGTCGCGGGCCATGTTGCTGAAGCGGCTGTAGTGGCCCTGGAAGGCCAGAACGATGTCGGCGGTCGGGCCGTTTCGGTGCTTGGCCACGATGACGTCGGCCTCACCGTCACGCTCGGGGTCGGAGCGGTCGCGGTGGAGCAGGATCACCATGTCGGCATCCTGCTCGATCGAGCCTGACTCGCGAAGGTCGCTCATCTGGGGGCGCTTGTCGGTGCGCTGCTCAGGGCCACGGTTCAGCTGGGAGATCGCGATCACGGGGACCTCGAGCTCCTTGGCCAGGAGCTTGAGCGCACGCGAGAACTCGGCGACCTCCTGCTGGCGCGACTCGACCTTCTTGCCGGAGCTCATCAGCTGGAGGTAGTCGATGATCACCATCCGCAGGTTGTGCTGCTGCTTGAGGCGGCGGCACTTGGAACGGATCTCCATGAGCGACATGTTGGGCGAATCGTCAATGAAGAGAGGGGCGTCCGAGATCTTGCCCATGACGCGCGCCAGCTTGTTCCACTGCTCCTGACCCTTGAGACCCTTGCGGAGGTCCTGGAGCTGGATGGTGGCTTCGGCCGACAGGATGCGCATCGTGATCTCGGTGCGGCTCATCTCGAGCGAGAACACGGCGGTCGCCATGTTGTGCTTGATCGCGGCCGCGCGAGCGATGTCGATTCCCAGGGTCGATTTTCCTACGGCTGGCCTGGCCGCGATGACGATCATCTGGCCCGGGTGGAGGCCATTGGTCAGCGTGTCGAGCTCGAGGAAGCCGGTCGGCACACCAGTCAGGTCGTCGGTGCGTCCAGCAGCGGCCTCGATCTCCTCCATCGTCGCGTTGAGGAGTTCGCCGAGCTGGTGGTAGTCCTCACCGCCGCGCTTCTCGGCGACGGAGTAGACCTCGGCCTGGGCACGGTTGACGATCTCGTCGACGTCACCTTCGCCCTGCCCGTAGCCCATCTGGACGATGCGTGTCCCGGCCTCGACGAGCCGGCGCAGGACGGCACGCTCGTGGACGATCTCGGCGTAGTAGCCGGCGTTCGCCGCGGTCGGCACCGACTGGATCAGCTGGTGGAGGTAGGCCTGCCCACCAACGCGCGTGAGGTCGCCACGCTTGTTGAGCTCATCGGCGACGGTGATGGCGTCGGCGGGCTCACCGCGGCCATAGAGGTCGAGGACCGCGTCATAGATGAGCTCGTGGGCCGGGCGGTAGAAGTCCGTGGACTTCGTGACCTCGAGGCAGTCGGCGATCGCGTCCTTGTTGAGGAGCATCGAGCCGAGCACGGACTGCTCGGCGCCGAGGTCCTGGGGAGGGAGCCTGTCGTCGGGAGGACCGTCGCTCGAGCCGGTGTAGCTGCTGCTGAGCTCTGCGATCGACACCCGCCGCCCCTCTCATCCCACACGTGAATTGCTGCCAAGACCCTTGGTATCAGCGACCTCTGACACAGGCCACGATCCCACGATCTGCACACCGTATGGCCCAATGTCCGACAGCACGAACCGACGGTGTGGACAACCTGTGGACAGAGGGTGGAAAACGCCCGAGGACGTTGTGCACAGCCCGTGGACAGTCCTGTGGATAGTCCTTGGGCTAGTCCCCTCGCAGCCCTCTGACCTGCGGTTTTGTCGTGCACGGGGTGTGAGCAAAAGAAACTTTCGGGCGTGTCTCATCCACATGAGCCGCGTCACGTAGCCCGCCCCCCACCCGGCCTAACCAGCGGTTTCTGGCCCCCCCTACCCTCCAGTAGCCCCGACCAGCCGTGATGCCGTACCCCACGTGCAGCAAGATCGACACATGGCCTATTTCGAACGCACCGGCCCCACCACATTCCGAGCCACCGAACACACCGGCGGCGCCTGGACCCTGGACGAGCAACACATCGCACCAGCCCTCGGACTGCTCGCCCACGTCGTCGAGATCGACCGGGACGAGCGACGCGACGAGAATCCGGCGAACGCCCTCCCCCTCGCGCGCCTCTCCTACGACATCCTCGGCACCCTGCCCATCGGCGAGGTCGAGACCACCGTCACCGTTCGCCGCCCGGGTCGCACCATCGAGCTCGTCGAAGCCATTCTCAGCCACGGTGCTCGACCGGCCGTCATCCTGCGCGCCTGGCTCCTCCAGCCCCGCGACACCAGCGCCGTCGCCGGCTCCGCCACCCCGAGCATCCCCAGCCCCGAGGACACCCCACCCTGGGACCCCACCACGGTCTGGCCCGGCGGCTTCATCAAGACCGCTCACCTGCGCCGCCGACAGACCGAACCCGGCCGGGCCCGCTTCTGGGTCCGCACCGACGAGCCCCTCGTCGCCGACGAACCCGTCTCATCGACCTCCGCGTTCATCGGTGTCCTCGACATCGCCAATGGGATGACCGTGCGCGAGGACCCCACGAAGGTCGCGTTCCCCAACCTCGACCTCACGGCTCACCTCGTCCGGGCACCCCGCGCTGGCTGGGCCGGCTTCGACACCACCGTCACGTTCGGCGATGACGGCATCGGACTCACGAGCAGCGTCCTGCACGACGAGGACGGCCCGATCGGTTCGCTCAACCAGATCCTCACCGTCCGCCCGAACTCCTAACCGGCGCGGCCGTACCTCTCCGCCGAGCGCGCCCTCGCCTTCGCCGCCTCGACCTCACGGTCCTTGGGCGGTGCAGCGGTGACGAGGTGGTTCAACAGGTGCTGGGTCGCATCGGCGACCTCACGCACCGCAGCGTCGAACGCCTCCTGGTTCGCCTGCGAAGGCTTGGTCGACCCACTCACCTTGCGCACGTACTGGAGCGCTGCGGCATACACCTCGCTGTCCGTGGCGGGGGGCTCGAAGTTGTGCAACTGACGGATGTTTCGGCACATGCCTTCAGCGTATGCCGGTCTGCTGACGACCAAAAGGACCTCACCTTCCGCTGTCGCTAGGGTCAGGGCATGGCAGAAACTCCCCGGCGCGTGCTCGGCCCTGGCACCGAACCCGACCCCCGGTTCACGCTGGCCAACGAACGCACGTTCCTCGCGTGGATCCGCACCGGCCTCGCCCTCATCGCCGGGGCCGTCGCGATCGAGGGGTTCAGCATCAACCTCGACGAGACCGTGCGCGGCATCCTCGCGATCCTCCTCATCCTCGTCGGCGCCACGGTGGCCATCGGGGCGGGAGTGCGTTGGCTGCGAGTCGAGCAAGCCATGCGTCAGGGTCGGCCGCTCCCCTTCCCGACCCTCATCCCGTTCCTCATCATCGGGACCGTCGTCGCCACGATCGTCCTGCTCGTGCTCATCGTGAAGTGACGATGTCCGACCCGACGACGCCGCGCACCGACGACGGCCTGCAGCCCGAGCGCACCTCACTCGCCTGGCAGCGCACGGCCATCTCGTTCGTCGGTGCGTCGTTGTTGTTCCTGCGCTGGGCGACACACCAAGGACCCACGGTCGCCATCGTTGTGGCCATCGCCGCTGTCACCGCGACGTGGATGTTCTTCCACACCCGGACCCGACTGCGACGGATCGGTCGCTTCTTCCCTGCCCCGGGACTCGAGCCCGCGACGACCGAGGTCCTCGTCGTGTGCGCGGCGACGGCAGCCCTCGCCGTCGCCGCCCTCTGGATCACGCTGACGGCCTAGTGCCCGGCGGTGGCCGCCCACGTGTCGAGGTAGGACTCGGCGCCGGCCATGAGGTCGTCGACGAGCTCCTGGCCTCCGACGAGGCGCAGGTCCTCCACCCAGTCGGGTACCTGTCCGTAGTGCGCGACCCCGTCGACGTTGACGTCCCACGTGCGCTCTCCGGTCGTCTGGCGCGACAGCACCGACCCACCATCGACCGAGCGGAACGGATAGACCACCGGCCCGGCTGCCGACGTCGCAGCCCCGGCTCGCGGTGCGGGAGTCCCACCGAACCCATTCATGTCCATCCCGAACCCGTAGCCGACACCGAACCGGTCGCGCTGCGCCTTGGTGGCGCGCCAGTCGGCGACGAACTGCGTTGTGTCGTGCCCGTACTGGGTCGCGAACCCGCCGAGCGAGTACAGCCGCTCCACGTAGGAGGTGTCCATCCACGAGTGCGAGCTGAGGGCACCGGCATACCGGTTCTCCTCCAGGATCTGAAGGCTGCGCTCAGCGGCCTTGGCCGACATGTGGTCGAGCTCGACCATCATGTTGCGCGAGATCATGCCGCGCAGGGCGTACTCACCGAGCGACGACAACCCCCGCGGATTGCAGTGCGGCCCAGCGGGATACACCGGCACCACAGCCAACGGGAAGGCGATCGCGAGCTCCTTGGGCAGAACCCCGCCGATGACCGTGTGGTCCGGCACCTCACCGGCCTTGCACGTGCGCGGGTTCCACCACGTGCCGGTCGTGAGGAACTGCCCGAGGTTGACGATGAGCCCCGTCGTGCCCTCGTCGTAGCGCACCCCACAGAGCGCGTTGTCGAACTTGTGGCACAGGAACATCGAGGAGACGCCGAGCGCCTGGAGTTCGTCGAGTCCCCGGTCGATCTGCGCCTTGGTGCATCCGGGGATCGTGAGGAACTGCTTGCACCCGAACGGTTCCGACGTCTCGACCCCGAGGACGACCGCGAGCTTGCCCTGTTCGATGACCGACCGCGCCTGCTCCGGGTTCGTCACCACACGGAACCAGCCCTTACCGGTGCCGCCGTACTGCCCATCGATGAACGCCTCGAGCTGCCGGGTCCTGGCGGCCTCCCGCCGCACCGCGTCCATGTCGTTGCACGAGCTCTTGTTGGGCGGGTTGACGACGCCGTTGATGAGGCAGAGCCCGGAGTTGGACACGAGGTCGTTGACGAGGACCCGCTGCCCTCCGCGCCAGGCCCGCTCGACCCACTTGTAGTACATCTGCTGGTGCGTGAAGGAGTCGTATGCCGGCCAGAAGTTGAACGTCGGCCAGCCCACCGTGTCGTGACTCGCGAACGGGTTGCCGCCAAGTCGCGCGTTGGTGAGGTTCTCGATGAGCGCAAGGTTGCCGTTGGGCTGGTGGGCCGGGCAGTCCTGGAGTGCCGATGCGATGCCGTCGACGCTGAACGTCCTGCCGCACACCACGTTTCCACCGAAGCCCTCGTCACTGAACATGTGCGTGTGGGCGTCGACGAGGCCTCGGACCTCCCCGCCGCGACTGCCCTTGAAGGGCGCGCCGGTCACGTTGACCTGCGAGTCGGGTGTCTGCGGGTTGACCGGCTCCCACCACGCCGGGCCGGCAGCCGTGGCGGACGTGGCCGCGGTGGAGGCTCCCATGAGCGCGACGAGAGTTGCGAGCACCGCCGCGAGGACGGCATACCCACTGCGCCGCAGGCGACGAGAACGAGACGGGACAACGGGGCGGAACCTCGACATTGAGACCTCCAGCTGACGGTGGTTACTGAAGCGTAGCCACTTGTGCGGCTAGCGTCGCGGTGTGAGCCCGACCGAAGAGACCCCGAGCCAGCATCGGGAGGTCCTGCGACTCGCGCTCCCCGCGTTCCTGGCCCTCGTCGCCGAACCCCTGTTCCTCCTCGCGGACTCCGCGATCGTCGGCCACCTCGGTACCCCACAGCTCGCCGGCCTCGGGGTCGCGAGCGCGATGCTGCTGACCGCGGCCAACATCTTCGTGTTCCTCGCCTACGGCACGACGTCCGTGGTCGCACGCCAGCTGGGCGCCGGCAACCGCAACGGCGCGATCGCCGCGGGTATCGACGGCACCTGGCTCGCCGTCGGCCTCGGTGCCGTCACGGCAGTGCTCGTCGCCGTCTTTGCCGGCCCGATCTGTCGACTGTTCGGGGCTTCGCCCGAGGCACTCGGACACGCGGTCACCTATCTGCGGATCTCGGCCATCTCCATCCCCGCGATGCTCGTCGTCCTCGCCACGACCGGGGTGCTGCGCGGCCTCCAGGACACCAAGACGCCGCTGCTCGCGAGCGCACTCGGGTTCACCAGCAACATCGCCCTGAACTTCCTCTTCGTCTACGGATTCCATTGGGGCATAGGCGGATCCGCGCTCGGCACGGTCATCGCCCAGACCGGCATGGCGGTCGCCCTCGTCGCCGTCCTCATGCGTGAGGCAGCCCGCAACCACGTCACGCTGCGCGCCCACCCGGGCCGGATCCTCGGAGCCGCCCGCACCGGCGTGCCGCTCCTCATCCGCACCCTGGCCCTGCGCGCCGTGCTGCTCACGACGACCTGGGTCGCGGCCGGACTCGGTGACGTGCCGCTCGCCGCCTACCAGGTCTCGGCGGTCATCTGGAGCTTCCTCGTCTTCGCCCTCGATGCCATCGCCATCGCCGCGCAGGCCATCACGGGCAAGGCTCTGGGCGCGGGCGACCTCGCCCGAACCCGTTCTGCCACAACGTTGATGATCCGCTGGGGCGTCATCGGCGGCGTCGTCCTCGGCATTCTCCTGCTGCTGCTCCACACCACCCTGCCGCGTCTGTTCACGAGCGACCCAGCGGTGCAGTCGGCCATCGCGGCGGCGCTCATCATCGTCGCGTTGTCGCAGCCCTTGAGCGGTTTCGCGTTCGTCATCGACGGTGTCCTCATCGGCGCCGGGGACGGGCCGTGGCTGGCCCGCGCGATGCTCGCGAACTTCCTCGCCTACCTGCCGCTCATCCTCGGCGTGCACCTCATGGGCGACTGGCTCCTCGAGGACGGCAGCGTTCGCGGATCCAACAACGCGGTCACCTGGCTGTGGCTCGCGTTCACCGCGTTCATGGCCATCCGCGGCGTCCTCATGTGGGCCCGCGTCCGCACCGACAAGTGGATGGTCACCGGCGCCACCCGCTGAGGTGCGACTTCGGGTGGGGTCAGGAGACGCCGACGGCGGCTTCGCGCCTGGGGTCGCCCGCAGCTCGCAGCTCACCCTCACCGCTGAGGTATGCCGCCCCCACACCTCCGAAGTACATCGACAGATCGCCGTGGTCGAGTCCGCTCAGCCCCGCCTTGCGCACCGCTGTCTCGATGTCGACGCTCGCCTCGTGCTCGACCACCGGCTCCCCAGACGCCTCGAACCGCACGTGCATCCGCGGCGCCTGGATCGCGACGTCGAGGTCGACCCCTCCCAGACACAGCTGCGCGAGCACCTGCATGAGCGCCGTCGTGATCCGGTCCGCACCGGGCGAACCCACGGCCAGCACCCGACCGTCAGCAGTGCGAGCCACGGTCGGCGCCATGTTGGACGCCAGTCGCGTCCCGGGCTCGAGAGCGTGCAGCCCCAGCCGGTTGAGTTCCGGTTCACCCAAAGCGTTGTTGAGCAGCAGCCCTGTTCCGGGGATCGTCACGCCTGACCCATACCCACTCGACATCGTCACGGCGCACGCCAGCCCGTCGCTGTCGACCGCGGAGATGTGCGCCGTCGACGCCGACGTCGGCAACCCCGCGAGCCCGTGCCGATCGACAGCCGCGAGCAGTGCGTGGCCGTCGGCGTCGAGATCGCGCGAGAGGTCGTGCACCTTGAGTCGATAGGCCAGCACCGCGCGCTGGATCCGCAGGATGTCCTCCCACGAGACCCCGTCTGCACCCCGATTCGTTCCCGAGCGTCCGATGGTGTCGAGGTGGGACGAGCGCGCGAGCTCCGCGAGCATCACGGCGAGCAACGGTCCCCCGACCGAGGGCGGGGGGTTCACGGCGACGTCCCAGTCACCGACGGTGCGGCGCACCGGTTCACGAACAACGACTGTGTATGCCGCGAAGTCGGCCTCCGTGAGCAGCCCACCTTGGGCGGCCATGTCGGCCGCGAGCGCGCGGCCCAGCTCCCCGGTGGTGAGGAGCGACGACCCTTCACGAGCAACGGCCTCCAACACCCGTGCCAGCTCGGGGTTGCGCGCGAGGTCCCCTGCAACAAAAGGAGATCCGTCGTCGCGGCGAGTCAACCGACGAGCACCGGAGTCGTGCCCGAAGAGCGGGTCCGCGACGAGCGCGAGGTATCGCGCAGCAGCTCCACCGATCGGGTAGCCATCGCGGCAGACACCGACCGCCGGATCGACTAGCGAAGCCCAGGGCAGGGAGCCGAAGCCAGCCACCGCCGCCTCACACGCCGACAGGGCGCCTGGCACCGCGACCGAGCCGTGGCCGGCATACATGGTCACGCCGCCGCCGTACTCCGTGACGACCTCGCGAACTCCCCCACCAAAGGCCGAGCGCGGCAGCCCGCGCCCCGGCATGGCGACGTTGCCGTCGATGACGACCGGCGAACCCGACGCCGGCCACACCGACACAAAGGCGCCACCCGCGAGGCTGACGATCCCCGGTTCGCTGCTCATGGCCGTGATGGCTGCACCGATGGCGGCATCCACCGCGTTGCCCCCGTCGGCGATGACTGCCTGCCCGGCACCGAGCGACGCCGGCCCCGTCGCCGCGATCGCCACTTGCCTGCTCATGCGAGGCATCCTCGCACCACGGGTAGCGTGGCGCTCGTGACTCGCCACCCTCTGGGAATCATCGCCGGCACCGGCTTCTACGACCTCGACGCGCTCGACGACGCCCGCAGCGAAACGGTTGACACGGCATACGGGCCTACGTCGGTGACCCAAGGGTCCTGGCACGGTCAGCCCGTCGTCTTCGTCACGCGGCACGGAGCCGGGCACGAGGTGCCGCCGCACATGGTCAACTACCGCGCGATCGTCCGAGCCCTCGCCGACCTCGGGGTGCACGACGTCATCGCGGTCAACGTCACCGGTGGCATCGACCCCGACCTCGAGGCCGGCGAGATCGTCGTCATCGACGACTTCCTCGACTTCACCCGGCAGCGCAGCGCGACCTTCCACGACGGCGACGGACCCGAGGGAGTCGTCCACACGGACATGACGACGGCCTACGACCCGGTCCTGCGCCGCGAGCTCCTCGACGCTGCCAGCGCGATCGGCCAGTCCGTCATCGACGGTGGCGTCTACGTCTGCTTCGACGGGCCGCGCTTCGAGTCACCGGCCGAGATCCGCCTCGCCGCCCTGGCTGGCGGCACCGTCGCCGGGATGACCGGCGTCCCCGAGGTGACCCTCGCCGCTGAGGCAGGACTTCGGTATGCCGCCCTCAGCCTGGTCGTGAACCCTGCGGCGGGCGTCCGGCCGGGTGAGCCGATCACGATGGACGAGATCTCGGCGGTGCTCGAGACGGGCGCGCCCAAGGTGCTCGCCGTCATCGACGAGCTCGTCCACACGCGGTCGGTGTTCGCGGCCGACGACTTCGAGGTCGATGCCGACTCCCTGGATTCAGAAGGTGACGGATGAACCGCATCGTCCTGCGGGACCTCGCGATCGCCGTCACGGTGGACGCCGACGACACCGTGCTGCGCGACGTCTCGATCGCCATCGAGGACGGTGTCATCACCGAGATCGGCGCTGTTGCGGAGACCGACGGCGACACGGTGGTCGACGGCCGGGCCCGGCTCGCCCTGCCCGGACTCGTCAACCTGCACACCCATCTGTCGATGACCCTGCTGCGCGGGATCGCCGAGGGAGTCGACCTCCAACAGTTCCTCACGCGAGTGTGGGCGGCCGAGGGCGCCGTGATGGACCCAGCAACGGTCGAGCTCGGCGCCACGCTCGGGGCCCTCGAGTCCCTGCTGGGCGGGTGCACGACCCAGCTCGACATGTACTTCCACCACGAGGCCGCCCACCGAGGC
Source organism: Janibacter sp. HTCC2649 (assembly GCF_000152705.1). Classification (GTDB taxonomy): domain Bacteria; phylum Actinomycetota; class Actinomycetes; order Actinomycetales; family Dermatophilaceae; genus Knoellia. The sequence continues at coordinate 2,865,370 of NZ_CH672413.1, read as the reverse complement.
GCCGTGGCGGCCGGCTCGCGGCACGTGGGTGGGCCGACCTTCTTCGACGGTCCCGGGCCCGACGGGCTCGCCTGGGAGGAGCGGATGGCCGGGCTGCGCGCCTGGCCGGAGGTGCTGCGTGCAATCGGCGGTCCCGAGGTGCCCGTGGCGGCGATGCCGCACAGTACTTATACGTGTTCGGTCGAGCACCTCACCGAGGTCGCCTCGATCCTGAAGGAGATCGCTCCAGCCGGAGTCCTGCACACCCACGTCTCCGAGAACGCGGCCGAGAACGCCGACACCCGGGCCCGCTTCGACGCCACCCCCACCGAGCTCCTCGCGAACGCCGGGGCCCTCGAGGGGCCGGCCCACGTGGTGTTCGGGCACGGCGTCCACCTCACCGAGACCGACCGGGACCTGGCCGCAGCCGCGGGAGTCACGGTGGCCCACTGCCCGGGCTCGAACCTCAAGCTCGCGTCCGGCGCACTGGACTGGAAGCGCTGGCGAGCACACGGCATACCCCTCGGTATCGGCACCGACGGCTGCGCCAGCAGCAACGACCTCGACATGTGGCAGGCCATGCGCCAGGCCGCCCATCTCGCGGCCCTCACGTCGGGCGACCCGGCCATCGACGCCGAGCAGATCGTGCGCGCCGCCACCATCGACGGCGCCCACGCGCTCGGCCTGGACGACCTCATCGGCAGCCTCGAAGTCGGCAAGCGAGCCGACATCGTCCTGCTCGACCTCGACCAGCCACACCTCACACCCGTGCACGATGTCCCGGCCCTGCTCGTCCATGCGGCCGGGAGGGGCGATGTCACCGACGTTCTGGTGGATGGCAGGATTGTCGTCAGCGAGCACCGCAGCACGCAGGTGGACACCCGCGACCTCCTCGACCGAAGTCGCACCCGAGCTCGCGACGCAGCCGCCGCCGCCGCTCTCGCAGTCCAGGAAGCCTGATTCATGCGCACAGCCGAGCAGATCATCGCCGAGCTCAAGATGAAGCCCATCCCCGGCGAGGGAGCCTGGTTCGTCGAGGGCCCGCGCACCCAGGAGCTCTCCTCGATCCTCGTCCTGCTGACCTCGGCCGCCGACGGGTTCTCCGCGATGCACCAGCTCGAGATCGACGAGGGTTGGCAGTGGCTCGAAGGCGCACCCGCCGCGCTGCTCCGTCTCAAGGAGAGCCCGCGCCGCAACCACGGGACCCTGACGCTCCTGAGTGCGCAGCGCCGGCAGATGCTCGTGCGGCGAGGCGTCTGGCAGGGCGCCGCGACCATGGGCGACTGGACCCTGCTGTCCTGCTGGTGCAGTCCGGCCTACCGCCCCCAGCACTTCACCCTCGGCGAGCGAGACGACCTCACCGGCAAATTTCCGGAGTATGCCGCCGAGATCGCAGCGCTGACGCGCCCCTGACGTCGTCGTCAGGTTTTGCCATTGCTTCCGGGCCCGGTGTTCGCCGCCACGCACGCGGCCCCGAGCGTGTGACGGACCCGCCAGTAACGACCGTGCAACGGCCTTCGCAACCCGGTCTCAACAGGCGATCCGTGCCGTTACCATTCGGGAGCATCCTGCACACCCCCAAGGAGTATCCCTATGAAGGCCAAGCCTTTCCTCGTCGCGGTTCCTGCCGCGCTCGCCCTCGTTCTCGCCGGCTGTGGCGGTAGCACCGGAGGCGACAGCACCGATGGCGCGTCGGCAGCCCCCAAGGACTGCTCCTCGGCGGACGTGTTCTGCATCGGTCTCGTGACCGACACCGGCTCCGTGGACGACAAGTCGTTCAACCAGGCTGCCTGGGAGGGCGTCAAGGCCCTCGAGGGTTCCGGCGTCCAGACCAAGTACGTCGAGACCAAGGACGCCAAGGACTACGCCAGCAACCTCAAGCAGTTCACCGACCAGAAGTACGACGCCATCGTCACGGTCGGCTTCCTCATGACCGAGGCCACCGTCACCGCAGCCAAGGCGAACCCGAACATCAAGTTCATCGGTGTCGACCAGTTCCAGGACGAGAAGGCCACGGCCCCCAACGTCACCGGCCTGATCTTCCCCGAGGCCAACGCCGGCTACGCCGCTGGCTACCTCGCCGGTCTCATGACCAAGACCAACAAGCTCGGTGTCGTCCTCGGTGCGGAGATCCCCCCGACCCAGAACTACGCCAAGGGTTACGAGCAGGGCTCCAAGGCCGCCAACCCCCAGACCACCGTCGCGAAGGTCTACCACCCCGCCGGCGACAACGCCTTCTCCGACTCCCCGTGGGGCGCCGGCGAGGCCAAGAAGATGCTCGCGCAGGGCGCGGACATCATCTTCGGTGCCGGTGGTGGCACGGGCAACGGTGCCCTCAACGAGGTCGCCAAGTCCTCCGGTGCCGGCACGACGCTCTTCTGCGTCGGCGTCGACCTCGACCAGTGGAACACCGTTCCCGAGTCGCACCCGTGCCTCATCACCTCCGCTGAGAAGAAGCTCACCGACGGCACCTCCGACCTGCTCAAGCAGGCCAAGGACGGCTCCATCAAGGGTGGCAACTTCCTCGGCAAGACCGGTCTTGCGGAGTACCACGACTTCGACTCCAAGATCCCGGCCGAGGTCAAGACCAAGGTCGAGACCGTCGTCAAGGGCCTCGAAGACGGGTCCATCAAGGTCGCCTGACCTCACGCACCACCTGAGCCTGTTTCAGGCTGTCGGCCGCGCTCCCAGAACCTGTGTCTGAGAGCCGCCGGTCGGCTACAGTCCGAGCATGCTTTCCACGGAACGGGCGCCCTCCCCGGAGGGCGCCCGTTCCTCCGTTCAGACACCTGTCACGACACCCCCGGAGAGTCATGGCTGACCCCCAACTCCCGCCGGCCAAGGACGCTCCCGCGCCCGCCGCGGAGCCCGTCCCTGCCGACACCGCGAAGGCCGTTCCCGTCGTCGCCGAACGCGGCGCACCCCCGCCCCCCACGGGGGTGCTCGGCTTCCTCGTGCGGCACCAGGCGATCTTCGTCCCGCTCATCGCGGTGGTCCTGGCGTTCGCCATCGGCGCCATACTCATCCGGGCCCAGGGGTTCAACCCGACGTACGCCTACCGCGTGCTCTTCGAGCACTCGTTCCTCACCGAGGGCGGGCTCCTCGCCACCCTGCAGAAGACGACCCCACTGATCCTCGTCGGCCTCGCCGTGGCGATCCCGCTCAAGGTCGGGCTCTTCAACATCGGTGGCCAGGGACAGCTCATGGCCGGCGGTATCGGTGCCGCCTGGGTCAGCTACGCGATGCGTGACTCGTCGCCCGCCCTGCTCGTCATCGTCGCGGTCGTCGTGGCCGTGCTCTTCGGTGCGATGTGGGCCTCGATCGCCGCCCTGCTCAAGACCACCCGCGGTGTCCACGAGGTCATCTCGACGATCATGCTCAACTCGATCGCCGTGGGCCTCATCGACTGGTTCATCAACGGCGGGCCCCTGTCCGACAAGAACCAGCCGTTCCCCACCTCGCACGCCGTCCCCGAGGGAGCCCGACTCACTCCGCTCGGCGTCATCCCGTGGGGCCTGCCCGTGGCCCTGATCCTCGCGGTCATCGTCGCGTGGATGCTCAAGCGCACCACCTTGGGTTTCGAGCTCCAGACCGTGGGCCGCAACAAGTTCGCCGCCACGTATGCCGGTATCGGGACGACCAAGGCGACTCTCGTCGCGATGGCCATGTCCGGTGGTCTCGCTGGTCTCGCGGGGGTGTTCGAGCTCCTGCAGATCGAGCCCTACCGCTACCAGAACGGCATCGCCGGCTCGCTCGGCTTCGACGGCATCACCATCGCGCTCCTCGCCCGTGGCAACCCGCTCGGCACGATCCCCGCCGCGGTCCTCGTCGGCGCCATGCGCGCCGGTGCGCCGACGCTGCAGTTCCAGCTCGGCATCCGACCCGAAGTGGTCGACGTCCTCCTCGCCATCACCTTGCTGATGGTCTCGCTCCCGGTCATCGCGAAGTGGATCTTCCGACGACACGCGGCCAAGCAGACCCAGCTCGCCGGAAGCTGGGGTGCCTGACATGCAGTGGTTCTCGCGCAACAAGGTGTGGGTGAGCACGGCTGCGGTCGTCCTCGTCGCGGCATACGCCTTCTACTTCGCCAACCAGAACATCGCCGTGTCGATGTTCTCCAACGCCTGGTTCCTCGCGGTGCCCCTCGTGCTCGGCGCCATGGTCGGTGTCATCGGCGAGCGCTCAGGCGTCGTCAACATCGGCATCGAGGGCCAGATGCTCGTGGGTGCGTTCGCCGGGTTCTTCGCCGCGGCCGCCACCCAGTCGGTCGTCGTCGGTGTCATCGCCGGCGCCCTGTCGGGCATCGCGATGGGCGCGTTCCTCGCGTTCACGACGGTCAAGGGTGGTCTCGACCAGATCATCGCCGGTGTCGTCATCAACATCGTCGCCACCGGCATCACGTCGTTCTACTACGAGTCGGGCAAGACGATCCCGCGCGGTCTGCCGAACTTCGACGTGCCGCTGCTGTCCAAGATCCCGCTCATCGGGCCGGTGTTCTTCTCGGACGGGCCGATCGCGCTCTTCGCCCTGATCATCGCGTTCGTCCTGCACTTCCTGCTCTTCAAGACGCGGTGGGGTCTGCGCACCCGTGCTGTCGGTGAGTACCCGTCCGCCGCTGACACGGCTGGCATCAACGTCATCGCGCTGCGCCTGTTCAACGTCACGGTGGCCGGCACCCTCGCGGGTCTCGCCGGGACCTACCTCTCCATGGAGGCGACGAGCACGTTCGAGCGCAACATGAGCTCGGGTCGAGGCTTCCTCGCCCTCGCGATCCTCATCTTCGGTGCGTGGCGTCCGCTGCGGGCCCTCGCGGCAGCGCTCTTCTTCGGCTTCATGTCGGCCTCGGCCTCGCAGCTGCAGGCCAGCGACGTCGTCAACATCCCCCAGCAGTTCATCAACCTGCTCCCCTACATCCTGACCCTCGTCGTGCTCGCGGCTGCCGCGGGTCGAGTGCGTGGGCCAGCAGCTGCGGGCCAACCGTTCGTGAAGGGCGACTGACATGGCGACCACAACCCCCGGCCCAGAACACACTGGCGCGGAAGCGACAGGCGCAGCCGAGAACGGCGGCGAGCGGGCGGCATACGCAAAAACCGCCGCAGTCGACCGCGAGACTCTCCTCGAGATCGAGGGTCTGTCCAAGTCGTTCGGCACGGTCCACGCCAACCGCGACATCTCGTTGCGCGTCGACCGGGGCGAGATCGTCGCCCTCCTCGGCGAGAACGGCGCCGGCAAGTCGACGCTCGTGAAGCAGATCTTCGGACTCATGACGCCCGACGCCGGGACGATCACCATCAAGGGCGACTCGAGCCGGATCAAGGACCCCAAGGACGCCATCCGCCGCGGCATCGGCATGGTGCACCAGCACTTCCAGCTCGTGCCCGTCATGACCGTCGCCGAGAACCTCATGCTCGGCCACGAGACCACCAAGGGTGGGGTGCTCGACCTCGACGGCGCCCGCGACATGGTTCGTGAGCTGTCGGCCAAGCACAAGCTCGCTGTCGACCCGGACGCCGACGTCGAGGACCTCCCCGTCGGCACCCAGCAGCGCGTCGAGATCCTCAAGGCGCTCTCGCGCAAGGTCGACCTGCTCATCCTCGACGAGCCCACCGCGGTGCTCACCCCTCAGGAGACCGACGAGCTGCTCGGTGTCATGAAGGAGCTCGCCGCGGGTGGCACCTCGATCGTCTTCATCACGCACAAGCTGCGTGAGGTGCTGGCCGCGGCGGACCGGTGCTACGTGCTGCGCCAGGGCCAGGTCGTCGGCGGGGTCGATGACCTCTCCAACACCACGACGAGCGACCTCGCCTCGATGATGGTCGGGCGCGACGTGGTCCTGCGCATCGACAAGGCCGAGGCCACCCCGGGTGACACCGTCCTGTCGATCAAGGGTCTCCAGGTCAAGGACGACCGCGGGCTCGGTGCCGTCAACGGCCTCGACCTTGACGTGCGAGCCGGTGAGATCGTCGGCCTCGCCGGTATCGAGGGCAACGGTCAGCGTGAGCTCGTCGAGTCGATTGCCGGTATGCGGCCCTCGATCGCCGGGTCGGTGCACCTCGGTTCAGGATCGGACTCGGTCGACATCACTCGTGCAGGTGCGCGCGACACCAACAACGCCGGTGTCGGCCACGTGCCCGAGGACCGCGAGAAGCACGGCATCGTCGGTGGCTACTCCATCGCCGACAACCTCGTGCTCAACCGCTACGACGAGGCGCCGTTCGCCAAGGGCTTCATCCGTGACTTCGGCGCGGTGCGCAAGCACGCCGTCGAGCTGCGCGAGGAGTTCGACATCCGCTCACCCAATGTCGACGTCCCGGCTGGTGCGCTGTCGGGTGGCAACAAGCAGAAGGTCGTCGTCGCTCGCGAGATGTCGGCCAAGCCGCGGCTCCTCATGGCTGCTCAGCCCACGCGTGGTGTCGACGTCGGCTCGATCGAGTTCATCCACCGGCGCATCGTCGACGCCCGCGACGAAGGCGCTGCGGTGCTGCTCGTGTCGGCCGAGCTCGACGAGATCCTGTCGCTGTCGGACCGCATCGCCGTGATCCATGGCGGCAAGGTCGTCGCCGAGATCGATGGCAAGGACGCCGACCGCACCCAGATCGGTCGACTCATGGCCGGCGACTCCGACCACTGACGGCTTGGGCGCGCCAGAGGCGCAGAGGTTGACGAGGGGCGCAGCGATGGCTGCGCCCCTCGTCACGTTCTGCGCCCCTGGTCGCGCGAGCGACCGGTCCCCATGGTCAGCGGCACTCCTCGGCAAGCGCGGCGAGCGCAGACTCCGGTGGGGTGCCGTCAGAGGCAGCGATGTCCTCTGCGGCGGTGAGCAGCTCGGACTTCACGCCCAGGCCCTGCGCGAGGTCGATGGCGGAGCCGAGGGTGGCCCGGTCGGCGTCGCTCAGGTCGTTGTCGGCGACGAGCGGACACACCGTGCCACGGAGCTGGCCCAGGGCCGACTCCTTGGCCTGGGACGCGGCTGCGGACGCCGCGTCGGAGGCGACGTTCTCTGCCGCCTGGCAACCGCCGAGCAGGGCGGCGCTGGCAAGGACGGCGACGGCGAGATGACGGGTCATGGGCGCCAGCATTCCAGCGTTTCCTGAGCCGGGGCTGGACGTCGCGATGCGTCATAACCCTCTCGTGCGAGGCCATCACTGACAGGGTGGGTGTCATGGCACAGGACCGCACGGTTGAGACGCAGACCCTGGAACTCCCCGACGTGGATCTTGTCCACGACGTGCGGGGTCCACTCCCGACCGCCGATGGGCGACCACCGCTCCTCATGATCGGGCAGCCGATGTGCGCCGACGGCTTCGCGGCGCTGGCCGCCGAGTTCCCGGACCGGACCGTCGTCACCTATGACCCGCGCGGCCTCGGGCGCAGCACGACGAGGCGAGACGGGCGGGTTGACCAGAACCCCGTCGACCAGGCCGCAGACCTGCACGCCCTCGTCGAGCACTTGGGCGCCGGGCCCGTGGACCTGTTCGCCAGCAGCGGGGGTGCGGTCACCGCGCTCACCTGGGCCGCGACCCACCCCGAGGACCTCGTCACGGTCGTCGCCCACGAGCCTCCGGCGATGTGGGCCCTGCCCGATGCCGAGGCGGTCGCACGCGCTTCAGCGGAGGTTGCTGCTGCCTATGCCGAGCGCGGGTTCGGCGCGGGGATGGCGGCGTTCATCGGGCTGACCAGCTGGCAGGGCGAGTTCACCGACGAGTACTTCGCGCAGCCCCTGCCCGACCCGGCGCAGTTCGGCCTGCCCACCGAGGACGACGGGTCCCGCGACGATCCGCTCCTCTCCGAACGCTCGGCGACGGTCACGTCGACCCGTCCCGACGTCGTTGCCCTGAACACCGGAACTCCGCCCATCGTGCTCGGCGTCGGTGAGGAGACCGGCGACGCGATCACGGGCCGCACCACCCGCGGTGTTGCTGCCGAACTCGGGATCACGGTGACGACCTTCCCCGGTGGCCACGGTGGATTCGCGAGCGCCGAGGGTCCGTGGCCGGGCAAGTCGGTCGAGTTCGGTGCACGTCTCGCCGAGGTCCTCGCCGGCGACCCGTCCATGTGACGCACGGCGCTACCTACGGACTAGTAAGTTACGTTTGCGTAGGTTACGCTTCCGTATGTGACCGCAACCCTGAACCGAAACCCCGCGACCCGGCATACGCCTCGTCTCGCCGGTCTCCTCGACGGCGCACGCAAGGTCGCCCACGCACTGGCCACCCCGCTCGTGCCCTCCGACTACCTCGACCTCATCGACCCGATGCGCGCCGGCGCCGACCTGCGCGGTCGCATCGTGTCCATCACGCCCGAGACCGCTGACGCCGCCACCATCACGATCCGTCCGGGTCGCGGTTGGGCCGGCCACCGCCCGGGCCAGTACATCCGCGTCGGCATCGACGTCGACGGCGTCCGCCTCTGGCGTGCCTACTCCCTCACCCACCGTGCCGACACCGGCGATGGCCTCATCAGCTTCACCACCAAGGCCATCCCCGACGGCAAGGTGAGCAACCAGCTCGTGCGCGCCATCGCCCCCGGCACCCTCGTCATGCTCGACCAGGCGACCGGTGAGTTCACCCTCCCCGAGACGCTGCCCGCCAAGGCGCTGTTCATCACCGCCGGCTCGGGCATCACGCCCGTCATCGGCATGTTGCGCAACCACCTGGGTGACCTCGCCGACGTCGCGCACATCCACTGCGCCCCCACCGAGGCGGACGTCATCTTCCGTGACGAACTTCGCGGGTATGCCGCCGCGAGCCGCCTTGCGCTGCACGAGAACCACGACGACGTGGCCGGGGTCCTCGACCTCGCCTCCCTGGACCGGCTCGTGCCGGACTGGCGCGAGCGCGAGGTCTGGGTCTGTGGCCCGACTGGGTTGCTCGATGCTGCTGAATCCCATTGGGAGACAGCGGGACTCGCCGACCGGCTGCACGTCGAACGCTTCCGACCCAGCGTGGTCGAGCCCGGCGAGGGTGGCACCGTCACCTTCACCAAGACCAAGGTCACCCTCGAGGCCGACGGTGGCACCCCGATCCTCGACGCCGGAGAAGCGGCCGGTGTCCTCATGCCGAGTGGTTGCCGCATGGGCATCTGTTTCGGCTGCGTCGTCACCATGCGTGAAGGGTCCGTGCGCGACCTGCGCAACGGCGAGATCACGAGTGGCGAAGACGGCGAGAACGTGAAGATCCAGACCTGCGTCACCGCCGTCGCCGGTCGCTGCGACATCGAACTCTGACCCCGCGAGAGACCAAGGAGATCACCATGACCCTCGCCCCTGAACGCATCCAGAACCGCACGACTGCACCCAGCACCGAGAACCCCAACATGCCTGCGCCCAGCATGAATTCGCGCCTCAGCGTCACGAGTGCCGAGCCGCGCCCGCAGCGCCCCGAGTTCAAGAAGTCGGGCAGCCCGAACCCCGCCTCGCACCTCTCCCCCGAGCAGATCGAGGAGATCGGGCGCGAGCTCGACGCGATCCGTGCGGAAGTGATGGATTCACGCGGAGCTGCCGACGCGGCATACATCCGCAAGGTCATCAAGGCCCAGCGCTACCTGGAGATGGGCAGCCGAGCTGCGCTCCTCTTCTCCGGCGTCAAGGTCAAGGGCGTGCGCCCGATGTGGTGGCTCGGCACGGCCGGCCTCTCCGTCGCCAAGATCCTCGAGAACATGGAGCTCGGGCACAACATCATGCACGGCCAGTGGGACTGGATGCGTGACCCCAAGATCCACTCGACCGCCTGGGAATGGGACCACGCCAGCCCGGCCGAGCAGTGGAAGCACAGCCACAACCAGATCCACCACACCTTCACCAACGTGCTCGGTCGCGACAATGACCTCGGCTACGGCATCCTGCGCGTCGACCAGGACCAGCGGTGGAGCCTGTTCTACCTGTTCCAGCCGGTTTGGCACGTCGCCAACGCGCTCCTGTTCGAGTACTCCATCGCGGCCTACGACCTCGAGCTCGGTGGCTACCTCGCCAAGAAGAAGCGCATGAGCGAGGAGGAGAAGGCCGAGTTCCACGCGAACGCCAAGCAGACGATCGCCAAGATCAAGGCGCAGATGACCAAGGACTATGTCGTCCACCCGGCGATGGCCGCGGCGACGTTCACCGGCTCTGCCCCGCACACGCTCTCCGCCAACATCGTCGCGAACCTCGTCCGCAACGTGTGGAGCAACACGGTCATCATCTGCGGCCACTTCCCGCCCGGCATCGAGACGTTCGAGAAGGCGTCGATCGAGGGCGAGACCCGCGGTGAGTGGTACCTCCGCCAGATGCTCGGGTCGGGCAACATCCACGGCTCGAAGGCCATGCACCTCATGTCGGGCAACCTGAGCCACCAGATCGAGCACCACCTCTTCCCGGACATGCCGAGCAACCGCTACTCCGAGATCGCGCCGAAGATCCGCGACCTCATGCAGCGCAACGACCTCAAGTACGTCAGTGGCTCGCTGGCCAAGCAGGTCGGCGGCGTCTACTGGAAGGTCGTCGAGCTGTCGCTCCCGCCGAAGCGCGAGGGCACGACGCGTCGCGCCACGGTCCTGCGGGCGGCCAAGAAGGCACTCAAGGGCAAGGGTGGCGCGGGTCGCCGCTACTGACCCTCGCGTTCCGCTTCACGAAGGTCCCGCACCCCGGCGTATGCCGTGTGGTGCGGGATTTTTTTGTGGGCATCCGGACGCTGCGCGGCTGAGCACGGGCTGAGCATGAGCCGAGCACGAGCTTGCCGGTGATTGAATCTGATCATTTCAAACAGATAGTGATCAAACTATTGCACTCTTGCGGACGCGCCTCTAGTCTCCGGTGAATCGATTAAGTGACCGTCACAGCGGTCGTATCCCGATCCACCGGAATCACGAAGGAGTGATCGCATGGCCGTGTTGACGCCACCCACCCAGGGTTCGGTCGAGTCCCTCGAGAGCACTCCCACCCCTGCCCCGAGCGATCACCGCAAGAGCCGGATCGGTCGCAGTCGGCGCAAGGAGGGCGCCCAGCCCGCTCGCACCACCCCGTCCTTCCGGACGCGACTGCGCAACGACCGGCAGATGCTCCTCATGATGGTGCCGGGAGTGCTCTTCCTGCTGCTGTTCTTCTACGTCCCGATCCTCGGCAACGTCATCGCGTTCCAGGACTACCAGCCCTACCTCGGTATCAGCTGGTCCGACTTCGTCGGCCTCGACAACTTCATCGGGCTCTACAGCAACCCCGACTTCATCAACGCGTTCACCAACACGCTCTACCTCGCGGGCTGGCAGCTGATCTTCTTCTTCCCGGTGCCACTCGTGCTCGCCGTCGCGGTCGACTCGCTCGTCAGCCAGCGAGCTCGGCGCTGGTTCCAGAGCATCGTCTACCTGCCGCACTTCCTGTCCTGGGTGCTCGTCGTCGCGCTCTTCCAGCAGGTGCTCGGCGGGGCCGGCCTCGTCAACAACGCCATGCGTGACCTCGGCGCCGACGCGATCCCCTTCATGACCAACCCCGACACGTTCCCGATGCTCGTCGTCGCGCAGCTCGTCTGGAAGGACGCCGGCTGGGCCATGATCATCTTCCTCGCGGCCCTGGCGAGCATCGACACCTCGCTCTACGAGGCGGCTGCGGCCGATGGTGCCGGGCGCTGGCGTCGCCTCTGGCACATCACCCTCCCGGCCCTGCGGCCGGTCATCATCCTGCTGCTCATCCTGCGCATCGGCGACATCCTGTCGGTCGGCTTCGAGCAGTTCATCCTCCAGCGAGACGCCGTCGGGCCCCACGCCGCCGAGGTCCTCGACACCTTCACCTACTTCACCGGCGTCGTCGGTGGCGGGTGGAGCGTCGGAGCCGCCGCCGGCCTGTTCAAGGGCGTCATCGGACTGATCCTCATCGTCGGAGCCAACAAGCTCGCCCACAAGTTCGGCGAAGCCGGCATCTACCAGAAGGGCTGAGACCACCATGACCGTTCCCTCAGCAACCATCGAACGCAAGCTCAGCCGTGACAGCAGGCGACCCGTCTGGAAGGAGAAGGCCTCGCCGGGCCTTCAGACCTTCAAGAGCATCTTCCTCGGCCTCTTCGCGGTCGCCATCATCATCCCGATCCTCGTCGTCGTCTCGACCTCGCTCGCTGACGACAAGGAGCTCGTCGAGGCCGGCGGCTACGTCCTGTGGCCCACGCACCCCACGCTCGCGGCATACAAGGCACTGCTCACCGGACCACTGATGTTCCGGGCGTTGGGAGTCAGTCTCTTCATCACCGTCGTCGGCACTCTCATCGCACTGTTCGTCACGATCACGATGGCCTACGCCACGAGTCGCAAGGTGCTCTTCGGTCGGCCCGTGGTCATGGGCGTGCTCTTCACCCTGCTCTTCGCGCCGGGGCTCATCCCGTCGTTCCTCATGGTGCGTCAGCTCGGTCTGCTCGACACGGTGTGGTCGCTGATCCTCCCGGGAGTGTTCGCGGCGTTCAACTTCGTCGTCATGCGCGCGTTCTTCATGAACATCCCCAAGGAGCTCATCGAGAGCGCCCAGATGGACGGCGCCTCCGACTGGCAGATCCTCTGGAAGATCGTGCTGCCGCTGTCCAAGGCCGTCGTCGCCGTCGTCGGTCTGTTCTATGCCGTCGGCTTCTGGAACTCCTTCTTCAACGCCCTGCTCTACGTGAACGACCAGAACCTCTGGCCGGTCCAGCTCATCCTGCGCAGCTATGTCATCCAGGGCTCATCGGTCGCCGCCGACCAGCTCGGCGTCGGATCCACGGCGCCCCCGCAGTCGCTCAAGATGGCCGTCGTCGTCATCGCTCTCATCCCCATCTGCCTGCTCTATCCGTTCCTCCAGCGCCACTTCACCAAGGGCGTCATCACCGGAGCAGTCAAGGGCTGACGCCCCCTCGCACCCCCTGCCCTGCCCATCCCGTCGCGTCACATCCACACGAGAGGTCCTCTCCATGTCGAGTTCATCCACCCCCTCATCCAGCCTCAACCGCCGGAACTTCCTCGGCGCCATGGGACTGGCCACCGCCGGCGTGAGCCTCGCCTCCTGCAGCCGCGGACCCAAGCCCGGCAGCGCCGGAGGCGCGTCCGACTCGGCGGCGCTCAAGCTCCCCACCTACAAGGAGTTCACCGGCGCGAAGGCCGACTTCCCGGGCAACGCCGAGGGCCTCCAGGCCGGCTTCCGCAAGATGCCCAGCCCCGTCGCGTCAACGAAGGGTCCGCCGCTCAAGGGCCGCGTCACAGCGCTGTCGCAGACCTTCGACGCCGTGGCTCCGGGCATGAAGGACAACCCCTACTGGGGCCGCCTCAACAAGGCCCTCGGCGGCGAGCTCGACGTGCAGATCGTCGTCGACGACACCTACCCCGCCAAGTTCGCGACCGTCCTCGCCTCGAACGACCTGCCCGACCTCATGTGGGTTCCCCCGAACCAGGGGATCCCCAACGTCGGCGCGATGCTCGAGGCAAAGTTCCAGGACCTCACGAAGTACCTCAGCGGTGACGCGGTGCTCGAGTACCCCAACCTCGCGGCGCTGAAGTCGGAGTCGTGGAAGACGTCGGTCGTCAACGGCAAGATCTGGGGTGCACCGATTCCGTCGACGCCCTTTGGTCAGGTCATGTTCGGCAACAAGGCCGTGTGGGCCCAGGTCGACGGCCTCCAGTGCACCTCGGGCGCCGAGTTCCTCGACAAGGTCAAGGAGATCAACAACCCCAAGGGCAACCGCTACGCCCTCGAACCGGCATACATCAACGTCGTCCACATGATTTCGCAGTGGCACGGTGTCCTCGGCAACTGGATGGCCACCGGAAACGGCAAGCTCGTCCACCGCTACGAGACCGAGCAGTTCAAGGCGTCCGTCGACTTCGCCGCGCAGCTCTTCAAGGCGGGCGCGTTCTATCCCGATGCCAACATCACCGACGCGGTGCCGCGCGTCGCCAACGGAAGCCTCGGCGCCCTGGTCGAGGTCGGTCCGCACGCAGCCTCCAAGTTCTGGGACGCCAAGCCGGACGCCGAGACCGAGCTCCTCATCCCGTTCGCCTTCGAGTCCGGGATCACCCCGATCCACAACATGGGCTACGGCACGGTCGGCTTCACCGCCTTCAAGACCACGAACGAGGCCAAGATCCGCGAGCTGCTCGCGCTCATGGACTGGCTGTCAGCACCGTTCGGCACGACCGAGTACCTCAAGAAGAACTTCGGCACCCAGGCCCAGGACTTCGCCCCCGACGCGGACGGCAGCCCGGTCCTCAACGCGGCCGGACTCAAGAACATCCCGGGCGTCCGCAGCGCGCTCAACATCATGAGCTCGCCGGAGAACGTCCTGTTCTTCCCGGGCCACGCCGACTCGATCGAGTACGTCCACCAGCAGGAGGAGAAGCTGATCGAGATGGGTTGGCGCAACGCGACGGCCGGGACGTACTCCGACGCCAACACCAAGCTCGGCCCTCCCGCACGGACCGCGCTCGACGACAAGGTCATCGACATCGTCACCGGGCGCGCACCACTCACGGACCTCGATGCGGCAGTCGCCCGCTGGCGCAAGGACGCCGGCGACACGATCCGCAAGGAGTACGAGGCCGTCCTCCCGAGCGACGTCAAGATCTTCAAACTCTGACGAACCACAAGACGTGGGGTATGCCGTGACTCACCGTTTCGGCACACCTCACCTCGGGAGCAGGGCAGCATGACCGAAGCGCGACACTGGACACAACGACGAGGAGGACGCAGTGGCACAGGAATCCACGACACGACGACCGACCATCCGCATGGTCGCCGAACGTGCCGGTGTCTCCGCCGCCACCGTGTCCTACGTCCTCTCCGGCCGGCCCGGTGCGCAGGCCTCGGGAGTCCGTGAGGACACCGAGGTCCGGGTCCGGTCGGCCGCCGAGGAGCTCGGTTATGTCCCGAACTCATCGGCCCGGGCCGTCCGGACCGGGCGCACCGGGACGATCCTGCTGTCCCTCACGATGCTGTCGGACCCGTGGAGCCTGTCGATCGTGCGGGCTGTCTCACGTGCCGGCGCCGGGGCGGGCCTCACGCCGCTCATTGCCGCCGACACCGACTGGCGACCCCTCATCCACAAGGTCCAGACCGACGCGATCTTCATCGATGCTCCCGCCAAGGGGCAGGAGGACCTCTTCGCGTCACTCGCGGCAGCGGGCCACAACCTCATCGTGCTGCACCCCGAGATGGAGCCCGCTGGGTTCGACGTCGTGCGCAGTGAGGAGTACGCCGGGTGCAAGCTCCTCGCGGACCGACTGCTCGACCAGTTCTCGACGGTCGGGCTGCTGGCTCCGCGGGGTCTCGACCCGACGAACCTCGGACGGCGGGCCAGTGCCTACGTGGACGCGCTCGAGGCGCGTGGCCTCTCGGTCCGCCCCGAATGGTGCCCTCCCACCGGCGACGACGAGACCTCGGCCTTCCAGGCTGCACTCGACCTGCTCCGGAGCCCCGACCGGCCGCGAGCCGTCATGGCGACCTCGGAGTTCATCGCCCAGGCCGCCCTCGGCGCGGCCGCGGTCCTCGGCCTGCGCCCGGGCGTGGACATCGGCATCGCCGGAGTCGGCAACGCCTTTGACGACCGCACCGGGGGCGTGGGCCTCACCAGCGTCGGTCCGGAGGGCTTCTTCGAGGCAGTCGCCGACCTCATCGTCGGCCGCGCGACAGGCACGGACACCTCGCCGCGGCGGGCGCACGCCTTCGCCTGGCAGGTCTTCGACCGCGAGACGACCCTGGGGATCTGATCCCTCCCCCGCATGACTCCAACCCCACCAGCACACCCACGACTTGAATCGATTAACTCGCTCACGAAAGGGCACACCATGCAACAGCTCAACGTCGGAATCGTCGGTTTCGGACTCCGGGCAGGCCTCTACCGCCACGTCGAGAACACCACGGGTGCCCGGGTCAGCATCGTGTGCGACACGAGCGAGAAGGGTCGAGCCGATGCGGCCACCCGGCTCCCCGACGCCGTCGTCACCGAAAGCCTCGACGAGCTCATCGCCAGCCGACCCGACGCCGTGCTCGTCCTCACCCCGGACAACCAGCACGCGAGCGTCGGCATCGCAACGCTGCGGGCCGGCATACCCACGTTCTGCGAGAAGCCTCTCGACGTCACACTGGACGCGACCGACGCACTGTTGACCACGGCATACGAGACCGGAACGCGTCTCTACGTCGGGCACAACATGCGGCACATGCCCGTCATCCGCCAGATGCGTGAGGTCATCGAGGCCGGCACCATCGGCGAGGTGAAGGCGGTCTGGTGCCGTCACTTCGTCGGACACGGTGGCGACTACTACTTCAAGGACTGGCACGCCGAGCGCGCCAACTCAACAAGTCTGCTGTTGCAGAAGGGTGCTCACGACATCGACGTCGTTCATTGGCTCGCTGGCGGCTACACCCGAACGGTGTCAGCGATCGGCGATCTCGCCGTCTATGGCCAGGTGACCGACCGTCGCGACAACTCCGACCAGCGGATGTTCGACTGGTTCTCGCTCGACAACTGGCCGCCGCTGGAACAGAAGGGGCTCAACCCGATCGTCGACGTCGAGGACATCTCGATGATGCAGATGCGCCTCGACAACGGAGTGCTCGCGTCCTACCAGCAGTGCCACTTCACGCCCGACTACTGGCGCAACTACACCGTCATCGGGACGGCCGGTCGGATCGAGAACCTCGGCGACGGCCCCGGCGAGGAGATCCACGTGTGGACCAAGCGCTCCGAGGGGCGCGCCGAGCCCGACCAGGTCATCACGATCGCTGACGGCGAGGGCGGCCACGGTGGTGCCGACCCCAAGCTCATCGCCGAGTTCCTGCGGTTCGCCGTCGAGGGTGGCCTGACCGACACGAGTCCGGTGGCAGCGCGTGAGGCCGTGGCCGCAGGCGTCATCGCCACCCAGTCGCTGCGCGGTGACGGTTCGGCGCTGCGGGTGCCCGAGCTCCCGGCCGAGGTCGTCGCCTACTTCGACGCGGGCCAGCCGGCGCGTGACGCGGCAGGCAGCCGCGGCTGAGCCGATCGGCGGGCACCTATCCTGAGCGAATTGACGCCCAGCGGCAGGAGAGCACGATGACGATGGTGTCCGAGGAGTGGATGTGAGTTCACGACCCGTTCCCGAGGTCCCCGGTCCGGGGCAGGAGTCGGTGTGGGACTACCCGCGCCCGCCCCGGGTCGAGCCCTCGCACGAGCTGGTGCAGATCCAGCTGGGTGGCGTGCTGGTCGCCAGCTCGACCCGCACCCTGCGCGTCCTGGAGACCAGCCACCCGCCGGCCTACTACGTGCCGTTGGCCGACTTCGCGGACGGGGCACTTCGTCGTGCCCCGGGCTCGAGTTGGTGCGAGTTCAAGGGCGCCGCAAAGTATTTCGACGTTGCCGGTGGTGAGGTCACTGCCGCGGGAGCGGCGTGGACCTACCCCGACCCGACACCCGGGTTCGAGGCCATCTTTGACCACGTGGCCGTCATGCCTGCGGCGATGGACGAGTGCCGCGTCGACGACGAGGTGGTCCGCCCCCAGGAGGGCGGCTTCTATGGCGGATGGATCACGAGCCGGGTCGTCGGCCCGTTCAAGGGTGGGCCGGGTTCTCGGTTCTGGTGAGCCAGGACGTGCCGAACCTCAGGTGTTCTGGGGGAAGCCGAGGTTGAGGCCACCGTGTGACGGGTCGAGCCAGCGGGACGTGACGACCTTGCCGCGGGTGAAGAAGTTGACGCCCTCCATGCCGTGGGCGTGGCTGTCGCCGAAGAGGGAGTTCTTCCACCCGCCGAAGGAGTAGTAGGCCATCGGCACCGGGATCGGGACGTTGATGCCGACCATGCCGACCTCGACCTCGTTCTGGAAGCGCCGGGCGGCCCCACCGTCGTTGGTGAAGATCGCGGTGCCGTTGCCATAGGGGTTGGAGTTGATGAGCTCGAGTCCCTCGTCGTAGGACTGGACCCGCAGGACGGAGAGCACCGGCCCGAAGATCTCATCCGTGTAGATCGACATGTCGCTCGAGACCTTGTCGAACAGGGTGGGGGCGAGGAAGAAGCCCTCCCCGTCGGCGTCGATGTCGACGTCGCGCCCGTCGACGACGAGCTCGGCCCCGGACTCGACCCCGGCGTCGAGGTAGGACGCCACCTTGTCGCGGTGCTGCTTGGTCACGAGCGGCCCCATGTCGGTGCCGCGCGTGCCGTCGCCGGTGACGAGCTTGCCGACGCGGTCCTTGATCTTCTCGATGAGCTCGTCGGCGATCGGCTCGACCGCGACGAGGGCCGAGATCGCCATGCACCGCTCGCCGGCCGAGCCGAAGCCGGCGTTGACGGCAGCATCGGCCGCGAGGTCGAGGTCGGCGTCGGGGAGAACGAGCATGTGGTTCTTGGCCCCGCCGAGTGCCTGGACCCGCTTGCCGTGAGCCGTGCCCGTCTCGTAGACGTAGCGCGCGATCGGCGTCGACCCGACGAAGGAAACGGCGCGCACATCAAAGTGGGTGAGCAGGGCGTCGACGGCTTCCTTGTCACCGTGGACGACGTTCATGACCCCGTCGGGCAGCCCGGCCTCGCGCCACAGCTCGGCCACGGCGACGACTGCCGACGGGTCCTTCTCGCTGGGCTTGAGGACGACGGCGTTGCCACAGGCGATCGCGACGGGCACGAACCACAACGGCACCATGGCCGGGAAGTTGAACGGCGAGATGACGGCGACGACGCCGAGCGACTGGCGGATCGAATAGACGTCAACCTTCGTGGAAGCGTTCTCGGTGTAGCCGCCCTTGAGGAGATGCGGTATGCCGCAGGCGAATTCGGCAACCTCGAGACCTCGAGTCACCTCGCCCAGAGCGTCGGAGAGGACCTTGCCGTGTTCGGCGGTGATGAGGGCAGCAATGTCCTCCTTCTTCTCGTTGAGGAGCTCGCGGAAGCGGAACAGCACCTGGGTGCGCTTGGCGAGCGAGGAGCTGCCCCACTCCGAGGCCCACGCCTCCTTGGCCTTCGCGACCGCCTCACCGACGAGCTCGGCCGAGGCCAGGTCGAGGGCACCGGTCTCTTCGCCCGTGGCGGGGTTGTAGACGGCGCTGGTCCGCTCCGCAGTGCCGTCCCAGGACTGGCCGGCGATGAGGTGGGTGATGCGGGTGGGTGCGCTCATGATTGTTCCTTCGTGGGGGTTCTGGAGGCAGGGGTTGTGGGTCCGGGTCTGTCGACGAGGTCGACGGTGACGCGCTCGCCGCTGGCGAGCGAGGCCATGCCGGCGGTCGAGACTGCCGTGGCGGCATACCCGTCCCAGACGGAAGGTCCGACGGACTCGCCTTGGAGGGCCGAGTCGACCCACGCCTGGACTTCGAGGTCGTATGCCGTGGCGAACCTCGTCCGGTAGTCCGCCGGGACCGAGCCACCCCAGCGGCCGAGGCCGTCGACGGCGAGTGCGGTCGAGTAGAGGCCGGTCGAGGGCTGACCGATGATGACGGAGCCACGCTCCGCCACCGCCTCACACCTCACCTCGTAGCCGACCTGGCTGTTCACGAAGACCTCGTTCGTGACGATGCCGCCGCCGGCCATCGTGAAGATCGCGACCTGTGGGTCGACGACACCGGCCGACGCGTGTGACGTCGACGCGGGCGACAACACCTGGACGGCCGCAACCTCCTCGCCGAAGAGGAAGCGGGCGACGTCGACCTCGTGGACGAGGCTGTCGCGCACGATCATCTCGGAGCGGAAGTCGGTGTTCGGGACAGACGCGTTGCGATGGACGTTGTGCAGCAGCAGAGTTCGGCCGAGACTCCCGCCCGCCAGCACGGATCGGAGCTGGGCGTACTCGGGGTCGAAGCGGCGCATGAACCCGACCTGGATGAGCCGGCGCCCGAGGTCTCGTTCGGCCCGGACAAGGCGCAGCGACGACTCCGAGTCCATGGTCAAGGGCTTCTCGCACAGCACCGGCTTGCCGGCTGCGAGGCAGGCGAGCACCTGCTCCTCGTGCACGAAGCCCGGCGACGCCAGGATCACGGCGTCGACGTCGTCGGCACCGATGAGCTCGAGCGCGTCACCGACTGCGCGCACCCCGGCGAACTGCCCGGCCAGCTCCTTGGCGCGAGCCTCGTCCGGATCGGCGACCGCAACGAGACGCGCGTGAGCGGTCCGTCGGACGAGGCGCTCCGCGTGGTCGGCGCCCATGATCCCGACACCCACGACGCCAACGCGCAGGACCTCGCTCATGACTTCTCCGCCGGACCGACGAGGGGGCGCTGGCCCTGCTTGTGCACGACATAGGAGTCGAAGGCGCTCTGGGTCGTCTCGAGCCCACTGACCTGGGCAACGGGCACGTCCCACCAGCTCTCGCTGTCGGGCGAGAAGACCCTCGGGTCGGTCTCGACGTGGATGACGACCGGCCCACCGTCGCTCGGCCAGGCCTTGGCGGCCGCGATGGCGTCGGTGAGCTCGGCACGCGAGTGCACCTCGATGACGTGGGCGCCGAGGCTGCGGGCGTTGGCGGCGAGGTCAACGGGCAGGACGTCTCCGTCGAGCCGGTGCGAACCCTCTCCCCGACTCCGGTAGGCCGTCCCGAACCGTTGCGAGCCAAGCCCCTCAGAGAGCGACCCGATGGAGTGGAACCCGTGGTTCTGCACGAGCACGACGATGACCTTGACCCGCTCCTGCACCGCGGTGACGAGCTCGGTCGGCATCATGAGGTAGCCGCCGTCGCCGACCATCGCGAAGACGTCGCGCGTGGGGTCGGCGAGCCGGATCCCGATCGACGCGGGCACCTCGTAGCCCATGCAGGAGTAGCCGTACTCGACGTGATAGCCCTTGCGGTCACGCACCCGCCACAGCTTGTGGAGGTCACCGGGCATCGACCCAGCCGCGCACAGCACGACGTCGCGAGGGTCGCTCAGCTCGTTGACGGCACCGACGACCGACGACTGGGTGAGCAGTCCGTCGGCCAGTGCCTCGGTGACCGACACAGGCGGCGAGTATGCCGTGGCAACGGCCTTGTCCCATCGGCGCCACAGGGTGCCCTGCCGTTTGCGATACGTGTCGGACACGGACCAGCCCTCGAGGGCCTCGGCGAGTGCGAACAGGGACTCGCGGGCGTCGCCGACAACGGACAGGCCGGCTTGCTTGCCCGCGTCGAACGACGCGATGTTGAGGTTGATGAAGCGAACACCATTGCGGGCAAAGGCCGTTCGCGATGCCGTGGTGAAGTCGCCCCAGCGCGTGCCAATGCCGATGACGACGTCGGCCTCGGCCGCGAGGGCATTGGCGGCGGTCGTGCCGGTCGAGCCGATCGCCCCGACCAGCTGTGGGTGGCCGTGCAGCAAGGACCCCTTGCCGGCCTGGGTCTCGGCCACGGGGACGCCGGTCACTGAGGCGAACGCGGCCAGCGCGTCCTCGGCGCCCGAGTAGTGCACCCCGCCCCCGGCCACGATGAGCGGCTTCTTCGCCGTCCGGATGAGTTCGGTGGCTGCGGCGATCCGTGACGCCTCGGGCACTGGCCGGGCCACGTGCCAGACGCGCTCGTCGAAGAGCTCGACCGGCCAGTCGAAGGCCTCGGCCTGCACGTCCTGGGGCAGCGAGATCGTCACTGCGCCCGTCTCGACGGGGTCGGTGAGGACGCGCATCGCCGACAGGAGCGCCGACGGCAGCTGTTCGGGCCGCATGACCTCGTCGAAGTAGCGCGACAGCGGACGGAAGGCGTCATTGACGGTCACGTCACCGGCATACGCCGTCTCGAGTTCCTGGAGCACCGGGGACGAGACCCGGGTCGCGAAGGTGCCAGAAGGCAGGAGCAGCACCGGGATCCGGTTGATCGTCGCGAGCGCGGCGCCGGTGAGCATGTTCGTGGAGCCGGGTCCGACCGAGGCGGTGCACACCCACGTCTGGAGCCGGTCCTTCTGCTTGGCGTAGCCGACGGCGGTGTGCACCATCGCCTGCTCGTTGCGGACGAGCACGTAGGGCAGGTCGGCGACCTCTTCGCGATCCGCAGCGCGCAGCTCCTCCTGCAGGAGCGCCTGCCCGATGCCCGCGACGTTGCCGTGGCCGAAGATGCCGAAGCAACCGGCGAAGAGCCGCTGGCGATCCCCGTCCCGCTCGGACCACTGTTGTCCGAGGAAGCGGATCGTCGCCTGGGCCACCGTGAGTCGCACGGTCTCACTCATTGCTCGCACCTCCATCGCTGCTGAAAGGAAGTCTCGGGTCCACAGGCGTGTCCGTCCAGCCCTCGCGGACCCAGGCATGCGCGGGGTCGTCGGCGATGAGCCAGACGCGCTCGGCGCCCGGGCCAGCCATGACGTTGAGGTAGTAGAGGTCGGCGTCCGGCGCGGCCATCGCGGGCCCGTGCCAGCCGTGGGGAACGAGCACGACATCGCCGGTTCGGACCTCGGCGAGGACGTCGATCGGGCGGTCGCCGGTGCCGTAGACCCGTTGGTAGCCCACCGGATCCGTGCCGCGTGGGTCGGTCGAGCGCGTCTCGAAGTAGTAGATCTCCTCCAGCTCGGACTCGACGCCCGGGTGGTCCTGGTCGTGCTTGTGCGGCGGCCACGAGCTCCAGTTCCCCGCGGGGGTGATGACCTCGCAAACGAGGATCGCGTCGGCATCGAGGACGGGTGGCAGCCCGAAGGCCCTCACCTCACGACTCGCGCTGCCGGCACCACGCAGCTCGGGTTGCGCCACCTCGGCGGCGATCCGTCGCGGCTCGCGATCGGTCGTCGCGCGGGCACCACACAGGGCCACGCGTGCGCCAGTTCCGCTCGCACGCACCGTGATCGTGCACCGACGAGGCAGGTATGCCGTGTCGCTGGGTCCCTCGAAGACGCTCGCTCGTCCGTCGAGGGAGATCGAGTCGGCGCCCACGATGTCGATCGTCACCGAGCCCGCCAGGGGCACGACGACGATCTCCTCATCCCCGGTCTCGTGGGCGAGGGTGGCGTCGGGGGCGAGGTCGGCGACGCGCAAGGAGCAGTGCCGCCACCCCGTCACGTCTGCGGATCCAGTGGCTGGAACCGCCGCATCCGCAGACGCAGCGGGAGGAGTCGGGGCGATGGCGACAGCGAAGTCGCCAGAAGCGGCTTCACCCAGGGCGCGAACCCACCGAGAGTTGTCCGCTCCCACCCCACCGGTCGAGTGGAGAGAACGCGCCGCGCGTGCACCTGCCCCAACGGCGTGTTCTCTCCACTCGACTGGCTGGGCAGAGGGTGTGCCGTCTGGGCCCGTCATGAGGCACCACCGTGGACGAGGCCGGAGGCGATGTCGACGGCTGCGGCCACGTCACCGTCCGGCGGATAGAGCAGGGCGCGTCCGACGACGAGACCGGTCACGGACGGGAGGGTGAGCGCATCGGACCACGCGGCATACGTGTCGTGGGGATCCCCCTGGGGATCTCCGCCGAGCAAGAGGGTGGGCAGCATGGTCGCCTCCATGACCCGGGCGAGGTCGTCGACGACGGGGAGCTTGAGCCAGGTGTGGGCGCTGCTCGCTCCGAGTCCGCTCGCGATGCCGATCGACGCGATCGTCGAGTCGGCGTCGAGGAGATTGCGGACGCGGCCGTCCTCGACGACGGAGAGGAAGGGTTCGACCATCGCCATGAGCCCGCGCTGCGCGAGACCGGTGACGGCGTGGGCGCTGGCTTCGAGGGTCGAGACGGTGCCGGGGTCCCCGAGGCAGATGCGGGTGAGCATCTTGCCGCCGTCGAGTCCCCGCGTCGCGATCTCGTCGGCCGTGTACGCCGTGAAGCGGTCGTCCAGTTCGAACACCGCGCCCTGGAGGCCGCCACGGTTCATCGACCCGATGGCGACCTTGCCATCGAGGGCACCCAGCAGGACGAGGTCGTCGAGGACGTCGGGCGTGCCGAGCACCCCGTCCACACCCGGCCGGGCCAGAGCAGTCACGAGGCGGTCGAGCAGGTCGCGCCGGTTGGCCATCGCCGACGCGTTGCCGCGGACCCCGAGAGCGCCGCGAGCGGGGTGGTCCGCCGCGATGAGCAGCATCCGACCGTCGTCGCCGACGAGGGGGCGACGACGTCGCGCGGCCCACGCGGTGGCGATGCGACCGGGGTCGGTGACGCGGATCCGGGTGAGGCCGTCGAGCTCCATCAGTTCCTCCCCGCGCCCGCGAGCGCCGTCTCGACGTCAGCGGTCGTCGGCATGGCGGTGGAGCATTCGAGTCGGCCGGCGACGATCGCGCCGGCGACGTTCGCGAACTCGATCGTGCGGCGGAGGTCCCAGCCCGCGAGCAGGCCGTGGACGAGGGCTCCGCCGAAGGCGTCACCCGCGCCGAGCCCATTGATGACATCGACGGGGAACGGCCCCACCTCCACGCGCTCGTCCCGGGTCGCGGCGAGCACCCCGCGCGGACCCTGCTTGACGACGGCAAGCTCGAGACCGCGCTCGAGCAGCGCATCGGCCGCACGATGCGGGTCGGTCTCGCCCACAGCGACCTCGCACTCCTCACGGTTGCCGACCGCGATCGTCACGTGGTCGAGGGCGCGCCCCACCTGCTCGCTCGCCTCGGCGGGGGCGCCCCAGAACATCGGGCGGTAGTCGAGGTCGAGGATCGTGTGCTCAACCCTGCCCCGGGCTTCCCACAGCGCGAAATGTGTTGCGCGAGAGGGCTCCTGCGACAGGCCAGTGACCGTCGACCAGTGGACCCGTGCGGCGCGAACGTCCGCGAGGATCGCGTCGGTCGGCTCCACCATGAGGTCCGGCGCGATGGGGTAGCGGTAGAACGACAGCGGGAAGTCGTCCGGCGGATGCACCTCGCAGAACGTGACGGGTGTCGGCGGGACCCTCCCCTGCTCGCCCTCGATCGCGGTGATGTGGACCGGGTCGACGCCGAGCCGCTCTGCCTCGCGCTGGACGTAGCGCCCGAACGCGTCGCCCCCGACCCTGGTCACGAGGCTGACCCGACGACCATGACGAGCGGCTGCGACGGCGACGTTGGTGGCACTGCCGCCGAGGAACTTCTCAAAGGTCGTGACGTCCTCGAGGCCCACGCCGTGCTGGAGGGGGTAGATGTCGACTCCCGTGCGCCCGATGGCGACGAGATCGTATGCCGTGCGCTCACCCATCACAGGCCGCTCTCGACGCGCTCCGCGATGGCCGTGATGTGCGCGATCGAGGCCCGCACGTCGGCTGCCGGGTCCACGCCGGTTTCGGAAGGTGACCCCGTCAGGATGGTGTCCTGCTCGAGGACGTACCACCCGGCATACCCGGCGTCTTCCAGCGAGCCGACGATCGCGGCGATGTCGACGTCACCCTCGCCGAGGGGGACGTACATGCCGTCGGCGACCGCGCCGGTGTAGCTCTGGCGGCCCTCCTGGACTCCCTTGGCGAGGTCGAGTCGCACGTCCTTGAGGTGCACGTGGGCGATGCGCTCCGGGTGGAGCCGAGCGAGCCCGACCGGGTCGCCGCCGCCGATGAGGAGGTGGCCGGTGTCGAGGCAGAGTCCGATGCGCGATCCGGCGAGGACACGCTCGGCCTCGGTGCCGGACTCGACCAGCGTGCCGACGTGGGGGTGGAGCGTGGCGATGAGTCCGTGTCGCGCGGCGGCGTCGGTGATGCGGTCGAGGTTGGCGAGGAGCGTGGCCCACTGGGCGTCGCTGAGGTCGGGCCGGGCGTCATAGCCCTCGACGCCGGTGGCGGCTGCGATGACGACGGTGGAGGCGCCGGCCGCGACGAGCCCTGCCATGGCGACCTCGACCTCGGGCAGCGGGTCGTGCTCGGAGTCGTGGAGCATGGCCGGGACGAACTGGCCCACGGCGCGCAGGCCGGCCTCGGACAGCTTCGCCGCCTTGGCCGCGGGTGCGTCGGGGAGGAAACCGTCGGGCCCGAACTCGGTCGCGACGATGCCCACCTCACGCATCTGGTCCAGCACGGTGTCGACGTCGAGCTGGAAGCCCCAGCCAGGGACTTCGCACACCCCCCACGAGATGGGGGCGCCGGCGATGCGCTCGGTCAGGGGTGGGCGGGCGGGCACGCTCATGCGGTGGCCTTCGTGGTGGTGGTGAGTGCGGGTGCGTCGGGGATCTCGAACATCGACACGAGTCGGCGCTGGGCGCGGGAGAGCTCACAGGCCTCGGCGACCCGGAAGGCCTGGAGGGCGTCGCGGATCGTGCACGGGCTGGGGATGCGGCCGGCTGCGACGTCGCAGAAGGCGGTGAGCTCGGCGCGATAGGCCGCCATGAAGCGCTGCATGAAGGACTGGTGCGCAGGCCCGGCCGGGAACGCCACACCCTCCTCGGCCGAACGCAGGGCGAGTGAGTCGTCGAGGCCCACGGCGATGTTCGCGACCGAACCCATGAGCTCCATGCGCACGTCGTGGCCGCCGCCGCTGTAGCGCGTCGAGGTCGCTGTGACGAGCGTGCCGTCGTCGAGGGTGAGGATCGCCGCGCCCGTGTCGACGTCGCCGGCCGCCGCGAAGAAGTCCGCGCCCTTGTTCTCGCCCGTGGCATAGACGGTGTCGATCTCACGGCCGGTGACGAAGCGGACGATGTCGAAGTCGTGGACCGAGCAGTCGCGGAAGATGCCGCCGCTGGTGGGGATGTAGGCCGCGTGCGGCGGTTCCTGGTCGTGGGTGAGCGCGCGGATCGCATGGACCGTGCCGAGCTCACCCGCCTCGACGGCGGCCTTGGCTCGTCGGTAGCCCGAATCGAAGCGTCGCTGGAAGCCGATGTGCACGGGAGTGTCGCTGCTCTCGGCGAGCTCGGTGAGCGAGATCGTCTCGTCGAGCGTCGCGGCGACGGGCTTCTCACAGAACGTGGGTATGCCGGCCCCAAGGGCTTGGCGGAGCAGCGCGGCATGCGCTGTGGTGGCGGTGGTGATGACGAACGCATCGATGCCGGAGGCCAGCAGCGCCTCGATGTCCGGGGCCGCGGTGAGCCCCTGTTCGGCGGCAACCTGCGCAGCGAGACCTGCATCGAGGTCGGCGACGACGACTTCCTCGACGGCGTCCAGCCCCGCGAGAGTGCTCGCGTGGAAGGCGCCGATGCGGCCCACACCGGCCAGTCCGATCCTCATGACGAGAACTGTTCCGCTCCGATGCCACCCGTGTCAACCTTTGTTAGGACATATGGTCATTTGCTCGTCCTTTCGCTACTGTGCCGGACATGACCGCACAGCTCGTGAACGTGAGCATCGACCGGACCTCACCGGTCCCGCTCTATCACCAGCTCTCCGAGCAGCTGTGCGCCGCGATCAACGACGGGCGCCTCCAACCGGGCGACCCGTTCGAGAACGAAGTGGCTCTGGCACAGCGTCTTTCGCTCTCGCGACCGACCGTGCGACGGGCCATCCAGGAGATGGTCGACAAGGGCCTCCTCGTCCGTCGGCGTGGCCTCGGCACGACCGTCGCCAACCGCAAGGTGCATCGACGGGTGGCTCTGAGCAGCCTCTTCGACGACCTGCAGCGCGAGGGTCGAGTGCCGCGCACCATCCTTCTCGAGCACGAGACCGTCACCGACCAGAGCGCCGCGACCGCCCTCGACCTGCCCGCCGACACCCCCCTGCTCGCCATTGTGCGCCTGCGACTGGCCGGGGACGCCCCCCTCGCGGTGATGCGCAACTGGCTGCCCCCGGCATACGGAGACATCTCGCGCGACGAACTCGAGGCGACCGGCCTGTATGCCGCGTTGCGCGCCCGAGGTGTCCATGCGGTCGTGGCCCACCAGTCGATCGCCGCGCGCATGCCGACGCCCGCCGAGCGCAAGCACCTGAGGATTCGCGGGGCCTCGCCCGTGCTGACGATGACCCGCATGGCCTTCGACGGTTCCGGCACCGCGGTCGAGTACGGCGACCACAGCTATCGCGCCGAGGACTACACGATCGACCTCATGGTCGACGAGCGCTGAGAGACCGTCTTCGTGCCCCGCACGGACCACCCGGCCCGCTGTCCGTCCCGGGCACAAAGACGCCTGACCACCACGTATGCCGTCCGCACACCGACTTCGTGCCCCGCACGGACCACCCGGCCCACTGGGTGGATTCAAGCGGTCGGTGCAACGTCAAGCGGTGGGCGCAACGCGCCCTTGTTTGGTGAGGAACGCGTTGAGTACTTCGGCAGGGGTGGCCCAGTCGAAGCGTTTACGGGGGCGGGCGTTGAGTTCGGCGGCAATGTTGTCGAGGATCCCCGGTCCGTGGATAGACAGGTCGCTGCCCTTGGGTAGGTACTGCCGTAGGAGCCCGTTGGTGTTCTCGTTGCTGCCGCGCTGCCACGGCGAGTGCGGGTCGCAGAAGTAGATCGGTAACCCGGTCGCTTGAGTGATCTGGGTGTGCAACGCCATCTCGGATCCCTGGTCCCAGGTCAGGGAGCGGCGCAGGACTTCGGGGATCTTCGGGACCGCGGCCTGCATCGCGGCAGCGACCGTCGCGGCGGTGTGGTCATCGGGCAGGTGCAGCAGCATCACGAACCCGGTGGACCGTTCGACCAGGGTCCCGACCGCGGAGGCGTTGTTCGCGCCCATGATCAGGTCCCCTTCCCAATGGCCAGGCACAGCCCGGTCCCGGGCTTCGGCGGGGCGCTCGCTGATGTTGATCATGTCTTTGACCGCGCCAGGCTTACGGGTCGCAGCGGTGCGAGGCTTGCGGTGCACACGCCCCGTGCGCAGCGTGGCCGCCACCTCACGCTTGAGCGCGCCACGGCCCTGGACGTACAAGGCCTGATAGATCGTCTCTGGTGACACCCACATCTCCGGTTCGTCAGGAAAATCCACACGCAGCCTTCCCGAGATCTGCTCCGGACTGTTCCTAAGGTCCAAACGCTTCTGAACCTCCACGTGCAAGCGCTGGTTCAGCTCGAACCTACGCGCCTTCGGGCGCCTCATCGCCGCATCGACCGCGTCCTGAGCCCGCACCGGGTCATACCCACCGCGACGATCACACCCACGCGCCAGCTCACGCGTGATCGTCGACGTCGGGCGCCCCAACACCCGACCGATCGCGGCAGCGCTGTACCGAGCTTCCTCAAGTTCCGCGATCCGAACCCGATCAATGAACGACAACATCCCAGGACGGTGTTTGACCAAACGCGGCTTCACACCACCAGCCTGCTTCATCCACTTCCGCCCAGCCGCCGGGCTACACCCCGCAGCACGAGCCGAAGCCTTGATCGACCAACCCCTCGAAATGCCATCCCAAAACACTGAACGCACTGCCCAAGGCAGCGGCGGACGACCCATCATCAGACAACCTCCAGAAAATCAGGACGTTGCACCGATCACTTGAGCCCAAGCTGTCCGTCCCGGGCACAAAGACGCCTGACCACCACGTATGCCGTCCGCCCACCGACTTCGTGCCCCGCACGGACCACCCGGCTCGCTGTCCGTCCCGGACACGAAGACGCCTGACCACCACGTATGCCGTCCGCTCACCGACTTCGTGCCCCGTACGGACACGAAGACAGAGGCCTTCGGCCGATGGATCGTGTCCGTACAGGGCACGAAGTCGAAGTCGGGAGGGGACACTCTCCCCATGCACGCACCCATCGACGCCGCCGCCCTGCACGCCCTGCAGGCACCGTTCAAGGAGCTCTACCGTGACGACCCCGACGAGGCGGTCGTCTCCGTCTCCGCCCGGGCCGACTGGCGCGACCCGGGCGTCACCACGAGCGTCGACGCCTGGTCGGGCAGGGTTCGGGCCGGACTGCACCGCGCGACGGGAGGCGATGGCTACGACGCGTGCTCCGGCGACATGCTCCTCGAGGCGGTCCTTGCCTGTGCAGGTGTGACGATGCGATCCGTCGCCACGTCCATGGGCCTGACGATTCGCCGCGCCGAACTGGACGCCGAGGCCGAGTTCGACGCCCGCGGCACCCTCGGCATCGACCGTGACGCCCCCGTCGGCATCACCCCCATCACCATCACGGCAACTCTCGACACCGACGCGACGGACGAGGAGCTGGCCCGGCTCGCGAAGTCCACGGAGCGCTACTGCGTCGTTGGCCAGACCCTGTCCACCCCACCCACACTGACGATCCGACGAGCCACGCGCTGACACACGTCCAGAGCACTCAGGCAACCCTCGTACCCTTGAGCGTGTGAGCGAGACCCCCGCAGGCATTGCCGACACGGCTGCCACGACGACTGCAGCCCCCGAGATCGACCTGTCCGAGCAGCAGCGCATCCGCCGCGAGAAGCGCGAGCGGCTCCTGGAAGCCGGCAGACCGGCATACCCCGTGGTTGTCGACCGGACCCACAGCCTCGCCGAGGTGCGGTCGCAGTGGGGACACCTCGAGACCGGGCAGGAGACCGACGACGTCGTCTCCGTCGCCGGCCGCGTCGTCTTCATCCGCAACACCGGCAAGCTCGCCTTCGCCACGCTGCAGGAGGGCGAAGGCATCCGGCTCCAGATCATGCTCAGCCTCGCGGAGGTGGGTGAGGACGCCCTCGCCGCCTGGAAGTCCGACGTCGACCTCGGCGACCACGTGTCCGTCACCGGGCGCGTCATCAGCAGCCGGCGCGGTGAGCTCTCCGTCATGGCCACGAGCTGGACGATGGCCTCCAAGGCGCTGCGCCCCATGCCGGTCCTGCACAAGGAGCTCTCCGAGGAGAGCCGCGTGCGCCAGCGCTACGCCGACCTCATCGTGCGCCAGGAAGCGCGCGACATGGTCCGCACCAAGGCCAAGATCTACAGCGCCATGCGCCACGAGCTCGAGCGCCAGGGCTACCTCGAGGTCGAGACCCCGATCCTCCAGCTCATCCACGGCGGCGCTGCGGCGCGACCGTTCAAGACGCACCTCAACGCGTTCGACCAGGAGATGACGCTCCGGATCGCGCTCGAGCTCAACCTCAAGAAGGCCGTCGTCGGTGGCGTCGACCGGGTCTACGAGATGGGCCGCATCTTCCGCAACGAAGGTGTCGACGCGACCCACTCCCCCGAGTTCACGATGCTCGAGGCCTACCAGGCGTGGGGTGACCAGACCACGATCGCCCAGCTCCTCAAGGACGTCTACCTCGCCGCCGCCGACGCGATCGGCTCGCGTCAGATCGAGACCGACAAGGGCACGATCGACCTCGACGGCGAATGGCGCTGGCTGCCGGTCTACGACGCCGTGAGCGAGGCAGTCGGCGAGACCGTCAACGTCGACACCGACCTCGAGACCCTGCGGGCCCACGCCGCCAAGCACGAGGTCACGATCGACCCGGCCTGGGACAAGGACAAGGTCTTCCTCGAGCTCCTCGGTGAGCTCGTCGAGCCGGGCCTGCTCCAGCCGACCTTCCTGTGTGACTACCCCGCCATCGCCCAGCCGCTGGCCCGTCCGCACCGCAGCGAGCCCGGGCTCATCGAGGCGTGGGACCTCATCATCGGCGGCGTCGAGCGCGGCACCGGATTCTCGGAGCTCATCGACCCGGTGATCCAGCGCAAGGTCCTCGAGGACCAGTCCCTCAAGGCCGCCGGCGGTGACCCCGAGGCAATGCAACTCGACGAGGACTTCCTGCGCGCCCTCGAATATGGCGCACCACCCATGGGTGGCATCGGCTTTGGCGTCGACCGACTCGTCATGCTCTTCACGGACGTGAACATTCGCGAGACGATTCTCTTCCCCCACCTCAAGCCGGAGGCATGATCATGTGGGACGCGATCTGGCCATATCTTGCAGCCATCCTGCCCACGATCATCGTGGCCATTCTCTTTTATTTCCTCATGAAGAGCATCCTCGAGGGCGACCGTCGCGAACGACTCGCCCAGACCCAGTGGGAAAAAGAACAACACAAAACCCCTGACGACAATTAGCACTGATAACCTTTGCAAGTCTTGTTCGACATGTGAAGGGAATCCAGATGGCACAGCGTGTGCAGGTGTTGCTCGTCGACGACCTCGACAACAGCGATGCTGATGAGACCGTGACGTTCGCACTGGACGGCGTCACCTACGAGATCGACCTCAACGAAGGCAACGCGAGCAAGTTGCGCGACGCGTTCGCCCCGTGGGTCGGCCACGCACGTCGCTCGGGAGGCCGCAAGGCCACGGGCCGCAGCGCGGGTGCACGTCGCAAGGACGTCTCCGCCGTGCGCGAGTGGGCTCGCAAGAACGGCCACGACGTGAGCGAACGTGGTCGCATTCCAGCGACGATCCAAGAGGCCTATGACAAGGCCAACAACTGACCTCGAGAGATCTCACTGAGGCGACGGCACCCGATGCGGGTGCCGTCGCCTCACTCATGTCACGACACCACGGATATCTCGCATTTGTTGGCGGACGACACCTCAGCAGGCCACTGACCAGCGCCTTTGCATTCTCGGGAGAGTGGCGCACAAAACTCACAGAACTGAACACCCGTCTGTATGCCGTTCCCTCACCTCCCCAGGTGGCTTCGGCCTTTGTCCTTCAGCACCTCTTGAGCATTCCTGCGCAGGTGTCCGCATTCGCAGCAGTCACCGGCCCATGGCTCGCAGATCTCGGCACCATCGACGATTCGGGCCTGTCCTGCGATCTCGCCCCGGGGCTTTATCCGCAGCGCCTCGGCTTCCTTCGGGTCACCTCAGCCGCCCCGGATCTTGAGGAACGCCTCGTCGCCGCGCGGACGGCATACCGGATTGTGGGGCTGGAGATCGCCGACCGCTATGACGGTGGCGTGAAGGTGTCGAGCCAGCAACGGCTCGGCATGGTTGACGACCTGTGGGCGCTGGCGGTGCGGGAAGCACGTGGGTCCCTGGGACAGGGAGTGGGCCCGGCGGTCGAGCGGCAGTCCTGCTGCTTCATCTACGCCCTGCCGGGTTGCCACGAGTGCGCGGGCTGCCCGCGGCTATCGTCGCAGGACTGAGTAGTTGTCCTCATGGCTGGGCCGACCAGGAAGCAGGACCGTGGAGTGATGGCAGTCTTCGTGAGAGCGCTCGGAATCGGGCTCGCGGCCACGGCCGCCTACCTGCTGCTGACCCTCGGTGAGACGCAGGGCGACGCCAACATCGGCGCCGGTCTCGCGGTCTTTGCCGTGCTCGCCCTCGGTGGTTTCACCTGGGCTCTGTTCGACGGGATGGACCGGCGAGGCTCCCGTGCGGTTCGTGTGGGGCTCAGAGAGATCCTGGTGCGCTGGGTCATCGTGTCGGTGCTCGCGGTCGCGATCATCGTGGCGGTGTTGGTGGCGCGCTACGGTGCGGAGCGGCTCGACCTCGACGCTTCGTCGGCGGTCTTCCTCTGGGTCCTCGTTCTCGGTCCGGCCATGGTCGGAGCCCTCATCGGCTATTCGGCCCGCGGCACTTCTGGGAACCCTTCAGGTCACACGCGTTCGAGCTGACCGGCCCGGACCCGATAGGTCACGACCGCACCGGTCGCCGACGTCGTGGTGATTGCTGACGGGCTGGCGAGCGGTACCGCAGCAGGCACCGGGACTCGATGGCCGGTGGCGACCCCTGCGGCCTGCGCCGCAGCCGGTGTCATGGCTCCGGTGCCGATGACCGCGACGGCGGCGGCAGAGGTGAGGGCTCCGACGATACGGAGGGCGCGGGCGGGGATGCGGGGCTGGTTCGTCTCCATGCCCTGAACCCTGCTGGCCCCTCCCATGCCCTGGCTGTGAGGCCGTTGTGCGAGCGCGATGAGCCGGATCGGACGCTAGAGGAGGTCCGCGATGAGGTCGCCGTGGGTCTCCAGCCGCTCGAGCATGTCGTCGAACATGACCTGCTCGAACCGCTTGCCCGCGGCGCCCTGCTCGACCTCGTGCCACGTGCGGGGCGCTGCGACACAGGGCAGCTCCTTGCCGCGCAGGGAGTAGGGGCTGATCGTCGTCTTGGCCGCGACGTTCTGGCTCCAGTCGAGGAAGATCTTGCCGGGCCGCAAGGACTTGGTCATCTTCCACAGCACCAGGTCGGGATGCTTCTTCGTCATCTCCCGCGCGAGCTGCTGGGTGAGGTCACGCACTTGGTCGCTCGTGAGGTCGCCACCGAGCGAGGCATAGAGCTGCATCCCCTTGGACCCCGACGTCACCGGATACAGCTCCAGTCCCAGGGCCTCGAGTCGCTCACGCAGGACGAGCCCGACCTGGGCGCACTCCTTGAGGCCTGCCGGACTGCCGGGGTCGAGGTCGATGACGAGTCGGTTGGGGTTGGTGCGCTCACCGTCCTCGGTCACGGTCCATTGCGGCACGTGGATCTCGAGCGAGTTGAGGTTCACGAGGTACGCGAGATCTGCCATATCTCGGACCAACGGATAGGTCACGTCGTCGATCTTGACCCGCGGCAACCACGTCGGCGCACCGCTCGGCAGGTTCTTCTCGAAGAAGCTCTGGTCCGAGACACCGTGTGGCCAGCGCACCCGCGTCACCGGACGAGAAGCGATGTGCTGCAACAGAATTGGCGCGACCGTCGCAAAGTAGTTGAGCACCTCACCCTTGGTCGTCTCGGTCGCCGGGAACATGATCTTGCCCAGGCTCGACAACTTGAGGGTGCGGCCCTCGACCTCGACCCTGGTGATCTCGGGGACGTACTTCTCAGGCATCGGTCACCTCATGCAGATCGGCGGGCCTGAGATCAGAACGAACCCCAAGGTATGCCGGTTGCCGCAGTTTCCCTGTCGACCCACGTCCCAGCGACTGCACCTCCACGACGACCGTCGGCTCGACCCACGTCGCGCCGACCGCGTCCTCTTTGGGGACGGCGTTCGAGAACGGAGATGTGTTGCGCGACAACGGTTCCAGGAGTTTTCCGACCCGGGCACCCGCGGTGCCGGCAAGTCCGGCACCGACCCGGCCGGCATACTCCCAACCGCCTTCGCCGTCAGGCGTTCCGACGAGGACCGCACCCAACCGGTTGGTGGTGCCCACTTCGGGACGCCACCCTCCGATGACGACGGAGAGCGTGGCGCGGTGCGGGGACTTGCGCCAGTCCGGGGAGCGGCGGCCAGCGGCATACAGGGAGGTTCGTCGTTTGCTCACCACACCTTCGAGACCTTGGTCGCGGGTGGCTTCGAAGAGCTCCTCGCCGTCGTCATAGGTGGGCGGCACCTGCCAGGCGGAGCTGCTCAGCTCGAGGCGTTCCAACAGTTCGCGGCGGGCCGACCATGGCTGCTTCGAGAGATCGGAACCGAAGAGCCGCAACAGGTCGAACGCCATGAACGTGACTGGTCGCGTGATCGCGAGCTGGGCCGCCTTGCGCGCCGAGGTGACGTGCATGCGTTCCGCGAGCGCCGCGAACGACGGCAGCCCACCGTCGAGGGCCACGACCTCGCCGTCGAGGAGGAGGTCGTCGTAGGTGTCCGCGAGACCCGCCAGCTCCGGGAAGCTCACCGAGACGTCGCGACCGGTGCGGCTCGACAGGACGAGGCGGCCGTCACGCACGTCGGCGAGCACACGCATGCCATCCCACTTCACCTCGTGCACCCACTCGGGGCCGCGCGGGATGCCATCGGCGACGGCGGCGAGCATGGGCTGCATGAACCCATCCTGACGCACCCAAGCCCTAGCCTGACGACGTGACGATGCCGAAACCCCGCTCGCTCCCCCACG
This sequence comes from Janibacter sp. HTCC2649, assembly GCF_000152705.1. Lineage (GTDB taxonomy): Bacteria > Actinomycetota > Actinomycetes > Actinomycetales > Dermatophilaceae > Knoellia. The sequence continues at coordinate 2,830,060 of NZ_CH672413.1, read as the reverse complement.
GTCTGCGCCGCATGACCGGTCGCGACATCCACGAACCGGAGAGGGCCGCCACACCGCTCGAGCTGCTCTACGACCTCACCGTGGTGGTGGCTTTCTCGGTGTCCGGCGGACTCTTCGCGCACGCCGTTGCGTTCGGCCACCCGGTCCAAGGGGTCGTGGCGTTCGCATTCTCCTGCTTCGCGATCGTGTGGGCCTGGATCAGCTACACGTGGTTCGCCTCCGCCTACGACACCGACGACTGGCTCATGCGGCTCGGGACGCTCGTGCAGATGGTGGGCATCGTCGTCATCTCACTCGGCCTGCCCCAGGTGTTCCACGGCTTCGAGAAGTGGGAGCTGCACAACCAGATCATGGTGGCGGGCTACGTCACGATGCGCGTCTCGATGGCCACGTTGTGGTGGCGCGCGTCGAAGGACGATCCGACCCACCGCGTGACCTTGCGCCGCTACGTCTGGCTCACCCTGCTCGCGCAGGTCGGGTGGGTGATCGTCTGCCTCACCCACCTGCCGTGGATCGTGCTGCTGCCTGTCCTGCTCGTCCTCTACGCGTTGGAGATCGGTGCCGTCTGGTTCTCGGAGCGAGGGCAGCCCATCCCGTGGCACCCGCACCACATTGCCGAGCGATACGGCCTGCTGGTGATCATCAGCCTGGGCGAGATCGTGCTCGGCACCACGGTTGCCGTGCAGGCTCTCGTCGAGAGCCAAGGGTGGTCGTCGGACGCGGTGCTCGTCGTGGCTGCCGGGATCTCAATCGCCTTCGGACTGTGGTGGGTCTACTTCGGCCTCCCGTTCGGTCAGGCCCTGGCGCTGCAGCCCGAGAGGGGCATCCGGTTCGGGCTCGGCCACGTCGCGCTCTACGGGTCCATCGCGGCGGTGGGCGCCGGGCTGCACGTCGCGGCCTACTTCGTCGAGCACGAGAACGGCACGACGGTCGGCCTGCTCGGCACCGTCTTGTCCATCGCCGTCCCCCTGGCCCTGTGCACAGGGGTCACCTACTGGCTCGCCCACCTGCTGCTGCCCGGTCGCGACGGGTTCCATACTGTGCTGCTCCTCGCGAGTGCGATCGTCATCGCGGTCGGGGTCGGACTCGCGCTGGCCGGGGCACCACTCGGGGTGTGCGTCATCGTGCTCATGGTCGTGCCCTGGATCTCTGTCGTGGGGTACGAGACACGCGGCCATGGCCATGTCGAGCGCGTCCTCGACCGCATCCGAGAAGAGCGCACAGCGCTCTGACCTGCAGGTATGGCAGGCACCGGCGTGCGCTCCTCTTCGTCGACAACCGCCGACCAAGCCGCGGAGTACCACCGGCCGCTCTTGGCAACTCTCGCCCTTACGTTCCGTCGATGTTTGCCTCTACGTTGACTTTCCGGCTCATCCGCGGGGGCGCAAGACCCTAGGGTGACCCCTGCAATCGCTGTGGAACGTCCCTGCCTCGTGTTCCAGCGCCCTGTCGAAAGGTATCCCTGTGCTCCGTCCGTCTGCCCTGGTGTCGAGAGGGGGTCGTGGACGTCGCACCGGCATCGCCGCGGCCCTGCTCGGCCTGTTCGTCGCTCCACTCGCCCCCATGCCGGCGGCGAACGCCGTCAGCCCCAACATCGTCATCTCCGAGGTGTACGGCGCTGGCGGGAACTCCGGAGCGGTGTACAACGCCGACTTCGTCGAGCTCTCCAACCCCACGGGCAGCCCTGTGAGCCTCGCAGGCAAGTACATCCACTACCGCGCGGGGACCGGCGGCTCGGGTGGGACGCCGTTCGCACTGACCGGCTCGATCCCGGCAAACGGCAAGTACTTGATCCGGATGAGCGCGACCGGCGCCAACGGCGTGGCCCTCCCGACGCCCGATGCGGCTCCCGGGACCTTCGCCATGGCCGCGGCCGGCGGGCAGGTCTACCTCCTGAGCAGCTCGACGGCGATCACGACCGCGGGCAACCAGGCCGGCATCGCCGGAATCATCGACATGGTCGGCGTGACAGGCGCCACCAGCTTTGAGACGGCGGCCACGACCGTCATCGGTACCGCCGCTGTCTCGGTGAACCGCATCGCGGCCGACGCGGACAACAACTCGACCGAGTTCGGCACCGCCGCCCCGACGCCGGAGAACTCCGGCCCCGTTGCCCCCGTGGCACTGGAGGCGACGGCACCGGGCGACAAGGCCGGCCAGGTGGACTCGCCCGTCGCCGGCTTCACGCTGGCCGCCACGGGCGGCACCGCGCCGTACTCCTGGTCGGCCACCGGGCTGCCCGACGGTGTCACCGTCGCCGCGAACGGCGCCGTCTCCGGCACACCGACCACCGCAGGCACCTACCCCGTCACCGCGACGGTCACTGACTCAGCGGGCACGCCCGCGACCGACGACGTGACGTTCACGTACACGATCACCGCACCCGCCTCCCTGGTGACGATCGCTGACGTCCAGGGCACCGGGGCGACCTCGCCGCTGGCCGGCCAGAACGTCAAGACCCAGGGCGTCGTCACGGCGTCCTACCCCACCGGTGGACTCAACGGCTTCTACCTGCAGACCCCTGGCGCGGACACCCCCGATGCCTCGGACGCGATCTTCGTCTACGGCGGAGTCAACGGCTTCGCCACCTACCCGGCCGTTGGTGACTCGGTCGAGGTCTCGGGCCAGGCCGCCGAGTTCTCCGGCGCCACCCAGATCGTGGCATCCGCTGTGACCCCCGTTGCCGGTCTCGGCACCGTGACCCCGAAGACCGTCGTCCCCGGCACCGACTGCGCGCTGCCCGGCACCGACTGCCTTTCCGGCGCGGCGCTCGACACGGCCCGTGAGGTCGCCGAGGGCGAGCTCTTCAAGCCGACGGCTCCCTGGACCGCCACCGACGTCTACGACGGTGGTCCCTACTACAGCGACGGCACCAACTCGTCCGCCTTCCGCGGCGAGATCGGCGTCGCTGCCAACACCGACATGGCACTGGTCTCCCCGACCGAGGTCATCGACGCGCAGGCCACTGCGCTCGTTGCCGAGCGCAAGAAGTACAACGACGCGCACCGGATCATCCTCGACGACGCCTCCAGCCTGACCTACTCCACGACCCAGAACAGCGGCTTGCCGTTCCCCTGGTTCACCGCAACACACACGCTGCGCGTCGGGGCTGCGATCACGTTCCCCAAGCCGGTCGTCTTCACGTTCGGCTTCAACGCCTGGCGGATCCTGCCGCAGTCCCAGATCGTCGGGGACTCCACCGGCACGGTCGACTTCGCGCAGACCCGGCCGGCGACCCCGGAGGACGTGGGCGGCGACGTGAAGCTCGCGACGTTCAACGTCCTGAACTTCTTCCCGACCACGGGTGAGGAGTTCGTGACCTCGGGTCTTGGCACCTGCACCTACTTCAACGACCGTGATGGCAACCACATCACCAACAACAGCTGCACCAACAACGGTCCCCGCGGCGCGGCCAACGACGCCAACCTGACCCGTCAGCGGGCCAAGATCGTCGCGGCCATCAACACGGCCGGCGCCGACATCGTCTCCCTGGAGGAGCTCGAGAACTCGGTGCAGTTCGGCAAGAACCGCGACTTCGCCATCGGTGAGCTCGTCACCGCGCTCAACGCCGACGCCGGCGCGGGCACGTGGGCGTTCGCGCCGTCGGCCAGCGTCCTTCCGCCGCTCGCCGAGCAGGACGTCATCCGCACCGGCTTCATCTACAAGCCGGCCCAGGTCGCGCTCGTCGGTGAGTCGGTCGTGCTTGCCGACCAGTCAACGGGCACCGAGCCCTTCGCGGATGCTCGCGAGCCGCTCGCGCAGGCGTTCAAGAAGGTCGGTTCGCCGGATGCCAACGCCTTCGGCGTGGTCGTCAACCACTTCAAGTCCAAGGGCTCCGGCACCCCGGACCCCGATGGTCAGGGCAACGCCAATGACCGGCGGATCCTCCAGGCCAACGCCCTGGTGACCTTCGCCAACGACTTCAAGACGACACGTGGCATCAGCCGCATGTTCCTCGCCGGTGACTTCAACGCCTACTCCGAGGAGGACCCGATCCAGGTCCTCGAGGCGGCCGGCTACACCAACCTGGAGTCCAGCAGCAAGCCGGGCGAGGAGACCTACAACTTCGACGGCCAGATCGGCTCCCTCGACCACGTGCTGGCCAACGCGCCTGCCCTGGCGGATGTCAACGCAGTCGACATCTGGGACATCAACGGCTACGAGTCGGTCTACTACGAGTACTCCCGCTTCAACACCAACGCGACCAACCTGTACGCCCCCAACCAGTTCCGGTCCTCCGACCACAGTCCGGAGATCATCGGGATCAACACCGCGCCCGCCTCGGGTCCGGTGGACGTCCAGATCCTGGGGACGAACGACTTCCACGGTCGTCTGCTCAACAACACCGGGGCACCGTTCCCGAACGAGGCCGGCGCCGCCGTCCTCGCGGGCGCCGTCAAGCAGCTGCGTGTGACGAACCCCAACACGGTGTTCGCGGCCGCGGGTGACCTGATCGGTGCGTCGACCTTCGAGTCCTTCATCCAGAAGGACAAGCCGACCATCGACGCGCTCAACGAAGCCGGCCTCGAGGTCTCGGCCGTGGGCAACCACGAGTTCGACCAGGGCTACGACGACCTGCTCAAGCGGGTCATGGCGCCCTACGACGCGACGACCAACCCCTACGGTGGTGCCGCCTGGAAGTACCTCGGTGCCAACGTCCACAAGGCTGGCGCTCCGGCAAGTGAGCTCCTCGACCCGAGCTGGGTCAAGGACATGAACGGAGTCCAGGTCGGCTTCATCGGCGCCGTCACCGAGCACCTTGACGAGCTGGTCTCTCCCGCCGGCATCCAGGGCGTGGAGATCAGCGACGTCGTCGCCGCGACCAACGCCGAGGCCGACGCCCTCAAGGCGGCTGGCGTCGACGTGATCGTGCTCCTCGTCCACGAGGGTGCACCGACCACCACCTGCGACACCATGGACGACGACCCGACCTCGGACTTCGGTTCGATCATCACGGGAGTCAACGACAAGGTGGATGCGATCGTCTCCGGACACACGCACCTCGCCTACAACTGCTCCTTCCCGGTTGCCGGTTGGGCGGGTCGACCGGTCACCGACCGTCCCGTCGTCTCGGCGGGCCAGTACGGCGTGAACCTCAACAAGCTGGTGTTCACGGTGGACAACGGCACGGGTCAGGTCCAGGCCAAGACGCAGACGCTCCTGCCTCTCGAGGACGCGGCTGGTGCAGCTCTGTACCCGGTCGACGCCGCCACCAAGGCGATCGTCGACGCGGCCGTCACCAAGGCCGGACCGCTCGGTGCGGTGCCGCTGGGTGACATCGCTGCTCCGTTCAACCGGGGCAAGCTGGCCAACGGGACGACCGAGAACCGCGGTCAGGAGTCCACCCTGGGCAACCTGGTCGCCGAGGTCCAGCGCTGGGCGACCCCCGCAACCGTCGGTGGCGCACAGATCGGGTTCATGAACCCCGGTGGACTGCGGGCCGACATGCTCGGCACGGGCACGGACTACCCGCGGGTGGTGTCCTACCGACAGGCCGCTGATGTGCAGCCCTTCGCCAACACGTTGGTGAACCTGGACCTCACCGGTGCACAGGTCAAGTCAGTGCTCGAGCAGCAGTGGCAGCCGGGTGGCGCGGCCAGGCCGTTCCTGCGGCTCGGCCTCTCCAAGGGCTTCACCTACACCTATGACCCGGACGCCGCCCAGGGCTCCCGGATCAAGGACATGTGGCTCAACGGGCAGGCGATTGTTCCGACCACGACGTATGCCGTGACCGCGAACTCGTTCCTCGCCGCAGGCGGCGACAACTTCAACGCCTTCTCCTCGGGCACCAACAAGCAGGACACGGGCGTGACCGACCTGCAGGCGATGGTCGACTACCTGGCGGAGTTCGCCGGCGACGACGACCCGCCCCTGCAGCCGGACTACACCCAGCGCTCGGTCGGCGTGCACTTCACCGGGACGGCGAGCACCTACGCACCGGGTGAGCACGTGCAGTTCAACCTGTCGTCGCTGGCGTTCTCCACTGCGCCGGACCTGAAGGACACGCAGGTCGCGGTGTCGTTGAACGGAGCGCCCCTCGGGACGTTCCCGGTGAACAACACCATCGGCACGGCGATCTTCGACGAATACGGAACGGCCTCGGTCGACGTGGTCGTCCCGGCCTCCACGAGTCCTGGCGCCAAGCGGCTCGACATCGTCGGCGTGCAGACGGGCACGCAGACCTCGGTGCCGATCACGGTGATTCAGGGAACCTCGAGCGTGAGCGCGACGGCAGCCCAGATCACCTACGGTGCATCGGGTTCGGTGGTTGCTCATGTGACTCCGTCGGATGCCACCGGAAGCGTGATGGTCTCTCTCGGTGCGAACGTGCTCGGCTCGGCTCCGGTGTCGGGTGGGACGGCGAACGTCGCCCTGGCGGCCAAGTCTCTCGAGCCCGGCACCTACGTGCTGACCGTCGACTACTCGGGCGACGCGTCGCACGTGGGGTCGAGCACGACGGTGAGTGTCACTGTGGTCAAGGCGGTCTCGACCGTCACGGCAACAGCGAGCAAGACCACCCTGCAGAAGAACAAGGACACGACGACCCTCACCATCACGGTGGCGGCCATCAACGTGACGCCGACCGGCACGGTCACCGTCCTGGTTGACGGTGTGACGAGGACGGTCACGCTGAACGCCAGCGGGACAGGCACGATCGTCCTGGGACCGTTCGGATCGATCGGCACCAAGTCGATCCTGCTCACCTACACCGGTGACGCACGAGTCGCATCCGACACCTTCACCACCTCGGTGACGGTGGTGAACGGCAAGCCCAAGTAGGCGTCAGCCTGAGTACGACGAGGGGGTCCGGCGAGAGCCGGGCCCCCTCGCTTTTGGCCCCAAGGAGGGTCAGCCGACCCGGACCGCGTGGGCCGCGAGCGGCATACGATGGATTCATGCGTGCGATCTGGAAGGGTGCGGTCTCGTTCGGGCTGGTCAACGTCCCCGTGCGGCTCTACTCGGCGACCGAGAATCATGACGTGCAGTTCCGGCAGGTGCACCGTGAGGACGGCGGCCGGATCAAGTACAAGCGCACGTGCAGCATCGACGGCGAAGAGGTCGCGTTCGACGACATCGCCAAGGGCTACGAGACCGAGGACGGCGACATGGTCGTCCTCACCGACGAGGACTTCAAGGACCTGCCGAGCAAGTCCTCCAAGGAGATCAACGTCGAGAAGTTCGTCCCCTCGGACCAGATCGACCCGATGCTCCTCGACAAGAGCTACTACCTCGAGCCCGACAAGACGGCGACCAAGCCCTACATCCTGCTGCGCGAGGCACTCGAGTCCGAGGGCCGGATGGCCGTCGTCACGGTGTCGATCCGCACCCGGATGACGATGGCTGTGCTGCGGGTGCGCGAAGGCGTCATCGTCATGCAGACGATGTTGTGGCCCGACGAGATCCGCAAGCCCGACTTCGCCAGCATCGACGAGGCCGGTGACGCGACTGACAAGGAGATGGCGATGGCCAAGCTCCTCATCGAGCAGCTCGCCGGGGACTTCGAGGCCGACGACTACGAGGACGACTACGCCATCGCGCTGCAGTCGCTCGTCAAGGCCAAGGTCGAGGGCGGAGAGGTCCAGGCCCCCGCCGCCGAGGCCGAGGAGTCCGGTGAGGTCGTCGACCTGCTCGCGGCCCTGGCCAAGTCGGTCGAGAAGGCCAAGGCCTCCCGCGGCGAGGCGCCGTCGAAGCCGGCCGCCAAGAAGACCGAGGCCAAGCCGGCCAAGAAGGCCGCAGCAAAGAAGACCACCGCGAAAAAGGCTGCCAAGAAGGCCTCCTGACCACAGCTTCCGATCGCGCTACTGCACAGTGAGCGGGGCGATCGCGCACCTTCCTGTGCAGTAGGTGCCGCGGTGGAGCCAAACGCAAGAACGCCGGGTATGCCGTGTGACGGCATACCCGGCGTTCTTCTCCGTCCCAACGTGGCTGGGTGGTCAGGCGTTCTCCTTGCGGAAGGTGGCCGTCCCCCACCAGAGCGCCGCGACGAAGAGCACCGCCGCCCAGAGGGTGCCGTAGAGCATCGGATCGTGCGCGAAGTCCCCCGAGAAGGAGGTGCGCACCGCGTCGGTGACCCACCGCGCACGGTTTCGCGCCCCACCAGCGGCATGAGCGCCATCGCCGTGTGGAAGGGCAGCGGCGAGAGGACGTCGACAGTCTCGACGGCCGAACGCCACAGTCGGGCGAACTCCTCCCGCCCTTGGGTCGTGCTGGTGTAGACCGCGACGTCGCGCGTGCCGTCGACGAGATCGTGTCGCTCGAGGTTGCCCTGCTTGGTCAGCGTCGTCAGGCCCGAATAGATCGACCCGGGGTTCACGTGCGCCCAGTCCTAGACCTGCCAGGACACGAGCTCGCGCCGCAGCTGGTACCCGTTCACCGGCTCGAAGAGCATCACGGTGCCGAGCAGCAGCAGTCGGGTCTCGGTGGCTGCCATGTGGCGGAGTCTAGGAGTGTTCGCGTATCGGAGTCGACGGAGGCGCCCGTGGTGAGGCGCGCAGCAGTCGAGGCCGATACACGAACGCTCACAGGGTGGCCGATGATGGGGCCATGCCCGAAGGCCACACTCTCCATGCGCTCGCCCGCGACCTCGACATCGCGTTCCGCGGCACCTCCCCGACGGTGTCGAGCCCGCAGGGGAAGTTCGGCGGCGGCGCTGCCCTGCTGTCCGGGCACGAGGTGCTCGAGGCGACGTCGTGGGGCAAGCACCTGTTCGTCGAGTTCGCCGGCGACCGGATCCTGTGGGTTCACCTTGGTCTCATCGGCACCTTCACGATCGACACGACGTCGTATGCCGGTGAGGTGCCGGTTGTCGGTCAGGTCCGGTGCCGCTTCGCGACCTCCGACCACGTCGCCGACCTGCGTGGCCCGATGGTGTGCGACGTGGTGACGCCGGAGAAGGTGGATGAGATCCTGGCGCGACTCGGGCCAGATCCGTTGCGCCCCAGCGATGTTCGCTCTGACCCCGACCTGGCATGGAAGCGGATCCAGCGGTCGAGCAAGCCGATCGCCGAACTCCTCATGGACCAGGCCGTGCTCGCCGGCGTGGGCAACGTCTATCGCTCGGAAGTGCTGTTTCGGTTGCGGGTCAACCCTTTTCGGCCCGGCAACAAGCTGCAGCGCAAGACCTGGCGAGCCATCTGGGAGGACCTCGTGACCCTCCTCCCCATCGGTGTCGCCACGAGCAAGATCGTCACGATCCACGAACAGGTCGACGCCGTCGCGCAGGCCCTCGAGGCCGGCGAGGACGTACGGATGACGACGCGCGACTCCTACGTCTACAAGCGCCAGGGTGAGGCGTGCCACGTCTGCGGCTCGAAGATCAAGACGCAGATCATGGCCGGCCGCAACCTCTTCTGGTGCGGCAACTGCCAGCGCCGCGGGTGAGCCCCTGCCTTTGCGTCCGCGCGGATGGTCACCTTCTCGACCATCCGCGCGGACGTCAGGGTGTCAGGGTGTCAGCGGCGGCTTGGTACCGTCGCGTCGGCGGGGATGACCCTCACCCAGGAGTACTGGTTGACCCAGCTCGGCCCGCCGGCGCTGGCGACGACACCGAACTCGAAGCCGCGCTCACGCAACGAGTCGATCGCCCTCGGCAGGTACTTCGGCTGGTTCTGCGCACAGTCCACGACCTCGTTGCCGTCATGGAGGAGCAGCAACGCCTGGTCCGTGGCGTTGTCGTTGAGGTAGCGCTGCACGCCGTCGGCACCGGGGCAGCTGTAGTCGCCCGCGTCGGTCTCCCAGTGCCACAGGACACCACCCCACATGCCGAGCGAGCGGATGGCCCTGTTGCCCGACTCGCTCTCGACACCCTGGGGGTAGCGGAAGAGCTCGGGGGTGACTCCGGTGATCTTGCGGATCGCCTCGTTGGTGCGGGTGATCTCGCGCAGGGCCTCGGCGTCGCTCAGGCCATCGAACGGTCGGTGCGACCAGCTGTGGTTGCCGATGACGTGACCCTCGTCGTGGATCCGGCGCACCAGTTCGGGATGGGCCGCGACATGGTCGCCCTGGAGGAAGAACGTCGCCTTGACGTTCTTCTTCTTGAGGACCTCGAGCAGCTGGGGCGTGATCTCCGAAGGACCGTCATCAAAGGTCAGGGCGATGAGTCCCATCGATCCCGGCGCCACGGTGGCGACCGGGGACGCCTTGGCCTGGGGCTGAGTCTTGGCCTGTGCCTGTGCCTGAGCCTGGCTCTGGGTCTGGGTCTGGCCACCCGCATCGGGGTCGTGCTTGCCACCGGCCCACGACGAGGACGCCGAGAAGCCGCCGCCGAGGCCGAACGCCACGACGACGGCGCTTCCGGCCGCGAGTGCACCGAGCAGACGCTTGCCGGTCATCGGGCCTCCTCGAGAACTCGACCGGGCAAGCGTCGCGCTGCGAGCCGGCGAGTGCCGACGACCTGCGAACGCCGCACGAGGCGGAAGACGACGAAGCCGGCGAACGCGAGCGCGAAGAAGAGCAGTGCTGCGTGCGCGAAAGCGAAGGCGCTCATCGCGAGCGTCCCCGACGTCAACGTCGCCGCCTGCATCGTGTGACTGCCGGAACTGTTGAAGTACATGCTTTCCCCTACCAAGCCTGTGATGTGCGTCGAACGCTGTGGACCAACGCGGTCGCCGTGCAGGCCTCGAGGAACAGTCCGTAGAAGTCCTCGACGAGCATGGTCGCGCTGAGAGTGACGTCCTGCCAGGTGCGTCCGGGCACCCGCCAGGCCGAGGTGACGCGGTCGAGCCACATGAGCACGAGCGGTATCATCCCGATGAGTGAATACGTGAGTCCCATGCCGAGCTTGAACAGCGCGATGACATAGAAGACCCAGAGCAACCGCATGAACGACGACAGACCAAAGAGTCCGTATGCCGCGATGTCCCGTCGCGTTGCCGGGATCCACCCGCGCTTGCGGCACTCGTCGATGCCGCCCCGGCCCCAGCGAAGACGCTGCTGCCAGAGGTCACCGAAGGTGGCCGGTGTGTCCGTGAGGACCTGGGCACCCGGTGCCGCGCTCACGGCATACCCGGCGGTCTTGAGGTCGAGGGTGAGTCCGTAGTCCTCGATGAGGCTGGCGCTGTCCCACGGGACATCGCGCTCGCTGTCGCGCACGACGTCGTCGAGGGCGTCGGACCGGTAGAGCGTGGCGGCACCCGAGGCGACCTGGACGGCCCAGCCGCGCATCTCGCGGGAGTCGTCGTAGCGGGCGTACTCGAGTCGCTGCAACCTCCAGGCCAAGCCGGAGCCGTCCTTGGCCCAGTAGCGCGCGCAGGCAGCACCCAAGGGGCGGCCGCGGCGCGCGACTCGGGTGCGGAACGCGAAGGCGTGCAGCATGTTCTCGATCGCGCTGGGCGTCAGGGAGGTGTCGGCGTCCATCGTGAGGATGTGGGTGGAGCCGATCGCGAACTTCTGCCACGCCTGGTTGAGGGCGCCGGCCTTGCGGGCGGCGTTGTCGACGGTCTCGAAGACGACGACGCCGGGCATGGCCGCAAGCTCCACCGTGCTGTCGGTGCAGTTGTCGGCGGCCACGACGATGAGCTCGGGCGGCCTGGTCTGGGACTGGAGGGAGGCGATGGTGCTCTGGATCTGGTCTGCCTCGTTGTGTGCCGGAACGAAGGCGACCACTACGTGCCCATCGTCCGAGCGACCCCTCTGTCGCACGATGTCATTCCCCGAACCTGCTGCGTCGCCACCCACAGTTAAGGGGTGTCTCATATGAGAACAGTGTTCGCATTCGACAAGGCGCGTCAAGTTGATAAATCAACCAGGTGTGGGTTGACCTCGCCCCGCGACCAGTCGGTGGAGCACTCAGGCCATTGAGCGAGCGGGCGCGACGGCCCGGGGGAAACCGAGGGCGGCCTGCGTGAGGGCGAACAGGATTGCCGTGAAAAGCGGTGTCTCGCAAGAGAATTCATCGCCGAAGAGTTCGACCAACCATTGGCGTGCGTCCGGGTCGTAGCCGCCGGCCACCACAGCGCTGGTGAAACCGGTGGCACGGAGAGCGGCCCGCTCGACGGGGTCGCCTGTGGCGAGAGTCACCCGAAATGCGGAGCCTTCGGCCGCCTCAGCGACACAGGGCCGCAGCGTCTCATCGCGCACTCGCCTGACCGACGACGCCGCAGCACCCACACACTCCGACGCACGGTCTGCCACGACGGTCAGCCGCGCCTCGATCGGTGCGTCGAGCATGCCGTCGAGAGTGTTGAGCACCTCCTGGACGAGCCGCACGACCTGGCGCTCGAACAGCGCGGCCTGCGTCAGCTCGCGCAGGGCCGTGTCCGCGTCGAGGGGACCAGCAAGCTCGCCGACCTCCCTCATACGGGAGTCGGGCGTGGTCGCGTCTACGGTTCGTTCCCCCATCTCGTTCTCGACGGTACCCAAGAACGGTCGTCATCGTTGAAAAATGGAGAAACTTTTACTGGTGAGTATCTAGACAGGCGTAAAGCGGTCGGCTATAAGCCACGAACGTGTTGCGATTCACCCCTGGGTGGATTCACGTCCGGGAGTTCCTCGGCAGTGAAGCCCAGGAGTCGCATCACCGCGCGCACGAAGATCGGATACCGCTCCTGCGTGGTCAGCGGTGAACCGATCCGACCACCGATCTCGATCGACAAGTGGCCCACGAGGCAGGCGATGCCGGTCGCTGCCAGCAGGTCGGCGGCACTGACCGGGTCGTCCCCCACCCTCGTTCCCAGCTCGCCGAGCAAGGTCCGGTCTGGCTCGATCTCACGATCCGCGAGCGCGTCGGCACAGACGCTGCGGAAGGCGAGGAAGGCTCGGTTGCCGCTCTGGGCAACAATCCTGGGTCGTCCCCGAGTCGCCTCCGTGTCGAAGATGAGGCCGTACTCGGCCGGGTGTTCCAGCGACCACTGGCGCATGGCAAGGCAACCGACGAACCACCGCGTGGCATGGGTGTCCTGCGCGACACCGGCCTGTGCCGACTCGATCCGGTCCGCGAGATCTCCCAACGCATCGGAGGCCAGCAGTCCGAGCAGGGCGTCGTGGCCGTCGACGTAGCGATAGAGCCCGGACGGGGTGATCTCGATGGCCCGGGCCACTGCTCGCATGGTGACGCCTGCGGTCCCACGCTCGCGCAGCTCGCCGAAAGCGGCCGCTTTGATCTCCTCAAGGACCCTGAGTCGCTGTCGTTCGCGTCTGGCGACCCCGGCAGGAGCAGACCCTTGCTCACTCACCATCGCCGAATTCCTCCATCAGAGTGGTCCACCGGACGTGTTGGCACTGGGTCATGACCTCGCGCGCCTCGGTCACTCTTGGCGGCAAGGGTACTCGGGTGCTGGCCCCTCGACAGCCATCCATCGGGATGGCAAAGCCGTGGTCCCGCGCATCCCTTTCGGAGGGAACTTTCGGCGGAGTCACAGGTTGCAGGGCCATCCTGACCCCGAGCGGAAGGACCTTCCATGAGCCAGACCCCTGACGAACCGGGCACCCCAGCGAGCCCGCAGACCCCACCCAGCCCTGAGCAGTCGATCTCGCCAGCGCCAGCCACTCCGGCGGCCCCTCCCCAGGGACCCGTACCGACGCAGCAGTGGGCAGGCGCGGTTCCAGCTGCAGCTCGACGCTCGCTCTGGGGCGAGGCCATGTCGACCACTGGCGGCAAGCTCGCCGTCATCGTTGCGGGCGCGAGCCTGGGCCTGATCGCCGTGCTGTCGGTGGGCCTCGTGATCGGCGCCTTCGCCCGCCACTTCGGCGACGAGCGCCGTGGGCCCTGGGCCGGGGACTCGCGTCAGATGCCCATGCCCGACCAGATGGGACCCGGCCAGCGGGGGCCCGAGCAGCTCCCGCGCGACCAGGCACCACGTCAGGCACCGCCGGGCGCGGGCGACCTCCCCAACCTGGGGCTCCCCGGGGCCGGTGGCTCGCTGCACGGTGAGGCCGTGATCCCCGGCGAAGGCACGGCCACGACGGCGATCCTCTTCCAGCGAGGCGAAGTGACGGAGGTGACCGCCGACAAGCTCACCGTGAAGAGCACGGACGGCTTCACCGCGACCTACACGATCGGTGCCGACAGCCGTGATCGCCTCAAGAACAAGGTGTCCACCCTGGCCAAGGGCGACGTGGTCACCGTGATGGCGTCCAAGGACAGCAAGGAGACCCTGCGGATCCTCAAGGGTGAGCGGACCGGCGCCGACAGCTGAGCACCCGGCATACCCGGCAAAAAGTCCGCCCTGAGCGAACATGAGTCGGCTGCGCTCACGTCAAGGAACACCGCGCGCGTATGCCGCGTTGGACGCCTTGACACACCTCGCCCTTCCTCATTTCGTGACGGTCCATGTGAACAGGCCACCACGGCATACAGGGAGCGGGGATAGCATCGAGGTGACTCGAATAGTCAGGAGCCAGCACCATGTTCGAACGGTTCACAGACCGCGCCCGCCGGGTGGTCGTCCTCGCCCAGGAAGAGGCGCGCCTCCTCAACCACAACTACATCGGCACCGAGCACATCCTGCTCGGCCTCATCCACGAGGGTGAGGGTGTTGCCAGCAAGGCCCTCGAGAGCCTGGGGATCTCTCTCGACGCCGTTCGCGAGCAGGTGCAGGAGATCATCGGCCAGGGCCAGCAGGCCCCGACCGGTCACATCCCGTTCACGCCCCGCGCCAAGAAGGTTCTCGAGCTCTCGCTGCGCGAGGCCCTTCAGCTCGGCCACAACTACATCGGCACCGAGCACATCCTGCTCGGCCTCATCCGCGAGGGCGAGGGCGTTGCCGCCCAGGTCCTCGTCAAGCTCGGCGCCGACCTCGGTCGCGTTCGCCAGCAGGTCATCCAGCTCATCTCGGGCTACCAGGGTGGCAAGGAGGGCGCCGCGGCCGGAGTCGGTCAGGGCGGCCCCGCCGAGGGCACCCCCGCCGGTTCGCTCGTGCTCGACCAGTTCGGTCGCAACCTCACCGTGGCTGCCCGCGAGGGCAAGCTCGACCCGGTCATCGGGCGTGAGAAGGAGATCGAGCGGGTCATGCAGGTGCTGTCCCGACGCACCAAGAACAACCCGGTGCTCATCGGTGAGCCCGGCGTCGGCAAGACCGCCGTCGTCGAGGGCCTCGCCCAGGACATCGTGCGCGGCGAGGTTCCCGAGACGCTCAAGGACAAGCAGCTCTACACGCTCGACCTCGGCGCGCTCGTGGCCGGCAGCCGCTACCGCGGTGACTTCGAGGAGCGCCTCAAGAAGGTCCTCAAGGAGATCCGCACCCGCGGCGACATCGTGCTGTTCATCGACGAGATCCACACCCTCGTCGGTGCCGGTGCGGCCGAAGGCGCGATCGACGCTGCGTCCATCCTCAAGCCGATGCTGGCTCGTGGCGAGCTCCAGGTCGTCGGTGCGACGACCCTGGACGAGTACCGCAAGCACATCGAGAAGGACGCCGCCCTCGAGCGCCGCTTCCAGCCGATCCAGGTGGCCGAGCCGACGCTGGCCCACACCATCGAGATCCTCAAGGGTCTGCGCGACCGCTACGAGGCGCACCACCGCGTCTCGATCACCGACAGTGCGCTCGTCGCGGCCGCCAACATGGCCGACCGCTACATCAACGACCGCTTCCTGCCGGACAAGGCCATCGACCTCATCGACGAGGCCGGCGCCCGATTGCGCATCCGTCGCATGACCGCACCGCCGGACCTGCGCGAGTTCGACGAGAAGATCCAGGCCGTCGTGCGCGAGAAGGAGTCGGCGATCGACGGGCAGGACTTCGAGAAGGCCGCGCGTCTGCGCGACGACGAGAAGAACCTGCGCAACGAGAAGTCCCAGCGCGAGACGGAGTGGAAGAGCGGTGACCTCGACGTCGTCGCCGAGGTCGACGAGGAGCTCATCGCCGAGGTTCTGGCGGCGAGCACCGGCATCCCGGTCTTCAAGCTGACCGAGGAGGAGTCGAGCCGACTGCTCCACATGGAGGACGAGCTGCACAAGCGCGTCGTCGGCATGGACGACGCCATCAAGGCTCTCTCGCAGGCGATCCGTCGCACGCGCGCCGGCCTGAAGGACCCGCGTCGTCCCGGTGGCTCGTTCATCTTCGCCGGCCCGACCGGTGTGGGTAAGACCGAGCTCGCCAAGACGCTCGCGGCCTTCCTCTTCGGTGACGAGGACAGCCTCATCCAGCTCGACATGTCGGAGTACTCCGAAAAGCACACTGTCTCAAGGCTTTTCGGTTCACCTCCCGGCTACGTCGGCTACGAAGAGGGTGGCCAGCTCACCGAGAAGGTCCGGCGCAAGCCGTTCTCGGTCGTCCTGTTCGACGAGGTCGAGAAGGCCCACCCCGAGATCTTCAACTCCCTGTTGCAGGTTCTCGAGGACGGTCGCCTCACCGACTCCCAGGGTCGGGTCGTCGACTTCAAGAACACCGTCATCATCATGACGACCAACCTCGGTACGCGTGACATCTCCAAGGCCTCCCTCGGCTTCTCGGCCGGCCCGGAGACGCGCTCGGACTACGACCGGATGAAGGCCAAGGTGGTGGACGAGCTCAAGCAGCACTTCCGCCCCGAGTTCCTCAACCGCGTCGACGACACGATCGTCTTCCCGCAGCTCACGCAGGACGAGATCATCCAGATCGTCGACCTCGAGATCGCCAAGCTCGACAAGCGCCTCAAGGACAAGGACATGGGCATGGAGCTCACGCCCGCGGCCAAGACGCTGCTTGCCAAGCGCGGCTACGACCCCGTGCTCGGTGCGCGACCGTTGCGTCGCACCATCCAGCGCGAGATCGAGGACGTGCTGTCCGAGAAGATCCTGTTCGGCGAGCTCAAGGCCGGCGAGATCGTCGCGGTCGACGCGACCGGCGAGGGCAAGGACGACACGTTCACCTTCGCGGGTGCCCGCAAGGCCGAGATCGTCGACGTCCCCGTCGTCGCTGCTGCCACCAGTGGTTCCGTCGGCAGTGAGCCCTCAGCCGCCTCCGGCGAGTAGCCACAGGTCTCACCCAGCCAGACGACACAGGCGGGGTATGCCGGAACGCACGTTCCCGGCATACCCCGCCTTTGCGTTGTCCCGCAGCCGTATTCGCGTCAGCTGAGGCGGGCGAGCATCGTCTGCATCTGTTGGATCTGCTTGGACTGACTCACGTTGATGTCGTCGGCCATCTCGCTGACGAACTCGTCCGACGCAGCCTTGCCGTGCTCACCGACCATCGTGAGAGCGCCCTGGTGGTGCGCGGTCATGAGGGTGAGGAACAACCGGTCGGCCTCCACCCCGGAGGCCTTGCCGAGAGCAGTCAGCTGGGCCGGGGAGGCCATGCCCGGCATACCGCCATGGTCGTGGTCACCGAGCCGGGGGTTGGTGGCCTGGGGCGGGACCTCTTGCTTGTTCGTCTCGAGCCAGGTCTTCATGGCCAGGATCTCGGGCTTCTGCTCGGCGGCCATGCGGTCGGCCAGCGCCTTCACCTGTGGATCGGACAGGCGCGGCAACACCGTCTCGACCATGACGATCGCCTGCGCGTGGTGGACGATCATGTCCTGATAGAACTTCGCGTCACCCGGGCGGGTGGTCGGCGTCCGCACCGGCGCGGCCGCGGTGCCGGTCAGGGTGGCGTTGGGTTCACCGGGATTGCCGGGCTGGATCACGGGTCCGCTCGCGGTGGGCCCGGTCTGAGCCGGAAGGGGTTCATCGCCCCCGCTGCACCCGCTCAGCCCGAGCGCGAGAACGACCGCGACGGTGGCGACATGACGGGGGTGGGGACGAAAAGCCATGTGCCGCACTGTAGTTGCGTCTCGTGAATGCTGCTGTCCTGCCATCGGACAGAACTCGTGAGTAGGCACTTCTTACCAAACCTTTACCCCACCTTCGGAACTTATGCGCAAGGGTTGTCGGCACCGCACATTCACTTGGACGCAGCCGCGGGGGTTGCGTCATGGAGGAGGAATCATGAGGATCCTGCGCTCCCTGGGGGTGGCGGCCGTCGCCGCCCTCGCCGCGACGGGCACCGGCGCTGCCGTGGCCCAGGCCGGAGATGGTGTCGGTCTGTCCGGCACGCAGCTGGCCGCCGACCAGATCGGCCGCAGCGCCAACGTCCAGCACCTGTTCAACACCCCCCATGCCGGGCCACTGGCTGGTGCCACCGGCTCCGACATCGCCTTCTCGGGCAACAAGGCCTTCGTCGGCAACTACAACGGCTTCGTCATCTACGACGTCACCAAGCCCGCCTCGCCGACGAAGCTGGCGACCGTGAGCTGCCCCGGTTCGCAGAACGACATCACCATCTCGGGCAATCTGCTCTACCTGTCGACCGACTCCTCACGCAGCGACACGTCGTGCGCCTCGACGGCGGCGCCGGTGACGGAGAAGGCGTCCTGGGAGGGCATCAAGATCTTTGACGTGTCCGACCCGACGAACCCGAAGTACCTCAAGGCGGTCGAGACATCGTGCGGATCGCACACCAACACGCTCGTCCCCGGAGGGAAGGACACCGACTACATCTACGTGTCCTCCTACTCCCCGCGCGCGGAGTACCCCGACTGCCAGCCGCCGCACGACTCGATCAGCATCATCGAGGTCCCCAAGGCCAACCCCACCGCCGCCAAGGTCGTGGCCGAGCCCAACCTCTTCCCCGATGGTGGCAACCCCGGCGGCACGCAGCCGTCCGGTGACAGCTACTCGGCGACGACCGGCTGCCACGACATCACGGCCTACCCGTCCAAGAAGATCGCGGCCGGTGCCTGCATGGGTGACGGTGTCATCTTCGACATCTCCAACCCGGTTGCGCCCAAGGTGATCGAGACCGTTCAGGACACGACGAACTTCGCGTTCTGGCACTCGGCGACGTTCAACAACAAGGGCACCAAGGTCGTCTTCACCGACGAGCTCGGCGGCGGCGGTCGGGCGACCTGCAACACGACGGTCGGCCCCAACCGTGGCGCGAACGCGATCTTCGACCTGTCGTCCGACAACCAGCTGACCTTCAAGTCGTACTACAAGATCCAGCGCCACCAGTTCGACAGCGAGAACTGCGTCGCTCACAACGGCTCGCTCATCCCCGTCAACGGACGTGACGTCATGGTCCAGTCCTGGTACATGGGTGGGACGTCCTTCTGGGACTTCACCGACTCCGAGAACCCGCGCGAGATCGGCTACTTCGAGCGCGGCCCCAACGGTGGGGCCGGCGGAGGTGGCGGCGGCACCTGGTCGTCGTACTACTACAACGGTCACGTCTACAGCTCCGACCTCGGCAAGGGCTTCGACGTCCTCAAGATCACCGACCCCAGCCTCAAGAAGGCTGCGGACGTGAAGATGAACGAGCTCAACCCGCAGAGTCAGCCGGTCTACCAGACCCGCTGACTCGAGGACCGGAGCGTCAGTCGGGACGCTCAGAGGACCGGCCGTCCGTGCTTCGTGCACGGGCGGCCGGTTCTTGCGTATGCCGGGATACTGGGTCCCATGCCTACCGCACCTGAGCGCCTAACCGAGTCCGACGGCATACTCATCCGTTCTGCCCGCACCGCCGACGTGCGCCCGATGCGCGCGCTCGTCGCGCCCCTCGCTGCGCAGCGCGTCCTCCTGCAGAAGGAGTCGGTGGCGTACTACGAGGCCATCGGGGACTTCGTCGTCGCCGAGCGTGACGGCGAGGTCATCGGGTGCGGCGCGGTGCACGTCCTCTGGGAGGACCTCGCCGAGATCCGCACGCTTGCCGTGGCGTCGTCCGCGCTGGGGCACGGCGTCGGGACGAAGATCCTCACGCAGCTCATCTCGCGAGCGCGGGATCTCGGGGTGGACCGGCTGTTCTGCCTGACCTTCGAGACCGCGTTCTTCGAGCGTCACGGGTTCGCGCCGATCGAAGGACAGGCCGTCGAGCCCGAGGTCTACGCCGAGCTGCTGCGGTCCTATGACGAAGGTGTCGCGGAGTTCCTCGACCTCGAGCGGGTCAAGCCCAACACCCTGGGCAACACGAGGATGCTCCGCGTCCTCTGACCAAAATCGTCCAATAGGACGCGAATGGTCACCGGTCCGTCCAGCCATTCGTGTCCTATTGGACGAAGGTGTCCCGAGGTCGTGGCCCGGTGCGCCGGACCTGGATCGAGATCAGCAGCACCACGACGAGCAGGCCGCTGATGACCCCGAAGCCGAGCTGCGGGATGAGGGGCAGTGCGATGCCGAGCCCACCGCCGATGACCCAGGCGATCTGCAGCACCGTCTCGGACCACCCGAACATCTGGGTCCGGACGTTCTCGGCGACGTCGCGCTGGATGATCGCGTCGGTGCTGAGCTTGATGACCTGGGCGCACAGTCCCGCCGACAGTCCGAGGATGAGCAGGGTCAGCAGCGAGTAGGCCAAGGCCGTCGCGAGGGCCGCGACCACGATGACGACGAGCGCGGTGGCCACGAGGCGGTCGGGTCGCAACTTCCTGGCTGCATTGCCGACGACGGTGCCGAGCGCATTGCCGGCACCTGCGGCGCCGACCACCAGGGCGAGGACCAACGTGCCGCTGTAGCCGGGGATGGGGTGTTCGCGCATGAGGAAGGCCATGAAGAGGGTGAGGAACCCGGTGAGCAGTCGCGCGCCCATGGCGCTGACGAGGGTGGCCCGCACGGCGACCGGCAACGCCAGGATGCGAGCCCGCAGTCGTGCCCCGATCCCGAGGCGACTTCGTGCCCCGGACGGACGCGCGCTCTGCGCCGAAGGCCACTCGCGGCTGTCCGTGCGGGCCACGACGTCGGAGCCCGGAGCGGGGGTGGTGTCCTCGATGTCGAACTCGCCCACCGAGGAGTCCACACGACTGGGGAGTCGGATGGCGAGCACGGTGCCGACCACATAGACGGCGAACGCCAACCGCAACGACCAGTCGGGACCGATGCGCGACACCGCCCCCGCAAGCCCGCCGCCAACCGCCATGGCCGCCACGCCAGCGAGAGCCATGCGGGAGTTGGCGCTGACGAGCGTGAACCCGGGTGGGAGCAGGCGTGGGATCGCGGCCGACCGCGTGACCCCGTAAGCCTTGGAGGCGACGAGGCACCCCAGGGCTGCAGGGAAGAGCCACACCGAGCCGGTCGCCACGGCACCGGCGAGCACCCAGCAGAGGAAGGCGCGCAGGGCCAGGGTCGTGCCGATGGCCCAACGCCGTCCATGACTGAAGCGATCGAGCAGTGGTCCGAGGAAGGGCGCCAGCAGCGCGAAGGGCGCCATCGTGAGCAGGAGGAACTGCGCCACCTGGGCGCGGGCCTCGTCGGTGGGGATGGCGAAGATCGTGCCCGCGAGGCTGACGGTCAAGGCGGCGTCGCCGCAGATGTTGACGAAGTGCAGCTCGACGAGGCGAGCCAGGCCGCTCTCACCAGCGCCGGCGGACTGGACGTAGGAGCGGGCCTTCTGGGTGCCGGCACGACTTCCTCGACTCGCGACCCGGGCGCCACCCACCGTTCCGCGGCCGAGCACCTTGAACACCTTCGTGGCCCCGGCGCGTACGCCGTAGGGGTCGGGCGGCGTTCGGCGACTCGCACCGCCGACCTCCGGTGAGTGCCGGATGGGCTCGGTCGGATCGGCCGTGGGCAACGGCTCGGTCGGCTCGTCGTGAGCACTCATCGCGTCACCTCCGCATGACCCGGCAGGGCGAACCGGTCATCGCTGAGGGGCTCGATGAGACCGTCCTCGATCAGCCCCGCGAGGCAGCGGTCGACCTGTTGCGCGTCCTGACCGGGGGCAAGATCGCCCCGCCCCAACGCAGCTGGGACCTCACGCAGTGCCTGCACGATGATGCCGCGAACCTGCCGATCGGTGCCGTGCCACCTCTGCCCTCGACGGACCGGACCGTCGTACGCCGGCCGCCCAGCCACGTTCCACGCGCACCGTGAGCGGACCGGACACTCCTCACACCGAGGGGCCCGAGCCGTGCAGACGAGGGCACCGAGCTCCATGACTGCAACGTTCCACACTGCTGCGTCCTGATCAACGACCGGCAGCAGGTCGCGGGCCAGGTCGACCTCGGCCCGGGTCAGCGACGGCGCCGCCTGCGCCAGTCCGGAGACGATGCGGGCCTCCACCCGACGCACGTTGGTGTCGACGACGACCGACCGGTCGCCGAACGCGAACGCGGCGACCGCTGCTGCCGTGTAGTCGCCGATGCCGGGCAGGGCCAGCAGCTGGCCCTGGTCGCGCGGCACCGCACCGCCGTGCCGCTCGACGATCGCGACCGCTGCCTCGCGCAGCCTCAGGGCTCGTCGCGGGTAGCCCAACCGCCCCCACGCCCGCACGACCTCACCCGGAGACTCGCGCGCCAGGTCGGCCGGCGTCGGCCAACGCGACATCCACTCGTGCCACGCAGGTTCGACCCGGGCCAGCGGCGTCTGTTGCGCCATCACCTCGGACAGGAGCACACCCCACGGCGAGCACGACGGGTCGCGCCACGGAAGCGGACGGGAGTGCACGGCATACCAGTCGAAAACGGCCTCGTGCAGGGACTGCACGTCGACGGCGGACGGGAGCGAGACGCTCACGATGATCAGGGCCTACGTCAGACGTAGCGCTCGAGGATGCTGCTCTCGGCAAGACGCGACAGGCCTTCGCGCACGAGTCGGGCGCGGCCTTCGCCGACACCCTCGACACCCATGAGGTCGTCGACGCCGGCAGCGAGGAGCTTCTGGAGGCTGCCGAAGTGCTCGACGAGACGGTCGACGATGGCTCCCGGCAGACGCGGCACCTTGCTCAGCATGCGGAAACCGAGCGGGCTCACCGACGAGTCGAGCGCGTCGCCGACGACGGTGAAGCCCAACGCCTTGGCGCCGGCGGCCGGGTCGAGCAGCTCGGTGGCGTCGATGCCGGTGAGGTTGGCGATGGCCTGGTCGAGGTCGTGCTCGCCGCGCGACTCGTGGAGGTAGTCGCGGATGACGAGCCCGAGGTCGTCGGACAGGCCGCCGGTCAGCTCTTCGAGCTGAAGGCTGAGGAGGCGACCGTCGGTGCCGAGTTGCAGGACGTAGTCGCCGATCTCGTCCTTGATCCGCCGCACCATCTCGAGGCGCTGGAGGACGTTGGCCACGTCGCGGACGGTGACGAGGTCCTCGATCTCGAGGGCTGACAGGGTTCCCGTGACCTCGTCGAGTCGCTGCTTGTAGCGCTCGAGGGTCTGCAGGGCCTGGTTGCCGCGCGACAGGATGGCGCTGGAGTCCTCGACGACGAAGCGGTTGCCCCCGACGTAGAGGGCGACGATGCGCATGGACTGGCTCACCGAGACGACGGGGAAGCCGGTCTGCTTGGCGACGCGCTCGGCGGTGCGGTGTCGGGTGCCGGACTCACTCGTCTCGATGCTCGAGTCGGGGACCAGCTGGGTGGCGGCCCGCAGGATCTTGGTGACGTCGCGGTCGCACACGATGGCGCCGTCCATCTTGGCCAGCTCGCGCAACCTGGTCGCGGAGAACTCGACGTCCAGCGGGAAGCCACCCGTCGCGATCTCGTCGATGACCTTGTCGGTTCCGAGCACGATGAGGGCTCCGGTGCGGCCACGCAGGATGCGCTCGAGTCCGTCGCGCAGCTCGGTCCCGGGCGCGACGGCAGCGAGCGTCGTCCGCATCAGCTCGTCATCCACCAGCGGCGTGGCCACGTGTGTCCCTTCGATCTCGTTGCACTTGGCGTCCCCGAAGCACAGGCAAGGTGCTCCGGTGCTTTGGGCGAGTCTAACGGCGCGGGTATGCCGTCCGGTTGCGTGACCAAATCACAGCCAGGTCACCTTGTGGCTGGGTCAGCGGTTGGCGCCGGTCAGCGGGCGACGACAGGCACGACGGTCATGGTCACGGCCTCGAGGACCGTCGAGACCTCGATGACGCGCAGCCCGTCGGGCACGGGCCCACCGCCCAGGACCCCGGGCGGCACGATCGCCGTCGTGAAGCCCAGTCGCGACGCCTCGGCCAGGCGGCGATGCGCCCCGGTGACGGGCCGCAGTTCACCCGCGAGACCCACCTCGCCAAACGCCACCGTGCCGACGGGCAGGGGCTGGTCGTTGATGGCACTCGCGAGCGCGAGCGTCAGGGCGAGGTCGGCGGCGGGCTCGGTGATGCGCACGCCACCCACGGTCGAGACGAACACGTCCTTGCGGCCGATGGGCGCCTTGGCCCGGGTCCCCAGCACGGCGAGGATCATGCCGACGCGCGAGGAGTCGAGCCCACTGGTGGCGCGGCGCGGGTTGGGCATCTCGGTCTGGTCGACGAGCGCCTGGACCTCGGTGACGAGCGGGCGCCGGCCTTCCAGGGTCACCGTGACGCAGGTGCCGGGCACGGCCGCGGTGCGGTTGGACAGGAACAACCCACTGGGGTCGGCGAGCCCGGTGATGCCGATGTCGGACAGGTCGAAACAACCGACCTCGTCGGTGGGGCCGTAGCGGTTCTTCACCGCGCGCACGAGCCGGAGCCGGCTGTGCCGGTCGCCCTCGAACTGCACGACGACGTCGACGAGGTGCTCGAGGACGCGCGGTCCCGCGATGGAGCCGTCCTTGGTGACGTGTCCGACGAGCAGCACCGCGATGCCGCGCGCCTTGGCCACCGCGATGAGACTCGCGGCCACCTCCCGCACCTGCGAGACGTTGCCAGCCGCTCCCTCCACCTCTGCGCTGCTGATCGTCTGGACGGAGTCGACGATGACGAGCTCGGGCTCGACCTGGTCGATCTGGCCGAGCACGGTCGCGAGGTCGGTCTCGGACGCGAGGAAGAGGGTGCGGGCCATCGCCTCGATGCGTTCGGCCCGGCTGCGCACCTGGGCGGCCGACTCCTCGCCACTGACGTAGAGGACGCGTCGCTCCTGACCAGGCTCGCCACCACGAGCAGCGCGCCCCGCCACGTCCAGGAGCAACGTCGACTTGCCAATGCCGGGTTCGCCCGCGACGAGCACGACGGCACCGGGCACGAGCCCACCACCGAGGACTCGGTCGAACTCGGGCACGCCGGTCCCCCGGGCTTCGGCCCGACTGACGTCGACCTCGCCGATGGGCACGGCCGGTCGCTCGACCGACTTCGCCGCCGCCGTCCGGGCCGCGACGGCACCGACCTCTGCCACGGAGCCCCAGGCCTGGCACTCACCGCAACGACCGACCCACTTGACCGTTGTCCACCCACACTCGGTGCACCGGTATGCCGGGCGGGTCGTCTTCGCTGCCATGCGCGCCAACCTAAACGACCCCCCTGACACACCTCGACTTCGTGCCCCTGACGGACGCGGTCTCACGGCCGAAGGCCCCATCAGCGTGTCCGTCAGGGGCACGAAGTCGATCGTGGGAGGACTCAGTGGCCGGTGGGAACCGGCATACGCCGGGTGTCTCCGGTCGGAACGACGCTCGAGATCACGGTGCCGTCCTCGCGGACGATCTCGCTCGGAGCCTTCGGCGACCCGGCGATGCGCGGCCCCTGATCGGCCAGCGCCACCGTCACCGGCTCAGCCGCCGTCACCGTGATCGACGTGCCTCGCACCGAGAACGTCAGCGGTTCGTCGCCGTCCTCGATGACGAGCTCGAGCGCGTTCGCCCGCACGGTGACCCGCACGCGAGTCCCACGCAGGCACAACCGATAGGTCAGGGACTCCCACCCAACCGGCAGCCGCGGGTCGATCGTGAACTGACCCTCGTGCTCGTCGCTGCCGAGGTCACGGAACCCACCGAAGCCCGACACCAACGCGCTCCACACGCCACCGGTCGAGGCGACGTGCACGCCGTCGGCGGTGTTGGAGTGACGGTCGGCGAGGTCGACGAAGAGCGCCGCCAGGAAGTAGCGGTAGGCCAGGTCCTGGTAGCCCACCTCCGCCGCGATGATCGACTGCACGACCGCCGACAGCGTCGAGTCGCCCGTGGTGATCGGGTCGTAGTACTCGAAGTCCGCGAGCTTCTCCTCCGGCGTGAAGTCCTCCCCCTGCAGGAAGAGGGCCAGCACGACGTCGGCCTGCTTGAGCACCTGGAAGCGATAGATCACGAGCGGGTGGTGGTGCAGCAGCAGCGGCCGCACCGACGACGGCGTGTTCGCGAGGTCCCACATCTCCCGTTCGAGGAAGTGGTCGTCCTGCGGGTGGATGCCCAGGTGCTCGTCGAACGGGATGAACATGCCCTTGGCGCAGTCGCTCCACTCGGTGATCTCGTCGGCTTCCAGATCGGTCCTTCGGACCATTTGGGCGTATGCCGCAGGGTCGCCTTCCGCGAGCGCCTCCACCGCCTCGACGGCTCGCCGCAGGTTGAAGCGGGCCAGGACGTTCGTGTAGAGGTTGTCGTTGACGACCGCTGTGTACTCATCCGGGCCGGTCACGCCATGGATGTGGAAGGTCCGCTCCTTGTTCGGGTGCATGCGCCAGAACCCGAGGTCGGCCCACAGGCGCGCGGTCTCCACGAAGATGTCGACGGCCTCACGGTCGAGGAACTCGGTGTCCCCGGTGGCCCCGACGTACTGGCTCAGGGCATACGCGATGTCGGCATCGATGTGGTACTGCGCGGTGCCGGCTGCGTAGTACGCCGAGGCCTCGTGGCCGTTGATGGTGCGCCACGGGAAGAGCGCACCCTTCTGCGAGAGCTCACCCGCACGGGTCCGAGCCGAGTCGAGCAACGAGAGACGAAAGCGCATGGCGTTGCGGGCGGCATACGGCATCGTGTAGGTGAGGAACGGCATCACGTAGATCTCGGTGTCCCAGAAGTAGTGACCGCCGTAGCCGGAGCCGGTCACTCCCTTCGCGGGGATGCCGTAGGTCTCGGCGCGCGCGGACGCCTGGGCGAGCGCCAGGAGGTTCCAGCGCGTCGCCTGCTGGATCGCGGGGTGGCCCGGGATCTCGATGTCGGCGCGCTGCCAGAAGCCGTCGAGCCAGGAGCGCTGCTCGGCGTACTGGTGCTGCAGACCCTCCTCCGTGACCCGGTCGAGGGTGCGCTCGCACCGGTCGAGGAGCTCACGCGGCGGGACGCTGTCGGCCGTGTGCGCCGAGACGAGCTTGGTCAGCGTGATGGGCGTGCCCTGCTGCGCCTGGATGCGGTAGATCATCTTGACCGAGTCGTCGTCGGTGTGGACGGTGGCGCGGTAGGGGTTCGCGGTCTCGAGGGTGTGGTCGGTGACGAGTCCGAGGGTCATGCCGCTGTCGGCGCACTGGTAGCCCAACCACAGCCGACCGGTCTCGAGATCGCCCTCGCTGACCTTGGGCAGGAGGACGCGTCCACGGAAGGCCTCGGCCTTGCGCGGGTCGGCGATGCCACCCTTCTTGGCTTCGGGGCCCTCCTTGGGGAGGTCCTGACGGTTGAGGACCTGCGAGGAGATCTGCACGGGACCGTTGCCGTCGAGCAGGGTGACCTCGAACGTCATCACGGCAAGGTGGCGCTGGCTGAGCGAGACCATGCGGGTGCTCTTGACCTCGACCCGCGTCCCACTCGGCGTGCGCCACAGGAGGGTGCGAGACAGGACGCCGGTGCGGAAGTCGAGCGTGCGGTTGTAGTCGAGGAGGTCCGCGGTCGAGAGCTGGAGCGGCTCGTCGTTGACGTAGAGGCGGATGACTTTGGCGTCGGGAATGTTGACGATGGTCTGACCGACCCGGGCGAAGCCGTAGGCCTCTTCGGCGTGGGTGATCGGCCAGGTCTCGTGGAAACCGTTGATGTAGGAACCGTCCACGTGGGCGTCGCGGCTCTCCTCGTAGTTGCCGCGCAGTCCGAGGTAGCCGTTGCCGACGCTGAACAGCGACTCGGTGACACCGAGGTCGTCGGCGTTGAAGCGGGTCTCGGTCAGGGCCCACTCGTCGAGCGGGAACCGGCTGCGGTCCAGCGGGTCGTCATTGATGTCGAGCGGCATCGCGTTCACAGCAGCTCCTCGAGGTCCGTGACGACGAGCGTGGCGCCGGCGTCGGTGAGGGCCGCGGAGCCCGCGCCTCGGTCGACACCGATGACGAGGCCGAAGCCGCCTGCAGCGCCGGCCTGCACGCCGCTGAGCGCGTCCTCGAGAACGACCGACTGTGCGGGCGTCACCCCAAGGGCCTCGGCTGCTGCGACAAAGGTGTCAGGAGCCGGCTTCCCGGCGATGCCGCGCTCGGCTGCGAGGCCACCGTGCATGACGAACGGGAAGAAGTGGTCGACGCCAGCAGCCTTGAGGACGGCGGGGGCGTTCTTGGACGACGACACGATCGCCATCGGGAAGTTGCGGGCGGCGAGCGCCTCGAGCAGGCGCACCGAGCCGGGGTAGGCCTCGACACCATCGGACTCGAGCACCTCGTTGAAGGCGTCGTTCTTGCGGTTGCCGAGACCACAGACGGTGTCGGCCGAGGTGGGATCGGACGGGTCACCCTGCGGCAGCTCGATGTCGCGCGAGGCGAGGAAGGCCGCGACGCCCTCATAGCGCGGCTTGCCGTCGACGTGGGCGAAGTAGTCCTCGTCCGTGTAGGGCTCGGTGACACCCCGCGCCGTGAGGAACTCGTTGAACATCGCCGACCAGGCCCGCATGTGGACCTCCGCCGTCGGAGTGACGACCCCGTCGAGGTCAAAGAGCGCAGCCGCGTAGTCGTCCCAGTTCATGTCCGAGAGCGTAGAGGCGCAGTGGCATGCGCAGTGAATCGTGACCACCCGCCGGGTGGCCGCGCAACGCGACCAGTCGGGGGTTCTGTGACGAGTCGGGGTGCCGCGAGGTGGCGACTCGTCACACAGGCCCCGACTCGTGCCCCGAGCACGCAGCAGCGCCCGACCCCCTCGCGGGGATCGGGCGCTGCTGGTGCTCAGTCAGTCAGGGGCTGTGTCAGCCAGCGACGACGTTGAGCGAGACCTTGGCCTGCACCTCGGGGTGCAGACGCACGAGGGCCTCGTGGGTACCCGTGGACTTGATCGGGGTCGGAACCTCGATCTTGCGCTTGTCGAGGTCGGTGCCAATGGCTGCCTTGACCGCGGCGGCGATGTCGGCGGACGAGACGGCACCGAAGAGACGTCCCTCCTTGCCGGCGTGCGCGGGGACGGTCACGGCCTTGGACTCCAGGTTGCCCTTGATCGACTGGGCCTCCTCGAGCGACTTGACCTCGCGGACCTCGCGGCCCTTGGCGATCGAGTCGACCTGCTTCTGTCCACCCTTGGTCCACTGCGTCGCGAGACCGCGACGGAAGAGGAAGTTGCGGGCGTAGCCGTCCTTGACCTCGACGATGTCACCGGCGGTGCCGAGGCTCGAGACCTCGTGCGTGAGAATCACCTTCATTGTTCAGCTCTCCTTCTGGGCTGGGTCGCGCGTCAGCGGGACGAGCTGGAGTAGGGAAGGAGCGCCATCTCACGGGCGTTCTTGACCGCGTTGGCGATCAGACGCTGCTCCTGGACGGACACGCCGGTCACCCGACGAGCGCGGATCTTGCCGCGGTCGGAGATGAACTTGCGCAGCAGCGCAGTGTCCTTGTAGTCAATGTTCTCGACCTTCGCCGCCTTGAGCGGGTTGGCCTTCTTCTTGGGCTTGCGCACAACTGGCTTAGCCATCGTGGTGCTCTCCTTTTCGCTGAGATGACTCAGCGGATGAGCCCTGGTCTCCCAGGGATGGTGTGAATCTGAGTGTGGTGCAGAGCGTTTCGGCTCAGAAGGGGGGCTCGTCGTAGGACGGGGCGTTGCCCCACCCACCCTGAGCTCCACCTTGCTGACCCGGCTGACCCTGCGGTGCGGGCTGACCGGCTGCGGGCTGACCGCCACCGGGTGCACCCCAACCGCCCTGACCCTGACCCTGCGAAGCCCCACCCTGAGGTGCGGTGCCACCGGTGGCCCACGGGTCCTGACCGCCAGCGCCACCTGAGCCGCCGTCGCCACCACCAAAACCGCCGCCGCTTCCGCCGCGGGTGGTCTTGTTGACCTTGGCGGTCGCGTACTTCATCGAGGGGCCGACTTCGTCGACGTCCAGTTCGATGACTGTGCGCTTCTCGCCTTCCTTGGTGTCGTAAGAACGAGACTTCAGACGGCCGGTGACGATGACGCGCGTGCCCCGGGCAAGGGACTCGGCGACGTTCTCCGCCGCGTCACGCCAGACCGAGCAACGCATGAACAGCGTTTCGCCGTCCTTCCACTCGTTGGACTGACGGTCGAACGTGCGCGGCGTGGAGGCCACGGTGAAGTTCGCGACGGCAGCGCCGGACGGAGTGAAGCGCAGCTCGGGGTCACCGGTGAGGTTCCCGACAATCGTGATGACGGTCTCGCCTGCCATGGATCAGATCCCCTTTGGTCTGGGTGCAGTGTGACGCGGTACGGGCAATTCAGGTATGCCGTGCAGCTGGGTCAGCGACGAGTCGCTGGGTTGCGCTGTTGAGTCGGTGAAGACGAGGCTCAGGCGCCGGGGCGCAGGAGCTTGGTCCGCATGATCGACTCGTTGAGCCCGAGCTGACGGTCCAGCTCCTTGGCGGTTGCCGGCTCCGAGGTGAAGTCGACGATGGCGTAGATGCCCTCGGCCTTCTTCTTGATCTCGTAGGCCAGGCGACGGCGGCCCCAGATGTCGACGTTGTCGACGGTGCCACCGTCCTTGGTGATGACGGTGAGGAACTTGTCGAGCGACGGCTGAACCGTGCGGTCGTCGAGTTCTGGGTCGAGGATGACCATGAGTTCGTACTGACGCATGCGTTAACCCGCCTCCTTCGGTCTGAACGGTCACGGTCTCTCCGTGACAGGAGGGTATGCATCGCTACCGACACGGCTGTGGAGTTGTCCACAGGGCACTGGTAACTGGGCAAGGGTACCGGGCTGGACGGCATACAACTAAATCAGCGCGTCGAACGCCTGCCGCTCGGACGTCTCCAGGTCATCGGTGTCGTCGCCGGGCCCGGTGGCGGTCTGCCACGCACGCACGGCCAGGAAGCCGACGGCCCCGACGCGCAGGAGGAGCGCCACGGCATACCACCCGGGTGGAAGGGACTTGTCGGGGTTCTGCAGGCCGCTCAGATAGAGCCAGACCGCCATGAAGTGCACCGCCTCCGCAAGCGCCCACACGAGGTGGTCGCGCCAGCGCAACCCGGCGAGCGCCACGAGCGGCACGAGCCACAGGGAGGTCTGGACGGGGAACGACTTGCCGCTGATGAGGACCACGGCAACCGCGAGCAGGGCCACGGCTCCCAGGCGCGGGGCCCACGGAGCGCCGAGGACGAGCAGGGCAGCGAGCACGACGGCGACGAGGACGCCGAGCACCGCCACGGCGGTGAGGACGGACGCCGGCCACGGGCTACCCGCGAGGGTCGGGAGGTACCAGACCGACCCCAGACCGGCAGGTGCGTCGAACCACGCGGACCAGGACCGGGTGATCGTCCCCGGCGACAGGATGAGGAACGGCAGGGCGATGACGGCGGCGGCCGCGAGTGCCGCCCCACCGAACCGGGGCAGCTCGCGCTCTCGTCCGGTGCGCCACGCCTGGACGGCGACGACGAGGAGCAGCAAGGCGGGATAGGTCCGCGCCATGAGCCCGGCTCCGAGCAGGGCACCGGCCAGGGCGGGATGTCGCCGGCTCCACGCCCACAGCCCGCCGGTCGCGAGGACGACTCCGAGCAGGTCGGGTGACAGCAGGATCGTCAGGGCCGCGACCGGGGCGAGGGCGACCTGGAGGGCGTCCCCGCGATGGTCGGGCGTCGTCCGGACCCACCACGCCATGAGGACCAGCGCCACGAGTGCCAGGACGGCCCACACACCAAGAACCCACCGTTGGGTCGCGAGAGCACCGGTGCCCGGCCCGAGTCCCGCGATGAGCGAGACGACCGAACCCGTCAGCGGCGGTTGGTCGAGAGGGACGTCACCCGACAGGTATGCCGTGATCCCGCGTTCCGCGTCGGCCGTCTGGACCCCGACGGCCAGGTCGGAGTAGCAGAACCGCCAGAACGGCTCCGTTCCACCCCAACCCTGTTGGAGGCACGGCCCCTGCTTCCACAGGGATGCAAGAACCGGCAGCATCGCCAGGAGCGCGACCGGGGCAAGGCTCGCGTCGGCCAAGCGAGGCCGATCCCGTTGACGAACTGCAGCGGGAACGGCCACGGGTCAGCCGGTTTGCTCGTTGGTGCCCGCTGGCGCGGTCTGCGGAGTCAAGGTCGGTAACGGCACCGTCGGCCTCGGCGACTTCGTCGGCTTCGGAGTCTTCGTCGTTTCCGTGGGGCTGGGAGTCGGCGTGGGCGTGGGCGGCGGCGTGGTCGACGACGGTGCCTGGGTCGTCGGCCGCGGGGTGCTGCCCGTGTTGCCACCGGTGTTGCCGCCCGTGTTCGACGGCTTCTGCGTCTGCTTGGGGGCGGCGTTCTTGTTGATGTAGGACGGCTCCGGGAACTTCAGCTTCTCCATGCCCTCGGTCGCCGAGGTCATGAAGTCGGTCCAGATGCGCACCGGGATCGTGGCGCCCGTGATGGCGCCATAGCCGGGGACGTCGTTCATCTGGTTCGCCTCGACCTGCTTGCCGTCACCCTTGTACATCCCGACGGCGGTCGCGAGCTGCGGCGTGAAGCCGTCGAACCACGCGGAGTAGTTGTCGCTCGAGGTGCCGGTCTTGCCCGCTGCCTCACGGTCGAGGCGGCCTCCGGCGTACTCGCCGCTGCCCCGCTCGATGACCTGCTGCATGCAGTAGACGACGTCCGACACGAGCTTGGGGTCGAAGACCTCGGTCGTGACGGGCTTGGCCTTGTAGTTGAACGAGCCGTCGGTGGACGTCACGGACTTCACGTAGTACGGAGTCGCCTTCCTGCCCTTGGCCGCGAGCGTCGCGTAGGCATTGGCCATGTCGATGACCTTGACGTTGTCGGTGCCGAGCACGTTGGCGTAGTTGACATCGAGCTTGGCCGTGACGCCAGCCTTGGTCGCAGCGGCCGCCGTGTTCTTGGGGCCGGCGAGGATGTTGATCTGGGCGTAGACGGTGTTGACCGAGTTCGCCGTGGCCGTGGGAACCGTGATCCGACCCCAGTCCGTGTTGTTGAAGTTCTTCACCCCACCGCGCCGGTTGAAGTCGGTCGCCCCACCGGGGTTCGAGAACTTCTCGAAGTACTGCGGGCTGGATCCGTTGAACGAGTTGCGGATGCTCAGGTCACCACTTTGGAGGGCGGCGATGAGGGCGAAGACCTTGAACGTCGACCCGGCCTGCATCGTGGCGTCGGTCGCGGTGTTGAACTGGTTCTTGGCATAGTCCGCGCCACCGTAGAGCGCCTCCACGGCGCCGTCGCCGGGCTTGATCGACGCGAGGCCGACGTGGAGGTCCTTGGACTCCTTGGGGATGCGGTCCTTGACCGCCTCCTCGGCGGCGTCCTGCTTCTTCTTGTCGATCGTCGTGACGACCCGCAGCCCGCCACGGGAGAGATCCGCCTCGGTCAGCTTGAGCTTCTTGGCCAACTCGGACTTGACCAGCTCCATGACGTAGCCCTTGGTGCCGGTGGCCGACGGCGCCTTGTAGGGGATGAACTCCTTGTCGGTGGGGAAGGTCGCGGCGGCACGCTGCTCCGGCGTCAGCCAGCCCTCCGTCACCATCGCGTCGAGGATGTAGGCCGACCGGTTCTGGGCGTTCTTCTTCTGATCCGCACCCAGGCGCGGGTCGTAGAACGAGGGGCCACGGATCGCGGCGGCGAGGAAGGCGCCCTCGGCCGGGGTCAGCTTGGAGACGTCCTTGCCGAAGTAGGCCTTCGCGGCGGTCTGGATGCCGTAGGCGCCGCGCCCGTAGTAGATGGTGTTGAAGTAGTTCTGGAGGATCTCGTCCTTGGACTGCTGCCCGTCGATCTTGACCGAGATGAGGATCTCGCGGGCCTTGCGCGACAGCGTGCGGTCCTGGCTGAGGAAGTAGTTCTTGACGTACTGCTGGGTGATCGTCGAGCCACCCTGCGTCGCCGCACCACCCTTGACCGCAACCCACACGGCGCGAGCGATGCCGGTCGGTGAGATGCCGTTGTTCTTGTAGAAGTTGCGGTCCTCCGCGGCGATCATCGCGTGCTGCACCGGCAACGGGATCTGCTTGAGCTCGACGTTCTCGCGGTTCTGGTCGGAGATGCGACCGATCTCGGTCTTGCCGTCGGCGTAGTAGAAGACGTTGGTCTGCGCCACCGCGAGATCGTTGGGCTTGGGCACGTCGGTCAGGGTGTAGGCGACCCCGACACCGGCGACACCGAGGACGAACAGGCCGATCAGCGTGTAGAGGATCCGGCGCGGCCACGCCCTGCGGGCGCCCTTGCTCGACCGGCGTGGGGAGGCCTCATTGAGACGGCGGGCCTCGGCGCGCGAGCGGGGTGCGTTGCTCATGAAGAACTTTCGGGGCAGACGATGCGGACAAGGGCGCACACCACCCACTGGGCAGGGGGCGCCTGATCCAGTATGACGCCCCGAACCTGAGTGCCACATTCAGGAAGTCGCGCCCCCACGCTCAGGTGGTGGGGGCCACAGCGGCCTGCAACTGCGCGGCAACCAACCTCATGGCGTCGACCAGTTCCGGCCCGCCCTCGACCCGCAGGGGCAGCGGAATGCGGGCCAGCCACTCCCTGGCGTACATCGTCGGGTTGCTCGTGCTGCCCACGAGAACACAGCCGTCGGTATGCCGTTCGAGGACTCCCATGGCCGGGTGCACCCACCGCTGTGCCTCCGTGAGAGACACGTCGAACACGACCCGCGTCTCGAACTCCCAGCCGATCCCGAGGTGCTCCTCGAGGGAGCTGACGGGGTCGAGGTCGGCCGGCGGCGTGAAGCTCTCGTCGAGGTCGACGACCTCGCGGATCCGGTCGATCCGATAGGTGCGCACGGCGTCGGCCCGGTGCGAGCGACACAGGAGGTACCAGCGGGTGTGCCGGACGACGACCGCCCACGGATCGGTGACGTCCTCCCAGGTCTTGCCGGACTCGCTGCCGTAGGTGATGCGCACCTGGTGGCGGTCGGCGCTCGCGGCCACGAGGGCGCTCGTCGTGGCCGGGTCCGGCCGCCTCGGGTAGCGATCCGGTGTGGCGCAGGCGTGCTCGCGCAAGGCGGCGGCTTCTCGACCGGCGGCCCGGGGCAGGGCCCGGACGACTTTGTCGAGCGCGGAGCCCACCGCGTCGGCCTCACCGTCGGCGCCGGTCGCGCTCGCGGCACTGGGGTGGCTGTCGATGACGGCCATGACGAGGCTGAGCGCTTCGGTCTCGGTGAAGACGACGGGGGCGAGGGCCGCGCCGCGACCCAACGTGTAGCCGCCGTGCGGTCCGCGCATCGACTCGACGGGTATGCCGGCCTCACGCAGGATCGCGATGTGTCGTCGCGTCGCGCGTTCGGTCACCCCCAACCGGCGAGCCAGCTCGCCGGCCGTGACCCCGGGCCGGTTCTGCAGCACCTCGAGGGTGAGCAGGGCGCGGGCGGTGGGGCTCAACTCTGCGGACGTGGCGGAATCGAAGGGCACGACGAAACGATGGCACGCCGGACGGCATACCGGAAGTGTTTCGTCCGCAACGCGACCTACGGTGGTCGGACCGAGCACGACACTTCCCCGACCCAAGGAGACCTGACCATGCACATCGTCCTCATCGGCGGACTCTGGCTCACCTCATCGGCGTGGGACGCCGTCGCGCCGGAACTCACCGCGCTGGGCCACACCGCGGTGCCCGTGTCACTGCCCGGTCAGGGCGATGGCGACGCGAGCGCGACGCTCGAGGACCAGGTGGCAGCGGTGCTCGCCGCGGTCGACGCAGCTCCCGAGCCTGCCGTCGTCGTCGGCCATTCGGCCGCCTGCAGCCTTGCCTGGCTCGCCGCCGACGCCCGGCCCGACAAGGTCGCATCGGTCGTGTTCATCGGTGGGTTCCCCGAGGAGGACGGCGCGACCCATGCCGACTTCTTCGAGCCGGTCGACGGACTCATGGGGTTCCCGGGGTGGGAGAAGTTCGCAGGACCGGACTCGGACGACATCGACGACGAGCTCAAGGCCTCCATCGCCGATGACATGGTTCCCGTGCCGGTGGGCGTGACCCGAGGGGTCGTGCACCTGCAGGACGAGCGGCGATTCACCGTTCCGGGGGTGCTGATCTGCCCGGAGTTCTCGCCGGCGCAGGCAAAGGAGTGGATCGACGGCGGTGACACCCCGGAGCTCGCGAAGCTCGAGAAGCTGGAGCTGGTCGACATCGACTCCGGCCACTGGCCGATGTTCACCCAGCCCGCAGCGCTCGCCCAGCTCCTGGCTGCAGCAGCCCCCACCACCACCTGACCCCACCCCTGCCCGACCCGCCCCTCCCCCCGACACAAATCGTCCAATAGGGCACGAATGGTTCTGGCTCCTGCCGCCATTCGTGCCCTATTGGACGATTGTGGTGGGCGCCGCGTCCCCACGATGTATCGCGCCGATATAACTGTCGGGTACAGTCCTGCTGACAAGGTCCGAGTTTGTCACCCCTGGTTCCGCTGAGGGGAGGCGGCAGCAGCAGGAGGTGGAGATATGAGCAAGCGTTCCGAGCTGCTCGACTTCGCTCTCCTCGGGCTGCTCCACGAGGGTCCGGCGCACGGCTACCAGCTGCGCAGCCGCCTCAATGAAGCACTGGGCGCTTTCCGGGCGTTGTCCTACGGGACGCTCTACCCGGCGCTGTCCGGACTCCTCGACCGCGGCCTCATCGCCCAGTCGACCTCGACCGGCAAGCCCGTGTCGGCCGCCAAGTCGGCCGGTCGCAACCGGATCGTCTACGAGATCACGGCCGCCGGCAAGGAGACCTTCGAGGACGCCGCCCGCCGGATCGACACCGCGGCCTACGAGGACGACGGGTTCGGCGTGCGCCTGGCCTTCTTCGGCCGCACCGAGGCCGACGTCCGGCTCCGCATCCTCGAAGGCCGCCGCTCCCGCGTCGAGGAGCAGCTCGAGACGGTCCGCGCCAACTCCAGCCGCAGCCGCGAGCGCCTGGACTCCTGGACCGCCGCCCTCCAGCGCCACGGCGAGGAGAGCACCGAACGCGAGGTCCGGTGGCTCACCGAGCTCATCGACGCCGAGCGGCGCCACCCCACAGACCCCGGCCCGCAACCCTGACCGGCTGACGGACCTGCCCCGCAAGACCAACCGAGCCACACGGCATACGCCGATTGACGGCACACACAAGAAGAAGGAGAACACCATCATGGGTTCGATTCGCGTCGCCATCGTTGGCGTCGGCAACTGTGCGAGCTCGCTCGTCCAGGGAGTCGAGTACTACAAGGATGCTGACGCCACCGCGTCGGTGCCCGGCCTCATGCACGTCACGTTCGGCGACTACCACGTCAACGACGTCGAGTTCGTCGCAGCGTTCGACGTCGACGACAAGAAGGTCGGCAAGGACCTGTCCGAGGCGATCAACGCCTCGGAGAACAACACGATCAAGATCGCGGACGTCCCCACCACGGGTGTCGAGGTCCAGCGCGGTCACACCCTCGATGGCATCGGCAAGTACTACGCCCAGACCATCGAGCTCTCGGGCGCCGAGCCGGTCGACGTCGTCCAGGCCCTCAAGGACGCCAAGGTCGACGTGCTCGTCTCCTACCTCCCGGTGGGTTCGGAGCAGGCCGACAAGTTCTACGCCCAGTGCGCCATCGACGCGAAGGTCGCCTTCGTCAACGCCCTCCCCGTCTTCATCGCCTCCGACCCCGTGTGGGCCAAGAAGTTCGAGGACGCCGGCGTCCCCGTCATCGGTGACGACATCAAGAGCCAGGTCGGCGCGACCATCACGCACCGCGTCATGGCCAAGCTGTTCGAAGACCGTGGTGTCACGCTCGACCGCACGTACCAGCTCAACGTCGGCGGCAACATGGACTTCAAGAACATGCTCGAGCGCGAGCGCCTCGAGTCCAAGAAGGTCTCCAAGACGCAGGCAGTCACGTCGAACCTCACCGGTTCGCTCGCGGGTCTGACCGACAGCCGCAACGTGCACATCGGCCCGTCGGACTACGTCGCGTGGCTCGATGACCGCAAGTGGGCCTACGTCCGCCTCGAGGGTCGCGCCTTCGGTGACGTGCCGTTGAACCTGGAGTACAAGCTCGAGGTCTGGGACTCCCCCAACTCGGCCGGCATCATCATCGACGCCATCCGTGCGGCGAAGATCGCCAAGGACCGCGGCGTCGGTGGCGCCCTGCTGTCCGCCTCGTCCTACCTGATGAAGTCCCCGCCGGAGCAGCGTCCCGACGACCTCGGTCGCGAGAAGCTCGAGGCGTTCATCGCTGGTACCGAAGAGCGGTGACGAGCGAAGCGAGGAAGCGCTCACACTAGACGCAGCGCGCTTGTGCTTTGATCACAACGAGAGACCCCCTGGAAGGGAACTTCCGGGGGGTCTCTTCATGGGTCTTGACCCGATCTAGGGACCAAGAAACACCACGGCGGCACCGTCGGCGCTCTGGCACCGGACCGGGCTGGCCGTGTCACAGGTGACGTCGTACCAGCGCTTGGTCACGGTGCTGTAGGTGCGGAACGGCTTGGGGTCGGTCGCCGCGCCCGCCTCGCGGTAGGCCTTGCGGACCGCGTTGCTGAACGCGCAGGACGTGTCCTTGTTGCCGGAGTATGCCGTCGCGACCGGATCGTTGCCGCCCTGGGAACATCGCCGGGCACCCGCGGGTAACGCCGTGGTCGAGGTGGGTGACGCGCTCGGCTCTGGGGTGCTCGGCTCTGGCGTGCTCGACTCCGAAGGGCTCGGCTCGGGCGACGGCTCACCTGACGGGCTCGCGGTGTCCGGGCCCGCGCTGGTGCTCGCGGAGGTGGCGGCAGAGTTCGGTGCGTCAGCCACGTCGGAGCCGAAGAGCTGACTCAGGACGAACGTTCCGAGGATGGTGAGCACGACGAAGGTCGCGACCATGGCGGCGATGCGACCCGGCGTGAAGTTGCCGCCGGGACCGTGGTGGCCCTCGGTCGGCGCGACCGGCTGGGGCTCAGTCGCCACGGGAGGTTGGGCGGGCACCGGCGGAAGGTCCGTGCCGACACCGAGGAGCGAGCCGAGCTCGACCCTGGCGCCGCAGCGCGTGCAGAAGCGCGCGTCCGGGATCAGATCGGCTCCACACGATCCGCAGTGCATGTCTGCGTTCTCCTGAATCAGGGGGCAAGGAGGACGACGGCGTTCGTCGTCGAGGTGCAACGCACCGGCGCCCCGCCGTCGCAGGACAGCGAGTACCACTTCTTCGTCACCGGGCTGAAGGCGCGCAACGTCGTCGCACCGTCGGGGGTGCCGGCCTTGCGGTAGGCCTCACGCACAGCGGCGGCGAACTCGCAGGACGTCCGTTCGGTCGCGGCATACGCCGTGGCGACGGAGTCGCTTCCGCTCGTGGAGCACTGGCGTGCGCCGGCGGGGATGGAGGCAGCGCTCGTCTTCGGGCTCGGCGGTGCCTCTGGCGTGGTCGAGGCACTGGGCTCAGCGGCCGAGGCCGACGGCGAGGGGTCACCCTCTTCGCTGGTGACCGGGGGAGCCACGGCGGTGGGCTCGGGGTCGTCGGAGCCGAAGATGCGGGTCAGCGCGAAGGTCCCGATGATGGTCAACAGGACGAAGGTCGCCACCATCGCCATGATGCTGGTGCGTGAGTGTCCGGATCCACCGGTGGTGGTGCCGGTCGCCGGCTGAGCGGGTGGGGCCTGCGGCGGGGACGACTGCGCTGATGGTGCTGGTGGCGGCGCAACCGGCGGCGCCTGGGGTCGCGGCAGCTCCGCGGTCTTGGTGAGGTCTTCCGGGGGCGTTGGTTCGTGAGCTCGTGCCGGCGCGGACCGTGACTCGGTGACCGGATCGGCGAGTGGCTCGTCGACGGGTTCCGGGGCGGGTGCAGGCTGGTTGCGCGGGGGCACGGGGGGCAGGTCAGTGCCGACGCCGAGGACGGATCCGAGCTCGACGCGCGCGCCACACCGCAGGCAGTAGACGGCGTCGCGAGGCAGGTCGACTCCGCAGGAGCGGCAATGCATGGCGTGTCCTTCAGGCAGGGGTGGCACCTTGCGGTGCCCGTTCAGAGCGAGCCCGGAAAGCAACGATGCGTTGGGGGGTCGAAGAACTTTCTGGGACGCTCCGGCCTTCAACACTAACGGGCGCCCACCACCTCCACGAGGTTCGCTCGTGGGCTGGGATGCGCCAAGGCGGGGTTACTGGCGCGTAATGGATACGGTCGCGGGTATGCCGCACCACGTCGTCTCAGACCTCGTCGCCAATGTCCTCACCATCGCCGTCCACGCGGGCGACACCGTCGAGGTGGGCGCCGAGATCGCGCTCCTCGAGTCGATGAAGATGGAGATCCCCGTCCTCACCGAGCAGGCAGGAACCGTCACCGAGGTCAAGGTCGAGGTCGGTGATGTCGTCCAGGAGGGCGACATCCTCGCCATCATCGAGTGACCCGCCTCGGGCCCGACGCGGCCGCTACCACTTCGTGTGGAGAGTGAACGCGGCTC
Source organism: Janibacter sp. HTCC2649 (assembly GCF_000152705.1). GTDB lineage: Bacteria > Actinomycetota > Actinomycetes > Actinomycetales > Dermatophilaceae > Knoellia. The sequence goes on along the minus strand of NZ_CH672413.1, from coordinate 2,789,892 downwards.
CTGGTCCGTTGAAGGTGATGGCAAGGTCCGTGCCGTACTTGTTCACGTAGTACTCGCCGTTCCACGAGCCGTTCCCCCCGCCGCCCACGTTGAGTGGCGTCGCGCTGGTGAAGTTTCCGCCCACCGAACTGTGGTTGAACGTCACCGTGTAGGAGCCGGGAGTGAACCCGGTCACCGAGAAGGCGACACAGGGCTGACCGCTCGGTCCCGAGCACCCAGCCTTGGTGTGCACGTTGGTGAGCTTGCGTGGCTGGTCCTCGGTCGTCGCGGCGCGCGGGCCGACCGGGTCGCTCCATCCGGTGGGTGTGGCGTGTGCGCGAACCCTGAGCTGGTGGGACTCGGACCAGTCGAAGGTCTGGGCGTGACTCTGCCGGTTGTCGGGGGCGCGCCACCCACCGCCATCGATGCTGACCTGCACGTCGTCGATGGGGCGTCCGTTGGTCCGGAGGTCCCAGCGCCACGTGATGGTCCGTCCGCTCACCGAAGCGCTGAGGCCCGTCGGGGTGAGGGTGTCGCCATAGGGGGTGACACTGCCACTCTCACCCTCGGCGGACTCGCGACCGCCGGTGTTGACGGTCTTGGCCTTGATCGTCAGGGGGTCGATGCCCATGTTCGCCACCTTGAACGTCACCGTGGTCCCCGGGGTGCAGCCACACGCGTGCGTCCCTGATCTGCCGCCACCGCGCCATTGAATGGACTGGAAGGCACCCGCGCGCGGCTGGCCGACGGCGACGTGGATGACGACCGACTTGTCCGCATCCGGCGTCTCGGCACTCACCGACGGGTTGCTCGGCACTCCGATGGACGTGTAGGTCCAGGGGTTGCCCTGGGGCGACTCGAGGTCGGCGCCATTCGTGGCCGTGACGGTGTAGCTGTAACGGTTGCCGTCGTAGGGGATGGTGTCGGCGAAGGTGCGCGTCTGGGCACCGACGTTGCCGATCCGGGCCCCGTTGCGATAGATCGTGTAGCCCTTCAGCGGCGGACCGTTGGGGTTGGTCTGCTGGTTCCAGGAGACCGTGACCGACTCGGAGTCGTAGCCCGCTCCCGGTCCTCGGGTCGCACCGTTGACGCCGGTGACCGCCGGCGGGATGCCCGCGGACTGCATCTCCACCGCGGGCCCGAAGGGTCCGGCACCCGCGCCGTTCCACGCCTGGACCGCGACGGAGTAGGGCGTGTTGTTCGTGAGTCCGCTGGCCGTGGTGTTCGTCGCCCCACCGGCTGCCTGAACAGTGCGTGGCGCAGAACCCGAGCTCGTCGGGATGAGGCGAACGATGTACTTGGTGATCGGCGAGCCCTTGTTGGGGGCGGGCGACCAGGCGATGTTGAGCGTCCCGTCACCGCGAGACACCATCCGCACACCAGAGGTGGCTTCGGGCTTGGTGTCGGGCCGGACCGTGTTGCTCCCCGCGCTCGGGGGGCTGTCGCCGACCGCGTTGGTCGCGATGACGGTGAACGTGTAGTCCAGACCGTTCTTCAGGCCCGTCACGGTGCACGGAGAGGCGGAACAGTCGAGGGTCCCGGTGCTGCCACCGCTCCACCTGATCTTGTAGTTGGAGATGGTGACGCCACCGTCATAGTTCGGCGCAACCCAGGACACGCGAGCCTGGCCGCCGGCGATGCGGTCGGCCACGGCACTCACGTTGGTTGGCGCGGTGGGTATGCCGCGCATCGTCACGGTGACGCGACCCGCGGCCTGGCGACCCGGACCGTCGGACACGAGCAGCGAGATCGTGGCGGTGGGGCTCGGCTGCTTCGTCGCCTTCAACGTCAGGGTGCACCCACTGCGCGAGACCTCGATGCCGGTGCCGCTCTCGAGCGCGGCGGCCATGATGGAGCAGGACGGCTTCTCGAGCGGAGAGTCGAGGTAGCGACTCACGTCCACCGACTCCGACTCGCCCTCGTTGAGGCCGTCGACCTTGATGGGTCGCAGGCGCGGCGGGCCCAGAGCGGCGGCGGCCGCATCCTTGCCGGCGGCCGCAGCAGCTGCCGCTGCGTCAGCGTCCGACTCACGGCCCAGGACACGAACGGCGAACTTGACGGGCGGCATACCCTTCGACGTCACGGTCACCGAACCGGTGCCGCTCGGGGCGCGCTCACCGGCGCTGAGGCTGACGAGTCGACCACCGGTCTCGGCCTGCTCGAGGTTGGCACCCTTGGCCTGCGGGTCCCACTTCGCCTCGAACTTCACCTCGTCGAGGTTCATGCCGACGGGCAGCCAGGCACGGCAGTAGGTGGGGATGTCGACTTCGCGCGCACGTCCACCGGCGGCGAGGACGAGGGCCGCGTCGGGGCACCGCAGGAGCGGGACCTTGGGTCCCACCTGGATCGGAATCGACACGTATGCCGTCCGCGCGTCCTTGTCGTTCGCGTTCTCCGCGTCGCTGACCTCGAGCATCAGGGCGCCGGGGCCGATGTAGCCGCCGCGGGACGTCAGGGTGACCTCGGCGCGACCATTGGCCTGGGCGGACACGGACTCGCCGGGCGACGCCGACACCGTGGCCGCGGCAGTGATGCTGATGGCCTTGCCACGCGGGGACTTCACGTGGTCGGCGAGCTTGACCGACGTGGTCGAGTCCTTGTCCATCTCGATGAGCGTGCCCTCGACGACGAACGGGACACCGTTGTCGCCCGCGGGCACGTAGATGAGGGCCAGGGCGCGGGCCTCGTCGTCGTCCTCGATGACGTAGGGAACGGTCTGCGGGTGGTCGAGCAGGGTGACGCGGACCTTGCCGTTCTCGATCTTGCCCTGGGGTGAGAGGACCTCGACGATCTTGAGGGTGGCCGGGTCGGAGTCGATGTCCGTGTCGTTGGCGAGGACGTCGACGAGCGAGGTCGTCTCGCCCGGCGTGGCCTTGGCGACGTCGTCCTGCGCGATGGGCGGGTTGATGTAGCCCTTGACCCCACGCACGAGGACGGTCGTGCGCGACGGGTCGAAGATGCCGTTGTCGATGCCGTAGACGAACTCGTGCGTCGGTGCGGTCGGCTCGGGCGCGATCGTCGAGATCGAGTCCTCGTCCTCGTTGACGGTCCACTGCCGCTGGACGTCGCTGGGGTTGAGGTCCTTGTATTCCATGCGCACGGCGTCGCCGCGGGCGATGAGGTCGTTGCGCAGGACGTGGGCGGTGACCTTCTTGCCCGGTGCCGCGACGACCTCGTCCTCGACGGCGACCGGCGGCTGCGGGTCGCCGGGGCGCACCACACCCACCCGCACGAACGCCTGGCTCGTGGCGCCGAAGCGGTCCTGCACCTCGTAGCGGATGAGCTCGGTCCCGGCAGCGTTCGGATAACCCTCGTAGCGAATGGTCGACGGACCGATCGAGACGACGCGACCGAACTTGAGGTCGAGAGCGTCGGCGTCCTTGCCGACGATGCCGCGCATCGTCACCGTGTCACCGTCGGGGTCGACCCCTGTCGACGGGATGGTCAGGGTGACGGATTCGCCGGCGGTCACGGACCCTGAGAAGCTGCGGGCGATCGGCGCCTGGTTGGGCGTCGCCTTGGTCGGGAGGGGGTTGACGGTGACCGTCAACCGGCCGGTCTTCGCGCGCTCGGGTGAGCCCTCGGCATACGCCGCGTATTCGATGACGACGTCCTTGGGCGCAACCAGGGCCTTGAACTCCGGCACGTAGCGGATGAGGTTGCCCGACGCGAACGCCCGCGCCTCGCCACCGCCGATGACCTTGACGCTGCCCGGGTCGAGGACCAGGGGGATGCCGTCGGCCATGGTGTCGTTGTCGAGAACGCCGACCGAGACGCTGTCGCCCTCACGCACGTTGGCACGGTCGTCCTCGACGGTCGGGGACGCGCCCGGAAGCGGTGGACGCTGGACGACGTTGATCCGTCCTGTCGTGCGCTTGCTGCCGTCGCTGATCGTGTACTCGACCGTGCCCTGGCGACTTCCCTCGCCGCTGATGGGCGACGGCTCGAGGGCCTCGATGCGCACCCATCGACCCTGATAGATCGTCGGTCGCAGCCAGGTGTTGTCGCCGCTGACCGTGGCGCTCTGGGTGACGACGACGTCCGCGCGCGGGCTGTAGTCGTTGGCGAGGACGTCGACCATCGTCGGCGACTGGTCACGCAGCGTCGCACCGTCGGGAACGGCCACGGGCGGGGCTTCGGGGTCCGCGGGCTCGACGGTGTCGATCCGAATGCGACCGGGAGCCACCGTCCCGCCGGACTGGGCGGCATACGCCAGTTCGGTTGTCCCGAGCCCGTTCGGGGTGATCGTGACCACGCCGGTGGTGAGGTTGGTGTCGACGTCGAGAGGGCCGGACGGTGCGACCTCGCCGGCGAGCCGCAGGCGCGCGTCGGGATCGCCGGGGTCGGCACCGGGGATGTCGTTGCCGAGGGGCTCGAGCTGGACCGGCTTGCCCAGGACGGCGCGCACGACGTCGGGCTGGGTCTTGGGCGGCACCGCCTTGGGGTCCGAGAGGTCGAGGACGGTGAGGTCGACCTTGCCCTTGGTGCTCTGGCGTCCGTCGTTGATGGCGTACTCGACGCTCGCCGGGCCGGCCTCGTTGGGCGCGGTGATCCCGACCCGGTTCTGCCCGTCGATGACCGTCTTGGGGTCGATGCCGTCGACGGTGAGCGGATCGTTCTCCCCGTCCCGCCAGTCGCCGAGGACGGACGCTGCGACACGTCCACCGGAGACCACCGGATAGGTCGTCTTGGCGAGCTCGGCCTGGCCCTCACGCAGCTTCGGCGGAGTGTTGATGTCGTCGCCGACGACGGTGAGGATGATCTTGGCGCCGGACTTCTCCTTGGCCTTGCCGTTGCTCACCTTGTAGGAGAGCGTGATCGTCGACGCCGACGGGTTGGGCGGCACATTGACGTCGACGGTCTGGCCGTCGCTCGACACCGTGGCCGTGACATCCGTCGCGCTCGGCGCGGTGAGGTCCTTGGGGTCGATCGCCAGGATGGAACCCTTGGCGTCGGTGTCGTTGTCGAGCGGGTGGATCTTGCTCGTGCGACCGGGGCGGACCCGCAGCGGGTCGTCGATGGCCTTGGGCGGCTGACTCACCTGTTGGTCGTCAACGACGTTCTCGTCCTTCTTGTCGTTGTCGTCGTCCTTCTTGGTCGGCGGGATCAGCGCATCCCAGTTGTCAATCTTCTGCTTCGTCGAGTCGAGGTCCCACACGTCACCCGTGTCGAGGTGGTTGAGGACGATGTTGCCGCGGTTGACGCGGAGCGCGACGCCGTCACGGACGACGCCCTTTCCGCCACCGGCGAGGGTGCCCGCCGCGACGGGGGTGCTGCGGCCGCAGTTCGCGCCATAGAAGACGTTGCCCGTTTCGGCCCACGCAGCATGAACGCACCCGCGTAGGACGACAGGACGCGTCACGAGGGGCGGGTCGACCGAACGGTTGCCCTGCTCCTGGACCTCGACGCCACCGACTCCGGCGCCGCCACTGAGCTTGACGGGGCGGGCAGCGGCGATGTTGGCGATGATCACCGAGTCGGATTCCGGGCCGGGTTGCTGGAGTGCCGCGTATGCCGCACCCGCACCGAGCGCTGCACCGGCACTGATCGGCTCGTCACGTCCTTCGACGTGGAGCTCGTCCTTGGTGGGGTCGTAGAGGACCCACGTGTCGCCGACCGCAGTGATGTCGAGAAGGGGGGCCCGCACGCTCGTGGTCACGGTCACGGGCTTGGCCATGGCCTTGCCGCGCGGTGCGATCGTCACGACGCGACCGGTCTTGCCCGATGCCGCAATGACGTTGCCGGACAGGTCGACCGCGACCGAGGCGTTGCCGCCGATGGTGGCCAAGGGCTTGGCCGTCGTCGTGATGTCCTGCAGCGACTCGATGCCGTCCTTGGTGTCGACGCGCTGGGCCCACACCTTGCCGGTCTTGGGGTCAACCGTGGCGATCGTGCCGCCCCGCAGGTCCACGGTCGGCGGGGAGAACGTCGGCGCGTCACTCGAGGGCCGCACGGGGGCCGACGCACCGGACTCTCCGGAGGTGGCCGTCCGGACGTCGATCGGCAGCAAGGTGTTGCCGGTTGCGACGCCGACGACGGCGGCACCGTCCTGGAGGATGTCGACCTTGGAGCCGTCCGCGAGAGCGGTCGAGACGCCGGCGTCGAGCTGACGGGCCTGGGTGTTCAGTCGCGCGAACTTCGCCTGCGCCGACGAGGAGACCCACACTCCGCCATCGCCCACGTCGGCCTCGTGAACGGTCGAGCCCTGGCTGGTCACGGCGGCATACGTGAGCATCGACGCCGCCACGGCGACGACACCGATGGAAGCAATCCCCCGGCGCCCCCGCGGCGACCCCGCCACCCGACGTGAAGTGCGTTTCATGTGCTGACCTCACTCACCCGCGCGGGTGAGCATCCCCTTCTGATCCAGTGAAGCATCCCACGAGCTCCACCGTCTGGGCATGGGGAGAACTCCCCGCGAATCCAGCCATGGCTACCAGTTCACCCAATCTGACGCGCCGGTCTGGCCATTCACGGTCGCGACGATCCGGATCCGGTTGTTGCTGTTCCTGGCGTAGATGCACCATCCCTCGACCGTCCCGCTGCCCGTGCTCGTGAACGAGTACGGGCCGATGGAACCCTGTTGGTCCTCACAGGTGTAGGAGCCTGAGCCCGACGGGAACTGGGAGTAGTCGAATCTGACCCGCGGACAACCCGGGGAGTAGCGGCACGATCCCGTACCACCGGGATCGACATAGTTCGTGCCATAGCGAAGGTTCGTCACCTGGGGCTGCGGCGGGTTGTCGGTCGTTCTGGTCATGTCCAGCGTCGGGGACTGGCCACCTTCCGACCAGGCGGTGATGGAGATGGTGAGGTTCTGCGAGTAGTTGCCGCTCGCCGAGATGGAGGTGATGGGCCCGCCGTCGTGCGATGCCGCGCCGGTGACCCTGACCCGGGTGATGGGTCGGCCATTCGTGGGAAGCGTCCAGTTGAAGGTGACGTTCTTTCCCGACGTCGACCCGCCGTTGGGGTTGGGTCGGGGCGTGGCGCCGTAGGGCTGGACCGAGTTGCTGCGCGCCGGGTTGGACGAGTGCGTCCCGTTGTCGGTCGTCACGGTGAACGACTGGTCCACGGTCCGCAGGACACTCGTCGTGATGGTGACCTGTCCGCCAGCGGGGCAGCTGCCGCAGGAGAACGTGCCCGATGGGCCGTCAGAGGACTGCCATCGAACTGCCGTGAAACCTCCAGCTCGAGGCTGGCCGAGGTTGACGACGAGGCGGACCTTCTCGTTGTTCGAAGGGGTCGATGCCGTCACCGAAGGGTTGGATGGGATGCCGATCGAGGTGAACGACTGCACGGCGCTGTTGGGCGACTCGAGGTCGGCGCCGTTGGTGGCCGTGACGACGTAGTCGTAGACCCGGCCGTCGTACTGGACCTGGTCGGTGGCCTGGGTCGACGAGGCCGGCACCGTCTTGAGCAGGGCCCACGCGCCACCGTTGACGCGGCGCTTGACCGTGTAGTTCTTCAGCGGCGGACCGTTGGGGCTGGTCGTGTTCCAGGTCAACGAGATCGCCGCGAGGTCCTTGTTGGCACCGGGTCCATCAGGTGTGGCCTTGAACCCCGCCGGCGCGGGTGGGGTGCCCGCCGACTGCATCGTCGTCGCCGTGCCGAACGGACCGGGGCCGGCCTCGTTGTAGGCCTGGGCTGCCACGGAGTACTCGCTCATGTTGTTGAGCCCGGTCACCGTCGTCGACGTCCCCGGCGCAGCGACCTCGGCCGTGCGAGGCGTGCCACCGCCGGTGGGCACCAGCCGGAGGACGTACTTGGACACGGCCGAGCCCTTGTTCTCGGGTGGGGTCCAGGTGATCGTCAACGAACCGTCGCCGCGGCTGGCCATCGTCACCCCGTTGACGGGTCCCGGCTTGGTGTCAGGCCGGGCGGCGGTGCTCGGGCCACCGGGGTCCCCTTCACCGACGACGTTGGTCGCGGTGACGGTGAAGAAGTAGTCCTTGCCGTTCGTCAGGCCATCAACGGTGCAGGGCGAAGCCGTGCAGTCGAGGGACCCGCCAGCCCACTTCACGGTGTACTTCCGGATCGGGGCGCCACCGTCGTAGGCCGGGGCAGACCAGCTCACCCGCGCGCGGCCACCAGCATCACGATCCGCCTGTGCCGCAACAGAAGTCGGAGGATCGGGGCGACCGAGCATCGTCACGCTGACCGCGCCATTGGCCATGCGTCCCGGAGCATCGCTCACACTGATCGCCACGCGACCCGTGGGACTCGGCTTGGGTCCGGCCGACACGGTGATCGAGCATCCGCTGCGGGTGACCGTGAGGCTCCGGCCGCTCGTCACCGAGGCCGCGTCCACCGAACACTTCGCGTCCTTGAGGGGCGAGTCGAGGTAGGAGCGGAGGTCGACCTGCTGGCTCTCACCTTCCTGGAGACCGTTGATCGTGATCGGTCGCAGTCGAGGGGGAGGCTGGTTGGCGTAGGGATCCGTGGCGTTGGCCTGCTCGCTGTTGCCGAGGACGGTCACATTGACGACGGCAGTCACGTCGGACCCTCGGACGCCCACCCGCAGGACGCCCTTGCCTGAGCGCGCACCCGACCCCGCACTCACCGTGACGACGCGTTCGCCGTCACCACTGCGCTTGAGCTCGACATCGGCCGGCTCGCGTTCCCAGTCGGAGGTGAAGACGATGTCATCCATCGTCATCCCGACGGGGAGCCAGGCCCGACACAGGGTGGGAATGTCGAGAGCGCGAGGAAGTCCGCCGGCCAGCACGGTCACGGCCGTGGTCGGGCAGCGCAGGAGCGGAACCTTCGGTCCGATCTGGACCGGAACCGAGACGTATGCCGTGTGGACGTCCTTCTGGTCATCACTCATCTGGTCGGTCACCTCGAACATCACCGAGGCGGGGCCGACGTAGCCACCCGACGACGTGAGGTTCAGCGTGCCGTCGGAGTCAGCGGTCAGGCGGAGGTTCTTGCCCGGAGCGGCGGAGATGGTGCTCGCGGAGGTGATGCCCAAGGTGCGTGACTGAGGTGACTTCACGTAGTCACCGAGCTGGACCGTCCTGGTCGCGTCCTTGTCCATCTCGATGAGGGCACCCTCGACGACGAAGGGCGTGCCACCCGTTCCACGTGGAACATGGATGACGGCCATGGCTCTCGCGCCGTCCTCGTCCTCGATGACGTAGGGCGCGGTGTAGGGGTGGTCGAGGATCGACACCTGAACCTTGGAGCCGACGATCTTCGCGTTCGGCGACAGCACCTCGACGACCTTGAGGGTCGTGGGGTCGGAGTCGACGTCGGTGTCGTTCGCCAACACGTCCACCACCGTGGAGGCCTCGCCCGGCTTGGGCTTGGCGACATCATCGATGGCGGTCGGGGGGTTGAGGTAGTCCTTCTGCCCACGCACGAGCAGGCTGGCCCGCGAGGGGTCGAACAGACCGTTGGTGATGCCGTAGATGAAGTCATGGACCGGCGCGCCTTCGTCCGGGACCTTCGTGGCCACGGTCTGGTCGTCAGGGTCGACCTTCCACTGGCCCTTCTCGGAGCTGGGGTTGAGCTTGTCGTACTCGAGCTCGACCGAGTCGCCGCGGGCGATGAGGTCGTTGGCAGTGATCGGGACCGTGACGGTCTTGCCGGGCGCGGCCGTCACCGTGTCGTCGATGGCCACGGGCGGCTGGGCGTCGCCAGGCGCCACGACGCCGATACGCACGAACGCGCGGCTTACGCCGCCGAACCGGTCGATGACCTCATAGTTGATGACCTCCGTGCCCGACGCGGTCGGGAAGGACTCGTAGCGGATCGTCGACGGGCCGGTCGACACCACCCGACCAAGGGTGAGGTTGACCGGGCCGCCGTTCGTGCCGACCACACCGGTCACGCCGACCGTGTCACCGTCGGGGTCGACCCCTGAGGTCGGCACGGTGATGGTGAGCGGGTCACCGGCAGTCACCGAGGACGAGAAGCTGCGCGCGACCGGCACCTGGTTGGGGTTCCCCCTGGTCGGGAGCGGTCGGACGCGGATGGCGACCCGACCGGTCTGGGCCCGCTCCGGCATACCCTCGGGATAGGCCGCATATTCAACCGTGACGGGTTGTTCGGCCGTGAGCTTGGTGGCCCACGGCACGAACCGGACGACGTTGCCCGACGCGAACGCCGTCTGCTGGACGCCCTTGCCGAGGACCTTGACGCTGTTGGGGTCGATCTTCAGGGGGATGCCGTCGGCCATCGTGTCGTTGTCGAGGACGGAGACGGCGACGGTGTCCCCTTCACGCACGATGGCCGTGTCGTCCTCCACCACGGGATTGAGGTCGAGAGAAGGCTTCTGGGTGACGGTGAGTTCACCGGTCGCCGACTTCGACCCGTCGCTCACGGTGTAGCGAATGGTCCCGCGCCGGATGGCGTCGGGCGCCGATCCGGCCGGCTCCAGCGCGACGACACGGATCCAGCGTCCCTGGTAGATGGAGGCCTGCAGCCACGAGTCGTCGCTCGTCGCGGCCGTGGCGCCCTGCGTCACGAGGACGTCCGCGCGAGGGCTGTAGTCGTTGGCGAGCGGGTCAACGAGCGTCGGCGACTGGTCGCGCAGGGTCGCCGTGTCTCCCACCGCGACTGGTGGCGCCTCAGGGTCGGCCGCTTCGATGACGTCGACGCGGATGCGACCGGGAGTGACACCGCCGCCGACCTGGGCGGCATACGAGAGCTCAAAGGTGCCCGCACCGGAAGGAGTGACCGTGACGACGTTGGTGTCGAGGTTGGTGTCGACGGTGAGTGCGCCAGCCGCCCGAACCTCACCGGCCAGGTGCATCTTGTCGTCCGGGTCGCCCGGGTCGGCGCCGGCGATGTCGTTGCCGAGCGGCTCGATCTGCAGTGACTTCCCCACGACGCCGCGGATCACGTCGGGCTGGGTCACCGGCGGTCGGGCCCGGGTCTCGGTGAGGGCGATGACGTCGACCGACACGGCGCCCTTGGTGCGACCGCCACGACCGTCCTCGGCAACGTAGGCGATCTGGGCCTTGCCGGGGGTGGGCGGAGCGAGGTACGCGAGGCGCCCCTGCCCATCGATGCTCAACGAGTCACCCTCGACGGTCGCGATGACCGGATCGGACTCGGGGTCACGCCAGTCGGCGATCACCGGAACCGCCAGACGTTTGCCGGCCAGGACGGGGTATGCCGTCTTCGCCAGCTTGGCCTGCCCCTCGCGCACGAAGGGCGCATTGTTCGTCGTCTCGGGGGCGATGCTCACCTTGACGGCCGCGCGCGCCTTGGCCTTCACCTTGCCGTTGCCCACGAGATAGGTGAACTGGAACGGCGTGTCGGTGCCTGCCGGCACCGTGACATCGATGCTCTGCCCGTCGGCGGAGACGGAGGGGCGGATGTCGGGGTTCGAGGTGGCGCTGACATCGCGGGGATCTATTGCCAGCACGGATCCAGCGGCGTCGGTGTCGTTGTCGAGGACGTGCAGCTTGCTCGTGCGCCCTGCCCGGACCGTGAGGTTGTCGGGCTTGGCCGTCGGCGGCTGCTGGGCCACCGCGTCGTCGACAAGGTTCTTGTCCTTCTTCTTGTTGTCCTCGTCGCGCTGCGGCGGCGGGATGAGGGCGTCCCAGTTGTCGATCTTCTGCTTGTCGCTCTGGACATCCCAGGCCGAGCCGTTGTCGAGGTCGTTGAGGACGATCACGCCGCGGTTGACGCGGAACGCCACACCGTCGCGCAGGGGTGTCTCGCTGACATTGCCGATGGTGCCCGTGGGCACCGGCAGCTCACGACCACAGTTGGCGCCGTAGAAGACCTTGCCGGGCTCGGACCACGCACCGTGGACACAGCCAGCCAGCACCACCGGGTGCGCTGGCAGCGGCACGGTGCCACTGCGGTTCATCTGCTCGGAAACCTCGATGCCACCGGTGCCGTTGCCACCACCGAGAGGCACCATCCTCAGGCCGTTGCCACCCGAGACGGCCACGGCACTGGCTTTCGGCCCGGGAAGTTGCACTGCGGCATACGCCGATTCGCCCTCGGCAGAAGCGATCCCGGCAGCGACACCGTCGGTGTGACCGCTGCTGTGGACGGCGTCGTGCCCGGGGTCATAGACCGCCCACGTGGATCCGAGGGCCGTGACCTGCAGCAGGTTCCCCTTGGCTCCACTGGGCTCGGTAACGGGTTTGGCGAAGGCCCGGCCCGACGGGCGGATCGTCGTGACCGTCCCCTTGGCACCGGACGCAACATGGATCGCGCCGTCCTCACCGACGGCCAGGACGGCGTTGGCCCCTACGGTGGCCAACGGCTTGGCACCTGTGCCCAGACCAGAGAGGTTCTCCACGCCCTTGCGGGCGTCGAGGCGCTGCGCCCAGACCTTGCCGGACTTTGGGTCGACAGCCGCGATCGTGCCCCCACGCAGGTCCACGAGCGTGGGCGAGATGCGCCCTGGTTCGCGCGGCGGGGAAGCCGGAGCCGTCGCCACCTCCTCGCGGAACTGCGCCGTCCGCACGTCGATCGGCTGCAGCTGCGCCGTGGCCTTGGACCACGCGATGACCGCCGACCCGTCCTGCAACACGTCAAGGCCCGAACCGGGCGCCACATCGGCAGCGACCCCCGCGTCGAGCTGGGCTGCGGCCTTGTTGAGCCGACCGAACTTCGCCTGCACGTCCGAGGTGATCCACACCCCACCGTCACCGACATCAGCCTCGTGCACCGTCGCGCCCTGCGACGTCACAGCGGCGTAGCCCATCGTCGACGCGGCGATGACGACCACCGCGGTCGACGCGATGCGCGCACGGCTGCGCTCCCGACGTGAGGATCGCGTCGCCGGGGTGCTGCGGGAAGAGCGGCGGAACAGACTCACAACGCCCCTTCGGCTCCGCGGGCACGGCGCAGCGTCGGCAGGCTGGGGAGACCTCGCTTGGGGCGGGGCGAGCCGTCCCGCTCGAGGAGCGGTCGGATGCTGATGTCGGAACGCAGTCGGCGCCACGTCGACACCGACCCGCGCAGCTCCTTGCGCACGCTGTCGGCGTCGTCGAGGAGGTTCGTCGCCATCTCGGGCTCAGGGTCGCCCGGTCCGAAGACCGCGAGGTTGGCACCGGTCGCAATGGGCTCGGCAGCGACGTTCTCGGGGAAGGTGGTCGCCTGCTCGAGGCGGGTCGCACCCTTGGGCACCGCGATGCCCAGGCTCCGCGCGTCGGTGACGAGGTCACGCCACACCCATGCCACCCGCGAGGGAGTCGGTCCGGTCGTCGCGTGCTTGCGACGGCGACGGGCCTTGAGCCAGCGAATGACGGTGTATGCCGCGAGCGCCAGGAGGATCGGCAGCACCAGTGCGAGCACGAGGATCTTGAGCCAGAGCGGCCACGCCCCGAAGTCGAGCGGGTTGCGCTTCTTCTTCTTGATGTCCGTGGCGTTCTGGGCCTGGTCCGGCCCCTGGAGCACGGACGGCGGGTTCACGCCTGCCGGAGGAGGAACCTGGGCGCCAACCTTCTGCTCCTCGGACTTGAGCTGCTGCTCATTGGGCTTCTTGTTGCGGTCGGGGAGGAACGTCGTCGGCAGCAGCGCGTGCCACGTGCCGTTGCTCTCCTGGACCTCGACCCAGGCGTGGACGTCCTTGCCCTTGATCGTGCCCCCGGCTTCGGGGATGGCGCCCATGACGACGCGGCTCGGGATGCCGAGGCGGTTGCCGACGAGGGCCAGGGTGGAGGCGTACTGCTCGTCGTTGCCCGCGAGCTGCGTCGAGCCCACGAACCGGCCGAGGCGGCCGAGGCCGTGGCCGGGGAGGTAGACCTTCTCGTAGGAGTTCGGCGTGCCACCGTCGGTGTAGGCGCCGTCCTGCGTCATGGTCTTGGCAACCGCCACGAACTTCTCCCACGAACCGCTGGCCTGACCGGTCCACGCGTCGAGCTTGGCGTCGAGGAACGTCGTGTCCTCGCTGATCTGGCCGCCGCCGGCGACGTCGAGCTCGGCGGGGAGCTTGGTCGACCAGTTCTTGGGGTCGAGGATCGCGTCGAAGGTGTAGCTGTCGCCGGGCTGCACGAGCGCCGGGACGACCGCGGTCTCGGTGGCGGTGTTGAGCCAGAGGGCGTCGGCGAGGTCGTCGCCGCGGGCCCCGGTGAAACGCACCCCGGTGGTGGAGCCGGCCACGGGAAGCCACGCACCGGCATACCCGCCCTCCGGGACGGTCACCGTCGCCGTCACCTTCTCGCCGGTGGAACGCGCTGCGATGCGGGACCCGACCTGCTGGAACGGCGTGCCGTCCATCGCGCGGTCGGCGGCACCCCAGACGAGGCCGTCGTAGTTGTCCAGGGTGGCGAACCGCACGGGCGCGCCAGCAGGAAGGCCCGTGACCTTGAGGATCTCGGTGTCGAAGAGCTTCGAGGAGTTGGGCTCGGTGTACTGGCGGAAACCCGAGAGCGGGCTCGTGAACTGCGCGACGTCGTAGGGAGGGGTCAGCTCGTTGCGCACGACGGCGCGCGCGGACCCTTCGTCGGTGCCGGGCAGGAACTGTCCGAGCAACGAACCCGCGAGGGCCGCGACGGTGAGCAGGACGACGCCGGTGATGGTGCGGGCCTGGCGGCCGGCGCCGTTCTGCATGGCCGCGCGGGTGCGCGCCGCCCGGGCGACGAGCCAGAGGATGAGGACCAGCGCGAAGAGCACGCCCTGGACGAGCTTGGCTGCGGGTTGCTGCGTGCCGAGGGCGATGCTGCCGATGAGCAGGACGACCGGAGCCACGGCCGCGGCACCGACGCTCGCGAACCGGCGGGCGACGCCGTAGGTGATGGCCGACCCGAGCAGACCGGTGAGCCAGGGCAGCGCCACGAGAGGGCCGCGGGCGTCGACCGGCGGGAGCAGGGTGAGCCATTCCTTCCACCCGGTCACCGGTGCCACGGCAAGGTCGCGGAAGGTCTGGAGCGTCGGCACCACTCCCCCGAGCAGGTCGCCGCGCACGGCCACGGGCCCACCGAGGACGAAGTGGATCGCGACGAGGACGAGCGCCGTGACGATCAGGGGCCAGGACCGGATGAGGGCGACGTGGGCGACGAGCGTGCCGAGGACGACGCCGACTGCCGCCGCGAGCATCCACTCCCAGCCGATGAAGCCGGTGCGGAAGCCGACCAGTGCGATCGTGACGAGCACGAGCGCAAAGGCGAGGTCGACGAGCGCGTCGCGGGACGGCATACCCAGCAGGGAAGGCCGATCGGACGCTGGACGGGAGCGACGCCCCTGGGCGAGGGACCGGCGACTGGCCGTGGCGTCGACACTCATGCGAGCACTCCACTGAAGAGGACGCGGCGGACATCGCTGAGTTCACGGACGGTGAGGATCGTCAGACCCGCGCCACGACGGACACCGACCTGCGCGTCAGGATCGATGACGAGCGCGACCTTGATGACTTCGACCTCGAACTGCGCGAGCGCGCGCTGGACCTGGATGAAGGGGCGGTGAGAACCGGTGACGAGGATCGCGATGCTGGCATCGGGCGCCAGGGCCGCGGCGTCACCGGTCGACGCGAAGATGTCCATGGGGCCGACGCTGGCCCGCGCGAACGTGTCGAGCGTCAGGGGCGCCGTGGAGCGCGAGATGCGCTGGTCATTGCAGACGATCGTCGTGTCCTGCTCGTCCATGATCGAGCGCACCGCGAGCGAGGCCGCGCACGAGATGCCCAGCTCCACGGCCGCGTCCTCACCGGTGTAGACGTCCGGGGACGTGTCGACGACGACGGCGAGGTGCGAACGGCGGGTGTCGAGGAACTGACGCACGAGGAGCCGGCCGTGTTTGGCACTCGAGCGCCAGTGGATGTAGCGGCGGTCGTCACCGGGCTGGTACTCGCGCAGTGCGTGGAAGGCGAGGTCGGACATCGACAGGTCGGGCGTGACCTCACCCTCGAGGTCGCGCAGCAGACCGGCGCCGAGCGACTCGAGCGAAGTGGTGAGGGGGTGGACGAAGAGCTCGCTCTGCTCGGTCCACTCCATGGTGCGGCGGACGAGTCCGAGTGGGTCACCGTGCACGGTGGTCGCGGGGCCGACCTGGATGACGCCGCGACGCTCGGTGGGGACGACGAAGAGCTCTTCGTGCGACTTGCCTGAGCCGAGTGAAGGAAGGGTGAAGCGGGCCGCGGACCGACCCACGGGCAGCTCGACGAGCAACGGGAGCATGCCGCGACCCGAGAGGTTGCGCACCTCGATGCGGCCGGTGGCGGGGTCGCCGACGGTGACGCGGGTCGGATCGACGTCGGTGCGGATCTCGACCTTGGCGTGACCGATGGCCAGCGCGACACAGGCCAGGAAGAGCACGAGGCAGGCGACGGCGATCATGGCGAGCTCGGTCCACTCGTAGCGGCTCGCGAAGAACCAGGCGATGACACCGAGAGCAAAGACGGTCCAGCCGAGCGGTGACACCCAGGCCAGGGCGCGGGACACCGGTCGCCACACCGGCGCGGTCTTCTCGGCGAGCGGCTTGATGCGGTCGCCGGTGAGGTCGAGGATGCGAGCGCCGGTCTGGGTGATGGCCGAGGGGATCTGAACACGGGGCAGGGTGATCGTCGGCAGCTCGGGGCGTCGACGGGTGGAGCGGCTGTGGGGTGCGGCGCCACCGATCGGGGCATCGTTGCGGTGCACGGCCTGGGTGTCGACCTCGGGCTGGCGCAGGCCGAGGATCGAACGCCAACGGGACCCACCCGTGGCCGTGGCCCCGGACGAGCGCTGCCGACTGGGCTGCTTCTGGGCCGGACGGACCTTGAGCGAGGAGCGGGAGACGGTCGACTCTTCACCGTCGACGGGCGCGGCCGCCGGGGCGGTCGCCTTCGACCGTTTGCCGCGCGCGGCGGTCGCGTCGGAGTCCGACTTCCCGGCCCGCAGGTCGGAGCGTCGAATCGTGGCCGACTCCTCGTCGGGCCCGAACGGATCGGACATCGTCAGGCGACTCGCTCAGTCGGAGGCGCGACCTCGCCCAGGATCTGGTTGATGACCTGGTCGACGGTGATGCCGGCGAACTGGGCCTCGGCCGTCACGAGCAGACGGTGGTTGAGGACCGGGTGGGCCAGCATCTTGATGTCGTCGGGGATGACGTGGGTGCGGCCCTGGCCGATGGCCCAGGTCTTGGCGCACCGGATGAACGCAAGGCATCCACGAACGGACAGGCCGAGACGGACGCTGACGTGGCGACGGGTCTCCTCGGCGAGGCGCGAGACGTAGTCGAGGATCGCGTCGTCGACGTGGACCTCGTCCGCGAGCTCGGCCATGTCGAGGATGACCTGCGAGGTGACGACCGGCTCGAGGGCCTTGGTGCGGTCACGCGTCTTGGCGTCGCGCAGCACGCGCACGGTCGCCTCGTGGTCGGGGTAGCCGAGCGTCGTCTTCATGAGGAAGCGGTCGAGCTGGGCCTCGGGCAGGCGATAGGTACCGGCCTGCTCGATGGGGTTCTGGGTGGCGACGACCATGAACGGCTCGCCGACCTCGTGACGGGTGCCGTCGACGGTGACCTTGCCCTCCTCCATGACCTCGAGGAGCGCCGACTGCGTCTTGGGTGACGCGCGGTTGATCTCGTCGGCGAGGACGATCGTCGCGAAGATCGGTCCCTTGTGGAACTCGAAGACCTTGGTGTTGGGGTCATAGATCGTCACACCGGTCACGTCGCTCGGCAGCAGGTCCGGCGTGAACTGGATGCGGCTGTTGGTGCCGTGCACCGTGCTCGACAGTGCGCGCGCGAGCTGCGTCTTGCCGGTCCCGGGGAAGTCCTCGAGGAGGAGGTGCCCCTCGGAGAGCATGCAGGTGAGCGCCAGTCGAATGACGTGCTCCTTGCCGAGCACGGCCTTGTCGACGTTGCTCACCATTGCCTCGAAGGTCTTGGTGAACCACGCGGCCTGGTCATGGGTGACCGTCATGGGTCAGGGTCCTCTCATCGCAGTGGTGGGGCGACACTGTCGAGTTCGGAGCCCTGATGCAGACCCCCACAACCCGATGTGCCACCCCCCGTGGGTGCTCACACACCTGCGGACCCCTCGTCACGTCAAGAAGTCACACGTATGCCTCACGAATGCTACCCGGCGCAACCCCCCGTTCCCTATGGGTGTCCATACCCACTTCGTGCCCCACACGGACACGGTCCAACCCGACTTCGTGCCCCGCACGGACATCGGGGGTATGCCGCCCGCACCAGTGCGTGCCCACGTCCCGTCACGACTTCGTGCCCCACACGGGCACGGCCCAACCCGACTTCGTGCCCCACCCGGACACGGCCCAACCCGACTTCGTGCCCCGCACGGACATCGGCGAGTGTGGTCACCACACCTTGGGGGCGAACTCCTCCGTCAGCAACTGGCGCCACAGCCTCAGACTCTCCTCCACTGCACAGTCCGACAGGGGCCGCTCGCAGCAACTGCAGGAGAACTCGGCCCCGACCCCCACCGAGCCGTCAACCCGGGCCGCCGCCCGGAACCGCGCATGGAGCTCCGCCCCGTCGATGGCCTCTCGGGGGGTCCAGCGCACCACCCCAAGTCCGAGCGCGACGAAACCCTGCTCGCGATCCCGCTCATCGTCGAGCCGACCCAGGACAGCCTCGGACGTGGCACCGTCGAGGAGGTACTTCTCGACGCCATCAGCCTCGCCGACAACGCCCTCCTGCGGCCAAAGCGCATCGCACCGACCAACCAGTCGACCGTCGAGGTCCACGATGTTCACCTGGGGAATCCCGATCGGTAGGCCCCATCGGTGCATCGACCACGCGGACGCAGACTCGAGCCAGTTCTCCCGACGCCCATCGGCGAGCATCAGGATGTCGTTGGACCGGGTCACCCCCGGCCAGCCGCGCTGGAACCGCCGCATCTCTCGCAGGCTCGCATGCGTCACCAGACCGGCGCGCAGGGCTCCGTCGGCAATGGCGAGCGCATCGCGAGGATGGAGCTGACGCGCACAGTCGATGACGGTTCGGGCAGGAACCAGTCGCGGCACTCCGGCGCGGATCTCCACATGCTCGTACGGAATGGCACCCCGCAAGTAGCGGCGCCAACTGTCGGGCCGCAACGTGCGGAAGTCATCCATGAGCGTCATCGACACCCTGGCCGGTGGATGGGTCGGGTGAGGCAGGCCAAGCAGTGCGGCGTCGCTCGCATGACTGACGATCGCGTCCTTCGTCAGTCGCACAGCCGCCTCGGAGAGTAGGCGGTGTTGCTCCCAAACCGGCGTTGCCTCCCAAAGCGAGCGAACGGCATACAGGCGCTTTCCGACCAGGCTGACGCTGCCGGCCGCGGTGGCACGAAGGACCTGGCGCGGAGACAGCTCAGCAGCGATGACATCGGGATGCGCGAAGGGCTGGGGTAGAGAGGCGAAGGTATTCATGCGCCAACGCTTCACGGTCGGACAGCCGCGGGGCAGCTCCGATCGGTCGTCTGTGGACAACCTGCGACCGTGGACTGTGCCTGTGGACAACACCTGGCTCTGTCCGTGCGGGGCACGAAGCCGGCCTCGGCACTGACCGTGCGGGGCACGAAGCCGGACTCGGCTCTGTCCGTGCGGGGCACAAAGCCGGGCCCGGCACTGACCGTGCGGGGCACGAAGTGGGGTTTGGTCGTGTCCGTGTGGGGCACGAAGGCGTCGGCGGCATACGGGATCGGGCCCGCATCCCCCGAAAGGGATACGGGCCCGACAGGTGGTCCGCCTCTGGCTACTTGGCCTTGGGCGGAGTGATCTGCAACAGCGCGGACTGGTTCCCGACGAACGCCTTGGTGACGGTCACGCCGGTTCCGTAGCCCACTCCCGCATCGGACGGGTTACCCGTTCCGAGAGGAGTCACGGCGCCGATGTTGACGCCGTAGTACTGCGGCAGAGGGTTGCCGGCCGCATCCACGACCCGCACGCTGTACGGAGCGTTGCCCACGGACGGGACCACGGTCGAGGCGTCGGCATCGCGGTAGAAGATGTCCTCGCCACGGATCTCGAATCCGGGGTACCAACCCTTGTTGTCCGTGAACGACTTGACCGCGGACTGGGCCCCGAAGGTGTTGCACGCCTCGCCGGTGAAGTCGGCCTTTGTCGAGCACTCCTTGAACGGGTAGCTCCCGAACACGTTGAACGCGGCGTTGGACGACTGCGGACGCGACGGCAGGTTCTTCAGGGTCGACGGGTCAAGGGCGGCGTTCGCCCCTGTCCGGCGCAGCGGGTCGAAGTGGCTGTCGACGATGAGCAAACCGCCCTTGGCGCCCTCACTGGGGAGGGTCGTCAGGTTGTTGAGCACGTGGTTGGCGTCGCCGTACGACGTGTCCCGGTACCAGACGAGCGCACCCGGAGCGTTGTACTTGATCTTCTCGACCTTCCACGCACCCTCACCACCAAGCTTCTGGTAGGTGGTGTCGTAGGCGTACTGCAGGCCCTTGTCGAACCCGTCGAAGTTGCGCCACTCGACCAGGTAGTACTGCGCCGCCGACGAGGTGCCGGAGTCGATGATCCAACCTGCACCCAGCGCCTCGCCACCCACCCACGTACCGGTGGTGGCAGTCCAACCGTTGGCGCCGCCCTCGACGTTGTCGCTGAACGTGGTGGCCCCGCCACCGGTGACCGAGAAGTCGTCCGCGAACCAGCCGCGCTCGGTGAAGGCAGCGTCAGTCGACTGCATCAGGCGGACCTTGACACTCTGGCCTGCCCACGCTCCGAGGTTGATGTAGTCATGACGCCATCCGTCGCTCGTGCCCGTCAGGCCGTACTTGCGGTTGCCGAACGTGGCGAGGTTGCCGTTGGGGTCGGCGTAGGCGTCCGGGGTCGAGACCTCGGCACCGGCCTCGTTGTAGACCTTCTGTGGGGTCCACGTCGTGCCACCGTCGGTGGAGACCTCGACGAAACCGAAGTCCCAGTCCTTCTCGATGACGTAGTTGTTCCACATCCAGAACTTCGCGTCGGCGTTCGCTGGCACCGTGACCGACCGGGTCAACGAGTTCATCGCCCAGTTCTGGTCGTTGCTGCCCCACCACATCTTGGTGCCACTGTGCGGGGTGGCCCGCGTGACGACCTTGTTGGGGAGGTTGATCTTCACGCCGTCGGCCGAGCCCTTGGGGGTCCGGCTGGTCTGACCGACCTTGATGGACTTGGCCGCGTCACCGGGGTTCATCTGAAGCGGGTCGGCCCAGCCGAGCACCCACTTGTCCCAGATGCCCATGTGCGTCGGCATCGACTGGAAGATCGGGCCCGAGTGCGACCCGGAGCTCATGAGGTCCCAGAAGTCGACGTCGGAGTCACCGCCGCTCGCGGTGTCGTAGAGGTCCGGCAGACCGAGGTCGTGGCCGTACTCGTGAGCGAACACGCCGACACCCGAGTCCTCGGGCTGGACGATGTAGTTCGAGAGGCGAAGGTTGGTGCCGGGCACCGGAGCGCCGCCAGCCACCGCCGAGGAGTGCGCCCAGATGGCGTAGGGGCCTTCGGCGCCGCCACCACCGGACTTGTCCTCACCGGCGTGGACGAGCACGACGTGGTCGATGACGCCGTCGGGCTCGAGGACGTTGCCGTCACCGTCCACGTCGCCCTGGTCCTCGAGGTCGTAGTCGGCCCACGGGAAGTTGGGCTGTGCCTTCGCGAGCGAGGCGACGGCATCGATGGGCAGCTGGCCGGGACCCTTGGCGTTGCTCGGGTGGCCCTGCATGTCCTGCATCGCGCCGTAGACCCACTTGCCGTTCTCGTCCTTGTGGCACACGGTCGCGCCGTAGTAGGCCTCCGAGTGCGGGACGGTGATCCACGGGGTGGCCGCACCACCCACGGTGTAGGCCCCCTTGGACATCTCTTCGTACATGTTCTTCATGGTGTAACCGGAGATGTCGATGCCGGGCTTGCCGTCAGGACCCGTGAGGTCGGTGCGGACGCGCTCGGTGATGCCGCTCTTGGTGTAGAGCATCTTGTTGTAGTGCTCGGACGAGAAGTCCGACAACCACATGGAGTTGTTGTCCTTGAGGTCGCTGGTCGCCGGGTTGGGGATCTGGTTGTGGGTCGGTCCGTTCTGGACGTTGCCGGCCACACAGCCCTCCGCACCGAAGCCGTCGGGGACCATCGCGCCACTGAAGTCGTCGTTGGCGTTCTCGTTGAACTCCACGAGGATCGTCAGCAGCTTGGCCTGCTGCATCGTGGGCGCCGACTTGTACCTGCTGTACTTTCGGGCCGTCTCGGCCTTGAGCGCCTTGGGGCTCTGCCCCGTCTTGATCGCCTTGGCCTCGATCTTGGCGAGCTGTCGTGCCGCGACCGGGTTGCCCTGGCTGTGCTTGCGGTCAACCACCTTGGCCTTCGCGAGCGCATCCTGCTGGGTCTTCGCCGAGGTCTTGCTGACGGCCTTGCCCTTGATCTTCGCGGCCTTGTCGGTCGAGAACGCGCTCTCCATCCGGGGTGCGACGTAGTTGATGTAGCCCGCTCCCACGGCTGCATCGACGCCGGAACCGACCGGACCTGTCTTGGGTGCTGCCGCCACCGAGCCCGACCCCAGGGTCAGTCCCGTCGCGGCCAGTGCAACCGCGGGCGCGATGGCGAGGTAACGCCAACGCGCGCGCGTGGATCTGCGAGCTGTCATGTTTCTCCTCCAGGAACCGGACCTCAGCCCGGGAGCCCGCACTCCAATTGCACGGACTTCTGTGCATCCTGCCGTTCCCGCACCGATCGCGGAAGCCTTTCGCGGTGAACGGTCACCCCTCGCGCAAATTTCACCAACCAGCAGGGGCCCAAGCCCCTCACCTGGACTTCCGCGGTGGTCCCCTCACCAACCAGCCGCGTATGCCGTGCCCCCACTTTCGACCCGAGCCGCACCCAAGCCTTCGCGCCCAGCCAGGATCCCGCTGTGCACGACTTTGTCCTGCGGGGCACGCGGGTGCCCAGCGACCAGCGCGTATGTCGGTTCGCCGCTGGCTGGGTCTGGCGGGAGCCGGGAGTGCGCTCAGCGCGCGAGCGGCGGATGGGATGGCGGCGAACCGGCATACGCGCACGGGAGCCGAACGGCATACGCGATTGAACGCGCTCCGCGGAATTCAGTCGAGGAGGACGAGATCCGCTTCCGTGACCATGCGGGTCGACAGCGCGTGCTCGACGAGGCGGGACTTGCGGTTGCTGGCGAGCTTGCCGGGTCCGCCGTGGAGTCCACGAGTACCCGCGTCGGCGAGCTTCTGACACACGTTGTCGAGCTTGCGGTTGAACTTCGTCGTGGTCCAGCCGAGCCGGGCAGCGGCCTGGGCGGAGGAGGGGATCTGGCCCTGGCCGGCATACGTCGTGCGTACGAAGCTCTCACAGAGCGCGACGATGAGGAGCTTCTGGTCGGGGGTCATGGAGACGCGGCCGACCGTGGTCTCGCCCGGGGAGTCCTCGGGTTCGAGTTCTGGCTCGGTGACGATCGAGGTGAAGGTCGCGTCGTCGACGGTGATGTCGAAGTCGTAGGTCGTCGGGCCGGCGGTGAACCAGACCGTGAACGCCTCGAGGGCGAGCGGGATGCGGGCGCCGGGTGAGAGCCACGCCTGGAAGAGGCCCTTGCGGTCGCCGACGGTCGCGGTGAGGGTCGAGCCGACGTTGGAGAGCCACCACAGGTCGTGCTCACGGTGGACCTGCAGGAAGATACGGTGCAGGTAGGGATTGTCGTCGATCTCGACGTCGGCGACGCGCCCGATCGTCAGCGGGGCATCGTCGGGTGCCCGGAATTCCTCGCCGCAGAACTCCACGATCACTGCCATCGGGTCAGCCTCCGGTCACGCATTTGATGGGCGAGTAGGACGAAGCGTTGCCGGTGGCTCGAGAGACGGCCACCTGGGCACAGACGGTCTGGCCGGGCTTGGCAGGAACCGTGTAGGGCATCTTGCGCGCGGTCACCACCTGGGCCTTGGGTACCTCGGCCTCACTGGCCGCAATCTTGATCGGGTAGAAGTCGCCCTTGCGGACGCCGGCGTACTCCCAGGTGAAGGCGACACCGCCGGTGACGGCGCGGCCGTCCATGTTCGGGGGCTCGGGGATGTCGACAGCGGGTCCGCCGGGTCCGGTCGTCACCGAGGCCGTGGGGGCGTCGGTCGCCTCGTCGGTCGGTTTGCCGTCGCCGCGGAAGCCGACCGCCCAGACGAGGGCGCCGACGAGCACGAGCATGAGGACGCCGACTCCGGCGAGCAGGGCACCGCCGCTGATCGTCGTCGGTTGCGGTCCCTCGTCGGCGTCTGCCGCTGTCGCAGCCGGCTTCGTTGCGGGCGTCGGCGTGTAGGCCTGCGGCGACGAGACCATGGGCGCTCGCACGCTGGTGCGGTCGGGGTCGGTGTGCTCGGGCGCGGCCTGCCCCCGGCTGTCGGCGACGGTCGTGTGACCCGACTCGTCGAGGACGACGATGGGAGTGCGGGCGAACCGCTGCTCCTGCTCGATGGCCTGCAGGGCGCGGGCGAGATCGAGCGCGCTCTGCGGGCGGGCGTCCGGCTTCTTGGCCATGGCGTGGCCGAGGAGTCGTTCGAGGCTGACGGGGACGTCGGCGCGACCGGTCTGTGGAACGGGTGTCGCGCGGATGCGCGGCATGAGGGAGTAGGCCGAGTTGTCGCCACCGGGCTGCTCGAACGGCGAGCGCCCGACGAGGAGGTGCCACAGCGTTGCGGCCAGGGAGTAGACGTCGCTGCGGGCGTCACCGTTGCTCTGGCCGTACAGCACCTCGGGCGGAGACCACGGAACCGAGACGCCGACGTCCTCGTCGTGCTCCTCCTGGCCGCCGCGCCCGGCGATGCCGAAGTCGGTGAGGCCGGGGGCGCCGTACTGGCTGATGAGGACGTTGGCCGGCTTGATGTCGCGGTGGATGATGCCCGCGCGGTGCGCGGTCTCGACCGCACTGGCCAGTTGTATGCCGGTCCGCAGCACCTCTTCGACGGTGAGCCTTTCCCGCTTGGCCCGGGTCGCGAGGTTGGGCGGCGGGTAGTACTTCATGACGAGGTAGGCGCCACCGTCGGGAAGTGTCTCGCTGCGGAAGACCTGGACGATGTAGGGGTGGTCGGCGAGCTGGGCCATGGTGTTGGCCTCGTCGACGAACTGCCGCAGGATCGTCGAGTTGAGGCCCTCGCGCTTGAGGACCTTGACCGCCACGGGCATGCGTGGCTGCTGCTGCTCGTAGAGGAAGACGTCGGCATACCCGCCGGAACCCAAGGGTTGGCGGTAGACGAGTCCGGGGATCTCCGGGGCGGAACCGGGTGCTGCTCGGGTCACTCGGAGACCTCGTAGGTGAGCGAGACCTCGTCGGCGAGGGTGAGGATGGCACCGGGTTCGATGCCGAAGTCCTCGGTCGGGCGCAGGCGCACCGGCTCCTGGCCGGGCAGGGTCACGGTCGTGCCGTTGGTCGAGCCGAGGTCGCGCACGAGGACGTGCCACCCCTCAAGGATGACCTCGGCGTGGTTGCGCGAGATGTCGTTGTCGCGCGAGGCGAGGCGCACGAGGTGCGGTCGGCTGCTCGGTGGCAGGTCGGCGTTGACCTTGGGTGCCCGGCCGAGGAGGATCCCGCGGTCGAGCG
This sequence comes from Janibacter sp. HTCC2649, assembly GCF_000152705.1. Taxonomy (GTDB): domain Bacteria; phylum Actinomycetota; class Actinomycetes; order Actinomycetales; family Dermatophilaceae; genus Knoellia. The sequence goes on along the minus strand of NZ_CH672413.1, from coordinate 2,764,509 downwards.
GGACGAGGCCGCCGGTGGAGACGACCAGGGTCCCCAGCTGGGGGCGTGGCGTCTGGAACGGCTGCTGCGTGGGGATGTCCCGCCCACAGACGCGGCAGTTGCTCGCGTGGGGTGACGAGTGGTGACCGGCCGGGCAGATGACGGCGAGCACGACAGGGCTGTCGGCCGGGCCCTCGGTGCCGGGCGTCAGCGCGCTGCGGTCCATCGTCACGTCCGGCACCGGCACGGGCGGTGCAACGGGTGCGACGGTGTCGGCCGCTGCAGGTGCGGGCTCGTCGGTCGACGCCTGCATGGGCGACGGACCGGTCATGCCCCAGTTGTCGGGCCCGGTGGGTCCGTCGGCGGCGGCAGGCTCCGGGCTCGGCGCAGGACCTGCATCGGGCACGGGCACGGGAGGAGCGAGCACGGGAGCAGCGATGGGTTCGGGTGGGCTCTCGGGTTCTGCCTTCGGGGCGGAGGCGCCCGCGGCGTCGGGGAGGGTGCGCCACGGGACGCTGTCGATGAGGACCTTCTTGTCCTCGACTGGTGGCTTGACCGGGGGGATGCGCTCGGAGGGCGCCGCCCCGGCGTACTCCTCCGAGGGCGGCAGCGTCAGGTCGGCCGGGGGCACCGGCGGTGCGAGGGCGGCTGGGGAGAGCTCGGGGGCCTCGTCCGCAACGGGTTCGGGCTCCGGTTCGGCCTCAGCCTCGGCCTCGGCCTCGGCCTCAGCCTCGGCCTCGGCCTCGGGCTCGGGCACCATCTCGGGCACGGGGACGGGTTCGGGCTGAACCTCGGGCTCGACTTCGACTTCGGCTTCGGCTTCGGCCACTGCCGCAGGCTCCGGCTCGGGCTCGCCCACTTCCTCGGGCTCAGCTTGCACTTCTGCTTCGGGTTCGGGCTCCTCCGCGGCCACCGGCGCGGGCGAAGCCACGACGGCCGGACGACCGAGTCGAGCGGGGCGGCGCCAGCCGCCCTTGGAACCGTCACCCAGTTCGATGACCGCAGCGTCGAGATCAAGGTCGCGCCACGGCATACGCCCGTCTGAATTCACCGACGAACCGTCGGCGCGCACGACAGCCTCGCCACGCACGACCACCCGCGCCACCTCACCGGAGGTGTCGACCAACGCGAAGTCCGGCAGTCCACCGAGTCCCTCGACGGCAAGGGCCTGGAGCACGTCGACGACGCCGGCGTCGAGCGCACCCTGCAGGTCGTCGGCCAGACTCGCGGGTCCCTGGACGATGAGGTGTCGGTCGGCGGCGGACAGCGCAACCCAGCCAGCGGAGGGCTGGGTCGTGACCTCGGTGCTGCTCACGGTGTGTTCCTCAGGTCGGCATCAGGGTGTGACGGGGAGCCGTGTCGGCCTCGTCATTGTCATCTTCGTCAGCGTCGAAAGCGACGACGACAACACTGATGTTGTCACGACCTCCTGCCTCGACGGCGGCGATGCACAGTGCATCCGCAGCGGCCTGGGGGTCGTCGTACTTCTGGAGGGTCACCATGATCGTGCGGTCGTCGATCTCGTTGGAGAGTCCGTCGCTGCACAGGACGAAGCGTTCGCCGGGGTGGGGCGGGAAGACCCAGACGTCGGCGTTGGGGCCCGGTTCGGTGCCGAGCGAGCGGGTGATGATGTTGCGGAGCGGGTGCCGCTGGGCCTCTTCGGCGGTGATGAGTCCGGCGTCGACCATCTCGCGCACCTCGGAGTGGTCCTGCGTGACCATGCTCATCCGGTTGCCGAGGAAGCGGTAGACGCGGGAGTCGCCGACGTTGAAGACGATCCAGTGGTCGGCACCGCCAGCGTCGACGACGGTGAGGCCCGCCACCGTCGTGCCCATGCCGGTCTGTTCGGGGTGGCGGGCGGCCGACTCGAGGATCTCGCGGTTGGTGCGACGGAGCAGGGCAACGACGTCCTCGGAGCGCACGTGCTCGCGCGTGTTGAGCTCACCGAGGCACTGGACCGCGATCTTGCTCGCGACCTCACCCGCGGCGTGACCACCCATGCCGTCGGCGATCGCGTAGACGCGTCCCTCGGCAATGAGGTTGTCCTCGTTGTGGTCGCGGACCCGGCCGACGTGGGTCGCGGCCCCGGAGCGGATGCGCACGTCGGGCCCGGTGAGCGCCGAGTAGTGCCCCGCGCTCACGCGTCGTCTCCACGCGCAGGTGTCACCCGCGCGGTCTCCAGGACGTCCTGGACCTCGTCGTAGTCGCGCTCGGAGTCGGGACCGGCGATGCGACCCGTGAGGCGGACGAGTTGGGTGACCTCACCGGCGGCGACGGCCGTGAGGAGGTGCACGAGGTAGACGGGTTCGCCGTCCTGGATCCACGAGACGTTGAGGCCGGTCCACTCGCGACCGTCGAGGTCGACGTCGAACGTCGGGTCCGACTCACCTTCGTCGTGGGCCTCCGCCTCGATCACGAGGTCGTCGACCAGATCGGCGGTGGTCGCCTCGTGCGACGTGTGGATGTATGCCGCCAGCTGGGGTGCGAGGTCCCCTCCCCTGCCGTGCGTGACGCGGAAGAGGGCGTCGCCGCCGGGTTCGGCGACCCAGCCCTCGGGCAGGGTCAGCTCGATCGTCGGGAGCTGCGGACTGAGCGCGCTCGGGTGGCCCACCGTGGGCATCGGGGCCACCTCCATGGGCGGTCGGGGGCAGCGCCCTCACCGGGCGCCGTGCATGATCCGAACCAGCCTAGTCGTGCACCCGGGATGCGCACGATGGGGAGAACTCCCCATCGCTGATGGGACTCGTCGTTGTGTCCTGTCGGACGCGTGCCCTACCCCGCCTGTGGCTGGACACAAGTCCCGCCGCGGCGACTCAGTCCTGGATGGACTCGGGCTGCTCGGCCCACCAGGTCCGCAGCCGATCGGCGGCGGCCTCGGGTCCGATGGGGCCCTCGTCGAGTCGCACGGACAGCAGGTACTTGTAGGCGCGACCCAGCACGGGCCCGGGTTTGATCCCCAGGAGCTCGGCGATCTCGTTGCCGTCGAGCTCGGGTCGCACTGCCGCCAGGGACTCCTGCTCCAGGAGCAGTCCGATGCGGCGTTCGAGCTCGTCGTAGGTCCGTGAAAGCCGTTGTGCCTTGCGGACATTGCGCGTCGTGCAGTCGGCACGGGTCAGTCGGTGCAGGCGCGGGAGCAGCGGTCCGGCGTCGGTGATGTAGCGCCGCACCGCCGAGTCGGTCCACGCCCCGTCGCCGTAGCCGTGGAAGCGCAGGTGCAGCTCGACGAGCCGCGAGACCGCCTTGATCGTCTCCTTGTCGAACCGCAACGCCTTGAGCCGCTTCGCCGTCAGCTTCGCGCCGACGACCTCGTGGTGGTGGAAGCTCACGCCCCCGGCCGGTTCGAAGCGCCGGGTCGCCGGCTTGCCGATGTCGTGGAGCAGCGCCGCCAACCGCAGGACGAGGTCCGGCCCCGGCACGGACTCGACAGGCCCGTCTGCCGGGCCCTCCAGGTCGATCGCCTGCTCGAGGACGATGAGCGAGTGGTCGTAGACGTCCTTGTGCCGGTGGTGCTCGTCCACCTCGAGCTGCAGGGCGGGAAGTTCGGGCAGCACGTGTGCCGCGAGTCCCGTGACCGTGAGCAGCTCCAGTCCCGCTCGGGGCCGGGGGGCGAGCAACAGCTTGACGAGCTCGTCGCGGATGCGTTCGGCAGAGACGATCTCGAGACTGGCCGCCATGGCCTGCATCGCGGCATACACCTCCGGAGCGGGGTCGAGACCGAGCTGCGCGACGAAGCGCACGGCCCGCATCATCCGGAGCGGGTCGTCCCCGAAACTCACCTCGGGGGCGGCGGGCGTCCGCAGCCAGCCAGCCTGCAGGTCGGCCAGCCCGCCATACGGGTCGATGAACTCGAGCGACGGCAACCGCAGCGCCATCGCGTTGACCGTGAAGTCGCGCCGGACGAGGTCCTCCTCGAGCGACTCACCGAACGCGACGACGGGCTTGCGGGTCACACCGTCATAGGCGTCCGCGCGGTAGGTCGTGATCTCGACCGTCGTCTCGACGCCACCGACGCGCCGACGGGCGCCGATCGTCCCGAACTCGCGGCCCATGTCCCACGTCGCCGTCCCCCACGCGCGCAGGATCGCCTCGGTCTCTTCGGGCGACGCGCTCGTCGTGAAGTCGAGGTCCGGGGGCGTGCGGTCGAGGAACGCATCGCGCACCGGACCACCCACGAGAGCGAGCTCGTGACCCGCCTGGGTGAAGAGCGCGCCGAGCTCGGTGAGCAGCGGCAGCACCGGCGCGAGACGGGCGACGGCCTGCTTCATGAGCGGGGCGGAAGGAGTATTGGGTGACACGAGTGACAAGACTAGGTGTCCGGTCCCTCCCCCTCGGCCAGCCAGAGTCGGAGCCGGGCCCGCGCAGAGGGAGGGTCGCTGCCGCTGCCCTACTTCCGCAGCGGGTCGAACGCCGTGAGGAGGTCCCGGTCGCCCGAGGTTGCCGTACCGGTCATCTGGGCGGCCAGGAGCTTGCCCGTCAGTGGCCCGAGGGCGACACCCCACATGCCGTGGCCGCCGGCGACGAAGACCCGGTCGGAGCGGCTGGCACCGACGAGGGGCAGGCCGTCGGTGGTGCACGGTCGTGAACCGACCCACTCGTCCTCACGCTGCGACCAGTCGATGCCGGTGAACATCGGGGTGGCCGCGTCGACGATGGCCTTGACACGCCTGGGGTCCAGGGCGTCGTCGGGGTTGCGGAACTCCATCATCCCGGCGATGCGCAGGCCCTCGTCGGGCTTGCCGAGCGGCGTGCAGGCGACGCGTTGCGTCGGGAAGTACACCGGGCCGGTGGGGACCTGGTCGGGATGCACGGTGAAGCTGTAGCCGCGGCCGGCCTGAACCACCTTGCGAACACCGTGCGGCCGGGCCAGATCGCCGATCCAGCTTCCGTTGGCCAGGACGGCGGCGTCCGCGACGATCGACTCCCCACCGCGGACCTCGACGAGGACACGCTCGTCGCGCTGGCTGACGTTGGTGACGCGGTGACCCGAAACGATCTCGCCTCCCCGCGCCGTCACCGCCTCGGCGAGGGCGTGCACGAAGCGACCCGGGTTGAGGTAGCGCTGGCGGTGCAGGCGGACACCGTGCGTGACCGCCTCCCCGAGCGACGGCGCCAGGGTGTGCAGGTCGTCGCCGTCGAGCAGCTCGAAGCTCGTGAGTCCCCCGGTCTGCGCGACGTGACGGAACTCCTCGACGAGCACCGACCGGTCGGCCTCGGAGACGAAGCCGGCGAGGAAGGGTTCGGCGTCGAGGGTCGGCTCGTCGACCCGGCCGAGGCCCTCGTGCTCGGTGAGCTCGTCGTAGGCCGCGAGCGCACCGGCATTGGCCACGTTGAAGACCTCGATGGCCTTGTTCCAGTGGTCGGCGGTGCAGTGCCGTGCGAAGCCGGCGAGGAACTGTGCGAGGCGCGGGTTGGCCCGCAGCGGCACGTAGACGGGCGAGTCGGGCTTCAGCGTCGCGAGGATCCCGGTCCTGAGCATGGCGGGCTCGGGAAGGGGCAGGGTCAGGGCTGGTGCGAGCCATCCCGCGTTGCCCCACGACGAGCCGGCAGCCACCCCGTCACGGTCGAGCACGGTGACACTGACGCCTGCTTCCTGGAGGTACCACGCGGTCGACAGACCGACCATGCCTGCGCCGACGATGACCACGTGCTCGGGTTGCTGTGCCATGCCTTCAAGTCTGGTCGCGAGCGCGTGGCCGGGCGATGCCCGTTGGGCCACACTTCCGCGCCGACGGTTGTGCGATCGGCCAACGTGCTCGTGCCGTCCGGCACATCGGCGGGTATGCCGCCGAGTTGCCGGACGCTGTCACCTCACCCGCGCTGTCACCTCACCGAGCGCAGGTCGACCATCAGTGCGAGACGGGTGGCAGGGTCGGTGAGGTCGACGCCGCACAGCTCACGCGCCTTGCGCAGGCGGTTGCGCACCGTGTTGGGGTGCACCACCAGGACCTCGGCGGCCGCGCTGACCTCACCCGTGTCGAGGAGCGCGCGCACCGCGTCGACGAGACCGCTCTCGAAGCGACGGTCGTGCTCGCGCAGTCTCGCCAAGGGGCTGGACTCGCCATGCCGGTTCAGGAATCCGTCGAGCCGGTCGACCAGCACGTCCGCGAAGACGTCCTCGAGCGTGGCGACGGCACCCGTTCGTCCACGGCGCAGCATCGCGTCGGCCACCTGGTCGGCCACCGCACGTGACTCGGCCAGGTCACGCGCCTCGGCAGGGGTGCCGATGCCGATCACCAGCTGGTCGCGCCCGCTGAAGCGACGCAGGAAGTCGTCGAGGATGCGACGAGCCGACCCCGCGGACAGAATGCCGAGGATGCCGCGGTCGTGGGCCGCGCACAGGGCCGACGGAGCAACGGCCGACAGGTGCAGGGTCAGTGGTCCGAGCCCTGCCCGGGCTGCCTCCGCCGCGAGGCCACGCACGGACACCGCGACCCACTGCCCGGACAACGCGTGGTCGGTGGCGATCTGCTCCGCACCGACGCCGCCAGCCAGGAGGGTGGTGACGAGGTTGGTCCGCTCCCGGCGCCCTCGGTCTGCCATGTCCCGCTCGGCCCGCAGCAGCTTCGCCACCTGTGGCGCGGCCGCGACGAGGCTGACCACCTGCGCCGAACTCGGACCCTGGGGGATCGCCGCCCAGATCGACCCGACCAGCTGGCCCTGGTCGCGCACGGCGACCACGGCTCGGGGCACCATCTGTTCCTCGGGCAGGTCGACGATGAACACGTCGTCGGACACCTTCAGGTGCTCGAAGACACCGGTCGCGGCGATCGCGTCGCGATAGCGCAGCGGCACCTGCCTGCCGAGGATCGTGCCGATTCGCGCGTCGTCGACGTCCTGGTTCCCACCGGAGAAGGCGATGACGATGGTGTCGTGGTCCTCGATCGTGACCGGCGCGCCGAGCAGTCCGGCCAGCGACGTGGCGAGGTCGAACAGGTTGCCGTCGATGTCGAGGGGCACGCGGCGAGCATACGGTCGGCACCCGTCGCCGATCCCGACACGTGGCCCAGCATGAGAGGTGGGCCTGGTGCCGTCGTGGTTAGAGTGACTAGATGAGCCATGCCGCAGCGGAACCACCCCGGGTCACCCGGCGGCTCCCTGCGGTCGAGGAACGATCCGCCGGTGGCGTGGTCGTCGACGTGCACGACGGTGAGGCACGGATCGCCGTCATAGCGCGCCGCAATCGCGCCGGTCGCGTCGAGTGGTGCCTGCCCAAGGGACACATCGAAGGTGCCGAGACCCTCCCGCAGACCGCCGCCCGCGAGGTCGCGGAAGAGACCGGGATACAGGGCAAGGTCCTCATCGAGCTGGGCACGATCGACTACTGGTTCGCGGTCGGCGACCGGCGGATCCACAAGTACGTCCATCACTACCTCCTCGAGGCCGTCGGTGGCGTGCTCACCATCGAGAACGACCCCGACCACGAGGCCATCGACGTCGCCTGGTTCGCCCTGCGCGACGCCCACCGCCACCTGACCTTCCCCAACGAGCGCCGCATCGCCCGCATCGCCTGGCAGCGCCTCGCCGGAGAGTGAGCAGCCGCCTCCGCACCCTGACGCCTAGGATGGGCGCCACACGAGCGGAAGGGGCACCCGTTGGAGGGCGTCGGACCGGGAACCACCCTCGATGGGCGGTACACCACGCAGCGCAGGATCGAGCAACGCCACGGAGGCGAACGCTGGACCGCTGACGACACGACCCTCGGGCGCTCCGTCGTGGTGCTCTGCCTCCCCGAGAGCGACCACCGCTCCAGTGCCCTGCTCGACGCTGCTCGCCGCGCCGCAGGTCTCGAGGCAACCACACTCCACCGCGTCCTCGACGTCGGCCGTGAAAACGGTGTCGCCTGGGTCGTCGAGCCCGACAACGCCGGCGCCCGTTCCCTGGCCCAGCTCGTCCACGAGGGCGGGCTCCCCGCCGACGAGGTCCGCCGCATCGTCGGTGAGGTCGCGACTGCTCTCGAGTCCTCCCGCCAGCGTGGCCTCCACCACCTCGACCTCCGACCGGAGGACGTCCTGCGCACCCTCAACGGCGAGGTCCGCGTGCGCGGCGTCGCCACGAGTGCTGCGCTCGTCGAGCTCGACGACCTCGAGTCCGACGATGCCTCCCGCCGCGACGCCATCGGCGTCGTTTCCCTGGCGTATGCCGGTCTCACCGGTCTGTGGCCGGGTCCCGGACAGACGTCGCTCGGGTCCGCTCCGCGCGTCCTCGGTGGCGTTGCTGCTCCGTCCGAGATCGCAGCCGGTGTCCCGCGCGACCTCGATGCCCTGTGCCGCCTGACGCTGGGCGAGGACCAGGGCCCGACGTCGCCCGGCGACTTCGCTCGGCAGATCGCACCGTGGCCCTCGCGTCAGGTGGCCGGACGATCGACGATTGCGACGACTGGCTCCATCGATCCCCGCGTACCGGCCGGGTTGTCGACCTCACCCCCGCCGTCGGCGCCAGTCACACCCGCCGAGCCGGCCCCATCGCCCCGGCCTGCGCCCATCGCCACCGCGCCCGCGGCCCTCAAGCCGGCAGCCCTCGCCCGTCCCGACGAGGGTGACTCGGTCGAGGTGTTCGTGGACGAGGCTCCGACCCGCGTCATGGACCGCCCAACGGCGGATGTCCCCGAGGTCCCCGACGTGCCCGATGTCCCCGAGGTAGCGGAGGTGTCCACGGGCAGCCCGGTCACCGAGGCCATCCCGGTCTCCGCGACGTTCCCCGTCACCGAAGCCATCGAGATCCCTGAGGCCGTTCCCGTCTCCGAGACTCCTGAGACTCAGACCCTCCGCCACGACGTCGAGGACACCACCGAGACGCACGACAGCGATGGCGGTGGCCGCGCCAGCCACAGCCCCGCCCACGCTGCCAGCTCGAGCGCGGAGGGTTCCGGCGCCGCAGCGGCAAGTGCCGCGGCCAACGCGGCAGCCAGTGCCGCTGCGGCGGCATCAGCGGCCGGTGCTGCCATGGCCGGCGCAGGGTCCGCCGTGGCCGGTGCCGTGGGCCGTGTGGGTTCGCGCGTCGGCTCCCTCAGCCGACAGGTGAGCGACCGTGCCTCCGAGAAGGCCGCCGAGCGCCGAGGTTTCCACGAGCGGATCACCGCTCCCAACGCACCCGGCCTCACGCCCGACGGCGAGCGCCTTCGCCCGGGCACGGGCACGGACGCGTTCCTCGAGGCTCCGGCCCCGCTCGTTCCGGCCCAGCCGCTCACCCGGGACGAGTCCAAGATGGCCCTGGGGATCGTCGCGGGCTTCCTCGTCCTGGCACTGATCATCGGCATCTGGGGCGTCTCCCGAATCGGCTCCAACACCAACATCGACTTCGGCGGTATCCCGCCCCGATCGGCGACTGCCGCACCCAGCACCAGCAGCTCGGCAACCGGCACGGCACCCAGCGCCAGTGCCACGACCGGTCAAGCCCTGCAGATCCTGGGTGCCGACGGGTTCGACCCCCAGGGCGACGGACGCGAGAACGGCACCTTGGCACCTCGTGTCTTCGACGACAAGACCGCCACGTTCTGGCAGTCCGAGGGCTACTCGTCCGCGGCGTTCGGCGGTCTCAAGAAGGGTGTCGGCGTCAGTGTCGACCTCGGCCCCAACGTCGCAGCCCGCGAGATCAGCCTCACGCTGGGCAACGCCGCCGACGTCGAGGTCTACGTCAACGGCGACCGCACCCTCTCGGGAGCCACCAAGGTGGGCGAGAAGGCCGACGCCAACGGCACCGTGACCTTCCCGGTCAAGGCCGGAGTGACGGGGCAGTACGTCATCGTCTGGTTCACCCGCCTCACCACCGATGACAAGGGCCGGTACCGCGCCATCCTGGGCGAGGTCGGGGTCAAGAACTGACATGGCCGACCTTGAGGGCGCCGACGATCGCTCCCTCATGGCTCGACACGTCGCTGGCGACGCGGAGGCGTTCGGTGAGCTCTTCCGACGCCACCGCGACCGGCTGTGGGCGGTCGCGGTGCGCACGATCGGTGATCGCGAACTGGCTGCCGACTGCGTCCAGGAGGGCTTCATCAAGGCCTTTCGGGGAGCCGGCTCCTATCGCGGCGAAGCAGCGGTCTCGACCTGGCTGCACCGCATCGTCGTCAATGCGTGCCTCGACCGGATGCGACGCGAGCGCGACGTCCTGCGCCGTGCGGGTGACGCCGCCGACATCGACATCATCGACAGCCATGACCGGCACGCTGAGTCCGAGACCGGACTCGACGTGCGCGCGGCTCTCGCTCGACTTCCCGAGCACCAACGCGTCGTGCTCGTGCTCGTGGACATGCACGGTATGCCGGTCGCCGAGGCAGCAGAGACGCTCGGTGTCGCGGTGGGCACGGTGAAATCGCGCTGCGCGCGAGGCCGCCTCGCCCTCGCGGAACTCCTGCGCGAAGCACGCTCTGGCGTCGAACGGGAACCTGAGGCGACCTCATGACGTCCTACTCAGAGGACCACACCTCCCCGGGCTCGCGTTGCGACGTCCCGGGCAGGGACACGACATCTGGTCCGAGGAGCTGGTGGTGAACACGTACGACGACGACACGAACACGGACCCGACCGGGATGCGTGCGCTGCTGCGCGGGCTCCCGGACCCGGGGCCTATGCCCGACGACCTCGTCGACCGGATCCACGCATCGCTGGCTGACCTTCCCCCACTGGAGGCCGGTGCGGAACTCGGCGATGACGTGGCCGCCGATGTTTCACGTGGAACCACCAGCGCGAGCCGATCTCCATGGTGGATCCGGCACGGGAGCAAGGCCGCCATCGCGGCAGTGGTCCTCATCGGTGGTGGTGCCGCTGCCACGGGTCAGCTCGGCTCACTGGGATCGAGCGATGACTCCAGCACAGCGTCCTCCGACACCGCTGCCGGCGCCCAGCCAGAGACCCAGTCACGGACGACCAGCGACTCCGACACCTCCAAGAGCTTCTCGGCCGAAAGCAGTAGCGGCGCCCAGGTCACTCTCGGCGCCATCGTCGTTCGCCACTCGGGTCGTGACTACTCCGCCACCGGCCTCGCGGCCCAGTCGAGCGGCGAACTGGGCGGTCCACAAAGCGGTCCCACCATCACTCCCCTTGCCGCCGAGGCACCCGGAATCGGGCCGATCGGCACGGAGATCGGAGTGCGATCGTGCCTCGAGGCGCTGGGTCTGCCCCGCGCCAGCGCTGCCAACGTCGACCTCTCCACGTTCGAGAAGGCGCCTGCAGCGGTCCTCATCGTGACTGTGGAAGGCATGCGGACGGCATACGCCGTCGGTCGGGACTGCACCACCGGCAACCCCTCGGTGCTCACCGGACCGGTGACCCTCCCCTGACCGCGGGTCGGGCCACGGGTCGGGAACACTGAGCGCCTAGGATCAGTTGCATTGTGACCACCGTATGTAGCGGTGGTTCCCCATTACTGCCACAAGGGACGGTGTTCGTGAGCTCCTCCGCCGACGCACCAAGCGGCCAGGACGTCAATGTCGTGAGAAACGTCATCATCATCGGTTCCGGCCCTGCCGGCTACACCGCTGCCGTGTATGCCGCCCGCGCCAACCTCCAGCCCGTCCTGTTCGAAGGGGCCGTCACCGCTGGTGGCGCCCTGATGAACACGACCGAGGTCGAGAACTTCCCCGGCTTCCGCGACGGCATCATGGGGCCGGCCCTCATGGACGAGATGCGCGCCCAGGCCGAGCGCTTCGGCGCCGAGCTGGTCACCGATGACATCGAGTCCGTCTCGCTCGACGGTGATATCAAGTCCGTCGTCGACGGCGAGGGCCGCACCTGGCGTGCTCGCTCGATCATCCTCGCCATGGGTTCGGCCTACCGCGAGCTGGGCCTCCCCGACGAGAAGCGCCTCTCCGGGCACGGCGTCTCGTGGTGTGCGACCTGCGACGGGTTCTTCTTCCGTGACCAGGACATCGCCGTCGTCGGCGGTGGCGACTCCGCGATCGAGGAGGCCACCTTCCTCACGAAGTTCGCCAAGTCGGTCACGCTCATCCACCGTCGTGACGAGCTGCGCGCGTCCAAGATCATGGCCGAGCGCGCCTTCGCCAACAGCAAGATCAAGTTCGCTTGGAACAGCGGGGTCGACGCGGTCAACGGTGGCGACAAGCTGACCGGCGTCACCTTGCGCGACACCGTCACCGGCGAGACCAGCGAGCTTGCGGTCACCGGCCTGTTCATCGCCATCGGCCACGACCCCCGCAACGAGCTCATCAAGGGCGTTGTGGATCTGGATGATGAGGGCTACGTCCTCGTTCAGGGCCGTTCCACGCTCACCAACCTCCCCGGCGTCTTCGCCTGTGGCGACCTCGTCGACCACACCTACCGTCAGGCCATCACGGCTGCCGGTTCCGGTTGCGCGGCCGCTCTCGACGCCGAGCGCTTCCTCGCTGACGCCGAGCACGCGGGCGCACCCGCCCCCGACGCCGCTCTCATCTCCCACTGACCGCCCTCAGCCCCACCCCGGAAGGACCCACCATGGACACCACCACGTTCACCCGCACCACTGACGACGTCTCGTTCGACGCTGACGTCCTCAAGAACAGCAAGGTCACGCTCGTCGACTTCTGGGCGCCTTGGTGTGGCCCGTGCAAGGCGATCGCCCCCGTCCTCGAGGAGATCGCGCGCGACCACGCCGACATCCTCGACGTCGTGAAGCTCAACACCGACGAGAACCCGGCCGTCACGGGCAAGCTCGGCATCACGTCCATCCCGACGCTCCACGTCTACAAGGACGGCGAGATCGTCAAGACCATCGTCGGCGCGATGCCCAAGCCCAAGCTCCTCCGCGAGCTCGAGCCCTTCCTCGCCTGACAGACCTCCGTGTACGACGAAGCCCCCGGCCTGTGGCCGGGGGCTTCGTCGTTCTCGCGAATTCCGCTGTGCTGCAACGGTTTTCGTTGCCTGCACAGCGTCAGACCTAGGCCCTCAGGTGCATGGCGTCGAGGATGCGGTTGAGGTCCTCGACCGAGGCGAAATCGATGGTGACCTTGCCCTTGGACTTGCCCAGGGCGATGCCCACGCGGGTCTCGAGGCGGTCCGAGAGACTGGCCGCGAGGTCGTCTAGCTGAGGATGACGACCGCCGGCGCGGGGACGACGCTTCGGGGGCTTCTCGTCCTCGACACCCATGGAGACGATCTCCTCGACCGAGCGGACCGAGAGGCCCTCGGCCACGATCCGCTGGGCGAGGCGTTCCATGGCGGCGTTGTCGGAGACGCCGAGGAGGGCGCGAGCGTGTCCGGCAGACAGGACACCGGCCGCGACGCGGCGGGCCACGATCGGGGGGAGCTTCAGCAGGCGCAGGGTGTTGCTGATCTGGGGGCGCGAGCGGCCGATGCGGGTGGCGAGCTCTTCCTGGGTGCAGGCGAAGTCGTCGAGGAGCTGCTGGTAGGCCGCGGCTTCCTCGAGGGCGTTGAGGTTGCTGCGGTGAAGGTTCTCGAGGAGCGCGTCGCGCAGGAGGTCGTCATCCTCGGTGGCCTTGATGATGGCCGGGACGCTGTCGTTGCCGGCCTCGCGGCTGGCGCGCCAGCGACGCTCGCCCATGATGAGTTCGTACTGGACGCCCTCGGGAACGTCCGTGGCATCGGCGGGGACGGGGCGCACGACGATCGGCTGGAGGACGCCGATCTCGCGAATGCTGTGCACGAGTTCAGCGAGGTCGTCCTCGTCGAAGACGGTGCGCGGCTGACGGGGGTTGGGTCGGATCGAGTCGAGCGGGAGCTCGGCGAACTGCGCGCCGGGAACAGCGATGAGTTCGGGCCCGTCGGAGGGCGAGTCAGCGGACGTGTTCGCGGCCCGGCCGTCGGAACCGTTCTGGCCGCTGACCTGCGACGATGTGCCGTTCTGGCCCCCGTCAGCGGGAGCCTGCTCGGCTGATTCTGTGGCACCCGGAGCTGGGCGCTCTGCGGTGTCGACCGAGCCGGAGGTTGCCTGCTCCGCCGGGCGCTCCTTGAAGAACACGTCGGTCGGTCGGTTGGCACCCGTGCCACCAGCTCCCGGCGGGATGAGGGCACCGAGTCCGCGGCCCAGGGCACGTCGCTTGTCGCTCATGAGCGATCCTCACTGTTCTCGGCGGCGTTCTGCGCTGCCATCTCGGAGGCGGCCTCGAGGTAGGAGAGGGCGCCGCTGCTGTTGGGGTCGTAGGTCATGACGGTCTGGCCGTGGCTGGGCGCCTCGGAGATGCGGACCGAGCGCGGCACGGACGCCTTGAGGGTCTGGTCCGGGAAGTGGCTGCGCACCTCGTCGGCAACCTGGGCCGAGAGCCGGGTGCGACCGTCGAACATCGTGAGCAGGATGGTCGACACGTGCAGGTTCGGGTTGAGGTGGTCGCGGATGAGCTCGATGTTCTTGAGCAGCTGCGACAGCCCTTCGAGCGCGTAGTACTCGCACTGGATCGGGATGAACACCTCACTGCCAGCCACGAACGCATTGACCGTGAGCAGCCCCAGGCTCGGCGGGCAGTCGATGAACACGTAGTCCAACGCCTGACCCTGCTCGCCCAGTTCGGCGACGTACTTCGAGACGGCCTTATGGAGCCGCGTCTCTCGCGCCACCAACGAGACGAGCTCGATCTCGGCGCCAGCCAGGTCGATCGTCGCCGGCGCACAGAACAGACCGGGCACGTCGGGGCAGGGCTGGACGACCTTGCTCAGCGGATCCCCGTCGACGAGGACGTCGTAGATGCTCGGGACCTCAGCGTGGTGCTCGATGCCGAGCGCCGTACTTGCGTTCCCCTGCGGGTCGAGGTCGATGACCAACACGGTCGCCCCGGCCTGAGCCAGCGCGGCGGCCACGTTCACGGTGGTCGTCGTCTTGCCGACACCACCCTTCTGGTTCGCCACGGTGAGTACGCGCGTGTGGGCCGGACGAGGAAGCTCGCGCCCCACCAGGGTCATCCGCTTACGCGTGTCCGCGGCCACCGCCTGGGCCAGTGGCGTGTCCGCACCGGCCTCGGGAATGTCCGCCACGTCGCCGCTCGCCTCACGCGAAACCCGCGCCAAGGCGTCGGCTGCCTTCTCCGACTCGCTCAGCTGCGTTTCACGTGAAACATCGTCAACTTCGTCCTGGACTGACACGACCTCAGTCTCCCCCACGGCACCGTCAGTGCCGATCACCGACCCGGCCTCTGGCCCCGACTCATCAGCCGGATCCAGTATGACGGCCTCAGCCACACCCTCGGGGGTCGCCTCGGACGCTTCTCCCGTCGATGCCGCCGGCGTGGGCGTTTCACGTGAAACGTCGGAGAGGTGAACCACTCCGTCCGGCCCGGGCCACCCCAAAGGAGCACTCTCAGAGCCAGGAAGGGCAGGAAATCCCAGCCCAGGGGTCACGCGGCGTTCGGCCTCGACTGCCATCGTCGGGAACCACCTCACGGTCGTCGGTCAGGGACACCCAATCCAAACCCAACCACCCCCGACACGCCAAACCCCACGACGCGCCAACCCCCCAGTTCCGCTCACAGCACAACGTTTCACGTGAAACGAGTGTGCCCACCGCACCTTTCGTAGCCGTCGCGGCGAACCTTGAATCGCCGCCATCCCATCCGCGCTGCGCGCGTAGACCGCACTCCGCGCTCCCGCCAGACCCAGCCAGCGGCGATTCCAAGGTTCCCCACTCCTTCAAAAGGCCGCCTGCCGCTGTGGTCCCGTTTCACGTGAAACGTTCCGCTTCTGCGTCACCAGGGATCACCGCCTCATGGGGCTTGCCGCAAGTCTCCCCGCGACCTGCTGGCCGCCACCACAGCTCGCCTCGGGCCATGACGGGCGGGCGAGGCCGCTCCATCAAGGCTCGTCGCCACTCGTGCGTTTCACGTGAAACATCGCGACCCAACCGCGCCCACGCCTCGACGTCCACCGGCCGCGATCCCGCCCACCGCCCCTCTGTATATCCACCGCCCCTCTGTATTTAAGGAGTCGAGGAAGGGGGCCTTAAGCCTGCAGGAGGACGAGACAAGCCACCCAAGGTGACCGTGACTTCCTCAGGTGACCACAGTGAGGGCTGGGAGCCAAAGGCGAGCAAGAAGAAGCGGTACCCGACCCGAAACAGGCGGACCAGCTCCGCGAACCGGCCCACGCTGGTAGGTGCCGTACGGGAGTACCGAACTGCCCGTTCGCCGCTGGCTGGGTCTGGCGGGAGACGTGAGTGCGCTCAGCGCGCGAGCGTCGGGTGGGATTGCGGCGAACGGGTAGTTCGGTACGACCCCAGAAGGCAAATGGAAGTGGCCCCGGTTCGAGGAGAACCGGGGCCACTTGCATGAGTGAGGGTTAGCGCTTCTTCTTGCCCTTGGTGACGCGGGTTTTGGGCTGGAACGTCAGGTCAAGGGTCAGGGTGGGTTCGTCGAGGACGGTGGAGCCGTGGGACGTGATCGCGTCGGCGACGAGGCCGAGCTTGTTGAGCTCACGGCGGTCGGCGTCGAGTTCTTCCTGGGCGGAGCGCCCCTTCATGGCGACGACGGTTCCGCGGCCATCAAGGAGGGGGACGCACCAACGCGCCAGCTTGGCGATGCGGGCAACGGCCCGGGCGGTGACCCAGGGGGCTGACAGGACACCGATGAACTCCTCGGCGCGGCCGCGGTGAACCGTGACGTTGTCCAGGCCGAGATCGGTGACTGTGGTGGTGAGCCAGTCGGTGCGGCGCTGCATGGGCTCGACGAGGTGGATGTCGAGGTCGGGGCGAGCGATGGCGAGGGCGACGCCGGGCAGGCCTGCGCCCGAGCCGACGTCGATGAGCATGGCACTCTCAGGAAAAGCGTCCTCGATGACGGCGCAGTTGAGAACGTGGCGCTCCCACAGACGGGGGACCTCGCGCGGCCCGATCAACCCGTGTGTCACGCCGGTGTCAGCGAGGATCTCAACGAAACGGGTTGCTGCCGGCATACGGTCACGAAAGACCACGGCCGCACCCGAAGGTGCGGCCGTGGAAAGAGCACCGGTGGCGTCGGCCTCAGCCTGGGTCACCGTTTCACGTGAAACATCGCTCACGCGGGGAGAACCACGACGTGACGACGGGGCTCGACACCCTCGGACTCGGAGGACAGGCCGGCGGCCAGAACCTCGTCGTGGACGACCTTGCGCTCGAACGCCGTCATCGGGTCGAGGGCGGTCTTCTCGCCGGACTCCTTGACGGACGCGATGGCGACCTTGGCGACCTCCACCAGTTCGGCGCGACGACCGGCGCGGTGGCCGGCGACGTCGAGCATGAGGCGGCTGCGGTGACCGGTGGCGGCCTGCACTGCCAGGCGGGTGAGCTCCTGAAGAGCATCAAGCACCTTGGCGTTGTCACCGACGAGGCGACGCGGGACACGGCCCTCTTCGGAGTCGACGATCGCGACAGCAGCGCGGTCACCGTCGATGTCGACGTCGATGTCACCGTCGAGGTCGCAGATGTCGAGCAGGTTCTCAAGGAAGTCGGCCGCCACCTCGCCTTCCTTCTCGAGGTCGGCTGGCGCGTCCTTGGGTGCAGCGGTGTCGCGCTTGTCCTCGATGGCGGACTCTGTGTCCGACTCCTCCGCCTCGGGGTTCTGGTTCGACTGCTCGACGTCAGCGGTCTCGGTGGTGTCCGATGCCGCGACGGTCGTGGTGTCCTCGTCAACCGCAGTGGTTTCTGCGGTCTCCTGGTCGGTCAGTTCACTCATCTGGTGGTTCCTCTCGTGGCGGCTGACACCTTCGTCAGTCGGTCCGGCGCCGTATCGTCGCAGGTCAGAGCCCTGATACGGCAGTTGTGGTCTCAGTTGTCGGTCTGGGGCTTCTTCTCGGCGACGGGCCCCGAGGACGCCTTCTTCTTGGCGCGCTTCTTGCCCTTGGGCTGCACGCGCTGGCGGGAACGCTCGGCAGCAGCCTCGGCTTCGGCTGCCTCAGCAGCCTTGCGCTCGGCCTCGCCGGGGATCGGCTTGCCGCGCTTGGCGAGACGTTCATGCAGCGCCCTCTCAGCAGCAGAGCCGGGGGCGGGCATCTTGCGGATCACGTAGAACTGCTGGGTCATCGACCACACGTTGGTGGTGAACCAGTAGAGAAGAACACCGATGGGGAAGTTGATACCGGAGACCGCGAAGACGACCGGCATGACGTACATGATCAGCTTCTGCTGCTTGGCGAACGGGTTGTCGAGCGCGGACGCCGGCATGTTCTTCGTCATCAGCTGACGCTGCGTCGTGAACGTTGTTGCCGACATGAGCACGATCAAGAGGATCGTCACGACCTTGGTCGTCGTCGTCTCGGCGCCGATGAACTTGTCGGAGAGCTGTGCACCGAAGAGCGTGGCCGACTCCGCCTGCTTCGCCACGGTCCGTGTGATCGGACCGATCGGGTCCTTGGTTCCTTCGGAGATGCCTTTGAGGCCGTTGAGCACGCGGAAGAGACCGAAGAAGAACGGTGACTGCACGAGGATCGGCAGGCACGAGGAGAACGGGTTGGTGCCCTCCGACTTGTAGAGCGCCATCGTCTCCTGGGTCATCGCCTGGCGGGACTCAGGGTCGCTCTTGCCCTTGTACTTCTTCTGGATCTTCTGCAGTTCGGGCTGGATCATCTGCATCTTGCGGGAGGCGTTGATCTGCTTGACGAACAGCGGAATCATGGCGGCACGCATGACCAGGACGAGCCCGATGATCGACAGTGCCCACGCGGCACCCGACGCCGGGTCGAGCCCGATCCAGGTGAAGGCCTGGTGGAAGCCGTACATGATCCACGCGACGAGAAGCTCGATCGGGTAGAGCAGGCTGTTGAAGAAGTCGCCCATGCTGTCCTTTAAGTAGTTCCGGCGTCTCTGCCGGGGTGGGCCCACACCGTGGTTCTAGGAGTGTGGTTCAGGTGGTGGTCTCGTGGGGGATGTGCCGAGCGATGAGCTCGCCATCATCCAGTTCCCCGGGCAGAGGTGGAACGTGGTCGACCCCGCCGGCCGCCCAAGGGTGACACCTGCCCAACCGCCGGAGCGTGAGCCAGGTTCCCTTGAACACGCCGTACCGACCCAGGGCGGTCACGGCATACGCAGAGCAGGAGGGGAAGTAGCGGCAGGTCGCCGGGCGCATGGGTGACACGACCAGCTGGTAGGCGCGCACGAGCCACACGAGGGGCTTGGCAGCAACCTGACCGATCGTCATGAGGCGACCTCAAAACGGCGAATAACCTTGTGCAACAACGGTTTCAGCGATTCAGACAGCTCTGCGAACGTCGCGCTGGCAGCTGCCGGCTGCGCTCGGACCACGACGTCAAGACCCGTGGGTATGCCGGTCAGCTCGGTCGCGATCGCGGCGCGCAGTCGGCGCTTGGTCCGGTTGCGAACGACCGCGTTGCCGACGGCCTTGGACACGACGAAACCGACCCGCGGCGGAAAACCCGCACGAGAGTCGGTCACGTTGGCGTGCACCACAAGGATTCTCGATCCCGCTCGCATCGCACCAGGGGAACGGATCGCCGACGCGAAATCCGACCGCTCACGCAGTCGGTTCGGCGCCGGCAGCACCGAAGCCTCAGGCGGAGAGTTCGGAGCGGCCCTTGCGGCGACGGGCACCGAGGATGGCGCGACCCGCACGGGTACGCATGCGGAGACGGAAGCCGTGGGTCTTGGACCGACGACGGGTGTTGGGCTGGAACGTACGCTTGCTCACGGTGAATCTCTTCTCACGGGACGGACCCATACGGACAAAAACCGGATGGTGTGGGGCGTGTTGGGTCGTGCTGGTTCAGAGGCTGTGGGCAGGCGTCAACGGCCGCCACAACAGGCGTGTCAAAGGTACGTGAGGGCGGCATACCGGGTCAAACTCGCCGGAGAAAGCCCGCGTGCAGCGAAGAACCGCCTATGCTCTCACCTCACGGTGTCAGGATCTGGCACGACACGCGGGGCGCACAGGCAGGTGACGGCTCCGCAGACTGTTTCGGCTTGCCGCGGGCTCACCCCCTTGTTAGCGTCACTGCGCATACCCACAGTCTGTGGACAACTCTGTGGACATCCTCGGTTTCACGCACGAATGACACGGAAGGTACGGGTGATCAGGTGCCGGATGTCGGGATGGACCAGATCTGGCGCACCACCCTCGACGCGCTCGACTCTGACGGAATCCCTGTCCAGCAGCGCGCCTTTCTCTCCCTCGCCAAGCTCGTGGGGCTGCTCGATGAGACTGCTCTCATCGCCGTTCCGAACGACTTCACCAAGGACATCGTCGAGACCCGTCTGCGTGACCGGGTCACCGAAACCTTGAGCAGCCAGCTCGGTCACGACGTGCGCCTTGCGGTCACGGTCGACCATTCGCTGGCCGACGTCCCCGTCACCATTCCGGCTGACACCACCACCGTTGACGGCGCCGGAGCCGACCAGGTTCCCCGCACCGCCACGACCATCGGGCTCGAGCCAGGTCCCGCGGATGCCGACGGGCGCCGCGCCAAGAGACGGGCCGAACTCGACGGGATCGCCCTGGTCGAGGACGACGAGGGTGAGGATGACAGCCGCAACAACGGTGCCATCGGACGCACGCGGTCGCCCGGAGCCCTTCGCCCCCGCCCCGGAGCCACGGTTCCGGAGCAGGTCGAGCTGACCCGGCTCAACCCGAAGTACACGTTCGACACCTTCGTCATCGGTGCCAGCAACCGCTTCGCCAACGCCGCCGCCCTCGCCGTCGCCGAGACGCCGGCCAAGGCCTACAACCCGCTCTTCATCTATGGCGAGTCAGGACTGGGCAAGACCCACCTGTTGCACGCGATCGGGCACTACGCGCGCAACCTCTATCCCCACGTCAAGGTGCGCTACGTGAACTCCGAGGAGTTCACCAACGACTTCATCAACAGCATCCGCGACGACAAGGCGGCGAACTTCCAGCGTCGCTACCGCGACGTCGACGTGCTCCTCATCGATGACATCCAGTTCCTGCAGGGCAAGGTGCAGACGCAGGAAGAGTTCTTCCACACGTTCAACACGCTGCACAACGCCAACAAGCAGGTCGTCATCACCAGCGACCTACCGCCCAAGCTGCTGAGCGGCTTCGAGGAGCGGATGCGCAGTCGGTTCGAGTGGGGCCTCATGACCGACGTACAGCCACCCGACCTCGAGACCCGGATCGCGATCCTGCGCAAGAAGGCCGCCCAGGAGAAGCTGAGCGTCCCGGACGACGTCCTCGAGTTCATCGCCTCGCGGATCAGCACGAACATCCGCGAGCTCGAGGGCGCCCTCATCCGCGTCACCGCCTTCGCCAGCCTCAACCGCCAGCCGGTCGACATCTCGCTCGCCGAGATCGTGCTCAAGGACCTCATCCCGCACGACTCCGCGAACCAGATCACGAGCGCGACGATCATGGCGCAGACCGCGGCCTACTTCGGTCTCACCCTCGAGGACCTCCAGGGGCAGTCGCGTTCCCGGGTGCTCGTCACGGCCCGTCAGATCGCGATGTACCTGTGCCGCGAGCTCACCGACCTGTCCCTGCCCAAGATCGGGCAGCAGTTCGGCGGCCGAGACCACACGACGGTCATGCACGCCGACAAGAAGATCCGCCAGTTGATGGCCGAGCGGCGCGCGATCTACAACCAGGTCACCGAGCTGACGAACCGGATCAAGCAACAGTCACGCTGACAACCTGGTCCTCCGTCTTCGTGCCCCGCACGGACGTGCGAGGGCAGCGAGCAGGTCCGTGCAGGGCACGAAGACGAACTTTCGTTTGTCCGTCCGGGGGACGAAGTGCGGTTACCAAGAAGATTGTCCACAGGTTGATCCACAGCTGTGGGCACCTCGTCACCCGTTCGTCACCTTGGTGCAGCCGCACGGCTCCGGGACGCCCTCGTCCACGGTGTGTGGAGAACTCTGTGGACAACTTCCTCTGTGGACAACCTGGGGATCAAGAGAATTGGCCGGTTGTCCCCAATCCCTGTGGACAACTGTGGACAACCGCCCCAGAGGGGTGGACGAGAGGTGTCCTCGCCGTGGACGAGTCAGAAAGGCCACGTGGCCGTCAACAGGCGGGTGTCATTCCTCCACACGCCGTCCACGTCTCGTCCACCGCCCCGATGGGTCGCTGACCTGCACAAACAGTGAGTTGTCCACAGGATCCACACCTCCTACAACTCTGACGAGATCCCCCTATCAATTGTTCTGCCCCGAGGACCTGCTTGTGGAATGCCGCCCAGGAGCCCGGCGAATGACAACATCCGACTCGGGTGTCCCCGCTCACTTCCGTGCACTAATGTCATCTTTCCCGCTTGCCTGCGCCTCCTGGCGCCCGGCGCTTCGCGGTCCTCAAACGTTGTTGTGCCTGTTGCAGCCCAAAACACAGTTAGGTCGGTATGCCGTGAAGTTCCGCGTCGAGCGTGAAGTCCTGGCCGAGGCGGTCACCTGGGTCGCCCGCGGACTTCCTGCGCGCCCTCCCGTGCCCGTCCTTGCCGGCATCCTCATCGAGGCGAACGACGAAGGCACCGTGACCCTCTCGGCCTTCGACTACGAGGTGTCCGCTCGTCTGACCGTGCCCGCCGAGGTCTCCGAGTCCGGAACCGTGCTCGTGCTCGGCCGTCTGCTCGCTGACATCTCCCGCAACCTGCCCAACAAGCCAGTCGACGTCGAGGTGCAGGGCTCCAAGGTCCAGGTCGTGTGTGGCTCGAGCCGCTTCAGCCTGCTGCAGATGCCCTCCGACGACTACCCGACGCTGCCGTCGTCGCCGGAGCCGAGTGGTTCCATCGATGGCCAGCTGTTCACCCAGGCCGTCAACCAGGTCTCGATCGCGGCCGACCGCGGCGACACCCTGCCGATCCTCACCGGCGTCCGTGTCGAGATCGAGGGCGACAAGATGACGCTCCTCGCGACCGACCGCTACCGCCTGGCCATGCGTGAGCTCACGTGGAACCCCACCGACAGCGCCGCGAGCCACATCGTTCTCGTCCCGGCCCGCACCCTCGCCGACACGGCCCGCTCGCTCGGCGCCTCCGGCTCGATCGACGTCGCGCTCGGTTCCGCTGCGGGTGGCGACGGTCTCGTCGGCTTCGAGGCCGGCTCCCGCCGCACGACCACTCGCCTGCTCGACGGTGAGTACCCCAAGGTCAGCTCGATCTTCCCGACGACCTCCGAGACGGAGTCGGTCGTCAACACCGCCGAGCTCGTCGAGGCCGTCAAGCGTGTGGCCCTCGTCGCCGAGCGCAACACCCCCGTCCGGCTGCGCTTCACCGAGGGCCAGGTCGCGATCGAGGCCGGCACCGGCGAGGACGCCCAGGCCAGCGAGGCCGTCGAGGCCACCCTGACCGGCCCCGATGTCGAGGTCGCGTTCAACCCCGGCTTCCTGCTCGATGGCCTCGGCGCCGTCGGCACCGAGTTCAGCAGGCTCTCGTTCACCCAGCCGTCGCGTCCGGCCGTCCTCAGCGGTCAGGCCGAGGCTGACGGCGAGGCCGACACCAGCTATCGCTACGTCATCATGCCGGTGCGATTCGCGAGCTGACCGGCGTAGCCTGACGAGGCAGTCGTGCGTCAGGAAACGACAAGGTATGCCGCTCACGCAGGTGAGCACCCGGCATACCTGCGATTCTTCAACAGCAGGGCGAACGACAGCACCACGGCAACGTTTCTCGCACACGTGAAGGGGTAGTCAATGCAACTGGGACTCATCGGGCTCGGCAAAATGGGCGGCAACATGCGCGAGCGCATCCGCCGCGCCGGCCACGAGGTCGTGGGCTTTGACCGCAACCCCGCGGTGTCGGACGTCAAGACCCTCGCGGCGCTCGTCAAGAAGCTCGACGCACCCCGCGTCGTCTGGGTGATGGTGCCGGCCGGCGACCCGACCCGCGAGACGGTGGCCAAGCTCGGCGAGCTGCTCGACAAGGGCGACCTCGTCATCGATGGTGGCAACAGCCGCTTCACCGACGACATCGAGAACGAGAAGGCGCTCAAGGCCAAGGGCATCGGCTACCTCGACTGCGGTGTCTCCGGCGGCATCTGGGGCTTGGAGAACGGCTACGGCCTCATGGTCGGCGGCACGAAGGCCAATGTTGCCAAGGCCATGCCGATCTTCGACGCGCTGCGTCCCGAGGGTCCGCGCGACGAGGGCTTCGTCCACGCCGGCGAGACCGGTGCGGGTCACTACGTGAAGATGGTGCACAACGGCATCGAGTACGGCCTGATGCACGCCTACGCCGAGGGCTTCGAGCTGCTCGAGAAGAAGGACATCGTCAAGGATGTCCCCGGCTCGTTCAAGGCGTGGAGCCGGGGCACGGTCGTCCGCTCCTGGCTGCTCGACCTCATGGTCAAGGCGCTCGAGGAGAACCCCCAGCTCGAGGACGTCTCCGACTACACCGCCGACTCGGGTGAGGGTCGCTGGACCGTCGAGGAAGGCATCGCCAACTCCGTGCCCATGCCAGTCATCGCCGCGTCCCTCTTCGCTCGCTTCGCGTCGCGCCAGGACTCGTCACCGACGATGCAGGCCGTTGCCGCGCTGCGCGGTCAGTTCGGTGGGCACCAGGTCATGACCACGGCCGAGGGCGAGAAGCTGCGCACCGAGGCTGCTGCCGGGCCAAAGACCGCCAAGGCCACGGTCGCCCATACCGCCAAGAAGGAAAAGGCTCCGACCGCGAAGAAGGCTGCTGCCAAGGGTCGCAAGGCTGCCGCAGCCGGTCCGTCGTCGGGGTCCGGTTCGACCGGCGCGACGCGGAAGCGCACCAAGAGCGCCACGAAGGCCTGAGCGAGTTAGGTGTACGTCCGGCACCTCACCGTCGGCGACTTCCGGAGCTATCCGAGCGCCGAGCTCCCGCTGGAGCCGGGCATCACGACGTTCGTCGGCCTGAACGGACAGGGCAAGACCAACCTCGTCGAGGCGATCGGCTACCTCGCGTCACTGTCCTCGCACCGGGTGGCCAACGATGCGCCGCTCGTGCGGTTCGGAGCGGCGCAGGCGATCATCCGCGGCGCCGTCGTCCGTGATGGTCGCGAGACCCTGGTCGAGCTCGAGATCACGCCCGGCCGCGCGAACCGGGCGCGACTCAACAAGTCGCCGCTGACCCGCACCCGCGACGTGTTGGGGCAGGTCCGGACCGTGCTGTTCGCGCCCGAGGACCTGTCGCTCGTCAAGGGTGACCCGTCGGAGCGGCGTCGTTTCCTGGATGACCTGCTCGTGGCGCGGCAGCCGCGGTGGGCTGGGGCACGCGGCGACTACGACCGCATCCTCAAGCAACGCAACGCTCTGCTGAAGTCAGCGGCGCCGGTGCTGCGCGGTCGGGGCAAGCAACGTCGGCCGGTGGAGGGGGTGGACACGGTCTCGGAGCGGGAGGCCGCGCTGCACACGCTCGATGTGTGGAACGCACAGCTCGCCCAGGTGGCCGCTCCCCTGCTCTATGCCCGGCTGCGGCTGCTGCGAGACCTCGCGCCCCTGCTCGGCAAGGCCTATGACGAGGTCAGTGCTGGGCAGTCCGATGCGCGGGTGAGCTACAAGGCGTCCCTGCGTGAGGAGTTCGCGGGCCGGATCGCTGCTGGCGAGGTGCCGGAGCTCGAGGAGCTGCATGCCGAGCTGCTGGCATCGTTCGCCGAGGTGCGTGGCCAGGAGATCGAGCGCGGGGTGACGTTGGTGGGTCCGCACCGCGACGACGTCGTCCTCACCCTCGGCGAGCTGCCGGCCAAGGGCTATGCCAGCCATGGCGAGAGCTGGTCGTTCGCGCTGGGGCTCAAGCTCGCGGCATACCACCTGCTCCGTCACGATCTCGGCGACGACCCGGTGCTGATCCTCGACGACGTCTTTGCCGAGCTCGACGCGGGCCGGCGCGAGCGGCTCGCGGCGATGGTCGCCGACTGCGAGCAGGTCCTCATCACTGCCGCTGTCGAGGCGGACGTGCCGTCCGAACTGCGTGGACGCACGTATGCCGTGTCGCTGGGCGAGGTGACCGCGCGTGAGTGACGATCCGAATCTGCCCGTGGGACAGGGCGATTCGTCATCGCCGGGTGAAGGGGACGAGAAGCTCGTTTCACGTGAAACCCCGGAGGACTTCGTCAGCGCACCCGCTGACGCGTTGTCCCGGGCCCGCGCGGCGGCTCGATCGCGGGGCCTGCGGCCGGGGATCAAGCCGAAGCGTCGGTTCAAGGACGTGCCGGACGGGTTGGGTGGTCGCAAGAGCGGGCGCGACCCGATGCTTCTCGGTGATGAGCTCGACTCGTTCGTGAGTGAGCGCGGGTGGAAGGTCGATGTCGCCGTGGGTGCCGTGATCGGTCGGTGGGCCACGATCGTCGGCGAAGAGGTCGCGCAGCACTGCCACCCGGTCGAGTTCGTCGACTCGGTGCTCACCGTGCGGGCCGACTCGACGGCGTGGGCGACGAACCTGCGCCTCATGTCGACGACGCTCATGGGGAGCCTGGCGCGCGAGGTCGGCGAGGGCACGGTCACCCAGATCAAGGTCGTGGGGCCGAGTGCTCCGTCGTGGTCCAAGGGGATGCGGCGCGTCCAGGACGGCCGAGGCCCCCGCGACACCTACGGCTGAGCCCCATGAGGTGCGAGCAGGGTCAGGCCAGAGCGCGATGCCTCCTCTTCCGGCCCTGGAGGTGCGGGTGTCGGTGGGCCGCGTGAAGATGGACGCATGACGACGAACCCGGCCTCGCACCTCTGCTCGATCGTGCCGCCCTATCTGCTCCAGGCCCTGGCGGCCTCGGGCGACCCGGCGGTCGAGGAACGCGCCCGCGAGACGCTGCGCATCGACCAGCTCCGCTACGAGCAGCACGCCCGCGAGCACGCCCTGCGCGCCAGTGGCACGGCCGCGAGTCGGCGCGCCAACCGGGCGACGACCGATGCACCGAACCGGCTCATCCACGACGCCAAGAACGGGACGACCCTGCCCGGCACCCGGGTGCGCGCCGAGGGAGAGCCGGCCACGGACGACGTCGCGGTCACCGAGGCGTACGACGGACTCGGCGCGACCTGGGAACTGTGGCACGCGGCATACGCGCGCAACTCCCTGGACGACAAGGGGCTCGGCCTCATTGCGAGCGTGCACTACAGCTCCAACTACGACAACGCGTTCTGGGACGGGTCGCAGATGGTGTTCGGTGATGGCGACGGCGAGGTGTTCCTCGGGTTCACCCGCAGCCTCGACGTCATCGGGCACGAGCTGGCCCACGGGGTCACGCAGTACACGTCGGGGCTGAACTACCAGGACCAGGCCGGTGCCCTCAATGAGCACGTCTCCGACGTCTTCGGCATCCTCGTCAAGCAGCGCGCCCTCGGGCAGAGTGCCGAGCAGTCCGACTGGATCATCGGTGCCGAGCTGCTCGCCCCGGGCATCAAGGGTGTGGGCCTGCGCTCGATGAAGGCGCCCGGCACCGCCTACGACGACCCGCGCCTGGGCAAGGACCCCCAGCCCGGGCACATGGACGACTTCGTGGTCACCGACGACGACAACGGTGGTGTCCACATCAACTCCGGCATCCCCAACCGCGCGTTCCACCTCGTCGCGACAGCGCTCGGCGGCAACGCGTGGGACGCCGCCGGCGCCATCTGGTATGCCGCGATCACCGGTGACATCAAGGCGGACTGTGACTTCACCACCTTCGCGGCGCTCACCGAGGAGGCCGCTGTCTCCGCCCACGGCGAGGACTCCCCGGAGGTCGCCGCCGTGCGCAACGCGTGGTCCGAAGTGGGTGTCACGAAGGGTGCCGAGAAGCCGACACCCGTGCCGTCGCCCACTCCGACCCCTGCCCCTGCGCCCTCCGGTGCGCCGAGCCAGGTGCAGGTGCGACGCACCGGAGGCCTTGCCGGGATCGTGCGCGAGAAGACGGTCGCCCTCGACGAGCTGTCCGAGACGGACGCGTCCGCCTGGCGCAGCCTCCTCGCCGGTCCCACGCCGGAACTTCAGGCGTATGCCGGGGGCCGGACCCAGCCGGACCGCTTCTGCTACGGAGTGACCTGCGACCTCCCGCCGCTGGACCTGACGATCCAGGAGCCGGCCCTGCCGAACCATGTGCGCGAGCTGTTCGACCGGACCCTCGAGGCCTGACCCGGCTGGCGCGTGTGGTCGCACGGGTCGGGCACGCGCTGCGGAACCACTTCGGGGTGCCGAAGCGTTCGATCGGTTGTGCGGATGACGCAGTGCGGCTCAGCGGACTCCGTCGGGAGAGGATGAGCCATGCAGCGGCTCGTTCGACCTCCTCGCCGGTTCATCGCGACCGCTGCTGCTCTCTCACTGGCAGGTCTCGTCGCTCTCGCTGGCCCTGCGGTGTCCGCACCGGCTGCGACTGCTGAACCGGCCGTGACGACGACGGACCAGTTCGTCGATGTCGGCGCGGAGGCCGATGGCAGCGCCGTCCGGCTGGACACTCGTCTCTACCTGCCCGCTGGAACCGGTCCGCATCCGGCGGTCCTGCTCGCGCACGGCTTCGGTGGCAGCAAGGAGAGTGTCGTCGCCCAGGCGAAGGAGTTCGCAGCGGACGGCAATGTCGTCCTTACCTTCTCGGCCCGAGGCTTTGGTCGCTCCGGCGGCAGGATTCACCTCAACTCACCGGACTACGAGGTCCGTGACGGTGCAGCGCTGCTCACCTTCCTCGCCGCGCGCGCCGAGGTGCGCAAGGACGGCGACAAGGACCCTCGCGTCGCCGTGGTCGGCGCGTCCTACGGAGGCGCGTTCGCGCTGATGCTCGCGGGCGCGGACCAGCGAGTCGATGCCACGGTCGCGGCGATCACCTGGAACGACCTGTCGACGGCACTCTTCCCCCAGGCGGCGCAGGGCAGCACGACACCCGGCCCCTACAAGCAGCTGTGGGGTACCCGCTTCTTCACCGCGAGCGTCGCCTCCGTCGGGAGTGCGCCGGCCAAGCCCTCCGATGTCCTGTGTGGCCGCTTCGACCTCACGCTCTGCGGTGAGCTGCAGGCGGCGGCAGAGTCCGGCGGTCCCAGCCCCGCGCTCGCGGCGACCCTGCGTCGCAACAGTCCTCGCGCCACGATCGCTGGGGTCACGGCACCGACCCTCCTCGTCCAGGGCGAGGCGGACACCCTCTTCGGGCTCGACCAGGCCGACGCCAACGCCGCGAGCCTGGCCGCCAAGGGCACGCGTCACGCCGTGCGCTGGACCGACGGCGGGCACGACAGCGTCTCCTCGAACCCCGCGCTCGACGAGGACGCCGCCCGGACCTGGATCCGGACCTATCTCAAGGGCACGCGGACCGATCCGCTTCCGGTGCCGGCGTTCACCTACTCACTGCCCGTCCCACGCAACAGCGACACCGCACCGATCGCGACCCTGGACACCTACCCCGGCCTGCACGGCGGCATCGAACAGGTCCCGTTGCGCACTCCCACCGAACCGTCCGTCGTCCTCACACCACCTGGGGGACAACCGAATTCGATGACTTCGATCCCCGGCCTGGGCAACCTTCAGCTGCCGACCTATCGGCTTGCCGCCCTGCCCGGCATGTCGGCCGCGTTCGACACCGCCACCTTGTCGCGCTCGCTGACCGTTGTCGGCACGCCGACGGTCAAGCTCCAGGTCACGTCCACAGGCACCGAGGCGACGCTGTTCGTCTCCCTCTGGCGGGTGGAAGGTACCGACGCCGTCCAGCAACGGGCTCTCACCGCCCCGGTCCGGGTGGCGCTGACGCCCGGCAAGGCCACGGACGTCACGGTCAACCTGCCATCGTCGGTCTGGTCGATGGCGGCGGGCAGCCAGTGGCGCGTGCTCGTCACGTCGACGGACAACGCCTTCACCGTTCCTCGGCAAGCGCGTGCCGACCGGATCACCTTGGCCACGCCCTCCCTCACGCTGCCCACGGCGGACGGCACGATCCTCCCGTCCACGACGGAACGCGACACGGAGTCCCTTGCTCTCACCGGCGGCATACTCGCTCTGCTTGTCGGGATCTCCGGGTCGGCACTGCTGCGGCGCCGTCGTCGACAGCGCGAGGTGGTGCGCGAGGACTACGCCGACATCCCGCTCGTCGTCGACCGCCTCGTCAAGACCTACGCCGACGGGCACCGCGCCGTCGACGACGTGTCGTGGCGGGCCGAACGCGGCCAGGTGGTCGGGCTCCTCGGGCCCAACGGTGCCGGGAAGACCACGACGATGCGGATGATGCTCGGCCTCATCACGCCCGACTCGGGGTCGGTGCATGTCCTGGGTCGACCGGTGCACCCGGGCTCGGAGGTCCTCAGCCGCGTGGGCGCCCTCGTCGAGGGTCCCGGCTTCCTCCCCCACCTCACCGGTCGCGAGAACCTCGACGCCTTCTGGGCTGCCACCGGACGCCCCGCCGAAGAGGCCGAGATCGACGAAGCCCTCTCGGTAGCCGCGCTCGGCGGCGCCCTCGACCGACCGGTCCGGACCTACAGCCACGGCATGAAGCAGCGCCTCGGCATAGCCCAGGCCATGCTCGGCCGACCCGAAGTCCTCTTCCTCGACGAGCCGACGAACGGTCTCGACCCGCCCCAGATCGCGGCGATGCGACCGATCCTGCAGTCGTATGCCGCGTCTGGCCGGACCGTCGTCGTCTCCAGTCACCTGCTCGCCGAGGTGGAGCTGACCTGCAGCCATGTCGTCGTCATGCACGCCGGCAAGGTCGTCACGGCTGGGCCGGTCAGCGATCTGCTCTCGAGCGACGACACCACGGTTTTCGAGTTCGCCTCGGTCGGTGCGCTGGAACCGGCACGATCCGCGCTCGCGGCAATGGACGGCATACGCTCCGTTGAACTGGTCGACGACCCGTCGAAGCCGACCCTCACGGTCGTGTCCGACCGACCTCGCGAAGAGGTCGTGCGCGAGCTCGTCGCCTCGGGCGCCGACGTCGTCGGAGTGGGTAGCCGCCGCCATCTCGAGGAGGTCTTCCTCGGGGTCATCGCGTCCTCGCAGGCGCCGTCCGAGGACGGAAGTGGGGACGCCTCCCTCATCGAAAGGCTGCGACAGGTGAGAGCGCGATGAGCGGGTCAGTCACGAGCAGGCCCCTGTCCTGGCGCGCTGAGCTTCGGCGCCAGCTCGGTCGACGTCGCACTCTCTGGGTCGCCGCGATCGTCGCCGTCCTGCCCCTCCTCCTCGTCGCGGCGTTCTCGCTCGACGACGACCCGGGCCGGCCCGGTGACACCACCGTCCGGCTCGTCGACCTCGCGACGAGTGGTGGCCCGAACTTCACGGTCTTCATGCTCGTCGTGTCGGCGGAACTCCTGCTCTTCATCGTCGCCGCGCTCTTCGCCGGTGACCCCGTGCCCGCCGAGGCGTCCTGGGCATCGTTGCGCTACCTGCTCACGGCGCCGGTCAGCCGGGCGCGCCTGCTCACGAGCAAGCTCGTCGTCGGGTTCCTCTCGACAGCGGCCCTCGTGGTCGTCCTTCCGGCGTGGGCCCTGCTCGTGGGCACGCTCGCCTATGGATCGCAACCCTTCTCGATCCTCGGCGGTGGCGAGATGGCGTGGGGCCAGTGGCTCCCGCGCATGCTGATCGCGATGGGCTACGTCCTCGTGACGATCGCGCCCGTCGGCGCCTTCTCGTTCTGGGTGGGCGTACGCAGCCAGACTCCACTCGCCGCCGTCGGTGGCGCGTTGATGCTCCTCATCGTCTCGGGCATCCTCGACTCGATCGATGCCCTGGGCGACTGGCGCAAGGCGCTACCCGCGCACTACTCACGGGCGTGGCTCGACCTGCTCGTCGACGGGCCGATCAACTGGGTCGACCTGCGCCACGGTGCCCTGTGGTCGATCTTCTACACGGTGCTCTTCGTCGCGCTCGGCTACCGACGGTTCCGCCGCCAGGACATCCTCAGCTGACAACGCTGCCCGGACCCACCTCCGTCTTCGTGCCCCGCACGGACGGCGGCGCCCGCGCTAGCGTGTCCGTGCGGGGCACGAAGACGGGTTGGTGGTGTGGATTTGGTTATCGCTTGAATAACTTGACATTATGGTCGTGTGGTTGACAATTCATCGGACCAGCTGGCCCTGGCCGTCCGTGACCTGACCAAGGTCTTCGACGCTCGAGGGGCCACGGTCAAGGCCCTCGACGGAGTCTCCCTCGCGGTTCCGCGCGGTGAGATCCACGGCATCGTCGGGCGTTCCGGCGCCGGCAAGTCGACCCTGATCCGCTGCCTCACCGGCCTCGAACGCCCGACCTCGGGCGAGGTCGTCGTCGCCGGTCAGGACATCACGACCCTGCGCGGCGAGGAGCTGCGCGCGGCCCGCCGCCAGTTCGGCGTCGTCCATCAGCACGCCAACCTCCTCGACTCCCGCACCGCCGCCGACAACGTCGCCCTGCCGCTCGAGATCGCCGGCTGGGACAAGGCCAAGCGCGATGCCCGCGTCGCCGAGCTCCTCGAGCTCGTCGGTCTCTCCGACCGCGCCCAGAACCATCCCGGCCAGCTCTCCGGCGGCCAGCAGCAGCGCGTCGGCATCGCCCGCGCCCTCGCCGCCGGACCCGAGATCCTCCTGTGTGACGAGCCCACGTCAGCCCTCGACGCGAGCACGACCGGCTCGATCCTCGCCCTCCTCCGAGAGCTGCGCGACCGCCTCGGCATCACCGTCGTCATCATCACCCACGAGCCGTCCGTCGTCCGCGAGATCTGCGACGCCGTGACCCTCCTCGGTGACGGCGCCGTGGTCGAACAGGGCCGGCTCAGCGACGTCATCGCCGACCCCACCACCCGCCTGCACCGCGAGCTCATCCCCCTGGTCGAACCGTCCCCGGCCGGCCTCGTGCGCCTCCAGGTTGCCCTCGGCCACCCGGACGCCACCGTTGGCACCATCGACGGAATCGTCGCCCTGCTCCGCCACGACGGCATTGAGTCCGACGTCGCCGCAGCCACGGTCGAGACGATCGCCGGCCGCCGCGTCGGACGACTCCTCATCGAACTCGCCGACTCCACCACCACGGACCGCGCCACGGCCCTCCTCGCCGGCGCCCACCTCCACCCGGAGGTGGCGGCATGACACTCAACGGCGACCCCACCTGGCTCGACAACCCGGTCATCACCGAGGGCCTGCCCAAGGCACTCTGGGAAACCCTGGCCATGACGATCGGCTCGGCCCTCATCACCGCCGTCCTCGGTGTCGTGGTCGGCGTGCTCCTGCACAACACCTCCCCCGGCGGCATCTCCCCCCACCGTGCGGTGAGCCGGGTCCTGGGCGCCATCGTCAACGTCGGGCGCTCGCTGCCCTTCCTCATCCTGATGATCGCGATCATCCCGATCACCCGCTTCATCGCCGGGACGACCGTCGGTTGGCGGGCCATGATCGTGCCGCTCACGGTCGGCGCCGTGCCGTTCTTCGCGCGCCTCGTCGAGACGTCTCTGCGTGAGGTGTCGTCCGGCAAGGTCGAGGCCGCCACGATCATGGGCGCGACCCGCTGGAACATCACCCGCAAGGTCCTCCTCCCCGAGGCCCTGCCCGGCATCGTCGCCGGCCTGACGACGACCGTCATCGCCCTCATCGGCTACAGCGCGATGGCCGGTGCCGTCGGCGGTGGCGGACTCGGCGCGACGGCAATGTCGTACGGCTACAACCGTTTTCAGACCGACGTGATGATCGCGGCCGTGGTCCTGCTCGTCATCGTCGTCCAGCTGGTCCAGGTCGTCGGCGACCGAGTCGCCCGCGCTGTCGACCACCGCTGAACCTCCCGAGAACCCTGAAACACGGCGGCGTATGCCGCCCGCTCCCGACAGCGTTGTCGGCTCACCTGAACCGCCGCCCACGGCGGCACACCCACGTCGGTGACTCACCGGCATACCGAAAGGAAGCACTCATGTCCTCGCTCCGCCGTCCCGCACTCGTCGCCGGCATCGCCCTCTTCGCCGTCTCGAGCATCGCGGCCTGTGGTGCCGGTGGCGGTGACTCGAGTGGTCCGAAGGCCGATGACAAGGGCGTCACCAAGCTCACCATCGGTGCCTCCCCGACGCCGCACGCCAAGATCCTCGAGTACGTCGACGCCAACCTCGCGGCCAAGGCCGGGCTCGACCTCGACATCAAGAGCTTCGACGACTACGTCCAGCCCAACGTGCAGCTGTCCGAGGGCACGCTCGACGCGAACTACTTCCAGCACCAGCCGTACTACGACGCGCAGGTGAAGGACCGCGGCTACGACTTCGCCCACTACACAGGCATCCACATCGAGCCGTTCGCGCTGTACTCGAAGAAGGTCAAGGACGTCGCGCAGCTCCCCACCGGTGCTCAGGTCGGCATCAACAACGACCCGTCCAACCAGGGTCGCGCGCTCGAGCTGCTCGCCAAGGCCGGCGTCATCACGCTGAAGTCCGGCAAGGACGCGACGAACGCGACGATCTATGACGTCGACCAGAACGCCAAGAAGCTCAAGTTCGTCGAGACCGACCCGGCGCAGCTCGTGCGCTCGCTCGACGACCTCGACGTCGCCGTGATCAACGGCAACTACGCGCTCGAGGCCAACCTGTCGCCGTCCAAGGACGCGATCCTCGTCGAGGAGGCGGAGGGCAACCCCTATGCCAACTTCCTCACGGTGCAGAAGAAGGACGAGAACAACGCGGCGCTCAAGAAGCTCGACGCGCTGCTGCACTCCCCCGAGGTCAAGGCCTACGTCGAGAAGACCTGGTCCGACGGATCGGTGCTCCCGGCCTTCTGATCGACCACCGCTGATCGCGACTCGAACCCGTCATCGGCTACCGCTCGTGGTAGCCGGTGACGGGTTCGCCCGTTTGCCACTCCTTGAGTGAGCCGCGATAGATGCCGTGCCGCAGCTCGAGCTCGTAGCCGTCGTAGTGCGGCATCCCCAGCTCACGGGTGACGGCCAGCTCGGCCTCGACGTCATAGGGGACCCGGGCGTAGGCCACCGACCACGGCGCCACCTCCTCGCTCCCGAACTCGCCCTCGAGGATGCAGTACATCGGCGTCGGGTCGCCCATGCAGTTGCCGACGCTCCCGGTGTTGAAGACGGTGTGTCCCTCGAGCTGGCACTCATACATCGGGTCGTGGGTGTCGGCGTAGCCGATGAGGTCCGGGGCTGGTCCGTCGCCGGTGGCCTCGGTGTTGGTGAAGAGGCCCTCGAACTCGTCCTGGCTGCGGACGTAGCGCACCCGCCGGTGGACCGTCTCCTCGCTCGCGTGGAACAGCCGGACCCGTCGCCCGCTGAGCCAGAAGTCGTGGCTGAACGGCAGCGACCGCAACCACTCGCCCTGCCCCGGCCCGAGCTGTGTCAGCCAGAACTGCAGGGCCTCGTCGTCGAAGGTGCGCTGCGGATCGGGCAGGAAGTCGTCCCAGTTGCCCAGGATGTTGACCTCGCACCGCTGCTGCGACAGCTCGACGACCTCGCGCCCCCGAGGCCCCTTGCCCACGTAGTCCCCGAGGTTGAAGATGCGGGTGATCCCGCGTCGGTCGATGTCGGCCAGGACCGCTTCGTAGGCCGTGAGGTTGCCGTGGACATCGGACACCAGCGCGATGCGTTCCATGCTCCGATCCTCGCACCGTGGGCCGAACTAGGCTCGCCCCCATGACGTCGGACGCCGGAACCCCTGGACACACCGCCGATCCACGCGCCCTGCGGCGTGCGGACTTCCCGGAGATCCAGCGCATGACGACGCGGTGGGCCGACAACGACATGTACGGCCACCTCAACAACGCCGTCTACTACGAGCTCTTCGACGCGGTCCTCAACGCCTGGCTCATCCGCGAGACCGGGACCGACGAGGTGAGCACCCCGACGCTGGGAGTCGTGGCCGAGTCGTCGTGCCGCTTCTATGCCGAGCTGGCCTACCCGGAGCCGATCGACGTCGGCGTGCGGGTGGAGCGGATCGGCACCAAGAGCGTCACGTTCGCCTTCGGCCTCTTCGCGCAGGGCAGCGACGACATCGCGGCGCACGGGCTGTGGGCGCAGGTCTACATCGACCGGGCACAGCGGCATTCGGTGCCGATCCCGGCCGACGTGCGCGCGGTCATCGAGCGAGCCAGCGCCGCGCAGTGACCTCCGCGGGCAACCTCGTGGTCGCGGCCTGGCGCGGTGAGCATCGGCCCGCCGACGGTTCGTGGCAACGCATCGCGTCCTGGCAAACCGGCCTGTATGCCGTGTTGTCGTTCACGGGTCACGCTGCGGTGAGTGCCCCGGAGTCCGTGAGTGATGCCGACCTGACGTCGTGGGGCGTGGACGGCTTCGGTGGAGCGCACGACCCGCGCGTCATGACCCGGCTGGTCGGCGAGGACGGCTGGGTCGACGTGCTCGACGCGGTGCTCGTGGCGGCCGGGACAGGCGACGGTGGACTCGTGGCGCGCCCGGACCTCGCCCGCCATCCCCGGGTGGCCCACGCCCGGGAGGTGCGGGATGAGGTCGAGGTCTTCGGGTGGCACGGCCGCGATGACGTCGTGGTGACTCGCGGTCTGTCCTTCGGTGGCCTGGCCGTCGTGAGCTACGAGATCGAGCCGGGGGCTCGCGGCGAAGGTCTGGGCACGCGCACTGTGCAGGCCGCTCGAGGGCTGGTGCCCGAGGGTGAACCCGTGATCGCGTTGGTCTCGCCCGGCAACGTGTCGAGTCTGCGGGCGGCACTGCGGGCGGGCTTCGAGCCGGTGGGTTCGGTTCAGCTCTACCGCCCGGCGTAGCCACGCGGGCCCGGGATCCCAAGTCACACCAGTCACTCCCGTTACAGTGGCGCCATGACGCCTCGGGGATCGATCCTGTCCGCACGCCTCACTCGCGTGGCGGCGCCGATGCTGCTCGCCGCGCTCGCCCTGAGCGCCTGCTCCGACGACGAGCCGAAGTCCGTGCCGTCGACGAGCACCAGCCAGACCCCGTCGGCCACCCCGACCACGACCTCACCCAGTGCCACCCCCACCGTCACGCAGACCACGTCAACGACGCCGAGTGCCACCCCCACGCCCAGCAAGACCACCCCGCCCGCGGCGACGGCCACGCCCACGGTGACCCAGGCCTCCTGTGCAGCGTCCAGGGCTGGCGCGGTCAACACCAAGGGCATGACGGCCGCCGCCGCCTCCAAGGCGAAGAAGATCATGACTGCGGCGAAGGCCTGCGACGCCAAGACCCTGATCACGCTCGCCAAGGCGGACACCACGGGACTGGCCGGGGACAAGGCACCCAGTGCGATCTTCACCTCGAGCACACCCCAGAACTTCGTCGCCCTCGCGACCCTGCTCACCCTGGAGCCGACCGAGACGTTCGACGGGACGATCCAGCCCAAGGTCTTCTCGGAGCGCTACGCCCAGGATGACGCCGAGTGGAACAAGGTCGTCGCTGCCGGACTGCTCACCAAGGCGGCCGCGACGAAGATGCGCCAGGACGACGGGGGCTACACCGGCTACCGCGTCGGCATCGCCGGCGACGGCACCTGGACCTTCTTCACCAGCGGCCGCTGAGGTCGAACGCCGCTCCATCCAGCTCGGCGTGAAGGTCGGCCCGGCTCAGACCTTGTGAATGGTCGAGCGGATGGCCTCGCTGACCGCTGCGGTGGTCTTGGTGTCCAGCGTCGAGATCGCCAGGTTGAGGACGCCGTCCTCACCCTGGAAGAACTGCGTGCGTCCCTGCACCGACGCGGCCCCCACCTTGAGGACGTAGTCCGCGGCGATCATGGGTCCTGCCGCCGATGTGCCGGGGGTGACGACGACGTCGGTCTCGGACATGGCGCCCAGCTGGCCCTTGAGCTGGGCCTCCGTGGGCAGTCCCTCCAACGGGACGATGAGGCCTGAGACGTTGGCGGCGTAGCCGTCCTTGGGCGGAGCCAGCAGCATGAGGTCGGCGTTGCCCACGGCCTGCATCATCTGGTCCGACGTGATGCCCATCTTCTTGGCCATGTCGTCGAAGACGGAGGTGTCGCCCTCGGCGATGAGCTTCTTGGGGTTGATGGCGGACCACGCCTCCGGGACGGCGAACTTCAGCGACGCGTCCTCGATCGTCTGCCAGGTGTAGCCCTTGGGGAGCTCCGGAGTCGTGGCGGTGTTCGGCGTGGAGGACGACGACGTCCCCGTGGACGCGGCGGCGGGCGTCGACGCCACCGGCTTGGCCGTGCTCTTGTCACCCGCCGAACCGCACCCCGCGAGGGCGAAGGAGAGGGCAAGGACAGCGGTGAGGGCGCGCTTCGACATGCGTCGAGGGTACGTGCGCCGCGACCGCCTCGCAGGCGGACCGCCGAAGGTTGTGGAAAAGGCCGTCAGAGCGTCTGAGAGGGGTGGGGGGCGTATGCCGGGTCGTTCGCACCGGTGAAAACCTGAGAAAAGTGCGTTCTCGGGCCTCCACCGGCTCGCGCTGACTGTGCTGACAGGTAAACTTTGGGGTGAACGTCGCGCCCAGGGCGATCTCCCGCCCCGGGCGCGATGCATGAGCCAGACCAGCTGAAGGAGCACCGTGCCCAGCACGCCCGACGACAACAGCATCGAGACGCAGGACTCCACCGCAGACGCGGTGTCCGACACGTCGCCGAATGCCTCGGCGGCAGAGTCCGCAGCACTGCCAGCGGCACTGCCCACCGCACCGGAGGAGGGCGCCCTGACGGCACCGACCGGCAGCGTCTCAGCCGTCGCGGACGACGCCACCTATGACGCCTCGGCCATCCAGGTCCTCGAGGGGCTCGACGCGGTGCGCAAGCGCCCGGGCATGTACATCGGCTCCACCGGTGAGCGCGGCCTGCACCACCTCGTGTGGGAGATCGTCGACAACGCGGTCGATGAGTCCCTCGCCGGCCACGCCGACACCATCGACGTCACGCTCCTCGGCAACGGCGGCGTGCAGGTCAAGGACAACGGTCGAGGCATCCCGACGGGCATGAACGAGGCCTACGGCGTCTCCACCGTCGAGCTCGTCCTCACCCAGCTCCACGCCGGTGGCAAGTTCGGTGGCGGCGGTTACAAGGTCTCCGGTGGTCTCCACGGTGTCGGTTCGTCCGTCGTCAACGCGCTCTCGACCCGGCTCATCGCCGAGGTCCGCCAGCTCGGCCACGTGTGGCGGATGGAGTTCGACCACGGCGAGCGCCTCGCGCCGCTGGAGCAGGTCGGCGAGACCGCCGATCACGGCTCGACGATCACCTACTGGGCCGATGACCAGATCTTCGAGACGGTCGAGTACGACTACGAGACGATCCGGGCCCGCTTCCAGCAGTACGCCTTCCTCAACAAGGGCCTGACGATCAACCTGACCGACGAGCGGGTCCAGGAGTCCGCTGCGGACGAGGACGAGTCGGACTCGGTCGAGGGCAATGAGAGTCGCAAGCGCACGATCTCCTACTGCTACCCCGGCGGCCTCATCGACTACGTCACCCACCTCGTGGCGAGCAAGAAGTCCGAGCCGGTCCACCCCGACATCATCAGCATCGAGGTCGAGGACAAGGCTCGCGAACTCAATCTCGAGCTGGCCATGCAGTGGACCACGGCATACAGCGAATCGGTTCACACCTACGCCAACACGGTCAACACGCACGAGGGTGGCACCCACGAAGAGGGATTCCGCGCCGCGCTCACGAAGATGATCAACGACTTCGCGCGCAAGCAGAACCAGCTCAAGGACAAGGACGAGAACCTCACCGGCGACGACGTGCGTGAGGGCCTCACCGCTGTCATCAGCGTCAAGCTCGGCGAGCCCCAGTTCGAGGGTCAGACCAAGACCAAGCTCGGCAACTCCGAGGTCAAGGGCTTCGTCCAGCGCGCCATGACCGACTCGTTCGGTGACTGGCTCGAACGTCACCCCAACGAGGGCAAGGAGATCGTCCGCAAGGCGATCCAGGCCCAGACCGCTCGCCTGGCCGCCCGCAAGGCGCGCGAAGCCACTCGCAAGCGCGTCCTCGAGTCCGGCGGCCTCCCCGGCAAGCTGCGTGACTGCCAGGCCAAGGACCCGGCCGTGTCCGAGGTCTACATCGTCGAGGGTGACTCCGCCGGTGGTTCGGCCGTGCGTGGTCGCAACCCCTTCAACCAGGCGATCCTCCCGATCCGCGGCAAGATCCTCAACGTCGAACGCGCCCGGCTCGACAAGGCTCTCGCCAACCAGGAGGTCCAGGCGCTCATCTCGGCGTTCGGCACTGGCATCGGCGAGGACTTCAACATCGACAAGGCCCGCTATCACAAGATCGTGATCATGGCCGATGCCGATGTCGACGGCATGCACATCCGCACGCTCCTGCTGACGCTGCTCTTCCGCTTCATGAAGCCGCTCATCGAGGCCGGCTACGTCTACCTCGCGCAGCCGCCGCTCTACCGCATCAAGTGGAGCAACGCCCCGCACGAGTTCGCGTTCACCGACCGCGAGCGTGACGCGCTCACGGCCGAGGGACAGAGCAAGGGTCGGCGCATGCCCAAGGACAACGGCATCCAGCGCTACAAGGGTCTCGGCGAGATGGACTACCAGGAGCTGTGGGAGACCACGATGGACCCCGACCACCGCGTCCTGCTCCAGATCACCCTCGACGACGCGGCCGCTGCCGATGAGGTCTTCTCCGTCCTCATGGGCGAGGACGTCGAGTCGCGCAGGTCCTTCATCCAACGCAACGCTCGCGACGTGCGTTTTCTCGACATCTGATGCGTATGCCGTTCGCTCGCGTCGCAAATGAACATCCCGTTCGCCGCAGTCCCATCCGCGCTGCGCGCGCTGGCCGCGCTCCGCGCTCCCGCCAAGCCCAGCCAGCGGCGAACGGGACGTTCATTTGCTCGCACGTTCGGCACCTTCCAGCTCGCGCACCGCGCACCTCGCTCGACTCCCGGGCCACGGTGTGGCTCGGTTCGAGCACCAACTGAACTTATGAATTGTATTGAGAGACAGGGAAACTGATGGCTGACGACATCGACGGCACCGACAACGAGAACGAGGACGTTGACGCGCCCAACGAGCTCGGATCAGTGGTGCAGGACCGGTCCCCG
The DNA here is from genome assembly GCF_000152705.1 of Janibacter sp. HTCC2649. GTDB lineage: Bacteria > Actinomycetota > Actinomycetes > Actinomycetales > Dermatophilaceae > Knoellia. Next base: position 2,723,876 of record NZ_CH672413.1, on the reverse strand, counting down.
GGTGAGACCGACCGGGTTGAGCCGATCGACCTGAACACCGAGATGCAGCGCAGCTACATCGAGTACGCCATGAGCGTCATCGTGTCGCGCGCGCTCCCGGATGTGCGGGACGGGCTCAAGCCGGTGCACCGCCGCGTCATCTACGCCATGTACGACGGCGGCTACCGGCCCGATCGCGGCTTCAACAAGTGCAGCCGCGTCGTCGGTGAGGTGATGGGTCAGTACCACCCGCACGGTGACTCCTCGATCTATGACGCCCTGGTCCGTCTCGTGCAGGACTGGTCGCTTCGCTACCCGCTGGTGCAGGGGCAGGGCAACTTCGGTAGCCCCGGTGATGACCCGGCCGCTGCTCCGCGATACACCGAGTGCCGCATGGCGCCGCTGTCGATGGAGCTCGTGCGTGACATCGACAAGAAGACGGTCGACTTCGCGCCGAACTATGACGGCAAGACGATGGAGCCGAAGGTTCTGCCGTCGCGCTTCCCCAACCTGCTCGTCAACGGTTCGTCCGGCATCGCCGTCGGCATGGCCACGCAGATCCCGCCGCACAACCTGCGCGAGGTCTCCGCTGCCGCCCTGTGGGTGCTCGAGCACCCGGACGCGACGCGTGACGAGATGCTCGACGCCGTCATGGCGCGCATCCAGGGCCCCGACTTCCCGACCGGCGCGCTCATCATGGGCCGCAAGGGCATCGAGGACGCCTACCGGACCGGCCGCGGCTCGATCATCATGCGCGCGGTCGTCGAGGTCGAGGAGATCCAGGGGCGTCAGTGCCTCGTCGTCTCCGAGCTGCCCTACCAGGTCAACCCCGACAGCCTCGCGCAGAAGATCGCCGAGCACGTCAAGGACGGCCGCCTCCACGGCATCGCCGACATCCGCGACGAGACGTCCGGTCGCACCGGGCAGCGCCTCGTCATCGTGCTGCGTCGTGACGCGGTCGCCAAGGTCGTGCTCAACAACCTCTACAAGCACACGCAGCTGCAGACCAACTTCGGCGCCAACATGCTCGCGCTCGTCGACGGTGTGCCGCGCACGCTGCCGATCGACGCGTTCATCCGTCACTGGGTGGATCACCAGATCGACGTCATCCAGCGCCGCACGGCCTACCTCCTCAAGGAGGCCGAGGACCGCATCCATATTCTCCGCGGACTCCTCAAGGCCCTCGACCTGCTCGACGAGGTCATCGCCCTCATCCGTCGTTCGCCGACGGCCGAGGCTGCTCGTGACGGACTGATCGACCTCCTCGAGATCGACGAGATCCAGGCCCGCGCGATCCTCGAGCTCCAGCTGCGTCGTCTCGCGGCCCTGGAGCGTCAGAAGATCATCGATGAGCACGACGCGATCCAGCGTGAGATCGAGGACTACGAGGACATCCTCGCCAAGCCCGAGCGTCAGCGGAACATCGTGTCCGACGAGCTCGGGACCATCGTCGAGAAGTACGGCGACGACCGGCGCTCGATCATCCACGGCTTCGACGGTGACATGTCGATGGAAGACCTCATCCCCGAGGAAGACGTCGTCGTCACGATCACCCGCGGTGGCTACGCCAAGCGCACCAAGGTCGACGCCTACCGCTCGCAGAAGCGCGGCGGCAAGGGCGTCAAGGGCGCCTCGCTGCGTGGCGAGGACGTCGTGGCGCACTTCTTCACGACGACGTCGCACCACTGGCTGCTCTTCTTCACCAACCTCGGCCGGGTCTACCGCGCCAAGGCCTATGAGCTGCCCGACGCGAGCCGTGACTCCAAGGGCCAGCACGTCGCCAACATCATGGCGTTCCAGCCCGACGAGCACATCGCCCAGGTGCTGGCGCTGCGCAACTACGAGATCTCGCCCTACCTCGTGCTCGCCACGAAGAACGGCCTCGTCAAGAAGACCCGCCTGTCCGAGTACGACTCCCCGCGCACCGGTGGCCTCATCGCCGTCAACCTGCGCGACGAGGACGAGCTCGTCGGCGCGGGCCTGACGTCGTCGGCGGACGACCTGCTCCTGGTGTCGAAGAAGGGCCAGTCGGTCCGCTTCCACGCCGACGACGCGACGTTGCGGCCCATGGGCCGCTCGACGTCCGGTGTCACCGGCATGAAGTTCCGCGGCGAGGACTCGCTCCTCTCGATGTCCGTCATCGAGGAGGGCACCGACCCCGACGTCTTCGTGGTCTTCGAGTCCGGTCTGGCCAAGCGTTCGCAGGCCTCGCAGTGGAACGTCAAGGGTCGCGCGATCCTCGGTGTCACCGTCGCGAAGCAGACCGAGAAGGGCGGCGACCTCGTCGGCGCCCTCACGGTCTCCGAGGACGACGAGGTCATGGTCGTCTTCGAGCGCGGCAACATCGTCCGCTCCCGCGTCGACGAGGTCCGCCTCACCGGTCGCAACACGGCCGGTGTCTGGTTCGCCAAGCCCGGCAAGAACGACGCGATCGTCGGAGTGGCCCGCAACGCCGAGAAGGCCGTCGAGGAAGAGGTCGCCGAGGCTGACGCCGAGGGAGTCTCCCCAGTGGATGGCTCGCCCGTCGACGACGCCGCTGTTGCTGGTGCCCAGGCCGACACCGACACGTCCGCACCCACAGGTACGGAGAGTGACCGCGACACAGCCGATGGCGTACCGTCGGTGGACAAGACCACCGAAGGCGACGACGACAACGACGCTGCCGGTGACGCAGAGCGCGACGGAGGCGACGAGTGAGCACGGCAGACCAGGCAGGCACCTCGATGCGATCGGCATCGGGTTCCTCCGCTGACGCTCGGCCGCTGACGCGTGCTCAGGCAGAAGCCCCCGCGACCAATGGTGCGGCATCGTCCGCTCCGCCGGCAGCGGCTCGCGGCACCGGTCGCCGCGTGCGACTCACCGTCTCTCGCGTCGACCCCTGGTCGGCGATGAAGATGTCGTTCCTGCTGTCCGTGGCGCTCGGCATCGCCGGAGTCGTCATGATCTCGGTGCTGTGGATGATCCTCGCGGGCATGGGGGTCTTCGACCAGGTCAACGGCCTCGTCGGCCAGATCATCCAGGACGGCGACAACACCTTCGACATCATGGACTTCCTCGGCTTCGGCCGGGTCGTCTCCCTGGCGATCGTTGTCGGCGTCATCGACGTCATCCTCATGACGGCGCTCGCGACTCTCGCGGCCTTCCTCTACAACGTGTCGTCCAGCCTCGTCGGCGGTCTCCAGCTGACCCTCACCGACGACTGACTTCACGCACCAACATCCGGTATGCCGCCCGCCCACCAGAGCGGGCGGCATACCGTTTTGTGAGTAGGGCGAAGCGTGGGGTAACCTCGTCTCTCGCGCCACCGTGCAACGGTGGCGCCGCCGGATCGGCGACGGGCCTATAGCTCAGACGGTTAGAGCGCTTCCCTGATAAGGAAGAGGCCAGAGGTTCAAGTCCTCTTAGGCCCACCATCCGATCCTCGACTCAACTCAGGTGGTATTTCCGTGAAGAAGATCCTTCTCGTTGCCCTGACCGCGCTCACCGCCGGCCTCGTCAAGAAGAAGCTCGACGCACAGGGTGCCGACCAGCGACTGTGGGCCGAGGCCACCGACGACCGCCCCGCGGTCACCCCGCAGAACTGAACCAGGGGACTTAGCTCAGCTGGTAGAGCACCGCCTTTGCAAGGCGGGGGTCAGGGGTTCGAACCCCCTAGTCTCCACCACCATCAAGAGGCCCTTCCCGGAATCCGGGAAGGGCCTCTTCGTGTTTGGACCCGCCGGCGCAGATCGAGGTGGGAGGGTGCTGGCATGGGAAACTTCTTTGATGAGTCAGTGCTGGTGACCGCGACCGTTGGGGAGCGGCCTGTGGTCTGCAGTTACTGCGACAACGCGCGCTTCGGGACGCGCCGGATCAAGCTCAACACCTCGGGGGCGGAGTTCTTCGGGTTCGCGTGGGCCAACAAGGAGAGCCTCGCGCTCATCTGCAGCGAGTGCGGCGGGATCCACGAGTTCCTCGACGGTGTCGTCCAGACAACACCCGCCTCCTAGGGCCAGCCTGCTGGCAGCCCACCTGGCTGCGACCGCCGCCCTGAACCGAACCGTTCACGGCAGACGAGGTCGCGGGACCACTTGCGTGGTTACCGGAAGTGCTCGCGTCCCGGTGGTGATCACTGTCCTCACGCCGCCGATGCGGACTGCCATGCTGTGCCCCATGCTGCGCTTCGACGACGCCTGGATCTGGGACTCGTGGTCCTTCGACGACGGAACCCGTCACCACCTGTACTACTTGCAGGCACCCCGTCTGGAGCACCCGAACCTGCGTCACGACATGGCCCGGGTCGGTCACGCGGTGTCGCAGGACCTGACCTCCTGGGAGGTTCTGGGTGAGACCTTCGGACCGGCAGCAGCGGGCGCCTTCGACGACCTCGCGACGTGGACCGGTTCGGTCATCGCGGCCGATGACGGGACCTACCGTCTCTTCTACACCGCCATCTCGACCGCCGGCCACGGCCTGCGCGACCAGCGGCTCGGTGTGGCCTCCTCGACCGACCTGCACACATGGACCGATCGCTCCGTCGCGCCGATCACCGGCCCCGACCGCCGCTGGTACAAGACGCTCGCCGACTATCCGGACGTGACCACGACCGGCCCGAGCCCGGACACGGTGAGCGAGACCTGGCGCGACCCGTTCGCCATCCCCGACACGGACGGCGACGGGTGGCACCTGCTCGTGACCGCCCGGGCCGCCGGCGCCGCGCGCAACGACGACGGTGTGGTCGGACACCTGCACTCCTCCGACCTCACAACCTGGGAAGCCCTGCCACCCTTGTCCGAGCCGGGGACGGGGTTCGGCCAGCTCGAAGTCCTCCAGGTTCGCCAGATCGACGGGCGCTGGGTGCTGGTCTTCACCTGTCACCCGCAGGAGATGACCCCCGAACGGGTTGCTCGCACCGGGAAGTTCTGCACGTGGTCCGTGCCGTGCGCCGGGCCGCTCGGGCCCTTCGACATCGACGCCGCGCGACCGTTCACGGCCGACCCCACGCTCTTCGCCGCCCCGCTCATCCAGCAGCGGGATGGCACGTGGGTGATCCTCGGCTTCCACAACCTTGAGGATCGGGGCGAGGAGAGTTTCGAGATCTGCGACCCCATCCCCGTCACCCTCGACGAGGACGGCTACCTCGTATGAGCGGGAGCGACGGCACCTCGCAGTGGTGGCGCACCGCCGTCATGTATCAGGTCTACCCCCGCAGCTTTGCCGACGGGAACGGCGACGGCACGGGTGACCTTCTCGGCCTGCGAGCGCGCCTTCCCTACCTCGCCGACCTCGGCGTCGACGGACTGTGGATCTCGCCGTGGTTCCCCTCGCCGATGGCGGACGGGGGCTACGACGTCAGTGACTTCCGCGGCATACACCCCATGTTCGGCACGCTCGACGATGCCGATGCCGTCCTGAAGGAGGCGCGAGACTTGGGACTGCGCATCATCATCGACCTCGTTCCCAACCACACGTCGGACCAGCACCCGTGGTTCGTGGCTGCGCTCGAGTCCGATCCGGGTTCCCCCGAGCGGGCGAGGTACTTCTTCCGGGACGGTCGAGGGTCCGATGGTTCGGAGCCGCCGAACAACTGGATCAGCGCCTTCGGCGGGCCGGCCTGGAGTCGGGTCACCGACGCCGACGGCAGGCCGGGCCAGTGGTACCTGCACCTCTTCGCCCCCGAGCAGGCGGACCTGGACTGGACCAACACCTCTGTGCTCGAGGACTTCGATGACGTCCTGCGGTTCTGGTTCGATCGCGGCGTCGACGGGCTGAGGATCGACGCGGCGCCGGCCATGGCCAAGAGGGGCGGCCTCCCTGATGCGGACTACGGCGGGGTCCTGCAGTTCCGGACGGTGGACTGGGACGGCAACCCCCACTGGGACGTCGACGAGGTCCACGACATCTTCCGGAGGTGGCGCGCGATCGCCGACTCCTACGACGGCGACCGCGCGTTCGTGGCCGAGGCCATCGTGAACACGCCCGAGCGGCTCGTGCGCTACGTCCGGCCGGACGAGATGCACACAGCCTTCAACTTCCCCTATCTCAAGGGCCCGTGGGAGGCGGAGTCGTTGCGCAGGATCATCGACGCAACGCTCGCCTCGTTCGACCCGGTCGGTGTGTCGTCGACGTGGGTCCTCACCAGCCATGACGAGACGCGCCCGGTCACGAGGTACGGCCGCGCGACGACGAGCTCATTCTTCGTGGCCGACGGTCAGGGCGAGGAGTCCGACCTCGCGCTCGGGACCCGACGGGCCCGGGCTGCGGCGCTGTTGATGCTCGCGCTGCCGGGTGGCGCCTACATCTACCAGGGTGAGGAACTCGGCCTGCCCAAGGTCGACGACCTGCCCGACGAGGTGCTCCAGGACCCCATGTTCCTCCGCAGCGGTGGCGTGATGCGCGGTCGCGACGGCTGTCGGGTGCCGATGCCGTGGAGCGGCAGCGCGCCGCCATTTGGGTTCTCTCCCAGAGGTGTTCAGACGTGGCTGCCCCAACCGGAGTCGTGGAGTGAGCTCACAGTCGAGGCCGAGTCCGCCGACGAGGGCTCCATGTTGTCGCTCTACCGGTCTGCGCTGCGCCTGCGGCGAACCACCAAGGGCCTGTATGCCGCGGGGCTGGCTTGGCGCGAATCTCCCTCGGGGGTGCTCGATTTCGATCGAGGCACCGCCCTGCGCTGCGTGGTCAACTTGGGCCCCGAGCCGGTCGAGGTCCCGGCCGCGGACGTGGTGCTCTGCAGTGCTCCGGTCGTGGGCGGGCTGCTGCCCGTCGACGCGGCCGCTTGGCTTCTCCTGCCGTCACGCTGAGTTCGCATCACTCCAGCGGCGCAGTGCCCCAGTCGACCTGGTGCTCGACGCCGCACTGATCGTTGACCCAGTGCGGGTTGGTTCCGTCGGCGTTCATGGCTTGCAGGCTGGTGCAGCCGAACGTGGGTGAGTACTCGTCGTGCGGGAAGAGGATGGTCGTTCCGTCCGGCGAGTACACGGGGTCGAAGCTGGCCTGGAAGGACCAGTTATCGCTGCGACCTCCCCGCAGACCGGTGTCCTGGCTCAGGGCTGTGATGCCGCCGCCGGTGGCGGGTACCCGAAGGACGCGCGACAATGACCCGGGGTCGTTGCCCATCTGCTCGAAGACGAGGTGGCGACCGTCGGGTGACCAGTCGGCGTCTCCCACCTTCTGTCCGGGAGCGACGACCTGACGGGCGTTCGCACCGTCGACACCGACGGTCCACAGGGCCGAGGTCTCGCCCTTCCAGCTCCACGGAGATCGGGTCGGTTTTCCTCCCTGGAAGAACGTGTACGCGAGTCGGGACCCGTCGGGCGAGAACCGTGGGGCATCGAGCCAGACCGATCGAGGTCCGGCTGGAAGGGCAACGATCCTGTGCAGGCCGGTGCCATCGGGGTGGATCGCGTAGATGCCCTGGGAGGTGGGGTAGTCACCACCATCGGTGGTGAAGGCTATCCAGCGGCCGTCGGGGGACCAAGTGGGCTGGCCCGCGAAGAAGCCGAGATTCGTCACCTGATGGACGTCGGTCCCGTCGGGGGCCATCGTGAAGATTTCCTTGAGATCACCGTTGGCCTCCGGCGCGAGCCGAGAGGAGTCGAAGGCCAGACGGGTGCCGTCGGGAGACCACGCCGCCCAGCTGTTGTCGAAGTCCCCGTCAGTGATCTTGTGCTGGGCGGTCAGATCCGGATTGGCCGTCCAGGTCTGCCAGTGCCCGGTGTCGTCCATGCGCATGAAGCTGATCCGACCGTTGACCCCCGGTGTCGTGCCCGCCGCACTCGGGGCCGTCATGCCCACCAGAGCAACGAGGACCAGGGCGGTGAGAGCGGAGGTGTCGGTCCGGCGCCCTGGACGTGCGCGGAACCACATGCTCGAACGGGGCCTCACGATCAGCTCCTTCTCCGTGACGTGGAGGGGTCCGCGGCGAGCACTCGAGCGAGTGTCGAGCCGCGCCTTTCAGCGTGATGGTCGTCCGGTTCGGCAGGCAATAGTCACTGAGAGCCAGCCCCGCATGTGCATGCCCCGCCTCAGCGCGCGGAATGACCCCACAGTCGCGCTCAGAGGTTGCCGAGGATGCGGGTGACGGCGATCTCGATGACGACACGCGTGGGGTTGATGCGCGGGGGCCTGTAGCGGGCCGCGTAGCGGGTCTCGGCATCGAGCACTGAGTCGGCATCGTCGAGGACTCGCGAGCGCCCTTCGAGGGAGAGCCAGCGCCGGCCCTCGACCTGACAGACCGCAGCCGTGCCTGACCGGCCCGCGTTGATCGCCTTCTGGGAGACGTCGTTCGTGATGACCCGCACGACCACGGCCTCGTTGTCCCAGGTGAACCCCACCGGCACCACGTGCGGCGAGCCGTCAGCCCGCAGCGTCGTGAGCGTTGCCAGGTGCCGCTCGGTCAGGAAGTCGAGGGCGTCAGCGGAGAGGTTGCGCGGGTCGAGGGCCACGTCGGGGAGTCTTCCACGTGGCTCAGAAGCTGGTACGCAGCAGCATCGCCGCAAGGGCAAACATGACGAGCCCGATCACGGTGTCGAGCACCCGCCACGTGCGCTGGTGAGCGAACCAGCGCGAGGCGAGGCGGGCGGCATACCCGAGAGTGGTGAACCACAGGATGCTCGCCGCCCCGGCACCCGCACCGAACCACCAACGGCCGGTGGGTCCGTAGGACGTGCTGAGGTTGCCGAGCATGAGGACCGTGTCGAGGTAGACGTGCGGGTTGAGCCAGGTCAGCGCGAATGCCGTTGCCACCGCGGACGTCTTGGCCGACGGCGCCCCGGCGACGAGCGTCTTCGGGTGCCGCGCCGCGAGGAGCGATCGCACCCCGAACCAGACAAGGTATGCCGCCCCGCCGACGGTCACGATGCGCAGGATCGTGGGGTGCCCCTGGACGAGCGCACCCACGCCGACAACCCCGGCGCCGATGAGGGCGAGGTCGCTGATCGCGCAGATCGCGACGACCAGGCCAATGTGCTGACGGGACACACCCTGGCGCAGGACGAAGGCGTTCTGGGCGCCGATGGCAACGATGAGGGAGAAGCCGGAAAAGAGGCCGGCGACGACTGCGGCAAGGATCGTGGTGTTCATTGCCCTCGACGCTAGAGGCGGGGAGGGGTGAAGGCCAGCGAAGGTTTCTCGGGTGTCCTTAGCAGTGCTTCATCGTAGGATCGGCCCGTGCACACCGACCAGCTCAGGGCCTTGCTCGCCGTTGTCGACACGGGGACGTTCGAGGCTGCCGCTCGCGAACTCCATGTCACCCCGTCGGCCGTGAGCCAGCGAATCAAGGCGCTCGAGCACTCGATGGGTCAGGTCGTGGTGCGACGCGGGCAGCCGTGTGCAGCAACGGCCGCCGGCGAGGTGCTCGTCCGACTCGCGCGCCAGCAGCACCTCCTTGAGCAGGAGGCGCAGGCCGCTCTCGACGAGTCGGCCGCCGCGACCGAGCTCCCCATTGCCGTCAACGCCGACTCGCTGGCGACGTGGTTCCGGCCGATCCTGCGTGAGGTGGCTGACTGGGACGGGGTCGTCCTCCGCCTCCATGTCGAGGACGAGGGCCACAGCCACGAGCTCCTGCGCGCCGGCACCGTGCTCGGCGCGATCACGTCGAACCCCGTTCCGGTGCAGGGGTGTTCGGTCGAGCGGATCGGTGGGATGCGATATCTCCCGGTCGCGACGCCCGAGCTGCGCGAGCAGTTTGCGTTGGGTCGAGGAGTCGACTGGGAGCGTATGCCGGTGCTCGAGTTCAACGACCACGACGACCTCCAGCGTGGTGTCCTTCGTGGGCGCGGCGTCGAGGGGGACCCGCCGACGCACCGCATCCCCTCGTCGGAAGCATTCGCCGAGGCGGTGCGGGCAGGGCTCGGCTGGGGCGCTCTGCCGACCGTGCAGTGCACCGACGACCTTGACGCAGGCAGGCTGGTCCGGCTCAGTGCTCGTGAGCACGTCGACGTCCCGCTCCACTGGCAGTCCTGGCGGCTGCGTTCCCCGCTCGTGGAACGCCTCACGGAAGCGATCCGACACCACGCCCCGACCCGCTGAGCCGGTCGGGGCGGGAATGACAGAAGGGCCCAACCTGGTGGTCGGGCCCTTCTGTCGTGCGGGTGATCACACCAACGTGGTCAGAGGATCGCCGTCGTCGCTGCCGAGGTCTTGGCGACCGAGGTGTAGCCGGTCTTCGTGCCCGTGACGCGGACCGTCATGGTCTTGCCCCGGTCGAGCGTCGTGAGCGCGAAGGTGCTCGCCGTGGCGCCGGTGATGGCGACGCCTGAGCGGTACCACTGGTAGGCCAGCGTCACCGGTGCCGGTCCCCACGTCCCGGGGACCGCCGTGAGGGTCGAGCCCACGGTCTTCGTCCCCGAGATCGTCGGTGTGGGAGCGGTCAGGGTGCCGGCCACGACGGCGGCGGTCGCCGCCGAGGACTTGGCCACCGAGGTGTAGCCGGTCTTCGTGCCCGTGACGGTCACCGTGATCGTCTTGCCGGTCTCGGAGCCCGTCAGCTTGTAGGTGCTCGCGGTGGCCCCGGTGATGGCGACTCCTGCCCGCTTCCACTGGTAGGCCAGCGTGACCGGTGCCGGTCCCCACGTACCCGGGTTGGCCGTCAGGGTGTAGCCCGCCTTGACCGTGCCGGTGATCGTCGGCGTTCCCGAGGTGAGGGCCAGGAGGACGGCCGTGGTGGCGGTGGACGTCTTGGCGACCGAGGTGTAGCCGCTCTTGGTGCCCGTGACGCGGACCGTCATGGTCTTGCCCCGGTCGAGCGTCGTGAGCGCGAAGGTGCTCGCCGTGGCGCCGGTGATGGCGACGCCTGAGCGGTACCACTGGTAGGCCAGCGTCACCGGTGCCGGACCCCACGTGCCGGGAACGGCGGTGAGGGTCGCGCCCACGGTCCTGGAGCCCGAGATGGTGGGCGTGGGAGCCGTGAGTGCGCCCAGCACTGCCGTCGTGGCCACCGAGGTCTTCGCGACCGAGGTGTAGCCCGTCTTCGAACCGGTGACACGGACCGTCATGGTCTTCGTCTGGTCGGTCGCCGTGAGCGCATAGGTGCTGGCCGTGGCGCCGGTGATGGCGACACCCGAGCGGTACCACTGGTAGGCCAGCGTGACCGGTGCCGGACCCCACGTGCCCGGAACGGCGGTGAGGGTCTGGCCCACCGTCTTGGACCCCGAGATGGTCGGAACCGGTGCAGTCAGCGTGCCCGCAGCGACGGCAGCCGTGGCCACCGACGTCTTGGCGGCCGTGGTGTAGCCCGACTTGGTGCCGGTCACCGTGACGGTGATCGCCTTGGCAGCGTCAGCGCCGGTCAGCTTGTAGGTGCTGGCGGTCGCGCCGGTGATGGCGACTCCGGCCCGCTTCCACTGGTAGGCCAGCGTGACGGGTGCCGGACCCCAGGTGCCGGGCACGGCGGTCAGGGTCGAGTCAACCTTGGCCGTGCCCGTGATCGTCGGGGTGGGTGCGGTGAGGGTGGCCAGCGGGGCCGTGACCGGACCGGCCGTGGCAACGAAGGCGGTGTCGTCGTTGCCCGCCGTGGTCCGCACGTAGTAGCGCACGGCGACGGTCTTGCCCACCATGGCCGGGGTCAGCGTCAGCGTCTTGTCGTAACCAGCCCCGACGCCATCGACCCGCCACTCGTAGCTGTCATAGTCGATCTCGGCACCGTTGGCGGGCGTGCCGTGAGTGGCGGTGAGGACCTGGCCCGACACGGGGCTACCCGTGATCGTCAGTGGCGACGTGAGAGTGACGCCGCCGGCACCCACGGTGCCGTACGGGCCGCCTGACATCTGGGCGGGGGCGTAGCCAGCGAGCGTCCCGGTGACGCGGATGGCGAGGTACTTGCCCTGGAGGTCTGCCGTCGGCGTGAACGTCGTTGCCGTCGCGCCGGCGATCGGCACGAAGGCCCAGTCGTTGGCCTCGTCGTACCAACCCCACTGGTAGGTCAGCTGGACCCCCGTGGGTCCCCAGGCACCGGGGTAGACCTTCAGTGGTGAGCCGACCTTCGAGGCACCATCGACCCAGGGCTCGCTCGCGGTGAGCGACTTGCCGAGGGTGGGCAGGGTGACGCTCAGGGTGCGCTGCAGGGGCGTCGTCGGCTGGGTGAAGATCGTCGCCGAGTCACTGTCCGCGGCGTTGTCCCAGCAGCGTGAGCCGTAGCGGACGTCGCGGTCGGGCGCCTCGGGACCGTAGTACGAGTCGGAGAAGCAGACCTTGTAGCGGCCTCCGGCCACGGTCTTCCAGAAGAACTGACCGTTCTCGTCGGTGATGAGGGGTCCGTACTGCGGGGTGTCCCACTTACCGGTGGTCGCGTTGTAGGTGTAGACGGTCCAGCCCACGCCCTGGATGGGGGCGCCCGCAGTGTCCACGGCCCGCCCGTAGAAGCCGGACGTCTGGGCCAGCTGGAAGTTCGCCGTCGTGACCGTCGGACCCGCCGGGAGAATCGGTGCAGGGGAGGGATAGGTCGGGGTGCTCTGGGCGGTGCCGTTCCAGTACTCAGCGGTCCACGTGTGCTGGTCCCACCCCTCGCGAGCGGTGATGTTCACCTTGCCCGGCATGACCTTGGACAGGGTGTAGTTGCCGGAGGCGTCGCTCGTGGTGCTGATGACCGAGCCGCCAGCAGAGGGTGCACTCTCGATGGTGATCCCGGGGATGGCCACACCGGCGGTGTCGGTGACCTTGCCCTTGACGGTGGCCCAGCGCGGCATGCGCATGTTGGCCGTCACGGGGGTCGTCGTGCTCACGACGATGGTCTTGGCGTCGCCGTGACCGTTGGCCTGGTCGTAGTACTGGTCCCCGTAGACGTCGCTGCAGGCCGTCGTCTGGCAGTTCGCCCACAACGTGTACTCGCCCGGCTCACCGACATCGATCGTGAAGCGACCCGTGGCGTCGGCCTCGCCGTAGATGTTGCGGTTGTCCGCCCAGTCGACCGGCTCGGCATACAGGTACGCGTCAGCGATCGGGACCGGGTTGCCCGCGGCGTCGAGGCCCGTGACGACTCCGGTGATGGTGTAGCCGGAGGCCGCCTGCGCGGGCGTGGCCGCGGCCACCGCGAAGGTGAGGCCGAAAATCGCGGTGAGCAGCAGGACGGCCAGCCGCCGCACCCGCTCGAGCCGCGGCATACGCCGCTTGGATGTATCAACAGACATGCTCATGGACAACTCCTAGGACGTGGCTGAACCGGTTTGGAGTCGTCAATCCGCATGAACGTGACCCCCCGCCGGAAATCGTAGCGGCCCACGCCCGGTGACGTTATGGCTCCAAGTTCATTGGCTGCACGCCTGAGCCGTGCTCAGGCGGCCTCGGTGTGGTCTGAGGGGGTTGCCAGAGCGGATAGGTTGCGAACATGAGCGAAGACTGCAGGCACGGTTTGAACCCCGAGTGGTGTGCATCGTGCCGAGGTGACGACGATCGTGCTCTGTCACCCACCGCAGGACGCAATGTCTTCGGCAACGGCATGCAGGCTCAGCTCGATCGCCTGTGCCGTCAGCTCGCCATCCCGACCGCGAAGGTCGGCGCCGACAGCACCCTGCCCGGCGAGGTCTTCGCCGCTGCGGCCAAGGCCTGTGGCGTCAAGGCCGGCACCATGCCCGAGACGGCTGCCCTCATCACGTCGAAGTCCGGCCTCAAGTGGACCCCCGCCTGTGACAATCGCACGACGGCCAAGGGTGGCGCGACGATGGTGACCCGTGAGGGTCTCGTCATGCTCAACAAGGCCGTCGCCGTCGTCCTCGCCAAGGCCTGACCCCAGCGCCACACGCAGCTCGACCAGGAACTCAGCCGATCCAGGTGCCGTCGTCCCACGCGGCGGCGAGCACCGCGGCATACGCCTCGAGGTCGTGACCCTTCTCGGTGACCCAGGCATCGTTGTTGTAGGTGTCCTCGTAGCGATCGCCGCGGTCGCACACCAGCGACACGATCGACCCGCGCTGCCCCGCGGACTGCATCTCAGCCGCCAGCTTGAGGGCGCCGTAGATGTTGGTGCCGGTCGAGGGACCAGCGTGTATGCCGGTCCGCTCGCGCAGGAATCGCGTCGCCGCGATCGATGCGGCGTCGGGCACGCCGAGCATCCGGTCGACGACGAGCGGCAGGAACGACGGCTCCAGCCGCGCCCGCCCGATGCCCTCGATGCGCGACGGCTCCAGCCGCGCTTCGCCATCGCGCTGCCACGCGGGCAGGAACGCGGAACGCTCCGGGTCGACGACGCACACCTGGGTGTCGAGCGCCTGGTAGCGCACGAACCGGCCGATCGTCGCTGACGTCCCGCCGGTCCCCGCGCCGACGACGATCCAGCTCGGGACCGGGTGCTCCTCCATCGCCATCTGCTCGAAGATCGACTCGGCGATGTTGTTGTTGCCGCGCCAGTCGGTCGCCCGCTCGGCGTTGCTGAACTGGTCGAGATAGATGCCGCCCGCGGCATCGGCCAACCGCCGCGCCTCGTCATAGACCGTCGTGGGGTCATCGACGAGGTGGCACGTGCCGCCCTCGCGCTCGATGAGCTTGATCTTGGCGGGCGACGTCGACGACGCCATCACCGCGACGAACGGCACCCCGAGCATGCGTGCGAAGTGCGCCTCGCTCACGGCCGTTGATCCCGACGACGCCTCGACGACCGTGGTGCTCGGCCCGATGAGCCCGTTGCACAGGCCGTAGAGGAACAGCGAGCGCGCCAACCGGTGCTTGAGCGAACCGGTCGGGTGCGTCGACTCGTCCTTGAGATAGAGGTCGACGCGCCCACAACCGGGCAGGTGCACCTTGATGAGGTGGGTGTCGGAGGTGCGCGTCGCGTCGGCTCGCAGCTTGCGGATGGCGTCGCGCACCCAGGCCCGGTCGGGCTCGGTCCGCAGTCCCGTGTCGACGAGGGGCGCAGGGACGGGCGAGGTCGGCGATGACATGGCGCTCAACCTATCGGCGGCTGTTCACAAACCAAACGCGAGGCGGTATGCCGGGTGAGTGCCCGGCATACCGCCTCGCGTTCGTGGACCCGAAGGGTCAGGCCTTGTCGTGGCCCTGGTCGATGTGGGGGGTCGAGAGGTCAGCGCCCTCGGACGTGCCCGACGTGGCGGGAGCGGAGCCCTCGGCCCATTCGCCGGCACTGGACCAGGCGTCGCCCTCGACGGACTCGGTCGTGGGCTCGCCACCGAACTCCGAGGCCTTCGCTTCGTCGGTCAGCTCGTCGACCTTGTCAGCGGCCTTGTCCTTGGCGTCGGTCGCCTTGTCCTTGACCTCGGCGGCCTTGTCGGACGCGGCGTCCTTGGCCTCGGCGGCCTTCTCCTTGACGGCCGAACCCGCAGCAGCAGCCTTGTCCTTGGCGGCGGCGGCGAGGTCGGTCACCTTGTCGCTGACCGACGCACCGTTGGTCGCGCCGTGACCGCCAACGGTCGAGGCACGGCCACCGGCCGGCGGCGTGTAGGCGCCCGCAGTAGCCCACGGGTCCTTCTTCTGCGTCGACTTCTTCCAGGCGAGGGCCGCGGCACCCGCTGCGAGGAGGCCGAGGACGAGGAAGCCCTTGCCGCCACGCTTGCTCTGCTTGGCGACGGCATCGCCCTTGAGCACGTGGTACGCGTCGGGCGCACGGTCGGCGGCCTCGGACGCAGCGCCCTTGGCTGCGGCGGCACCGGCGACGACGGTCGCGAGGGCGGACGCCAGCTTGGGGACGATGTCGTCGATGAAGGTGTCCTTGGCGTCCTGGACCTTCGGCGCGAGGTGGTCAGCGGCTTCCTGGACGCGCGGGGCGGCCTGGTCGGCGTAGGCACGAGCCGTGTCGCGAGCGCTCTCGACGTGCGGTGCAGCCTTGTCGCGGAGGTCGGCGACGCGGGGGCCGGCCTTGTCCTTGAAGTCGGCAACGCGCGACGTGAAGTCTGCGGCGGTGGACTGTGCCGCCGACGTGGCGTCGGATGCGGTGGAGGCGGCGGTTTCGACGCGAGCGGCAACGGCTTCGCGCGCCTGCTCGGTCTTGCTCTTGGTGCGGAACACAGCGTTCTCCTATCGATGAACGAATGAACGATTGCTTCCATCAAACACTGTTTCCGCTGGTCATGACAGTTGGGGTGCCCCCGAAGACCACATCGTGGGTATGCCGCCCGCCCGCCTCCGCGACCCTCTCACCTGCGCATTTGCTCACCTGTCGAGCGGCCCTAGAGTGGAGGCATGAAGGCATCTCTCAAGACCAACCACGGCACCATCAACCTGAACCTCTTCGCGGACCAGGCTCCCAAGACGGTCAAGACCATCACGGGTCTCGCCACCGGCGACCTCGAGTACAAGGACGACGCGGGTCGCACCAACCCCGACCGCTTCTATGACGGTCTGATCTTCCACCGCATCATCCCGGGCTTCATGATCCAGGGCGGCGACCCGCTCGGTCAGGGCTTCGGTGGCCCCGGCTTCGCGTTCGACGACGAGATCCACCCCGAGCTCCAGTTCGACCGCCCCTACCTCCTCGCCATGGCCAACGCCGGCAAGCAGATGGGCAAGGGCACCAACGGCTCGCAGTTCTTCATCACCGTGACGAAGACGCCTCACCTCAACGGCAAGCACACCATCTTCGGTGAGGTCGCCGACCAGGAGAGCCGCGACGTCGTCGACAAGATCGCGGCCGTCCAGACCGGTGGCCAGGACAAGCCCCGCGAAGACGTCGTCATCGAGAGCTTCGACATCGAGGCCTGAGCACGCCTGCGCCCCCACGCGGGAGTTCGACTTCGTGCCCCGCACGGACACAACGACGGAGGCCTTCGGCCGACGGATCGTGTCCGTGCGGGGCACGAAGTCGTTTTCGGGGGCGGTGGTTCGTCGCGAGCCGGTGCCGCGTTCAGGGAAGGTCCAGAGTGCGCCACTAGATGTACTGACCCGACAGGTTGGTTGAGTGATTGCGATCCGCTGATCTGATCAGTGGCGCGGGAAGGGCCTCCCGCGGTGGAGTGGAACTGCCAAGTCACCACTGCCACACACAGGAGGCCCTCATGTCCCACGCTAACGCCGCTCTGACGGTTCGTCACCGGCTCAAGGTCGCTCAGCTCGTCGTCGATCAGCGAGTCCCGATCAGCGAGGTCGCGGCACGATTCCAATGTTCCTGGCCGACGGTGAAGCGATGGGCCGATCGGTACGCCGCTGGTGAACCGATGAGCGACCGCTCGAGCCGTCCACACGCGATGCCCGCCAAGACGTCTCCCTCGACGACGAAGCGGATCGTGTCGTTGCGGCTGCGCAAACGGTTGGGCCCGGTCCAGCTCGCCGCACACGTGGGGGTTGCACCCTCCACAGTGCACCGGGTGCTCACCAGGTGCCACCTCAACCGGTTGGCGCACGTCGACCGTGCCACCGGGGAGCCGGTGCGCCGTTACGAGCACGAGCGCCCCGGGGACATGCTGCACGTGGACGTCAAGAAGTTCGGAAACATCCCCGACGGTGGCGGGTGGCGCTTCGTGGGCCGAGCCCAAGGCGGGAAGAACCGGGCAGGCACCCCGGGCAAACCGAGGAACAAGCATTACCAGCCGAAGATGGGCCACGCGTTCGTGCACACCGTCATCGATGACCACTCTCGTGTGGCCTACGCCGAGGTCCACGACAACGAAACCGCCGTGACCGCCACTGGTGTCCTACGCCGCGCCGTCGCCTGGTTCGCTGTCCGTGGCATCACCACACGCAGAGTCCTGTCCGACAACGGATCCGCCTACATCTCGCACCTGTGGCGCGACGTGTGCGCCGAGCTCGGGATCAAGCACTCCCGCACCCGACCCCGCCGTCCGCAGACCAACGGCAAGATCGAACGCTTCCACCGCACCATGGCCGACGGGTGGGGATACGCCCGCTGCTACACCTCAGAAACCGAACGACGCCAAGCTCTGCCAGCATGGCTCCACGAGTACAACCACCACCGACCCCACACCGCCTGCGGGAACAAGCCACCCATCACCCGCTTAACCAACCTGTCGGGTCAGTACAACTAGACTCGGGACGGTGAGCGAGCCCACGGCATACCCACAGTCCAATGCCCCGGACGAGGTGCCGGTCTGCCCGCGCCACACCGACCGCGTCTCCTACGTCCGCTGTCAACGGTGCGGACGACCGGTCTGCCCCGAGTGCCAGCGCCCGGCCGCGGTCGGGGTGCAGTGCGTCGACTGTGTCCGTGAGGGTGCGAAGACGATCCGGCAGGGCCGCACGATCTTCGGTGGAGACGTTGCTGCGATCGGTGGACGTCCGCTCGTCACGCTGACGATCATCGGGATCTGCGTGGCCGTGTTCGTCGGGCAGATGGCGATACCGAGCCTGACCGACGACGTGGCGTTCGCGCCCTACCTGGGTGACACGCAGCCGTGGCGGTTCCTCACGTCGGCGTTCGCGCACGCCCCGAACAACTTCCTCCACATCGGCTTCAACATGTGGGCGCTGTGGATGATGGGCCAGTACCTCGAGCCGATGCTCGGTCGGGCCAGGTTCGCGGCGCTCTATCTGATCAGCGCGTTCGGTGGGTCGGTCGTCTACCTGCTCCTCGCGTTCCCCCACTCGATCGCGCAGCTCAACAACCGCGACTACGGCCCGTGGGAGACCGCGGCGGTCGGGGCGTCGGGTGCTGTGTTCGGGCTCTTCGGTGCGTTCCTCATCCTGCAGCGCCGGCTCGGCCGGTCTGCCGCCACGATGTACGCGACGATCGCCATCAATGCCGTCATCGGGTTCGTCGTCCCCGGCATCGCCTGGCAGGCCCATCTCGGCGGGTTCCTCGTCGGCATCGCGTGCGCTGCGGTCTTCGCCTACCTGGGAAAGCGTCCCGAGGTCGGGGGCACGCAGCGGGCGAGCTTCGCCATCCACTGGATCGCTCTCGCCGGCATCACGGTGCTGCTCGTCGTGCTCGCGGTGGCCAAGTACGCGGTCACCACCTCCCCCATCTGACCGCCCGCCCCTTCGACGTCGTGCCCCGCACGGACACGCCCCCTCGGCCGAAGGCCTCCTTTTGCGTGTCCGTGCGGGGCACGAAGTCCGCTCAGGGCCTGTGGATTACATCGATGTCATTCATCCACATTGGGGACAACCCCTGTGGACAACTCTTGGATATCCACACACTTGTCCACACGGCATACCCCGATCGAGGCAGTGAACACAGCGAAACGGCCCCTGACCACGAAGGTCAGGGGCCGTTCAGCGTGGGTGAGGCGCGGCGTCAGCGCCAGCGCGTCGTCATGAGGAAGCCAGCCATCATGAACCCGAATCCGACGCCGAGGTTCCAGCGGTGGAGCGAGGGAACAGGGAACTCGTTGGAGCCGGAGATGTAATAGGTCACGACCCACAGGAGCCCGATGACCATCAGCGCGAGCATGAGCGGCACGAACCAGCGCGGGTTGGGCTTGGTGACGCGGCTCTGCGCCGTGCGGGGCGGCGTGTATGCGGGCTTTGAGCGGCCCTTGGACTCTGGCACGGACTGTCTCCTTGGCGTGTGGTGTCGTGGCCTAGCGTAGAGCCTGAACAGGAAGAGGTGTGGACCCGTGGTGCGAGGCAAGGCGTTCCTCACGACACGACCCGGCCCATGGTCGGTGCTCGTGCCGATCGTGGCCGTCATCGCGGGCATCCTCTTTGCCACGAGCGGGACCGCCGCACAGGGCCGCAGCCTGCGCTCCGACGCTGCCGGACTGCCCGACATCATCCGCGAGAAGACGCAGGACAACGCGCGGATGACCGGGGACCTGCAGAAGCTCACGAACGAGGTCGACCAGCTCACCCACGACGGGGCCCCGGGCAACGCGGCCGTCGAAGGACTCGAGCGCAAGGCCGATGCCCTCGGCGTCAGCGCCGGTCGCACCGCCGTGCAGGGTCCGGTCGTCGAGGTCCAGCTCGACGACTCCAAGCTGCCCACCGACCGGATCCCCGAGAACCTCGGCGTCGACTCCGTCGTCGTCCACCAGCAGGACGTCCAGGCCGTCGTCAACGCGTTCTGGGCCGGCGGTGCCGAGGCGATGATGATCCAGGACCAGCGGATCATCGCGACGAGTGCCGTCCGCTGTGTCGGCAACACCCTCATCCTCCAGGGCCGCGTCTATTCGCCGCCCTACCGCATCCGCGCCATCGGCGACCCGGCCAGGTTGCGCGACATCCTGAACCAGTCGCCCGAGATCCAGATCTACCAGGAGTACGTCAAGGCGGTCGGCCTGGGCTACGAGGTGACGACGCACGAACGACAGGAGTTCCCGGCATACGCGGGCTCGATCACGCCCGAGCACGCCACGGTGACGAAGTGAGCGGACCACGTCACCGGCACCGCCAGGAACGACGTGGGGGCGGGGTCCTGGGGGTTGTCGGCGAGCTGGTCATGACGCTCGGGGTCCTGGTCCTGCTCTTCGTCGTGTGGCAGGTGTGGTGGACCGATGTCCAGTCCGACAAGGTCCACGCCGCCACGGTGTCGACCCTGTCGCGAGAGTTCGCAGCGGCTCCGGCGCCCGGTGCCGCAGCCGGTTCGGGTGCGGCGAAGGTCCCGGACGGGGCGTTCGCGATCGTGCGGGTGCCGCGTTTTGGCGCCGACTACGCGCGTCCGTTGGTCGAGGGCACCAGTGCCAAGCAGCTGGCGGAAGGCCTCG
Organism: Janibacter sp. HTCC2649; assembly: GCF_000152705.1. Taxonomy (GTDB): domain Bacteria; phylum Actinomycetota; class Actinomycetes; order Actinomycetales; family Dermatophilaceae; genus Knoellia. Next base: position 2,703,378 of record NZ_CH672413.1, on the reverse strand, counting down.
GGCACTACACGGGGACAGCCGGTCCCGGTGAGGTCGGCAACTTCGCCATCGCCGGGCACCGCACGACCTACGGCAAGCCACTCAGCGAGATCGACCGCCTGAAGAATGGCGACCGGATCATCGTCGAGACCGCCGCCGGATGGACCGTGTATGCCGTGTCGAGCCACGAGATCGTCCGCCCCTGGCAGTCCGAGGTCATCGCCCCCGTCCCCGGCGATCGCAGCGCCAAGCCGACCAAGCGCCTACTGACCTTCACGTCCTGCCACCCGAAGTTCAGCGCCAAGCAGCGCTGGGTCGTGCACGCCGAACTCGTCGAGTCCCGCACCCGCGCCCAGGGCGCGCCCTCGCTCGCCGTCTCGGTGCCGGCTGCACCGGCGAACGGAGCAAGCTGATGTATGCCGCCCTCTGGCGTGTGCTTCCCGGTCCCGTCGCGCTCAAGGCCCTGCTGCTCGTGGCTTTGTTCGCGGGCGTCGTCGTGGTGTGCTTCGAGTGGGTCTTCCCACTGGTCGCATCTTGGCTGCCCTACGACGAGACCACCGTTGGTACTGACACTGGTGCCAGTGCCCTTCTGCCCCAGCTGTCTTCGCACCGTGAGGTCCTGTGATGAACGCCACCAACGCACCTGATGCCCCGACTGCCCCGATGTCCCCAGCTGCCCCGACCAGTCGGATCCTCGTGATCGACAACTACGACTCGTTCGTGTTCACGATCGTGGGCTACCTCGAGCAGCTCGGCGCGGAGTGCACCGTCGTTCGCAACGACGCGATCGCCCCTGCTGACGGCGCCGACTTCGACGGGGTGCTCGTCTCACCCGGGCCGGGCACGCCCGAGGAGGCCGGTGTCTCGATGGCGATGATCGAGGCGTGTGGCGAGCGGTCGCAGCCCATGCTCGGCGTGTGCCTCGGGCACCAGGCCCTCGGTGTCGTGGCCGGCGGCGTGGTCGGTCGCGCACCCGAACTGCTCCACGGCAAGACCTCTCTGGTGCACCACTCGGGCGAGGGTGTGCTGGCCGGATTGCCGACGCCGTTCACGGCGACGCGCTATCACTCGCTGACGATCGACCCGCCGTCCCTGCCTGACTCGCTCATCGGCACCGGTCACACCGAGAGCGGCATCATCATGGCTGTCCAGCACCGCGACCTGCCCCTGCACGGGGTGCAGTTCCACCCCGAGTCCGTCCTGACACAGGGTGGTCACCGGCTCCTCGCCAACTGGCTCGAGGTGTGCGGCGACGCGGGCGCGGTCGAGCGTTCCCACGGGCTGAGCCCGCTGGTGCACGACGGCGCCGACGTCGCCGCCAAAGTCACCGGCTGAATCGACTTCGTGCCCCGCACGGACAAGCGATGGGCCTTCGGCCGGGGGGCGTGTCCGTGCGGGGCACGAAGTCGGGCCGCGTTGTGTCCGTGTGGGGCACGAAGTCGGGTCGCGTTGTGTCCGTGTGGGGCACGAAGTCGGGCCGCGTTGTGTCCGTGCGGGGCACGAAGTCGGAGTGGGTCAGCCTCAGCCGGGGAGGCTGATCGAGACCGACGGGCTCGGGCTCGGGCTGGGGGTCACCGATGGAGAGGGTGAGGTCGACGGGCTTGGCGTGGTGGTGACCGGGGGCGGCGGCGCCTTCTGGGCGACGTAGATCGTCACGACCGAGCCGACGGCGACCTTCTCGTCCTTGGCGGGGTCCTGGTCGACGACCGTGCCGACCTTGGCCCGCGAGGTCTGCCGGTACTCCGTCTTCGGGGTGAGCCCCATCGAGGACAGGAGTACGGAGGCTTCGTCCTGGGTCTTGCCCGTCACATCAGGCACGACGACCAGGCCCGTGGCAACACTGATGTTGACGATGGACCCGGGCGGGCGCGAGACCCCGACCGCCGGATCGCTGGACACGATCTTGTCCTTGGGCTGGTCGTCGGTGTCGACCTTGGTGGTCGTCCCCAGTGCGAGCTTGGCCGTCTTCAGGGCGTCGGTCGCCTCGGCCACGGTCATGCCCCTGAGATCGGGGACGGTCACGGCATTGGGACCGGTCGAGATGACGATCTTGACCTTCGTGAGGTCCGGGTCGACGCGTGTGCCAACGGAGGGGGTCTGGCTGATGACCGAGTCCTCCGGCACCGTGTCGCTCTTGGCCGTGGTCTCGGTGAAGCCGAGCTTGGCGTCGCTGAGCAGCTTGAGGGCGGTGGCCCGAGGCTTGCCCTCGAGGGCAGGCACGGCGACCTTGCTGGCCTCTGCGCGCATCTGGAGGTACTGCTGCCCCCCGAAGCCGAGCAGGGCCAGCACAGCGATGATGCCGACCGTGAGCATGACGTAGGTCGCGCCACGGCGCCGACCCCGCTCCGCCGGGTCCACCGCGGCGGGGAACGTCGAGGTCGTCGACCCGGGCGAAGGCCCGGGTGAGCCGTCCTTGGGACGGGTGGTGGCGGCATACACCTCGGTGGGTTCTGAGGTGCTGATCGCAGCGGGACCGGCGGCGAGGGCCGCGAGCGATGCCATCGCAGCCGCGCTGATCGGGCGGCCGAGGCGGGCGGCCTGGAGGTCGTTGCGGAAGGCTCCGGCGTCCTGGTAGCGCTTCTCGCGGTCCTTGGCGAGGGAGTGGAGGACGACTGCGTCGAGCTCCTCGCTGATGCTCTCCTCGCGCACCGACGGCGCGACCGGCTGCTCGCCGACGTGCTGATAGGCGACGGAGACGGGGCTGTCGCCGACGAACGGCGGGCGGCCGACGAGGAGCTCGTAGAGCATGCAGCCGGCGGAGTAGAGGTCGGAGCGCGCGTCGACACTCTGCCCCTGCGCCTGCTCGGGTGAGAGGTACTGCGCGGTGCCGATGACGGCCTGCGTCTGCGTCATCGTGGCGGCGGTGTCGGCGATGGCCCGGGCGATGCCGAAGTCCATGACCTTGACAGTGCCGTCCTTGGCGATCATGACGTTGGCCGGCTTGATGTCGCGGTGGACGATGCCCATGCGGTGGCTGTAGGCGAGGGCGTCCAGGACACCCTCGGTGACGCGCGAGGCTTCTTCGGTGGGGAGCCGGTCGCGCTCGGTGAGGATCTCGCGCAGCGTGCGCCCCTGGACGTACTCCATGACCATGTAGGGCACGGCAACCTTGGCGCCGCCGGACTCGATGGAGTGGTCCTCACCCGAGTCGTAGACGGCCACGATGGAGGCGTGGTTGAGCCCGGCCGAGGACTGAGCCTCGCGCCGGAACCGCTTGATGAAGGACTGGTCGCGCGCCAGATCGCTGCGCAACATCTTGATCGCGACCTGACGTCCCAGACGGGTGTCGTGGCCGAGATGCACCTCGGCCATGCCACCACGGCCGATGAGTTCCCCCACTTCGTAGCGGCCCCCGAGCAGCAGGGGATCCTCGCTCATTGCTTCCTCACTTCTTCAGTCCTGCTTCGAGCATGGCCTTGGCGACGGGGCCGGCCACGGCGCCACCACCACGGGCTTCACTGTCGGGGTCTCCGCCGTTCTCGACGACGACGGCGACAGCGATCTGCGGGTCATTGGCGGGTGCGAACCCGGTGAACCAGGCGTGGGCCCGGGCCTTCCCGTCGGTCTCGGCGGTGCCGGTCTTGCCGGCGACGCGCACCCCGTCGATCTGAGCGGGCTTGCCACTGCCGTTCTCGACGACGGCTTCCATCATCTCGGTGAGCTGCGCGGCGACCTCGGGGGTCACGGCCTCGGAGAGCTGCGCGGGCTCGGCGCGCTCGATGACGCTGAGGTCGCTCGAGAGGACCGACTTCACGAGGTAGGGCTTCATGACGACACCGTGGTTGGCGACGGCTGCGCTGAGCATCGCGACCTGGAGCGGCGTGACGCGCACGTCGTACTGACCGACCGCCGACTGCGCAAGCTGCGGTTGGTTGAGCTCGGCGGGAACGCTGCTCGGGGTGACCCTCATCGGGATCGAAAGCTGGTCTCCCACACCGAATTTCGCCGCCTGGTCACGCAGGGCGTCGGCACCGAGCTGGAGGCCGAGGTAGCCGAACGCGCTGTTGCAGGAGATCTCCATCGCGTGCAGGAACGTCGTCTTGTCGTCGGCGCCGCACGACTTCTTGCCGATGTTGGGCAGGCCGACGGTCGTCTGGGGCAGGTCGAGCACGGCCGGGCCGGGCAGCTCGGTGTCGGGCTGGAACTTCCCGCTCGACAGTGCCGCGGCGGCCGTGACGATCTTGAACGTCGAGCCCGGCGGGTAGAGGTCGCCGGCGATGGCGCGGTTGGCGAGCGGCTTGTCCTTGTCGGTGTTGAGAGCCTTGTAGGACGCGTTGAGCTTGGTGAGGTTGTGGGTCGACAGGTCGGCCGGGTTGTAGCCGGGGTTGCTCACCATGGCGAGGATCTCGCCGGTCGACGGGTTGACCGCGACCGCTGCTCCCTTGCGACCGTCGAGGGCCTTGATCGCGGCCGCCTGCACGTTGGCGTCGATGGTCAGCTCGAGGCTGGCACCGCTGGTCTTGCGGCCGGTGAAGAAGTCGGAGACACGGCGGAAGGCGAGCTTGTCGCTGCTGCCGGAGAGCAGACCGTTCTCGGCCTGCTCGAGGCCGCCGCCCGCGCCATAGAACGAGTAGTAGCCGGTGATGTGTGCGTATGCCGCGCCGCCGGGGTAGGTGCGCAGCCACTTGTATTCGTCGCTGGCCGGGACCGACTTCGCGATGGCGGTGTCGCCGACGAGGATCTGGCCGCGCTCACGGGCGTAGCTGCTGAGCAGGGTGCGCCGGTTGTCCGGGCGGGCGTTGAGGTCCTTGGCGTAGACGAACTGGATGAGCGTCGTCGACACCAACAGCGTGGCGAAGAGGAAGGCGACGACGAAGGAGAGGCGGCGGATCGGTGAGTTCATCGCACCTTCACCACCTGGGTCTGGTCTTGGGAAGCAGGACGGGGAGCCTCTGGGTCGGGGACAGGTCGACGCGCGTGGTCACTGATGCGGAGCAGGATCGCCACGAGCGTCCAGTTGGCAAGGAGGGAGGAGCCGCCCTGGGAGAGGAACGGCATCGTCAGGCCGGTGAGCGGGATGACGCGCGTGACGCCACCGACGACGACGAAGCACTGCAGCGCGAGGGAGAACGCGAGGCCTGAGGCGAGTAGCTTGCCGAACCCGTCGCGGGCGCCGATCGCGGTGCGCAGGCCGCGCTCGATGAGCAGCACGTAGAGGATCAGGAGGGCGAAGAGCCCGACGAGGCCGATCTCCTCACCGAAGCTCGGGATGATGAAGTCGCTCTCGGCGAAGTAGGTGAGGTCGGGGCGTCCGCGGCCGAGTCCGGTGCCGAACATGCCGCCGGACGCCATGCCCATGACGCCCTTGGCCAGCTGGTCCGAGATGTTGAGGGCCTCGGTGCTGAACGTGTCGAGCCAGAGGATGACGCGTCGCTGCACGTGGTCGAACAGCATGTTGGCGACGTAGCAGCCCACGCAGAAGAGCAGCATGCCGATGGCGACCCACGAGGTGCGTTCGGTCGCGACGTAGAGCATGGCGACGAAGAGGCCGAAGAACAGCAGTGAGGACCCGAGGTCCTTCTCGAGGACGAGCACGCCGACGGACAGCATCCAGGCCACGAGGATGGGGCCGAGGTCGCGGGCCCGGGGCAGGGTGAGGCCGAGGATGCGGCGACCGGCGACCGAGAGGGCGTCGCGGGTCTGCACGAGGTAGCCGGCGAAGAAGATCGCGAGGACGAGCTTGGCGATCTCACCGGGCTGGAACGAGAAGGGGCCGAGCCTGATCCAGATGCGGGAGCCGTAGTTCTCGATCCCGAGGCCCGGCACGAGGGGCAGGAGGAGCAGCCCGAAACCGAGCGCCCCCGCAAGGTAGGTGTAGCGGCGCAGGATGCGGTGGTCGCGCAGGATGATGAGCGCCGCGATCGCGAGGCCGGCGCCGAGCGCGCTCCACATGAGCTGGCGCAGGGCCAGCCCCTCGGCGAGGTCCTTGCCATGAGCCAGGTCGAGGCGGTTGATCATGACGAGCCCGAGACCGTTGAGCAGCGTGGCGATCGGGAGGATCAGCGGGTCGGCATACGGTGCGCGCCAGCGCATCACGAGGTGGAAGACGGCCGTGATGATGGCGAAGCCGGAACCCACGGCGACGAGGCTCGGCGGGATCGCACCCTCGACCGCGATGCCGACGTTGACGTAGGCGAGCACGACGATGCCGACCGCGAAGACGAGGAGCGCGAGCTCGACGTTGCGGCCCTTGCGGGAGGCGAGTGAGGAAACCGTCGTCATGCGTTGGGACTGATGGTCGGTGACGGGGAACCGCTGGGAGTGACGCCGGGGGTGCCGGTGGGAAGCGGACCCGTGGGGCTGACGGTGGGAGAACCGCTCGGGGTGGGCGTGGGAGTCGGCGTCGTCCAGGTGGAGGGCACCGTCGCGCACGAGCGGCCGAGGGACTTCGCGTAGCGGCACGCCTGGGCCTGCACCTCGAGGTTGCGGACGAGGGCGGCGGCGTCGGAGCGCGTCTCCATCGTGATGCCACGGTCGAGCTGCCCGCGATAGAAGTCGGGGAGGTCGTCGACGTCGATGCCGCTCGTGGTCTCGGCCTGCGACAGGTCCAGCGGGCCGAGGGTCTGGTCGACGCCCTTGAAGACCGCGACGCGGCCGTCGTTGACGCCGACGTAGAACTGGGCCTGCGACCACGAGTAGGCGGCATACCCGCCACCCACGAGCAGGATCGCGGCGACGAGGGCGACGCCGAGCGTGCGCAGGATCGTGGTCGTGCGACTGCGCGAGCCTTCGTCGGCGAGCTCGATGTCGTCGTCGGCCGAGCCACCGCTCGCCTCGTGGGACAGGGCGGCCGCCTTGGCGGCGGGTGTGACGGGGATCGGGCGGGTGTGGCGGCGGATCGCGGCCGCGGCCCCGACGATCTGGGGCGAGTCGCTGGGCACGAACTGGGTCATGTCGACGACGTCCCCGATGACGACGGTGACGTTGTCCGGCGCCCCAGCACGCAGGGCGAGCTGGACGAGGCGTTCGGCGCAGTCGCCGGGCTTGCGCTCGGTCGTGAGGATCTCGTCGATCGTGTCGCGGGCGACGTAGTCGGACAGGCCGTCTGAGCAGATGAGGTAGCGGTCGCCGACGATCGCCTGACGCACGACGACGTCGGGCTCCTCACCCTCGGCGCCGGTGAGGACGCGGGTCACGAGGGAACGCTGCGGGTGGGTTGATGCCTCCTCGGGAGTGAGGCGGCCCTCGTCGACGAGGGACTGGACGAAGCTGTGGTCCTTGGTGATCTGGCTGACCTCGCCACCGCGGACGACGTAGGCACGGGAGTCGCCGATGTGCGCGAGGACGAGCTTGTCGCGGGCACGCAGGATGGCGATGAGCGTGGTGCCCATGCCGTCGAGGTCGGGGTCGTCGTGGGCGAGCTGGCCGAGCTCGGTGTTGGCGGCGGTGATCCGGCGCAGCAGGGTCCGGGTCGCGTCGACGCCCGAGAACGACTCACCGTCGAGCCCGACGAGCGCGCCGAGGATCGCGGACGAGGCGACGTCGCCACCGGCGTGACCACCCATGCCGTCGGCCATCGCGAGAAGGTGCGGGCCGGCATACCCGCTGTCCTCGTTGTTGGTTCGCACCATCCCGACATCGGAGCGGGCGGCGAAGTGGAAGGCGATCGCCATGCGCTACCTCCGCAGCTCGACGACGGTCGTGCCGAACCTGATTTCGCTACCGGCCGTCACGGGCGTCGGTGTGGTGAGCCGCAGTTGGCCGATGAACGTGCCGTTGGTGGAGCCGAGGTCCTCGACCATCCAGCCTTCGGGGCCCTTGTAGATGCGGGCGTGCCGACCGGATGCGAAGTCGTCCTCGAGCACGAGCGCCGACTCGGGGCTGCGGCCGACGAGGGTGCCGGACTCGCGCAGCGGCAGGCTCGTGCCGGCGAGTGGGCCGCTCGTGACGCGGAGGTGGTTGGGCTCGCGCTCGGCGGGGCGGGCGTTGAAGCGCCGGCCGGTCGGCCGGGGGGTGACGGGGCGCTGTTCGGCGGGGACCGCAGCGGGGTTGCCCCCACGGGGGACGGGGCGCGGGGTGGCCGCGCGCTGTCCCGGAGCCCGACGCGGGGTCACCTGGGTGCCGTAGAGGTCCCCCCGCAGAACGCCGACGACGGCGATGACGAAGGCCCAGAGCGCGACGAGGAGCCCGAGGCGCATGAGGGTGATGGTGAGTTCACTCATCCCAGGTGCTCACTTCTGTCATTTTCTACCGGCACGATAAGTGACTGAGGTGCGCCCGACAGTGATCCGGTCACCGTCCTCGAGGTGCTCAGACGTGACACGCTCGCCACCCACGAACGTGCCATTGGTGGAACCCAGGTCGCGGATCGTCGCGACAGTGTGCGGACCGTCCTGCGTCACGCGAATTTCGCTGTGCTGACGGGAGATTCCCGGGTCGTCGAGGATGATGTCGGCGCTGTCGTCGCGGCCGAGGATCGTGATCGCACCCATGAGCGGGTAGCGCTCGCCGTCGACGTCGAGCCATGGTCGGTCGGCCGGGTTGGTGCGCTTCTTCTTGGCAGGCGGCTTCGCCGGCCGGTATGCCGCCGTCTCGCCGAGGTCGTCGTCGACCGGTTCGTGACGTGGTCGGCTCGGGGCCGGACGGGCTGGGCGCGCTGGGGCGGGGGTGGGCACGGGGGGTGCGACGGCAGCGGCGGGTGACTCGCCGGCATACGCGTCGTCGTAGTCCTCGTCGTCGTAGGCCGTGGCCCGGCGGACGGGCTGGTGCTGGCCGGTCATTCCCGTCGCGCGGGGGCGCTTGGCGGTGCTGGGGCGGATGCGGAAGACACCCGTCTCGAGATCGGCATCCTCGTCGAAGAGGATGTCGATGGGGCCGCCGGGCTGGTAGTGCTGGCTGTCGGCGTGCTCCTCGGCGGCGGCGATGAGTTCGTTCTCGAGCTCCTGGCCGTGGTCGGTGAGGCGCTCGAAGTCGGTCTCGCTGAGCTCGATCGTGAAGACGTTGGGGACGACGCTGCGGGAGCGGCCGGAACTGGCGGCGCGGTCATCCATGGCGCGACGGATGGCGCTCGCGATCTCGACGGGCTGGACCTCGGCGCGGAACGCCTTGGCGAAGACACCGTTGACGGCGCGCTCGAGCTTGCCTTCCATGCGGTCGAACAGGCCCATGGCGCGCCTCCTTTGGTCGTGCGATCGGTGCTGCGGTCAGCGGTGAGTCGGTCGTCGGTCCGGCTCGATGCTATCCGGCGGGGCTGTGGTGACTCGTGAGGCTGGCGTGAACTCCCTTTCCCGATAGGTCCACGGGGCCAAAGGCGCGGGATGGCGCGCGTTTGGCCCCATGAAGGTGGGGAGGTTTGGGCGTCGGGTCCGGAATTGGCGTTCGGGTTGAGACAGTGGGGGCATGAGGTCCTACTGCGCGGTCTATGTCGACGTCGGCTACCTCCTCGCTTCGGCGGCGACGCGCGTCACCGGGTCATCGCTGCGCAGCGGCATCGAGGTCGACTACCCCGGCCTCATCGCGGGCCTCGTCGCGCAGGTCGAGGCCGACTCGGGGCTGCCGCTGCTGCGGGTCAACTGGTACGACTCGGGCGCGCGCTCCGGTGGTCAGCCCGACTACCACCAGGACCAGATCGGCCTCCTCCCCCGCATCAAGCTCCGCCTCGGACGTCTCTCGTATGCCGGTGAGCAGAAGGGTGTCGACGTGCGCCTTGGTCTCGACCTGGCGTTGCAGGGGAGGGCCCGGGTCGCGGATGTCGTCTACCTCGTCTCCGGCGACGACGACCTCACCGAAGCCGTCGAAGAGGCCCAGAGCGCCGGCGTCCAGGTCGTGCTGCTCAGCGTTCCCGGGTTGAACGGACACGGTCACGCCGTCTCCAAGCACCTTCGTCGCGCGGCCGACGGCGAGCAGCCGATCGACGCCGAGATCATCGACCGGTGCGTGCGGTCGCGGGCCATCCCCGAAGGCCTCATCCCGGTCGAGGCGGCCGGGCACGAGCAGGTCTCCGAGTCGGGCCAGCCGGGCGACGTCCCGGTTGGCGAGCAGGTGGTGGCGCCCGACGGCGAGTCCCCGGACGTGCGCGCCGAGAGCGCCGCCGGCACGCCTGCCGCAAGCCAGCCCGAAGCACCGTGTGCCGAACCCGAGCCTGCCGGAGCCACGCCCCCTGCAGCCCCGACTCCGGCGGCGCCCACCCCGTCCGCTCCCCCGACCCCGGCAGTGTTCGGTCGCAAGCGGGCCACCGAGGTCGTCCTCCCCTCGGCCCAGACCACGCCCACCTGGTCGACGACCACCGGCGACCTGCCCGTGGTTGACGCCGACGGAGTGTTCAACCCCGAACTCATCGACGTCGTCGCCAAGAACGTGCTCGACTCCTGGTGCCGCACGGCCACTCCCGACGACCTCGTCGCCCTGCGCGCTGCGAAGCCGACCATCCCGGGCGAGCTCGACCGCGCGCTGCTGCTCGACCTGTCGGGCCGGGCCGGGGTCTACGACATCGACGACGCGAGTCGGCAGGACGTCCGCGAACGCTTCTGGTTCCACGTCGCTCGCGTCCGCCTCGCCTGACCCATCCCTCCAACGTCTGCGGATGTGGCTGCTCTGGCGACCGCAAGCGCAGACGCAAGGGGTGGTCAGCTGAGGGTGGCGCCGAGGCGTTCACGGGCGCCCCGACCGCGCTGCATCACGAGCACCGTCCCCGTGATCTTGCCCAGGCCCACCTTGGCGCCGTTGCCATAGATCGACTCGATGTGACCGGCCGGGACGGCATACGTCTCGTGCCAGATGCCCACAGCCCCCGGGTGCTTGCGGGCGGCCGCGTTGAAGGCCTGCCATGCCGGGAGATGCTTGCTCTCGGCCCGCCTCGCATAGGCGTACAGCAGGTCCGTGTTGCGCCACCACTGCACGATGAAGGGACCTTGGGCTCCGAAAAGCGTTGCGGCGCCCATGAATCCCAGGTCCTCCGCGTCCCCGTGCCCGGCCGCCGCCTTGTTGCGCTCCAGCTCGGCGAGCATCTTGGGCATGGCCGCAAAGACGGGCATCCAGAGGTCGGGGCGGTGCCACTTCCGGATCGTCATGCCGATGTGGAAGACGACGATCTCGCCATCATGCGCGTGGGTCGTGTGGGTGACGCGGTCGGCCATGACCTGCTCCTGTTGGGATAGTTGGACTACCTGATGCGCTCTCCAGTTTGGAGAGGTCTACTATCCAATGTCAAGGAGTTTCCGTATCGCTCCGGCTACCGCACCCCAAGTGGGGTGATTGCCCCACTTGGGGTGCGGTAGCCGGGAATCAAAGGCGTGGAGGTATGCCGTGCGGCTGGCCGAGTTGTCCGACACCACTGGCGTGGCGGTCGCGACGCTGAAGTACTACCTGCGCGAGGGGCTGCTGCACCCGGGGCGGGCGGTGTCGCGGACCCAGTCCGACTACGACGAGACCCATGTCGAGCGGGTGCGGCTGGTCCGCGCTCTCAGCGAGGTCGGCGGGTTGTCGCTCGCGACGATCGGGCGAGTCCTCGACGTCATCACGTCGCCCGGCCAGGACTGGATCACGGTGCTCTCGACGGCCCAGCGCTCACTCGTCGGTGGACGGGAGGCCCGCGTCGTCGACAACCTCGGTCGGGCGTCGGCCTGGGTGACCGCCCGCGGGTGGCACGTCGACCCGGAGGACCCGTTCATCGACGACCTCGACCGCGCGTGGGCCGCCTGCGACGACGTCGGACTCGGCCTCGACGAAGAGCGGATGAACGCCTACGCCGACCACGTCGAGGGCGTCGCCGAGATCGACGTGCGGACGGTTCCCGCCGACCCGGAAGGCGCGATCCGCCAGGTCATCCTCGGCACGGTGCTCGTCGATCCCGTCCTCGCCGCTCTGCGCCGGCTGGCCCAGCAGCACGTCTCGATGGGGCGCGCCGCTCAGCGATGAAGGTCAACATCATGGCCGCGGGTTCGCGCGGCGACGTCCAGCCGATGGTGGCGCTCGGGGTGGGGCTGACCCGCGCCGGGCACGACGTCACGATCTGCGCCGGCAACGACTTCGAGGGCTTCGTCACCGGCCACGGACTCGCCTTCGTCCCGGCCGGCGTACGCATCGACGAACTCATCGCCTCCCCCCTCGGCGTCGAATGGCTCGGGCACTCGAGCCGCAACCCCTTCCGCGAGCTCTCCGCCCTGCGCCGCTTCGTGCGCCAATCGACCCAGGGGTATGCCGGCGCGCTCGTTCCACTCGTCGGTTCCGCTGACCTGTGGGTGAGTGGAGTGCTCACCGTCCACGCTGTCGATGCCCTGGTGTCGGTCGGCGGTGGAAGGCACGTGGTGGCCGAGTTCGCCCCGATGCGGCCGACGCGATCCGGTGCGGCGACGATGCAGCCGGCGTTCACGACGCGGTCGTCGATCGCGAATCTCATTGCGGGACAGGGGACCTTGCAGACGATGTCCTCGGTCTTCGCCCCGCCCGGTGACCGGTTGAGGGCTGAGCTCGGACTTCCGGCGACGGGTCGACGCGGGTTCCTCGACGCGATCAGGCGGACCCCCGGAGTGCTGGCCGCATCGCCTCTCGTCGTGCCTCCGCCCTCCGACTGGCACGGCACCTCGGAGGCCACGGGGTATTGGTTCCTCGACGAAAAGGCAACGTACACAACGGAACCGGCGCTCGCGGCATACCTGAAGGAAGGTTCGAAACCGGCATATGTCGGTTTCGGTTCGATGTCGACTCGTGAAGCCGCGGCGACGAGCGAGGTGGTTGCCGAGGCAGCGCGAAAGGCTGGGGTTCGGGTCGTGCTGCACGCGGGGGCGGCCGGTCTGGGGTCGACCGATGACGAGTGGGTGCAGGTGGTCGGGGACGTGCCGCACGCGTGGCTCTTCGAGCGGATGGCGGGCGTCGTGCACCACGGTGGGGCCGGGACGACGGCGGCGGCGTTGCGGGCCGGGGTGCCGCAGGCGGTCGTGGCGCACATCGGGGACCAGCCGTACTGGGCGCGACGGGTGTGGGAGCTCGGCGTCGGGGCGCGACCGGTGCGGCGGCACCAGCTGTCGGCGGAGTGGCTGACGGAGGTGCTGCGCGGGTTCGCTCGAGGTGAGAGCGCCGCGCGGGCGGCGGCCGTGGGCGCCGAGATCCGGCGTGAGGACGGCGTCGGGCGGGCGGTCGCCCTGCTCACCTGAGGGACCCATTTGGAGACAGGCGCGTGTCTACGGCACACTGGACCAGTTCCAAGCGCAAGTGGCGGAACGGCAGACGCGCTGCGTTCAGGTCGCAGTGTCCGAAAGGGCGTGGGGGTTCAAATCCCCCCTTGCGCACGTTGTGATGTCTCAGGACATCGGCAAGACCCCGAACCCTCACGGGTTCGGGGTTTCTTGCGTTTGGGGTTGGTATTTGCAGGTGGGGTCGAGGGTGAGCTGGCGGAGGAGTTCGCCGGTGGTGGCGTCGACGATCAGGATGTCTAGGCCGTTGACCAGCGCTTTTACGGTGGTGCCGTCGTAGCGGCGGCCGATGCCGATGGAGTAGAGCGTCCCGCCGTGGCGCAGGGTGATCTTGCCGTTGTTGATCTTGTCGGTGCGCACTCGGGAGTGGGTGTGGCCTGTGGGTTCGGGCTGAGGGTTCGCTTTCGGCATGGACATGTAGACGGCTGCTGGGGTTCGCCGTTTCAGGGAGCGGTGGGGCCGGTCGTGGTTGTACTCGCGACGGAATTGGTCGATCAGGGTTTGGAGCTCGCCGATCGTGGCGGGCTGGGTCGGCTGTTTGCTGAGCCACTTCTTCATTGTTTGTTGGAAGCGTTCGATGCTCCTATGTTCGTCAAGCGGCAGTTTCGACCGTGCGCGCGAGTGGGTCCGCGATGGCGGGTGTGGGCAGGTTGTTGAAGACCTCGCGGGCGATGTAACGCTTGAGGCACCGGATGATCTCGCGTTTGCTCAGGCCCTCGGCGGTTCGGCGCTCGACGTATTCACGAGTTGGTTGGTGGTGGCGCATCCGGACGAGCGTGACGATGTACAGCGCGCTGTTGGCGGCCCGGTCACCACCTCGGCTGAGGCGGTGTCTCCCGCGGGTGCGGCCGCTGCTGGCAGGTTGAGGCGCGACACCGCAAAGCTTCGCGAACGCGGCCTCGTTGCGGATCCGATCAGTGTTGTCACCGGCGGTGACGAGGAACTGGCCGGCGATCTCTACTCCGACGCCATGCAGCTCCAGCAGTTCCGGTGCAGCCGCCTGGACGAGGGCCTCGATCTGCTTGTTCAGAGTCTTGATCTCGGCGTCGAGGCCCTTCCAGCGGCGGGCCAAATCCCGCAGCGCGGTCTTGACCCCTGCCATCAGCATCCGGTTGGGGTCGTGGGCCAAAGACTGCAGGTCATCAGTTTCCGGACGTAGCCCGAGGCAGCGGTTGACTAAGGTTCGTTTGCTGAGGATCACCAGTTCGTCACGCAACGGTGACGGGGAACCGATCATTACCCCGAACAGGGTGTTGAACGCCTGCGTGCGCGCTTTCACGGCACTGGTGCGGGTCACTCGTAAGGTGCGGATCACCTCAACGGCACCGGACTTGGCCTTCGGGGTTGCTGTCGACGTTTCGCCGAGTACGGCGCGCGCGATCTGCTCGGCGTCCAGGCGATCAGATTTGCCATCCATGCGCCTGGCTGCCCGGTTGGGTCGGTTGACTTCGACCACTCGTTCACCAGCGGTCGTGAGCGCCCTGGTCAGCGTCGCGCCGAAGGAGCCGGTGCTCTCGACGCCGATTGCCTGCACGGTCCCGTGCTGGCGAATCCAGCCCAGGAGCGCCTGGTAGCCCGAATCGTTTGCCGGGAACTCGTGGTGGCCGAGCAACCTGCCGTGGTCGTCGATGGCTGCTGCGTAGTGGGTGTGCTTGTGGGTGTCGACGCCGCCAATCACGGTGACAGTCGCGGTGGTGGTTGTCATGCTGGATTTCGCTCCTCCGTTAGGGCTGATCTGACGGATGCGGCGAACCGGCCGGACGGACGACAGGTCTGTGACGGGGCTTCTAGTCCAAGCTCCTATCAGGTCAGTTCCGTCTGGCCGGTGCGCGCCACGGCGCTGCACCAGCACCGGTCGACAAATCGAACGCAGGACACCTTGGTCATACCTTGGCCGGGGTCAGACCGGGCCGGTGCAGCGCCTACCAACATGCTCACAGACCTTGCCCTGGGTTTGAGGGTGGTTTCCGCGTCCGTTCTTTTGGCGGATGCCGAGGGTGGCGAGCTCGGTTTCGAACGCGTTGCGTCCACCGCGGCGGCCTTGGCCCGCATGGCGCACGGTGTACACCATGCCGTTGTCGGTCAGGGTGCCTGCGGGACAGCCGTGTTCAGTGATGGCGGCCCGGAAGGTGCCCAGGACGAGCTGGCCGGTGATGCGGTTGTGGGCGCTGATGTGCAGGGCGTACCTGGAGTGGTCATCGAGCCAGGTGATGACCTCGACGTCGGTGCCCGTGGTGAGCCGGTAATGGGTGAAGTCGGACTGCCAGCACTCGTTGGGTTGGGCGGCTTCGAAGCGCAGGTACGCGCTCTTGGGTTTCTTCTTCGGCTCCGGCGTGACGCGGCCCTGGCGGGTCAACGTGCGGGCGATGGTCGCCCGTGAGGGCACTCGCACCAGGGTGTCTGACTGTTCGAGGTGCCAGTGGATCGTTTCCGGGCCGGCGTCGTGACCGGCTGCGACGAGCCGGTCGCGCTGGGCAAGGATCGCCTCGATGACCTCGCCACCGATCGCTGTCGGTGAGGACTTCGGCCGACGTGATCGCGGCTCGTATGCGGCCTCGCCCTCATCACGAAACCGGGCCATCAGGCGGGACACCCACGCCTGCGAGGCGTCGTAACGCCGCGCGGCGTCCGCCTGACTCAGGCCTTCGACAGTGATAGCGGTGATGACCAGCTTCGCTCGAGACACCACCCCATCGCAGCGCCACGGCCTTGCCTATGTCTTGAGACATGCCTTGCGGATGTCCTGAGACTCAACACCCCCTTGCGCACGTTTGTCCCTCGGGACATCGAAGAAACCCCGGACCTCACGGTTCGGGGTTTCTTGCGTGGGGGGGGGGTGCCGTCGTTGCGACCTTCACACGGGGCGCAGCCTGTGGATAGCGTGAAGTCATGCCCTTCATCGAGGAGCCTTTTCGGTTTGGTGTGGTGACGCCGGTCGGGGACGGCCCGGCGACGTGGCGCGACGAGGTGCGGCGCATCGCCGACCTCGGCTACTCGACGGTGCTGATGCCTGACGTGCCGGGATGGCAGCCAGCACCCGGCCCGGCGTTGGCCGTCGCAGCGGGCCTCGCGGACATTCGGGTGGGCACCTGGGTGTGCGCGTCGCCGCTGCGGCCCGCCTCGACCCTGGCGTGGGAGGCGCACTCCCTGACGCAGCTGACCGATGGCCGCTTCGACCTCGGCATCGGGACCGGCCGGCCCGGACTGGACGACCTGCTGCGCGAGCTCGACCTGCCGACGCTCACCCCGGGCCAACGGGTGGAGCGCATCCGAGATGTGGTTGCCCTGCTGCGGGAGTACGACGGCCCGAACGTGCACACGCCGGTGGCGATGGCCGTTCGCGGTCCCAAGGCACGCGCCCTCGCCGCCGAGATCGCCGACATCGTCACGTTCCCCTCGTCGCCGGACGACCGGCGGGAGGACGTGGACCAGATGGCGAGAGACCTGCGGGCGATCCGTGAGATCCCCGTCGCGCTGCACGTCTCGTTCGTCGGGGACACCGCCGCGCCGTTCATGACCGGCCCCGGCGTCGACCCGGCCCAGCTCCGCGCGGCGGACTCGTTGGCGATCCTGCCGGCCGACCCTGCTGCCGCTGTGGAGGAGCTGCAGCGACGCCGGGAGGAGATCGGCGCCACCCACGTCGTCATCGGCTCCAACTCCGCCGAAACCCTTGCCCCGGTGGTCGCTCGGCTCGCAGGCCACTAGCGACGTTTCGCGCGCGGGTCAGCGAGGCTCGAACGATGTCGCGAGGGCCTGCAGCGTGGCGGCACGCTCCCGCCGCGCGATCCGGGCGAGCACCGGCGTGGCCAGGCGGTAGGTGCCCGCAGTCCGCAGTCTCGCCCGGTGAAGCACGAGCGTCGTGTCGGGACCGGTCCCTGTGAGCGAGTAGCCCGGCCAACCCTCGGCCTTGGTCTTGCCCGCCTTCGTCGTGTCCCACCAGTGGAAGACGATCGTGTGGGGTGCCTCGAACTCGACGATCTCGCCCGGCGTGGCACCGAAGGACGTCGTGTCGAGGTAGGTCGTGCCGAGCTGAGGCGGGCCGGATGAGGTGACCTCCGTGCGACGCAGGATGCTCCCCTGCCGGGGCATCCAGTCGTCGTAGCGAGTGATGTCAGCCAGCCGCGCGAAGACGTCCTCGATGGGCGCGTGAACGGTCCGCGTCAGCTCGAACTCGACGACACCCATGCCTCATCGTCCGCCTCCCCGCGGTCGGCGGCAAGACCCTCAGTGGAGGGTGGGGCGGTAGGTGAGCTCCTGGGTGCGGCCGTCGAGGGTGAGTGCCTCGAGCAGCTCCAGGTCGAAGTCAGCCGCCCCGCCGAAGATCGGCTCCGTACCGTTCTGGCCGGTGATGACCGGGAAGACCGAGACCTGGACGCGATCGACGAGACCGGCGGCCAGGAGGGCGCGGTTCATCGACAGGCTGCCGTGCGATCGAAGCGGCACGTCGGACCCGGCCTTGAGCCGGGCAACGACGTCGACGGCGTCGCCGCTGATGACGGTGGCGTCCGGCCAGTCGAGGGGTTCGCGCAGCGTCGTCGAGACGACGGTGGCCGGCAGGTTGACCATGCGGGTGACCCACGGGTCGCGGACGTCCGAGTCCTCGGTGCTCGCGGCCAGCATGCCCGCGAACGCGCGATAGGTGTTGGCGCCGAAGACCATCCGCTGCTCACCGGCATACAAGGAATTGCGGTGTTCGAGCAGCTCGGGCCCCTGCTTGCCCCAGTAGCCGGTCCAGTCACCGGTCGCGGTGCCGAATCCGTCGAGACTGCAGAAGACGTCCCAGGTGTAGGTGGCGGTCATGGTGTTCCTCCTCGTGCGGGTCAGCCCGGGTGGCTGTCCTTCACTTCACCTACGAACGGCATCCGCCCGATACGACACTCGACGCAATCTCAGCCCGCGTGGGAGTCGGAGCGCGTGACGATGACGGCCTTGAGTGGCGCGAGGGTGTCTTCCAGGGCGAGGACTGCTGACTCGGGGACAAGGTGCTCGCGCAGCGCGTTGGCGAAGGGCGCGTGCAGCTTGTCCCAGACGGGTTCGGTGATGTGTGCCCCGCCGGCGGCGACGAACTGGACGTGGGCGTCGGCCAGACGTCGCACCGTGCCGACGGTGAGGCCTTCGCCGGTCAGCTCCATGACGATGGACATGACGTGGCGCTGGAGGGTGGGCCGGTCCATCGAGCCGAACCAGGGCTTGAGCAGCTGGTCGCCGGAGATCCGGTCGGCGATGCTCTGGATCACCCCGGACCAGGCGTTGCCGTCGGAGTAGTAGCGCAGCCAGTCGAGCAGCGGCACGTCCGAGGACCGCGCACGCAGCATCGGGGGCGAGGTGAGCCGGTGGCTGGCCGGGCGGTCGGGGAAGGGGATTGACCGCGCCGGCTCTGGCGTGGGCGCAGGCTTGGTCACCGACGCAGGCTTGGTTGTCGGTGTCGGCGCGGCCTCGGCGAGCTGGGCCCGATGGTCGCGCATCATCCGATGGCGGGCGACGAGTCCTCCGACGACAAGGAGCACGCCGACGGCAATCATGAGCCACGGCCACATCGTGCATCCCTTTCGCCGACCCCGAACAGCCCTTGCTGGGACAGACTCTCTCAGGTCCGACCGTGAGCGCCAGACCCGGGCGGAAGTGCTCGGCATACCCGCTGGAGAGGTGTCTTTGCATCACGTGCCGAAGCAAAGACACCTCGCGCGGCGTTGACTCCGGTCACCGACCGGCCATGGGCCAGAGCTTTTGGGGGACGACCAGGCACCAGGCGTCGAGGACGAGCTCGGTCATGCGCTCCACGTCGAGGCGATCAAGGTGCGCCTCCACCCAGTTGAAGCGCAGGTCCGAGGGGTGCGGCAGGAGGAACACGTCCGGCTCACTCTCGACGAGGGCCGCGCGCTCCTCCTTCGGGAACGCGAACCCCATCTCGGTCTCCGCCTGGTTGAACGCGAGCCACACGATGCTTCCGACCCGGAACTTCACCCGGTCGCGCACGATCACCTCGTAGCTGCGAGGCAACCCGTCCGCCACTGCGCGCACGTCGTCGATCGTGACCGGCATGCGTCCAGCGTGGCACTCCCCACCGACGTAGGGTCGAGTGATGACACTGCGACCCCTGGCCCGTGCGCTCGACACCGTGCTCGACCGAGCGGTCGTGCCCGGCTTTTCCAGCATTGGGTATGCCGTGCGCCGTCGCCTTCCGACGTGGCCGGCCGACCCGGCCGTCGGAGCCCTGGCGGGCCGCCACGTCGCCGTCACCGGCGCCACCTCTGGCCTCGGTGTCGCGACGGCCCACCAGCTCAGCGAGCTCGGCGCCCACGTCCACCTCATCGTCCGCAACGCCGACAAGGCGACGGAGGTCGCTGCCGACCTTCCCGGACCGTCGACGACGTGGGTGTGTGACCTCGGCGATCTCGACAGCGTGCGTGACTGCGCCAGCCGCATCGTGGCGGCCGGCCTGGAGCTCCACGCCCTCGTCCACAACGCGGGGGCCATGCCGCCGGAGCGCACCGAGTCGCCCCAGGGTCACGAGCTGTCGATGTCCTTGCACGTCCTTGGACCGGTCCTGCTCACCGAACTGCTCCTGCCGGCCCTCACGGGTCACGAGGCCCGCGTCGTCCTCGTCACGTCTGGAGGGATGTACGCGCAGAAACTGCCGGTCGACGACCCCGACTACGAGCGCGGGGAGTACTCCGGTGCCACGGCCTACGCCCGGAGCAAGCGCACCCAGGTGGAGCTCCTACCGATCCTCACGAGCCGATGGGCCGCTGCTGGGGTCGCGGTCTACGCCATGCACCCCGGCTGGGCGGCGACTCCCGGCGTGACCGACTCGCTGCCGACGTTCGACAGGGTGCTCGGGCCGATCCTGCGCGATGCCGACTCCGGAGCCGACACGACGACCTGGCTCGTCGCCGCCACTCCGCGACCGCGTGGCGGAGGACTCTGGATGGACCGTCGCGAGCGGCCCACCGCCTACCTCGGCCGCAACCGTCCCAGCTCGGACGAACGCCGCCGCGTGTGGGAGTGGGTGGCCGCCTCCTTGGACGTCATTCCGTGACAGGCGGATGGGTCAGCAGGTCGCGGGCGCGCTCGACCGGCGCGTCAGTGGCGAGCTCGTCCCGGGCTGCCGACGAGGTCGCGTAGAGCCAGACCATCTCCTGGTAGGGCAGTAGTGGCAGTTGGCGATGCGGCAGCCCGATGGCGTCGTGCCTGACGACCCCCCGCCGCCCGAACAGCGGGAGCATGTGGTGGACAGGGACGACTGGCCTCGTGGTCTCGACGATGAGCTCCGTGGGGGTGGTGACCAGCCCCGTGACGTCGTCCCACGGGACGAAGACCTCGGAGCCGCCATAGAGCTGGTGCAGGCCTTCTGGGGTGAAGGTCAGCGTCCCGTCCCCTGCCCTGCCGGTCACGCGCGCCCACCCGACGTAGGCCATGAGCCCGCCACCGATGAGGAAGAGCCCGGCGGCATACAGCGACGAGTTGAGGTACCACAGGCCGAGCGCCAGGACGGCGACGACGATGATCACCGCGATGACATTGACCGTCGGGTGACCCCGCTGGGGGTGGATCGCCAGCCCCGTCTTCCCCTGCGCTGAGCCCGTCGTGACGACGTCCTCGATCGGGCGCCGCCACCGGGTGAGCAGGATGATGCCGATCGGGACCGCCAGCACGGCCGCGAGGGCGGCGATGCCGCCGAGGGTCTCCATCACGACCTCGCCTTCCCGAGACTGGTGTCGAGGACGCGTTGGTAGGCAGCCACGTCGGGGTTCTCGTCGCTGAGGATCCGGAACAGGGCCGCGCGCAGCATGGCCTGGCGCCGCGCTCCCCCGGGCCATTCGCCCAACACCGCCGGGTCCGCGCCCATCCACGTCACGGCGTCGAGGACGCACACGGCTTCGGCCCAGAGCGCGGGCCGCCAGTACGGCGACACGTCGATCACGAACGGGATGCCCGTCGCGTCGAGGAGGACGTTGCCGGCGAGGTCGCCGTGGACCAGCTGGTCGGGTCCCAGGCTGGTCGTGTCGAGCTCGGCCATGAGCCGGGAGACGAGCGCTCCAACAGCAGTGGGTATGCCGCTGGGCTGGCTCTCGCCGAACGCGATCCGTTCCGCTGTGGCCCAGCGGTCGTCACGGCGGTTGATGCCCAGGGGCGCTGTGGCGACTTTGGCCGCGAGGCGAGCATGAAGCAGCCGGCCGGTGGCGAGGAGGACGTCGAGGTCCGTGCACGGACGAGTGCCGGGCTCGAATCTCGTTGCGCCCCAACCGTTTGCGACCCACTTGAGATCGCGCGTCGGGATGGGCATCGCCAGGCGGATCGACCGCGGCCGCTCGTGGTCGAGCTCAGCGGAGAGCGGCGCGATGATCGGGTTGAGCCAGTTGGCCGTGCGCTCGCTGCGGCCGGGCGACAGGACGAGGTCGCCCGCGAGGACGCTCTGCCCCTGTCCGCCGCCGAGGGGCACGGAGTCCTCGGGCACGGCATACAGGTCAAAGACCGCAGCGGAAGGCTTCACCCGACGCACGCTAGACCGTCCAGTTCGTCGCGTGTCCACGGCCATGAAATCGGTGGGCAAAAGGCCTGTCGCGAGGGCCTGTTGGGGAGGACAGTGGAGGCACGAAAGAACGGGATCGGAGGGCACATGAGCGTGAGCCAATCCCCTTCGTCCAGCTCGAGCAGCGTGCCGTACGGCGAAGCGCGCGATCCCGTCGTGGCGATCATCGAGAACGCCGGCCACGAAGCCGACCCGAGAGTGCTCGAGATCGCTCGGCTGGCGGCCGCAGCGCACGCGCAGCGACTCGTGGATCGGCGAGCGGACGGATCCGCGGTCAACCGGAGCACCTTCCTGTGGGCGCTCGCGCGGATGGACGACAGGGTCCGGACGGCGCTCGAGCGGAACTCGGTTGGTCTCGGCGCATGGCAGAACGAGATTGGGATCCGCACTGAGCAAGCACCGCACGTCGGCCCCTACGTGCTGTCCGCGGACTTGGAACGAGCCCTGAGGACCTATGTCGGTTCTCCTCAGGCGGGTCCCCTGACGGTCACACCTTCATCGCTGGCGGTGGCGGTTCTGGAGGACATCGTGGCCCACGGTGGCCTCGTCGGTGACCGGCTCATCACACTGGGAACGACCGCCGACGCGGTTCTCTCGACGCTTCGCGGAGGGGGAACCGACGGCTCGAGTGGACAGCCAGAGGCGGAGGGCGATGACCTGCCGCGGATGCGCGACATCACGCCGCTCCAGTTCGGGGTCGTGCTCCCGCCAGACACGTCCGACCCCGGCCCCTACGTCCCTCGGGACGTCGATGACGCGTTGCGCCAGCAGCTGCGAGAGGGCTTGCCGGTCGTGGCCGTCGTGGCTCCGCCCGTGAGCGGGGCGGTTCGCACGGTCTACGAGGCGTTGCGTCGAGAGCGTTCTGACGACCGGGTGCTGCTCCTGCACGAGGCCCTGAACCCGGTCCGGAGTGACCGGGCGACCAGCGTCGAGGACCTCGACCGACTGCTCGCCAAGGGCCCTGACGTGGTCTGGGTCCGTGTCCTGGGCGAGCTGGTCCGCCTGGACTCGGTCGTCAGGGACTGGCTCCTCGCTCGCCGTGACACGCTCGCCGCGACCGTGGTCCTCATCGTGCGTCCCGAAGACGTGGAGTTGGCGGCCGGACTCGGCCTCGCGCCTGCCAGCCGGTTGGAGCTCACCGCCGAGCTCTCGGAGGACGAGGGGTCGCGGGCCCGGTCACTCTACGAAGGCGAGGTCCCTGCGGTGTCCGCCCTCGTGGGTGCGACGGTTCGCCGTCGCGGCGTCGTGCGGGCCAACTTCGCCGCCGACTCGGCCGCTGCGGGTCTGCTCGAACCGGACACCGACGATCTCGGCGTCCGAGCGGACGTCGACATGCTCGCCAAGCTCATCGCCTCCAGGGACGTGAAGCCGCCCCTGTCCATCGGCCTCTTCGGGCCGTGGGGATCCGGCAAGAGCTTCCTCATGCACCAGGTCCAGCTGCGGATCAAGGACCTGGCCGAGCGATCCCAACCCCACCCTGCGACGCTCGACTCCCATGCCGCCGAGAGCAACGCTCCGCAGACGACGGGCTACCTGACCGAGGTCATCCCGGTCGAGTTCAACGCGTGGCAGTACGCGCACGGCACCGCGCTGTGGGCCGCCCTCATCAACAAGGTCTTCGAGCAGGTCCGGGTGGAGCTCACCAAGCAGCATCGCTACGAGGAGGTGATGCAGAAGCTCGCCGACAAGGACCTCGCCGTCGTGAAGGCCCGGGTGAGGTTGGACGCGGCGAAGCAGAAGGTCACCGATGCCCTTCCCGCGGCCGACGACCGGCAGATCGAGGAGGTCGTCAACAAGCACGACGACATCTCCACCGCCGAGGCGAAGAAGGTGGAGATCGGCCTGCAGGTGACCCTCGCGACGTCCCAGATGAGCGAGCTCAAGGACGAGTACGACCGCCTCAGGCCCCTCGCCGCCCAGGTCGCACAGGGCTGGTCCGCAGCATCGCGGGCGCGCCAGATCTTCGTCGTCGCCTGCCTCCTGGTTGTCGGTGCTCTCGGACTTCTTGTCGTCGTCAAACCCGACCTGATGGCCGCCCTGCTGGGGGCCGTCGTCGCCATCCTCGGCGCCGTCCTGCCCGTGCTCGGACCCGTCCGGCAAGGGCTCGAGCAGGCCCGCAAGATCCTGCGCGCCGACGCGAGGGACAAGGACGAGCTGCGTCGAGCGGAGGTGGACCTCGCCCGCGCGACCAACGACATGCAGTCGGCCAAGATGTCGGGGCTCGCCGGCCTCTACGGGTTCGTCGACGATCGCAGCAAGGCCGCCGAGTACCTCCAGCCCCTCGGGATGGCGCCGATGATTCGTGACGACCTCCAAAGGCTCGCCGACCTCGCTCGCGGCAAGGACGGCATACCCGGCATTGATCGGATCGTCATCTACATCGACGACCTGGACCGCTGTCCTGCATCCCAGGTCGTCCAGGTGCTCGAGGCGGTGAACCTGTTGTTCGGCTTCGAGCTCTTCGTCGTCATCGTCGCGGTCGACTCCCGCTGGCTGCTGCGATCCCTGGACACCGAGTTCAGCGCGGCCTTTGACAAGAACGACGCTGCGGCGCCGACCCCGCAGAACTACCTCGAGAAGATCATCCAGATCCCGTTCTGGGTCCAGCCGATGAAGCCTCCGGGTTTTGGGCGGCTCATCACGAGTCTGGCCGGTGAGGTCACCCAGTCGCCGGCCCCCACGACGCCCGATGGCACCAACGCACCGGGCGACCTCGACGACGCCACCCATCCCACGGAAACCAACCCGTGGATCGCGGGCCATGGCGGGCCGGCCGACGACCCGGACCCAGACGGTCAGCAGGGGGAACCGGTGACCGAGACTGCGCACGGTGAGGGTGGGGGCGATGGCACGACCACCACCGGCACGACCGACGACACCCCACCGGACGACCTCAACCCCGAAGCGCTGCGGCTCACGTCCGACGAGCGCGACTGCATGACGACGTTCCTCCCGCTCGTCGGCACGCCTCGCGCGGCCAAGAGGTTCATCAACACCTACCAGCTCTTGCGGGTGACCGTCGCTGACGTGGACGCCTTCCTGGCCGCCAAGGAGTACGAACCGGTGCTCGTCCTCCTCGCGTTGGTGACCGGCACCGTTCCTGTCAGGGATCCGATGATCGCCGACTTGGCGACGATGACCGAGCCGGACTTCGGCGCCTTCCTCGCGGCGTCCGTGAAGGGCGACTCAACGGGAGTTCCCCCGAGGCCCGAATGGCAGACCATCGCTGACGCCTGCGCGACTCTCGCCACCGGAACCCTCACCCCCGAGCTCATCGCGACGTGGCTGCCCAAGGTGGCCCGCTACTCCTTCCACCACGTCGAGTGGTGAGCCGGACCGGAGGTCAGGGGACCGGCGCGAAGACGACCCCCACCGGGGTGTCCTCGCGGGTGGCCAGGCCCCGGGCCACGAGGAGCTCCAGGTGGGCCTTGGTCTCCTGCGCCGCCAAGCCCTGGTTGAAGAGGTCGAGCTCGCCGAACGAACGCTCGTGCCGGGTCCACCCCAGCTCGTGAGCGACATCGAATCCCGTGGCCGGACCGTGCGCGAGGGCGGCGAGGCTGAGGGTGAGGCGGTGCTCGTGGTGGGCGAGCAGCTCGTCCACTCGGGCGTGCGACGACGGCGCCACCGGTCCGTGGGCCGGCAGCAGGCGCAGGTCGGGCAGCGTCCGCACCTTGGTCAGTGAGGCCATGAAGTCGCCCAGGGGGTCGATCGGTGCCGGGGCCGTGAAACCGATGGACGGGGTGATGGTCGGCAGGACGTGGTCACCGGCGAAGAGCACCTGCTCCGAGGTGTCGGCGAAGACGAAGTGGCCCGGCGTGTGCCCGGGGGTGTGGACGGCGTCGAGGGTGCGCGCACCGACGGCGATGCTGTGGTCTCCGTCGAGCCAGGTGTCGGGGTACCTCCACATCGCGGGGTCGGGCGCATCACCCGGTGCGCGCCGCCAGCCCTCCACGAGGGAACCGGCTCCCGCCGTGACGAGACCCCTCAGGATGGCCTCCTGCGCTGCGCCCTCCGGTCCGAGCAGCAGGTCCAGGGCGGGTTTCTCGTCGGCCCCGAGGGAGACCGGCGCACCGTGGTCGCCACCGATCACCGCGGCCATCGTGTAGTGGTCGCGGTGCACGTGCGTCACGAGGAAGCGCCGGATGTCGGCGAAGCCGGCCCCGATCTGACGCAGTGACCGCTCCAGGACCGAGCGTGCCGCCTCGATCGCCCAGCCGCCATCGATGAGGACCAGTCCGTCGTCGGTCTCGAGCACATAGACGTTGACGGCCTTGAGGCCGTCGAGCGGCAACGGCAACGGAATGCGGTGTATGCCGTCCGCCACCTGCCATGCCCCCTCGGCAGACCAGTGCTCACCGGAGTCCGGTGACACCGCATTGGCGGTCGACGCACCAGAGGAGGTCATCGGGTTCCTCTGCTGGAGGTGAGCACGAAGTGGAGTCCTGTCGTCGGGGAAGTCCGAGGTGCCACTGTCTCATCGGCTGCCCCTTGTCACGTCAGCATCAGTGACCTATTGTGCTAGTTACCTAGTGGAATGAGGTTCTGATCATCGAGTTCTCGTTGGACGCGCGGTCGGGTGTCTCGCCCTACCTCCAAGTGGTCCAGCAGGTGCGCCGGGCACTGCGTCTCGGCCTGCTGGAGAAGGGGGACCAGCTCCCCACCGTCAAGGACGTCGTCGCCAGCCTGGCGATCAATCCCAACACCGTGCTCAAGGCCTACCGCGAGCTGGAGCGTGACGGCCTCGTCGCCGCCCGCCCCGGCGTCGGCACCTTCGTGACGCGGACCCTGGCCAGTTCTTCGCTGGCCGCCCACGAGCCGCTGCGCCGCGACCTCGCCAAGTGGCTCGCGAAGGCGCGGCTCGCGGGCCTTGATGACGAGAGCATCGAGGACCTGTTCACGAACACCTTTCGTGCCGCCGACGAGGACATAGCGTGAGCGCGATCCTCGCGGCGAGCGGACTGGGCAAGCGCTACCGCCGCACCTGGGCGTTGAGGAACTGCACGCTCGACATCCCGCAGGGCTGCGTCACCGGCCTCGTCGGCCCCAACGGTGCCGGCAAGACGACGCTCCTCAACCTCGCCGTCGGGATGCTCGAGCCGACCGAGGGCACCATCGAGGTCTGCGGTGGTCGGCCCGCTGCCGACGCGGGCCAGCTGGCCAAGGTCGGCTACGTCGCGCAGGACACCCCGACCTACTCCAGCCTCAGCATCGCCGACCACCTCCGCATGGGCGCGCACCTCAACCCGCGCTGGGACGCGTCCATCGCGCAGTCGCGCATCGCCGCCCTCGGGCTCGACCCGAAGCAGAAGGCCGGCAAGCTCTCCGGCGGCCAGCGGGCCCAGCTCGCCCTCACCCTCGGACTCGCCAAGCGTCCGGACCTCCTCATCCTCGACGAGCCCGTCGCCAGCCTCGACCCGCTGGCCCGGCGCGAGTTCCTGCAGGCGCTCATGGAGGCGGTCGCCGAGAACGAGCTCAGCGTGCTGCTCTCCTCGCACGTCGTCTCCGACCTCGAGCGCGTGTGCGACCACGTCGTCGTGCTCGTCGACTCCGAAGTCCGGGTCGAGGGCGACGTCGAGTCCCTCCTCGACAGCCACCACCGGCTCACCGGGCCGCGGCGCGACGCGGCGACGCTGCCGGCCGACCAGTACGTCGTCGCCGAGAGCCACACCGATCGCCAGTCGACGTTCGTCATCCGCACCGCCGAGCCGATCCTCGACCCGGCGTGGTCGGTGGGCGCGCTCGGTCTCGAGGACCTCGTCCTGGCCTACATGGAACAGGCGGCCCGCTCAGGTCGCGCCGTCGCGACCCCACCGGCGCCAGCGACCCGACCGACCCTGGAGGTGTTGGGATGACCTGGTTGATCTGGCGGCAGATCCGCACGCAGTTCCTCGCCGTCCATGCGCTCGTCGCGGCTGGCGCTGTCGTCCTGGCGGTGTCCGGGCCGCGACTCGCAGACCTCACACCGGTGGACGGCAGCATCTTCAGCCAGCTGACCCAGCTCGACCGGTTCACCTACTACTCCGGCATCGTCGTCCTCGCGGTCGTCCCTGCGCTGATCGGCATCTTCTGGGGTGCTCCGCTCGTCGCCCGCGAGCTCGAGAACGGCACGCACCGCCTCGCCTGGAACCAGTCGGTGACCCGCACCCGCTGGCTCGCCGCCAAGCTCGGCGTCGCCACCCTCGCCACCGCGCTCGCGGTCGGCACGCTCACGCTCGCGGTGACGTGGTGGACCAACCCGCTGGACGGCATACAGAGTGAAACGCGCGGCAGTCTGCCGTCGCGCCTCGCTCCCGTGGCGTTCGCGATGCGCGGCATCGTTCCCATCTCGTATGCCGTGTTCGCCCTCGTTCTCGGCGTCACCCTCGGCATCCTGTTGCGTCGCTCGCTCCCGGCGATGGCGCTCACGCTGGCGATCTATGTCGTCGTCCAGATCGCGGTGCCGTTCGTCGTGCGCGCGAACCTCATCCCGACGCAGACCCAGACCGTCGCGATCTCGATGGACACGATGGCCGGGCTTGGCTCCCAAGGGGGCAGCGACGTCGTCGAGTTCCAGGCGCAGGCCAAGGACCCCGGCGACTGGGTGATCGCGAACGACACGGTCGACTCCACCGGCAAGGTCACCGGACTGCCCGCCTGGTTCGCCAAGTGCATGCCGCAGCCGCCGCGCCAGCCGCCTTCGGGCAGTGGGGATGTGCCGTCACAGGCCCCCGCAGCGTCGCTCGACGCGTGCTTCGACCGGCTCGCGACGGAGGGCTACCAGCAGCGGGTCGTCGTCCAGCCCGTCTCCCACTTCTGGCCGCTCCAGTGGGCCGAAACCGGTCTGTATGCCGCCGTGTCCGCGCTGCTCGCCGGCCTCGCCTTCTGGTGGACGAAGCGCAAGCTGTCGTAGGAAGCGGGCGGTGAGCTCACGGCCTTCGGCATCCTCAGTCGGGCGTCGTGGTCGCGAAGCCCATCGCGACAAGTAGTTCGCGAGGCCGATATGTCCAAGGAAGGTGCCACTCGCCGTGTCGGCTTGGAGTTTCAACAACCTCCAAGGAGGGGACGTAGCGCCTCCATCCCTGGATCGAGCGTGGAACGTCGACGACAGGGTCGAGGGCGGATTGTGGTGCGGACAGGTACGTGGCTCTGCGGACTGCGGGTAGGGCCTTGCTGATCTCGCGCGGGTCGAAGTCGGCGATGTACCGCGCCTGAGCGGCAAGGGTCCACGTGCCCAAGCCGTGGTTGTACGCATTGCCCTCGTCCACAGCCACGGTGCTCACCCCGGCTTCAGGATCAGGAAGAGTTTGAAAGCGTGAAATGAGCCGCCACCCAAGGGAGCTCACGACGCCCCCACGGTAGATCTGGGAGAAGGCGAACAGGGCTGACGATCTACGAACCGTCGCTTGTGAGATCGGTGCGGCGTCGAGGAACAGCTCGACCGAATGGAATTCGGACATGGACGAGTCCTGGGCGAGGCGCCCAAGAAAGCGTGTGGCAACCATGCCCCCCATGGAGCCGGCGAGCACGACAATCCGATCAGGTGATGCCTGCTCTATCTCCTGCCGCACCAAGGCGTAGATGGCGTCGTCGTCAATGTCGCCCTCGGGATACTGCACTGCGACGACGTGCACTGGCTGCCCAAGGGCGGCGGTGAACGCATCATGGCTCGAGCACCCGTCTGCTGCGAAGCCCGGGAAGACGAGGAGCAGAGGTAGGCCGCTTTCCGACGGGGACTTCGTGCACAGGTGGGGAGTTCGGTCTGTCTGCACGAAGAATCCGCTGGAGAAATCCAGCAGTGCGACCAGGCAAGCGGCCACGAATACTCGCCTCGCGATCGTGCCCGCACGCTGTTTCACAGCCAATTCCCATCATTCATGCCTGCGCGGTCAGCCAGTCCAACAAGATTGGATCACACTCGGTCGCGCGTCAGTCGGGAGTATTCATGATCGCCGTCATCCTCGTCGCTGCCTTGTTGGTGTGGGGCATTGCCGCTCGTGCTCCGGAACCAGAGGGTGCCTCCAAAACCTTCATCGGCCTCGCCACGGTAGGAACGTTTCTGCTCACCAAGTTGGGCCTGAGCGTGGCACCCGTGGCGTGGAGTGCGAGTTCGGCGATGATCGCGCTCCTCGTCCTTCTCATGGCTGCGCTACCTCCGCTGGTAGGACTGGCGGAAGGGCGACTTTCGCGACATGGCAGCAAGGTGTACGAGTCGTCACGATTCGTGAGCCACTTGCTGGCCAACCTCGTCGGCGCGGCCGCGATCGTCGCCCTCGTTCTCGCAGCCAGGCGGGTCGCCGCCGGCGCTGGTGCCGCCCGTCAGGCCGCGGAACAGCTCACCCTTGACGTCACCATTCCCTTGGCAGTTCTCATAGCCCTTGCCTTCGCAGTGGCTGAGCAGCAACGGGTTCGACTGCAACCTGAACGCAATGACGACATCACCGGCTATTCCCTCCTGCATTTCCACGCATTCCTCAACAGCCTCTGGCTCGCGATCACCGTCTTCGCCGGAACCTCGTCGGTCATTCTTCTCCTCGAGGTCCAGATCGCCACGTGGGAAACAGGCAACGCCCAGCCGATTCCGTGGGTGACTTTCCTGGCGGTACTCGCAGGGATGGCGTTCGTCCTCAAATGCGGCCTCGAAGCGACGCATGACTCGGCGACCTACGTCACCTTCGCCACCGGCGCCCCGGGGATGTTGGCCCTGGCTGTCGCCTTCCTCGCGCGCTCGAGCTCGTCAGGTGCACCGTTCTATCTGCTCGCGTTGACCATCGTCATTGGGGTGGTTCTGTCGGTTGTCCTGGCTCTGCGGATGGAACGCGGGTACCCGTGGTGGGTTCACGTGGCCACGTCCATGGTTCTGATGACAACGGCCGCGGTGACAGCCGTTCGAGGACTCCCGATGTGGGGTGCGACGAGCCTGTTGTTCGTGGGGTTCTTGATCTATGTCTGCTACGTCGTTGGGATCATGATGCGCCTGCGCGAGGGGCTGCGCCTGCGCGGCCTGCGGCGCTCGATACCCACGCACTATTGGACTGCCTTCCTCATTCTCAGTGTCATCATGCTCACCGTCTCTGCGCCCACCCTTGAGCAGACGATTTGCCCGCATCTGGGTGCGGGCGATGTGTGCGCCCAGCTTGCGCCGAACTCGGCTGGCAACTGACTCCGAGTACGTCGGCTCGACCACATTCTTCGTTTCGAGAGAGGATGCTGCTGTCGATTCCGGGTCGCCTCGTTCGTCATGGAGGTGACGCGGGCACCGGGTCCGCCGACACTTCGCACAGAGGAGCACCCATGACCGACTACCTCATCTACTTCAACCAGCAGTGGGTCGGTGACCACTCCGAGGAGTGGTTCCTCTCGCGGGTCGAGCCCTCGGTGGCCGTCATGCAAGAGATGCAGGAGGCCGGCGTCTACGTCTTCGCCGGCGGGCTCGAGGAGGGGGCACCGGTCTACGCCGCCGACGCGACGAGTGGCGAGGTCGTCATCTCCGATGGACCCTTCGTCGAGACGACCGAGTTCCTGGGTGGGTTCTGCGTCATCAGGGTGCCGGACGACGAGACCGCGAAGATGTGGGCGGGCAAGGTGGCCGTCGGATGTGGCTGGCCGCAGGAGGTCCGGCGCATCGGCGCCATGCCGGACTAGCAGGGCGAACCACGTCGTCAGCGTGCGGCCCGAACCACCTCGCCGCGCGCCAGAGCGAAGGGCAGCCGGTCGAAGATGATCCGGATCTCGGTGATCAGCCCCTCGCTGACAGCGTGAACCTCTGCGGCCGGTGCGCTGGGGACGGCCGCATTGGCGGTGTCGTAGACGAGGGTGGACTCCTGCGCATCACCACCACTCGCGAGGAGGTTCGAGTGGGTGAGCATCGCGGCGAACGGCCCCATGAACCCCGCGACGGCGTCTCTGCCCTGGAGTGGGCCGGCGGGTGTGAGGCAGACGACGTCCTCAGCGAGCAGCGCCCACGCGGTGTCGGTGTCGCCGGTGGTCCATGCGCGGAAGTACGCGAGCGAGGTCTCTAGTGGTGTCACGGTGATCTCTCCTTGAACGTCGATGAGGTGATGAGAGATGGACACCGCCCCGAACCCGATCGGAACGCTGCACGATGGAACCGTGGCTGACGCAACGACGCTGAACTCCGCAGTTGCCGGGGACGATGCGGCCTTCGCCGCCCTGGTGCGCCCCTTCGAGAGGGAGCTGCACGTGCACTGCTACCGGCTGCTCGGCTCGGTCCATGCCGCCGATGACGCCCTGCAGGAGACCCTGCTGTCGGCGTGGCGCGCCCTCGGGCAGTTCGAGGGGCGCTCCTCCCTGCGGACCTGGCTCTACCGGATCGCGACCTCGCGGTGCCTCAACGCCATCCGTGATGGGGCCCGCCGACCGCAGGCAGCACCCTTGCCACCCTTCGACCCACCCGAGCCGACGAGCCGGGAGTCCGTGACGTGGCTCGAGCCCTACCCCGGGTGGCTGCTCGGCCCCGAGGAAACCCTCACCGCGCGCGCGGGCATCGAGATCGCGTTCATCGCAGCCCTTCAGTCCCTGCCACCACGACAGACTGCGGCTCTCGTGCTGTGCGACGTCCTCGACTTCCGGCTGTCAGAGGTGTCGGAAATGCTGGGCAGCACCGTGACCGCCACGAAGGGTCTGCTACAGCGAGCCCGCGCCGCCATGCCACCGGGTGTCGACCTGGCTCCCGCTGACGCCGAGGTGGCGCTGGCCGCGAAGCTGGCGGATGCCTATGCCCGCGATGACGTCGACGGCGTCGTGGCTCTGTTGACCGACGACGCCTGGTTGAGGATGCCTCCAGCGCCGCACTGCTACCAGGGGGTCGACGCCATCAGCCGTTTCCTTCGGGTCAGTGCCGCAGGTCGTGGCGGGCGCTACGAGCTGGTGACTGTGGGCTGGGAAGGTGGGCACCCGGCATACGCATGCCTGCTGGACGGTGAGGACCGTGGACGGCTCGTGATCACCGCAAGCCCGGACGGACAAGCCGTGAGCGCCGTCCACCGCTTCCTGGCCTGACCGCTTGGCGGTCACCCTGAGGTAGCACCGCGAACTCACTCCGGCGAGTGACGACCCGCAGCGTTGGTCGTGCCTACGTTCGCAGGCATGTCGAACAGTGCGCATGCCCAGACTCCGTCGACCCGCGAACGCAAGGGGTCCGACTTCACCGAGCTGTCCCGCCGGATCAAGGCGGCTGGGCTCCTCGAGCGCCAACCCGCCTACTACGCCGTGCGGGTGAGCCTGCTCGCGCTGGTGAGCGCTGGCCTGATCGCGACCTCGATGACGTTGGGCGCCTCGTGGTGGCAACTGGCTGTGGCCGCGGTGCTCGCGATCCTGTCGGGCCAGTTCGCGCTGCTGGCGCACGATCTGGCGCACCGCCAGATCTTCCGGACGGGGCGGCCCAGCCAGTTCTGTGGGCTGATCGTGGGCAACCTGTTGCTCGGGATGTCCTACGGCTGGTGGATGGACAAGCACACCCGGCACCACGCGAATCCCAACCACGAGGAGCTCGACCCCGACGTCGCCCCGGACCTCCTGGTCTGGTCGCAGAACCAGGCGCGCAACAGCACGGGTATCGCTCGCCGCCTCGCGCCACTGCAGGGCCGACTGTTCCTCCCGCTCCTCACGCTGGAGGGTCTGAACCTGCATGCGTCCGCTGTGCGCGCGGTGTCGAAGCCCGGCCTGAAGAACCGTGGGACGGAGGCGGCGCTGCTCGTCGCTCACGCGGTGGCGTATGCCGGTGCGTTGCTGTTGGTGATGTCACCGGCCCAGGCGCTCGCGTTCGCGATCGTGCACAAGGCGCTGTGGGGGTTCTACCTCGGTGCGATCTTCGCTCCCAACCACAAGGGGATGCCGACGATGACCGGCGACGACAAGCCGGACTTCCTGCGCAAGCAGGTGCTGACCTCACGCAACGTCACCGGAGGGGTGCTGGTCGACGTCGCACTGGGCGGCCTGAACCATCAGATCGAGCACCACCTCTTCCCCAGCATGGCGACACCGCAGCTGCGCAAGGCCCGCCCCATCGTGAAGGCCTATTGCGCGGAGATCGGTGTCGACTATGCGGAGGCGTCACTCGTGAAGTCGTACGCCGAGGCGTTGCGTCACCTGCACCACGTGGGTGCACCGCTGCGCGACAGTTGATCCGGGGTGGAACGAGCAGAACGGGAGTATGCCGCCCGCTCGAGCGGGCGGCATACTCACCTCAGTCGTGGCCGAACCGCTGCTGCGCAGCCTGTCGCGAGGTGTTGAGCGCGGCTCCGATCACCGTCCAGGAGTCACCCGCATCGCGCGCGGTTTGCACGGCGTCGGTCAGTTCTTCCTCGGCCGACTCGATCGTCAGGCGCGCGGCGACGGGTGACCTGAGCTCACGCGACCTGGGTGGCCAGGGCGAGGTCGAAGCCCGCGCCGTTGCGTGCCACTCCCACGAGGAGGAGACCGGCCCATTCGAGGGCGTGAGCCATGCTGAGCGCGCCCGCGTCGCGGGGCCGCAGGTTCAGGCTCTCCATGAAGGCCGCGACCTGAGCCTTCGCGTCAACGCTGTCGCCGGCGAGGAAACCGTCGACGTTGCCCTGCTTGAGGACGCTGCTGAAGAGGGTGTTGAAGGCCTTCACGACCTCCGCGCTGTCGGGGGCGGCCGCGGCGATCTGCTCGGCCACGGAGTTGCCCGCGGTGGTGTCGAGTCCGCTGCCGTCGGCGTTGAACGGGTTGGTGATGTCGACGAGGATCTTGCCGGACAGGGCCTCGCCGAAGTGCGTGACGACGTCCACCGCGGCGCCGGCCAGGACGGCCAGGATGACGATGTCGCCCGCCGGTCGCGACCCGTAGGTGCCGACGGTTGTTCCTTGGCCGATCTGGTCGGCGAGGGCCTGGGCCTTGGCGGCCTCACGGCTCAGGAACTCGACCGTGTGGCCCTCCTCGACGGCCCTGGTGCCGATGGCGGTGGCCATGTTGCCCGAACCGATGATGCTGATGCTTGTCATGATGAACGTGCCTCCGTGATGTGGCGGTGCGTCCGGGTGAGTGACCCGTCCGGTGTTGCTCCGTTGCTCCCAGGTAAGCGGAGGGGTGCCTCAATCTATTCCGGAGGGATGCCTCGACTTTCGCGGTAGGCTGCGACGGTGAGCCAGAGCGAGGTGGAACAGGGGCGCCGCCCCTTGCGTCGCGATGCTCGGGAGAGCCGCGACAAGCTCATCGCCGCAGCGCAGAGCGAGTTCGCCGCGCGTGGTGTGGATGCGTCGCTGGAGAAGATCGCGCGCGACGCCGGCGTGTCGATCGGCACGCTCTATCGCCACTTCCCGGCGCGCCTGGACCTGCTCATGGCCGCCCTGAGACCGCGACTCCAGGAGTTCGTCGACGGGGCCAATGAGGTTCTGGCGATGGACGATCCGTGGACAGCTTTGGTCGCCTACCTGGAGCACTTGTTCGGCATGCAGGTGGGCGATCGAGGGTTCAGCGACTTCCTCTCCCGCCGCTTCACCGACAACGCGGAGACCGAGCGGATGCACGACGAGATGTGCGACCAGATCGAAGGCGTGCTCACTCGAGCCCAGGATGCCGGGGCGGCCCGCCCGGACATCGTCCTGGCCGACATCGTCAACCTCATCTGGGCGACCGGGCGGATCATCGATGCCACCGGCACCACCGCTCCGGACGCCTGGCGACGCAACCTCCACCTCATGCTCGACGCGTATCGAGCTGAGCGAGCGCATCCGATTGCCGAGCCGCCCATGACATCGGAGCAGCTCTACGACGCGATGGTCCATCTCCGCGACGCGAGGTAGCGCCGACTGGTCAGGCTTGTCGTGTCGAACTCAGCCTTGAGCCGGGCGACGAGAATCGCACCACCAGTGGGTATGCCGGTGGGCTGGCTGTCGCAGAAGAGCATGAGTTCCGGTGTGGCACAGCGGTCGTCACCGCCGACACCCGGCGTGATCACGGGACAGGGCGCCAGAGGCGATCCACCGGCATGACGTGGATCCGTTCTTCGTAGGTGTAGGACCGAGCTCCGGTGCTGAACGCGATCCCGGCGATGAGCCGGTCCCCCAGCGCCGCACGCAGGGTACGAAGTCCCTTCAGGTCGCTGCCAGCGACGCGCTCGTTGGCCTTGATCTCAAAGGCGAGGATCCGCCCGTCGTCGAACTCCATGACGCAGTCGACCTCATCGCCGTCGTGGGTTCGCCAATGCCCGACAGTCACAGGCTCATCCAGCCAGGAGGCCTGTTTGCGGAGCTCGCCGACGACAAAGGTCTCCAACAGGTTTCCGAACTCGGTCAGAGCCGTTGGATCCAGGCTTGCGAGTTTGTCGGGGCTGACCTTGAGCAGCCTGGCAGCCACCCCGGAATCAACGACGTGAACCTTGGGCGAGGCAACCGTGCGGGCTCGCAGGGTCTTGCCCCACGCCGGGAGTCGCTCGATGAGGAAGAGGTCCTCCAACAGTCGGGTGTGCTCCTCGGCCGTCGTGCGGGCAAGGTCGAGACCTTGGCTGGCAGCAGACAGGTTGAGAACTTGGCCGGTCCGGCCGGCCAATCGTCCCAAGAGATCTCGGAGCACCTGTCGTTGGCGGATGCGGGCGAGTTCGAGCGCGTCGCGCTCAATGGACTGCGTGATGTAGTCGTCGAACCACCGATTGCGGGTGGCGCCGACTGGGCGCCGCAAAGCGAGAGGGAAGCCGCCTGAGCAGACCCGTGCGACGTAGTCCGCCCGCGTCGTGCGGGAGGTTGGGTGTGCTCCGACGGCTGACACAGGGTCTGCGTGAAGTGCAGGCAGCAGGTTTTCGACGGTTCCGTCAATCTCGCCCTGGGACAACGGCCAGATGGTCATCGCATGTAGACGTCCGGTCAGTGCTTGGGCCGTCCGGGGTAGTGCATCTTGACGAGTGGATCCTGTGAGAACCGCTGTCCCCGGCTGGGCACCCTCACGATTGAGCCGGGCCTTGAGCGCATCGAGCACAACTGGGGCGTGTTGGTATTCGTCGAGGCACAGGGGGGTGTGCTCGTTGACCGCTGAGGCAGCGTTGCTGACCACCGCGTCCCTGGTCGCTGGGTCGTCCAAGTCGATGACGGGGACGCCGTGGGCTTGAGCAAACGTGGTCAGGATCGTGGACTTGCCGACAGAGCGAGGCCCGTGAAGGGCGATGACGGGCTCAACCTCGGCCCTCTCCGTCAGCAGCGGGCTGAGGCGGCGCTCGATTTTCTCCGCTGGGGGTCCGCTCATGGAGCGAAACTACCACCAAGCGCGATGTTTTCCGTAAAATTGGAGGATGTTTCACCGTAATATTGGAGGACTTCTTAACGCACAACTGGAGAGCCGGAAGCCGGGAAATTTGAGGCCAGGCTCGACTCCAGGGGTTCCTCGAAGGTGCTCATCAGACCGCTCGGGATGGACGACCCGTGAGCAGCCTTCGCTGACGGCTACTGGGCCGAGCAGGCGCATCCCCTTCCCGAGCGGACGTCGTCACGCGGACGTATGCCGCGCGAACCCGGTACGAGTCCGTGCGCCACGCATAGGATCGAGCTCGGACAGGTCACCTACTCGCAGGGGAGCCCACGTGATCCCGCTCATCGTCGTTCTCGTCATCGTCGTGCTGCTCGTGCTCGTCGCGGTCGGGATGTACAACGGCCTCATCAAGCTGCGCAACCTCGTGCAGGAGGCCTGGCGCCAGATCGATGTCGAGCTCACGCGTCGGCACGACCTCATCGGCAACCTCGTCGAGACGGTCAAGGGCTATGCGGCGCACGAGCGCGGCACCCTCGAGGACGTCGTCAAGGCGCGCAGCCAGGCGATGGCGCCGAACCAGTCTCCGGGCCAGCAGGCCGAGAGCGAGAACATGCTGAGCCAGGCGCTCGGCCGACTCCTCGCGATTGCCGAGGCCTACCCGGACCTCAAGGCCAACCAGAACTTCATGGCCCTGCAGCAGGAGCTGACCAGCACCGAGGACCGCATCGCCTCGGCCCGCCGCTACTACAACGCGACGGTGCGTGACCTCAACACCAAGGTCGAGACGGTTCCCACGAACTTCGTCGCCGGCATGTTCGGCATCAAGACGGCTGAGTACTTCGAGGCCGTCGGCGAGCAGCGCGAGGCCCCCAAGGTCGACTTCGGTCAGCGCGACACGGCCATCCCACCGCCGCAGTCCCAGGTCGGGGTCGACGAACCCCAGCCCGAGCGTCAGTCTCCGTCCGAGCAACCGCCGGCCTGACCGGCATACGCGAATCGTCCACTCCCACAAGGAAACCCACACATGTCAACAGACGAATCCGCAGCCGTCGCGCCGCTCCAGCCGCCCGACCAGACCCTCACCCTGATCGCGCCCGAGGCGCCCAAACAGGTCGTCGAGACCCAGGCGCCCAAGATGGCGCCCCAGGTGAGCGCGGAAGCCGTGCCCGGGCTGGACGCCAAGGTCGAGTCGTTCATGGATGCCCTGACCACGGCCGCGCCCCGCAGCCCGGAGTTCGCCCAGCAGGCCGACAACGTCCGCACCATGGGCGACGCCGACATCAGGCGCGCGGCGGAGACGTCGAACCGGCTGCTCGACAAGCCGGTCCAGGCGCTCAAGGAGGGCGCACTGTCGCAGGGGAGCAACGTCGGCAAGACCCTGCTCGAGCTGCGTCGCACGGTGGAGGACCTCGACCCGGGACGGATGACCGGTGGCCGCAAGCTGCTCGGGATGATCCCGTTCGGCGACAAGGTCACCGACTACTTCCGGCGCTACCAGTCCGCCCAGACCCAGCTCAACGGCATCCTGCACAGCCTGCGCAGCGGCCAGGACGAGCTGACCAAGGACAACGTCGCCCTCAACCTGGAGAAGACCAACCTCTGGGCCGCGATGGGCCGGCTGAACCAGTACATCTACATCGCCGAACGCCTCGACACCAAGCTCGCGGCCAAGATCGCCGAGCTCGAGCTGAGCGACCCCGAGGCCGCCAAGGCGCTGTCCCAGGACGTCCTGTTCTACGTGCGACAGAAGCACCAGGACCTGCTCACCCAGCTCGCCGTCTCGATCCAGAGCTATCTCGCGATCGACATCATCATCAAGAACAACATCGAGCTGATCAAGGGCGTCGACCGGGCCTCGACGACCACGGTCTCGGCCCTTCGGACGGCGGTCATCGTCGCCCAGGCCCTCGGCAGCCAGAAGCTGGTCCTCGACCAGATCTCGGCGCTGAACTCCACGACGTCGAGCATGATCCAGCGGACCTCCGAGATGCTGCGCGACAACTCGGCGCAGATCCAGGAGCAGGCGGCGTCCTCGACGATCGGGGTGGCCGAGCTGCAGGCCGCGTTCCAGAACATCTACCAGACCATGGACTCGATCGATCAGTTCAAGCTCAAGGCGCTCGACACGATGGCCCAGACGATCGGGGTGCTCGAGACCGAGGTGGACAAGTCCAAGGACTACCTCGCCCGGGTCCAGAACCAGGACGCCCGCGGGACCCAGAACCTCGATCTCGACGGAGCCTGAGCGGCGGTGGGCCTTCGGGACTGGCTGCGCGGGGCGCCCGACCCCCCGGCCTCCAGCGTGCCCGCCGCGCCCACCGAGGCCGACATCCTGGGCTCCCTCGATCGGGTGTCCGCGGCGCTCGTCGAGGGCAAGGCGTCGCCGCTCATCGGGTTGCGGGTGGCCCGGATCGACCGACTCGTGCGAGCCACGCTTCCGCGTCTCGCGGCGCTCGGGCTGGGCAGTGCCGATGCGTATGCCGTGGTCGCGACGGCCACGAGCTATCTCCCGGAGGCGGTGGCTGGCTACCTGCGGCTTCCGCGCGACTGGGCCGACACGCGGCCGATCGACGCCGGCCGGACCGCCCTGATGATGCTCGTCGACCAACTTGAGCTGCTCGGCTCGACGATGGACAAGGTGCTCGACGCCGCCAACCGCTCCGACGCCCAGGCACTCATCGCGCACGGCCGGTTCCTCGAGGCCAAGTTCGGTGCACCCAGTGGTGGCGGCGTCCTCGAGGTGCCCTCGGGAACTCCCCTGCCCAGCCCGTCGTCTGACAGATCACCACAGTCTGGATCACCACAGTCACCGTCGACCAACAGCCTTGACCTGGAGTGAGCGACCCCATGACCAACCCGGCCAGCTCCAGCCCCACCCTGTCTGCCGCCCTGGCGTCCCTGCTCGAGGTGGCCCTGGCCGCCGGCGTGCCGGAGCCCGATGCCCGCGCCGAGGGTGAGGCGCTGGCGGCGACCGTGGCCGAGGCGGCCACGGGCGCATGGGTCGACTGGGTTGCCCAGACCGGCGGCGACCGGTCGGCGGAGGACTTCACGGCGGCTGCGTCCCGCGGCCGCCGGTGGCGGTCGACACCCACCCCGACCCTCGCCCGACTGGCAGCCGAACGCTCAGGTGAGGCACCGGCATACGCGAAGGCTTTGGCTCTGGTCTGCACCGCAGGTGCCGGTCTGGGGACACCGACGACCCAGACCATCGGCAACGCCTCGCAGGCCGCCGCCGCCCAGCTCGGCGCCTTCCAGCCCACGCCGACCCCGCAGACTCCGGTCGCGACCTCGCCCAGCCAGACCGACGAGTTCACCCGCGGGGTTCGCGGCCTCTGGGGCGAGGTCATGGGTCAGCTGGACACCCTGCGCACCCGCACCGAAGAGGTCCGCGCGGGCTCGCCGTTGGACCTCGACCCGCAGGCCGACCCGTGGGGTCCGGGTGCCTTCGGCGACCTGACCGGCCCCCGTCCGAGCCAGCCGAGCCAGCCGAGCGGGCCGAGCGGGCCCACCGACGCCAGCGGCCCCAACGACACCGCGACGGCAGGTGAGCCGCCGGAGCAGCCCGCCCCCGAGCCGGCGAAACCGGAGGAACCGCAGAAGTCCGTCGAGGAGCTGCTCGCGGAGCTCGACGCCCTCACCGGGCTGGCCGCCGTCAAGGCCGAGATCCACCGCCAGGTCGCGGTCCTGCGGATCGAGGCCAAGCGCGCTGCCGCCGGTTTGAAGACCCCCGACCTGACCCGGCACCTCGTCTTCACCGGCAACCCCGGCACTGGCAAGACGACCGTGGCCCGGCTCGTCTCCGGCATCTACCGCGCCCTCGGCCTGCTCTCTAAGGGCCAGCTCATCGAGGTCGACCGCGCGGAGCTGGTCGCCGGCTACCTCGGGCAGACCGCGATGAAGACCCAGGAGGTCGTGAAGTCCGCGATGGGCGGCGTCCTGTTCATCGACGAGGCGTACTCCCTCGCTGGCGACCAGTACGGCACCGAGGCCGTCGACACCCTCGTCAAGGAGATGGAGGACAAGCGCGACGACCTCGTCGTCATCGTGGCCGGCTACCCCGTGCCGATGCAGTTCTTCATCGCGCAGAACCCCGGCCTGGCCAGCCGTTTCCGGACGACGATCGACTTCGTGGACTACACCGACGACGAGCTCGTCGCGATCTTCTGCGGCATCGCGACCGGCGGCGACTACGACGTGACCGATGCCGTCGAGGCCCGATTCCGTGAGCTGCTCGGCGAGCAGGCCCGGGACGCGTCCTTCGGCAACGGCCGCTATGCGCGCAACGTCTTCGAGGCCGCCGTCGGTCACCAGGCCTGGCGGTTGCGGGAGATCGACGAGCCCACCGTCGAGCAGTTGCGCTCCCTGGAGGCGGAGGA
This sequence comes from Janibacter sp. HTCC2649, assembly GCF_000152705.1. Taxonomy (GTDB): domain Bacteria; phylum Actinomycetota; class Actinomycetes; order Actinomycetales; family Dermatophilaceae; genus Knoellia. The sequence goes on along the minus strand of NZ_CH672413.1, from coordinate 2,662,162 downwards.
CCTGTCTGACGGACCTCCACCGGTGGGGGCCGAGTTGTTGCAGACTGAGCCGAAGCCCACGGGGGAGGAGGCGTCATGAGTCAGTCCGCAGGAGTCGCGCAGGCAACAACGACGACGGCGTATGCCGGTGTGCCGGCTCCCGCTGCCACGGCACCTTCCGCTCCGGGTGCCGTGACCGGCCGGCAGACCGGCGCCAGCAGGACCACCTCCACGACGCCCGGCTGGCTGGCCCAGTGGCGTCTGGTCATTGCCGCCGTCTGCGTCCTCGCCTCAACCCTCACGGCGCTCATGCTGTTGAACACGTGGCAGGACACCCGAGCGGCCTCGGCCGACACCGCCCAGCTCGTCCGGGTCCAGACCATCAAGGTCAACCTGTTGCGCGCCGACGCGCTCGCCACCAACGCCTTCCTCGTCGGTGGGCTCGAGCCGGCCGAGCAGCGCGCGGCCTACGACAGTGCCCTGGTCGAGGTCGAGCGCACGCTGACCGATGCGGCGCAGGCCCAGCCGGCCGACCGGGCAGCGCTCGCCGCCCTCAACGAGGCCGTCCTCACCTACACCTCTTCGATGGAGCTGGCTCGGGCCAACAACCGGCAGGGGTTCCCGGTCGGCGCCGCCTACCTCAACCAGGCAAGCACCGGACTGCGCAGCACCGCCCTGCCGCTCGTCGACAACCTCGTGACGGCCAACCAGCAGCGTTCCCGTGACGCGATGTCGCCACTGCCGTGGATCCTCGTCGTCCTTCCCGGGCTGCTCGCCCTCGTCGCGCTCGGCTGGCTCAACCAGCAGCTGGCGCAGCGGTTCAGGCGCCGGTTCAACGTCGGGATCGTCGCGGCCGGGGCAGCGACCTTGGTCATGGTCGGTCTCGCCGCTGTCGCCGCCGGCAACCAGGGCTCGGAGGACAGCAGGTTGCTCAAGGGTTCGTACGCAACGGTCGTCGACGGAGTCATCGCCCGCAGTGCCGCCAACGACGCGAAGGCCAACGAGTCGTTGCGCCTCATCTCCCGAGGCAGCGGGGCGACCTACGAGAAGAAGTGGGAGGCCGCCGCCGCGACGATCGTCGACAAGACCTCCGGCGAGGCCCTCGGGTCGGTCGCGGGCCAGTGGAGCACCTATGCCGCGGCGCACGCCAAGATCGTGGCCCTCGACACCGAGGGCAACTGGGACCAGGCAGTGGCGGCGGCCACGAGCTCGGCCAGCGGCAGCTCGACCGCCGCCTTCAACGCCGTCGATGACTCCCTGCGCAAGGTCGTCGATGCCGCCGGCAACCGCACCACGGACGACCTGGACAGCGGCCGGTTCCTCTTCCTCGGCCTCCTCATCCTCGCCCTCGTGGCCGGCCTGGCCGGAGCGGCCGCCGCCTGGCGCGGGGTCACCACCCGGATCGAGGAGTACTCATGAGGCTGACCCGGGTCACCGCACCCCTCGTCGTCGCCGCAACCGTGGCCCTCGGGCTCGGAGCGTGCTCGTCGGTGGCGCCCACCCCACTGCCCAAGGCGGCGCCCTCCGCATCGGTCACCGCGGGCAAGGCTCCGACCGCACAGTCGTGCACCAACGCGGTCCAGTCCTATGCCCCGGACGGCGCCCTGCCCGCCCCGAGCGGCATCCCGAGCGCGTCGACGATGGGCAAGATCAAGGCCCGTGGGCGGCTCATCGCGGGCGTCTCGGCCGACACCCGGCTGCTCGGCTCACGCAACCCGCTCCTGGGCAGGATCGAGGGCTTCGACATCGACCTCGTCCAGCAGATCGCGGACGCCATCCTCGGCCCCAACGCCAAGGTCGAGCTTCGGGTCATCACTGCGGCCGACCGGCTTCCCGTCCTGCAGAACCACCAGGTCGATGTCGTCGTCCGCAACATGACGATCACCTGCGACCGGTGGAAGACGATCGCGTTCTCCGCCGAGTACTACCGCGCGGGCCAGAAGATCCTCATCCGCAAGGGCTCGACCATCACCGGCCTTGCCTCGCTCGCGGGCAAGCGGGTCTGTGCGCCGACCGGCACCTCGAGCCTGGACAACCTCGTCCGGCTTGCGCCGAAGGCGATCGCCGTTCCCGCGACCACCCACACCGAATGCCTCGTCAACCTCCAGCAGGGCAAGGTCGAGGCCATCACCGGTGACGACACGGTCCTCGCCGGGCTCGCGTCCCAGGACCCGTATGCCGTGGTGCTGAGTGAGAAGGCGTTCACCGCGGAGCCCTACGGCGTCGGCATCGCGGCCGACCAGGTCGACCTGGTCAAGTTCGTCAACACCGTCCTCGAGAACGACCGGACGTCGGGCGACTGGACGACGTCCTACAACACCTGGCTCGCGCCCGAGCTCGGCAAGGGCACCGGCCAGCCGGCGCCGTCCTACGGTCGGCCGACACCGTGAGCGACGTCCTCGCGCCGGTCGCTCCGGGTGGACTGGCGCAGCGGCCCACTCCTGCAGCAGTTCTGGCCTATCTCGGCGAGCTCGACGCCTGGGTCGCCGGACGGCGGGCCGAGCTCGACGACATCGACCGGGCAGCGCTGACGTCGCCACGACACCACGAGGTCTCCGGCGATGTCGTCCTCTCCATGGCCCTGTGGAAGTCGGTGGCCGATCGCCGCGACCAGCTCGAGAAGGCGTTCGCTGGCGGTCGCGTCGACGCCAGCGACCTCGACCGGATCGCCGTGCTCATCTGGGGCCGGCTCGACAGCGCGGCGGCCACTGCCGCTGGCGCCATGGTCTCGGTGCCAGAGGCGTGCCGCCTCTCCGATGCCCTCGCCGGTGCGCTGCGGGCCCGGCTCGGTCTGGCCCCGGCGGTCGAGGAGAGCGCCCGTCGGCTTCGCTCGTTGCGTGCCCAGCTCGACCGGCTGCACGACCAGGTCGCTCTCGAACCCCCCACCAGCCGGCCCACCGCCCAGCGCCAGCTCGACGCCCTGACCACTCGGGTCGCCGACGTCGGGGTCCGACTCGAGCGGGGTGGCGACGTCGGTGGACTCCTTGGTCCGCTCGAGAACGACGCCTCCCGCACCGAGCGTGACCTCATCGTCGGTGGGGTGCAGCGCCGTGAGGCTCGTGACCAGTTCGCTGCGCTCGAGCGGGTGCGCGCCGACCTCACCACCCGCGAGGCCCACGTCAGCGCGTTGGCCGATGAAGCCGTCGCCACCGTTCTCCCGGCCCCGCGCAACGCCGTCCCCGACGTCTCCCTGCTGGGTGCCGCACCGACAGACCCGGGTGCGCTCGCGGCATACGGGGAACGTCTGGTCCGTGTCGGTCAGGCGATGGACATTGCAGAGCAGCGGTATGCCGCTGCGCTGGCTTCCCGGTCTTCCCTCGCCGACCGGCTCGCGGCCGCCCAGGTCAAGGCAGAGGCGACCGGCGTGAGCACCCAGCCCGATGTGGTTGCCGCTGCTCGGTTGGCGCAGGACCTGCTCGACCGGAGGCCTACCCCGGTCGCCGTGGTCGAGCACCTCGTGGGTGCCTATCTCGCGTGGATCGATCTCGCCGGGCAGTCCGCACCGGTGAAGCATGCTGGGAGGACCGCCTCGTGAAGTGTGAGCAGCCCGGATGCTCGGGCACCGTCACCGACGGCTACTGCGACGTCTGCGGGATGCCGCCGTCCGAGCTGGCCTCGGCCGCGACCGGGGCATCCTCGGCGCCCGCGGCGTCCGACGGCGCGAAGTGTGCCCAGCCCGGCTGCTCGGGCACGATCGCCGACGGCTACTGCGACGTGTGCGGGACGCCAGGCGGAACTCCCGCCAGCGATGCTGGGTCCGTGCCCGCGGGGGTCGCCGGCACGGCCTCGACTGCCTCCACGTCGCACCGGATCCAGTCGGCAGCGATCGGCTCGCGTCGCGCCGGCTCGGGCTCGACGGCGACCCGCCGGGTCGGGTCGTCCCGGACCCGCGCCGCCCGCCTCGGAGCGGGAATCACGACGATCCCGCCGGCGCGCGCCATCGACCCGGCCAAGGCCGTGCAGACCAACCCCTCGGTGCCCGAGGACAAACGCAGCTGCGCCAACTGCGGTGCGGCAGTGGGTCGTTCGATCGACGGCCAGCCCGGGAGACCGGAAGGGTTCTGCCCCAAGTGCGGCACGGCATACTCCTTCACGCCCAAGCTCAAGTCCGGCGATCTCGTCGGAGGGCAGTACCTCGTCGCCGGTGCGCTCGCGCACGGCGGACTCGGCTGGATCTACCTCGCGCGCGACCGCAACGTCTCTGACCGCTGGGTCGTCCTCAAGGGCCTGCTCAACTCCGGCGACAAGGACGCACTGGCCGCGGCGATCGCGGAGCAGCGGTTCCTCGCCCAGGTCGAGCACCCGAGCATCGTCGAGATCTACAACTTCGTCACCCACGACGAGGCCGGCTACATCGTCATGGAGTACGTCGGCGGCGAGTCGCTCAAGCAGCTGCTCAAGGAGCGGATGCGAGCCCACGGCTCCTACGACCCGTTCCCCGTCGACCAGGCCCTCGCCTACATCGTCGAGATCATGCCGGCCTTCCAGTACCTGCACGACCTCGGGCTCGTCTACTGCGACTTCAAGCCGGACAACCTCATCCAGGTCGGTGACGCCGTCAAGCTGATCGACCTCGGCGGGGTGCGCCGGATCGACGACGACGACTCGGCGATCTACGGGACGGTCGGCTACCAGGCACCGGAGGTCGCCGAGTCGGGGACGTCGATCGCCTCGGACGTCTACACGATCGGCCGCACCCTCGTCGTCCTCACGATGGAGTTCAAGGGCTACCAGTCGACCTACCTGTCGAAACTGCCCGACCCGGCGACCACCCCGGTGTTCCGCGACCACGACTCGTTCTACTGGCTCGTCGCCAAGTGCTGCGCTCCTGATCCGGCCGACCGGTTCGCCTCCGCTGACGAGCTGCGAGCCCAGGCTCTTGGAGTGCTGCGCGAGGTTGTCGCCGCCCGCACCGTGGGCACGAGCACGACCTCCGCCGCGTCGGTGAGCTTCACGACCCCGGCGGTCTCCACGGCCCGCATCGACTGGAACCAGCTGCCGTCGCTGCGCCCCGACACGACCGACGCGCAATACGCCTGGCTGGTCAGCCTGGCCCCCGGCGAACCCCAGGAGCGGCTCGCCGACCTCGCCAAGGCGCCCGAGGCGACGGCCGAGGTCCACCTCGCCCGCGGCGCGGAGTACCTCCTCGACGGCAACGGCTCGGCGACCAAGGAGCAGGCGGCGCAGCTGCTCGCCCTCGACCCGTGGGACTGGCGGGCGCTGTGGCTCCAGGGGCTCGCGTCGCTGCAGTCCTCCGACTGGGCGGATGCGCAGGCGTCGTTCAGCGCTGTCTATCAACAGGTTCCCGGCGAGCTGGCACCCAAGCTGGCGCTCGCCGTCGCGTGTGAGGCGGGCGGTCAGGGTGACGTCGCCGAAGGCCTCTATCGCACGTGTGCCCAGACGGACGCTGCTTATGTCGCGCCCGCGGCGTTCGGGATCGCCCGGTTGCGGGCGGCGGCCGGCGACACCGATGGCGCGGTGAAGGCGCTTGACCTCGTGCCGTCGACGAGCCGCGGTTATGGCGAGGCCCGCCGACTGCGCGCCGACGTCCTGCTGGCGGGATCCGACAAGGACCTCGGCCGGCTGGGCCAGGCGCTGACCAGCGTCGACGGGGTGCGGCTCGACACCGTCGAGCGTGAGGGCCTCACCGCCCGGATCCTCGAGAAGGCGATCGCCATCGTCGGCGAGACCGGACCACAACCGTTGAACATCGGGCCGTATGCCGCCCAAGACGAGACCCTGCGCACCGCGCTCGAGGCGAGCTATCGGGCGCTGGCCCGCGAGGCCGGCACCCGCGAGGAGCGGATCGCCCTCGTCGACCGCGCCAACACGGTGCGCCCCTGGACGAGCACGTGACCCAGTTGCCGGCGCCCGCCGAGGCGACTCCGAACGACCCTGCTGACGGGGCTGCGCAGGCGGCCCAGGCTGCTCGGTCGGCCTGCCCGTCGTGCGGGGCCACGTTGGCGGCGGGTGCCCAGTTCTGCGAGGCGTGCGGCGCGAGCGTCGCTGACGTCTCGGCTGCGGCTGCGGATGGGGCAGGTCCCGAGTCGCCCCTCGACGATCTCAGCCCGATCAGCACGCCGACAAACCGCAACACGTCCGCCTCTGCGCCGCCCACGGTTGCTGGTCCGCGTGCCTGTGCCAGCTGTGGCTCGCCGGTGGGCGACGACGGGTACTGCACGGTCTGTGGCTCCAAGGCTCCGTCGGAGCGCGACCACTTCGAGGACGCACCGGCTCCGTGGGTCGCCGGGGTCTGCGACCGCGGCATCAAGCATCACCGCAACGAAGACGCGATGGCGCTGTATGCCGAGCCGACTCAGGGCGGGCGGGCCGTCCTCGTCGTGTGCGACGGCGTCTCCAACTCCGACGACTCCGACGTGGCGTCGCTGGCGGCAGCGCGTGCCGCCCTCGACGTGCTGCGAGCGCCACTGCCCAAGGGCATCGGTGGTGCGACCAGTGCCGATGCCGCAGCGACCCGGGTGCTCACGTTGGCGGCCGCTGCCGCCAACACCGCGGTCATCGCGAACACCGAGCCGTCTTCGCCGCGACCCGCGTCGTGCACATTCGTCGTCGGCCTCGTCGACGGGGCAACGCTGCGGTGCGCTGTCATCGGTGACTCCCGTGCCTACCTGCTCCCCGACGCGGGCGGCGGGACCCAGCTGCTCACCGATGACTCGATGGCCCAGATGCTCATCGACGCCGGGCACCCTCGGCTCGAGGCCGAGGCCTCCCCGCAGGCCCACGCGATCACGAAGTGGCTCGGCTCCGACAGCCCCGACGTGGTGCCTCGGGTGGTCACCGTGACGGTTGACCAGCCGGGTTGGCTGCTCGTCTGCTCGGACGGCCTGTGGAACTACGCCTCGGAGCCGGCGGCACTGCGTGCACAGATCGACGCGGCAGGCACGATGGAGCCGCTCGCCCTCGCCTCGGCCCTGGTGGCCTGGGCCAATGCGCAGGGCGGTCAGGACAACATCACGGTCACGCTGGCCCGGGTCGGCCCCGTGCCGGTGGTGGAGGCGGTCATCGAGCCGGTGGTGGAGAATCTCACGAACGACGAAAGGCAGATCCATGGCTGAGTTCACCGCGGCGGTCTACCAGAACGAGTTCCTTCCCGACGGGGGCACCGACGTCAACGCGATCGTCTCGGTCACGTGCTCGGGTGCCGGCGTGGCCGGTCAGGGTGGCTCGGCAGCAGCTGGGGAGATCATCATCATCGACACGTCGGGGTCGATGGGTGTCGAGTCGATGGAGGCCGCCAAGCAGGCCGCGACGGCCGCGCTGGCCGAGATCGTCGACGGCACCTACTTCTCCGTGATCTCGGGCAACGGCGCCGCCTTCCTCGTCTATCCGAACGTGACGAGCGGGCCCGCCATGGTCCAGATGACGGCGACCTCACGCGCCCAGGCGTCCGCGGCGGTGGCGCAGCTGCGAGCTGGCGGCGGGACCGTCATCAGCACCTGGCTCGACCTCGCCGGGGTCGTCTTCGGTTCGGTGCCCCAAGTGCAGCAACGCCACGCGATCCTGCTCACCGACGGTGAGAACAACGAGGCGCCAGAGGTGCTCCAGGCGGCCACCGACCGGGCCACCGGCTACTACCAGTGCGACTGCCGAGGTGTCGGCGTCGACTGGAAGGTGGCCGACATCAGGCCGATCGCCCAGGCACTGCTCGGCACCATCGACATCATCCCGGCGCCCAGCCAGCTGCGGGCCGAGTTCCAGGCCATCATGCGCACGTCGATGTCACGCGGTGTCGCCGACGCCGAGCTGCGGGTCTGGGCTCCGCAGGGCTCAACGGTCGTCTTCGTAAAGCAGGTCTCCCCCACCGTCGACGACCTCACCGGTCGCCGTTCGGTGGTCAACGACCTGACGGGTGGTTATCCGACCGGCGCGTGGTCCGACGAGTCCCGCGACTACCACGTCGCCATCCGGCTGGCAGCCAAGGCGATCGGCCAGGAGCAGCTGGCCGCGCGTGTCCAGGTGGTCGTGGGCGACGAGGTCAAGGCGCAGGGCCTGGTCAAGGCGAAGTGGTCCGACGACTCCGCCCTGACCACCCGGATCGACCAGCAGGTCGCCCACTACACGGGCCAGGCCGAGCTCGCCCAGGTCATCCAGGAGGGCTTGGCCGCCAAGGCGGTCGGCGACGAGGAGACCGCGACGACCAAGCTCGGTCGCGCCGTGCAGCTGGCTGCCGAGACGGGCAACGACGAGGCGACCGCCAAACTGCGCAAGGTCGTCGACATCGAGGACGCCGACGCCGGCACGGTCCAGCTCAAGAAGGCTGTCGAGAAGGCCGACGAGATGGCCCTGGACACCGCGTCGACGAAGACCACCCGGGTCCGCAAGCCATGAAGTGCCCCAGCGGCCACGACTCCACGGCCACCGACTACTGCGACATCTGCGGGGCGGCCATGAATGCCGACGGCGCCCCGACCGGCGTTCACCCTGCTGCGGAGGGTGCGTCCGGCGAGGCTGGTTCGGCAGGCGACCCTGCCGCCTCCTCCTCTCCCTCGGACACCCCGGCCGCCGCCCCGGAACCGGAGTCAGCGACGCGGCCGTGCCCCAACTGCGGAGGACCCAACTCACCCGACGCGTTGTTCTGTGAGGTCTGCGGCTACGACCACACGACCGGCACTCTCCCGCGTGGCGCAGACAGCTCCGCAGCGGCTGCCCCTCCGGTTGAGGCACCAGCCAACACCTCCAAGGACCTTGCCACGCCGTGGGTGGCTGAGCTCTGGATTGACCCCGCTTGGTACACCGCTCAGGGCAGCTCGGACCCGCTGCCGAGCCAGGGTCCGCCGGCGGTCTTCGCCCTGCGCAACACCTCGCTTCTCATTGGCCGCGTGTCGAACAGCCGCGGCATCCACCCCGACATCGACTGCGGTGTCGACAACGGCGTCAGCCGGCGTCACGCCCAGCTGACGACCGACGGCACCCGCTGGTGGGTCGAGGACCTCGCCTCGTCCAACGGCACCTACATCGGCGACTCGGTCGGCGACCTCCCCACGACGTCGATCCCGACCGGCCAGAAGCGCGAAGTCGACGCGGACGACCGGATCTACGTGGGCTCGTGGACCCGGATCGTGCTCCGCCCGTCCAGCGACGACGAGATCTCCGCCCTGGCCTGACGAACAAAACGGTGAGTATGCCGCCCTCGAGCGGGCGGCAGGCCAAACGTTTTGGGCGAACAGGAGTGTCGTTAGAGAGTTCACGGGCATCCTTGTCATAGCGAGCGTCGTGACGGAGGTGATTCGGTGCCTGTAGGGGACTGTCAGCGTGCTTTCGGAGCGGCGGCGGCCAAGGACGGCCTGCACCTTGATCTGGCGAAAGTGCCGTGGATCAATCAACGTGGTCACTTGGGCCTTCCACCTGAGGCAGTGGACGTACGGAGCGCGCTGGAAAGGATCTTCATCGCGCTTGGCGGAGATCTTGCTGCACAAGCTGGGAAGCGGTCGACGCCGCTGCAGGGTGACTTCGTGGATCCGAACACCGGGACCTTCATCGAGATTGACGAGAGCCAGCACTTCACGTCTTTTCGAGCGACGTCGCTCATGCTCTATCCACGCGGGGTACTCCTAGGTTTCGACTATGCGGGCTACGTGGCGTTATGTGCCCGGTTGGCACCTCGCTCGGACCGGTACCGAGCCTCCAAGGCAGCCGTGGGCTTCGGTGCAGGCGGACGCCAAAGGCAGCGGGCCTACCACGATGCCCTGCGTGACCTTCTCGCACCGGCGTTCGGTCAACCCCCAGTCATCCGCATACCTGTTCTCGATGGCGGTGGGGCTGCCGCATACGCCCGCGAAAGAGACCAGATTCGGGAACGCCTCAACACCGTTGTTGATGGTGGTGTGAGCCAGAAGGCTGCTGATGACGAACGCTGACAGGCTCCTCAGTGCCCTTCGTGCGAGCGATATCCCGCTGGACGATGACGCACTTGCCCAGCGGTGCGAGATTTCTCCGCGGCAACAGGTCAACCAAATCTGTCGACGCCTGGAGGCTCAGGGCCTCCTGAGCCGCAGGGTCGGGCCTTCAGGAAAATTGGTCAACGCGATCCGCGACCCGCAGGGTCGGGTTTGTCTCTGTGGTTGTGGTGGGTCCACCAAGGGCACTTATCAGCCCGGGCATGATGCCAAGCACGCCGCCAAGTTCGCTCGGTCACTGTCGACCGGTGCTGCTTTCACAGAGCTGGAGCGAGAGGAGGTTCTTGGATGGCTGCCGAGTGATGCACTCCGCGCCAAGGCCTTGGCCATCGCCTCAAGCGCGGCACCTCAAGTCTCACCACCGCGGCAGTCGACGGAGAGCCCGACGGCGCCTCAGGCCCCGCCAGGAGTACCTCCGTCAGTCGCGGCTGGAAGTTCACATGAGCAAAGAAACGCCGAGCGAGTGATGCTCGATTTGCTCGGGGCACGCCTTGACACGAGCCTGAACCCTCGCCGATTGACTCATCCTTCGGGCGCGTTCGTGGAGGTGGATGGGGCAAGTGAAGATTTGCGCGTCCTCGTCGAATGCTGGGCGCATCAGGGCCCGGCCAAGGTGGCCCAGAAATACAAGCTCGTCAACGATGCGACCAAACTTGCGTGGATCGCCAAGAGCTTGGAGAAGCGCCCGTACCGTCTGATCCTCTGCGTCTCCGATGAACTGGCAGTCGCCCACCTGAGAGGCCGCTCCTGGCAGGGCGCGGCCATCAGAGAGTTGGGTGTCGACATTGAGGTCGTCGAGCTCCCACCGGACGTGGTCAGAACGATCCGAGACGCGCAGACGAGGCAGTATCGATGACACCCACCCAAGCTCAGATCCACTGGGCCCACACCTACAACGGCTACGAAAGGCTTGGCGCGTCGCCGGGACATCTTGAGAAACTCCTGCGCTCCGCCCGCAGCTCGTGGAAGGCGAATGACCGGGTTCCAGAGTGGTGTGGCGTCGACTTTCTGCGTGGGTGGGCCTTCTACTTGGTTCTGGCCGACAGGCACGCTGGTGGCGGCACGTTTGGTGATGAGTGGGCCGATGTCCTCGACCGACTCAGGGAGCATCCGTCGGCCCACAAATCAGATCGGCCACCCGCGAACCTGTCACCGGCTGTCCTCTCGTTGCCGACGGAATTCTCATCAGCCCCGAAGATGCACAAGGACTCGGCCTTCCTTGCTGCAAAGCAAGCCAGGTGGGGGGAGGACCACGTGGCACCGGTGAATCAGTTCGTTGACCAGATCCGTACGGAGATCGCCGAGGAATGGGCGACGGAACATGGCGAAGATGCGCCACCTGTCTTTGTGCCGTACGTCGACCCCGACTCGGGAGGGGTGAGCGCCAGAGTCCTTTTCCTCCTTGAGTCCCCTGCCGGGCCGGCTGCGCTCGGTTCCCGAATGCTGTCGGCTGACAACGACGACGAAACTGCTAAGAACGTATGGCTTGGGTATCAGGACTCCGGGATGCCTCGAACCTTCGGCCTACCTTGGAATGCCGTGCCTTGGTACGTCGGGGATGGCAAGAAGAACAGATCCGTGACTTCCGCTCAGGTTGAACGCGGACGCCGCTACCTTCAAGAACTGCTCGAGCTGGCACCGGAGATTCGCGTGATATTGGCACTTGGCCGACGGGCTCAAGCGTCGATCGCCCCGGACGAGCGAGACCTACGGGCTCGGGGCATCGAGATCATCAAGGCGACACATCCCAGCCCGATACCGGCGGCGTCCACGAGAGGTCGGTCCTTGCTGGAGTTCAATTCGGCCCTGGCAACGGCGTATGGGATCGCGCGCGACGGGTCGCCTGGCGACCGCTGATCGCTTGCGTTGATGCTTCAGGGGATTGCCTTCTGGCGAGAAGTACGGTCAGTTCGGTGGTGAGGACGGTATTTCGCCCGCGGGAGGCTGACCACCCGATGGGGGCTGACCACCCGATGGGGGCTGACCTCCTGCGGGCGGCTGGCCTCCGCCGCCCATGCCGCCGCCGGCGCTCGGCGTGGTGGCGGTGTCGACCTTGACGGCGAGGGTCGCGGCGTATCCGTTGGTGATGTCGCCGGTGAGCGTCGGCGTCTGCAGGGCGATGCTGTCGGCGAAGATCATGTCCTTGTCGACGGAGCCAATGGCCGTGAGGTTCCTGGTCGAGCCGGCGTATTCGGCGCGTTCAAAGATCGGCGTCAGCATCTCGATGGGGAAGGCGACCTGCGAGGTGGCGATGACGTTGTCGACGTCGGTCGCCGACGCGAGGTCCGGGTAGACCTCGAAGTGGATGTGCGGCCAGCGGCCGGTGTAGCAGCCAGGGACGATCGTCGTGAAGCTCACCTTGCCGTCGGCGTCGGCGACCTGGACCCCGCGCAGGAACGTCTCGTTCTCGACGCCCTGCGTGTACATGGAGTACTGGCCCTTGGCGTCGCACTGCCACGCGTAGACGGTGGCGCCCTCGAAGGGCTTGCCCTTGGCCATGTCCGTCACGACGAACGCCATCGTCAGCGCCACACCTTCGGCGGTCGTGCCGCCGTCCAGGCTGGAGCGGATGTCCTGCCGTTCGATGCCGGACTGCTCGAGGACGTTGAGGTCCTGGGTGCCGTCGGCGGGGTACGGGCCGTTGGTCTCCTCGGGGATCTCGCCGGTACTGGTGGTGGCGGCGCCCGTGGTCGAACTCGTGCCGGTTGTGGTGGTCGTGCCGTCGGCGCCGCAGGCCGCGAGAGTGAGGGTGCCTGCGCCAAGTCCCATGACGCTCAGCATCCGGCGACGGGAGAAGAGGGTTCGCGCGTCGAAGGCCGCGCCCTGGTCCACGACCTCGTCCTGCGGACGGTTGAGAAGACGACCTTCGTATGCCGGCCCGCTGGCGGTTTGCTGCGGCTCTGGACTGTGACTCATGTGGACTTCCTTCACGACTGGTTCGCGCTGACTGGAAGGACTGTGCCGGGTCGGCCTACGCGTTCGGTCTGCGAATCCTGTGCTCAGGCTGTGGTGGCGGATTCGTGGGGCCGACCGGGGGCCGGTGCGTAGCATCCGAGGATGCGCTTCCAGTTTGTCGCCCCGCTGTGGGAGTGGAGTGCGCAAGGCGGGTGGTACTTCGTCACCCTGCCCACAGATGCCGCCGACGAGATCGCCGAAATCCCGCGCGCCGCAAGGGCATTCGGGTCCGTGCGAGTGCGCGTGACCGTCGGTGCGACGACCTGGTCCACGTCGGTCTTCCCCGACACGAAGATCGGCAGCTACGTCCTGCCGGTGAAGAAGGCAGTCCGTTCGGCCGAAGGCATCAAGGAAAGGCGATGCCGTCAACGTAAGCCTCGATATAGTTGACGCTTGATTCGCGCAGGTCAGGGGATAGCGAACGACAGGCGCGCTCGGTCCTGACTTCGATCCATCAACAGCCCGCCAGCACGTCCGGTCAATCGCTCGGCGCCGAAGCTCCACGAGCGGCACGGGAACGACGAAACCATGGGTGGCCTCACGGCATACATGCGGTCGCGTCACGCTGAGGTGGTGGCCAGCGAGGGGGTAAACACGTCTAGTTGGCGCGGGAGCTGACGTTCCACACGACGCAGTTAAAGAGTTCCCATTCGACGAAGTCGGGTGTCGCTCCGGCCTGTCGCCATCGATCCGTGCTGGGTGTGGGTAGACGGCCGTCACGATCCACGGCTGCGAGCGCGTCGTCACGTGTCAAGACTCGAAGTCCGATGTCTGCCACGCGAGGAGCGTCGGGGATTCTGACCGTGAGGATGTGGTGGCCCGCTGTGGGTTGGTCTGAGTAGGCAATTTCGACGTCGCCATCCCTTGCTGTGATGACGTTTCCCTTGAGCAGGTCACGAACTTGCTTCTCCAGCCCGAAGTGGCCCAGATATGCGAGGCGGGCATTCCACTCCACAAGCGGGTCGATGAAGTTCTCGGTCGTGATGCCCCGCCCCATCATGCCCCCGCTCGTTTGCTGACCATTTGGGATGCATTGAACCACGAGCAGAGGTTCGAGACGCGCCTTTTCGGCTAGTCCTCCACCACTTCGACGACTGCACTCTTCGACAGGATGAGCAGTTCATCACCGCCGAACTCGACCTCGACAGCGCCGCCGGACTTGTATCGGATCTTGTCGCCCTTCTCGACCAATTTCACCCTTCCCGACCCGCTGACCGCGAACTTGCTGCCAACCTCGACTACTTCAGCGAACCGGTCCAGTTTCTCTTTGCCCGCGACCTCCAGAAGTGCGGCCGGCCTCCACAGGGATCGCGCAATCAACTGATCCGTTGCACCGATCTTCAGTTGCGGGCGAAATGGGTTAACCTCCACGACTGAGTGTTTCTCCCAAATCTTCTTGGCCGAAGGGCGTGTCTTAGGCGGCATGAGCCGCCTAATTGCCGCTTTGGCCGTCGGGGGAATGTGCCCCCACCCCGCATGGACTGTGGATCCTCGAAGCTCATGCGTGATGTGAGCCAGCGTGCTCGTTCGTTCCGTGTTCCAGACCACGAACATCTCGTCCCTTGCTGGCTCAGGCGCCGCATCCAATGAGTCTTCAAACGCGACATGCTCCGCCTGGCTCGCCTCGGGATGGAGGCGCTCAAATTCGGTCAGCGCTACCTCTCGGGCTCGGAGTCGATCGATTTCGTCGTCGGCGCTATAGGGCTGGAGTACACCTAGGGCCTTGTTGTCCCGGGTTACCAACAGCCGCTCACCCGCCGCGGCCCGGTTCACGAAGGCGGAGGGCGACCCTTGGTTGACAGCCCGCGCTGAGAGCGTGTCCTCTTCCGTTCCGCCGTTGATCGCGAACTGCACTAGCAAGGCCAGGTCTGCGGCGCTAGCAGGTGCGATAGAGGCCACCACTTGACCTTGTCTGGAGACGAGCACGCGACGGCCAACCTCTAGCGCGTCAAAGATGCGCGAGGATTCTGCCTTGAAGCGACTGATGGGGACTGGCCCGTAGTCTGAAGGCAAGGCTCGACCTTTCACGAGGTGACCGTCTGACCCGAACAGTGTACCTTCACATGTAGGTAAAGCAAGGACCCGCGTTGGAGGGGGTTGATGTCCATCTATGAGTCGGCGACAGCAGCGATCAGAGACACCGTCAAGTGGCTCACTGCGTTCATACCTACTGCGGCACTGACCGCGGCCGCCTTGGTTGTGGGCCCCGACATGGTCGCCTCCGCCCGCGCAGCACCTTCGCTGATGGACTGGGCCGTCAGCCACGGACCGGTTCTCCTGATCGTTCTTGCGCTCTTTGCATCCATCGCCGGGGTGTTGTTCGCAGGGCAACAGGTCCTCACTGTTCAACCAATCGACCTTGCGGACCTGCAGACAGGGCACACCTCGAGCACTTCGCAAGGAATGTCTCCGCGCGCAGACGTCGCTCGCGCCATGGGCGCCGGTATCGCGATGCCGTACTTCTTCGACAAGGCCACCTACGACGCAGAACTCGTCCGCTTCGCTGACGCCGACGTCGGCGGAGATGACTATGATGCGCGCGCGAGCCGTCTCGCCCTTGCAGGTGACGCCATCCGGCAGTGGTCCATCTACGACCGCATTCGGGGCCCGTATAGAAGGTTCAAATGGACTTTCGTTGGCGCCAACGCGGTTATCGCAGGATTCCTGGTCATCGCTCCCGCGCTACTGGAGGTTGTCCCCAGCGACGGACCAAACCAGGTGAGAGTCACTGTGAACGAGAATGGCAGGGCCAGCCTGCTTCGTGCCACTGGGTGCACTGACCCTTCCAAGTCCTCCTACTACGTCATTGGCGGCTCTTGGGATGCCCCCAGCCTGGGCGTCGACGGCCCAAACTGCTCGTTTCGCGCAGTTTGGGAACCCCGGACGCAAGACGTCGAAGTCAGGCCAATTGCTGCGCCCTAGGACCAGACTTGGCCTGCAGTTCGTTGAGGGAGGCCACCTGTGGGATCTGTGAGGTTGAATGAAACAGCATCGCTCAGTTCGGTCTGTCGAAGGCATGCACGAAGCTGTACAGGAGTCGCCCATCGGCTCAACTAGGCCAAACAACGACAGGGAGCAGCCGCTGCCAAAGCGTTCCGTAAGGTGCCCCTCGTAGTCTCGAGTGGGCTCTGATCCAATTCCATAGGTCGCCCAAGCCGGGCGGCCGCCACATCCAAGGCGTTTTGCAATCTAGAGGACGCCGTGCACCTCAACATACCGGGAGCAAAGATGGACCGCGCAGAACTGAAGGCCGAAATCGACGAGCTGATGCGCCAGTACCACGACGGCGAGATTGACGGCGAAACCTACTCACGTTCGATGATGGAGTTGACGGCCTCCGCCCAGGAATGATGTCAAGTTGCATGTTTGCTCAACGAGACCAATCCTGATCCGAGGCGACTCTGGCGGTGTGTCGTGTTTCATTCCAGTTGCAAGCAGTCACTGACCAAACGGAGCAGGATCGCTTGAGGACCGGCTTGGAGGCGACGAGGTGTCCTCAAACCGGGAACCCATTCACGCGGCCTTGCTGTGACCTAGCCTGCCCCGTATGGGCATTCTGGGCCGTCGGAGGGAGAGGTGGGGCGAGAGTTTGAGCCCTGGGGATCGTCGGCTCTACGCGGTGCGCGCCGAGGTTGAGGGTCACGTCTTCCTCGGGCTCGCTGTGTTGGGAGCCCTCCTCCTCTTAATCGCAGGTCGCCATGCCGAATGGCTGGCAGCATCCACAAAGGAGGTCGAAGGTGCTGTTGGCGATGTGGAACGGGCGACCGGAAACGTCCGGGCCGAACTCGAAGGCATGGCAGTTGAAACCGCCAAGGCACAACGACTCGCAGTATGGGTGGGCGTCGGTACCGCAGTTGTCGGTGCGATCGTCGGTGGCTTCGCGGGTGCCTTCGCCGCCAAATTATTGGGTGACGTGAGTAGGGAGGCGCCGCGCTTCAAACGACAACTCGTCCCAAGACGGACCCGATGATTGGCAAGAAAACCCCGAGCCGAAGGACGACGATCAAGCGTCTCAACCCTCCCGCGTGCCAGCACCCATGGAGAAAGCCGAACCAGTTAAGTTTGCGCCAGAAGCTTCGGGTTCCTGAATCATTTCGATTTCTTTGCTAGCCAGTCGCACTTGGAGTTATGCTTCGCCAACAGGTCGACGTGGGGTCTGTCATGAATGGACGCTGGCAAAACCGCAGACCGTTTGCCGTGGAGATCTCGATAGGTGCTGTCTTTGACCTCGGGCGCAACATGCACCGTGTAGTCGGGCGTGGTGATGGTCAGCAGGTTCAGGTCGAACAACGTGTGGATGTCAGCGCGTAAGAGCAGCCCGTTGTACGGACGATCCGTTTGGTCACCCTTGTAGTCAGACATGTGTGCGGCCTCAAGCACGCCCGCGGTCGACGTTCCTGTGACTGCGCAGCGGCCTGCGTAAGCCGTCAGGAGTTGATCGCGAAACGCTCTGGCACCACGTCTGACAACGACGGAGGCAGGTACTCGTACGCGACGGTCCTCAAGCATGACTTCTATGTCGATGTCGGCGTTGCCGCTGTGGCGGATGGCCGTGATTGCCTCGTCATAGGGGTCTGTTGCCATTCCAAGACGTGCTCGCAACCAAGACACTCCGGCATCCGGGATTCTTGTGACGGGGTTGAGGCGACCGGGGCTGTTGGTAGCGGCTCGGACTTCGCCCCACTTAAGTCGAACCACGGGAATGTCTTCGAAGTCTGCGAGCTGGATCCTGAAGTGGTAGTCGCCGCGACGGCTGTCCCGCGGAGACCATGCATGTGGGGCGCCCAGGGGCAGAGGGACCTTGCCGCTCGTCAGGCGAGCTCGTCCCACGACTCTGCCCGGGGTGCCAGTGATCCAGAAGTAGGCCTCATCGCCGGCGATCAGCCCTTGCCAGTCCTTCTGCAGGTCCCAGAAGCCGTTCTGCTTCGCGTAGTCCCAGTGCTGAGGGACGTTGTGATCGATAAGGATGATGTGGGTCGACATGCCGAGCCTCTCGAGGAGGCGGGGAGGCATGTCCTACGGGAAGCCTGTCGATCCGCGTTGTTGGTGAACTGAGATCAGATCAATGACGCGATATGTCGGAGCGTCTCGTCGTCAGGCGAATAGATGCCTACGCCTTGCATGCCACGCGTCAGCAGGACCTTGTAGATGTTCCGCACCAGCCGGTCAAAGTCAGCATCGGGAACCTGCGTAAGGCTTCGCAGGGATGGGTCCTTATTAGCCCCGCGCGCGATGCTCCAACCTTCATCACGCCATACAATGTCCGGTCCGATGATGACGCCGGCAAAGTCGTACTCGAAGCCCTGCGCCGTGTAGACACAGCCAACCTGTCCGAAACCTGCGGGGTCGGTCGCCCAGAGGGGCGCGGGGGGTGCCCCACCCACGGAGCGGTCGCCCTTGAGGTTCCAGGGCCGAGACCACTCGCCGATCTGTACGTCGGGAACCAGTGATCCGTCGGGCCGCGGGTCACTCCACGGCCAGCAGTAGCCGGCCGACAAACGTGCTCCGAAACCGCCGGACTGCTTGGCTGCCAGCCACGCCTCAAGCTCCTCGGGGCTCTCCATCGCTTCGACTGAGAAGTGGTCGTCGCCGATCCACTGATGGGCCTCCGTACCGCCGAGCCCGAGCAGACCCTCAACCCATCGGACGTACTCGAGTGAGCCGCCGCACCGGAACTGGGCATCGAGGTCGACCTGCATGACGTCGATTCCACGTGCGGCGGCTGCAGCTCGAATGTCTGCCACGGTTCCCATCTCCCCCGGCCGCACGACCTGGTGCTGATCGAGCAAGAAGACCGGTGTGTGGGCAACGGAGAGCAACTCGTCGACCTGCGCCCTGCCCGTGCGCATCTCAGCGCGCGTGTAGCGATTAACGGAGGTCTCGCGGATTCGATGGGCCTCGTCGAGGATGACGCAGTCCAACGAGTTGGGCTCCATCGACATGAAGGAGTTGAAGTAGAGGAAGGCCTTCCGCACGCGGGGGTTGCCCTGGGCCGCGACCTTTCGGAGCGTCTGAGTAAATGACTGCGATCCGGTCGCGTGAATGACCGTGCGGCCCTGCCGGCTGAGCTCGCCTAATAGCGACAGAGCGATGACGCTCTTGCCGCTGCCGGGACCTCCCGAGATCACCACTGCGGTCTTGGTGTTGGACTGAGCAGCTCTCCGCACCGAGTGGAGCACGTAGTTGTAAGCGTCCTTCTGCTCATCGAGCAGAGTGAAGACTTCGCGCCGCTGGACCTCATCTGCCGCGGCTGCCATCAGTTGTCGAGATGGGCGGATAGCGCTTCCGACGAGCTGGTCCGCAGCTGACGCGCCACTTGTGGGAGCAAAAATGTCGGACAGATAGGCCTGAAACTCGGCCCTTCGCTGGCCAGTGAACATGCGTCCGTCGCGTGTCGCCCCGAACGCCAGGAGGTCACTCACTCCGTAGTCCGTCGCATTGTGCAAGTAGGCGACTCCGCGAACGCTCTGACCGGAGTCTGCCAGGGAGGCTGTGAAGTCCGTCAGGTAGTCGACGTAGTCACTGACTTGGGCCGCAGGGTGCGTGACGGGTCGGCTTCCGTAGCCGCCCACTACAACGAGCTCATCGCTGTCTTCAAAGCGCTCGGCGTCGGTCCATTGTTTGAGTTCAACGACGACGTACCCCGGGAGTCCCGTTCGCCGATCGACGCCGGCGAGCACCACATCTGCCCGCTTACTCGTAAGCGGCAACTGGAACTCGACGAGCATCTCGACTCCGGAGAGCCCCGCGTCATGCAGATCCGCGGCGAGCACGGGGAGGCTACGACTCCACGAACGCCGCTCGCCGGGAGAGGGATAGCGACCGGTCGCGCACTTCATTTGCTGCGCCAACCGCTGCTCAAGATCAAGCTCGAGCGCCGAGAAGCCCGCTGCAGAGCAGCGCAACAACGACGACACAAGGAACTCCCGGGCAGCACGACATAAGCGTGCGGGGGAGCATGTCCAAGTTCAGAAGCTCGTCGATCCGCGTTGACGTGAGCGACTCTAACTGCGGCTCTCTGTGTGCGGTGGGAGATGGGCCCTTGGCGAGGGTCTTCCGGTGCGAGGATTCGGATATGACGAACGAGCCGTATGCCGTTGAGGACCTTCAGGCGGAACTGCGCGCCTTCCGAGCCGAGCGCGACTGGGCACAGTTCCACGACCCCAAATCCCTCATCCTCGCGTTGGTGGGTGAGGTCGGCGAACTCTCCGAACTCTTCCAGTGGATCCCGGCTGATCGGGCGCTCGCCGAGTTCAGCTCGGGGTCGCGCCAGCGGCGAGCTGCAGAAGAAATGTCAGACGTGTTCATCTACCTACTCAACCTCGCCGATGTCCTGGGCGTGGACCTACTCGCCGCTGCGCGCAAAAAACTTGAAGGCGCCAGTTCGAGGTTCCCGGCCGAGGGAGTTAGAGGTCGCGCGCCCGAGAGGCGGTGACCCGAGTGCAGCGCTCCTCCCTCATGCCGAACGCTCCGCGCACGGACCCTGACCCCGGCCTCTAATCTCGGCGCGAAGTCGTCGGAACTGGCCGCCCGCGCGTGGCTTGCCGCGCATCAGCAGGCGCCTGCCAGGCGCCTGCCTGCATCCGGTTGTAGTGCTACGACTGGCTGGCGTTGCGCCCAGTTGGTCCTACTCGCGTCCGATAAGTCGCTGTGCGGCGGTGCGGATCTGTCGGAGTCCCTCGAGGGTCACAGTTGACCCACCGCCGGAGGCCGAGTGGCGACTGTCGAAAGCCGACTGCACATATGGCATGTCAGCAGCTCTCACTATGCGCTCCGCCTGAGCGGGCATAGTTCCGCTCGCGTCGAGGCCGAAGCGCCGACACACCCCATCGAACAACGCCTTCGGCACCGACGAGCCGATACCAAGACCGGGATCAGGGATGCCCACGAGGCGGGCGATGGCTGCAATTTCGATTTCCTTCGACATGGGCCAGTTGTATCGCGCGCGCCGTGGGTTTGTGACCGGTTTGTGCAATCGCGTATGTAGAAACAGTTGGTCGGTCGGAGGAAGGCCAGAATTTAGTCCACCCCGGCGCAATCTCATGTCTGTCGTGAGAGGGGGTCAGGATTTTGCGCAACGGGGTCCGTCCGCAAGACGTTCTGGGCGGGCCAAATGCCGACGTGTGTTGAATGCGATGCCGCGCAACGCCGAGGAACCGGATCTCCACCGCAGTCACCCAGGAGTACCGCTGGCACGTCGTTCGACTGCGGCCGCCCTACGCATCTGGCCGCTGACTGAAGCTCCTATGTCTGTCAAGCGGTATTGAGCCACTCGCGGTAGCGGTTAACGACTTCTGGAGTGATGTGCAGCCCTCGCTCGGTTCGGCTGATGGTTATCGTTGCTAGGCCAAGTGCGTGGGCTGCTGCTGCGAGGGTGATGTTCTTGGCCTGCCTGGTGGGGCGCAGGTCGTGGACGCCGAGGTCCTCGTGTGGCCGCGTGAGTTGCTTAAACATTTCCCGGGCGATGGCGCGTTTGAGGAGCCGCAGGATCTCTGGCGTGGACCGGCCGCGGTCACGCTGTCGCTGTACGAAGGCCTTGGTGGGCGGGTGGTTCCTGAGCCGTGCCATCGCGATGGTGTGCAATGCGTTGTTTGCGCGTCGGTCACCCCCGCGTGACAACCGGTGGCGTGTGGTCTTGCCTGACGAGGCCGGGACGGGCGCGGTGCCACAGAGCGCGGCGAACGAAGCCTCACTGCGCAGCCTGTCGGGGTTGCCGCCGGCGGTGATGAGCAGTTGTGCCGCGGTGGTGTTCCCAACGCCGTGGAGGTGCAGTAGATGGGGCGCGGCCCTTTCGATCATTGTGGTCAGTTCGGTGTCGAGTTCGCTGATCTCTCGGGTCAGGCTCTGGTGGCGGCGCGCGAGGGACTTCAATGCGGTCAGGACCAGACGTTCTTCGAGATCTGGGTGCACGCTGGGGCGGCAGGCTGCGAGCGTCTGGATCAGGCGTGCCGCGGTGAGGTTGCGATATTTTTCCCGCAGGTCGGCCGGGGACGTCACCAGTTGGTGGCGAATCTGGACCTGTGCTGCTGCTCTGGCTTTGACAGCTGAGCG
Source organism: Janibacter sp. HTCC2649 (assembly GCF_000152705.1). Lineage (GTDB taxonomy): Bacteria > Actinomycetota > Actinomycetes > Actinomycetales > Dermatophilaceae > Knoellia. Next base: position 2,640,260 of record NZ_CH672413.1, on the reverse strand, counting down.
CCGAGCATTGTGTAGAGCGCGAAGCGCGGTGATGTCCGCTGACTTCGCTGCCGCGGTTGCCCTACCGCTCAACATGGCCTGGGCCGCCTGGTAGGCATCCAACGGATCCGACTTGCCCTCGCGCCGGCGTACCGCCCGCTCAGGCCGCACCACCTCGAAGACCGCGATGCCCGCCTCACCGGCCGCTCGAGTGATACCCACTCCATACGAACTGGTGCCCTCAATCCCGATCCCCACCACCTCACCTCGACCGGTCAGGAACGCCAGGGCCTGCCGATACCCCGAAGGTGTCGTGGGGAACTCCTGGTCACCCAACTGCCTCCCCCACGAGTCAACAGCCGCGACGTGGATGGTGTCGGCGTGGGTGTCAACGCCTCCCACAAGCGTTCCGGGCTCGAGATTTGTCACTGTCATGATGGAAAGTGCCTTCCGTGTCGATTCGGTTGGTCGACGCCGGTCGGGCGAGCAGACAGGACACTGATGAGGCTTCGCCAGGCTCTTATGAGGTCATATCCGCCCGGCCGGCGCGCGGGACCCCGAGAGTCAGGCGGTCCAGTTGATGGTCAAGCCAGCAGGCCGACAGTCAGTGCCAGAGTCATGACCCTCGGGGCAACAAACATCATCAGTGTCAGTGCCGGGTGATGGCATGAACAGCCATGTACGGATCACAACACCTCACGCGGCGGATCAGGGTCCAGGGCGTGCACGACGAGGGGCTGCTTTGCCATGACCGAGACCCTGCCAGGCGACTTCACGCGCTCAGCTCGGATGCTTGACTTAGCTGACCAATCAGCTAAGCTTTGCGCTATGAAGCAAGGGATCACGCCGTTTACCTACGTCGATCTCTTCGCTGGAATAGGTGGCTTCCACGCCATGCTCGATCACGCTGGCGGCCGGTGCGTCTACGTCTCCGAGATCGACCGCGAGGCACGCCAGACCTACGTCCGCAACTGGGTGGACCCCCTGCCGACCGCGCAACAGCCCATCGTCAACACGGACATCACGATCGCGACCCCCGACGATGCTCCCGTGGACGTGCCGAACCATGACGTTCTGGCTGCTGGCTTCCCATGCCAGCCGTTCTCGAAGTCGGGTTATCAGCGCGGCATGGACGAGGCCCGAGGCACCCTGTTCTGGAACATCGCTCGCATCCTTGAGGAGCGCCAGCCAGCAGTTGTACTGCTTGAGAATGTCCGCAACCTTGCGGGCCCTCGCCACCGCCACGAGTGGGAGGTGATTATCCAGACCTTGCGCGAGTTGGGGTACCGGGTGTCCTCGACGCCATCAGTCTTCTCACCACATTTCCTTCCGCCCTCTCTAGGCGGAACACCTCAGGTCAGGGACCGGGTCTTCATTCTCGGAACGTTCGTCGGCCCTGAGCGTGCGATGGCCGAGGTCGACGTGCCACCGACCGTTGCCCGCAGGCCGGTGGATGGTTGGAACGTCCGCGACTGGGATGCCGAGTGGATTCTCGATGACGACGCCTCCATCCCGGACCTGGCCAAGTACAAGCTCACAGCCGCTGAGACCCAGTGGATCAACGTGTGGGACGACCTCGTGCAGCGCATGTGGTCCGCACGGGGCGTGCGCTTGCCGGGCTTCCCCCTGTGGGCCGATGCCTGGATCCCCGAGCGTGGACTCGACCCTCTCGAGCTGGAAGCTCTGCCCCGATGGAAGTCCAGCATCCTGGTCAAGAACGCTAGGTTCTATGACGAGCACCGCGACATCATCAAGGCGTGGAAGAAGGCGAACCCCGTGTTCGCTAAGTTCCCTGACTCGCGCAGGAAGTTGGAGTGGCAGGCCCAGGACACGGCGTCGCTGTGGCACACCGTCATGCACTTCCGCCCCTCGGGGATCAGGGCGAAGGCGCCCACTTACCTTCCGGCACTCGTAGCCATCACTCAGACATCCATCGTGGGCAGCCGTGGACGCAGGCTCACGCCACATGAGGCCGCGCGGCTGCAGGGGCTGCCAAGGTCGTTCGCCTTTGGTAGCCAACGTGATCAGGCTTCGTACAAGCAGGTCGGGAACGGAGTCGCCGCAGGCGCGGCATGGCACGTCTTCCGCGCTCACGTCGAGCAGAATTCCGCGGACCTACCGAAGGGGCTGACTCGAGCGGTGCTGAACGCCCCTCGTAACCCGAGCGGCGATGCGTTGTCCCCCTCAGCTCACGCGTTCGAGGCTGACGCGTTGGAGCGGTCAGCCATGGATGCTCAAGCTGGCTGACTGGGCGTTAGAAGAGCCGATCCCGGTCGGCTTCTCCTACACGTGCTTCCGGTGGCGGGCCTGAGGTGCCGCCCGCAAGGTCGGGCTCGACCTTGTCCGAGTAGATCAAGAAGTTGTCGATGTTCCGCTTGTTGATCATCACCTTGATGGCTCTGGCGGCACCGTCTTGCTGCTTGCCCTGGTTGAAGTCACCGAGGACGAGGCCGAAGTTCGCCTCGTTGAGCTCGAGGATCTTCATGGAGACGTACCGGACAGACTGCTTGAACCTTCCGGCGTATGAGAGCGGGTTGAAGTCCTTCGCACCTTGATGGCCGACCGAGCGTCTCCACTCGTTCCACTCGACAGTCGCGACGTCGCCGTGGTCACGCGCGTGGAGAGTCTCGTGCTCGTACAGGACATACCAGAACCGTCCGTACTCAGAGACGCACCGCCTGAGGTCCTCAGCGTCATTGCCTGGTGACACATGCTTTGTGACGTCGGAGGATTTGAGATCCCCGTAGAACTCCAGCACGCCATCCCAAGCGAGCACGAGGTCGTAGTCGAACCGACCTCGCTTCTTCTCCTTCTGGAACTGGACCAGATCAGTGTGAGATTCCCTGTCGAGGTACGAGTCGAGCCTGTATTCGAGATAGAAGCCAGGCCACTCACCTTGGAATGTGTCCGGCCAAGAGGCCGCGTGCATCTGCTTGACCGCTACTAGCGCCTCGAGCTCGGATCCAGTCAGGAACTCGGCGTTGAACTGCTCGAAAACTTCGACGCGAGGGTCTGCTGCGTACCCGGCCAGCAAGTAGGCCTCGAACTCATCGGCTCGGATGCTCGTGAGTCGGTTGGCGTTGTGATCTTCCCTCGAGAACTGCCCCAACGTCTGCGCCTGGAACAGGTCGTTGGTCGATACGTGCGCAGCGGAGTTGTTGGCCTTGCGTCCGACGTAGGTACGGGGGTCGAAGTCAACGAAGATCGTGACCTCGCCGTAGTGGTAGATGCCCACGAACCGGGGGACAAGATCATCTGCGCGCGCTTGGCGCTCCACGACGAGCCATGACTTGGGGATCTGAATCCGCTTCTTGAAGCCTGGCCACGGGTTGCCTAGGTGCGTTACCTGCTTTTTGAGGATGATCTGGTCACGAAAACGAATCACCCGTTCGTTGGCGTAGATCTCGACCGTGGCCCCGGGCAGAGCGTGCAGCAGCAGCGCATTCTTGCGGCTCTCACTGAGAGTGGTGTCGACATCTGCAAGGAGGGTGCCGTCCGGCCCGATTTGATCAACGGAGACGGAACCCATATGGAGATTTCTACCACCCTTCCCAGCCAACCAAGCTCGTCGGCATTTCTCGGCCTGTTGATCAAGGAGACCGGCACCTCGGGCTCGCTGCCCCTCACAGATGGAATCGGTTCGGTTGGTTGCATCCACACAGAGCGGGACGAACGAGGGAAGCCCGAGAGAGTTTCCAAGTTGCCATTAGAAGGCCACTGAAGACGCAATGTCGCCTCAGGTTACCAACTGTTGCCAAGTTTGCGGGTTTCACTCGACGTTGGGCAAACGTCACACACTCAGATAATCTCCGAGAGGACGATAACCGGCTTCGAGTTGGTTCCCCATTTCAACTCCCAGCGACTCCCCGGTATTTGCTGAAGGGTCACCGTAACGTTCGATCCGTTTGTTCCCCAAGGCGCATTCGCCTGACTCAAATGTGCCATACCTCCCCGCGACCAGACAACAACCATGTCGTAAGAAGTCATCGGATGCCTGTGGGCAAATAGGTTCCCCAACTGGTTTTCGACCTCCACGAGCATTACATTTCCGAGCGAGTCTTCCGCAAGTATGTCCGTGGACGCGTCAATGTACTGGCCGAGTTTATCGATCGGTGTTAGTTCGGGCGCCCAGGAGCCGGATTGGATCATCATTGCCAGAAGGTGCGAAACGTCGGCCTCCTTCTTGGGTTCTTTGACGAAATTCAGGGATGCGCCAACTTTAGTGATGGTTATGTCTGACGCGGACGAGTATCCCGCTTTGAGCGACGCCGCTTGTGCCGTCTTCTTGGAAGCCTCGATCGCGGCATCCTCGGCCGCGCGCATTTGCCGATACGGCGTAGTCCGTGCCCTGATCTGCGGAAGGACGTTTGCTTTGAAATCAGCCCAGATCCATGCTATCTCGTCGGACTCTTCGTTAGTGATGACGTTCCGGTCCGCGTTGAGCTGGAAGTCTTGGCAGTTCAGGAACAGTTTGAAGTCGTAGTAGTACTCGTCGTCCAAAAGATCCCGCGAGAGCGAGGTGTTGTTGCGCAGGGGGATGAAGTCCTTGCATAGATGCACACCCATTTGAGACTTCTGCGTCCACCCCGCCTTCAACTCGTCTCGCAGCATTTCCTGGCGCACGAGATCACCGGCAATGATGGCGGTCCCGTCGTAGTTGACGGTCAACGATTGGCCCTGAACGCTGATGGTCTTGCTTCCGGAAAAATCGAAAACGTCGCAAAACTTCTTGGAGTTCCGTTGAATCCCCTCTTCTAGTGGACCGCCGGTGGGCGCAAGGTCGGGATTTGGAACCTGATAGACGCCCGGGAGAGGTCCGATGTTGACCGTCCCTGTCGATGTGACGACCTCGAGCGATACTTGGGGTATTGTTCCAACGTTCATCACATTCTGGAGGATGTGAGCCTTTTGTGTGTGCCTACTTTTTACCGTTCCTGTTGCGCACATGCTCCGCAGGTAGTGCATCACGCGTGCAGCGATTTCGGGACCATCTGCGGTCTTCTTGCCGTTGAAGCTTGTTAGATGAACTCCAGACAGTTCGATCCGAGTTCCTTTTGTGGAAAGGCTGCCAAGGTGCCCATTCGGATTCACGTCAATAGAGTAGTCCGGCATTGATCCACCCGCCAGGGAAGTCAATGGGTCCGCCATCTTGCCCACCAATAGGACCGTGGGGTTTGAATGACGCCGCGACTCGACGAGTATGCCCTTGGCGACGAACGAGGTCTTTGAACCGAGCCCCTTCTCGCCGATAGCCTGTTGAGTAAAGTCTTTGACGGATTGTCCGGCATTAAAGAACGCTCTCATGTGCTGATCTTCCATACCGTTGCCATCGTCCTGGATGACGATGTTCCATATCTCGCCGTTGTCGTTCGTCAACTTGATGTCGATGTTCCGTGCATCCGCGTCGACGCTGTTCGAAACAGCCTCCCGTAGCAATTCAATAGACTGACTGGTGTTGAGGACCGCCTGTCGAAGGAGGTGCTCTTGGGAGACGACGGAGGTGTGCATAGTCATTCGGGCACACTATCGGCTAACTTCTGTAAAATCCTTTGGATTGAGGTTCCACCCCAGATCCAGGCCGGACTACCCCAGGTTGTTGGCCGGGACTGAAACGGCAAGAGGTAGTCAGGAAACGGGCTGCAGTTGGCGCGATCAGACGGCGACGGGGCGCACTGGACGCCCGGGGGGTGTACGGCGCAGACCAGCCACTCACGAGCCTGCCTGAACGAGGCCGGACGAATCTGTCCCGGCGCGGTGACGCCGGGCGGGAGTGGGCGAGCTCCACCTAGGCTCCCGATTATGGAAATGAGGAGCAAGACAACCCCGTGTGTCGTGCTCGACGCGACGGAGATTCACAGGGACTGGTTTCTGGCGGGCCTCGAGTTCCCGCTTCTCCGCTTCCTATCTAGCTCACACCGAGTCGACCCGGTTGTCCCGGCCTCGGTCGTCGCCGAGGCGGTTGCTAACCACGAGCGTCACTACACAGTCGCTCGACGGGCGATGACAAAGGCTGCGACCGAGTTCCGAAGAGTGACGGGCGTTGCCTCAGGCTTCCCAGTGCCGGAATCCAACGACCAGTTGAACTACGAACTCGTGCTGAGGGAAAGGTTTGAAAGCCTTTGGATCGAGGTCGCGGCAACTCCACAGACTCCTCACGAGGAGATCGTGGCCCGCGCCGTGTCGCGTAGGCCGCCCTTTGACCAGAACGGAAGCGGTTACCGGGACACGCTTACGTGGATGACCTGCGTCGAGCTCGCCAACCAAGGCCGAGACGTGTATCTCGTCAGTCAGGACAAGGACTTCGCCGGACGAAATCTCCAGCTTGCCCCCCAACTCGAAGCGGAGGTCGCGGCCCTTGAGGGCAACGTCACTCTCGTGCGCAACTTGGGCAAGTGGCTGACCGAACAGGTGCCCTGGAAGGACGTCTCGGACCTTCGGGAGGCGTCCGGCCTCGCCAGAGACGAACAGGTGGCGGCCATGTTTGCGCCTTGGGACATGTTCGAGGATCCGGGTCTCACGGCAGAGGAACTCGGGCTGCCGCCAGATTCCAACATCACCGATGTGAGCTACGGTGGAACGGGCGGCCACGGATTCGGGTATCTCGAGCGGTTGAGCCACGAGAAGACTGAAAGCGGTGCCAATCGAGTCGTTTACGAGTTCCCGATTGAGTTTGAGGTCGAGGTGTCCATGAATTCAGAGGAAGCGCGCCAGGCGGGTCTGATTCAGCATGAGAACAACTGGACCGGCGTGGAGCAGATCACGACGTCCATCCCAATGACCGGCCTGATGACGGTCGTGCACGATGAGCGCGACGTTGAGACGCCGCTGTACTTCGACTCGTTCGAGTTCGTTCTCGACCGGGACACCGCCGTGCCGAGACCTGGCGACCACCCTGACCAGTTGCGGCTCTTCGACGGCGAAGGCGGTGCGAGCAGTCGATAGGGCAGCATTCTCCGGTTGGGAGTGAGTCCGGCTGGGGCGAACTCGTCCTGACGATTTGGGCGTGAGGCCGGCACCCTTAGCCTCCGCAGTTCGGCGCGGGGTGTTGGGGTCCTCCCGAGTGGATTCAGAGGGCTAGGTGTACTGACCCGACAGGTTGGTTGAGTGATTGCGATCCGCTGATCTGATCAGTGGCGCGGGAAGGGCCTCCCGCGGTGGAGTGGAACTGCCAAGTCACCACTGCCACACACAGGAGGCCCTCATGTCCCACGCTAATGCCGCTTTGACGGTTCGTCACCGGCTCAAGGTCGCTCAGCTCGTCGTCGATCAGCGAGTCCCGATCAGCGAGGTCGCGGCACGATTCCAATGTTCCTGGCCGACGGTGAAGCGATGGGCCGATCGGTACGCCGCTGGTGAACCGATGAGCGACCGCTCGAGCCGTCCACACGCGATGCCCGCCAAGACGTCTCCCTCGACGACGAAGCGGATCGTGTCGTTGCGGCTGCGCAAACGGTTGGGCCCGGTCCAGCTCGCCGCACACGTGGGGGTTGCACCCTCCACAGTGCACCGGGTGCTCACCAGGTGCCACCTCAACCGGTTGGCGCACGTCGACCGTGCCACCGGGGAGCCGGTGCGCCGTTACGAGCACGAGCGCCCCGGGGACATGCTGCACGTGGACGTCAAGAAGTTCGGAAACATCCCCGACGGTGGCGGGTGGCGCTTCGTGGGCCGAGCCCAAGGCGGGAAGAACCGGGCAGGCACCCCGGGCAAACCGAGGAACAAGCATTACCAGCCGAAGATGGGCCACGCGTTCGTGCACACCGTCATCGATGACCACTCTCGTGTGGCCTACGCCGAGGTCCACGACAACGAAACCGCCGTGACCGCCACTGGTGTCCTACGCCGCGCCGTCGCCTGGTTCGCTGTCCGTGGCATCACCACACGCAGAGTCCTGTCCGACAACGGATCCGCCTACATCTCGCACCTGTGGCGCGACGTGTGCGCCGAGCTCGGGATCAAGCACTCCCGCACCCGACCCCGCCGTCCGCAGACCAACGGCAAGATCGAACGCTTCCACCGCACCATGGCCGACGGGTGGGGATACGCCCGCTGCTACACCTCAGAAACCGAACGACGCCAAGCTCTGCCAGCATGGCTCCACGAGTACAACCACCACCGACCCCACACCGCCTGCGGGAACAAGCCACCCATCACCCGCTTAACCAACCTGTCGGGTCAGTACAGCTAGGCGCGTCTGACGACGTCCTGGCCACCAGTCACTGGTGGTGGTGGGGTCAACGCATCGGTCCGCCCTTGGGCTTATGGCGCAATCCGCCCAAGTGGGGCCCAAGGATCGATGTCGCTCGTGCGGTGTTCCGGAAGCGCTGACAGGGCAGATTGAGCATTTGCCCCAGAATTTGAAGCAAAGGCTCCCAGGCCGACGGGAGCGTAGAGCTGCTCACGGGAACGTATCTGGGCGGCATACCCGGTCATCCTTGCTTGTGTCGCCACCGACTCCCGGTGGTGCAACAGGAAAGCAAGGGGGCACGACATGGCCAAGTACGTGGGGTCGTAGTGGCCGGAGACACCGTCGACGGTCGTCGACTCGAGGCTGAAGGCTTGCGGCGACGCTCGGCGGGCTGTGCGAGTTCGACTGGGCCCAGAACCACGATGAGAGCGACGTCAAGAAGTCCGACTTCGTGACGACCGCCAACACCACTCAACGCAGCGACCAGGTCGGCGCGATGCAGATGAGCTCGCACGACTGGTCCGAGGCTCTTCGTCTGGGCTGACCTCGGCTACGCAGCGGGTGGCGGGGGCGGGTAGTCGGGGCCGCCCCAGCCGACGTGCCAACTGTGCGGTTCCCACGAGTCCGAGAAGGCGACCGGCACGGTCTCGAGGCGTTCGCACTCGGCGAGCAGGCCGGCATACCAACGCATGTATGGCATGTCCCCGCCGCGCAAGGAGCGCTCCGGGAGGAGCGTGAGGATGTGATCGGCGACCTCGGCCGGGGTGGTGCGTGACGTCATGACGAGCCCGGCGTACTCCGGGCTGTTGCCCGACGTCCACGACACCGTGGGCGACGAGCCGCGGAGCTGCCAGCCCAGCCGGCTCTCCGGATCGAAGGCGGTGGCAGGTGCGATGGTGAGTCGCCAATAGAGACCTGAGGGCGCCATGCCCGGACTGATCCGCGCCAGCTCGAGGCCGCGTTCGTGCAGCACGCGCACTCCGCGCAGCAGCAGCCGGCAGTGGTCCATGACCTCGAGTTCGCTCACAGCACCATCCAACGCGATCGCGCCCGACGTATCTCCCACTCCACCAAGGCCTCCTCCCTGATGACAGGTGCGCCATTCCGCGCGCCCGCATTCCTGGAGGCTTGCCATGCCCGGCCACGAACTCTTCGACACCGTCACCCTCGACCGGTTCAACGACGTCCTCCTCACCAAGGCGCCTCGCCCCCACGTCCTGCTCGACGTCGCCGAACAGCGCAACGACATCGCCCAACGCCTCGAACTCGCTGCGGCCCGCGGCCTCGTCGGGACGCCCGTCTTCAAGGACCGGCCCCCGCCCCGGCGCACGGTCACGCTGGAACCGGACCAGACGGCATACCGGAATCAAGGCGGTCGCGGGACCTGTTACGCATTCGCGACGGTGGCCGCCATGGAAGCCGCGTACCGGCGCGACCACGGCGTCGTGCTCGACCTCTCGGAGGACTTCCTCTTCCACCTCAACAAGGTCGCCGAGCTGTTCGACTTCTACCTCGGTGGTTCGCCCGCCCATGAGAACAACACCTCCTACGAGGGCTTCCAGGGCTCGTCCGACATCGTCGCGAAGGTCGCTCGCTGCGCCATCCCCGACGAAGCCGCCGCGCCCTACCGATCGGACGTGGAGCTCGAAACCATCCGCACGTCCGACCCGGCGATCGGCACCCTGGATTGGACGACGAGCACCCAGGACCAGTTCGACCGATTCGAGTTCGACGAGCGATACATACCCACACCCGCCCGGTATGCCGCCCGCTACCGTGTGCGGTCCCTTCAGTTCCTGCCCAGCGCGTCACGCGAGAACGTCATGGCCGTCATCGACGCGGGCCACGAGGTCATCACCGACATCCCCGGCCACTGCTTCCTCATCATTGGCTATGACCTCACCACCGAGGAGTGGATCGTCAAGAACTCCTGGGGCTCCCCCGGCCCCGAACGCTGGTCCATGGCCACGACCCCACTGCTTGGCGGCACCTACATCACCGCGATGGAGCCGCCCGACGCAGCGCGTGACCTGGAGGCGACGTGGATCGGGCGCTGGCACATGAACCACGACGGGTGGCAGGGGCAGCTCGTCCTGCGGCGGACCCAGAACTTCCGGGCTGCGGACGGCGACTTCACCAAGGTCGGCGACTACTTCTTCAACGGCGGGCCTGCCCGGCAGGTCAATGGGCGCACCGAGGACGACGGACGCCAGCTGCACTTCTGGATCGCCGACCAAGCCGGACGCATCACGCCGGGCATGCAGTCGGGACAGGAGTTCCGGGCCTACCAGTTCACCCGCGAGGACGGCCTCGCCGCCGGCGTGACGTGGTGGAACGGCTGCCCGTTCGGCGTGACGATGGCGCGAGCAGCGATCCCCAGCCCTCTGCGAAGCGCGGGATGGCAGGGCGACTGGGAGATGAACCACGACGGCTGGCACGGACGGCTCAGCATCACGTCGACCGGGCCGTGGGCCGGCACCTACACGCCTGACGGTGGGGCGCCGCTGGCATTGCGTGACTTCGTGGCGCCCGACGGCTATCAGCTGTCGTTCTCGATCCCCTTCGCCGACGACAACATCCAGCGGTTCACCCTGCTCAACCACACGCAGGAGAGCGGACGCTTCTCCGGGACGACGGTGTGGGCCGGGATGACGTTCGGCGTGCAGGGACGTCGCGCCCGCCCACAGTGGGGCCGCGTCAAGGACCTCAACCGGGTGCGCATCCCTCGGATCGGCTGAGGTTTCATCGGGGCTTGACACCGATCCAGCCGCCTAGGGAGTGTCTTTGCTTCACATGTTGAAGCAAAGACACTCCTTTCCCAACACCGTACGAGCGCCACTTCGGGCCACGGTCAACGAGGGCTGAAAGCATTCGATACGTACGTACATGGTGTGTACGGTTGAGTTCGAATGGCTGGGAGAATGACATGAGGGTCTGCCCAGAGTTTGGTTGACACCTGACCTGTGAGGATTCGTCCTCGCTGGAAGGATGTTCACCATGGCGAAGGCATATCCCAAGGAGTTCCGCGACGACGTCTTGGCAGTGGCCCGCAAGGGCGACGCTGCGATGTCCCAGATCGCGAAGGACTTCGGAATCTCCGAAGGCACGCTGTCCAACTGGCTCAAGCGGGCGGACATCGAGGACGGCAACCGTCCCGGCGTGACCGACGCCGCCCGTATGGAGTCTCGGGAGAAGGACAAGCGGATCCGGCTCCTTGAGCAGGAGAACGAGGTCCTGCGGCGTGCCGCTGCCTATCTGTCGCAGGCCAACCTGCCGGGAAAATAGTCTTCCCTCTCGTCCGCGAATTGGCCGCGACCGGTGCCCGCATCAGGGTGCCGGTCGCGGTGGCGTGCAGGGTCCTGGGCTGGTCGACCCAGGGGTACTACAAGTGGCTCAACGCCCCCGTCAGTCAGCGGGACTGGGATGACGCGCACGTCATCGAGGTGATCCGGGGGATCCACGAAGACGACCCCACGCTGGGCTACCGATTCATCGCCGACGAGCTCGAGGACCACAACGTCCAAGCCTCAGAGAACCGTGTGTGGCGGCTGTGCTCGACCGCAGGGATCTTCGCCTCGCACCACCGGCGCAGGGGCAAGGCCGGCAAGCCCGGACCGGCCGTGCACGATGACCTGCTCGCCAGCGTCGACGAGAAGGGCCGGGTCACCCACGACTTCACCGGCGCTGCGACCGGACCGAACCAGGTGTGGCTGACCGACATCAGCGAGCACCCCACACGTGAGGGCAAGCTCTACCTGTGCGCGGTCAAGGACGTGTACTCCAACAAAATCGTGGGCTACTCCATCGACTCACGGATGAAGTCGTCCCTGGCCGCATCGGCGCTGCGGAACGCGATCGCGCTGCGCGCACCGGTGAGCACGATCGTGCACTCGGATCGGGGCAGCCAATTTCGTTCGAAGAAGGTCGTGCGCCTGCTGAAGAACAACGGCCTGCGCGGGTCGATGGGTCGCGTCGGATCATCCGGTGACAACGCCGCCATGGAGTCGTTTTTCTCACTGCTGCAAAAGAACGTCCTGAACACGCGGCGTTGGGAAAGCCGCGATGAACTCCGGCTCGCGATCGTCATCTGGATCGAAACCAAGTACAACCGCCGCCGTCGCCAGCGGGCCCTGGGCAAGCTCACCCCGATCGAGTTTGAGATGATCTACGCAGCCGCAGAAGCGGCCTGAGAATCATCAACCCCGAGTGTCAACCAGACCGGGGGCAGTCCCTGAGCACGAAGACTGAACGCGTGAACCTCCGCTGCAGTGCGGACTCGCTGGACCTCCTGCGTGAAGCCGCTGAGGTCCAGGACCAGGACCTGACCAGCTTCATGCTTGCCGCTGCACTGGATCGTGCACGTCAGGTATTGGCCGAAGAGCGCGCACTTCGGCTGACGCCCGCCGATGTGCTGCAGCTTGAGGCGGCACTCGATGCCGAGGCCAAGCCGAACCCGCAGCTCAAGTCGCTCCTTCGCTCGGTGCGAGCCGCGCGCAAGGCCGACGCCTGAGCCAGGCATCGGGATCGGTCAGGGGGCTCGCCAAGGTCCGCTTCGATCGGGGTGTGACCTCGCCGCGAGCGCAGGCCCAGAACTCACCTGCGGTTGGGCGTGCTGCCTGTGCATGACTGAGGTGGAGTGTCGCCCTCCGATGCAAGGATGAGTCGAGTATCGGACGAGCAGCGACGGAGATGTCATGGCCGAATACCGAGTCCAAGACATCAGTTCTTGGCCCTTGGTCTTCCAGGAATCTCGAGGGCTCGACCCAAAGGGATGGGTGGCTCCACCTGACGTCGTCACTCGAGAACAGCAGAGCGACTGGTGGTTGTATAAGCCCATCAAGAAGGCCTCATATCGCCGGTTTGATGACTGGTCCGAGAAATTCTCGTCCGAACTCGCCGCTTTGCTTGACCTTCCAGCCGCCCGCGTGGAATTGGCTCGGGCCTCGACAGACGCGGGAATCATCTCGCACAACGTGACTCCTGACGGGTGGACCCTGGAATCGGGAGACACGATGCTCTCGGAGGTCGATGGGTACGTCACCTGTGCGGGTGACGACCGGTTGAAGAATCGCCTGGGCCACAACCTGTCGAACATCGCCGGCGTGTTGGTCGGGGCCGCTGGTCCGCCTGGCACCTCGTGCGAGGACTGGCCAGCGTTCGACGTCTTCGTCGGCTACCTGGTCTTCGATGCGTGGATTGCCAACACGGATCGTCACGCCATCAACTGGGGACTTCTGACGAACAAGGACGATGACCGCAGAGCTCTCGCCGCATCGTTCGACCACGGCAGTGCACTCGCATCCGGGACCCAGGAGGACCGGCTCAAGAGCATCAGCGTGGAGGAGTTCGCCGCGAGAGGTTTCGCTGGTCGATTCGAGGACGGCGCGAAGCAGTCACTGGTCGATCTGGCGCGCCGAGCCGAGGACATGGCTGAGCGTCGGGCGAAGGAGTGGCGGGTTCGGCTGGCGGCGGTTCCTGAGGAAAGCGTCGCAGCTGTGCTTGCCAACATCTCTGAGATGTCAGAGGCACGCCGTACGTTTCTCACTAGACTGCTGGACATCAATCGAAGGAGGCTGCAGGCATGACCTCGACTGTTTTTGAGCCCAGGGCTCGCAGGGTTGCCTCCTCCATGCGTCTGCTGGTGACGACTCGCGACCCTCACACGCGGCAGTACCGACCCGTCGGCTTCCTTACCGAGGAGGCAGGGCACTACACGTTCGCGTATCTTCGCCGCGAGCTCGAGCGGTCAGACTTTCGGCCCCTGCCTGGACTCGTGGCCGCGACGAAAGGGCCAATGTCCTCCGGTCATCTGTTTCCACTCTTTGCGGAGCGAGTGATCTCATCTCGTCGTCCAGATCGACGCGACTCATTTGAAGCGCTCGGTCTGCCCATAGACGCGGCACCGATGGAAGTTCTCGCTCGATCGCACGGTCAGCGAGTGGGCGACACGGTTGAGTTGCTGAGTGCGCCGAGTGTCGGAATCGGAGACGACGTTTCCTTCACCTTCCTGACTCATGGCGTCCGGTATCTCGCCGAGCGCGAGCAGGAACGCATCAGCGACCTGGTGCCGCTAGAGCCACTGCGACTCGTTGTTGACCATGGCAATGAGGTGAACCCGAAAGCTCAACTTGTGACAGACACCGACGAAATTCGGCTGGGTTGGCTTCCCGACCCGCTCATTGATGTCGTCGAGTCCGTGGAGAACCCGCAAGTGGTCGTCGAACAGGCCAACGGTCCCGAGGTCGGTTTCCACTTCCGGCTCCTCGTTCGCTTCACCGGCCGGGCCACAGCAGAAATCTTCTCCGGGCCCTCTTGGGACACCCTCTGACCAACGACATCACGGACCGGACGGGCGATCTCTTCCGTAGCAAAGCCGTGAGTTGAACGTCGTCGGAGGACTCGACGAACCGGACGAAACTTGAGTTGTCGGCCTGGTTTGTAGCGAGGCACAACCGATCGCCCCAGGCAGTCGCGTAGTCGCGGAGCGCGAGAGCTGCCTCCTCGAGCGCTTCTTCGAGGGTCGTGCCGTCCGCCGCGATCGGCAGGCCGGTCAGGCAGATGCTCCACCCGTCGCCCTCTGCGACAACGGTGGCAGGTGCGCGAACCTTCACGGCCCCTCCCTCCAGAGCGATCTTCGCGTTCATCCAGTGTGCCGAACGGCCTGGATCAAGGCGACAACATTCAAAAGGCGGCTCACGAGAACGTATCTGGGCGGCATACCCGGTCCTCCTTGTTTGTGTCGCCACCGACTCCCGGTGGTCAAACACAAAGCAAGGGGGCACGACATGGCCAAGTACGTGGGGTCGTGGTGGATCAGGGACACCGTGGACGGGCGCCGGCTCGAGGCTGAAGGCTTCGCGTCGACGCTTGGGGGGCTGTCCGAGTTCGACTGGACCCAGAACCATGGTGAGAGCGACGTCAAGGAGTCCGACTTCGTGACGACCGCCAACACCACTCAACGCAGCGACCAGGTCGACGCGATGCAGATGAGCTCGCACGGCAACCCGAACGAGTTCCTCGTCTGGGACGGCCGCGTCAACGCGAGCGAAGCGATCGACTTCGGCAAGAACGACCTCGAGATCTTCGCGACACACGCCTGCGACCTCCTCGAGCACACGTCGAGCAACTCCGTCGGACGCTGGATCCCGGCGTTCCAGCGGCTGCACTACATGCTCGGCTTCCACAACCACTCGTACTCCGGCAGCGGGCAGGCCTCACGCGGGACGTGGTTCGCCATGTACTCCGCCTGGCTCTACTACTGGTCCGGCAGCTGGCTCTTCCGCGTCGACATCCCCGTGCGCGAAGCCTGGGCCGAAGCCAACGAGATCGTCGAGGGCAGCAACGTCACCTGGGCATACCTGCGGGCCGAGTCCCCGGACGCCCCGACCTACAACGAGCGGCTGCGCGTCGCCGAGTCCAACGACCCCGTCAGCAACCGGTCCTTCTGGACCGCGCGCGGCACGTGCTGAGCGAGGAGCCAGTCATGCCAATGCAATTCACGGACATCGACTTCAAGGTCGACCTGCCCGACATCCCCAGGATCACCCCGGTGGTCACCCACACCCCGCCCTGCCTTCGCGACAGCAAGGAGACCACGCGAGCCATCGCCGAAGTCCTCGACATCGACGTCAAGGGCACCGCCCAAGTCCCCCACGGATACGCCGTCGGCAGCGACCGCGGCCAGGTCGAGGTCTTCTCGGCGAGCGGCGCGGTCCGAGCGCGCAACACGGAGCGACTCACGGCATACGCCGATGAAAGCCGGAAGTGGAGCGACGTCGAACGCGACGACGACGGCACCTACCGTCTCGGCGACTCGACGGCCAAGGAACTCAGCCACCATGGCCTGGAACTGTTGCGCCGCATCGGAATTCGCGACGAGTACGCGAGCTTCGACGTCAGTCTCGGGCAGTGGGCGCAGCTCAACGAGGACGGCAAGGAGGTGGACAGCGGACCCGGGCGCGCAACAGTGCGATTCGCGTATGCCGTCCACGGACTTCCGCTCATCGGTCCCGGCGCGAAGACGAACCTGCACTTCGACCCCGAGGACGACGGGCGCCGGCCGGCGCTGGCGCGGATGTTCCACGTCAACCGCGGCGTCGAGACCGCCGGCGAAGTGGCGACCCAGTCACTCGACGAGGCGTTCTCCGGACTGCTCGCACAGAGCTGGTCGGGCCACGGTGTCCGCGAGGGCGCGCGCATCACCATCACGGCGGCAACCTTCGGGTTGCTCGCGCTGCCGGCCGACGTCGTGCAGACGTATGCCGCGCCGGCCCTCAGGGTCGAGGGCGAGGTCAGCGGCGTCGAGGTGGGTCGCGACGAGACGGTGTCGGTGCGGTTCGGGCAGTACCTCCAGCTGGCGCACCCCAAGGCGCTGGCGGAGGCGGGCTACGGCGGCGGGCGGCTCGAGCCGGGCGTCGTCGTGAGAGGTCGCGTTCGCGGCAAGTAGCCCTCGGGGGCACCAGCCCAGGGTCCTTGGAAACGCGTGCCAGGTGCCGCGTTTCCAAGGACCCTGAGCCGTGGTTCCACACAGGTGATGTCGTGTTCGGTCCACACATCTGGGACGCTTCCCTTGTCGCGACTCTGGACGCCAGCACCCAGCGACATCAGCACTTGCCTGGCCGGTCGAGATCTCACCAACGGAGTACATGTGAACCGCTTGCCCCACCCCCGCCCAACGTCACTGCCCAACACCCCATCGGTTGCGGGTGTGCAGCGATGAGTCGGCGGTCGACGCGCAGCAAGCGCACGGGTTCACTGCCGGCGCTGCCGCCGAACGGTCTGAGGGTGGTGCCGTTGGGCGGGCTCGGCGAGATCGGGCGCAACATGACCGTGTACGAGCACGCGGGCCGACTCCTCATCGTCGACTGCGGTGTGCTCTTCCCCGACGACTCGCAGCCCGGGGTCGACGTCATCATTCCTGACTTCACCTGGATCAGGGACCGCCTCGACAAGGTCGACGCGATCGTGCTCACGCACGGGCACGAGGACCACATTGGTGGGGTTCCCTACCTGCTGCGCGAGCGTCCCGACATCCCCGTGGTCGGTTCCCGCCTCACCCTCGCCCTGATCGAGGCCAAGCTCACCGAGCACCGGATCAAGCCGAGGACCATCGAGGTCGTCGAGGGTGACCGCCGCAAGTTCGGCCCCTTCGACTGCGAGTTCATCGCGGTCAACCACTCCATCCCCGATGGCCTCGCCGTCGCCATCCGCACCAAGGCCGGGTTGGTGCTGCACACCGGCGACTTCAAGATGGACCAGTTCCCGCTCGATGGCCGCGTCACCGACCTGCGCGCCTTCGCCCGGCTGGGTGAGGAGGGCGTTGACCTGTTCCTCCCGGACTCCACCAACGCCGAAGTGCCCGGGTTCACCGTGTCCGAGGGCGAACTCGCCCCCGCCATCGACAAGGTCTTCCGCGAGACCAAGGGCCGGGTCATCGTCTCCAGCTTCGCCAGCCACGTGCACCGCATCCAGCAGGTCCTCGACACCGCCCACCAACACAAGCGCAAGGTCGCGTTCGTCGGACGGTCCATGGTGCGCAACATGGGCATCGCCCGCGAGCTGGGCTACCTCACCATCCCCGACGGTCTCGTCGTCAAGGACCTCAAGGCCCTCGAGCGACTGCGACCGGACCAGATGACGATCATCGCGACCGGCTCCCAGGGTGAACCCATGGCAGCCCTGGCGCGCATGGCCAACCGCGACCACCCCGTCGAGATCATGCCCGGCGACACCGTCCTCATGGCCAGCTCCCTGATCCCCGGCAACGAGAACGCCATCTATCGGGTCATCAACGAGCTCACCCGCTGGGGCGCCAACGTGGTCCACAAGGGCAACGCCAAGGTCCACGTCTCCGGTCACGCCAGCGCCGGCGAGCTGGCCTACTGCTACAACATCATCGAGCCGACGAACGTGCTCCCCGTCCACGGCGAATGGCGCCACCTGCGCGCCAACGCCGACATCGCCATCCGCACCGGCGTGGACGCGGATCGGGTGCTCATCGCGCAGGACGGCAGCGTCATCGACCTCATCGATGGTCGCGCAAAGATCACCGGCAACGTCCCCGCCGGGCTGGTCTACGTCGACGCGATGACCGTGGGTGGTGCCACCGAGGAGACGCTGCATGTGCGCCGCACCCTTGCCGAGGAGGGCGTCGTCACCATCGTCTGCATCATGGACCCGGACACCGGAACCCTGGCCGAGGAGCCCGACTACCTCGCCCACGGCTTCCCGCCCGACCTGTTGGACTTCTCGGCGGCCACGCCCCTCATCCAGAAGGCCCTCACCAAGGCTGTCGCGGATGGCATCGAGGACCTGGAGCAGATCGAGGACCTCGTCCGTCGAGCCGCTTCCACCTGGGCGCACCGAACGCACCGCCGAAGCCCCCTGATCATTCCGGTGGTCGTCGACGCCTGATCATGAGCGGCGGGCAACGCCGGCGAGGTGTCAGGCCATCTGCCATCCTGTGCCGGTGCGGACCCGGCTGATCGTGACGGCGTTGCTGATCCTGGCGTGGGGCTCGACGTTCACGTCGATCAAGATCGCGCTGGAAGGTTGCCCCCCACTGGTGCTGGCCGCCACGCGGTGTCTCATCGGCGGCGGGCTCCTTGCCCTCGTTGCACTGGCGTCCGGGAGGCGACCCGGCCTGCGCGGCAACCTCGGGCCGTACGCCTTGCTGGCGCAGCTCAACGTGGTCGGCTTCTTCGGCCTCCAGGTGCTCGCGATCGACCATCTCGACTCGGGCTACGCCTCGCTGCTGCTCTACCTCCAGCCGGTGTTCACCGTGCTGCTCGCCCGGCCGCTGCTGGGGGACCCCTTGGGTCCGGTCCGCGTGCTGGGCGCGCTGACCGCCTTCGCCGGAGTCGCCGTGGTCTCGCTGCGCCACGACGGTCAGGTGTCGTCCTCTGGCATCGCGTTGGCCGTGGCGACCGCGCTCTGCTGGTCGCTGGGAACGATCACCGTCAAGCGGACGGTGTCCCGCGTCGAACCCCTGTGGGCGGTGGCGCTCCCACTTGTCGGTGGCGGGGTCCTGCTCGCTGCGGTCGCCGCCACGGCGGGCCCGGGGTCAGACGGCCTCGACCTCACTCCGCGCGTCGGTGCCGCCATCGCCTGGACGGCGCTCATCGGGACGGCGCTCGCGTGGTTGTTCTGGATGCATCTCGTGACGACGGGTGAGGTGGGGCGCGTGGCGGTCAGCATCTTCCTGGTCCCGGTCGTCGCCGTGCTCCTCGGCTGGCTGGTGCTCGACGAGCAGCTGGGCTGGCCTCTGGCCGTGGGAACGGTGCTGGTCTGTGCCGGCGTCTTCGCCGTCAACCGCTGGCCCGGCAGGCGCCGGGACGTGGCACCGGACGAAGTGGTGCATTCGACCTGATGTGGGGCGAGGTCGCTGCGAGACTCAACACGTGTCCCGCCTCCTGCTCACGCCCGTTGCCCGGGCCCGACGGCTGGGGCGGCGGCTGACCGGCGATGACTCCGGCCCTCTTGAAGGACGGCGCGTGCTCGTGACCGGCGCGTCGAGCGGCATCGGCGAGGCCACGGCATACGAGGTGGCCCGACAGGGCGCGCACGTGCACCTGCTCGCCCGGCGCGGCGAAGAGCTGCGCCGCGTCCGCGACACCATCGAGGCGGCTGGTGGCGATGCCGTCGTCCACGTGTGCGACCTGACCGACGCTGCCGAGGTGGACGCGCTTGCCGTCCGGCTGAATGCCGACCACGGTGGCGTCGACTACCTGGTCAACAACGCGGGCAGGTCGATCCGACGGAGCCTCGACCTGAGCTATGACCGGTTCCACGACGTGGAGCGGACCATGGCCGTCAACTACTTCGGTGCCGTTGGCCTGACGCTGGCGGTGCTGCCGGCGATGCGGGACCAGGGCTTCGGGCACGTCGTCAACGTCACCAGCTGGGGCGTGCAGAAGAAGCAGCCGAAGTTCAGCCCTCGCGTCGAAGTCGGCGCTCGACACATGGGGCCGCATCGCCGGGCGCGAGACCTATGCCGACGGGGTGACCTTCACCAGCGTGCGGTTCGGGCTGGTGATGACGCCGATGGTGGCGACGGTGCCGGGTGTCGCGGAGCGTCGCTCGCTCAGTCCCGACCAGGCCGCCGCGATCGTGGTCCGCGCTCTCGAAGACCGCCCGGTGACGGTTGACCGGCTCGGCGGTCACTTCTTCGCAGTGCTCAACGTCCTTGCTCCGCGAGGCAGCGATGCGTGGATGAGTCGTGGTCACCTCGCCTCGCCCGACTCTCCCGCCGCGCGCGCCAGGTAGCCGACCAGAGTGGACGAGACGCAGTGGGCGCGGCACGTCGCGGAGGTGGCGGCGGGCCATCCGCACCTCGCCGCCGAGCTCGACGACCACGGGGTGCCCGAGCGGTGGTCAAGGCCGCCGGGCTTCCCCAGCCTGGTTCTCCTCATCCTCGAGCAGCAGGTGTCGCTGGCCTCTGCCGCAGCCGCCTATGCCCGGGTCCGCGCGCGAACAGGTGCCATGACCCCCGCTGCACTCCTCGCGACCACTTCCGAGCAGCTGCGCGAGGACGGTGTCTCGCGCCAGAAGGATCGCTACCTGCGTGCGCTCTCCGCTGCCGTCGGCTCCGGCGACCTCGACCTGGCCGGGCTGGCCACGCTGCCCGACGAGGTGGCCATCAAGAGACTCACGCAGCTGTCGGGCATTGGTCCCTGGACGGCGCAGGCCTACCTGCTCGCCTGTCTCGATCGGCCCGACGTCTGGCCGGTCGGTGACCGTGCCCTCCAGGTCGCCGTGGCCGAGCGGCTCGGGCTTGCCCACGTGCCCAATGGCCGCGAGCTCGAGGTGCTCGGAGAACAGTGGCGACCGCACCGCTCCACGGCTGCGCGACTGCTGTGGCACGGCTACCTCTCGCGCCGAGGACGGCGAGAGACCAACGTCGACCTCGCTCCGTGAGGTCCCTGCAGCGTCTCCTGATCAGAGAAGGTTGAGCAGCTTGGCGCCCCGCTGGACCCAGACCATGCGGGTGTGCACCCCTTCGAGGACGGCGGGCTTCTCCAGATATCGGGTCATGCCCGTGGCCACATCGTCGGCCACGCCCGCAGGCCGCCCGAGGGAACGACTGGCCTGCCAGCACGTGTTGCCCGCGACGCCGACACCGAGTGCATCCGTCATGAGGCCCTGCACGTCAGCCACATCCATGGGCGCTTGGACCTTGGCAACGGTCGACCCGATGTCGTACCCCGACAGAGTGCACTGAGTGACGACACTTCGCGTGGTGGTCGTGCCCTTCACCCGCAGAGCCTCAACCGCGTAGGCCTGACCCCACGACGTCAGCTCCTCCACCGCGATCTTGTGCGTTTCCCAAGCGACGCTGAGCTGGGTGTTCAGCTTCAACGAGACGGCGGTCGGGGGCGCGTCGACAACGATCTGGTCCTGTGGCGCAAAGACCGCGTATCCCGGCGCATTTCCGTCCACGATGCTCCGATACGACTCAGCCACAGGCTCGGCCGACGTGCGTTGTGACGCGGCGTTTGTCGGGAAGGAGATCGTCCAGACCACGTCCGAGTTGTTCCGGAGCCAGACGCGGGTCCCGTCGGACGTGCACGCCGGAATGGTGTCCAGGTACTCCAACTCGTCCGCCACATCGACGCTGACTTCCAGTCCGTTCCACCCTGACGGGCAGGAGGCATCGGGGGTCTGGTGGGTGCCCAGGGTCGACGGGCTGGGCGTCGCAGTCGGCGATGGCGTGAACGTGGTGGTAGGCGTATAGGTAGGCGGCGGGGATGGGTCGGGGTCCGCACTGCAGCCGACAAGGCCGACAAGTCCGAGGAGTCCGACGAGTCCGACGGCGCAGACGAGCCCGGGTCGGCGGTACCTCTGTCGAGGCTGAGCACCCATACGGGCCTCCTGAGGCGCGAGAGATGAAGCGCTGCCCCACATGGTCCCGCCGGTGAGAGCGCCCAACCATCACCTGAAATGTCTCCCCTCATTGGGCTACCTGTGGGGTCACGGGTGAGGTGGGCCGGACGCAACCTGAGAGGACCCTGAGAACGGCCCGAATCTGGTCAATTCCCAGGCCTTCTCACCCCTCCGGCATGGGCGTAGGTTCCAACTGCGCCGGTGCCTGCGACCCCCATCTGAGCGGCCGGATCCGCGGCGTATCCCTGATCCAGGCAGGTTCACGCCCAGGAGGGCAAGCCATGGCAACACGAGCAGTACGGCGACGTTTGATTGCGGCTACCGCTGCAACGGCGCTCGTCGCAATGGGAGCATCCGCGGGCATCTACGCCCACATCCAGGAGGAGAACAGTCAGCCGCACTATCGCGGCTATCTGGAGAAGGCCAGCGGAGACGAAGCGGCACGCGAGGCCGCCGAGCACGGCATCGAGGGCAAGGTCGGCGACCCGAACTCGGAGTCGAGCGAGATCCTCGCCTCGCTGACGTCAGCGGCCAACGCGCGACAGGCGCCCTACGGTTCGGTCGCGGCCGGTCAGCTGTCCAGCAGCTTGGGCAACTTCCGCACGCTGGCCTCCAACGGCAGTGCGTGGAGCGAGGTCACCAACCTCAGCTACGACGCCGATGACCCCAACTACCGGGACCCCAACTTCTCGAACTCCTCCGGCGGTGCCGGCTTCGTCGCCGGACGCGTGACCGGTCTGGCGGTCGGTGGCGGCTACCTCTTCGCCGGCGGCGCCAACGGTGGCGTCTGGCGCAAGAAGCTCAACGTCGAGGCCGACCCCTCGGACGACGGAGCCTGGCAGCCCCTCTCGGACAGCATCCTGTCGCTGTCGACCGGTGACCTCGAGTGGCACGACAACGCCCTCTGGTACGCCACGGGTGAGGCCAACACCGGCGCCACCTCCTACGTCGGGGCCGGCATGTTCCGCAACGGCCGCGCCGCCGACGCCAGCGCCGCCACCGCGCAGTTCACCGACGCCGACCGCCTGGGCGGCACCGAGCTCGAGAGCCGCGGCATCAACAAGGTGCGCTTCGACGACATCCACCACTGGGCCTATGCCGCGACGACCCGTGGCCTGTGGCGCTACCCGTTGGCCGCCAACGGTTCCCCGCAATCGGCCATGAACTGGACCAACGTCTTCATGCCCAACCCGGCAGACGACACCAACATCGCCTCGCCCTACAGCAACATCGTCAACGACGTCGCGATCGACGACTCCGGCGCCGTGCTCGCCAACGCAGCCTGGCGCAGTGGCGCGGGCTACAACGGCTTCTACAAGAGTGCAGCCGGTGCCACCGGCACCTACGTCCTCGTCCAGCCGCAGGGCACCCTCGGCAACCAGTCGGTCGGCAACGCCGAGTTCGCCTGGGGCACGGACAAGGCCGGCAAGAAGACGGTCCTCTACACCGTCGTCGAGTCACCCCAGCGACTCATCAAGGGAGCCGACACCGTCCTTGACGGCGTCTACCGCTCCTCGACCGGAACCCTCGAAGGCCCGTGGAACCGCATCGCCGACAGCAACAAGCTCGGCAACTCCAGCTCGGCCCTGCACGGAGCCGACGGCAAGGGCTACAGCCCCGGAGTCCAGGCCTGGTACAACAACTTCATCGCCACCGAGCCGGGCAACCCGGACCACGTCTGGCTCGGCCTCGAGGAGATCTACGAGACCAGCAACGCCGGCTCCAGCTGGAGCGCGGTCGGTCCCTACTGGAACTTCGGCTTCAAGTGCTGGTCCCTCAAGCAGTCCGACAACACCTGCCCCGAGACCACCCACTCAGACCAGCACTCGATCGTCATCAGCGGCGGTCGCGTCTACGTCGGCAACGACGGTGGTGTGAAGTCCCGTCCGGTCAACGGCAAGGTCAACACCCAGGGCAACGCCACGGACTGGGTCAACCACTCGCCGGGTCTCGGCACGCTGCAGTACTACTCGGTCGGCGTCGGCAAGGACCCGGAGCGCTCCGGATACGCCGTCTTCGGTGGCCTCCAGGACAACGGTGGCGCGCTCATCCGCGGTGACCGCAAGGACAACCAAGGCCACACCGAGATGGTCAGCCCGTTCGGCGGCGACGGCGGCGACAGCATCGTCAACCCCAAGAACGGTTGCAACATCCTCGACGAGTACGTCTACCTCGAGCTGTGGATGACGACGAACTGCGGCCAGACGGACGGGTCGAAGAGCGCCATCATCGACCTCGCCGTCCCGGACGCGAACCCCCGCTTCACCGCTCCCTTCCGGGTCGTCCGCGGCTCCGAGAACACCGGTGACCACGCGAGTGAGCGCTGGGTGGCCGGTGGCAACGCCATCTGGACCGACGATCTCGGCTTCTCGACCACCGCGAACGACGCCGCAACGCTGGCCGGTCACGGCTGGACCAAGCGGGCCACCCTCGGCAGCGGCGGTCGCATGACCGTTGCCCTGGACGCCGTGGCCGACCCGAGCGCGAAGCGGGACGCGACGAAGGACGTTGTCGTGGCCGGCTGGTGTGGCGAGTCCAACTGCAACAGCGCCGGGTTCACCCGGGGTGTGCAGACCAACTTCGGTGGAACCTGGCACGAGCTGAGCATGACGGGCCTGCCCAACCGCTACCCGAGCGCAGTCTCCATCGACTCCGTCTCCGCTGACACGGCCACCATCTACGTGGCGTTCAACGGCTACAACCGCCGCTTCATCGAGGGCCCGGGCGCTGCTCAGGACCACGTCTGGAAGGGCGTGCTGACCAAGACCGGCGGCGTCACCTGGACGAACGAGTCAGCCGGCACGCCGGACGTCCCGTTCACCGACCTCGTCCACGTCGGCACCTCGCTCGTCGCGGGCACCGACTACGGCGTGCTCGTCGGCTCCCTCGACACTGCCGGCAACGTCACGGCCTGGAAGCGCGTCGGCGGAGTCTCCGGCACCGCGGGCGCCCTGCCGCTGTCGACCGTCTACGACCTCAACGTCGCACCGGACGGCAGCCTCTACGCCGCGACCCACGGCCGCGGCATCTGGAAGGTGGCCCTCTCGAGCCTCTGACCACAACGCAAAACCATGGCGTATGCCGTGGGGCCGGGTTCTCCCGGCCCCACGGCTTTCGCATGGCGACAATCGCCGCTGAGGTGGGTGCCGCGCACGAAATACGGCACATGCCCGATGTGGGCGGCTACCTCAGCCGACGACCGTTGACCTGTCAGCAACCGCTGATGCCGACAGGTCAGGAAGGTCCCGCGATGAGCTCCGCGTTCACCCCGTGTCAGGTCCACGCCGACGACCTGTGGTTTGCCGACGACCCGGGCGACGTCGCGCTCGCCCAGGCGTTGTGCCAGCGGTGCCCGCTGCGACGGTCCTGCCTGGACGGTGCACTCGACCGCGGCGAACGCTGGGGAGTTTGGGGCGGCCAGATCTTGCATGACGGCGCGATCGTCGAGCGCAAACCTCGGGTGGGCCGCCCGCGCAAACGCGCCACCGCAGCCTGACGGGCACGAAGTCGCCGCGGGTTGCGGTGTCTCCTAACCAGAGTCAAGCCACTTGGCGGCTCGTAGGCTTGGTGTTGGCGGGCCCGGATGTTGGAGCGCTTTGCGACTTCTGTGACTCCGGGCTCGCCGCCTGCTTGCGGCGGTCGCGCATCTGCTTGTGGCGGAGGTTGTCGCGGTGCCGCGCAGGGATCTGGTATCGCTCTTTGACGATGGCTCGGCCCTCGGCTTCGGTGATGGGGGTGCCGTCGACGTCGCGTAGGGCGTAGGGCTGGCCGGTGCGCATGCAGGTCGCGATGCGGGTGAGCAGTTGGGTGGCCAGGTGGCAGATCGCGGAGTCATGGTGGCGGTCGCCGACCATCAGTCGCTGGTATTTCGCGGCGATCTGCGGGTCGATCTTGCGGGCTTGGTCGGCGGCGGTGAACAACATTTCGCGCAGCAGGGGGTCGCCGGCTTTGGTGATTGAGGACTCGACCTTGCGGACCCCGGACTGGCTGACTTTGGGGACCAGCCCGGTGTAGGCGCGGATCGCGGCCAGCGAAGTGAACCGGTGCGGGTCGCCGATCCGGCCGGCGATGACGGCGCTGATCACCGGGCCCACTCCGGGGGCGGAGGCCACGATGCCCTGGGGGTCGGCTTCGGCGTAGAGGTTCGCGACCCGCTCGTCGATCTGCTTGATCTGACGGGTCAGGAACAAGGCTTGCTCGGCCTCGTGGCCGATGTCGTCGGCGAGCTCGGCAAAGTCCATCCCGGCAGGTCCCCACAGGGCGAGGGTGTCTTTGGCTGCCACGACCAGTCCTGCTGCGTGATCCTGACGCCACGCACCGCGCGAACGAGCGATCAGGAACCTGGCCAGCCGTGCCTGACCGAGCCGGATCACCGCGTTCGGGTCGGCATAGCGGGCCAGGAACTCGAGCGCAGCGATGCCATAGTTCGACCCGAGCACCTCGTACCAGGCAGGGCCCAGGAGCTCGACCAGAGCGTCGAGCCGGGAGTAGACCGCAGTGCGGCGCTTGACCATCGTCGAGCGCTGCTTGACCAGCCGCCGTAGCGCGTCGGCTGGTCCCTGGCCGGAATACTCACGCAAGCCTTCGGGGTGCAGCATCGGCAACCTGGCGAGCAGTTCAGAGTCGATCCGGTCGTTCTTGGTGTGCTTGGAGTAGTACTTCCGCAGGTCCGCCGACTGCGTCGTCGGGACCATCACCACCCGGGCTCCGCGACGCCGGAACCATTCCGCGACCACGATCCACGCATTGCGGGTGGGCTCAACAACGACCGTCAAATCGCCCGGGTCACAAAGGTCCAGATCGGCCCACAACCGATCAAGATCCGCGGGCCGGGTCCAGAACTTTCTGCCCCGCCACACGGTCGCGCCATCGCGTACGAGTGTCGCTTGATGCGCAGCCCTGCAGGCCACGTCGATACCCAATGTCAATACCATCGTCACCGCTCCTGTCAGTCGGATCCTGATCCATCAGGTGACTGACCCTCGCGGCCGCGGCCCAGACATTCTCTAAGCAGGAGTCCACGCCAACCGGCTGGCTCCAAGTTCCCGAACAGGGACACCGCATCGACCAGACACCGGCTCGCGGACGACCACTCAGCGCTCAGGGATCACCACGTGTCCCGGTCGGTGGTTCGGCCGCCCGCGAACCTACCCCAACGCTAAATGTCGGTGGACGGGGCTAGCGTCAAAGGCATGGACACCACGGCAGCAACATCTGGCGAACCCAGCGCCGACCGTCCCGTGTTCCCGGACGGCTACGGCATCCCGGAGACCACCGACGGTCAGCTCACCTGGGCCGACGTCGAACCTCGTCTGGTGCAGTCGATGCACTACTGGCTCAGCAGCGTCCGACCCAACGGCACACCGCACTCCGTGCCGCGGTGGGGAGTCTGGTTGGACGGGAAGTTCTGGTACGACGGAGCGCCGAGCACACGGCATACCCAAAATGTCGAGAAGAACCCGGCCGTCACCCTGACGCTCGAGAGCGGGACTGAGGTCGTCATCATCGAGGGCGACTCGGTGGCCACGCGCGCCGATGCCGACGACCTCGGGGCGCGACTGTCGGAGGCGTTCACGAAGTACAAGGACAGCGGCTACTCCCCCGGCCCGGACTCGTGGTCGGGCGAGGACGGCGGCGGGTTGCGGGTCATCACGCCGCACCGCGCGATGGCGTGGTTCGCCTTCCCGAAGGACTGCACCCGCTTCCGGTTCTGAGCCCGGAACCCACTCAGGGTCCCCACCCGGGCAGCCAGCTGGCGCTCGTGGGCCGTGGCCAGGCTGCGGCACGTGCTGACCGACCAGCACCTCGAAGTCGGGTTGGGGGGAACTGGACCGAAGTGGAAAGTTTGTTGGGCTGGGACGTATCTGACGGCATACCCGCTCCTCCTTGCCTGTGAGCCACCGCGTCGGTGGCGCCGGAAGACCGAGGAAGGGAACGCAGCAACTGGCCCGAAAATGACGTCCGGTGACTACGCCAGAAATGGTCATCGGACGCCTTGTGGGCCACGTCGCACACTGCTCTGATTAGCGATGGATGCCATGGCCGGTTCCACCGCGTGTCGAGTTGTCGACCTCCGCTGCGGTACACGACTCGGACGTCCGGTTCTTCCTTCCCCGGAGGTCCGTGATGGCAGGCAAGGCGCAACTCGGGGTGTCGGCACCGCTGGTCGACAATGCCGATCTGTCACGCCTGCGCACCACCCTCGACAAGGCCAAGTGGTTCACGCCGCTCGAACGCCGCGTCCCCATCGGGAAACCCACCAAGGACCTGCTCCGCATCCCGACGCGTGACGCCCAGAAGTTGCTCGGTGACGTGGTCCGCCTTGTTGCCGACCTGCCGCGCGGCACCACGCCCGTCCTTGTCTGGCAACAGGGCGCCAGCGAGCTCGAGGTGGACACGGCGGCGACCGCCATCGCCTGTGACGAGGGGCTGGTCACCATGAGCGTCACCGTCAGCTGCGACCAGCTCGACAAGCCCGCCGAGGTGTCCGTGCCGTTCGCGGTCGGCACCGTCGACGCCCCCACCGGACTCGTGATGTCGACCTTCACCAGGCCCAACGGGCCACCGATCGTCGTCGACCTGTGGTCGGACGCGATCACCGCCTTCGCCTGGGAGTCGCTCGTCGAGCTGGCACGCCGCACGTGCGCGCAGCTCGGCCGTGACACCCAATCTCGCGCCTTGATCCCCGGCGGAATCGCCGCGGCGCAGGGTGTGCTCCTGATCCAACCCATGTCACGAACGGCGGCCATGAGGGGGTGATCCGCGATGTCGTTCGGTGAGGACGATCTCGGGGCATTCGGTGCACTGACGCGCGCCATCGGGCTGACCCGCGGAGCGAGCGGCGACAACAACCCGGACTGGTTCAGCGACCCCGTCGGCGGCACCGGCAGTGAGCACTCGAACGCCAACGGCTTCGCGACGATCCTCTCCGACGACGACCAGCGCAACGCGCTCACCGAGTTCGTCGACTCGACGCTCGGACCGCCGACCGGCCACGACGACGACAGTGCCCGGTGGGTTCCGCTGTTCGCGAACGACGATCCGGCTGTCACTGTGTATGCCGTTCTCGAGCCGACCGGGTCGGCTTCCGCCGGGACGGTGCGCATCGGAGTGGGCGTGGAGCACAGCACCGGCAGCGGTGCCGATCCCCACAACCGGGTCTCACCCAAGGTGACGACCCGGCTCCATGTCCCCATCGCGCACGTCGCCCGCGGCACCGACTCGCGCCCCACCGATGGACCCAACCCGTCGTGGTTGCTGCTCGGTCGTGAGGGCGGACGGATCGGGGTCGAGGTCGAGGCGACGTTCACCGACGCGGCGCCCGTGGCCGGGGAGGCGTTCCTGCGCGGGATGTCGGTGTCGGTGGGGATCCCGACGGGGCCCGAGCCGGTGGCGTTCAGCCTGTCGCTCATCGACCTCCAGCTCCCGGGGGCGACGGCGCCGACGACCAGGACGCTGACCCTCGACGACCTCGCCACGGTCGGCACCGACCTCATCGAGTTCATCGTCGGACTGGTGCGCGCCCAGGTCGCTGCCCTGTCGACCACGGACGTGGCGCTCGCGAAGGTTCGGGCGTTGGCCGGGATGTTCGGTCTGCGCGACGGGGTGACCAACCTGCCCGCGCTGCCACTGCACGACATCATCGAGCGCGGGCTGCCGGCGCTCGTCGACTGGGTCGAGGACATCCTCGAGCACGAGGCCTCGCTGGATGCGTGGCTGGGTGAGGTGGCCACCCTGACCGGCGGGACGGCTGATGCCGACCGCAACGCTGTCTCGATCACGGTGGGGCCGTGCACGGTCTTGGTCGGGCTTGCTGTCGCTGCCGGGACGGGTGGGCACCCGACGCTCACTCCGTGGGTGGAGCTGGCCTATGGGACCCGGTCGGGCGCGGAGGCTCGGGCCCACGTCGACCTCCTGTGCGCCGACACCGGGACTGGCTCGGCGACGGCGATCCCGGCGCTGCGGGCCGAGGCCGTCTTCGGGTTGGACGCCGGCGGCACGAGGTTGTTCGCGGGGACGACGGCGGACTTCCGGCTCGCGTCGGTCCACGTCGGGATCCGGTTGGACGAGGCCCGGCGACCGGCCTTCGTCCTCACCCTGCACGAGGTGGGGGTGCCGGGTCAGGCCGTGCGCCCGATGGTCGACCTCTCCAGTCCCGATGCCGCGATCGACGCGGCCGATGACGTCCTCGACGGCGTGCTCTCCGACGCCCTCGACGGACTCGGTGATGCTGGCGCGCTCCTCAAGATCCTGCTCGGCGTCGACCCTCCAGGCGCCGTCGCCAGCCCGGGCATCCTCGACATCGTCCGAGACCCGGTGGCGACGATGTGCGACTACTGGCTCGACGTCACGGGAGACCAGACGGCGATGACCGAGGCGCTCGCGGCCCTGCGGCAGCTGTTGCTCGGCGTCGTGGGCGGCGGGGGTGGCGGTCCGGTCGTCCCCGGGACCGGCATCGAGAGCGACCCGTGGCGCATCGTGCTCGGCGACGACGACACGGTCGGTCTCGACTTCTGGCGCGAGGGCACGACGCTGCGCCTGGCGATCTCGGCCGTGGCCGACCTCGATGTCCTCGACGACCTGCGCGTCGATGCCTCGGCCCGGCTCTCACTCCTCACCGTCGACCTGTCGACCGGCGCGACGACCTTCCTCGACAGCGTCGTCGGCCGCGCCGGCATCGGCCCGCGCGGCGCCGGTCCGGCCGTCTTCACCTTGGGTGCAGGCCTCGCGATCGAGGCGCCACGGCTCGGAGTCGACGTCACCTGGTCGCCTCGCTCGGGTGTGCGCGTTGCACCCAGCGGTGCCGGCATCGCGCTTCGCGTCCCGTCCGTCGGGGCACTCCTCGGCGGTGTGGGTGCCGCGGGCGCCGGTGCTTCGGACCTCCTCCCGATCCCGCTGCCGCGCCTCGATGCCCGCGGCAACTGGGACCCCGACTGGGCGCCCGACTGGGCGGCCCTCGAACCCGTCATCGGCAACCTGCTCCGCCGGCTGGGCAGCGACGTGCTCACGGCGCTCGCGGACCTCGTCGGGTGGGGTGCCCCGTCAGCGGCCCTGACCACCGAACCCTCCGTGCGCGCGCGGCTGGCCCTCGACGTGCTGCTCACCGACCCCACGGCCGCGATCGAGCAGTGGCTCCTCGAGCTCACCCTCGACTGCCGCCGGCTCGGCGCCGCGCTGCGCCCCATCGCCTGGCTGCTCTCGGCGGGTTCGCTGTCGGCGCCGCTGGGACAGGGCCGACCCGAACGCCCCTGGCTGTTGCCCGTCGGCGGTGCAGCCGGCGCTCCCGGACTCGCGGTCTGGACCGTGCCCGGTTGCCGCCCCGAGAGTCCCCGGCGGGCCCTCACCGAAGCGCTCGACCTGCTCACCGGAGCAAGCGTCCCCAGCGCCGCCACGACGGCCACCGTCCTCGCCACCGTGGCGCCGGCCATCCCTGACCTCGCCGACCTGCTGCACGGCCGAGCCGGACTCGGGCTCGGCCTCACCGGTCTCGTCAGCCGGTGGTCCGCGACCGACGGCCTCATCGGGGTTCCGACGACCACCGACTCGGGTGGACACCAGGTGCTCTCGGGAGACTCGGGCGTCATCGTCACCGTTCGTGAAGGCATGACGTATGCCGCCCTGGTCGCCTCCGCGCGACTCGGTACCGGGCTTCCGGTCACCCCGGGAGTCGGCGGTGTCCCGACTGCGGTCGTCCACGTCGGCTGCGACGACGGCCGGTCATCTGGCTGGCTCGAGCTCGTCCCCAGCGGTCAGCGCGTCGACGCGACCGGCTCCCACCCGGCCACCGTTCCCGCGACCGGCGACGGGCCGTGGTTCGTCCTCGTGCCCACCGTCGCCGCCGCAGCCGCGGACCGTCCCGACCACGACGGGTTGCTCGCGCAGTCGGAGCGCGTGGCTGCCGCGCTCTCTGCCCGGACAGCTCCGGTGCTGCTCGTCGGTCACGGTGGCGCGGGCGCTGCCACGGTGCGTGCCACCGGCCTAGGCACCGTCGCGCCGCTCGTGGATGACGTCGTCACCGTCGGCACGCCCTGGGGGCCCGTCGCCACGACGGCCTTCGAGACCGACCTCTCCGGTGATGCGCTGCGACTCCTCACCGCTCTCGCTCCGACCGAGCTGCCGGCCGTGCCGGACACCACCCTTGCCCTCGGCTCCTCGCCGGACCGACAGGCGCTGGATGTGCTGTGGCGCAGCCGAACCGAGCCATCCCAACTGCCCAGCGCTCTGGCCGTGAGCCGTGACTCGTCGGTGCGCGTGCACGCCTGCTTCGCCACTCTCGAACGGCTCGACCTCGAACGCGCCCTCGGCGCCTTCGTCGCCCAGGTGGTCCAAGCGCGGCTGCGCGCCCTCGAGGCGCTGCCGTTCGGTCCGCCCCAGGAAGTTCACGTCGGGCTCGACCTCCCCGTCATCGACGGCACCATCGGCGAACTCCTCCTCGGGGCCAGCGCCCGTATCGACCTGCTCGCCGTCGATCGCGTTGCGCCACACCTGCGCCCGCTGCGCGAGGTCACGGTCAGCCTCAGCGTGGCCGTCACCGACGGGTGGCTCGTCGGTGGACCCGGCGCCCTGCAGCACGACCTCGAGTGCCGGTGGGCCGCCGTCGCCGTGCACGTGCCGCTCGACGGAACGGTCGGACGCACGGAGGTGACCCTGCACGAAGCACGGGCGCACACGGCATACCGGGAAGTCTGGGTCGTCACGGGTGACGAGACGGGCGCTCCGCCAGAGGTGCGCATCCTGCTCGGCGAGGTCGTGGCGCGGCTGCGTGCCAACGCCGACTTCGGCCGCCTGCTCACCGCGATCGGGCTCGTGCGCGACGACGGGCTCGACCCCGGCGGACTCGACCGACTGCTCCACGACCCGGCGGCAACGCTGCGGTCGGCCGTCGCGACAGCGCCCCAGACCGTGGCGACCGCCCTCCGCGCGCTCGTCGGTGGAGTGGTGCCGAGCGACGTTGCGCTCACGGCGTTCCGGATCGCAAGCGGACCTGCGCAGCTCACCGTCGACCTCGCCACCGCCACCATCACCGGGTCGTTGGCGCTCACCGAGCCCGTGCCGCTGACCGTCGGCCTCACCGCGAGTCCCGCAGGTGTCGGCCTCGACGTCGGCCTCGGCTCGCTCGATGACTCCTTGGGTGGAGTGCGTCTCGTCGGGCACGCGGGGTTGGGAGGCGCGAGTCTGCGTCTCGACAGCGCGGCCCCGGGGCGTGCCGTGGTGCCGATCGCCCTGCTCCCGAACGGCAATGCCGAGAGCCTTGTCCCTCTCGCGACGACCCTCCTGCCCGCGCTGCTGCTCCAGGGTCTCGGGTCAGCCCTGCGCGAGCTCGTCGAGGACCCATTGCTCGACGAATGCCTCAGTGCCGCAGGGCTGCTCGGCACCGCTGACCTTGAGTCCGGTGATCGCGACCTCATCCTGCCGATGGGGCTCATCAGTGATCCGGGTGGGTGGCTGCGCGCTCGGGTGGACCCGTTGGCGTCGACGGTCACGCTGCTCGACGCCGCGGCTCGCGTCCTCAAGCCGGGCAGCACGAGCGGGACCTGGCAACTCACCGATGACGTCTCCGTGACCTATGCCGTCGTCAGTGGTCGGCTCCAGGCGGATGCCCACGTCTCACTCGCGCCCACCATCGATGGCCGGCCCATCACGACCAACCTCACCGGTGGCCTGTCGATCGGCCTGACCGGTGCGCCGATTGCCCTCCTCGACGCGCGCGTCACCGTCGACGGGTGGGGCCTCGACCTCGGGGTCGGCGGGTCGGACCCGGCGCCGGTGCGGCTCGACCTCGTGCGACCCACGCCGGAGAGCCCCATCCGGCTCGTCCCGGCCGGCCCGGGTCTCGGGAGCGCCCTCGCTTCGGGGGCGGAGTCGCTCATCGTCCTCGCCCTCAACGAGCTCATCCCCCACCGCAGCGATGCGGCCTCGCTGCGGCAGCAGGTGGCACAGGCGACGTTCGACCTCTGCGGAGCGCTCGACCTGCTCGTCGCCAACAGGGTCGACAAGGCCAGGCTCGACCTCTACACCCAGCCACCCGGGCCCGGCGCGGTCCTGCTCACGCGGCTCCCTGCGCTCGCGTCCACCGGTCTGGCCGTCCTTGCCGATGCTCTCGACCCGGGCCACACCGTCGTCGCCTCGTCGCTGACGGGGATGGTCCGGCGGTTCGACCTCGGTGCCCTCGACGGGTCGACGCGTCCGTTCAAGGTCATCATCGACGGCTCGGGGACGCCGTCGGTCAGCTTCGGGTGCGACATCGCCCTGGGGGACTGGGGGCGGTTCGCGGTCGACGAGCTGCGGCTCGACGCGACCGGGGTGCGCGTTGCGGTGCGCGGTGGTCCGTTCGTCGTGGCGCTCGGGCCGACGACCCTGCGGCCGGTCGTCGTGATCCGGGCGGGTGTGGCCGGCGGCGAGTTCAGCCGTCTCGTAGCGATCGGGCTGGCGGTCGACGACATCGAGTCGGTCCAGCTCCGGTGGGGGCTGGACGCCCTGCCGCCCAAGCTCTGGGCGATCACCGGCGGGACGACTCCCGGCGAATTGGACACCCCCGAGGCCATCGCCGCCGACCTCCTCGGCATCGGCGTCGAGATCGTCTCCGGGCTCGTCTCCCAACAGCTCGGCACGGTCATCAGCACCCGGGCCACCACGCTCCTCAAGGACGTCGTCTTCAGCAACGCCCAACGCCGGATCGACCCCGGGTTCGTGCGTGCCCTCTTCCACCCCGAGCAGCTCCTCGGCCGCCTCCAGACCCTGGCCTGGAACTGCGCCACCATCACGCCCGGCTTCTCACTCGACATCGGCGACCAGGTGACGATCGGGCTCGTCGCCGAACCCACCACGGGCAGCAACCAGCGGATCGGCGTGCGCCTCGACGTGCAGAAGCCGCTCGAGCTGTCCGGCGGTGACCCCAAGGTCGAACTCGTGTCGCGCGCCGACTGGATCACCGGCACGCCACCGGCTGGGCTCAACATCTTCCTGCTCGAAGGAACCAAGACCTCGCTCGAACTCGTCCCCAGCGTCCGCATCGCCGGCGTCGGGCTGCGCTTCTCCGGTGCCTCGCGCCCCATCGTCGACCTCGACGGGTTCTCGATCGACGCCATCGAGGTCAACCTCTATGGCGAGGCCGGCCGCGAAGGCCTCGGCGGCGGCATACGCCTCAAGCTCGACGGACTCTCGGTGGCACCGGCCGGTGGTGGCGGCGACAACGGGATGGCCAACTCGCTCATGACCGACGTCGGCTCGGCCAGCGGCTCGAGCCGGCCGTCGTTCAGCCCGTCGTTCGCTCTCCAGAAGCACCCCGGCCCCACCGAAGAACTCGGGATCACCCTGCGTGCCGGCGACCCGCCCGGACCGTGGTGGCTCGTCATCCAGCGTCAGCTCGGCCCGCTCTATGTCGAACGCGTGGGTCTCAACACCACCGAGAGCGACGGCTCGGTCACCTCGATCAGCCTGCTCTTCTCGGGCCAGATCTCGCTCTTCGGCCTCACGGGCGCCGTCGACGGTCTCGGCATCACCTGGAAGGGCGGCGACGTCGCCGACCTGCGCAACTGGGCGGTCGACCTCAACGGCATCGCCGTCGCCGCCGAGATGGCGGGGGTCTCGCTGTCCGGTGGCCTGCTCAAGTTCACCGAGGCCGGAGCGGTCTCCTACGTCGGCATGCTCGTCGGGCGCTTCGCGGCATACGGGCTGTCGGTCTTCGGCGGGTTCACCAACGACCACGGCAACGCGTCGTTCTTCATCTTCGGTGGCGTCAACGGTCCGTTCGGCGGGCCGCCGATGTTCTTCCTCACCGGCATCGGCGGAGGCCTGGGCATCAACCGCGGCCTCAAGGTCCCGGACGATCTGTCGAGGTTCGGCGAGTTCCCCTTCATCCAGGCCCTCGACCCAGCCGCCTCCCCGCCCTCCGACCCGATGGTGCGCCTGCGCGAGCTCTCCGAGTACTTCCCCCACCGGATGGGTGAGTTCTGGTTCGCCGCAGGTATTTCGTTCACCTCCTTCAACCTCGTCGACGGTGTCGCGGTCATCGCTGTGTCGTTCGGCAACGGCCTCGAGATCAACCTCTTCGGCCTCGCCCGGATGGCCCTGCCCCGCCCAGGTGCGGCGATCGTCTCGATCGAGCTGGCCCTGCTCGCGCACTTCTCGACGACCGAGGGCGTCTTCCTCATCAAGGCCCAGCTCACCGACAACTCGTGGCTGCTCTACGAGGACGTCCGGCTCACCGGCGGTTTCGCGTTCGCGATCTGGTGGAAGGGGCCGCTCGCCGGACAGTTCGTCCTCACCATGGGCGGCTACCACCCCGACTTCCCGGTGCCCGTCGGCTACCCCCAGGTGCCGCGGCTGGGCCTGGTCTGGCAGATCAGCGACGCCATCGTCATCAAGGGCGGCTCCTACTTCGCCCTCACCTCCGAAGCGCTCATGGCGGGCGTCGACATCGAGGTCAGCCTCGACTTCGGCTGGGTCTGGGCCAAGGTCGCCTTCGGGGCCCACGGCATCGTCTACTTCGACCCGTTCTGGTTCGAGGTCATGGCCTACGCCCGCATCTCCGCCGGCATCGACATCGACCTCCCATGGCCGTTCGGGTCGCTGTCCTTCTCGATCTCCATCGGCGCCAAGATCAAGGTCTGGGGTCCGGAGTTCGCCGGCAAGGCCGAGTTCGAGATCGGGCCGTGCACGGTGCCGGTCGAGTTCGGACAGAAGACCCGGGTCGAGCCGGAGACCCTGCCGTGGGACAAGTTCGTCACGAAGTACCTCGAGGACGCCGGCAACGCGGCCAAGGCGCTCTCGGCCATCACCGGGCGCGGGACCCTGCCGACCGCGACGACGAGCGCCAAGGGTGCGCCGACCTCCGACGGCACCTTCGCCCTCCCGTTCCAGGTCTTCGCCGAGTTCGAGCTGACCTTCACCACGACGATCCCGGCGTCCCATGTGGACCTCGGACTCGGCACCCCGACCCCGGTGGCGCTCACTCTTTCCAACGGCGCGGCAACGGGGCTCGGTCTCGCACCGATGGGTGCTGGTGGCCTCACCTCGACCGTGCGCGTCTCGCTCGAACGCCTCGACTTCCAGGGCCACTGGCAGCCCGACGCCGCGCACCTCCAGGCCCTCGCGGGCACATCACGCATCGACCGCGACCACTACCCGCTCGGCGTCTGGGGCTCCCCGAAGTCACTCGGCTCCGCACCCGCGCTCCCCAGCACCGACGTCATCACGGCCGGCAACCGCATCACCCTCGTCGCCGGGATCACGCTCAACCCGGTCGGGCCACAGATCGAGTACCGCCGCGTCGTGGCCGGCCGCCGCCCCCTCCCGCTCCGTGCGACCGGCGCCACCCGGGCCGCCTTCCTCAAGACCTCGCGCGATCTCGACCTGCCGGTGCCCGGCACGTCCGATGCTGCCCTCACTCTCGCCCGATCCACGCTTTTCCCAACGGTTCTCGACGTCATGGCGGCCGGGCAGCACAGCGCTCTGGCCCGCGCTTCCTATCGCCGCGACCGTGTCTCCCCGCCCCGCATCGGCTCCCTCACCGACGGTCTCGCCAAGGCCAACGGCGCCGACGGTGCGCGTTCGCTCGCGGACGTCGCCACCGTCAAGGTCCCCATCGCGCACCGGCCCGTGGTGGCCGCCCTCATGACGTCCGGCGTCGGTGCAGCGGTGCGCGCCTCAGGCACGACGGTCGCCGACGGTCGCCTCAAGCGCCGCCCGGCCCCCACCCTCGAGTCGGTCAAGGGCCGCCTCGGCGCCCACGTGCCGGTCGTCCTGCGCCGGGCCGCAGCGCCGGGAGTGGTGCGCGGCGGCACCGTGCTCGCGACCACGCTTCCGCGCACCGACGTCGTCGGAACAACTCGCACGTATGCCGTGGGGCGCGTGGGCTCCTCCCTCGCCAACGGCGGTGGTGGACCGGTCGTCGGCGGGCTCGGTGGACTGGCCGGGACGACTCGTCCCACCCCACGACGCAACTCGCGCGCGGCCCGCGCTGACGCCACCGGCACCCGGCTGCGCCCCGGCGACATCGTCGTCCTGCGCAGCCCCGACGCCCAGATCGACGTCGATCCCGAGCGCCGCCCCTCGCTGGCCGTCGACGGCAGCGCACGCATCGTCACCGTCACCGGGCGGACGGTCACGAGCGACTCGGTCGTCTCGGGTGCCAGCGTCGAGGTGCCCGTCGGGACCACTCTCGTCGCGGCGCACGCCGGTGGCTCGGCCTTCCCCGCCGCAGCCGCCGGATCGGCCGGAACGGCTGGGGCGCCCACAACCCCGTCGAGCGTCGGGTGGACCTCGCGCAGCCGCGTCGCCCGGCTCGGCAGCCACGTCGGCGTGAGCGCCGGCTGCACCCTGAGCGTCGATGCCGCCGGTGGGTCGTTCCAGAACGCCACCGCCACGGGGTGGTGCGAGGCCGACGAGCTCGTGGCCACGGCGCGCCAGATCATCACCCGCTTCTCCGCTCCCGTGACGGTCATCGCCGTGGCCCTCACTGGCCAGGCACCCTCGTCACTCACGTCCGCTGACATCGAGTTCATCGGCGCGACACCGGCGCTCGCCGCCGACGGCACCCATCGGCCCCCCGTTGCCGTCGTCCTCGGAACCACCACTGTGCTCGTCCACCAGGTCATCCCCGACCGAGAGCAGATCGCCGAGGGCGGGGTGCGCGTCGTGGTCAGTTCGGGCGGGACCTGGCAGGTGACCGGAGTGCTCGCCGCAGTCGACCCCGAAGGTGGGCACACGGCATACGCAGAACGTTGTGCCCGGGACGGGCTCGATGCCGTCGTCGGTCGCCTGCTGGCCACGGACGGCGATGGCGCCCAGCTCACCTGGACCGACGCACCGAGGAGGCAGCGATGACCGTCAAGAACGGCTTCTTCCA
This sequence comes from Janibacter sp. HTCC2649, assembly GCF_000152705.1. Classification (GTDB taxonomy): domain Bacteria; phylum Actinomycetota; class Actinomycetes; order Actinomycetales; family Dermatophilaceae; genus Knoellia. The sequence goes on along the minus strand of NZ_CH672413.1, from coordinate 2,601,363 downwards.
GCTCTACGCCAACCTCGCACCGGTCCTGCCGGCCGGCGACTACCGGTTCACGAGCGACCAGGACCTCAGCGCGACGGGGCCCAAGGGTCCGCTCGCCCCCGGCGCCCTGCCCGTCGAGGCGCTGCAGACCCACGTGCGGGTGACGTCCCCGCGGTTCCAGCTGCCGCCGGACCAGGTGCTGTCGACCTATCCGCCCGCGAACACCGAGGGGGCGTACGGCAGTCGGCTGCCCCAGATCGTCATCAAGCGGCGGACGCTGCCGTGGGAGCGGACGGTCGACCCCGAGAACGAGACCGACCTCGACAAGCCGACGACGCCGTGGCTCGCGCTCGTCGTCATCGCCGAGAGCGAGGCCGAGCTCATCCTCAACAAGCCCGTGGCCGAGTGCGTGACGCCCGGTCAGGTGCTGCCCGGGGTGCCGGACGTGGCGCAGGGCAACTACCTGCTCGTGCGCCAGTCGATCATCGACAAGGTCCTGCCGACGCAGAAGGACGTGCCCCTGCTCGCGCACGCCCGCGAGGTCGACATCCACGACACCGAGATGATGATGGGCGACGACGATGGGTTCCTGTCGGTCGTCGTCGCGAACCGGCTCCCGCTGCCCGGACGCGACGCCGCCGGGCTCGAGGTCCCGGTCACCTATCTCTGTGCGCTGATCAACCTCGAGGGCCAGTTCAACGTCCTGCGCCGTGAGTCCCCGCCGCAGCGGACGTTCTCTGACTACGCGGTGCTCGAGATCGCCGAGCTCGTCCTCGACGCGGCCGACAGCGACCACGTGATCATGGGCACGACCAAGGCCGCCGAGATCTGGAAGGGCCCGTCGGTCAACGCCACGACGCACATCGCTGGCGGTCCGCACGCCGCCGGGATGGAGGTGCTCGCCACCCGCAAGGCCACCGTCGTCAAGGAGAGCCAGATCGTCAGCGCCCAGCTGCGCGAGGGGTGGGCGACCGGCACGGCCGCGGCGTCGGACTCGGTCTACGCGAAGATGGCGCAGCCGTTCGGGAAGCTCAAGGACACCTCTGGGATCTTCCAGCTGCTCGACCCTCAGTACCGCTTCCCGGTCCTGCTCCACTGGTCGTTCACGTCCGTCGGGCAGGTGACCTTCCGTGGCCTCATGGAGGAGCACCTCGACTCCGGGCTGCTCGGGACTCTCCCGCCCGAGCCGGCCATCCCGCCGGCGCCGGGGGACCCGCTGCGCACGCCGGGTCGCACCCCGGGGCTGCTGCCGCTCGAGGTGGTCGAGACCGGCCACGTCGGCATCGACCAGCGCACGCGACGCGGCGACAACGTGCGCGCCTGGTATCGCGGGCCGTTGCTGCCGCACCCCGCGGACACCGAGGCGGACCGGTTGCCGCTCGCGCACACCGCCGACCAGTTGCGTGCCGTCGTGCCCGACCGACGCGAGGACCTCTCTCTCGCGGTCGCCTTCGAGATCGGACGGTTGCTCGCGCTGAGCACTCCAGCCATGGTCACCGCCCTGCTCTCGTGGCGCCAGACGCACTACCAAACGGCCCGGCGCGAGGCGATGTGGGCGAAGACGCTCGAAGGCATGGACCTCGAAGGGCTCAAGATGCGGCCGGATCGGGCACTTGGCGTGCTCCTCGGTCGTGGTCTGGCCCGTCGCCTCGCGGCCAGCCCGTCGGCGGTCATCGGCGAGCCGCTGCCACCGGTCACTGCCGGGACGTCGATGCGTCTCGACGCCCTCGAGGGCGAAGGCCTGGCGAAGTCATTGGCCGGTGGCTTCGCCATCGACGCCGACCTCTCCCTCCCGCTCCTCGACCTGGCGCGAGTCATCCGCGACGCGCCGCTGCCCGTCGTGAACCTGCGCGACCTGCCCCGGCGTGAGGTCACCGACCTCACCGCCGGAGCCTTGCGACTCGACCATGACCTCGCCACAGGGCTGCTCGCCTTCGGCGCCCTCGGCGTCCCGGCCCAGCTCAACCCGATCCTCGGAGCCGGCACGTTCGGGCCCATCGACCGGGTCAACGTGCCCGGCCGGGGCGGTCCCCGGCGGGCACCCGATGCCCTCGACGCCGTGCTCGATGACTTGGGCGGCTCCTCAGACGACAGCGACGACACCGACGGGGAGGACGAGCGATGATCATCGAGGTCAAGCACCTGATGGAGGACCTGCCCAAGCTCTATGCGGCCACGGTCGATGTGACGGATCCTCCACTCGACGACGACGCACCCGGTGCCATCCCGGCCGAGCTCCGTCGCTGGCTCGTGCGGCTGCGCCTCCTCGAAGGGGTGCCGTTCGCCAACCTCGTCGCCGACACCGAGCTCCTTCCCGAGGAGTCGATCCGCTGGTTCTATCTCGACCGCCGCTGGACCGATGCCATCGTCCAGGGCGCCCTCTCGGCAGGCACCGTCAACAGCGACGACCGGGTGCAGCTCACCGCTCAGTACGACGCGGTCCGCGACGAGCTCGACGTCGAGGAGCGCAACGCCCGCCGCGAACCCGGCAGCCCCCGCTTCGCCGGCAGCGTCGAGGCCGTGAGCGGGTTCATCCTGCGCAGCCGCGCGGTCTCGGGCTGGCCCGGGCTCCATGTCCGCGCCTTCTCCGTCGACCCGGCCGAGGCCGACGACGCGACCTATCCCGAGGTCGACCCACGCCGCATGCGCCTGCTCCGCATGGAGCGACTGGCCCCCGCCGTCCTGCTCGTCCTCTTCGACGGCGTCCCCGCCGTCGTCCACATCGAGGAGCCGCGCCAGGGCGTGCAGTTCGGGTTCGATGTCACGCCGAGCGGCAGCCAGCTCACGGCGACGTTCCAGCCGCGAGACCGCAACACCTTCGAGGATCTCAAGCCCCTCGCCACCCAGAGGGTGACCGTGCCGTTCCGGGCCGATGGTGCGGCGGGGGTCGTCGACATCCAGGCCATCGAGAAGGAGCTCGCCCTCCCCAAGCACCCCAACACGGGCGCGGGAGACGGCCTCGACTCCGCGGAGTACGCCCTCCAGCTCATCCGTTTCCCCTGGCGCCAGGTCTTCGGCGATGCCGAGACCCAGCCGGGCAACGTCCCGATCGGCACGGTCTTCCAACCGGCCATCTCGTATGCCGCCCACGTCACCAAGACGTTCGTCTCCATGAAGAACCCGGGCTGAGGTGGCGACGATGAGCGACATCCCCTTCAAGGTCTCGGGCACCGTCCTCAAGGACCTCGCCTACAGCCAACGCTGGGCCGCACTGGCCGCCGCCGAGGTCGACCTCGCGACGTTCGAGACCTGGGACAAGCACCTCCCGCGCGACCGCCGCATCCTCGTCCCCGTCGACGTCCAGGCCTTCGTGGCACCGACCGGCGGCAGTGACCCGGTCGTCGCGGTGGCCGGGCGGACCGGTGACGTCGCGCCCTTCGATCCCGGCACTCCGCTCGCGGCCGGGGTCCACCTGCACTGGGCCATGCCGGATGCGCTCCTCCGCGGGGCGACCGAGGCCACGACGGGCGACCTCAAGCTCCCCGCCCTCCCCGACCGCTGGGTCGTCATCCGCCACCTCTACCCCGTCGGCTCGCGCTCGATCCACGTCACCGGCTGGGTCATCGACGCGATCACGGGAGTCGTCACCTCACTGCTCGACTACTCCGGCGCGGCCACCTCCGCGCCCGAGGCGGAGACCTTCGTGCCGCTCGACGGGTTCCGTGGTGGGTCACCCCTCTGGACAGCGGCGTATGCCGCGTCTCGCAACCGTTTTGCCCTCCACGACCCGCTGACCGACCTTGCCGGCCTGGCGCCTGCGGCGCCGCAGGGCTGGGACGGGGGCAGGGCGGCATACACGGTGGCGGGGTGGTGGAGCGGAAGCTCCGGCGACCCGCTCGCGGCGGCCACGGGGCCCACCGATCTCAAGCGGATCATGGGCGAGCTCGGCTGGGCGCTCGGTCTCGAGGGCGAGGACTCCTGGGACGAGCCGCCGGACCCGCGGGTCAACACGCTCGTCCGCAGGATGGGTCTGACGTCGGCGGGTGGGTCGACGCCGATGACCATGGTGCGGAAGTACGGCACCACGACCGTGCAGGAGGAGGACCTCGCGCCCACGGCCGGGCTCCCGGTGCGCGCCACGGAGCGGACGTTCATCGGCATCGCCCCCACGCGCTATCACGCCCTGTGCCACGGAAGCGTCCTCGGCGTCCCCATCGACGGCACCGCCGATGGCCTCGACGAGCGGCCGGCCTCGGAGGACCTGGGTGCCTCGGCCGGGCTCGACCTCGACGACGTCGCGGCCGCGTTCGCCGCACCGGGACTCGCCGCCGGGCTCGGTCTCACCCCGGAGCAGCGGCAGTTCTCCGAGCGGCTCGTCGCCGCCTTCACCGGAGGAACCCTCGCCGAGCTCGGAGCCCAGGACGGGCTCGCCGACCTCGAGGAACGCGAGCACGCCGACGGCTTCTGGTCGCTCTCCGGACCTCCGGTCGAGGGCAGCCACGAAGACGTCGTGCGCGCCGAGGACTCGTCACCCTTTGGCCCGACCCGCGTGGGCCGCAAGGGACGCGGGGCGATGGCCGGCTCCGACTATGAGGACGTCAAGGTCGAGTTCACCCAGGGGGTGCGGATCTTCGCGGCGGAGCGCACGACCAAGGCCCGCGCCGACGGAGCGTTCGCGGAGCGCCTCGTCACCGTCGATGCGATGAAGAACCAGCGCAAGACCCGCTTCGGCACCCCACGACCGTCGCCGTCCGCGAGCGCACCACCCGCGGGGCCGACCGCGCGCACCGTGCCCAAGGCGCCGCCGCGTCGCTACCGCCCGGCACCGCTCATGGTCGCCATCTCCGGGGTCAAGCCGAACCAGCGCCACCACGGCGACGGCCTCCACGACGGCGGGTTGCTCCGTTGCCGCTACCCCGGTGAAGTGGTGTCGGCGAGCGAGGGCGTCGTCGAGGGCGCGATCGTCGTCCCGACCCTCGGCAACGGCGCCATCCCTCCCGAGGTGACGCGGATCGTGCGCGAGGCAACGCTCCTCGACGGCTACCACCACGGTTGGCTCGCGGCGGCCGGCGCGACGAACCGCAAGGAGCTCGGCCCGGTCCACGTCCGCCTCGTCGCCGAGCTGGCCCGCATCCATGGCGCGGACGCGGCCTATGACGGCACCGGAATCGGCGCGCTCACCGAGATCGCCCACCGGGCCGACTCCGGGGTCCGGCGGGCCGCCGACGACGAGGGCAGGGTGAACTGGGTCCGTGCGGCCCAGCGCCGCAGCCCAGCGGCAGTCGACAGCGCCGCCGAGCTCGCGGCATACAGCGTCCTTCACGGAACGCCACCGAGCCCGGTCGCGATCACGAACTGGCGGCAGCCCTGGGTCCCGCTCTTCCTCGAGTGGCGGGTGCGCCTCGACGGTGACGCGTCGCTCGACGGGTGGGAGCTGGGCTCGACCGATCTCGCTGGCGCACAGGCCTCCTCACCGATCACCCGTGCGTATGCCGGTCGCTCACCTCTGCATCGCGGCGTCGGGGATGCGCTTTCCGAGGGCATTCGCGAGTGGCTCGATGCGGAGAACCGACGGGACGAGGCCGATCCGTCGAGCTCCCAGCTCGAGGACGCCGACGAAGTCGCGCTGGGCGATCTCGCGAACCTCCTCGACCCGCTCGACCTCGCGTCCGCGTCGCTCGACGGACTGCGGGAGCAACTGCTCGGGATCCGCTACGAGGGGATCGTCGTACGCGACGAGGGCACCAAGAAGCCGGTGGCCGACCAGGTGCCCGTGCCGATCTTCGGTGGCACGGCGACGATCGTGGAGCTGCGGCTCGTCGACGCGTTCGGTCGCACCCTCAAGGTGCCGGTGGATGACGTGCTGACGACGACGCAGCTCGACACCGGGACGCCCGGTGAGCTGCGCCTCACCCCGCGCATCCAGAACGCTGCCCGCTGGCTCTTCCGGCTCGTCGACCCGGCGCACCCGCTCGAGGCGGACCCGGCGACGGCGCTCGAGGCGTGGGTCGACCAGGTGCATGCCGACGTGGCAATCAACCCGGTGTGCGGCTACCTGCTGCCCGACCACATGGACGAGTCGCTCGAGGTCTTCGACCGCAACGGCGACCCGATCGGCGAGCTGACCCACGACTCGGTGAGTGATGCCGTGACGTGGGAACCCGCGCCCGGTCGGCCGATCCCTCCCGATGCCGGGCCGCTCACGGCGCTGCCGACCCACGCCCAACACATTGGTCTGTTTGCGGATGGCGTCGTGCGGGCGGACATCGCCGGCCGTCACGCCGCCGAAGCACCGGGCGAGTCCAGCGCCCTCACCGCGTTGCTGCGGGCCGTCGACTCGACGCTGTGGACGGTCGATGCGTTCTCCGCGCTCGGCACCCCGACGATCGCCGGGCTCGTCGGTCGGCCCATCGCCGTCGTCCGCGCCACCCTGCGACTCGACGCCCCTGACGACGTCGACGAGGTGACGGTCACCGCGGGAGGAGGCGGAGGTGACGCGGTCGCGGCGCGCCACGCGGCATACGCCGAATTGTCCAAGTACCGGTTCCCGGTCCGGATCGGTGAGCTCGGGCGCAGTGATGATGCGGTGCTCGGCTTCTTCGTCGATGACGACTACACGCACTTCCACGTCGTCGACAAGGTCGTGGCCGGCGTGGCGCTCGACAGCGGTCGGCACCGCGGCCAGCTCGGGCTTCTCGGCGACAACGGAGTGCCGGCGGTGCGGCCTCTCGAGCACCCCTATCTCGAGCTCGAGGACACCGTCGAGGTCCGTGTCGGCGAGACCCGACGGCTCACGATCCTCATGCTCCCCGGTGGCAAGGTGCACCTCACGTCGGGGATCCTGCCGCGCAAGTCGCTGGCGCTGGCCGACGAGTGGGTGAGCCCCGGGCTGCGGCGGCTCGTGCCGTCACTGCGGACCGGGCCCGTGCTCGTCGACCCGGCCCAGATCCGGCTGCCCAAGGTGGCGTCGTTCGGGCCGGACCAGCAGTTCACCCGGCGGACGGGGCCGCTGACGTGGCGCGATGACCCGATCATCGCGGCGTCGACGTCGGCCTACCTCCCGCCGATGCCGCACGAGGCGCAGGAGGGCTGGATCCGGGTGACGCCCAAGCCCGTGCCCGGTGCTCCGGGGTCCGCGCCTGCGGGAGGTGCGCCATGACCGACAACGACACCGGCCCAGCTGCCGACGCCGCCGCCGACGCTCCGGTCGCCGAGGCCCCGGAGGCCACGCGCGCTGCCGCCAAGGCCATCAAGCGGGGCAACGCCCGTCGACGTCAGGCGTGGCGCGAGACCATGCGCGGCCAACCCGACCGGGCCGCGCTCGCCGACGCCCTCGAGCGGTTGGAGTCCGCCCAGGCCGCTCCCCGACGCGGCGGACGGCGAGGGCCCGACCCCCTCGCCGCACCGTCGAACACCGCCGCTGGCCGGTGGGTGCCCATCGGGCCCTCGGTCGTGCGCTTCGGTCAGGCGACGAGCAGGCCGCGCGTCACCGGCCGCATCAACGACCTCGCCGTGTCGACCAACGGACTGCGTGCCTATGCCGCGTCCGGCAACGGTGGCCTCTGGTACACCGAGGACGCCGGCTCGACCTGGGCTCCCGTCGGCGGGTGGGTCATGCGGAGTCGCACCGCCGGGGGCCGCACCAATGCCTTGACCATCGGCTGTGTCGAGGTGGTCTTCGGCGTGGACGCGGCGCACGACCTCGTGATCGTCGGCACCGGTGAGGTGTCGGCCAGTCCGTCGCACTCGGGTGCCGCGCAGGGCGGGATCGGGGTGCTGTCGGCGGTCGGACCCGTGACCCTGGCCGCCACGCACGACGACCCGTGGGAACCGGACGTCAACGCTCTGGCGACCTTCGAGGGGGCGCGCATCTATCGGATCGTCCATGACCCCGCGACGGACGCGGGTGCGACGTCCGGGCCGCGGACCCACCGGATCATCGCGGCCACCTCGGCCGGACTCTTCGTCGGCGTGCGCCAGGCCGTCCCGGCGGCTGGCGGCTTCCCGGCCCGCGGCACCTATCAGTGGACGCCGTGCGCGCTGGCCTGGACGGTTCCGCCCGCCCCGGCCGGCTGGCCCGCCGCCCCGGTCTGGACCGATGCTCTCTGGCTCCCCGGGGGCCGGCTCGTCCTGGCAGTTGACGGCTTCGGTCTGGTCACGAGCGACAACGCCGCGGCCACCGTGGCGCCGGTGCCGAGCCTGGGCCCGGCCACCGTCTTCGTCGATGACCGGATCTCGCTCGCTCGCGCCGCTGGCAACCGGATCTACGCGCTCTTCGCCTCCGCTGGGCCGGCGAACATCCTCCAGATCGCGGACGCCACCCTGAATCCACCCGTCGCGGTCGCTCTCAACAACGTGCTGGACTGCTTCGTCACGGGCCAGAGCAACTACGACCAGTGCATCGTCGTGGACCGGGCGCCGGTGCCGGCCGCGCAGGACCTCGATGGCACCGCCGACAGCACCGTCGACCGCCTCTACTACGGAGGCAGTGCCTTCTCGCCCACCGGAGTGGGCGGCTGGGTCGCGTCCCTGTGGGCGGTCGATGTCCAGGCCGCTCAGACCGTCGTGGCCGCGCCGGGTATCTCGCGCATCGGCGCACCTCCCGCCGGCGACGGCGCCACCGACGCCGGACTCATCGGCAACACGGTCCACTCGGACGTGCACGTCATCCGCCTCGTCGGCGCCCCCGGTGCCCGCACGGTCTGGGTGGGGTGCGACGGCGGCGTCTTCGTGTCGACCGCGGGTGGCCGGGCGCACTCCTTCGCGGCCCGGGCCAATGGTCTGGCCACCCTCGAGGCCGGCTTCCTCGCGAGCCACCCGGTGTCGGGTCAGTTCATGGCAATTGGCGTGCAGGACAACGGGATCCTCGTGCGCACGGGCGACACGGTGTGGGACCAGGTGTTCTCCGCAGACGGTGGTGGGGTGGCGTTCCACCCGACCCAGCCCCACGTGCTCGTCGCCCAGGAGGTGCAGGGCGCGTGGCAGGGCAACCATGCATCGTTCATCGACCCGCTCCAGCGGCAGCCGCTCCAGCCGAACTGGGCGACGATCACCCTCGACCGCGAGAACAACCTGTCGTCGTTCTACTCCGGTGCCTCCGCCGTGGCCAACGGTGCCGGGGGCCGCATCGCCCTCGGGACGAACCGCGTCTGGATCACCGACGACCTTGGCGGAGTCGCCCCGTGCACCTGGCGGGTCCTGCCCGTCCACACCTCGGCGACCGGCGCCTCCGCGGGTGATCGTCGCACCGCGGCCGGAGCCGACATCAACCTCGCCGCAACGACCAGGGGTGTGCCGCGCGGTGGCACCCCGGTGACGAACTACCTTCGCGTTCACACCGTCCGCTGGGTCTCGGCCACCGAGCTGCTCGCCGCCTTTGACAACGGCATCGTCCGCTACCGGCAGCTGCCCTCCGGCAACTGGGTGGACGAGCGCTGGTCGCTGCGCGCGAGCTCGGTGCTCATCCCGCGCACCCACGTCATCTCCGACGTGGCGCCCGTCCCCGGAACCCACGACTTCTATGTCACGACTCTCGGCACGCTGGGCAACGACAGCGAGACGGTCTGGTGGTACTCCTCCGCCGACGACCGGTTCCGCGCCACCGGTCTGCGGCGTGCGCTGCCCGGCCCCCTGGGCGTCCTCGGCCCCCTCGACCCGGCGTATGCCGCCGTCGTCGACCCGGGCCACCCGGACCAGGTCTACGTCGGGACCGCGACCGGTGTCTGGCACGGCACTCGCCATGACGACGCCGGCCTGCACGACTGGGTCCTGTTCGACAACGGCCTGCCGCAGACGAGCGTCCAGGACCTCGGGATCTGGGTCGACCCCACGGTCCCGCCCCTGCCGGCCGCGCCCCCGCCGATGGCCACCCGACGACGGATCCTGCGGGCCGCGGTGCAGTCACGCGGGGTGTGGGAGGTGGACCTCCTCGACGACGCCCGGCGCCGGACCTATGTGCGGGTCCACAACCACGACGACCGCCGCACCTTGCCGACCCCGATGACCGACCCGCGTCAGGCGCCCGTCGTCGCCCTGCCCGCGCACAGCAGTCCGGACATCGTCATCCGCCCGCGCGTACCCGTGGCGGCGCCTCCCGTCTGGCCCGGTGGTCCGATCAACGTCGGCAGCGTCCCCAACCCCTATCAGCTGTGGCAGTTCCAGACCGCCCTGCGCTGGCGACACCCCAACATCGTGCCGACCGGGCAGTGGACGGCGCCCCTGGGCGAGATCGTCGCGATCGAACGCAACCGTCTCGGGCTCCCGGCAGGTCAGTTCATCGACCGAGTGCTGTGGGACCCGATCGTCGGAACCCGGCTCAATCCTGACCTCACCGTTGCTCCCGGTCCCGTCGGTTCCTTCGCGGTATGCCGTCCGCCCTGGTCCACGCCGACCGTCCCGACCCTGCCCGCGGGCGAGGTCGACCTCATGGAATGCGTTGTGCCGCCGGGCTTCTCGGGTGCGAACTGGTCGGTCTATTCGGAGCCGTCGACGGTCGACGTGCTGCTGCACCACCGGGACTCGCGGACGGTGGCGGCGGGTGATGCGTGGGCCGTTCTGCTGTGGCGCTTCGTGCCCACTCTCGCGGACGGGCTCACCGCACCCGTGGCTGGAGTGGTCGACCTGCACACGCGGGCCTGGACCTCGGCGGCGCAGGGCGGACCGACACCAGCCGGCTGGACGGTCGCTCGACTCCCCGACGGCTCGGCGCGGATCCCACTCACCGTGCCGCTCGACGCCCGGACCCCGCGGGCCATCTCGATCGACGTCGACCTCACGCCACCGGCGCTCCCGGCCGTGGCGCCGGTCGCCGTGGTGTTCCTCGCGCTCGTCGGCTCGTTCAACGACGACGTCGAGCCTCCCAACAACCCGATCCTCCCGATCGCCCCGTTGCCCATCACGGTCGACCAGCTCGTCCGGCAGTGGCCGTATGCCGCGTGCCGAGTCGTCGCCCTCGGCCCCCGCCCAACAGTCCCCGCCGTCCCCTAGAACACCGACTTCGTGCCCCGCACGGACACGATCTTCGGCCGAAGGCCTCCTATTCGTGTCCGTGCGGGGCACGAAGTCGACAATCCGCCCCATCGAAAGGACCGCCATGGAACCGTTCTTCGAGGAATACCCCGTCCTCCTCATCCCCATCGTGATCGTCATCGTCGAGGCCTGGAACGCCGTGAAGTCCCGTGTGAAGGCGTGGCGGGCGAGACCCGAAAAGGTCGCGCGTCCATGACCCGGCCGAAGGGGCGCACCACCGAGAGCACGCCGGGTGAGTCCGAGCTCGCCGGACGGCAGGAGCCGCGACGTCCGCGCCCGGCCAGTGCCTCCGACGCTCTCGCGGCACGAAGCAGGGGTGCGGGGGGCGGTGGCGACGCGGATGAGGAAGACGAGTTCGGTGGAGCCGCCACGGACGCACTCCTCGACGCCAAGGAGAAGGCCAAGGCCCGCCGGCGCAAGAAGCCCGGACCCACCCGCGAAGGTGGGCCGGCGGACGGAACGGGAGCGGGCGGCATACCCGATCTGTTGACGGAACCCACCGAGTCCACCGAACCGGTGGAACCCACCCGCGCGACCGACGGGCCGGGTGGCTGACATGGTGACGATCCGCTCCGACCTGCCGCTCGACGATGCGGCCACCGGCATCCAGACCGGGACCGTCGGCGAGCCGAGTGTGGCGGCATCGAGCAGTGGCTTCTTCGTGACGGGCAACTGGTTTGCGACGCACTCGGAGGACAGCGGTGCGAGCTGGCAGTTCCTCGATCCATTCACCGAGCTGCCCGCCGACAAGGGGCGATTCGGCTGCGACCAGGTGACCCTGAGGGTGGGGAGGCTGTGGGTGTGGCTGCTGCAGTACGAGCCGCCGGGGCCTGGGAAGGGCAACATCCAGCGGCTCGCGGTCTCGACGACTGGGCGGCCCGGGACCTGGCGGTGGTGGGACCTCGCACCGACCGACCTCGTGCCGTCGTGGGACAAGGTGTGGTTCGACTTCCCCGACCTCGGGCTCACCCGCAAGCACCTCTATCTGACGACCAACGTCTATGACCTGCAGGACCGGTGGGTGCGGGCGGTCGTCGTGCGCTGGCCGCGGTCGGGACTGACGAAGGCCGGTCCGCTCCCGCACGAGCACTGGACGACGACGACGGCCGGGTCGCTGCGGCCGGTGGCTGGCGCAGGAACGGCAGGTGCTGGCGACACGATGTGGTTCGGCTCGACCGACCTTGCGTCGTCGTCGCTGCGGGTCTTCGCCTGGCCCGACTCCTCGCCGTCGGTGACGCAGTGGTCGGTGAAGGTCTCGCCGTGGGACGACGGGAACTATGCGGCCACGGGTGGTGCTGCCGAGTGGCTGAGCCGCGCCGACGACCGGATCACCGGCGCGTTCCGGCTGGGGTCGCACCTGGGCTTCGCGTGGTCGTCCGGCCGGAGGGCAGGGCGACCGCACCCGTTCGTGCGGTGCGCGGTCATCGACGAGTCCACGCTCAAGGTCGTGGCCGAGCCCGACCTGTGGTCCGCGACCGGGCCGTGGGCCTATCCGGCGCTCGCACGCACGGTGTCGGGCAAGGTCGGGATGGCGGCCTACTTCGGTGGCGGGGGCAAGCCAGCCCTGGCCGTCGGGTCGCTGTCGGGCTTCCCGCCCAGGGCGGGGGTCGTGCCCGCGTGGGACATGGCGACGGTGGCGACGTCGAGCCACTCACCCCTGGACGGCAAGTGGGGCGACTACCTCACGATCCGGGCGCACCCGAGTCGGCGCACGTCGTGGGTTGCGGTGGGCTCGACGCTCCAGGGCGGGACCAACCGCCGCAACCTCGAGCCGCGGGTCGTTGTCTTCACCGCCTGACAGCCGGTGGAGTCAGAGGACCGGGGCATTCGGCAGGCAGGGCACATAGACGTTGCCCGTCGGGTCGAGCGCCTTCTTCACGAGGCCGACGAGGCGGTAGGAGTACAGCCCCGAGAGGTGGTCGCTCAGGTCGATCTCACACCCGTTCTGCAGAGTGATGTTGTTGACCGTTGCGCCGGGTCCGGCAGTGAGGAACGTCCGCTGGTAGGGCGTCGACACCTCGTCGTACCTGGACCCGATGATCGTGTAGGTCACGCCCGGCTGGGTGTCACCGCCGGCGTTGAGCTCGGTGAGGAACGGTGAGTCGATGAGCTGGTCGGCAGCGGCTGGGCCGAGGACCGGCGGGATGGTGGCCGGGGCCAGCTGGCCGGCGAGTGCGCCCAGACCCGAGAGCGTCGTGCCGTGGTTCGTGGCACCGAAGGTGATGAGGTTCTTCACCTTGTTGGCTGCCGGGTTCGCGGCGTTCGTGCCGCCATAGAACTTGAGGTAGGAACGGGCTGCGATCCCACCCTGCGACCAGCCGAACATGTCGACCTGGTCGGCGCCGGTGGAGTCGAGCACCTGGTCGACGAAGCTGCTGATCTCGCCGCCTGCGGGCTTGATGGTCTGCGTGGCGTAGAGACCCGGGAGCTGACCGAGGACGGAGACGTTCTCATCGCCGTAGTTGAGAGCGTAGACGCAGTAGCCGGCGCGCTTGAGGTGCGGCGCGATCATCGCGAACGAGTCGTAGCGGTTGGCCCACGTGCCGTGCACGAGGACGACGGGGCGCGGGTGCGCGGCCGACGGCTGGCAGGTCCAGTCGTTGGTGCCCGGCGGCAGGGCGGTGGGGGCGAGCGACGAATACAGCTTGGCCGGAAGGAAGCTGATCTGTTCCGGTCCCACCGGATCAGCGGCAACAGTGGCGGCGCTGGCCGACTGGGGAAGCAGTGCGACCGCGGCAGCGGCAGCGACAAGTGCGGGCATGACACGGGTGAGACGAAGAGGCATCGACAACTCCATTGTTGCGTGGCCGACCCGGCGTTGGGCCTGTCCTTGAGAGACTACGGCCGCGCCACCCCTTCGGCTACCGGTGAGTAATCAACACCACGATGTGACCCCGTCCGTCCTGACCGTGTGCCCTCAGCCTGCGACGGGCGTGAAGGTGAGGCCGGCCCCGAACTCGGAATCGTCGTCCAGCCACAGCCAGAGCTGCGTGGCTGCCTCATCAGCACCGGCCACCGTGGTGCCGACGTGCCCGGACTCGTTGGCGTGCTCGAGGAGGAACGAGCCGTCGGACTCGCGGTAGATCTGGGCAAACCGCTCACCGGTGTCGAGGACGAGGAACGGCTCGTCGCCACCGACGTCGTGGACCAGCGCGATGAGTCGTTCACGGGTCAGTGCGCCGAGGCGGGTGCCGTCGCCGCCGCGCACGCTGACGGGGAGACCCTGAGGGGGATGGTCGACGGAGTCGGAGCTGAGGTCCACGAGGACGAGGCCGTGGCGGGCAGTGAGTCGCAGGAGCGTGAGCAGGGCTTCGTCTGCGCTCGGGTAGGGCACCGGGACGAAGAGTGCCTGGGCGCTCGGGGCCAGCGGCCAGACCGAGATCCACTTCTCGTCGTCGGGAAGGTTCTCGACGAGGGCGGCGAGCTCCGCGTGGAAGGCGGCGATGCGCGGGTCGACCGTCTCGACCCCGGACTCGTCGTCGGTCAGCCGCGAGGCGGCGGCGAGGACCTCGTCGTCGCCACCGACTGCGACCTCCGGGACCAGGGCGACGAAGTCGTAGCTCACGACTCCTCGCTCGACTGCTCGAGCGCCGTTGCGACGATGCGTGTCCCCGACGCGAGGACGGTCACCGACCCGTGCGCCTTGACTGCTTCGTCCCAGCCAGCGGGCGCGATGTCACCGCCTTGCTCGGTGAGGCGGCGGAGCAGGAACCCCTCGTCGTCGGGACCGTCGACGACGAGCAGGGTCGCGCGGTTGAGGAAGGACCACCCCTCGGCGCTGGAGATCTCCACGTCGCTCAGGGTGATCGTGGGCTCTCCCTCGTTGAGGTTCAGGCTGACGCTGTCGGGCTCGACGAACTGGGGCATGTGGCGAAGATACCGAGACCCGAGCCCCGCCGCAGAGGTCGCGCGATGTTCGTCGAGGGCGCTGTCCACAGGCCCTTGGGGACAGGCTGGGGACACAGGCGAGAACCGGTGGACAACCGCCTCGTTTCGGTGCACAACTGGCCCCACCCTGTGGATGACGAAAATACTTGGAGAAGTTTTGCCAAAGCCCCTGTGGCACAACGCAATTGAGGCGTAGAAATGTCCTACGCACTCCCCCCGGGGAGAGCGGGACAGCTCGGAGAAGAAGGTCCACACAGCGGGTTCGCTCGCTGCGGGAGCCAGGTGACGTAGGCACCCGGGACCGGAGGCAAAGAGAAGTCGATCGGGATCGTCACATCGACCGATCACCCTGAAGGGCCCTTGGAACTCATACTTCCGAGGGCCCTTCGCCTGTCTCCCGGAAGGGAGGCAGGTCTTTTCTTGACAGGTTCAAGAAAAGGCGGAAGGGTTGGGCACGTGCCCACGGATGTCGAAGACCTGTTGCGAGGGGCGAACCTCCGGGTGACCCGTCCCCGCGTGGCCGTCCTCAACGCCCTGCACGACAGCCCGCACGCCGACACCGGAACGGTCATCGAGCAGGTGCGCACACGGCATACCTCGGTCTCTCACCAGGCGGTCTATGACTGCCTCAGCGCGCTGACCGACGCGGGGCTCGTGCGCCGCATCCAGCCGACCGGTTCCGTGGCGCGCTACGAGCTGCACGTGGGAGACAACCACCACCACGCCGTATGCCGTGTGTGCGGCTCGATCACCGACGTCGCCTGTGCGACCGGCGCGGCTCCCTGCCTGGATGCATCCGACGCCCCGACGGGCTTCGCCGTCGACGAGGCGGAGGTCGTCTATTGGGGCCTGTGCCAGACCTGCCAGAAGTCCACTGCGACAACCGAACTCACCACCAACCCGACCACCAAACCGAATGATGAGAAGGGACGCCGATGACCGTCAACGACAACAGGACCGACGACGCCGAAGTCAAGGAGATGAACGAGGACTCCCCCGCCTCCGAAGGAGCCGGCGGTTGCCCCGTCGTGCACGGAGCCACCTCGCAGCCCACCCAGGGTGACCCGAACCGCACCTGGTGGCCGGACCGTCTCAACCTCAAGATCCTCGCGAAGAACCAGCCGGTGACGAACCCGCTCGGTGAGGACTTCGACTACGCCGCAGCGTTCGAGACCTTGGACCTCGCTGCGGTCAAGAGCGACATCGCGGCCGTCCTCACGACCTCGCAGGACTGGTGGCCCGCCGACTTCGGTCACTACGGCCCGTTCATGGTCCGCATGGCATGGCACAGCGCCGGCACCTATCGCGTCGCGGACGGTCGTGGCGGCGGCGGCACCGGCCAGCAGCGCTTCGCCCCGCTCAGCTCCTGGCCCGACAACGGCAACCTCGACAAGGCCCGGCGTCTGCTGTGGCCGGTCAAGAAGAAGTACGGCCAGAGCCTGTCGTGGGCCGACCTCATGATCCTCACCGGCA
Organism: Janibacter sp. HTCC2649; assembly: GCF_000152705.1. Taxonomy (GTDB): domain Bacteria; phylum Actinomycetota; class Actinomycetes; order Actinomycetales; family Dermatophilaceae; genus Knoellia. The sequence goes on along the minus strand of NZ_CH672413.1, from coordinate 2,585,055 downwards.
ACGTCGCGCTCGAGACCATGGGCTTCAAGACCTTTGGCTTCGCCGGCGGTCGCGTCGACGCGTGGGAGCCCGACAACGACGTCTACTGGGGCCCCGAGACCGAGTGGCTCGGCGACGAGCGCTACACCGGTGAGCGCGACCTCGAGAACCCGCTCGCCGCAGTCCAGATGGGCCTCATCTACGTCAACCCCGAAGGCCCCAACGCCAACCCGGACCCGGCCCTCTCGGCGATCGACATCCGCGAGACGTTCAAGCGGATGGCGATGAACGACGAGGAGACCGTGGCGCTCATCGCCGGCGGCCACACCTTCGGCAAGACGCACGGCGCCGGTGACCCGGAGGCCCACGTCGGACCCGAGCCGGAGGCCGGCCCCCTGGAGAACCAGGGCCTCGGCTGGCTGAGCACCTTCAACTCGGGCAAGGGCGCCGACGCCATCACCTCGGGGCTCGAGGTCACCTGGACCGCAACGCCGACGCAGTGGGGCAACGGCTTCTTCGACCACCTCTTCGGCTTCGAGTACGAGCTCCAGAAGAGCCCGGCCGGCGCCTCGCAGTGGGTCGCCAAGGACGCCGAGGCCACCGTCCCGGCACCGAACGAGGGCGGCGCCAAGCGTCTCCCGACGATGCTCACGACCGACCTCGCCCTCAAGGTCGACCCGGCCTACGAGGCGATCTCGCGCCGCTTCCACGAGAACCCGGCCGACTTCGCCGACGCGTTCGCTCGCGCTTGGTACAAGCTGACCCACCGCGACATGGGCCCGGTCGACCGCTACGTCGGCCCCGAGGTTCCGTCCGAGGAGCTCCTCTGGCAGGACCCGATCCCCGCCAACGAGCTCGGCACGTCCGCCGAGAACATCGCTGCCGCCAAGGCCGCGATCGCTGCCTCCGGGCTCACGGCCACGAAGCTGGTCAAGGCGGCCTGGGCCGCGGCTGGCTCGTTCCGCAGCAGCGACAAGCGCGGTGGCGCCAACGGTGGCCGCATCCGCCTCGAGCCGCAGCGCTCGTGGGAGGCCAACGACCCGTCCGAGCTCGCTCCGGTGCTGACCACGCTCGAGGAGATCGCTGGCGCGAACAACCTCTCGTTCGCTGACGCGGTCGTGCTCGGTGGCAACGTCGGTGTCGAGCAGGCCGCTCGCGCCGGTGGCGTCGAGGTCGAGGTTCCGTTCACCCCTGGCCGCGGCGACGCGACCCAGGAGCAGACCGACGTCGAGTCGTTCGCGTGGCTGGAGCCGAAGGCTGACGGGTTCCGCAACTACGACCGGAGCGACAACCGTCTGCCGGCCGAGTACCTCCTCATCGACCGCGCCAACCTCCTCGGCGTCTCCGCGCCCGAGCTGACCGCTCTCGTCGGTGGACTGCGCGTGCTCGGTGCCAACTCCGGTGGCTCGACCGCTGGTGTGCTCACCGACCGCGTCGGCACGCTGTCGAACGACTTCTTCGTCAACCTGCTCGACCTGGGGACGACGTGGACGTCGGCTGGCGACGACACCTACACGGGTCGCGGCGCCAATGGCCAGGAGTGGACGGGCACGCGCGCCGACCTGGTCTTCGGCTCGAACTCCGAGCTCAAGGCCGTCGCCGAGGTCTACGCCTCCGACGACGCCAGCGAGAAGTTCGTGCACGACTTCGTCGCTGCCTGGGCCAAGGTCATGGACGCCGACCGCTTCGACGTCAAGAAGTAGGAACCACCCCGCACCCACCCAGCTCAACCCCGACTTCGTGCCCCATACGGACCGAACCACGGACGAAAGACGTCCGCTGGAATGGTCCGTATGGGGCACGAAGTCGGTGGCTCCCCAGCGTTGCGCGGGGGTTCATGCCGATCGCCCTCCGGATCAACACAACGGGCGTAGCGTCCAGACATGACGACTCCTTCGGTCGACCGCCGCAGCCTGCTCAAGGGTGTGGCCGCCGCGAGTGCAGCCCTGGCAGTACCCCGCCTTTTCGACCCGGCCGCCGCCGCAGCACCGGCGAGCAAGGGTGTCTTCGGTTATGGCGTCGCCAGCGGCGATCCGACCGGCGACGCCGTCGTCATCTGGACCCGGGCCACCCCTCCGCCCAAGGGCAAGGGCGCCCCCGTCGCTGCACCCGGCAGCGGCCTCGGCGCTCCCCTTCCCGTGCGCTGGCAGGTGTCGCTGGACTCCCAGTTCACCCGAGTCGTGGCGCACGGCATGGTCATGACGAACGCCGCCAGCGACCACACGGTCAAGGTCGACGTGACCGGCCTCGATGCCTACACGCGCTACTACTACCGCTTCCAGAGCCTGGGTGAGTTCTCCACCACCGGCCGCACCCAGACGGCCGGTGACGTCGAGGGCGAGACCCACGCACTGCGCATGGCCCTTGTCAGCTGCAGCAACTACACCGGCGGCTACTTCAACGCCTACCGCACCATCGCCGAGCGCGACGACCTCGACTTCGTCCTGCACGTCGGCGACTACATCTACGAGTACGGCAACGGCGCCGACCGCTACGGCCCGGCCTCGCTCGCCGGAGTCCGCGACTCCCAGCCCCCCACCGAGACGATCGACCTCGAGGGTTATCGCCTGCGCCATGCCCTGCACAAGGCCGATGGCGACCTGCAGGCAGCGCACCGCCAGCACCCGTGGATCACGATCTTCGACGACCACGAGGTCGCCAACAACGCCTGGGCCGCTGGCGCGGGCAACCACCAGGCGTCGGAGGGTGACTACCTGGCCCGCCGCGCGCAGGCCATGCAGGCCTACCTCGAGTGGATGCCGTTTCGCCTCCCCGACCAGTCGCAGGCGACTCCCCACCAGGGCACCCGCTTCTTCCGGCGGTTCACCTTCGGCGACCTCGGCGACCTGTCGATCGTCGAGACCCGGCAGAACCGCAGCGCCCAGATCAGCGTCCCCAATGTCCCCTTCGACGGGTTCGTGCCGATCGGTATCAGCCCGGCCATCGATGGTGGGCTCGCACACCCGGGCCGACACCTGCCCGAGCCCGAACAGCTCACCTGGATCAAGGACGGCATCGCCGAGCAGGGTCGCCGCTGGCACCTCTTCGGCAACCAGGTCATGGTCGCACCCGTCCTCTACCCGGGCGCGGCTCTCGGCGCACCGGGCTACACGTTCGTCAACGCCGACCAGTGGGACGGCTACACCGCCGACCGCACGAACCTCCTCACCCACGCGGCCGCCCAGCCCAGCGCAGACGCCGGTGACATCGTCGTGCTGACGGGCGACATCCACGCCTCCTTCGTCTGCGACCTGCCGGTCGCGGCGACACCCGGCAGCCCGACCTACACGTCCGCGGGAGTGGAGTTCGTCTGCCCCAGCGTCACGAGCGACGGCTTCTTCGAGGTCATCGGCGGCACGGCTCCACTGGCTGGGCAGCCGCCCGAGGTCGTGGTCGCGGTCACCCGTCAGGCCATCGGTGCCGCGCGGCAGCTCAACCCGTGGATCCGCTACATCGACGGCGTCGGCCACGGCTTCGCGGTCATCGACGTCACGCCGGACAGGGTTCAGGTCGACTACCACCACACGCCCGTACCCACGAGCGCCCGCCCCGATCCGCGCACCGTTCACGGACTGGCGCCGACCTACACCGGCAGCTTCCAGACCGTCGCCGGCAGTCGCCGCACCTCAGCAGCCACCGGCCCGGTCGGTGCACGAGAAGACCAACCGACGGGAGCCTGATCGGCTGTTGGCCGTTCAGTGCCCGTCGGGCTGAGAGGGCGAGAACGGCCATTCCTCGAAGGCCGTGGCTCGACCATCCGGGGCGAACGTCACCACCCAGAGGTCACGCCACGTCGAGCTCGGGTAGTCGACAGCGACCCGCAAGACAACCGTGTCCCCGTCGATGGCGACCACTTCATGGGCGAACGTGAAGACCTCGTCGGGTCCATCGCGCTCTGCCTCCACCACGGCCCGATCTCGGCCAGCCCACGAACGGGCGTCGCCCACGGGGATGGCGAGTATCCCGCTTCTGCCTGCCTTGGAGCAGCACGCAGTGGGCCATTGTGGTGGGCGGCTCCTCGGGGGAAAATGGCCCAGAGGTGAGCGGGATGGGAAGCACCCTCGGCATGGTCGGGTTGGCGATGCTCGCTGCCCTGTTGGCGGTCGTCGTCGCCCTGCGGCAGCGCCGCCCGCCCGAGCCGCTGCCTCCGGTCCTGCTCGGACTCGAGCTCGCCCGGATGGCCCAGCTGGTGCGGCAGGTCGAGGAGGGCAACCAGCCGTGGAAGGCCGAGAGGTTGGCGGCCACCAACCTCGCCTATGACCTGGTGTTGCGGGACTACTGCCGCAGCGTGGATCTCCCGGTGCCAGAGGGTCGGGGGTCGTTGTCGCGCCGCCAGCGATTCGAGATGGAGTCGGCCCTCCTCACCACCGGCCATGACTGGTAACGCTCCAATTCAGCCCCTGACCTGCGACGATGGCGCTCATGACCCGACTGCGCACCGTCTCGCCCAAGGACCGAGGCTGGACGCGACGACGCGCCGGCAAGGGATTCACCTACGTCGACAAGGGCGACAAGCGGCTGCCCGCGAGCGACGTCGAGCGGATCCGCTCCCTCGCGATTCCGCCCGCCTGGGAGGACGTGTGGATCTGCTCCGTCGCCAACGGTCACCTGCAGGCCGTCGGTACCGATGACGCCGGTCGTCGTCAGTACCTCTATCACCCGGACTGGCGCGCCAAGCGCGACGAGCTGAAGTTCGACCGCGTCCTGGAGGCCGCCGCCCAGTTCCCCGCTGCCCGCCGCCGCGTGACCAGCGACCTTCACCGCGAGGGTATGCCGCTCGAGCGGGCCGCCGCTGTCGCCGTGCGTCTGCTCGACCTCGGCTACTTCCGAATCGGCAACGACGTCTACACGGACGCCAACGGCTCCTTCGGGCTCACCACCCTCGAGCGCCAGCACGTCCGCAAGGTCGGTGAGGGGTTGCAGTTCTCGTTCGATGGCAAGAGTGGTGTCGCCCAGCAGGTCACCATCCGCGACAAGGACGTCGCCGCGGCACTCAGCGTCATGCGCCGCCGCCGGACCACCTCCGCCCGCGTTCTTGCCTATCGCACCGACGGCTCACGTTGGGTCGACCTCGAGGCCGCTGACGTCAACGCCTACCTCGCGAATCTCTTCGATGCCGACGTCACGGCCAAGGACTTCCGCACCTGGCACGCCACCGTCCACGCGGCGGCCGCGCTGGCGACCTCACCGGAGCCGGGCGACACCCAGGCCTCCAGGCGCCGCGCGATCAAGGACTCCGTCGAGCAGGTCTCCGACTACCTCGGCAACACCCCGACGATCGCGCGCAAGTCCTACGTCGACCCCCGCGTCATCGACCACTACGAGAACGGCGAGACGATCGCCATCCCCAAGGCCACCGGCCGGGACCCGCTCAAGCGCCAGGCCACCCTCGAGAAGGCCGTCCGCTCGCTGCTCAGCTGAGGGCGAGGAGGAGCCGCGCGGCTTCCCAGGTCGCGAGCGCAAGCACGGCGACGAAGGTCCCGATCCAGACGAACGCGGGTATGCCGGTCAGTTGCCTCAGCACGGCCGCGTCACTTCCGCGGTCGCGCCGTCCGTGGGCCGACGTGAGGGCGCCGAGGTGGCGCCAGGCGCCGATGAGGAGGACGAGCCCGGTCGACACGACGGCGAGCGCCTGGACCTCGTCGTTGCGCCACCACCAGAGCGCGCCGATGCCGACACCGGCGGCCGCGACCGTGGCCAGGGTCCCGGCGGAGCGCACGAAGGCCAGCACGACGACCAAGGTGAGCAGGCACGCGAACAGGAGCGCGGCGGCATACCCCGTCGTTGCCGACCAGACCATGAGGAGACCGACGAGAGCCGGCATCGGGTAGCCGGCCCAGGTCGTCGCAATGCGGCCGATGCCGCGCGCCGGGCCGACGGTCACGGCGTGGCCGGACATGTCTCCGCGGACGACGAAGCCGGTGAAGCGGCGGCCGAACGCGATGCCGATGATCGCGTGGCCGAGTTCGTGGACGAGCGTGACGGCGATGCGCAGCTGCAGCCAGATCGTCGGAACGAGGACCACGGCGAGGGCTGCGAGTGCTGCCGTGGCGAGGGCGCCGGCGTTGAGTCCGGGCGCGGCTGACCCCAGGCGCGTGGAGAGTTCGGTGCCGACGTCCATGTGCGGTGAGCGTAGGCGGGCGCCCTGTGTGATGCCGTTCGGGGTGCTTCAAGGCAACAAAAGGTTGCGTATGCCGCGTCCTCGCGTTACGTTGTAAGCAACCAAAGGTTGCACTCTGAAGCGCCGTCGAAGGAGAACGTCATGACCAGGGCCTCGACCACCCCAGCGAACGGACGAGTCCCTCGCGCGACCGTGGTGCTTGCCGTCCTCTTCACCGGAGCCTTCGTCATGGGCTGCGCCGAGATGCTCGTCGTGGGGCTGATCGACCTCATCGCCGCCGACCTTGATGTCTCGGTGCCCTCGGCCGGAGCTCTCGTCACGGCGAACGCTGTCGGGCTGGCTGTGGGTGGGCCTCTGCTCACCTTCCTCACGACGGCCCTCGACCGACGACTCGTCGTCCTGGGCTCGACGGGCGTGTTCGTCGCGGCCAACCTGCTGCCGGCCCTGGGTGCGGACTACTCCACCTTCCTCGTGGCGCGCGTGCTGATCGGCGCTGTGCAGGGGCTCTACATCGCCGCCGCCATCACGACGGCGACCTCGGTGGTGCCGCCGGAGCGGGCGGGCCGGGCCATGGCCGTGGTGATCTCCGGGTTCGCCAGCGCCAGTGCACTCGGCCTGCCGCTCGGGACCGTGCTGGGCCAGGCCATCGGGTGGAGGGCGTCGTTCGTCGCGGTCGTCGTCATCGCCGCCCTGGTGCTGGCGCTCGCGAGCATGGTGTTGCCCTCCGTGCCGACGGCCGGTGGCAGTCGGGCCTTCGAGCAGGCCCGGCACGCCTTCGCGCCGCGAGTGCTCGCCCTCCTGGCGCTGTGCGCCGTCATCTTCGCCGCGATCCAGTCGGTCCTCACCTATGTCGTGCCCTTCCTCGACGAGATCACGCACGTGCGGGGATCGGTGGTGAGCGCCTTCCTCCTCACCTACGGCGTCGCGACCACGGTCGGGTCGTCAGTCGGTGGGCGGTTCGCTGATGCCCACGCTGCGCGCGCCCTCGTGGTCGGCTGCGTCGGGGTGCTGGGTTCGATCGGGCTCATGGCGGCCTTCGGGGCGAGCCCGATCCTCGTTGGCCTCGCGATCCTGGGCATGGGGCTGTTCGGGATGGGGATGGCGCCGTCGCTCCAGCACCGGGTCGTCACGCTCGCCGGCCCGGGTGGACCGTTGGCTGCTTCCCTCCCGGCCTCCGCGGTCAATGCCGGCATCGCGATCGGGTCCCTCGCGGGTGGGGCGGCCATCACCGTCGACGGCGTGGGGGCGATTGTCACTGTGGGCGGCCTTTTCGCTGTCGCGGCCATCGCCATCGCCGTGGCCACGCTCGGCCTTCGGGTGGGCAGTGCGGACGAGGACGCTGCCGCGGCTGCCGCACGTGCCTCCTCCCCGGAGGTGCTGACGACGTCGGGTAACGTGGAGCGCAACCAATGATTGCGGGAACGGAGCAGGCGATGGAGCTCACCGAGTTCGGAACGCTCGAGCGGGAGATCCGCATCGACGCGGCGCCCGAGGTCGTCTTCGACGTCATCAGCCGGCCGGAGCACATCCGGGAGTGGTGGTCCGACGACGCGTCCCTCGACGCAGGTGCGCGCCCGGGCGCGATCGGTCAGCTCGTGTGGGCCGACCGTGACGAACCGGTCCCCTTCGTCGTCGTCGAGAGTGACCCACCGCGCACCTTCTCCTTCCGGTGGACCTCGCCCGATGGGGAGACGCCCGCTGCCGGCAACTCGCTACTCGTGACGATCGACCTGGAGCCGTCGCCTCCGGGGACCGTGCTGCGACTGACCGAGACCGGCTTTCGTGAGATGGGCTGGGAGGCCGCCGTGCTCGAGGAGGCGTTCCACGACCACGAGCGCGGCTGGGACTTCTTCCTGCCCCGACTGGGCGCTCACGCGGCAAAGGTGGCCCGCTCGTGATCACCACCGTCATCGACGACCAGCTGTGGTCCGCGCTCGGTGACCCGATCCGGCGCCAGGTCCTCGACATCCTCGTCACCGACGGGTCGGCGACGTCGACGAGCCTGGGCGAACGGCTTCCCGTGACGCGGCAGGCCGTGGCCAAGCACCTCGCCGTGCTCGACCGCGCTGGCCTCGTCCACGCCGAGACGACCGGCCGAGAGAAGCACTATCGACTGGACGACGCCCAGTTCGCCCGAGCCGTGGCTCAGCTCAGTGCCGTCGGGAAGACGTGGGACGCGCGCCTGCACCGCATCAAGAGGCTGGCGGAGTCCATGCAGGGCCAAAGCGATCGCAGCTAGCTGGCCAGAACGGGCTATTCGACGGACACGCGCACAACCCTCGAATACATTCCTCTTGCACTCATCATCAACATCGGGGGAAACGTGATTCGCACTGCGCTCATTGCATCGGCTGCAATCTTTTCGCTAGCAGCGTGCGGAAGCGGTGACGAAGGTCCCTCGGGGTCTGCCTCGGACGCCCCCGCCACACCCGCAGCGAAGGCGAGCGCGCCGAAGGACCTGGGCACTCTTGTCAAGAGTGGCTTTGGTCAGAACGACGAGTACGTGTGGGTGAGTGCCGTCGTCCACAACAATTCGACGTATGTCGGGCAGACGGTCACGGTCAATTTCAACGTCCTAGACGCGGCCGGAAAATTGCTCAAGTCAGAATCGCAGCTCGAGTCCTTCAGCCAACCTGAATCGGACCACATTGTCGGTACCCAAGTCACTCTCGCGCCGGGTGAAAAGGTCGCCAAGGTCGAAGCAACAATCGACGTCCAGGCCGAAGGCACCTTCAGTGACAAGCCCTTCCCTAAGTTGCCGGTCTCGAAGGTCGTCATCACGAAGTCTGAGTACGGCGGCCAGCAGGCCAGCTTCGAGCTGAGTAACCCCACGGCGGAGGCACTCAAGGATGTACGCCTCGCCATCGCGTGCACGGACAAGGCTGGGACAATCGTCGGAGGTGGTTCCGAGTTTCCGGAGCTCGTGCCGGCCTCGGGCAAGATCAAGATCGACGCGTCCGTGATCACGTCGGGCACACCCGTCGACTGTGCTGTTTACACAGGCTCGTTGGGAGACTCAGATGCGGACGAGACCACGGCCTCGACAGCCCCCGCCGCCCCGACCGGAACGGCTGAAGCTTCCTTCAAGACGTGGGTCGACCAGTTCGAGAAGAAGGATTGGGAGGCGCAGTACGCCACGTTGGTCAGTGCCCAGCGCGACGTGGTCTCCGAGAAGGAGTATCTGGCGTGCCGCGCCAGCGAGGAGGTGCCCAATCTCAAGTGGTCGAAGGTTCTGAGCGTCACGGACGCCGGAACGATCACGATTCCCGGCACCCAAGCGAAGCTGCCCGCGACAAAGGTGTCCGCCCAGGTCACGACGTCGGGCATGAATGTCCCCGTGGACGCACACATGCTCGTGGAGGATGGGCAGTGGAAGTGGTCGATGACGCAGGAGAACATCGACGGTTGCGGCCACTGACCAGGTCTTGGACATCCATGGACCGCGCTGACCGAATCGCACGTACAGCTCTGGGCATGATGGGTACCGCGTGATCGGATGGGGCTGTGACCGACGCACTGCCTGCTGACCTCTGGCTCACCGAGACGCTGGACCTCGACGCCTACCTCGCGCGCACCGGCGCCGCTGCTGAGCCGCCGAGCCTCGAGGCGCTGACCCGGCTGCAGACGGCGCACATCCGCACCTTCACCTTCGACAACCTCGACGTCCTCCTCGGCACCCACCCCGGCGTCAGCCTGCCGGCGATCCAGGAGAAGTTCGTCGGGCGCGGTCGTGGCGGCTACTGCTTCGAGCACGCCTCCCTCTTCGCCGCCGTTCTTCACCGGCTCGGGTATGCCGTGACCCGTCACCTTGGTCGTGTGGGCGACCCGCAGCTCGCGCCGCGCACCCACCTCGTCGTCATGGTCGATCTCGAGGGTGAGCGGTTCATCTGCGACCCGGGCTTCGGTCGGTCCCCGCTCGCTCCCATCCCTCTGGTCGATGGAGCCGACGTGACAGCGGAAGGGTGGCGGCACGGCATACGCACGATTTCGGACGGCACCACGCAGGCGTGGGAAGTGTTGCGGCACACCGGAGATGAGTGGGAGGTCATGCACACGATCGACTCGTTGCCGGTGCGTCCGGTCGATGTGGCGATGGGGCACCACTGGACGAGTACCCAGCCGACGAGCCACTTCATGACCTCACTCATGTGTGTCGCTCAGGGCACCGACGAGGACGGCACCGCGCTGATCGCGGCCCTGACCGAGGACTCCGTGACCATCAGGCGCCCGGGACGGCCGACCGAGCATCGCGCCATCACTCCCGACGACTTCGACTCGCTGCCGGAGCTCATCGACAGCCTCGGTGCGAACCTCACTCCGGCAGAGGGCGTGGCTCTCGTCGACGTCGTCCGCCGCCTCCGATCGAAGGACCAGTCGTGACCGCGCCGCAGGTGACACCGTTGCGGGCCACGATCGATCGCCTGAGTATCCCCGGGATGGTCGACGTGCACACCCACTTCATGCCCGAGCCCGTGCTCGCCAAGGTGTGGAAGTTCTTCGACGCCGTCGAGGAGCGGACCGGGAACGCCTGGCCCATCACGTACCGAGGTGATGAGGAGGAGCGGCTCGCGCAGCTGCGTGGGTTCGGAGTCATCGCGTTCACCTCCATGCTCTATCCGCACAAACCGGGTATGGCCGCGTGGCTCAACGGGTGGTCCGCGGACTTCGCGTCCCGCACGCCGGACTGCCTCCACACGGCGACGTTCTTCGCCGAGGAGTCGGCGGGCGCCGATGTCGCAGACGCCCTCGCGGCCGGGGCGCGGGTCTTCAAGTCGCACATCCAGGTCGGTGACTACGACCCCCGCGACCCGCTGCTCGATCCGGTGTGGGGTCAGCTCGAGGACGCGGGCACGCCGATCGTCATCCACTGCGGCAGCGGCCCGGACGCTGGCCGCTTCACCGGGCCCGGGCCGGTCGCCGAGGTGCTGCGCCGCTTCCCGCAGCTGCAGCTCGTCATCGCACACATGGGAGCGCCGGAGTACTCGGAGTTCCTTGACCTGGCCGAGGACCACGACCGCGTCCACCTCGACACGACCATGGCGTTCCACGACTTCATGGAGCAGCTGGCGCCGTTCCCGGTGGCAGAGCGCGGCCGGCTCGTGGCACTGGGTGACCGCATCCTCTTCGGCAGCGACTTCCCCAACATCCCGTATCCCTATGAGGAGGCGGTGGCGGCCGTCGTCGGGCTCGACCTCGGTGACGGCTGGTTGCGAGCGGTCCTGCACGACAACGGTGCTCGCATGTTCGGACTCTGATCGTGCCCACTCGTGTTGCCATCGCAACCGCGGCGTTGATCCGCGACGGTCGCATCCTGCTGGTGCACCGGAACCCCGAGCGGCGGTGGTATCCCGACTGCTGGGACCTTGCTGGCGGCCACATCGAGCCGGGCGAGTCACCGGCGCAGGCTGTGGTCCGGGAGTGTCGTGAAGAACTCGGCGTGCGGATCCTCGACCCGCGGCCGATGCCCATGGCGTTCTCGGATCCCGGCATCGAGATGCACGCGTTCGTCGTCGACCGCTGGGAGGGTGAGCCGGTCAATGCCGCACCCGACGAGCACGACCAGCTCAGGTGGTTCGAAGCCGCCGAACTGGTGCACCTGACGCTCGCCGACCCCGCCAGCCTGCCGGACCTCCTCAACGCGATCCGCGCCTGAGGTCAGGCGGTCACGCAGAGCACGACTGCGTGCCCCGCACGGACAACTCGCTGGCGCTCGCCGTCCGTGCGGGGCACGAAGTCGTCAGGCGCTCGCCGTCCGTGCGGGGCACGAAGTCGTCAGTCGGTCGCGGCAGGTGAGCGAACGGCATACGGGAAGGTGTCTTCGCGGTCCTGGAACGCGAGGATGTCCTTGTTGTGGATCTCGCCGTCCTGGATCTCGATGGCCCGCTCGATCGTCGTCTCCTTGACCCAGGCGTCGGGCCCGGACAGGACCGTGCGCAGGTGCGGCAGGAGCGCCTCGCTGTTGACCCACGTCGCCGAGTTCCAGAGGTAGGACGGCGTGTGGTCGACGGCGTAGTAGGTGAGGTTGTCGCCCACGATGAACGTCGGGTCCTCAAAGCTCGTCGGGCGGGCCCAGCTGAAGCCCATGCCCTCGTCGCAGCTGACGTCGACGATGAGGCTGCCCGGGCGGAAGGCGCGCAGGTCCTCCTCCTGCAGGAAGGTCCAGGGGGTCGAGGTGTCCTGCAGGACGCAGTTGACGACGATGTCGTTGTCGGCAAGGTAGGCATCGAGGGGAATGCGGCCCTCGTTGGTGACGACGCGCGTCTGGGTGGGGTCGTCATCGTCGTGGTCGAGGTGGACGATCTGCACGGAGTGAATGGGTGATGCCACTGCGGCGACCTTGCGGGCGGTGAGCACCCGCACGTCGTCGATGCCCTGGGCACTCAACGCCGTGACCGCGCCACGGGCCGTCGCACCGAACCCGATGACGACCGCCCTGAGCTTGCGACCATAGGTGCCGGTCGTGCCCGACAGGGCCAGGGCATGCAACACGGACGAGTAGCCGGCGAGCTCGTTGTTCAGGTGGAACACGTGGAGCAGGAAGCTGCCGTCACGCGCCCAGTGGTTCATCGCCTCGAACGCGATGAGGGTGAGCTTCTTGTCGATCGCCTCCTGGGTGAGCGCCTGGTCCTGGACACAGTGCGGCCACCCCCAGACGATCTGCCCGTCGCGCAGCTCCGCGAGGTCCTCCGACTGCACCTTGGGCTGCAGGATGATGTCGCACTCGGCGATGAGCTCGTCACGCGTGCGCACCCCGCCGAGCTGTGCCGCGAGCGCCTCGTCGGTGACACCGAACGGCAGGCCGTAGCCCTCCTCGACGAAGATCTGCGCGCGCAGCTCCGGGTCGATCCGCTCGACGTGGGTGGGGTGGATCGGGAGCCGGTGCTCGTTCTCCTTGCGGGAGTGAGCCATCACTCCGAGCGTGAGGAGGGGGGTGGAACGGGTGTCAGCGCTTCTTGCCATGCAGTGTCGTCTCGATCCCGGTTGATTCGGCGGCCTTCGACTTCTTGTCGGCCCGCTTTTCCTTGATGGACTTGCCGGACTTCTTGGTCAACGCGTGGCGTGGTGACTTGTCGGACATGTTCAGTCCCTTGGTGGGGAGACCCGAAGGGTCCCGCTGTTCGGAGACTACGCCCCGTGGCCGAAGGGGCCCGATCGCCGCGTCGCAGGCGGACCTTGGTCCCTGTCTCGCGGCGTGGCCCCGGCCGAGGCTGGAAGCATGACAAGCACACTTCACCAGACAGACCACCAGCTCAAGACCCACGTCACCGACGAGCTGAGGTGGTGGCCCGACGTGGACGCCGACCACATCGGTGTCGCCGTGACCGACGGGGCCGTGACCCTCTCGGGAGAGGTCGACTCCTATCCCGAGAAGGAGGCGGCGCTCGCGGCCACCTTCCACGTCAGGGGTGTGACGGGGGTGGCCGACCAGATCATCGTCAAGCATCGTCTGGGGTGGCACGAGGACGTGGACATCGCGCGGGCAGCCGCCGAGGCACTCAAGAACACCGTCGTCATCCCACGGGGAGCCGTCAAGGTCGCGGTGCACCTCGGACGCGTCACGCTCAGTGGATCGCTCGCCTGGAACTACCAGCGCGAGGCGGCCCTGCGGGCGGTCCGACACGCTCCCGGGGTGTCGTTCGTGCAGAACGACATCGAGATCAAGCCCAAGCTTCCCTTTGCTGCCGACCAGGCGAAGGCGAAGATCCGGCAGGCGCTCGTGCGCAACGCCCAGGTGGAGGCTGACCGGGTCCAGGTCGCCGTCCGTGGCACCGCGATCGAGCTGACCGGTTCGGTCGACACCTGGCACGAGTTCCACGAGGTCGGGCACGCCGCCTGGGCCACGCCCGGCGTCACGTCGGTCATCAACCGGCTCACCGTAGGGTCCTGATCGCAGCGCCGCAGCATCGCAGCACTGCGCGACCTGAGGCGCCGACCGGTCGACGGGGTCAGGGGCAGCCGCCTGTGGTGGGCCTGCGCAAGCTTCATCAAACACGGTCGGTCCACTCGCCTATTTCGTCTTCGGCCGGCGCCGGCGCCCGTGACCACGACCCCCTGACGTCCAAGGGGGCCGACACGACAGTGCCGGTGGGCCGCGAACGCAACCCACCGGCATACCCCTCTGTGTTGCTAGATGAAGAGCAGCTGCGCTCCGTCGGTCTTCTCGATGAAGTCACTCGCGCTGATGATCCCCTCGACCTCGTCGTAGAGGTCCTCGCTCGTCAGGTGGTTCATGTCGGCCGACAGCTGGCAGGCCCACAGGTGACCGCCGGACGCGACGATCTGCTCGAGGAACTCCGGGACGTCGGGCACGTCGAGGTCGGCGATCGACTTCCGCAGTCGCGAGGTGGCCAGGTGGGTCATGCCGGGCAGACCGCCGAGGCCCTGGGGCATGTGCGTGGCCGTGTTGCCGAGAGGCGTGAACTTGAGGTCGGCCATGGTCTTCGTGGTGATCATGTCGAAGCCCCAGAACGTGAAGAACAGGTGCGTCTCGACGCCCTCGCCCAGGGCGGCATTCGCGAGGATCAGTCCGGGGTAGGCCATGTCGAGGCTCCCCTTGGAGCAGATGATCGCGAGCTTGCGCCCACCGCCGCCGGTAGCGGACGGAGTGTCGAACTGGGGGACGATCGCTGGTGCCGCTTCGGTGGTGGTCATGTCATGCCTTCCATGCTGCGTATGCCGTGTGGCTGGGTGGGTGGACCTGCGGGGTGTGCGGGGTGGCTGGGTCAGACGCAACCGCGCGGCTTGGGCAGGCCGGCGATGTAGGCCATCTTCTTGGCGGGCTTCTGCGGGAAGAGGGCGAAGAGGGACTTGATGGGGGTGCCCGCGAACATGGCCACTCGGCGGATGGTCGCGGTCTCGCCCTGCTCGGCGAAGTCCTTGCGGAGGAAGCGCAGGACGTCCCAGTGCGCGTCGGTGAGGGTGATGCCGATCTGCGCGGCCAGGTGGGTGGCGAGCTGCTCGTCCCACTCGTCGTAGCTGGTGAGGAAACCTTCGTCGTCGACGTGGATCGGTCGGTCGGCAATGGTGGTGACGGGCATGGCGGACTCCTTGCAAAGACCTGTCGTGGGAGACAGGTCGGGTGGGGAACTACGGGACCAGGGCTGGCGGCTTCTTGCCGACCATGGACATGTGGCTGGGTAGCGGCAGGGGCCGTCCGGGGAGGAGGACGTTCCAGTAGACCCAGCGGAACGCGAGCTTGCCGAGGTGGTTGGACCGCGTCTCCTTGAGGAGCTTGAGAGGTCCGATGGTCGGCAGGGGGTAGCTGCCCGGCAGCGGCTCGGTGTCGTAGTTGAAGTCGATGAGCAGGCCCTTGCCGTCGCCGGACTCGATGAAGCAGTTCGCGTGCCCGTCGAAGGAGGCGGTGAGCTCCTTGCCCTCAATGAGGGACAGGAAGTTGTCGACGAAGATCTCGACGCTGAAGTGGGCGACGGACCCGGCCTTGGAGGTCGGCAGGTCTGCGGCATCACCGACGGCGAAGACGTTGGGCCACTGCGTGGACTGCAACGTGTGCTTGTCGACCGGCACGTAGCCGAGCTCGTTGCCCAGGCCGGACCGCATCAGCATGTCGGACCCCATGTTGAGCGGGATCGTGACGAGGAGGTCGAACGGGATGACGCGTTCGTCGTAGGACACCAGGGCCTTGGCCTCGTTGTCGATGCGCTCGACGAGGAAGTCGGGCTCGACCGTGATCCTGCGGTCCTCGAGCATGTGCCCGAGCTGCGCCGAGGCGATCGGCTTGGTGAAGGCACCCGCCAGCGGGGTCACGTAGATGAGGTCGACGGCCTCGCGGCAGCCCTTGTCCCGCAGCCAGGCGTCCACCAGGAAGGTGAACTCGAGGGGTGCGACAGGGCACTTGATCGGCATGTCGGTGAGGTGGACGACGAGCCGTCCGTGGTCGAAGCGGGTCAGCGCCGCCGCCAGAGCCTCGGCACCATCGACGGTGAAGAAGTCGAAGACGCTCTTGCGCCACTGGGGCCCGAGCATTCCCGGGGTCTGGTCGGGACGGCTCGAGGTGCCGGTGGCGACGACGAGGTAGTCGTAGTCGAGGACGTCACCGCCGACGAGCCTCACCTCGTTGCTGCTCGGCTCGATGCGCTCGACCTCGGCGAGGACGAAGGTCACCCCCTCAATGAGGCAGCTGCGCCGCGACCGGGTGACCTGGTCGCGGGTGTAGCGGCCGAAGGGCATGAACAGCAGCCCGGGTTGGTAGAGGTGAACGTCGTCGCGGTCGATCACGGTGATGTCCCAGTCCACCTCCGGCAGGCGCTTGCGCACGGTGTTGGCGATCATCGTTCCGGCGGTGCCTCCGCCGAGGATGAGCAGCGTCTGTTTCACGGTGACTCCCGTTTCTGGTCCTGGTTGCGTTGCTGTGGGGCGACTCGCTAGCGGGCGAGGTAGCCACCATCGATCGGGTAGTAGGTGCCGGTCGCGAACGATGCGCCGTCACTGGCCAGCCAGGCCACGAGTTCGGCGACCTCGTCGGGCTCGCCAATGCGCTGGAGGGCGTGCTGCGCAGCGAGACCAGCGATGACGTCCTCGGTCAGGTGCGTCTCGATGAGGGGTGTGCGGATGAACCCCGGACCGACCGCGTTGACGCGTATGCCGTCTGCTGCGTGTTCCCAGGCCGCCACTTGGGTGAGCCCGACGACACCGTGCTTCGCAGCCGTGTATGCCGTGGCCGTCGGGAATCCGACCGCGCCCAGGATCGAGGCCATGTTGATGATGGAGCCGCCTCGACCGGAGGCCTTCATCGCCCGAATGGCCGCGCGCTGCGTGAAGAACACGCCGTCGAGATTGACCCGGATGACCTGGTGCCAGGCGTCGTCGGTGTAGTCCCCGCTGGTCAGGGCTTCGCCGCCGATGCCAGCGTTGCAGACGGCGATGCTCACGTGCCCGAGGACGTCGACGACCTCGTCCATCGCGCGGTCGACGGCCGCAGAGTCGGTGACGTCGACGACGGCACCGTGCACGCGGAAGTCACAGTCCTGCAGCTCCTTGAGCACCACGTCGATCGCGCCCTGGTCGCGGTCCCAGATGGAGATGTCGGCCCCGGAGCGGGCGAGGACGTGGGCGCAGGCCCGACCGATCCCTGACGCTCCGCCGGTGATGACGGCGGTCTTGCCGCCCAATCCGTAGGTGTTCATGTGCGAACTTCCTCTCAACTCGTGGTGCTTCCACTGTCCGCCCGTGGAGGCCGCGAGGTCAGGGCCGTTGGTCCCGGCTTCTGCGGCCGGAGCGGGCGGCGCTCGAGAACGCGATGGAGGCGCCCAGAACGAAGCCGAAGTCGTACCAGTGGCCCGAGTTGTGCACTTCGTAGATCGCGACGTGGTCGTTGAACAGTGAGATGACGAAGGTGACGGGCGAGATGGATCCGTGCCACAGGCCGAGCCAGAACCCGCTCTGGGTGCCAGTGCCGACGGCGTCGTTCGCCGTCGCTGCACACCCCGCCAGGAGGAAGACGAGTCCCACGAGGAGGGCGACCCGTCCTGGCCTCACACCCATGGGGGCGATGTCCTTCGGCGGGCACCTTCCTGAACCAAGGGGGCTGCGATGAGTCCGCGCCGGTGCCGGCGTGCCGTGAACTCGCCCAGGATGGCGTGCTCTCGCTCGCGCAAGGGGCGTCGCACGCTCTCGTGAATCCCGGGGTCTGCGTCCGCGCCGACCCCGGGCAACCTGTGCAGAGAGTCCTCCACCTCGGTGAGTTCGGCGAGCAGCTCCCCGACCGAGAGCCCCGACAGCCGTTCGCTCACCGCACCACCTCCGCTCCCTGTAGCGACTTCGGTGGCGACGGGGTCCGGGCGGTTCATGTCAGTGACTCCTTTGTGTGGAGGACTCTGTCTGGACGACGACGACGGGGCAGTGGGCGCGCCCCAGGACTGCTTGGCTCACAGAGCCGACCAACCGGCCGCTCATCCCGCCGAAGCCGCGGCTTCCGACGACGAGCAGCTCGGCTCCACGTGAGTGGTCGACCAGGATCGATGCGGGATCGCCTCGGAGGACGTGCCGACGGACCCGGACGTCGGGGAACGTCTCGGCCCAGCCAGCGACCTCCTCTGCCGTGGCTGCCTGCTCGCGTTCGACCGCGGCCGCGGGGTCATCGGTCTGCCACGGAGGGACGTAGGCACCGTGGGAACCGTGGGCACGAGAGGGGCAGGCGTGAACCACGGTGAGCGGGATGCCACGGTCGGCAGCCCTGGCGAAGGCGTAGCCAATGGCCGCCGACGAGAGGGCTGAGCCGTCGACGCCCACGACCACCGTGGGGCGGCCCTCGCCGATCTCCGCCGGACAGCGGACCACGACGACGGGACAGGCTGCGTGCACCGTGAGCTGCGCCGAGGTGGACCCGAGGAGCGTCCCGACCAGGGCACCACGCCCACGCGCCCCCACGACGACGCAGGTGGCGAAGGACGATGCCTCGGTCAGTGCGCGAACGGGCGTCTGGTCCGTCGCCTCGGCCGTCACCTCGATGCCCGGGGCCAGCGTGCGTGCCTGAGCCACCGCTGCATTGAGGCCTGTCGGCGCGAGCCGCTCTCCCTGAGCGTCCACCCCCTCGGGACGCGCACGATCAGACGAGGTGCGGGCATGGATCAGGTGCAGCGGTCGACCACGTCGGGTGGCCTCGTCGGCTGCCCACCCGAGGGCGAGCCAGCTTTCGTGGCCGGAGTCCACCCCGACGACGACCGGTCTGCGACCTCTCATCGCTGACGCAGGACCGAACGGGCCTCCACGAAGGCCGCCGCGTCGATCTCGCCACGGGCGTAGCGCAACTCCAGCTCGGACTCAGCGGCCGACTGGGCGTCGGGGTGAGGGGGGTGCGTGGCACGTGTCCGATCACCGGGGATCAGCACGGTCACGGCCAGGGCAATGAGCCCGACCAGCAGCAGCAGGCCAAGGATCCAGGCGAAGACCATCGCGCCGTTGCCAGGTCCCATGTCTTCCCAGTCCATCATCGGAACCACCTCATCCCTGCGACTGTGAGTGGGCGTTGGAAGGAACGACGACCACGGGGCACTGGCCGTGGTGGGCGACGTGGTCGCTGACCGAGCCCAGGAGGAGGCCGGCGAACCCACCCCGCCCGCGAGTCCCCACGACCACGAGGCGCGCTGTTGCGGACAGCTCCTCGAGCACGCGGGCGGCACGCCCTCGGGTCACCCAGGTCTCGACCCTGACCTCCGGGTACTTCTCGCGCCAGCCGGCCAGCATCTCGGTGAGCTGGATGCGTTGGGACTCGGCGACCTCAACCTCGTCGCCGTCCCACGAGTTGCCCCCGAGTGAGCTGGCCGGAGCCTCCCACCACCAGGTCTGGATCGCGAGAAGCCGCGCATTCCGAGCAGCCGCCTCGGCGAACGCCCACTCCAGGGCTGGCATCGAGTGCTCGGTGGCATCCACGCCGACGACGATGCGCCCGGACTCGTCCCACTCGACGAACTGTGGCGTCACCAGGACGGGAGAGGCGGCGTGGGAGATGACCTTGCGGGTGATCGCCGTCCGAGCGACGTCCACCGATCGACTGTGGCCCGACGAACCCAGGATCACGAGCGCGGCCGATCGGCTCGCCTCGACGAGTACCCCAGCCGGCTCGTCGACGTGAAGGGTGCAGGAGATGTCCAGGTCCGACGCCTTCTCGGCGGCGCGGTCGCGGCACTCCTTCAGGGCCAGGTTCTTGGTCTCGATGTACTCCGCCGTCCAGGGCACGATCCCCGGGCTGAGCGCGTGGATGAGGTGAAGCGGGCGGTGCGACAGCCGCGCCTGCCTGATCCCTTGGCTGATGGCGTTGTCGTCGGAGGGCCGGTTGTGCACCCCGACGACGATGGCTCCCTGCGGTTGGTGCGTGGTGGTCATTTCTGACTCCTCTCTCCCGCCAGCGTGGGGCCCCGGCCCCTCCCCGCCACAGGGCCGAAGGTCCCGACGCGTATGCCGCCCCCTCGCATTCCGCTGCCACCTGGCCCCACGCTCCCCGTCTGAGCCTCGACTTCGTGCCCGCACGGACAGCTCGCTGGCGCTCGCCGTCCGTGCGGGGCACGAAGTCGGTCAGGTGCGGGGCTGGGTCTGCTCGATGTGGGTGGCGAGGGTGGTGCGGAGCCTGGAGGACTTGCGAGAATGCAGCAGCGACACGAGCTCTTCGTGCTCCCGAACCAGTCCCAGCATGTGCGTCTTGGTGGTCGGCTCCCCGAGGCGGCCGAGTCGGACGAACGCCCCCAGCTGGCCGAGCATCCGCGACAGCGTCGGCATCCGGGCCGCCCCGGCCATCGCGAGATGGAACTCCTCGTCGAGGCGCAGGAAGGTCTCGGCCTCCCCTGCGTCGGCGGCCCGGCGCTGCTTGAGCAGGAGCAGCTCGAGGCGGTCGAGGTCGTCCTCGTCGCGCAGCTCGCAGGCCGCCTCGGTCGCGGCACCCTCGAGGGCCACGCGCAGCGTGGTGATCTCGCGCCGGTGCTCGACCGACACGTCGACCACGAGCAGCTGGCGTCGTGCGCCGGTCTCCAGCAGGCCGTCGCTCTGCAAGCGGCGCAGGGCTTCGCGCACGGGGGTGCGTGACACCGAGTGCTGCTGCGCCAGGACGACCTCGTCGAGGGGCGACCCGGGCGTGAGGGCGCCGGACATGATGTCGGCGAGCACCGCCTCACGCACCCGGTCGGCCTTGGTCGAAGTCACGGAGAGGGACCCTACTTCGCGAAGATCTGCGACTCGTCCGCAAAAGCCTTGAACTCCATCGCGTTGCCCGACGGGTCGAGGAAGAACATCGTCCACTGCTCACCGGGCTGGCCCTCGAAGCGCAGGTAGGGCTCGATGACGAACGTCGCCCCAGCGGCCCGCATCGTGGCCGACAGCTCGTGGAAGTCCTCGATCGAGAGCACGGCACCGAAGTGCGGCACCGGCACCTCGTGCGAGTCGACGTGGTTGTGGCCAGCAGGGCCGGGGTGGACGGCGACCTCGTGGGTCACGACCTGGTGGCCGTAGAAGTTCCAGTCGATCCACTGCTCCGCGGAGCGACCCTCGGACAGCCCGAGGACCCCGCCGTAGAACGACCGCGCAGCGGCGATGTCATCGACAGGGATGGCGAGGTGGAAACAGGGACGAGCGGTCACGGCATACTCCTCAGGATTTGTGTGCAAGTCACTTAAATGTATACATAAGCCTCTCGACGTGGCAACCCAAGGCGCGTAGCGTCCATCGGGTGACGTTCGAGGTTGCTGCTGAGGCGTACGGCCGGTTCATGGGCCGCTACTCCGAGCCGCTCGGCACGGTGTTCGCCGACTGGGTCGGGGTGCGGCGTGGCGAGCGCGCGCTCGACGTCGGCTGCGGCCCGGGTGCCCTGACGAGCGTCCTCATCGACCGGCTGGGGGTCGGCCAGGTCGCCGCCGCCGACCCGTCGGAACCGTTCGTCGAGGCGATTCGCGCCCGCTTCCCCGACCTCGTGGTCCATCGCGCCCCCGCCGAGCAGCTGCCGTTCGGGGATGACGAGTTCGACCAGACGCTCGCCCAGCTCGTCGTGCACTTCATGCAGGACCCGGTCACGGGTATCGCGGAGATGGCGCGGGTGACGAAGCCCGGTGGCCAGGTGTCGGCCTGCACCTGGGATCTCGCCGGCGACCGGTCGCCGCTCAACCCCCTGTGGAGCGCCGCCCGTCGGCTGAACCCGAGCATCACCGACGAGTCCCATCTCGCCGGAGCCCGCGAAGGCCACCTCGAGGAGCTCGCCAACGAAGCCGGTCTCACCGAGGTCGAGGCGGGAGAGATCGCGGTGACCGTCACCCACCCCAGCTTCGAGGAGTGGTGGGAACCCTTCACCCTCGGCGTCGGGCCCGCGGGCGACTACGTGAAGACGCTTGACCCGCAGGCTCGTTCGGCACTGCGCGAGGAGTGTCGGTCCGGCTTCCCGGCCGAGGGCGCGTTCGACGTGACCGCGGTCGCCTGGACGGTCCGCGGCCGCGCCTGACCGCACCCTTGCCGCACCCTCAGTCGACCCCCGCCCTTGTGTGCCACCGAGGGGCACGACGAGGATGAGGGCAGGAAGTCCACCTCGAACAAGGAGTCCCTCATGGCAGGAACCACCCGCACCGCCACGAACCACTGGGAGGGCGACCTCTTCACCGGCAACGGTCAGGTCACGCTCGAGTCGTCCGGCATCGGCACGTTCGACGTCAACTGGCCCTCGCGCGCCGAGGAGGCCAACGGCAAGACCAGCCCCGAGGAGCTCATCGCCGCGGCGCACTCGTCCTGCTTCAACATGGCCTTCTCCAACGGGCTCGCCAAGGCCGGCACCCCGCCGACCACCCTCGACACCACCGCCGCCGTGACGTTCGTTCCCGGCACCGGCATCACCGGTATCGCGCTCAACGTCGTCGGCGCCGTGCCCGGCATGTCGGCCGAGGACTTCCAGGCCGCAGCCGAGGACGCCAAGGCGAACTGCCCCGTGAGCCAGGCCCTGTCGGCCGTCCCGATCACGCTCGAGGCCAAGCTCTCCGAGTGACCTCTCGTCTGCGCGTCGAACGGCTCGGTCTCGCCCTCATCAAGGGCACCCGCCACACCGACCGCGACGAGATCGAGCTCGACGACCACGGCCCTGTCGGCGACCGCACCTGGTGCCTCGTCGACAGGGCCGCGGCACGTGTCCTGCGCACCGTCGAGAACCCTTCGCTCGTCCAGCTCGTCGCGCGCGACCTCGGCGACCGCCTGTCCGTGACCACCCCGGACGGGCAGACGACGGAAGCGGCGACGCGAGACGCTGCGCGGGTCCCACGCTCTGCGTGGGCCGGCATACCCGTCGCTGACTATTGGGGGCGTGGCGCACGGATTCGGTTGCAGGACACCGCACTCAACGCCGTCTTTTCCTCGCACCTCGGACGTGACGTGGTCTTGGCGCGCGCCGAACGCGGCGACGTCGTCTACGCCGACCCGATCTCCATCGTCACCACGGGTGCCTTGCGTCGCCTCTGCGAGGCTCTCAGAAACACTGGGTATGCCGTTCCGCCGGCTCTCGATGTCCGCTTCCGGGCCACCGTCACTCTCGACTCGGACGAGGACCCGGAACCGGGGGTGAGGCTTCAGCTGGGCGATGCGGTCGTCGAGGTCGGCGAGCCGTTGGAGCGCTGCGCCGTCATCGACCTTGATCCCGTGACGGGAGAACGCAATTCGCGACTGCTTGAGCACGTGAAGGCTGCTGACGGCCGCCTGCCCTTCGGCTTCGGCGCGAGAGTCGTGACGCCAGGGCGCGTCTCCCTCGGCTGACTCCCCTCCCGTCCCGTGGTTGCTTGACTTCGTGCCCCACACGGACACGTTCAGGGAGGCCTTCGGCCGTGGGGCCGCGTCCGTCTGGGGCACGAAGTCGCCTCGCGGTCCGTGTCCGTGCGGGGCACGAAGTCGCGTGGTCAGGATGCGCGGTCGGTGACCTGCTGGGCGACTTCGAGCGCCGCGCGACGGGCTGCGCGACTGGCGCCGATCGTGCTCGCGGACGGGCCGTAGCCAATGAGGTGGACCCGTCGGTCGTGGACGGCCGTCGTCGCGGCCTGGACGTTGCCCGGGACGCGCTCCAGGGGGATGCCGCCGAGAGGTCCGCGCAGACCCAGAGGTTCCAGATGGTCCACGGCAGAACGGAATCCGGTCGCCCACAGGATGGTGTCGGCGGCCTCGACCGTGCCGTCGGCCCACTGCGCACCCTCTGGGACCAGGCGCTCGAAGATGGGCAGGGGATCGTCGTAGGCGCCGAGCTCGGCCGCCTCCTGTTCGTGTGCGCGCAGCATGAGCCCCGTCGCCCCGACGACGCTGCTCGGCGGCAGGCCGGCGACGACGCGCTTCTCGACCTCGGTGACGATCTGCAGGCCCGTCTGCGGCCCGAATTCCTCCGTGCGCCACACCGGAGGTCGCCGGGTCACCCAGGCCACGTCGGCGATCGGCGCGAGCTCGCCGATGAACTGCACGGCCGACGCCCCCGCGCCGACGACGATGATCCGCTTGCCGCGCAGATACTCCGGCCCGGGGTAGGTGGCGGTGTGGAACTGCTCTCCCCGGAAGACCTCGGCCCCGGGGTAACGCGGCCAGTTCGGGCTCGTCCATGTCCCGGTGGCGTTGACGAGGGTCCGGGTTCGCCACGCGCGCTCGCCGGCGTGGACGACCAGCAGAGCGCCCGCGCTCGTGACCTCGGTGACCTCGACCGGTCGCACGACGCGCAGCTCGTGCCGCTGCTCGTAGTCGGCGAAGTAGTTCGGCACGGCAACATTGGCGCGCTCGCTCGAGCGACCGGGTGCGGGGTCGCCGGGGAGGTCGGCAACGCCATGCACCTCGTGCATCGTGAGCGAGTCCCACCGGTGCTGCCACGCGCCGCCGGGTCGCGGGTTGCTGTCGAGCACGAGGTGGTCGACGCCCCGCTGGTTGAGGAAGTAGGACGCGGCCAGTCCACCCTGGCCCGCCCCGATCACGATCGAGTCCCACACATCCACGCTTCCAGAACGCCCACGAACGCTCAGGTATGCCGCAACCACGCCTCTCCACATGTTGCGATGCGTGCGTTTGCGACGAAGGAGCAACTGAGCGCGTATCGGAACATGAGGAGAAGGTGAACAACATTGGGAACCTATGTAGTATGGGTAGAGTGATCAACGAAGGAGTGACCGTGGACGGCGATCAGCTGTTGCGGACCGTGGCGCGGCTGCACCGGTGGGCCACGCGGAACGCGCACCTGGAGGTGCCGCCGGCGCAGATGCGACTCCTTGCCCTCGTCGGAGACATCGGCCCGGCCCGCATCGGCGACCTGGCCGAGGCCGACCACTGCAGCCAGCCGACGATGACGTCACAGATCCAGCGGGCTGAGCAGCACGGCTGGCTCACCCGCACTCCCGATCCGGACGACGCGCGGGCCAGCCTCATCGCCCTGTCGGCCAAGGGTGAGAGTGAGCTGGCCACGGCACGCGCCTCGCGCACGGCAGCCATCACGCCGCTCCTCGAGGGCCTGAGCCAGCGCGACGCCGCCACCCTCACCCGGGCCATCGGCATCGTCGACTCGCTCATCACCTGACCGAGCCGGGCACCCGAGGCAACCCTCGATCGCAAGCCAGCCCAGCGGCATACCCAGATGTATAGCCAATCAATATAGGAAGTTCAGACATGAGTGAAACCTCGATGTGGCGTCAGCCGCGGCCCGTGTGGGCAGTGGCCTTCGCCTCCGTCATCGCGTTCATGGGCATTGGCCTGGTGGACCCGATCCTCAAGCCCATTGCCGATGATCTCGGCGCGTCGCCGTCGCAGGTGTCGCTGCTCTTCACGAGCTACATGGCCGTCATGGGGGTGGCGATGCTGCTCACCGGCGCGGTCTCGAGCCGGATCGGCGCCAAGCGCACCCTGCTCGCCGGACTCGCGATCATCATCGTCGGCTCGGCACTCGCCGGCACCCAGGACGGTGTCACCGGCATCGTCATCTTCCGCGCCGTGTGGGGGCTCGGCAATGCGCTCTTCGTCGCAACGGCCCTGGCCACCATCGTCCGGTCAGCGCGTGGTTCGACGGCGCAGGCGATCATCCTGTTCGAGGCGGCGCTCGGTGTCGGCATCGCCACGGGCCCGCTCATCGGCGGGCTCCTCGGCGAGCTGTCCTGGCGTGGGCCGTTCTTCGGTGTCGCCGGACTCATGGTTCTTGCGCTGGTGCTGACGACGTTCATGCTCCCGGCGACTCCTCCGGAGGGAAAGCCGACGAGCCTCGCGGACCCGATCCGCGCGCTGCGTCACCGCGGGCTGCTGCACGTCGCGCTCACGGCGATGCTCTACAACTTCGGGTTCTTCACGCTGCTCGCGTTCACGCCGTTCCCGCTGGGGCTGGGTGCCATCCAGATCGGCCTGATCTTTTTCGGGTGGGGCGCGATGCTCGCGTTCTCGTCGGTCTTCGTCGCGCCGCGCCTGCAGCACCGATTCGGGTCGCTGCGCTCGATCTATGGCGCGATGGCGGCGTTCGCGGTGATTCTCGCGTCCATGGGCATCTTCACGTCCTCGAAGCCGGTCCTCATCGTCGGAGTCGTCCTGGCTGGGTTCGCGCTCGGCATCAACAACACCCTCATCACCGAGTCGGTCATGAAGGCCGCCCCGGTGGAGCGTGGGGTGGCGTCCGCGGCGTATTCGTTCGTGCGCTTCTCCGGTGGTGCCGTTGCTCCGTGGCTCGCCGGAAAGCTCGGCGAAGAAGTCAGCCCGCACCTTCCTTTCTGGGTCGGCGCAGGTGCCGTCGCGCTCGCCATCGTTGTCCTGTATGCCGGCCGCTCGTCTCTCGCTCACCTCGATCGTGAGGAGTCGGTCGAGGAAGAACGGCTCGACGAGGCCATGGCCCTGTCGCTCACCGACTGATGACTCCTCTCGGGCGGGTGCAGACTGCTGGGGTGGAGACCATCGAGATCGTCATGCCCGATGGCGGGGTGGCCGAGGCCTACGTCGCCCGCCCGAGTGCCGAGCGTCTGGCTGCCCCAGAGCGAAGGGGTCACGGCGACCTCCCGGGTGTCCTCTTCTTCATGGATGCGATCGGGCTCCGGCCGCGCATCGCAGAGATGTCCCAGCAGATCGCGGACTGGGGTTATGTCGTCCTGGCACCCAACCTCTTCTTCCGTGAGGGTCGGGCCGCAGACCTCGCGCCGCAGCGGGATCTCACCGAGCCGGGTGCCCGTGAGGAGTTCTTCGCGCTGGCGTCACCGCGAGTCCAGCGCCTCGGTGCGGAGCAGGCGGAACGGGACATCCCGGCATACCTCAAAGCCCTTCGAGGGCTCGACGGCGTGGCTGGTGGGGCCGCCGGCACGACGGGCTACTGCATGGGGGCGCGCCTCGCGATGCGCACGGCGAACCTCGACCCGGGTGTTGCGGCGGTGGG
The DNA here is from genome assembly GCF_000152705.1 of Janibacter sp. HTCC2649. Classification (GTDB taxonomy): domain Bacteria; phylum Actinomycetota; class Actinomycetes; order Actinomycetales; family Dermatophilaceae; genus Knoellia. The sequence continues at coordinate 2,558,119 of NZ_CH672413.1, read as the reverse complement.
TGGCTTCCACGGTGGTGGATTGGTGACCGACACGGACGACAGCCCTCACCTCGGGCTGGGGAGTGCTCGCGCGGAGTTCGTGTTCGGGCACGCGGACCAGGACCGGTCGATGCCTCCTGAGGCCGTTGCGGCCCTGGGTGCGGCGTTGACGTCGGCAGGGTTGGTCGCCAGCAACGAGATCTATTCGGGTGCGGCGCACGGCTACACGATGTCGGACACGGCGATGTATGACGAGGGCGCGACCGAGCGGCATTTCGCCGAGCTGGAGGCCCTCTTCGCTCGTCGGCTCGGGCCGTTGGATGGCGCCTGAGGCGCCTGTCGGTGGGCGTTGTTAGCGTGGATTCTGGCCGGTTGACGACTGGCTTGCTCGCGATGCCTGCGGCGTGAATTCGGTTGTGAGAGTTCGGAATTCAGCCCAGAGCGTAGCCGAAAATGCTTGACAGTCGAACGTGAGTTCTAGGACAATTGGGGGCATGGACGAGACACCCGCAACCGACGTCGCGCGACTGCGCGCAGCGTTGGAGGGTGCCCGTGACGCGTTGGCTTCCGACGGCTCGGGGGCGGGTCCGTTGGGGGATGTGTTGACCCGGTTGAGTGGGCCGGAGTTGGCGGAGTTCATGCGTCTGGCCGATGACGTCAAGGCACGTGCGGGGGCCGCGCAGGTGCGCGTCACCGCGGAGGCGTCGCATCGGGGTGAGTTCACGTCCGCTCGTCGCGGGGTGGGGTCGGTCCACTCCTGGGTGCGTGAGCACGCACCGTCGTTGCGACAGGACGGGGCGGGTCAGGTTGCGCAGTTGGCGCAGGCTGTGGCGTGTTCGGTGCCGGGCGGGCTCTGGTCCACGGCGGGTCCCAGCGCGGGCGCGTATGCGGACCCGGAGCGGCCCGAGGGTGTGGTGTGGGCGCGGGTCCTGACCGGGGAGGTCGGTCCCGCCTTGGCGTTGACGGCGCTCAAGGAGATGGCCAAGCTCGAGGACCAGTTGCGCCCCGAGGCCGTGCCCACCGTGGCGGACGCGATCCTGGATCACGGGGTGCAGTGGGGTCAGGCTGAGGCGCGCCGGCTGCGCCCGCACCTGATCGCGATGTTCGGGGCGGAGGGTGAGTTCGATGACATGCAGGAGAAGGTGCGCAAGGCCGCGTACCTGACCTCGCCGCGCATCAATGACGCCGACATCACCGAGTACCGGTTGGGATTGACCCCGGAGCAGGCCGCCACGTTGGAGGCCGCGATCGGACCGTTGTCCAAGCCAGCCCCGAATGACGTCACGGGAGAGCGGGACCTGCGACCTGCTGAGCAGCGTCGGGCGGAAGCGTTGGCCGAGGTCTGCGGTCGAGTCGCCGGTGAAGACGCTGCCGCGGAGAGTTCACCCGGTGGGGCGTCGACGACGTTGCACGTCAACATTGACTTCGACGACCTCCTGGCCCACTTCCCCGACCACGAAGACACTGACACTGCGCCCGACCTCGACCGTGAAACTGAGGGTTCCGGGCGTGGACGGGTGATGGTGTCGCGCGCTCAGGCCACGATGCTGTCCCCGGCGGTCGTGCGCCAGCTCGCGTGCGACGCCGACATCCTGCCGGTCGTGTTCGGCTCGAACGGGGAAATCTTGGACGTGGGGCGGGCCGTGCGGTTGTTCACCAAGGCACAGCGCCGCGCCCTGTGGCACCGCGACAAGCACTGCACCTATCCCGGCTGTGATGTTCCGGCCGGGTGGGCCAAGGCGCACCACCTGGTTCATTGGGTCGATGGTGGGGATTCGGACCTGGCCAACGCGGCCCTGCTCTGTCAACGCCACCACACCCACGTCCACGACAAGCGCTTCATCGCGACCGTGCACCCACCCGACGAACACGGCCGGTGCGTCACCTGGGACCTCACTCCCGGCTCCTACGACCGCGACCTCCCCGCCCGCCTGAACAAGATCCGGCGGGAGCGCGCAAAGAAGCAGGCGACGGCTGATCAGGGCGCGGCGGAACGCGCCCGCCTCGACACCGGACCCCCCGATCCCTGGGCCAACGAACCACCCGACCACGTCATCGAAGCCTGGATCGAGGAGTGGACCGCCGAAGAGCAGGACCGCGAACGCCTCGAAGCCCAACGAGAGGCAGAAATCGACGACGCCCTCGCCACCATGCTCGACGAAGAACGCACCCACACGTCCTGAGCCGGGACGACAAGGCGAGCGGGCGGCATACCGCACGGTTGGTGGGTTTGGCGTGGTTTGGCAAGGTTTGCAATCGGGTCGACATCAGGACGCAACACAACGGGCTCCCTTCGGTTGAGACTGCCAACAGGGCTCTGGCGCGTTGGGCAGGTGCTGCCAATGAGCCCACCGCGACGGACGCAACAGACTGCTCGGCACACCGTGCGAGCGACTCGGCCCCAGAGTCGTTCCGGCCAGCAGAGGACCAGCCATGACCCGTTCGCGTTCCCCCCTGACCACCCTGACCACCCAGGGACGACTCAGTCGCCGAGCTGCGACCACCCTCGCCTTCGCCTCGATCTCTGCCCTCGTGCTCGCCGGGTGCGGCGGCAGCGGCGATGACACCACCGACTCTGCGGAGGGGGGCGGCGGTGACAAGGCCGTCGTCGCTGCCATCTTCTCCGGTCCGACCAACGACGCCGACTACAACGCCGTCGGTCTCACGGCGCTCAACGCCGCGAAGAGCGCCGGTGCCGAGGTCTCCTTCACCGAGAAGGTTGCCGTCCCCGACGTCGAGGCCCGCCTCACCGAGGCTGTCGGCGACGGAGCCACGGTCGTGTGGACGCACGGCTCGCAGTTCTACGACGCCACCGCCAAGGTCGCCAAGAACAACCCCGACGTGAACTTCATCGCGGAGTACGACGGCATCCCCAAGGACCAGCCGGCCAACGTCTGGACGATCGACCGTCAGTTCCACCTCGGCTTCTACGGCATCGGCATCCTCGCCTCCAAGCTGAGCAAGACCGGCACCGTGGGCTACGTCGGTGGCCTCTCGCTGCCCTTCTCGATGGCCGAGGTTCACGCCATGGAGCAGGCGATCAAGGACGGCGGCGCCACGACCACCCTCAAGCCTGTCTGGACCGGTGACTTCAACGACGCCGCCAAGGCCCAGCAGTTCACCACCCAGCTCCTCGGTCAGGGTGCGGACGTCATCGTCGGCTCCCTCAACCAGGGCGCAACGGGCACCTTCCAGGCCTTCGAGGGTCGCGCCGCGGGTGACGGCTGGGTGACGGCGAAGTACACCGACAAGTCCGCCGCCGCCGGACCCCACTACGGCGGGACGGTCGAGTACGACTTCACCAAGCCGCTCGCCGAGGTCCTCGCCAAGATCAAGGCCGGCGAGGAGAAGGGCAACTACCTGCTCGGCTTCGACACCGGTGTCACGATCAAGCTCGCCGACAGCGTTCCCGCCGACGCGAAGGCCGCGGTCGACAAGGCCATGGCCGACGTGAAGTCCGGCGCCGTCAAGGTCGAGCTCAACACAGCGAAGATCGGCTGACCCTTGCTCCGGATGTCCGGCATTCGCAAGACCTTCGGGCCGGTCGTGGCGCTTGACGGGGTCGACTTCACCGTCGCCGACCGTGAGATCCACGGCCTGCTCGGTGGCAACGGCGCGGGCAAGACGACGTTGATGAACGTCCTCTACGGCCTCTACGCGCCCGATGCCGGGACCGTGGAGATCGACGGCGCTCCCGTCTCGATCTCCTCGCCCAAGGATGCGATCACGGCGGGCATCGGGATGGTCCACCAGAACTTCCTCCAGGTGGACGTCTTCACCGTCACCGAGAACATCGTCCTCGGCACGGACTCGTCACAGCTCACGGCAGCGGACGGGTCGACCCAGACGCCGGCGCAGCGGATCACCGAGCTGTCCGAGCGCTTCGGCCTCACGGTCGACCCGAGTGCCCGCGTCGCTGACCTGCCCGTCGGGGTGCGTCAGCGCGTAGAGATCCTCAAGGCTCTCTATCGCGGCGCGAAGATCCTCGTGCTCGACGAGCCGACGACGAACCTCACCCCGCAGGAGGTCGATGACCTGTTCTCGTCGATGCGGGCCATCGTCGACGACGGCATGTCGGTCGTCCTCATCACCCACAAGATCCGCGAGACCATGGAGGTCTGCGACCGGATGACGGTGATGCGTGACGGCCGGTGGATCGCGACGGTCAACAAGGCGGACACCAGCGCCGACGACCTCGCGTCCACCATGATCGGTGAGGTTGCCGGCGGAGACGCCGAGGCAGCCGCACTGGCTCAGGCGGCCCAAGTCGCCCTGGGTGAGGATGAGCTCGGTGAGGCCTCCTTGGAGGGTTTACCTGAGGGTGCGGCCGCGGACGTGACCAGTTCCCCTGCCCGTGTCACCGTCCGCGGCCTCACCGTCGCCGGTCCCGGAGCCAAGCCCCTCGTTGACGACGTGAGCCTGTCCTTGCGCCCGGGAGAGATCCTCGGCATCGCCGGTGTCGCCGGCAACGGACAGGGCGAGCTCGCCGAGGCCCTCACCGGAATCCGTTCTGCCACAGGCTCGCTCACCGTCGAGGACCTTGAGCTCGTCGGCCGACCCACCGCGACCTGGCTGCGCAGCGGCGTGGTCTACGTCCCCGAGGACCGGCAGCGCGACGGCATACTCCCCGGTGCCGGAATCACCGAGAACCTCGTCCTCGGCTCCCACCGGACCAGAGCGAAGGCCGGCCTCATCAACTGGCGCACCGCGCGCGCCGAAGCCGTCGAGGCCATCAAGGAGTTCAGCGTCAAGACGCCGAGTGCCGCGACGCCCTGCGGTCAGCTCTCGGGCGGCAACATCCAGCGGGTCATCCTCGCGCGGGCCTTCGCCCACAACCCCAAGCTCCTCCTGCTGCACAACCCCACCCGCGGACTCGACCTGCGCTCAACGCAGTTCGTCTACGACCGGGTGCGACGCGCGGCCTCGGAAGGCTGCGTCGTCATCGTCATCTCCGAGGACCTCGACGAAGTCCTCGCTCTCTCGGACCGCATCACGGTCGCCTACTCGGGCCAGCTCGTCGGCGACTTCGCGCGCGGCGAGGCCAACCCCTACGACCTCGGTCGCCTCATGACAGGAGTCGGCGCATGAGCACCGACATCACGGACGCTCCCGACGTGGTTGCCGACGTTGCCGTCGCGCCGCCGCTGTCGCAGCGGGCCAAGACCATGGCGTATGCCGCCGTGCCCTACGTCATCGCTGTCCTCGCCGCCTTCGTCGTGGTCGGGGTTCTCATCACCTTGTTGGGGCACGACCCGGCGAAGGCCTTCCGGGCGGTGCTCACCAACTCGTTCCGCAACGAGACGGGCCTGGTCCAGACGCTGCACAAGTGGGCGCCGCTGACCCTGCTGTCCCTCGCGTTCGCGATCCCGCTCGGCGCCGGCCGGTTCAACATCGGTGGCGAGGGCCAGATGATCCTCGGCTCCGTGGGTGCGGCCGCCGTGGGCATCACGATGTCGGACCTGCCGATGGTCATCCTGCTGCCGCTCGTCCTCGTCGTCGGAACGCTCGCCGGTGTCGTGTGGGCCGCCATCTCGGCCTGGCTCATGGAGTCCTTCCACATCAACGAGATCCTCTCGACGGTGCTGCTCAACTTCGTGTCGTTCGAGGTGCTCGACTACATCGCGTCGGTCGTGTGGTCCGACCCCGGTGCCGGTGGTGCGGTGACCCTGCCCATCGGCGACGGTGCCGTGCTCCCGGGCATCGGTCGTCCGCCCATGCACACCGGTGTCCTGCTCGTCGTCCTCGTCTCCGTGGTCGCCGCGGTCATGGCCAAGCGCAGCGTCGCCGGCTTCGAGCTGCGGGCCGTCGGTCTCAATGAGCGCGCGTCGAAGCTGCACGGCATACGCACCGGTCGGGTGGCCGTCATGTCGATGGTCGTCGCCGGTGGGCTCGCCGGCCTGGCCGGAGCGATCGAGGTCTCGGGCGTGCACCAGCGCACCCTCGAGGGCATCCAGTCCAACTTCCTGCTCCTCGGCATCATCATCGGACTCATCGCCCGCGGCTCCCTCGCCGCCGTCCCGTTCGTCGCGTTCGGCATCGCCGTCCTCGAGGTCGGCGCCGGCTCGATGCAGCGCGTCTCCGGAGCACCCGTCGAGATCGTCCTCATCCTCGAGGGCCTCATCCTGCTCTTCCTGCTCATGTCCGACGTCGCCACCGAACGGTTGCGACGAGCTCGAGCCGGGCGGTCGGCCCGCCGGGCCAGCGTTGCAGCGGGCCCCACCACAACGACGGGAGCGGCCGCATGACCGAGTTCCTCAGCCTCACCATCACCGCGATGGTGCCCTTCCTCTTCGTCGCGCAGGGCACGATGCTCAGCGGCCGGGCCGGCATCTTCAACGTCGCGCAGGAGGGGCTCATGCTCCTCGGTGCTGCCGTGGGTTACGTCGTGTCCCTCAAGGCAGGCGGCAACCTCGTCGGCCTCGTCGTCGCGGCCCTCGCCGGAGCGGCCGTCGGCTTCGTCCTGTCGTGGGCGACGACGTCGCTCCGTCTCGACCAGTTCGTCGTCGGCCTCGCACTGTTCTTCCTCGCTGGCGGGACCGCGTCGCTGCTCTATCGCGTGGTCATCGGCAACGACGAGCCGCCGCGCATCGCGCCGCTCCCCGACTTCCTCTTCGGCCAGGACGTGCTGGTCTACCTCGCGATCGGGCTCTCCGCCTTCCTCTGGTGGTGGCTCTACAAGACGGACGCAGGGATGCGCCTGCGCTCCGTCGGTGAGAACCCCAAGGCGGCCGACTCGCTCGGCATCAACGTCAACCGCACGCGCATGTGGGCCGGGACCATCGGCGCCGCGCTCATGGCCGTGGGCGGCGCCTACCTGCCGATGGTCTTCTCGGGCGTGTATGCCGATGGGATCGTTGCCGGACGCGGTTGGCTCGCGATTGCGCTCGCCTTCTTCGGTGGCTGGCGCCCGCAGTTCATCCTCGCGGGGGCCGCGTTCTTCGCCGGCATGGAGGTCCTTGCCCAGCGGGCCCAGGTCAGTGGTGTCGGGATCCCGCACCAGTTCGTGGCGATGCTCCCCTACGTCGCGACTCTGCTCGTCATGGGCTTCGCCTTCCGCTGGGCGCTCGTGCCCCAGTTCCTCGGCAAGAACTACGACCGTGAGTCGCGCATCGTCGGCTGACTCCGGTCGGATGTCGCAAGTCGAGAAGTCGGAAGTCGAGACGTCGAGAAAAGGCAATGTGCGCTCAGTTGCTCCTTCGTCGCAAACGCGCACATTGCCCTTTCTCGACGTCCCCGGGACGGTCGCCTCGCTCCCCGGGTGTGTCTCGGGTCAGGCGAAGGCCGCTTCGGTCAACTGTTCGGAGGCCTTGTTGAAGACGTCCTGCAACTCACCGGCGGGATAGCTCGCCGCCACCTCAGCCGCAGCCAAGGCAGCACCGAGCATCGCCTGGACGTGCACGTCGGTTCGGGCGTCGGGTCGGGGGTCGGGTTCCGGGAACGGACCCGGCCCGGGCCACGGCCAACGCCGCGGCCACTTGGTGCCGCACCAGTCCTCGATGTCCTCCATGAAGGCACTCTGTGCGGTCTTGCTCCGTCCCCCGACGATGATGATGCCGCGGGCCATGGCCAGGAGCACCACGCGACCAGCCTCACCGGGCGGGATCGGCTGGGGGTTGAGAGCCACTCGACCCACGCCGCCCGGTCCCTGAGGCCCTCCGCCGATGACCTCCCAGAGGCTGCTGTGGTGTCGGGCCAGCAACTCCAGGAAGGAGTCGTGGTCGTGGGGACGGTGGGCCAGGGCCCTGATGACATCTGCTCCAGTGGTCATGCGCTTCCTCCGTGTTCGGTGAGGCCCGAGATGGGCTCGTCACGGAACAGGAGGAATTGCTGCCGGGCCAGATACACGGCCGCGCTCTTTGCTGGCATGGAGGGCCTCGCGCAGTGGGCCCAGGTCAGTGGCATCGGGATCTCGCACCATTTCGTGCTGGCCCGCGTCCCCGGCCCGAGCGCAATTCCGCTGTTCCCACGTGCTCCTGCGCGCTGCCGTCTAGCGTGCACACCATGGCCGCAGGATCGCCCGCGAACTCGGAAGGAGCTCGCGGATCACTCGGACGCACGCTGCTCCGCGTCGTGGTTGCGGGCGTGTGTGGCTTGCTGCTGCTGGTACTTGGTCTGGGGGCGGCCGGAGAACTCTTGGCGATCGCTGATGAGGGCAGCCCATCGGCCACCGCGACGACGGCGCCAGCCTCCGATGGACCATCAGCTGCACCGTCGGCGGCCGCGATGCCGAGCCCGCAGGTGGCCAGCTCCACCACGCCACCGACCACCCCACCCACCGCGAGTCCCAAACCTCAGGGTGCTTCGAAGACCGCTGCCGGTGCAGACCTGGCGGTCGTCGGCATCACTGACGGCGACACGATCAAGGTCCTCGTCAATGGAAAGACCGAGCGCGTCCGGCTCATCGGTCTCGATGCTCCGGAGTTGAAAGGGGCGCAGTGCTGGTCCCAGAAGGCGTCCAGCAAGATGCAGAGCCTGGTGCAGGGCAGGTCTGTCCATCTCGCGCGCGATCCGAGTCAGGCCGACCGCGATCGCTACGGCCGCCTGCTCCGCCACGTCTCGACGACGGACGGGCAGCTCGTGGCACAGGTTCTCATCGAGGGCGGCTTCGCACGGGAACTCACCTATGACGGTGCCTACGAGCACCGGGATGCGTACCAAGCCGCGGAGAAGCGCGCGAAGGCGAAGCGGCTCGGGATCTGGAGCGCGACCTGTGCCGCTCCCTTGGCCCCGCCGGCGCCCAGGGCGACATCCGCAGTCCCACAGAAGCCTTCTGGTGGGTGTGTCATCAAGGGGAACATCAACAGCGAGGGCGTGAAGATCTACCACGTGCCAGGTGGCGGAAGCTACGACCAGACCGTCATCACTGAGAGCAAGGGCGAGCGCTGGTTCTGCAGTGAGCAGGACGCCCTCGACGCCGGCTGGCGCAAGGCCAGGAACTGACGAGGTCAGTCGCGCGTGGGGAGGTGCTTGTCGAGCCAGGCGAGCACGTCGGCCGTGACTTCGTCACGGTTGGAGTCGTTGAGCACCTCGTGGCGGCCCTCGGGGTAGATCGTCGTGGTGACGTCGGTGACCCCGGCCTTGCGGTACTTGTCAGCGACCTCGCGCGGACCCTTGCCGTTGTCGCCGACGGGGTCGAGCTCGCCCGACATGACGAGGATCGGCAGGTCGCGTGGAACGGCGGCAAAGGCACTGGAACTGTTGATCTGCTGGAGTCCACCAAGCAGATCGGCGTAGAAGGCGGCGCTGAACACGTTGCCGCACAACGGGTCCGCGATGTACTTGTCGACCTCGGCGTCGTCGCGCGACAGCCAGTCGAAGGCCGTGCGGTTCGGCTTGAACTTCGAGTTGAATGCCCCGAACGTGAGCTTGTCCATGAGCCCGGACGGGTGGTGACGGCCGCGGAGCCGGGCCTGGAGACCGGCGACGCGCTTGCCGACGGCAGCGAGCGGACCGGGATCGCCACCGGTGCCGCTGAGAACGAGAGCCGCGAGACGCGCGCCGTGCTGAGCGGCATACGCGCGGCTGAGGAACGAACCCATGCTGTGGCCGAAGAGCACGAGCGGCACGCCGGGGTGCTCGGCCTGGGCGAACTCACTCAGCGTGCTCATGTCGGTCACCACGGTGTTGAACCCGTCGTGATCGGCGAAGTAGCCGTGGTCCGCAGCCGAGGCGGTCTGACCGTGGCCGCGGTGGTCGTTCGCGTAGACCGCGTAGCCGGCACCCGTCAGCGCCTCCGCGAACCGCTCGTAGCGTGACGCGTGCTCGGCCATGCCGTGCGCGAGCTGCACGATGGCGCGCGGCGGACCGTCCGGCAACCAGCGGTAGGTGTGCAGCGACGTGCCATCGTTCGCAGTGACGGCAAGGGTGCTCGACTCCATTGAAGGCTCCTGTGGGGGTTGGGCTCGGCTGCTGACGCTACCCGCCGAATCTGGTCGTTTGCCGTGGATGTGAGGAGTCCGCCGTCAGGCGAGACGGCGCAGCGCCGGCCACGACTGGCTCCAGGGCCGCACGAGCCCGCGGCACACCTGGACCGGCGCCCCGTCCTCGTCGTTGTCGATGTCTCTCGGCGTCTCGAGGTGGGTCTGCACGGTGCACGTCGTGAAGGTCGCGGCGAGTTCGGCGTCCGGCCAGAACCCGATGACGATCGCCGTGGTCGCCTCGGGCGGCGGCGGCCCCCACTCCGCAAAACCGTTGTGCCCGGAGTATGCCGGCGGCACGAGTTCGCGATCGACGGCACTGTCGCGTCGGGCCAAGCTGATCGCGCCCGCCTCGCCGTAGTTGCGGGCCAGGACGATGGCGTTGTCACGGTCCGGGAGCGCTCGGCTCACCTTGCGGATCGTCTCGACGTATGCCGGCCAGCCGACCGTCTCTGCCCCGTCCGGGTTCACCGCCGTGGCGACCTCGAAGACCGTTGAGCCCTGGGGGGCCAGGGGCAGCGAGAAGAGCGCGGTGGGGATGGACATGACGGCGAGGACTCCTGCGGCGAGGCGGGTGCGGTGTCTCCCATCGAGCCAGTCGAGCGTGGGGATGGCGCCTGCGGCAAGGACGGCCGGGAAGAAGCCTGCGGGGTAGTAGGCCTTGCCACCGGAGACGACAACGAAAACGAGGAACACGGCATACGCGATCGTCAGCCAGCGAAGGCTCGGCCGCCTCCAGAGGTGGACCAGACCGATGACGAACGGGATCGAGAGGAACGGTCCGATCATGAGAAAGGACAACGGGATGACCGTCCCGCGATCGGCCGACGACGTCGAGCCGCCGCTCGCGACGCTGGCGGCGACGTCACTCATCGGCCAACCGTGAGAGGCCTGCCAGAGGAGGAAGGGCGCGGCCAGGAGTGTCGCCATGACGGCGGCGAGCCACGGGCCCGGGGCTCGGAGGACGCGGCGTTGGCTGGTGAGCGCGATGCCGACGGCACAGCTCGCGAGCACCGTGAAGATGAGGACCTTGACCTCGGCCGTGATGCCGGCGGCGAGTCCGACGAGGAGCCACGAGGTGAGGCGCCGGTCGCGCAGGGCGCGGACGAGCAGCCAGATCGTGGTGGCCGTGCCGAGGAGGTCGAAGGTCGTCGTCGAGAACAGGTGGCCGGTGCCGGGGACGATCGAGGTGACGGCGGTGAGGACGGAGGCTGCGACCTGATGGCGTCTGCTACCGCCCAGCTCGCGACAGGTGAGCGCCGCGACGATCGTCGTGAGGGCGGCTGCGAGCGCTGGAAGGATGCGGAACGCCCAGAGGTGACCACCGGTGATCGTGTCCCAGACCGCGGCGAGGGTCGGGACGAGGACGGGCTGGTCGGGTTGTCCCCACGCGAGGTGGTGCCCGGCCTCGATGAAGTAGAGCTCGTCGCGGTGGTAGCCGTAGCGCCCGCCGACAGCGACGAGGACCACGCCCAGCACGACGGCGCAGATGAACGAACCCCGCGGGACTCTCACCCGGTCATGCTGGCAGGTCCCGCCGTGCCTCACCCACCCAATTTCGGCTCTCCTGCTGTTGGTGTGGGTCGTAAACGTGAGTGAGCACGCTGCTGCGGCCTAAGTTCTCGACTGTCTAGGAACGAGAATGAAGGGATCGCGGCAGCGTGCTCAGTACGAGGGTAATCGGTCAGGTGTGCGGGTTCGCCCCCTCCGAGGTGGTCGTCGATGGGGCCGAATTGGTCGAGGGCGTTGTGCTCGTTCGGGCACGCACGAGGTTCGGGTCGCGGCAGCGGTGTCCACATTGCCGGCGGCGGTGTCCGCGCTATGACCGTGGTCGGCAACGGCGATGGCGTGGCTTGGATTGGGATCGTCGACGCGTGTTTGTCCACGCACGGATCCCTCGGGTGAGCTGCCGTGAGCATGGGGTCGTGGTCGCGTGGGTGCCGTGGGCTCGGCACGGGGCCAGGCACACCACGGCGTTCGAAGACATGGCGGCCTGGGCCGCCACGCAGATGTCGATCACGGCGGTGACCACGCTCCTGCGATGTGCGTGGCGCACCATCGGTTCGATCGTGACGCGGGTGCTCG